>NZ_JADNQZ010000001.1 GCF_015709515.1 Methylocystis sp. H62
AATCCTCACTACCGCAGCATGGGGGAACTCTACGGTTCCGAATATTGGACCTATTTGCTCCCAAAGCGCGTGGGGCAAGACAAAGCGCTGGAGCTTACGCAGCGCTGCCAGCCTCTCGGCGCGCGAAAGGCTTGCGAGATCGGCTTTCTCGATGACGTCTTCGGCGAAAATTTAGAGATGTTTGAAAAAGAGCTGAGGCTGCGCGCCATGGCGCTGGCGCA
>NZ_JADNQZ010000002.1 GCF_015709515.1 Methylocystis sp. H62
TGTGTCCCTGCGGTTGCGGCCCGATGACGATGATTGGCGAGGATGTCTCCGAGCGTCTCGATGTGATCCCGGCCCAGTTCCGCGTGTTGGTCACGCGCCGTCCGAAATATGCGTGCCGCCGTTGCTCGAGCGCCGTGGCGCAGGCGCATGCGCCCGAGCATGTCGTGCCTGGTGGCCTGCCGACTGAAGCGCTGATCGCCCAGGTCATTGTCGCGAAGTTTGGCGATC
>NZ_JADNQZ010000003.1 GCF_015709515.1 Methylocystis sp. H62
AGGGCGTGAATGTAGAAAAGGGTTTGTGGCGCGTATCGCTTTTGTTTGCCGATGGGCGGCAATGTCTTCACCGAGGCAAACTTGATCTGCAAGAAAGCGATTTCGTGATCCTCGCCGCCAATCGCGACCTGATGGCGACCAGACCAAGGGACCGCGGCGAGTTGGGCGAAGACGCGATGGGCCGCATCCGTCGGCGCTGCTTCTGTCGGTGGCTCGGCCAGCCGGTTGGTCTGAACGCGCACGAG
>NZ_JADNQZ010000004.1 GCF_015709515.1 Methylocystis sp. H62
TCTTCCGCTCGAGGACGTCGAGATTGCTCAGGGCGTTTTGGACGCCGCGCAGGAAAAAGCTGCGGCGATCATCAAGGGCAAATCGGCGCGCGCCGATCGTTCGCGCAACGGCAATCGCGGCCAGTTGCCGGCTCATCTTCCGCGCGTTGAGCGCGTGATCGAACCGCGAAGCACAATGTGTCCCTGCGGTTGCGGCCCGATGACGATGATTGGCGAGGATGTCTCCGAGCGTCTCGATGTGATCCCGGCCCAGTTCCGCGTGTTGGT
>NZ_JADNQZ010000005.1 GCF_015709515.1 Methylocystis sp. H62
TCGGCAAGCTCTTGGGCGTCGGTCTTGAGGGCAAACCGCTTGCGATGGAGGCAACCGAAATGACCGGTGACGGACAGATCGTGCTTTCGCACAAGGACAGGAACGCGCGCGCGCGCGTTTCGACGATCGAAGGTGACGGATTCATTATCGCCTACGCAGATTTGGAGCAGTCAGTCGCGTAATCGGAAACCATTTGGCGGTATTCGCCGAGGAGGGGATCATGTTGCAGGCGACGCTTCCCAACGAACAGCGGGTGTTCTGTGTGAATCCTTTGGAGG
>NZ_JADNQZ010000006.1 GCF_015709515.1 Methylocystis sp. H62
CGCCGCATGGTCAAAAAACAACAGATGCGATGGTCAAGACGCGGCGCTCATCTGATGCTGCAAGTGCGCGCCGCAGTCATGAACGGAAACCTGCGTGAGCAGTTGTCCTATGAACCGCCAATCTTCAAATCACGCTTCGACTGGCTGTTCAAGCCGACACCGCCGCTCCTTCGAGCAGCATAGCTACCCCAGTTAATTTAACGGTCCCTAGTCGTTACGCCGCAAGCCGATGGCGCTCCTGAACCCCGCAGTTCAAAAGCCGACCACATGCGTCCAATTGGGGGCGGCGCCACTTCCA
>NZ_JADNQZ010000007.1 GCF_015709515.1 Methylocystis sp. H62
GGTGGTCAGCGTGTCCTCGGAGCGCACATGGACGTTGCGGGCGTTCATGACGACGCCTTGGCCGCGGATGGAATTGCCGAGTTCGTCGCGGTCCGACAATTCCCAGACGGCGCGCCAGGTGCCGACGTCGGACCAGCCGATGTCGGCCGGAATCAGCGCCGCTTTGTCGGTCTTTTCCATCACGGCGTAGTCGATCGATTTCTTCGGCGCGTGCGCGAAGGCCTCGGCGTTCAAAATCATGAAGCCGAGGTCCTGGCTGGCCGCTTCGATCGCCGCCTCGGCGGCGGTGAAAATGCCGGGCTCGAATTGCGCAATCTCCGACTGCATGACGTCGGCGCGAAAGATGAAGTTGCCGCTGTTCCAGAAATAGCCGGCGTCGACATAGTCCTGCGCCGTCGCCCGGTCCGGCTTTTCGACGAAAGCGTCGAGTTTGTAGACCTCGCAACAGGACTCGAGCGGCGCGCCGGGGCGCAGATAGCCGTATCCTGTCGCGGGGCCGTCGGGCTTGACGCCAAGCGTGACGATATAGCCTTCGGCGGCGGCGGCGCTCGCGCGCTTGCACAGATCGACGAGGCCCTGCGTGTCGCGCACGACATGGTCTGCGGCGAGCACGACGACGATGGTGTCGGGCGCGCGGCGCGCGGCGAGGCCCGCCGCGACGGCCACCGCCGGACCCGAGTCGCGGCGCGACGGCTCCAGCACGACGTCGGCCTGCGCGCCGATCTCGCGCAGCTGGTCGGCGATGAGGAAACGGTAGTCGAAGTTGGAGACGACGATCGGCCGTTCGAACGCCGGGTCAGCGAGCATCGCCAAAGTCGTTTGGAAGGTGGAGCGCTCGCCAACGAGCGGAATGAACTGCTTGGGAAGCGTCTCGCGCGACTCGGGCCACACCCGCGTCCCCAATCCGCCGCACATAATAACGGGCAAGATTTTCGTCATGTGCTCTCTTTGCGAAATCGCGAGCTTAGTTACGCTCAGTTAGATGAACAATGCGGCAAAATCTGAGACGTCCACGAAATTACCAGGAATTTTGCTCCATAGACACATACAAACGACGTACCCGCTCACAAGAGACAGCAAAGAGATTCTGATCTTCTCCTGAATCATAGCGCACCGCAAATCTGTTTCTGACCCTTCTGGTTGACGACCAACGTGAACAGCACAAGCGCGTGATGCCGAACATCCTGCCCAAGGCCAATCGCAAATGGAAGAACTGTTTCTCACTTTTCCTTTACCGCAATCGCAACGCCACTGAGCGCATGTTCTGCCGGTTGAAGGACTTCAGGCGCATTGCCACGCGTACGAACGAAGCGCCACTAACTTTCTCGCAGCCGTCTGCATCGCGGCTTTTGTTATGAGTCTGGATTCTAGATCGCGCACCATCTCGCCCGAGACGCCGCGCTTGGCGACGGCCGGCCGATCAGGCGATGATCTCCCCATCGCAGACTTCGATCGCAAAGAACATGCTTACGACCTCACCATGTCGGGCGTGTATTCGAAATGATCTGAGCACTAGGTCGTGTGGACTCTAGGGATTCCATTTTAGGCGCAAATCAGATTCAAGGCTGCCTTTGGGGAAACGGCCTTGGGTGTGATGGATCGACTGGTGTTGACCGACGTGGCTTGGGAGCGGATGGCACCCAAGGCGACGTCGGATGATCCGGACTTCGAATATCTGATTGTCGACTCCACCATCGTCCCAGGCGGATCAGCATGCCGCGGGGGCGAAAAAGGGGGGCCTGAAGATCAGCGATTGGTCGCTCGCGCGGCGGCTTGAGCACCAAGATACATATGGCGGTTCGCGGCTGGGGATGCCCTGTGCGGTTCACGCTGACCGCGGTTCAGAAGGGCGATGCGCCGCAAGCCGCTGCATTGAGCGAGGGATTGCCTGCGGAGGTCGTCATGGCCCATACCGCCTATGACGCCGATCATTTGCGTCACGTCATCGCCGCCAAGGGCGCACGCCATCGTCCCCAACAACCCGTCACGGGCGATCAAATATTCGCTCGATAAACATCTCTACGCCCAGCGACATCTCGTCGGATGTTGCTCGGCGTGAAGGCCAGTCGCGCGACATTGTGGACGTTTCTCGACCGTTGCGGTCTGACGTTCAAAAAAAGACCGCCCATGCGAGCGAACAGGACCGCCCGGACGTAAAGGCGCGGCGCGAAGCCTGGTTGGAGAGCCAGCTCGATCTCGATCCGGAAAGGCTCGTCTTCATCGATGAGACCTGGACCACGACCAACATGGCGCGCAAATGCGGGCGCGAACAGAAAGGCGAGCGGCTGCGCGCGAGCGTTCCGCACGGACATTGGAAGACGACGACCTTCATCGGCGGTCTGCGCTGCGACCGCATGACGGCGCCGATGGTTCTCGACGGGCCGGTCAACGGCCAATGGTTCCAAGCCTATGTCGATCAGGTTCTCGTCCCGACGCTCTCGCGGGACGACATCGTGATCATGGACATGTATGGACGCCCCCGCCGGTGCAAGAAGAATCTTCGAAGCTGCGCAGCGCATGGTCAGGTGCTGACATGTATCCGGCCTCTGATGCGGCGCAGTCACATGCCGCGGGCCCGTATGGGAGTTCGCGGATCGGATCCATTACAATCTCGCGCGCTCGTGGCGCTCGTCCATGAACTGGTTTTCCCGATCCCGTCTCGTCGACCGTTGCGCCATACCCTCCGCTTGACCTTCCTACGCCGTCGACAACCCTCGCG
>NZ_JADNQZ010000008.1 GCF_015709515.1 Methylocystis sp. H62
CGAAACGCAAATGGATTTGTTCGACGAGGTGGGTCAGCGTTGGACGCTGCGGCTTCAGATAGACTTCCCGGATCGTCTGGCGGATCAACTTATGACGCGATTTGTCGAGAGCGAGCGCCCCTTTCGATCGGCCTCGCGGCTTCGGCTGAAGCGCCTCAACGGTGGGCGTTTCGCGATAGATCGCGACGAGGCGATAAAGTGTCGCGCGACTGATCCCGAGGTCCAAAGCAACATCTTCGACGTCGCTTGTTCGTAGCCGGTCGCCCGCGGAGCGGCCTAACAATTCTCTGATGGCCTCCTCGCGTCGACATGCCTCTAACCACTGCGGGTCGTCGGACCCCGTCGTGTCGGCGTCATCAGGGCAGGGCGCGTTCTCATTATTGCTGTTCATTTTTCGGCCGCGTCCATGAGAAATGGTTGAGCCGCAAATTCTCAATTCAACTGTACATCATTCGGGCGTTTTCTCAATTCAAATGTATACGCGTAAATCAGCAGCGTTTCGTAACGCATTGAAATTCAACAGGCCGATTTCTCAATTTCTGATGTGTCCTGACAGCGGTGTCCGGCGAGAGCGCGCCTTTCATGCGCACCGTGCGATGCCGAACCGTCGCGAATGCGCTTTCGATGGGGTTTGTAACCAGTATGAAGATATCCGGTGCCAATGCCCAGCTGCGTTCATCGAGAACAAGGCGTATGGTGCGACCATCCGGGACTGAGGTGCCGGGAGCATGAAAGTGTAGGCAGGCCGTTCTCGTACGTTGAGCTGCGAGCTCGTGTTTGTGGTTGGCCGCCTCTGCGACTCGCTATTTCGAAGGGCTCGACAGCGAGCGCTGCATTGTCTGGGGCTGCTCGGATTCGAGATCGCTGGGAGATTTCACTCGGCACGGCAAGCGCGACAAGGTTCCCGATCATTCCTGGTTGTCGAAGACGCGAAGCCGTCTGCCGCACGAAGTGCACGAGAAGGTGTTCGCCTTCGTCCTGAAGCTCGTCGCCGAACATGGTCTGGTGAAGGGCGAGCGGATCGGCGTCGACGGGTCGACGATGGAAGCCAACGCGGCGCTGCGGACGACCGTGCGCCGTGACAATGGCGAAAGCTATCGCGAGATGCTGACTCGGATGGCCAAGGAAAGCGGTGTCGAGACGCCGACGTCGACGATCTGATCCGACTCGACCGTAAGCGCAAAGGTAAGAAGCTCTCGAACGAGGATTGGACGAGCAAGACCGATCGAGAGGCGAAGATCGCCAAGATGAAGGACGGCACGACGCATCTCGCCTACGAGCCCGAACATGCGGTCGATCTCGACACCGGCGTGATCGTGGCGGCGCCGATTCACGAAGCCGACAAGGGCGACACGACAACACTCGATCCCACGCTGAAGGAAAGAAAAGAATCTGTCTGCATGCGAAGCCGACTGATCAAATCGCGACATTTCCACCGCGCTGTTACGGAACGATCGGCGTTACGGGGGCAGGATTGACGAGGCTCGTCCCGTTCAGAAATGCCTGGCCGCCGCTGATGCGGAGCAATTACATATAGTGCTTTTTCAAGTTGCCATAACTGACCCGGCCTTCGCGTACAACGTCCACGATCGACGCGGAGTTGTCGTTGGCGAGCACCATTTCGGGCCGTCTCCTTCGCCGCCTCCGTATCCTTGGTGATTCCGACGGTCGAAAGCAGGTGCTTGCAGCGCACGTCGAGCCCAATTGTGCCCAAGCGCCGGAGGCCATAAAAAGTCAAAAAATACGCTGGGCCACTTTAACAGTCGTGAATCGTCACGTTGTTTTCATGGACCGTGCCAATCTGAATCTTCTTTTTCTTCTGGAGCCCTTTGATGCGGCGTTTCAACAAAACATCGGACCGATGACGACAGTAGCCCAAAGCAAAGCCAAGGTCTTCGTCGCGCGGGTGCCGAAGCTGAACCCGGTCGAGGAAGTCTGACCTTTGGTATAATGCTATCAACGCACCACCAGTACTGAGCATGTGGCATGTCGTACGATTTTTGCGGCATTTGAGCCAAGAAGATACGTCGCCAAGGTTGGCCGGTTTGAGCAGATAACGATGAGATCGGCATTCCACTCTCCGGCCTCGGTCAGGGCCTCGTCATAGATCGCGCCGATTCTCACAATGGTCGAAATGCGCTTACGCGGGTAATCAATCTTCACTGTGGTTTTCGCGATTTGTTTTTGAGCCTCAAGTCGAACCTCGTCTTCATAATCGGGAGGTCCGTATTCGATGAACATCGTGGGTAGCATCGTTTGCACATTAACAAGGCGCAATCTGGCGTCAGGATCGGCGATCCCTATAGCCGCTTCGATCGCTTGTCGTGTCAGCTGGGGTTGCTCGAGATCAACCGGGAGGAGGATTCTCTTGAACATAATATTTCCTTCTGGTCAGTTTTTCGATCTCGACTTTTGAGGTGCCGCTTGCCAGCGCTATGCATACTGATAAAGGTAGATTATTCTCGCGCAACTTTGTTCCTCTGAACGCTTCCAACACGAGTTTCGTTCGCCTTCGCACGCTTGGCGCTCGATCGTCCATCGCCCTTACGGAACAATCCATGGAGCGCGTCCCAGTCGAGCACGAGCTCTCCGCCGGAGCTTTGAAGCTGCCACTCCCGGCTTAGAAAAAGGTCGAGGCAGGCGTGATCGATATAGCTCAACTCACTGAGATGCACATGCACGCGCGTGCCTGGGGGTAATCCTTCTAGAGCGGCGGCGAGCTGCGGAAGGCGGATGAATGTCGCAGCGCCTTCGAGATGTATATAGATCACGCCGTCACTCTCTTCACGGCGAATGCTGAGATGGGAGAAGGTGTAGAGCAGGCGGACGATGGCAAGTCCCACGCCGACTGCAATGCCGGTCAGCACGTCGGTTATCACCACTGCAGCGAAGGTTGCAGCATAGACGGCCGTTTCGACGCGTTCCTGACTCCAGAGAAAGCGCACGAAGCCGTAGTTGATCAGATTGAGGCCGGCGTAAACGAGCACTGCCGCGAGGCTGACGACGGGAATAATGCGCAGGACGTTTCGGTGCCATGGTGATGAGCAGCAAAATCCACACGCCATGCAGCATGGTGGAGAGCCGCGTCCGGCCGCCGGCGTTCACAATTGGCGGCGCTGCGCACGATGACGCCAGAAACGGGCAGCACGCCGAGCATGCCGCACAGCAGATTGCCGACGCCTTGTGCCACAAGCTCTTTGTTGTATTTTGGGCGCGCCGTGCGACGCTGTATTACATCGACTGCAGTCGCCGTCAGCAGCGACTCCGCGCCGGCGACGAAGGCAAGCGACAGGCCCGCCGCCCATAGCGCTACCTCGCCCAACCTCCCGAGCGCATGAAGTGTCGGCATGTTTATAGCGCCCAGAAGATCGTCCGGCGCCGGAACATATTTGATGTCCACGTTGAAATGCCAGGCCGCGAAGGTTGCCAGTCCGACGCCCGTCAGTGGCGCGGGCAGGAATGCAAGCCTAGGTGGGGCGGCTCGCCGCCAGGCGAATATCGAGTTAATCGTCAGTAAGCCAAGCAGCGCCGCCGGCCGATGGGCGTCCATGGGAACGCCTTTCCAGATCGCTATGGGCAACGACCATAGATTGATGACGCCGCCGAATTCCCGTCCGGTTCCGGGTGGCGCGTCATCGACCATCACGTGAAACGAGCTCTTCGGCGAGAGCCTGCACCAAAGTAAGCCTCCGGCGAGACTTTCAATTACCCACATCTGCGTGTTGAACCGATAGCGATGCCGAAAGCGATATCTTGCAATTTGGTCAGGCCACGCCAGACGACCATGTTTCCTGGGGGAGGATCGCGCGTGCGAGCGAGATAGCCGCCGAGCATGGCGATCTGTAACAAGTAGGTTGCGACCGTTCGGCGCATGATGCGCGGTCTGGAGCGCGCCGCATCGATGCGGTCGAGTGTTTCAATCTCGGCAGGTGTGAGGACAGTCTCGGGTTTCGCGAGTGGTTGAGCCCGCGCAGACATGGTGATCCAAAAGATGCGCCAGCTGACGACTGTGATGAGGGCGAGCAATTTCACCAGCCGTTCGGCAGTCTGCAATTTCGCATCTTCGGCGCGGCAACCAGATTTCATGACCTTGTGGAACACCTCGATTTTCCAGCGCAGTGCGTACCAGTCGAGCTTTTCGATGGCGGCTGCGAGATCGTCGACAGGCAGATTGGTCACGAGCCTCCAGTCGATCGGGTCGCGATCCGAAGGCGG
>NZ_JADNQZ010000009.1 GCF_015709515.1 Methylocystis sp. H62
CCTACAAGCGAGGTTTGACGCCCGACTGTTTTTCGGAATCCTCGGCCGAGGCCTCGTTCTGCCGGACAACTTCGCTGTCCATCAAGCTCACGTTGAATCGCGTGGCGTCGGGCTCGTTAAGCCAAACTTTCAAATCGTAGCTCGGACCGGATTGCCACGCCCATCCCTGGCAGTCGCGCTCGGCTTTGGGCTTTGGATGATATTTCGAATATTTCTCGCTTACTTTAAATTCTTCGATGATGAAATCGAGAAGCTCCGGACAGGTCATCTGTGAAAGGAACACGCCGTTCAGCTTGTAGACCTTGCCGGTCCGCGGGGTGAGCGCATAGTTGACGATGGAGCCGTCTTCAAATCTGCAGGAGAACTGTTTCCCGTATTCAGATGACGATGCGAAGAACTCCTCGGCGCGCATGCCGCCATGAAACGAGACCTTTCCGAAGTTGTTGCACTGCGAGCGCGCGAGTCTTGCCGCTTCATCCTTGGACATGCCGAGCGAAAAGCCCCGCAGATCGCGCTTGAGGGACTGAGCCTGGGCGTCCTGCGCACCAGAGAAGGTCAAAACAGACAGCAGAAGAATCATGAGTCGCGTCTGTCGTATGGAGCGGCTCGAGTTCAGCTGGGTTCCCTGATCGATAATCCGGCTCGAGAGTATCATTATAGATCTCCTCGCTGAAAGAGGCTGTCGATTCTAGGGAGACCAGGAAAAAGTTGGGTCAGTCAAGCGCCCCGCCCAAAAACGTAATCGTTGGGCCATCTCACACTCATCTCGCTGGGGCAGACCGCCGTAGCGTTCGAGAGTTCCGTTGTTGAGATGACGCGCCTAGCCCGAGACCATCGCATCTGGCGCTTCTTGGCTCATACATTTATATGTACAAGCTGATACTTGATCTGTAAACGCCGTTATGGCCTACCTTCAAACGCATGATGAAAGCAGCGAGTCCGATCGGCTGATTTGGAGATAGTGCTTGTGTCGTTGGCGGTCATAAACGTGGTCCGATGGAAATATGACTTAGTCGATACGCGGAATCGCCTCTTCGGGAACGCGCGTCGCGCGCGCGATCGCGCGCACGCCGCTAGGAAACCGCGAGGCGAGCCATATTAGGGCGTCCTGGCCAACCGGATGTCTGAAGAACATGCTGTTGAGCGGCTTTGAGACGCGCATCTGTCTTCTGACAATGCTGCCAAACCGGTGGTGAAACGCATGCGAGGTCTCGCCTTCGAGAAACATGTTGGCCGCTAGAACTGCGCTGCAGCTCGCCATGCCCATCCCGTCGCCGGTGAAAGAAGGGATCACCGCAATCTGATCTCCAAGCCGCCATAGGCCCGGCGGGTCCGCAGGGGACGGAATGTGTACAAAACCATAAGGAATGCGGCTGATCGCAAGCGGGCGATCCAGCAAAGGCACGGCGCCCTCCAAGTAAGCCGCGACGTAGCCCGACTCGCTGCTGAATTGCTGCAGAACACCTTGCCAGGTTCCCCCTCCTTTGGCGAAGCGCTCCTCGCTGATCACGAAACAAAAGTTGACGTGATCGTCTTCGACGAGCATTAGCCCGAGATAGCATTCCTTCAGGAGAATCAGCTCCGTCACCCACCGCAAATGCTCAGTCTTTTTCTTGTTGAAACGATAATACATTTTCAAAGCGAGATAATCGCTTTGGCGCCCAGGCGCAGCGCGCTTGACGCCGCGCAGATCGTGCTTGCCGGTCGCAAGAAAAATCGTCCGAGCCGGCGCGCTGTCTCCTGAGCCGAAGGACACTTCGAAGCCGCCGTCATCCGATTGCTCGATGAACCGCGCCGCCTTGCCGCGAACGACATTCACGCCGCAAGACGCCGCATGTTCGAGCAGAGCCTCGTCGAGGACTTTTCTCGATAGCGCCAGAGCCGGAAATGGCAGCGGCTCGTCGACGCTGCGACTGCCCCGAACCAGACGCACGCGATTGATCGGCCGAGCGCCCAGCTCCACCGGGTCTACGCCAAGAGATCGCAGATTTGCGCTGACTTCCCGGCTCAGAAACTCGCCGCAAATCTTGTGGCTCGCGGACAACGAGCGCTCATAGAGATCGACGCGCCGACCCGCGCGGGATAAAGCGAGGGCCGCCGTAGCTCCAGCGACGCCGCCGCCGATGATCACGCTTGCTTCCGTCACGATACGACTCCTCATCTACCTCTTCGCGAAGCACTTCCGGAGCGCTGCGCCGATTGGCCAGGCCAGCCGCTCGCGAGAGCGACAGCGCACGGATGGCTTAGAGCGAAAGCGCACGGTTGGCTTACGGAGAGTCGACCGGAGGCGTGTCGCCTGGGGCGGAATTCGACTTCCGCGCCGCGAAGCAGTGCGTGAACGGCATTGCGGAGGTCTCGTCGAGAATCCAGCCGTTCTGATTTGGCCACAGCTTAGACAGATCGCGGTCGGCGAAGCCGGCGCGCACGCTGGTCTTCGCATCCCATTGGGTGACGTCGTTGCAGCCGATGACCCAGACCAGGCTGCTCGCCATGAGCGAAAAGCGATCGCGACGAGGTTCGCACGCTGCTAACAGCGTCGTGCGCGCCGCCGCCAATTCAAGTAAGCGGGCGAGGTCCGGGTTTTCAAAATGATGCAGAAACAGATTTGCTGAGATGATGTCCGTCGTCGCGGCGTCATGCGAAAGGTAATCGAAGACGTCTGCGACGACGCTCTCCACCCGCCATCCGATCGCTTCAAAGGCTTGGCGGGTCTCGTCCGATAGAATATCCTGCTGGTCGAGCAGGCGCGCCGTAACGCCTTGCCACTTCGGCGCCAGGCGATTTGCGACGCCGAGCATCAGTGCCCCGTCGCCGGAGCCGAGATCGAGAATGGTTTTCGGCGTCCTGTCGAAATGGCGGGAAAGCAGCGCCGCCATGATCTTGGTCTGCTGCATCCAGCTGTTAACGCGCCGCAGGTCGCGGCGCGACTGCATTGCTCGGGGATCGTCGCATGGAAGAGAATCCAAGAGTTCGGGATATACTGCGCGAGCGAGCTTAGCCATTTTGGCGCTCTCCTTCTGATAGCGCCTATGATAATTCCGGCGCCTACCTCAGAAACGAACGTCAGCCTTAGCCGCAGTCCGCGTCATTCGTGATCTCCGCCTGCGCTAATACCTTGCCGAATCGAAGCATGAGGCACTGTCGCCGATAGCGAGTGCATTCCTCGGAGGGTGCCTGTAATAGGCAAGGAGTAGAAGATCGCGGCGCGATTGAATGGCGCGCCGATCGTCGGGCCTCATGTAATCCAAAAGCTCGGGACGGGCTTCACCAACAAGACCCATCATTATCCGCCTCCAATCTCGCTACAGACATAGAGGCACATGCGCCTCGGCCTGGGCGTCATCTAGAATTAACCCGCACTCCGTCAGTCGCGCGCTATGGTGAACCGCCCTCCGAATTTCTGCGCCTTCATTGGTTGGAGCCAACCTGTCTGAGCCGAGAGCGAGCGGACCAAAAAATAGGCGTCAACGCGCAGCCCGACGGGCAGTTTCACGCCGGCGTCGAGATCGATAAGCACCTGCAGCGCCTTGGCGTCGACGCGATCGGTCGGCCGACCGGTCTGAACCATCTTGGCGCCCATTCTGGACGATACGCGGAAAACTCTTCCGCCAAACTTCTGATTTGGGAACGCGTCCGCAGTGACCTCGACGCGCTGCCCGGCGACGATTTTCCCGACGTCGGTCTCATCGACGTCCGCGCGCACGCGCAGACCGCGAACATTGCCGACGATGGCGATCGGCGTCGGCGGCACGTGCGTCACGGCTTCACCGGCGACGCGAGAGCGACGCAGGATCGTGCCCGCGATCGGCGACCGCACCAGCGTCTTTTCCAAAAGCGCCTCCGACAGCGCCACATCCGCCTCCGCGAGCCGCACCCGCGCGCGCGCCGCCGCGAGATCTTCAGCGCGCGGCGGAGCCTCGAGCATCGCGAGCCTTTCCGCGATCGCCGCGCGCCGCGCCTTGTTGACGTTCCAATGGGACGTGGCCTGATCAAGCGCCGCTTGGGGCGAAACGCCGCTCTTGGTGAGCGGCAGCCGTCGCTCATGTTCGCGTCGCGCCAAATCGAGCGCCGCGTCCGCCTCCATCAGAGCATCCCTCGCCTCTCGGCGCTCCTCGGCGCGCGCGCCATTGGTGAGGCGCTCGAGTTCGGCCTGCCGCAGCGCAAGCGCCGCGCGCGCGGACTCCAGCCGAGCAACCTGCTCGGTATTATCGAGCGCCGCGATGATCTGACCGGCCGCCACCTCATCGTTCTCCTCGACCCGCATCTCGCGGATGACGCCTGTCGCTTGCGCGGCGATTTCGCGCTCCTCGCCTTCAGGCTCCACCATTCCCGGCGCGGCGGCGACATGCTGCGCAACTCCGGCGAGCGACGTTGTGGCGCGAGCGGTTGACTGCGTGCTCTCGATCGACTGAAAGAGAAAGAGGCTCAGCGCGGCCAGGCCGAGGAAAGTCAGAATTGCGACGACGCGTGACGACATTTTCATCACAAGGCTCCCATTGCGTGCAGGGGAGATGGACCGCGCGGCGTCGCCAAACGCTCGGCGATTTGTCCATCTTCGAGATGTATCACCCGATCCCCGAATTGAAGGATACGCGGATCATGGGTGACGATGACCACCGCTCGCTCCTGCTGATGCGCAAGCATCTGCAAAAGCTCAATGGCGCGAAGTCCGCTTTCAGCGTCCAGCGCGGCAGTCGGTTCGTCGGCCATCAGGATCTTGGGATCGCCGGCCAGAGCGCGCGCGATCGCGACGCGCTGTCTCTGGCCGCTACTCAACTGAGAGGGAAAGGAGTCGAGTCGGTGACCTAAGCCCACCGATTTCAGGAGTTCGCGCGCGCGCTCCCGAGCAATCTGCCGGGACACTCCGAGAAGATCGAGCATCACCATCACGTTTTCCGTGGCGGTCAGCACGGGGAACAGATTGTAGGCTTGAAAAATGAAGCCGAAATATTTCAGCCGCAGCGCTGCGAGCTCCTCTTCGCCGAGCGCCTGCGTGTTTTTTCCATAAAG
>NZ_JADNQZ010000010.1 GCF_015709515.1 Methylocystis sp. H62
TGTCAGGACACATCAGAAATTGAGAAATCGGCCTGTTGAATTTCAATGCGTTACGAAACGCTGCTGATTTACGCGTATACATTTGAATTGAGAAAACGCCCGAATGATGTACAGTTGAATTGAGAATTTGCGGCTCAACCATTTCTCATGGACGCGGCCGAAAAATGAACAGCAATAATGAGAACGCGCCCTGCCCTGATGACGCCGACACGACGGGGTCCGACGACCCGCAGTGGTTAGAGGCATGTCGACGCGAGGAGGCCATCAGAGAATTGTTAGGCCGCTCCGCGGGCGACCGGCTACGAACAAGCGACGTCGAAGATGTTGCTTTGGACCTCGGGATCAGTCGCGCGACACTTTATCGCCTCGTCGCGATCTATCGCGAAACGCCCACCGTTGAGGCGCTTCAGCCGAAGCCGCGAGGCCGATCGAAAGGGGCGCTCGCTCTCGACAAATCGCGTCATAAGTTGATCCGCCAGACGATCCGGGAAGTCTATCTGAAGCCGCAGCGTCCAACGCTGACCCACCTCGTCGAACAAATCCATTTGCGTTTCGTCCAGCACGGATGGCCATTGCCAGATCGTCGAAGAGCTATGCTGGATTTTCGGTGACGGCGTAAATCAAGCGGCGGACTTTTCATCGCTTGCGATTTCGATACCGTCGCGGAATGTTACACCGCTGACGACCTTCGGCAACTGATTTTGTCCTTGCAGTCGTCGCCAGCTTTTCGCCGCCGCCATGATTAGCTTGAACACCATGAGGCGGGCCGTGTCCTGGGAAAGCGCGCCTTTCATGCGAACTGTGCGATGCCGCACCGTTGCGAAGGCGCTTTCGATCGGGTTCGACGTGCGCAGATGCGTCCAATGCTCGGCGGGAAAATCAAAGAACGTCAGCAGCGCGTCGCAGTCCTTGAGCAAGCAGTCGACGGCCTTGTCGTATTTTGGCGCGTATTTTTCGGCGAAGGTCGTCATCGCGGCTTCGGCCGCCGCGCGGTTCTCGGCGAGCCAGATTTCGCGCAAATCCTGATGCGCATTCGGCTGCACAGACTTCGGAAGCTTGTCGAGAACATTCAGAGTCTTGTGTTGCCAGCAGCGCTGGTGGCGCGTCGATGGGAACGTCTCCTCCAACGCCTTCCAGAAGCCGAGCGCGCCATCGCCGATGGCGACCTCTGGCGCAATCGACAAGCCGCGCGCCTTTAAATCGACAAGCAATTCCTTCCAGCTCTGTGCACTCTCGCGCATGCCCGTCTGAAAGCCGAGCAGTTCTTTCTTGCCCTCGGGCGTCGCGCCGATGAGCACCAGCATGCATTCGGCCTGCGGCTCCATGCGCGCTTGCAGATAAACGCCGTCGGCCCAGACATATACATAGCGTCGCGCGGACAGATCGCGCCCTTGCCAGCGCCGATACTCGCCCTCCCATTCGCTCTTGAGCCGCGTGATCACCGCAGGCGAAAGGTTCGGCGCATCCTTGCCGAGCAACGCCGTCAGCACTTCCTGAAAATCACCGGTGGAAACGCCGCGCAGATAAAGAGCCGGCAAAAGAACATCGAGGCTCTTGGTGCGCCGCGCCCATTTCGGCAGGATCGACGACGCATAGCGGATGCGCTCCTCGGCGGTTGTCGCGCCCCGATCGCGCGCTTTCGGCTTCGCCACCTCTACCGGCCCGATTCCCGTCTGGATTGGTCGAACCGGATCATGCCCGTGCCGAACAATGCGCTGGCGACCGTCCGGCAGTTCGAGACCCGCATGCTCGGCCAGGAAGGCGGCGAACTCCGCCTCCACCGCCTGCTGCACCAGACGCTTCGCGCCAGAGCGCAAAATATCGGTGAGCGGATCGTCGATTTCGTCTTTCTGACGAAGGGAAACAACCTTATTCTCGTTCATGGCGTAACGCTCCTTCGGGAGGTTCGGGTCGGCTCGACACCAACCCCGTTACGCCGCCTGCTTCACACCGTCATCACCTAGATTCCGCCATAGCTCATCGTCGAACGATCAAGACGCGCGTCGATGACATCGAGAGGCGATTGGTCGCGCGTAAACGGAAGGACAAACGCGCGATCAAAGCGACAACGCCAGTTCCGGGCGAATACAAAGCCTCCCGGCCGCTCGAGGTGGTTCAGATCGATCACACGCTCGTCGATCTCATCGTCGTTCACGAAGAGACGCGCGAACCGCTCGCACGCCCTTGGCTGACGCTGGCGATCGATGTGTTTACGCGAATGATTACGGGCTTTCATCTTTCGATGGATCCCCCTTCACGGCTTTCCGTGAGCCTCTGCGTTCTCCATGGCGTTTACGACAAGACAGCCTGGTTGCAGGAACGTGAGATCGACGCGACATGGCCAGTCGCCGGCTTGCCAGAGGCCTTTCACGTCGACAATGGCGCAGATTTCAGAAGCAAGGCTTTCATTCGCGGTTGTCGCAACGAAGGCGTCGATATCATTTGGCGCCCGCCTGGCGAACCGCATTACGGCGGTCATATCGAACGGCTGATCGGAACGATGATGGGTCAGATGCATCTTCTGCCCGGCACTTCATTTGGAAATCCGATCGAACGAGGGTCCTACGATCCGAAAAAGAATTCAGCCATGTCGTTGCGAGAGCTCGAATGCTTTCTCGGCTGGGAGATTGCGGGCGGCTATCACGACCGAATACACAGCACCTTGATGCGCTCACCATTGGCAGTCTGGCGCGAACATGAGGCGCGGATCAATCTGCGCATGCCGCATGATCGAATGGCCTTCTGGGTTTCGTTATTGCCCGAGGCGTATCGAACACTCAGGCCAGACGGCGTCTGGTTGCATGGATTGCCATACTGGTCGAACGTTTTAAGCGCCGATCTCGGAGGCGCCAAACGCGAGCTTTTAGTCAAATATGATCCCCGAGATATTTCAAGAATTTTTGTTCAGCGTCCTTCCGGGCGTTTCGTCGAAGCCCGGAGCCGCGATCTTACGTGCCCATCAATAAGTCTCCGCGAATGGAAACTACGTCGGCGCGAAACGCGAGCGCAAGCGCGCGCGGAACGCGAACCGAACCAGTGGATCACTACTGCAAAGGCCAAGCGTCGCATTGTTGACGATGCAATAAGGAAGACGGCGCAGGCCCGCCGCGACCCGCAGCCCAAAAACAAGATTTCGGTGGATGACGAAGGATTCGGCTCGCTCAAGGGCATCGACTCGCGCACTCCTTCCATTCTGGAAATCGCGGAGAAGCAGCGTGATCGATAGGGCCGCCCACGTCACGGACGAAGTTGCAAGTCTTCTCGACGCATCTAATGACGCGCGGATCCAATTTATTCGATCAAAGCCGTGGGTCCACTATCCAAAAGCAAAACATATCGTCGATTTGATTCAGGGTCTCCCGACTCACCCGCGCACGACGCGAATGCCGTCAATCGCCGTCTATGGCGACAGCGGCATGGGAAAATCGATGATCGTCGGGCGCTTCAAGCACGACCAGATGCTCGCTTTCGATGCAGCAACAGCCGACGCACGACGTAAATTTCTCGTTGTGGAGTTGGCGGGCGGGCCGGGCGAGCGGCGCCTTTATGCACAAATTCTCTCTGCACTTGGCGCCCCTTCCAATCCGCGCGCGACAATTGTCGCATTAGAGCAGACGACAATTCGACTATTGCGAGCCGTGGGCGTTCAAGTCCTGCTGATAGATGAAATTCATAATATCATCGCCGGTTCATGGCGCGAGCAGCGTGTCGTTCTGAACACGCTTCGTTTCTTGAGTAACGAGCTTCAGCTTTCGCTTGTCTGCTTCGGCATCACGGAAGCACGTGAGGCGATCAACGGCGACGTACAGCTTGCCAGACGCTTTGATGTTGTCACGTTGCCGCGCTGGAAAGCCGATGACGAGTTTCAGCAACTCGTCCTTGCCATTCTCCGCAATCTCCCGCTTCGTCAGCCGAGCATTCTGACGGCGCGCGGTCTCAAACGAATTCTTCGAGTGACTGAAGGCGTAACGTCAAAAATATTCCGCCTTGTGAATGAAGTCGCGATCCAGGCTATCGAGACAGGAACGGAACGACTAACCGACGAAGCCATTGATGATTGGAGGCCTATCAGCGAGGAGGAAGCCGCGTTCCAATGACGATGCTGATCAACGCCGCTCGGCGGCCCTTGCCGGTCGTCCTCGACCCGACGCCCGACGAACTTCTTTCATCGTGGCTTCATCGTCATGCAGCTTTCTATGGGCTCACGGAGCCCATGCTCATCTCGTGGCTAAAGCTCGAATCGAAGAAGCTGCGTAGCCTCGACTTCCGCCCAGGTCTCGGCCAGATCGCACGCATCGTAGATTCGTTTCGCACTGATCCAATGGATGTTGTCGCCATGACGCATACAGCGCTTCCAATCGAGGTCGCGGCACTGGTTGGAAGAGGCAAGCCGATTCAATTCTGTCGGACATGCTGCGAGCGACATCGCGCGGCTGACACTCCGGGAGCGGTTCTAAAAAGCTGGCTTGAGGCGTGGCGCGTTACTTGTCCTCTATGCGGTTCGCCGCTCTCAGAAATCGAGGGACCTCGTGCCGGCTGCGATACCGTCCGAAACACGAGCCCATTTGGGGACCATTGGGACGCCGCCAAAATCGGAGAGGAGCTTGTCAATCGTCACTTGCGGGGCGAGCCGACGCCGCTAGCATCCCCTATTGCGATGATGCGGCTTTTGCTGATCTTAAATCGCCCGCAGACGACGCAGCCCCCCGAAGGCTACAATAAGAGCTGGTTGCTCAACGAGATCGTTCCAGGATTTGACGCCGAAGCATTACGCATAGCGCCGTCCATCAGCAAAGGCGCAAACGCTATGGTGCCGCTCTATTTACGCATCGCGCTACTCGCCGGTCTCGCAGTCGCCGCGAAAAACGCGGCGGATACGATTCAGCGCCTGCGCCCCTTCTGTCGCCCCGTCTATCGAAAGCGATTCGACGAGCTCGCCTACGCCGCGCTCGGGATGCCGCTGGAGTTCTCAATTTAAGCGTCAAAGCTCGAAAATGCGCGCCGAAATTCTCAAATATGATGTCAACGCGCCGCGCGAACAGGGATTTTCTAATCAAAGGATGTATCCTGACAACG
>NZ_JADNQZ010000011.1 GCF_015709515.1 Methylocystis sp. H62
CGTCGCGCTGGCGACGTGAGCCTTCGCCTCGTCGGCGTGAAGCGCAACGAGAGGACCAAGGCTGATGCGGGCGAAAGCGATTGCGGAACTCATGACGTGTCACAGTGAAAGGGGCGCGGTCTGAAGGGCGGCGTGACGCGGATGCGGCGCATGAGCGCGCCGCAGTCGGGACACAGCGAGGCGGCGCCGATTTTGGCGGTGGGCGCGTCCTCGCAGGCGGGGGCAGTCGGTTCTTCGACAGGATGATTTGCGGCGGCGAGCTTGCGGCAGAGTTCGAGTCTTTCGGCGCGGTCTCCCCTGGCCAGGAGGCCGTAGTGACGAATGCGATGGAAGCCGCCGGGGAGGACATGCAGCAGAAAGCGGCGCATGAACTCCTCCGGCTTAAGCCGCATGATCTTCCGGCGCCCGTTGCGCCGATAGTCCTTGTAGGTGAACGCGATCTCGTCGTCGCTGATGGCTACGAGCCTTGAGTTGGCGATCGCCGCGCGATGCGTGTAGCGGGCGAGATAGGCAAGGACCTGCTCGGGGCCGCCGAAGGGAGGCTTGGCGTAAACGACCCAGTCTGTTTTGCGCAGGGATTTGATGCGTTCGGCGAAAACGCGCGGTTCGGAAAGCGGCGCCACCTCACCGAAGAAGCAGAGCGCGTTCTTCTCGAAAGCGGCCTTGAGGCCGGCGAGCAGCAAGCGACGAAAGAGTCGCGCCAACGCCTTCACGGGCAGGAAGAAGCTTGGTTTGCAGGCGATCCAGCGCCTGCCGTCGAGCGAGACGCCGCCGCCGGGGACGACGCAATGGACGTGGGGGTGATGCGTGAGCGTCTGCCCCCAAGTGTGAAGGACGGCGAGCAATCCGATCTTGGCGCCGAGACGCCTCGGATTTTCGGCGAGCGTCATTGTCGCCTCGGCGGCGGCGCGCATCAGCAAGGCATACACGAGCCCCTTGTTCTGGAAAGCGATCTCGGCGGCCGCCGGCGGCAAGGTGAAGACGACATGAAAATAGGGCGCCGGCAGCAGCTCGGCTTTGCGCGCGGAAAGCCATTGCGCCCGCGCCGCGCCCTGACACTTTGGGCAGTGGCGATTGCGGCAGGAGTTGTAGGCGACGCGCGTTGCGCCGCAGGCGTCGCAGTGTTCGACGTGACCGCCAAGCGCCGCTGTCCTACAGGCTGTGATCGCGCCGATGACGCGGCGCTCGCCGCGGCCAAGATGCGCGGCGTGGTCGCGGAGATAGGCGTCGCCACGGCTGCGGAAAACGTCGGCGAGTTCGAGCACCGGCCCGTTCCACCGGCGTTTACTCGAGCGGCGTCACCTCCAACGACAGCCGATCCAGAGGGCTCGTCGTGGTCCCGATCAGATGCGTGGACACGCGGGTGTAGCGCGCGGTCGTCGACAGGTGCTCATGGCCGAGCAGAACCTGAATGATGCGGATGTCGACGCCGCTTTCCAAAAGATGCGTGGCGAAGCTGTGGCGCAGAACATGAACGCTCATCCGCTTGTCGATGCCGGCCGCCGCGCGCGCCGAACGACAGGCGGCGTGCAGGACAGTGGGCTCGATCGGCTTGTCCTTGTCGCGCCCGGGAAAGAGAAAGCGTTCGGGCCGCGCCAGACGCCAGTAGCTGCGCAGAATGGCGAGCAGCTGCTGCGAAAGCATCACGTAGCGCTCCTTGCCGCCCTTGCCGCATTCGATCCGAATGACCATGCGCTGGCTGTCGATGTCGCAGACCTTGAGACCCGTCACCTCGGAGACGCGCAGCCCCGCCGCGTAGGCCGTCGTCAGGGCGACCCGCGACTTGAGGCTCGAAACAGCTTCGAGGAATCGGATCACTTCGTCGCCGCTGAGAACCGCTGGCAGCTTGCGCGGCTCGCGCGCGTAGGCGATCCGTTCGGGGATCGTGTCCAGACCGAGCGTCACGCCGTAAAAGAAGCGCAGCGCGCAGACGATCTGATTGAGTGACGCCCAGGAAATCCCCGTGGACGCGAGATGAACCTGAAAGGCGCGGACATCCTCAAGCCCCAGACGATCCGGGGAGCGTAAGCGTGATCGGCTGACCGCCTAGCGCAGTGCAATTGGAGTTGATTAGGTGTCCACCATGGGAGAGGTGGACACCAGATAGCGGCGGCGAAGGATGGCGGCGCACGGCGATCGTGGAGCCTGGAAGAGCGTCAGCGCATTGTTGGTGCAGCGCTGGCGCCCGGGGCGTCTGTTGCGGCGGTTGCGCGTCGTCACGGTCTGAACGCCAATCTCGTTTTCAAATGGATACGCCGCGCCCGCGAGGGTTGGCTTGATCGGCGGCGCGCGCCAGCGCAAAAGGCTGACGCCTCTGCTGTGGCGGGAGACAGCGACGCGCCGGCGTTTGTCCCGGTGTCGCTCGTGGAGCTGAACGCCGTGACGGCTCCAGCATTGGCGCCGCCGCTGGCGTTGGCGAAGCCGGTTCGCGAGCCGCGAAGAATCACGCGACGCGGGGCAATGGAGATCAGCCTGCCGAATGGCGCACGGGTGTCGCTCGACGCGAATGTCGACGCCGAAGCGCTGCGTCGCGTCCTGTCTGCGCTGGGCGATCTTTGATGCTTCAGTTCGCGCCGGGCGTGAAGGTCTATCTGGCGTGCAAGCCGGTCGATATGCGGCGCGGCTTTGATGGACTTGCCGCCGATGTCGCGCAGGTTCTGCGCGCTGACCCTTATTCGGGCGCGGCCTTCGTGTTCAGGAGCAAGCGCGGCGACTATGTGAAGATTTTGACCTGGGACGGGTCGGGCCTGTGCCTGTTTGCCAAGCGTCTGGAGAAAGGTAAGTTCGTGTGGCCGCCGATTGTCGAGGGCGCGCTGCAACTGACGGCGGCGCAACTGGCGCTCTTGATCGAAGGGATCGACTGGCGCCGGACGGTTGCGCCGGACGCGCCGAAACGCCCTGCATTCCTATAGATTCCAGGCATTCTTGAGCTGCGCCGACGCGTGTTTTGTGGTAGACGAAATCATGTCGTGCGCCACTGCTGATTTGCCTGAAGATCCCGCGGAACTGCGGCGCTTTGCGGCGGCGCTCGCCGCGGAAGTTCACGCCAAAACGCTGCTGATCGAAAAGCTGAAGATGCAGCTCGCCATTTTGCGACGCGCGCGCTTCGGGCGATCGTCGGAAAAGCTCGACCGCGACATCGAACAACTCGAACTGCTGATCGGCGATTTCGAGGAAAGCGACGCCGAGCGGCAGGCGCAAAGCGAAGCGCCCGACAGCGGCGCCTCATCATCGATGCCGAAAAAGCCGTCGGTTCGTGCGCCTTTGCCCGATCATCTTCCGCTTGAGACGATCACGCATGACGCGCCCTGCGTCTGCCCGACCTGCGGCGGAACGAAGTTCGGGCGGATCGGCGCCGACGAGCGGGATGTGCTGGAATATGTCGCTTCGCACTTCAAGCGCGTGCGGCATGTGCGGGAGAAGATGAGCTGCCGCGCCTGCGAGACGATCGTTCAGGCGCCCATGCCAACGTTGCCGATCGAAAAAGGACGGCCAGGGCCTGCGCTGCTCGCCCATGTGCTGGTCGCCAAATATTGTGACCATCTGCCTTTGCATCGTCAGTCCGACATCTACGCGCGCGAAGGCGTAGCGATCGACCGCTCGGTCATGGCCGGCTGGGTGGGCCATATGGCGGCGCTGCTGGAGCCGCTGGCCGAGCGCATCGCGCGTCATGTGCGCGCCGGCTCCGCCATTCACGCGGACGATACGACGGTTCCCGTGCTCGATCCGGGGCGCGGCAGGACGAAGACCGGCCGATTATGGACGGCGGTGCGCGATGAGAGGCCCTATGGGTCGACGGCGCCGCCGGCGGCCTTCTATCTCTATTCGGCGGACCGCAAGGCGGAGCATGCCCGCGCCTTGCTGAAGGATTGCCGCGGCCATCTGCACGCGGACGGGTATACCGGCTTTGGCGACCTCTACGAGGCCGATCCAAAAACGGGCGCGCCGGCGCCGTTCAAAGAGGTCGCGTGCTGGGCGCATGCCAGGCGCAAAATCTACGACGTGCATGTCGAGACAAAATCGCCGGCGGCGGCGCAGGCGCTCGACATGGTCGCGAGGCTCTTAGCCATCGAGGCCGACATCAAGGGTAGATCGCCGTCCGAGCGCATCGACGCGCGCCGAGAGCGGGCAAATCCCATTCTGGATGAACTGCGCGCGTTCCTGAACGCGACGCTGGCGACGATCAGCGGCAAGAGCGACTTCGCCAAGGCCATCCGCTACGCGACCTCCCGTTGGACGGCCTTGACCCGCTACGTCCATAACGGACGTCTCGAAATGTCGAACAACGCCGCCGAACGCGCAATCAGACCCCTTACTTTGGGCAGAAAGAATTACCTATTTGCCGGCTCCGACGACGGCGGACGTCGCGCGGCGATCATGTATACGCTGATCGAAACGGCACGCTTCAATGACATCGATCCGGAAGCCTGGCTTGCGGACATCATCGCCCGCATCGCCGATCACCCGATCAATAGAATCGACGATCTCCTTCCCTGGAAGTGGAAGCCTCATGCGGAAAGAGCTGCGCCATCTCAAGCGGCTTGAGAATGAACTCCTTGCCCTTGGCGAGGAGGCTATGCTGCTCGAAGAACTCGATGGTCTTGTCGCCGGCGTGCTTGTTTGTCCGGAGATGGTCCCGCCAAGCGAATGGCTTTCCGTCGTCTGGGGCCAGACTGCTGACGAGGCGGCGCCTGTCTTCGATACGGCTGACCACCTGAACAAAGTGCTCACGCTCGTAATGGCGCACTACAATGATGTCGCAAAAAGGCTTTTCGAGAAGCCGGAGAGTTATGCGCCGTACTTCGCCATCGACGATCGCAACGGTGACGTTCTGTGGGAGCTGTGGATCGAGGGGTTCGAAAAGGCCGTGAAGCTCCGCCCCGCCGCATGGCGACCACTGCTCGACGCCAATGTCGAAACCGCCAAAGCCATGTCGGGCCTGCTTACCCTCGCCGATGTCGCACGACGTGATGCGCGCTTCTCCAAACTCGAATATGAAGCGCTCGAGTCCACCGCGCATGAACTTATACCAATGGCTATGCGGGCTGACTCACGGGGGATTCCCCCGGCGCGAATTTTCTGACTCATTTGGCGCGAAGGAGATTCGCGCCATGCCAGCAGCGGTGAAATTACGAGAGGATTTCTCGGCCGAGCAGCTGCGGGCTTTGGCCCGGCGTTCGAAGGACGTCAATCAGAGCCGGCGGCTTTTGTCGCTGGCGGCGGTCCGCGACGGCAAGGACCGCGGCGAGGCCGCGAGGATTGGCGGGATGGATCGGCAGACGCTGCGCGATTGGGTGCATCGCTTCAACGCCGCTGGCCCGGAAGGTCTCTTCGACAATTGGACGGATGGTCCGAAATCGCGCCTGTCGGCGGAGCAGTTGGCCACATTTGCCAAGATCGTCGAGGCGGGACCGGATCGCGAGCGGGACGGCGTCGTGCGCTGGCGACGCGTAGACCTCAAGCGCGTCATCGCTGAGACATTCGGCGTCGATTTTCACGAGCGTTATGTGGGAGCGCTCCTCAAGAAACTCGGCTTCTCCCACATCAGCGCCAGACCGCGCCATCCCGCGCAGGACGGCGAGATC
>NZ_JADNQZ010000012.1 GCF_015709515.1 Methylocystis sp. H62
GCGCCGGCGCGCGCGGCGAAAACGGCAGGGCTCTCGGACCGCGGCGCGCGGCGTCTTTTCGATCGGCTCATTGAACTTGACGCGGTGCACGAACTGTCGGGGCGATCGAGCTTCCGGCTTTATGGGCTCTGAAGCGTTTCCAGCCGAAGTGGATGCCGGTTCGGCGCGGGAAACGCGTTTTGAAAATTGTTGTCGAGCAAAGTGCAAGCGGCTCCGATGAAGCAAACGCGGCAAGAAGAGGCGCAAACATGGGCCGCCCCCAAAATAACGAGCTGCACGACTCGTTTGATCCCGTGCTCATGGAGTTACCGGAAGCCGTGCGCTGGCGCGAGTGGATGGGGCGCGTCGAAGCCGTCATTTTCGCCGCGCCAAGCCCCGTACCGCGCGAGGCGCTCGCACGGGTCGTCGGCTCGACCTGCAACCTCGACGAGCTGATTGCCGACATCCGCGACGATTTGCGCGCAAGGCCATACGACCTCGTTTATGTCGCTGGCGGCTATCAACTGCGCACCAAGCCGCGCTTCGCGCCGGCGATCCGCGCGGCGGCCGGCGGCGATCTGCGTCAGGCCGGCGCGCCCGAATTGACGCCGACCGAGATTTTGGCGGTGACCGCGATCGCCTATCTGCAACCCGCCACCCGCGCCGAACTCTCGTCGGTCGCCGGCAAAGAGATCAGCCGCGACGTCATCGGCGCGCTCAAGCGCCATGGCCTGATCGACGGCGCCTTGCGCGCGCCGCAGCCCGGCGCGCCTTTCGCCTATGTGACGACCAAGAAATTCCTGGAGGTTTTCGGCCTCGCGACGCTGCGCGAGCTTCCCGACATCGAACGGCTCGAAGACGAAGGGCTCTTGGAGATGCCAAAGGCCAAGGCCGATCTCGATGTTGTTTTGTGCGCAGGAGAAGAGGATCTAGATGCGGAGAGCGACGCCGGGGAGCATTAGGAATGATCGACGACAGAACTCTCGCGACTAGACGTTGCGCTCTCACGCCGAAAACAGGTTTGGGGTCACCTAGTGATCGCCAATTAAAACAAAGACTACGCAATCGCACCGCCGCCCTGTGTAACTTTTGTGCAAAATGTAAAGGTGCGCATTGGCGCATTTTGGTGAACCTTTCGATCATGCGCGGGAGTCACGCCATCCCATCAGCCATGCTGCCGCACAAGGCGGGCGGCGGCTCGGCAGCGCGGCGCAAGGCGGACGTTTCGGTCAGGCGAGCTATTCGGCTTGCTGGGCCGAGAGCCGAGCCCACGGCCTTTGCTATTGGTTCCGCTTTAAGCAGCGTTGCGCCGCGACCGGCTCGGTTGTGCAAAGCAATATGATTATTGACACATTGTGCAGCGCACATTACCTGCGCGGCTGCGTGGGAATTGCTCCGCGCGCCTAGACCAAAAAGGGATGCTCTATGTTCAGCAACTTCCCCGCGACAAAAGCGTTCGGCGCGGCTTCGTTCGGCGCTCCGTTTGCCACGGTGGTTACCTCGTCAACCAAGGGTCTAGAGGCCATTGCGGCCGAAACGACGGACTATGCAAAGGCGTCCTTCGAGAAAAGCCAGGCGTTCTTCGAGAAGCTGATCGGCGTGAAAAAGATCGACGAGGCGATCCAGCTCCAGTCGGACTTCACCAAATCCGCCTATGACGATTTCCTGGCCTACGCCACCAAGATTGGCGAGACGTATTCGAGCCTCGCCAAGGAAGCGTTCAAGCCGATCAATGGCGCGTCGCCCGCACAGCCACCGGTCGTCGCGCCCCCGTCAAAAGCGCCGGTCGCCACGAAGCAGAACTGATTTTACACGCGGTTTAACGCGTCTTAAATCGGGCCAACATAAAAACGCTCGATCAGCTCCGCTGACCGAGCGTTTTTCTTAAGGCGATGGCGTCGGCGAGTTCGGAGCCAAGGGTCTCCCCGCTCTTCCGGCGGATTCGCGCGCGGCAACGCTCCAGACCCCAAGCGCGGCGCCTTGACGAAGCAACCGTCCGAGTGCGGCAGGTCCGCGCAAAAGTAATGAAAGCGGACCTCTTTGCCGGCGATGTAGCTGTCCGCTTGGCCAAAATCCGCCTGCGCCTGTCCCGAGCGATGGCTCAAGGGAACGAACATCTCGCGCGAACACAGAAGGGCACGCGCCACATACTCGCGCACGATCGCGTAGCCGCCGGAAAATCCCTCTTTATCCCGCAGACGATCGAAAATCCGCTGCGCCGTACGGAACCAAAAACTCAACTGCGCATTATCAACGGCAAGTTCATTTTGCACACGGTTCGGCTGAATTGAATTCAATGTCGGAATTGGTGCGCTGATAATTAGTCGAAGAGAAATTTTGCGGAGGGTCGCATCCGTCTCTTCCCAAACGTCATGCTGTGGTTGCGAAGCGAGCCAATCAAGCCGGCTGCGCCTCGAGCAATAGGTGGAGGCGTTCTCATTCGGATGCTCAGCCCCGCCCGGCGAAGAACTCGTCGAGGTCGTGGTTCAGATCGAGGGTGCCGCGTCATCGTCAAAATGCGATCGCGTTCCGCTGGTCATTGGCACATCGACATCATCGACGATTCGGGCGCTACGAGTTGTTACGACACGGATGCGGGCGATCGAGATGTTCTCTCTCATATCCCGCCGATAGCTGTCGCCATTGACTGCACGCATTTGTACAGTCCCAATCCTCCGAATCCCGCGATTGTTCCGTTTTTTGGGTCGGCTCACGAATATCAAAGCTTGCAGCACGTTTCATACAGCCAAGACCCACAACAGACCTTCCGATCCGGCGCTTTGCCGAAAAGGTGGGATACTTGTCCTTGCTGCGAACTGAAGCGCGCGTGAAGATCGCGTCATGGAACAGGAACTCTCAAAAAAGCGGTCCCCTGAAGACGCCCGGTTCCGTCGGGTCGGGTTTTTGGTCTACCCGGACTGCCAGAGCCTTGATCTTTCGGGTCCGTTCGAAACGTTCCACTGGGCCAACCTTATGTTGAGCGTGCTGAGGAAGCCGCCGACCTACCAGTCCATCGTGATCGCTGAAGCGGCGGGACCTGTCCCGACGATGTCCGGACTGCAGATCGTCGCCTCCCACAGCTACGGCGATATGGTTGAGGGATTGGACACCTTAGTCGTGGTCGGCGGCATGGGTTGCGAGGCCGTCACCGAAGACTCTGCGCTCCTCCAATGGGTGCGGTGGATCGCGCCCAGGACGCGGCGGATCGTTTCGATTTGCACTGGCGCGTTTGTTCTCGCGCGAGCAGGCCTCTTGGACCACAGGCGCGCGACAACGCACTGGACTTATGCAGACCGTCTCGCGAAGGCGTATCCGTCCATCGAAGTCGACGCGAGCCGCATCTTTGTCCGCGATGGGAATGTCTACACATCAGGCGGGATCACAGCAGGCATCGACCTCGCCCTATCTCTAGTGGAGGAGGATCTGGGCAGGGATACGATGCTCGGCGTCGCACGCGCGCTGCTGGTGTTCCCGAGGCGACCGGGCGGCCAATCGCAGTTCAAGGGGCATACGAGCGTATTGGAGAAGCCTTTACGAGCGGACGTCAGCGAACTTCAGACATGGATGTTGGCGCATCCTGAGGCGGACCTGAGCGTCCCCGCGCTGGCGGATCACATGGCGATGAGCGAGCGCAGTTTCTCGCGCCTGTTCCGCAGTGAGACGGGTCAAACGCCCGCCGAATTCGCCGAACGCGCGCGCGCGGACGCGGCGCGCTCCAAGCTTGAGCACACGAATTCATCAATCGAGGTGATTGCCAGGGAATCCGGCTTTGGAAACGCCGAACGCATGCGACGCACTTTTCAGCGCCTTTTCGACGCCAGTCCAGCCGAGTATCGGGCGCGTTTCCGATCGACGCTAGACGCCTGACGAAAGCCGCAAAACGGCGATTTCGGCACGAACAGCTTCATTCAAACTGAGCTAACTTCAACATGGGAGGGACCCCGTGCGCATTCTCTTTTTGACTTCCGCACATAACAGCCTCAGCCAGCGGCTCTTTGTCGAACTCGCCGAACGCGGGCACGAAATTCGAGTGAGCGTCGTCACCCGTGGCGCGGAGATGATCGAATCCGCCGAGCGGCACGCGCCGGATCTGATTGTCGCGCCGATGTTGAAGATCGCGATTCCAACTGAAGTTTATACCCGCACGAGATGTCTGATCGTGCATCCGGGCATCAAAGGCGACCGAGGACCATCGTCGCTCGATTGGGCGATCACGAGCGACGAAAGGGCATGGGGCGTCACCATCCTGGAAGCCGCCGAGGATTTCGACGCGGGGCCGATTTGGGCCTCTCCGGAATTCGCTCTTGATTCAGATCCGCCGCGCAAAAGCAGTCTGTATCGCGGCGCCGTGACTGAAGCCGCTCTGTGCGGCGTGCTTGAAGCGATCGCGCGGATCGAGACGGGCGAAGTTCAGTCCGGAGCCTGGCGGCCGGAGCCCCTCTGCGAGGCGATGTCATATGCGCGCGGCCGTCTTCGCCCCTCGATGAAGCAAGCGGATCGCTCGATCGACTGGGAAAAGGACTCGGCGGCGACCGTCATCAGGAAATTGCGCGCCGCGGACAGCGCCCCGGGCGTTCTGAGCAAGTTGCTCGACGTAGACTGTTTCCTTTTCGGCGCGCATGAAGAGGATCGCCTGAGAGGCGCGCCCGGTCAGATCCTCGCGCGGCGCGATGGCGCGATCTGCATCGGCGCCGTCGATGGCGCTGTTTGGATTTCGCATCTGAAGGCGAAGAGCGATCAGGCGAACAGCGACAGTTGCCGCCTGGGTCGGATCGGCGTCGGCTGCGAACGATGCGCAGAAGAGTTCTGCGCCGCCTCCGGAATCAAATTGCCTGCTGCTCAGGTGTTGGGCCCTCTCCTGCGCGACACGCCCGAAACGCCGCTCGCGATCGATGCGCCGGACGACCATCGGACGTATCGGGAAATCGTCTATCGCGAAGAAGACAAAGTCGGCTATCTCTCGTTTGATTTTTACAACGGCGCGATGAGCACGGCGCAATGCAAGCGTCTGCGCGACGCTTTCCTTTACGCCCGCTCGCGCCCCACCAGAGTCATCGTGCTGCTCGGCGGACGCGACTTCTGGTCGAACGGCATCCATTTGAACGTGATTGAAGCAAGCGCCGATCCGGCCGAAGAGTCGTGGCGAAACATCAACGCCATGGACGATCTGGTGCATGAAGTCATCAACACCATGTCGCATGTCGTGATCGCCGGCATGCGTTGCAACGCCGGCGCAGGCGGCGCGATTCTGGCGCTCGCGGCTGATCAGGTTTTTGCGCGCCCCAGCGTCGTTCTTAATCCTCACTACCGCAGCATGGGGAAACTTTACGGTGCGGAATATTGGACCTATTTGCTCCCAAAGCGCGTGGGGCAGGAAAAAGCGCTGGAACTTACGCAGGGTTGCCAACCGCTCGGCGCGCAGAAGGCTTGCGAGATCGGCTTTCTCGATGAGGTCTTCGGCGAAGACATAGAAATGTTTGAAAAAGAGCTGAGGCGGCGCGCCATGGCGCTTGCGCAGGGACCGGATTACGGCGCGCTGTTGGTCATGAAACTCCAGCGGCGGCTGGAGGACGAATTGGCCAAACCACTGGCGAATTATCGCGACGAGGAGCTCCAGTGGATGCGGGCGAATTTCTTCGGACCTGATCCTGCCTACCATGAGGCGCGTCGGCGCTTTGTCTTCAAGGGCGCCCCGCCTAAAGTTGGAACGACTTCGTTAATTCGGCGAGACCAATTCGAAGGGAGAACAATCGAAGGCATGCAAGAGGCTGCATATAGACCTGAATTCCAACCAAATTGGGCAGTGGAGCAGCAGCGCAGATTGCTCACCGTGGCCCAAGCATGGGCGAATCTGCTGCGGCTAACGATCCGGCGCCTCTTTGCAACGGCTCAATGAATCTCGCGAGCTGATGCGTCTAGCGCGAAGCCTAGGGAAGGAGCGAAGACCACCTGGTACTTGATCGCCGTCCACAAGCTCGTTTGCTCACGCCCTTGAGGGACCACTTTTTGCCGCTAAGCAGACTCCGACTCAGCAAGTCGTTAAGGTTCGATTTTCGACGGATCGGCATCGCCGACGCCAGAGCGGTAAACACGCGGCGAGACGATCTATTCCTGCAGCGTATCTGTGCTCGTTGCGCGTTCATCTGGGGATTCCGGGCTTAATTCAGATGGGGCAATACCGAGGGGGAAACATGACCGACACATCAGTTCCAGCGCCTTATGGCAAAGTGACACCCTATCTCTGCATCGCAGGCGCAGCGAAAGCGCTTGATTTCTACAATAGCGCATTCGGCGCCAAGGAGCGCGTGCGCATCGAACTCCCAAATGGTCTCATTGCCCATGCTGAGATCATGATCGGCGATTCGATCGTCATGCTCTCCGATGTCTATGAAGAGAGCGGGTTAGCGTCGCCGAGAACGCTCGGCGGTTCGTCTGTCAGCCTAAATGTCTATGTGCCCGACGTTGATTCAATCTTCATCAAGGCGATCGAAGCCGACGCGACCAAGGTCTGCGGTCTGCAGAATAGGTTCTACGGAGATCGTAGCGGAACAGTGCGCGATCCTTTTGGTCACGTCTGGGCGTGAATTCCTTTTTCATGACGCGATCTTCACGCGCGCTTCAGTTCGCAGCAGGACAAATATCCCACCTTTTCGGCCAAGCGCCCTGGGAGCCGTCGCTGATCGCGTGGGGATGATTTCATATTTATCTGGCGCCTCGAGCCGACGTCGCGAGGACGTATCCTGCGCGGGTTGCCCGCCTATGACTGGGGAGATCTATGGTGCCGTCGATGTCCGCCATGGGCCTGCTTCGCGAATGCGAGGAGCGCACGGAGAATTCGTGCTTCGCGTTGCGCTACACCGATCGACGTCGCCGCCTATTTGGGATTGACGTCGTAACGAAGGCTGACCTCGGAACGACGCTCAACTGGGTCGGCGTCGACCACTTCGACACCGTCATGCGCATAGCCATGCCGTCATCCGGGGCAAGGACGAAGCCGGCAAGTATTTGATCATCGCTTGAACTTAAACCGT
>NZ_JADNQZ010000013.1 GCF_015709515.1 Methylocystis sp. H62
GACGCTGAAGGCGCATCTGGCCGATCTGCCCCCGCGAACGCCCGTCGAAATCTGGTTCCAGGACGAAGCCCGCATCGGCCAGAAGAACGGCCTCGTGCGACAATGGGCGCGGCGTGGAACGCGTCCGCGTCAGCCCGCTGATCAGCGCTACGCAAACGCTTATCTCTTTGGCGCAATCTGTCCGGCGAAGGGCAAGGGCGCGGCGCTGGCGCTCCCCTACGTCGACACCGAAATGATGCAGCTCCATCTCGACGAAATCTCGCGCCATGTCGAAAAGGGCGCACACGCCGTCCTGCTGCTCGACCGCGCCGGCTGGCACACGACGGCAAAGCTCGTCATGCCCAAAAACATCACGCCGATCCTGTTGCCGTCGCGCGCGCCAGAGCTGAACCCGGTCGAGAACGTCTGGCAGTATCTGCGTCAGAACTGGCTCTCCAACCGCGTCTTCGAGAACTACGACGCTATCATCGACGCCGCCTGCGACGCATGGCGAAAGCTCACCGATCAGCCAAAGACCATTGCTTCAATCGGAATGCGCGACTGGGCGCATATAGGTCAGGCGTTATGACCGTTGGTATTAGCCGCCGAACGCCTGCATGGCGACGACAGAGCTGGCCTCGCAAATTCGGACAGTAGCTTGAGTGGATTTTCTGCCTGACCGCGGCGAGGATTCTCGTTGCGAATCAGGAGCATTGGATGACCAAGCGACGCCGTCGGACGCATTCTCCGGCGTTCAAAGCGAAAGTGGCCTTGGCCGCGATCAAGGGTGAAAAGACGCTGGCTATGCCGACAGGGTGATGACTACCGGGTTCCTGTGCCTGCGACGTTCTGATCAGAAGATCGGCATCCCTCGGCAAACGGTCCATAAATTTGTCGAGCCATTCCCAACAAGGGCAATCGAACGGCAACGAACGTCGCAACGACTGCAAAATATCCCCTCAACCTCGCGGAGCCGACCAAAGGCTGGCTCGAATCGTGGACTGGGTAAGGAATGATCCTGAAACTGGGGAGCGTTCCAGAAAGCGCAGCCATTGCTCGCGCCATATGCTGTTCGGATGTGATCAACAGCAAAGGCCCGGTTACGCCGCGACGCTCAACCCAGCATTGGGCGTCACGCGCGTTCTGGAGCGTATTGTTCGCATGCTCGCCCAACTCCACGCAGCATTGGACGAGTTGCCGTAGGTCTACAATCTCGGGATTTCGAGTCGAGAACTGATTGACGAAATTGGCCAGCAAGATGCCAGCACCCGCATTTACCCCGGAAATATAGAGGCGAGGCACGTCTTTGGCTTCTAGGAGACGGAGACCGGCGTCCACCCGCTCGAACTGGCCTGTGAATATTACGGCCGCAGATGCGCTGCGCACTGTCTTCCGGGACGGTAAGCTAAAAGCGTCGAAGGCCATAAAACTGACGGCCACGACGGCAATTATTCCGCCAGCCAAAATGCGAGGCGTGGCCCGCAGCAGTAATTTCAATGGACCGTTAGCACCATGTCGTCTTTGCAACCAACGCTCCATCCACAATTCGGGCATGAGCTGTCCTAGGCGTGACGGACAGTTTATCTCTGCCCCTTTCAATATATGCAAATTAATCGTACGCACGAGCCCAACATACAGTGGGCGAGCGTGAGAAGCCGCAGCGCGACGATCAGACGAAGAGAGAAGGCAGCAGATATCGTCGTCCCCGTTGCTTTTCAAGCAAATCAAGGTGCGGCAGAGCACGTCGGGGTTTCTTGCTCTCATCGCAACAGTTTTCCATCCAGAACGTCGGTGAGTTGCCTGTGAGCGCCGGACGTAAACTCCTCAGTGCGAGTTTTCTGGCGCCCAGCCTTCCGGGGCATTCCTTGGAAGGCTGGGCCAAGCGATCCAACTTTGGGAACTCGTCATGATCCTGAAACTACATCGTCAGGGCGTCTCCGTGCGCCAACTAGGCATTCACCGCAATACGGCGCACGCGCATCGCCGCCGGGCTGACTGCGGCCAGCTACAGAACCCGGCCGCCGTGCAAACGTCTTTTCGCTTCTTTCGAGACCTACTTACGGGAAGCCTTGCGGCCTGTTCCGGATTGACCGGACGCCGTGTCAACAACGGCGACAGATTATGCCAGATGGCGCCGCAAAAGGGCGCTATGATCCTCACCTCAAATCGCGGCTTTGCGGAACGGGGCGAAATCTCGTTGCGACGGCGCTTTGAGATGTGTAGGCAGGATCCGCCACTGACGCCGCAATCGGCGCGCGCGTATGAGGGCGTGCATTCGGCGCTCGTTGATCAGGTCGGCGGCTTCCCTGCTGCGGAGTCTGCTTTCCGATCTCGTTCGCGATCACGTCTTTGCCGCCGCCCGCGCGCATGATGATGACAACACGACCGTGCCGTTGGACGCGACCCCAGCATTCGAATTGGCCTAACCGATCTTCTCGAGCCGCTCTTCGTCTCCTGGCGCGGGGTTCGGCATTATCGCGCTTAAGCCGCCGCGCCGATCACAACCGGCGTTTGCGGCCCACCTGCCCCTGCGCTAAATAAAGCGTCATTGGTCCGCGCCGCCGACCACCTTAGCGAGACCCGGCTTGCCCTTCAATTACGCAATAATCAAGTTTCTTGCTTCGCCCACTGTGCTCTTGCTGTTTATCGGCGCCCTCGGCGCGGCGCTTACATTCACGCGCAATTACTCTCGTTGGGGCCGGTGGATAGCATCGGCGACATTTTTGCTGCTGGCGCTCGCGGCCTTCGGGCCCCTCGGCCACCTGCTCGCGGCGCCGCTTGAGTCGCGGTTCCCGCCGCCACCCGATGACATGATTCTTCCAGACGGCATTATCGTACTTGGAGGCGCGGCCGGAGAAAATCAGAGTGGTCTACGCGGCCATTTGACGTTCAACGAATCGGCCGAGCGCCTGACCATGCCTATTGAACTCAAGCGCCAATTTCCGAACGCTCGCCTTGTCTTCACCTCGCATGCACGCGAGACGATGCAGGTGCGAGATTTTTGGAAGCGCGTGGGTCTGGATCAAGGCGACGTGCTATATGAAGAAAATTCCAATGATACGTACGAAAATGCCGTCTTCACCAAAGACCTTGTCAAGCCAAAGCCGGGAGAGCGTTGGTTGCTCGTCACCTCGGCGACACACATGCCCCGTTCCGTTGGCGTATTCCGCCATATTGGCTTTCCTGTCATTGCTTATCCCGTTGACTACCGCACGTCGAGAGAGGCCGGGAAGTGGCATCGACCGGCGTCCCCTTCCAAGGGCCTGGGACTCGTCGAGACCGCGGCTCACGAATGGATTGGTTTAATCGCCTATCGCCTCTCTGGAAAGACCGACACGCTTGTTCCATCGCCATAGCGCTTACATCAAGCTACTGTTCGGACTTGCGAGGCCCGGCATGCCCGGCCGCAATTGAGCGACGCAATCGTTTGAAAACTTCAATACCAATTCGACGCAAATAGAGCCACGCCAAGAAGTCCGGCTTCACGTTATAATACACTCGCCGCATATACTTTGCCGGTGGGAAGAGGAGCCCAGCAAGAAAGCTTAGCTTGTTGCCTGCGCCTTCTACCGCCATGAAATTAGCGTAGTATTGATACGTTACTGATCCATTTAAAAAGCGCGAAGCTTTCCCACCCTGCCCTTGTTCAATAAGCGCCTTTCGCATTTGCTCCGGAACGGAGGTGTGGAAACAAGCGATAGATTGCTCAATGGCTTCTGAGCAGATTTCCCGAAGACCTTTTTCTGATGCCATATGTACAAAGCGGTCTTGCTGAAATTGCGTTAATTTGCTCATAAGAAGGTGAATATCATAGAGCCAAATTAGGCGATCTCCGCCATAATACTCAACGTCGTTGACGAAATAAGGAGCTTGCTTGTGGGCAGCTCTGTGCATGCAAGCAATAAGTATTGCATCGACGTGGTCAACCGCAAAGGCGTGCGAGCTTAGCATTGGCAGCGGTTTGGCCACAGAAAACAATTCGTTGTAAGAAAAGAGCTTGGACAATACGACGGCATTGCTGATTCGCCAATGAATATCCAACTGGTGTTCGCCGAGATTTGGGTCCTGGAGTGTGTAGACCGCAGTTTGGCTAACGAATTCTCCTCTTTGACCAAATTCGCACGCAAAGCCGAGGCCTTCAAGTGCTTCGCAAACTTGATTGCGGGCGTCATCCGGAATGAGTAGGTCGGTATCGCCCCGAGTTCGCAAAGATGGAGAAGGGTAGACATCATAGGCCAGCGCGGTCCCCTTGAACAATATCGGGCGCACGCCAATCTCGGAGAGTCGGGACAGAGCGCGCTTCAAAATAGCCTGGCGGCCCACCTCTCTCACGGTTTGGGCAACAGTCGCATTTCGGCATGAATCTAATATATCTTTCGGCCAGGAAGATCTCCTCTCGCCTGACATTTGCATGCTTCGGTGGAGCAGCGGCTGGACTCCATGATAGGCGCTTCTAATAAGAAAACGCGCCACATCTTCGCCGTCGCCTTGGATGGGCCAAGGAGGATCATCGCCACGGACAGCCGCGCAGATAAGTTCGTCAATAGCCGACATTAGAGGCTCCGCAGAGAGTTTTGTCCCAGGTCGCTGGTCATGACCTCTCGGCCTTTCTGGTTCGGCGCGTTCGAAAGTTTAATGCAAAGTCGCGCTCTGATCGAGGTGGCAAAGCCAAGATTAAGCCGGGAGAACTGGTTGGGTTCGAGCGCCATTGGAGACATTCCGGCTTGGAAATCAAAGAACCAGGGTGTTGCACTTTGCGTCAGTGTCCAACCCGGCCCCCCAACGTCAGCATGATATCAAGTAACTGTGCGTACGGCCGCGCAACAGAGCCCCCGACCCAGGTCATGATACCCGGTGATATCAGCATCACTGAAAGTATAAATATAGCAAGGTGTACACGAACTGCCTCCATGCTTTTGTCGGCACTCATATATCTGATCAGGAGTAAGAAGGAAGGAAAGGATGTCACGGCGAACACCCTTGTGCCATCTGCAGTAATTGATGTTGCTAGCGCGGGTAGCACAATAGCGCCACTGGCTATTAAGGCACGAGTAGCACGGCCACCAATGAAAATCATGTATAAAACTAATATCCACGAAGCTGAAAACCAGCTATAAATCTGAACTGGCCAAGCTTGCAAGAAGCCCCTTAATGAGAGACGTAGCCAACCGATAACAAGGCTAGCTCTCGTGTGAACGTCAACGTTATTGTGTAGATACCATAACTGCAGAATGGCTCGCGCAAATAACATAGACAATACCGATAAGCATATTATCTTGATAAACTCCCTGTCGATAGCGTATGCGCATATCGCTAAAGCAGCAAGCGCAACCAGACCCTGTTCGACGTTCGTAAAACCAAACAAAAGCCCTGAAAGAACGGCTCCACGCCAGTTTCTATCGAAGAGAAGAAGCATGGAGGCTGCAAACATCCAAATGTCGTAATGACCAATTTTGCCAATGGCCACCACCCCAGCCCCGGACCCACAAAGTGCGATCCAAATAAATTGCCGCGTCGAAGCTTCAAGAAACTGGCGTTGAACAAGGCGCCAGGCTAAATAGAAAATGACGCAAACCAAAATAATATGTAGGATACACCATTCAAATTCTGTGTGTGCTCCAACGTAATGGGCAATAATAGGGCTAATGATGGAAAGACCCTTGTAATCAGCCAGCGGCGTCGGGAAGGCTTCGGCTATTGCAATTACATCGCCATCTGCGCCGTAGTCAAATCCAATCCCTGACCTGAAAACAAAAATCAAGATAATGATCAAGAATGAGACATGTGGATCTTGCTTTATAATCCACCGAGCCGCCTGGAGAGGTGGAATGTTGCTTAAGTTATAAAAGTCGGGCAAGGGTTTTGTCCCATTGTTGGCGACTTGCGATGTCTCGGCCTCATAGCCATTGAAATATCGTATATGCCTTATCTTGTGCTTTAACCTTTAAACAAAGCCCTTGCGCTGTGGTTCTCGGGGATGTCCCGAAGAATGTTGAAAATGGAGGAGCGGCGTTGCTCGCCTTGAGCCGTTAGGCTCGGGGTGCTGATTCCACGAAAGGAAAGCGACGCCATGCAGGAACATACCACATCGACGGCGATTCCCACGCATGCGCTGAAAGCCGAAGCGCTGGCGAGCATGTCGGCGAGCTTCGAGCGGTTCTGCCTTGCCGCCGGGGTCGAGGCGTTGAACGAGATGATGGAGCAGGATGCGGCGGCGGTCTGCGGCGAGCGTCACGAGCGGGGCGAACGGCGCAAGGCGCATCGCTGGGTGCTGATTGAACGAAGCCGCTGATCGCGGCGGGTGCGGCGATGTCTGGTGATTGGCCTCCTGTCTGAGAGGATTTGGGTGTTGCAGCCCACTCTCAAACAGGAGGTTTCCAGATGGCCGAGATGAGCCCTCTGCGCCGTCGCATGCTCGAGGACATGACCTGTACAAGTTGATATTTGATCTGACAGACGGCATGAGTTGGCCAGACTGGGTCGTTTACGCCAAGCCTCCCTTCGGCGGCCCCGAGCAGGTCCTTGCCTATCTCGCCCGCTACACGCATCGCGCGGCGATCGCCAACTCAAGGCTCGTAGCCATCAGCGACGACGAGATCGCGTTCACCTACAAGGACTATCGGCGCAACGGGCGCCGGAAGATCATGCGGCTTAAGCCGGAGGAGTTCATGCGCCGCTTTCTGCTGCATGTCCTCCCCGGCGGCTTCCATCGCATTCGTCACTACGGCCTCCTGGCCAGGGGAGACCGCGCCGAAAGACTCGAACTCTGCCGCAAGCTCGCCGCCGCAAATCATCCTGTCGAAGAACCGACTGCCCCCGCCTGCGAGGACGCGCCCACCGCCAAAATCGGCGCCGCCTCGCTGTGTCCCGACTGCGGCGCGCTCATGCGCCGCATCCGCGTCACGCCGCCCTTCAGACCGCGCCCCTTTCACTGTGACACGTCATGAGTTCCGCAATCGCTTTCGCCCGCATCAGCCTTGGTCCTCTCGTTGCGCTTCACGCCGACGAGGCGAAGGCTCACGTCGCCAGCGCGA
>NZ_JADNQZ010000014.1 GCF_015709515.1 Methylocystis sp. H62
ACAGGCGCTCGCCGGCGGCGTGGGTCTGCCGCATGGTCACCGACAGCGTTTTCTCGAAGGCGCGATACAGCTCGCAAAAGCGCGAATAGCGATAGCCGCCGGGGTTCTCGGCGATGTATTCGTCCCACAGGATCGTCAGGGTGACGTGCTTGCGCTTCAGCTCGCGATGCACGTTTGCCCAGTCCGGCTCTTCGACGCGCCGGTGACCGCGCTTGCTGCGCCGGTTGGCGTAAAGCGCCGCCTCCAGCGCGTCGTCGTTCATTCCCTCCGGCAGCGGCCAGGAGAGCCCGGCGCCCTCCGCGCGTTCGAGCGCTTCCCGAACCGTCGAACGCGGCATGCCGAGACGCCGGGAAATCTCGTGCGCTGAAACCGACGCGGTCTTCAGCCGAATAATCTCGCGCGCCTGGCGCATCGTAATCCGCTCCGCTGGCATGAATCGCTCCCCCTTGGATTGCCAAAGGAGCGACTTGATCAGGCCAACGGCGGCGGTGAGCCACTGCACGAAATCACCCGGGCGGGATCATTCCGTTGCAGGGGGCGGGATCATCTCGGAATCGGGGGGCGCCATCATTCCGTAACGGGTGGGCGCCTTCATCTCGTTTTAGGGGGCGCCATCAAGCGGAATCAGCAACGCTGCAACTCCGGGAGCCAAACCACGCCTATCCGAACACGTGCGAGCGCATCAAGCTCCGGGACAGACGGCAAGGGGGCAGCTCGCGGAAACTAGAGGAGCCGCTATGAGAGACGAATGACGACCCGCGCCCACATGTTCGCTGGGTGGGCGGGGGCGTTATTGGTGGTCTTGCTATGCAGGTCTTGGCGGCCCTTAGAACACAATCGCTGCGGTTGTCGTGAAGCTCGTTGGCGGAGCTGCTTAGGGTTTTTGTTCTAGTCGGGGCTGAGCCGGCGAGCCGGCGCAGGGTCTTTCGAGCCTGCGCCGATACATCAGGCGAGAATGACTGGCTATCGATGCCTACGGCTCATCCAGTCGGCGCGTGCACGGCCGGCACTCGCTTAAACTCGCGCGTTCAGCGTCACATAGGCCGAGCGCGGGGTGCCTGGCGTGTTGTTGTTGTTATGCTCGAAGACATAGTACGTAAGCGCTTAGCCGATCCCCTTCTGCCGAAAATGTTCTGATCATGCGAAGAAGCCCCTGCTTTCGAGGGTGGCTGTAATGACCAGAGACGTCAAAATGGACGCCCAAATGGGCGTCTCGAAAGAAGGCTACGCGGGACGGATTGAGGTGGTTGCCGGCCCCACGGGCCGTCGGCGACGCTCTGAGGCGGAGAAAGCTCGGATCGCCGCCGAGAGTCTGACGCCGAACGCCATCGTGGCCGATATCGCTCGCCGATACGGAGCGACGCGCTGGCAGATCTACGATTCATAGTACCGCGCGCCAGCCAGATTCTCGACGTTGAGCTATCCCGAGACATTCTCGCTCAACCTGATGAACAAGGCGCCGTCCACGCGCGCGTAAACGGGCACCACGACGAAATTGTCGATCGCCGGATAGAACTTGGAATTGTACCACGCCGGCGCCGACGCCCAGAACGCCAGGGCCCGCCGAAGCCGCTCACGTCGTTCACGTCCTGGTAGCCGGCGAGCCGACCTAACCCAGACCGCCGTAAATTGCCAACCAAGAGCATGCTCTTGCCGGTGCAGGCGCCGGCAAGAGTCTCGCCCGCCATGCCGCTCAGGCCAAGCGCGTCGTCGAGTTCTCGATAAGGCGACCACGCCAACATCAGAGGTCACGACCGAACCCCGAATTGCATCTTTTAGACGGCGGTCAAAATCGAGCCTGAGAGCCTCTCCATCCGATTCACCCGCCGCGTTCGTCATCGCCGCCTCACTCAACGAGCCTAACCTTCTAAAAATTGCTATAAATGACGAATTGTACAGTGAAATCAGAGTTCATCCGGCGAGTGCGGGCCAAAATGTTTGCTCTCATAACGCGGGCGAGAGTTCCGCCAATGACAGATGCTGTGAGTGTGGCAAAGTGGTGAGAGAACAGCCGGCGCTGTGGGAGTGGTGACTGCCCCCGCACCGAATAGTCCTATAGCCCTCTGCTTAGGTCGTATATGGCGGCATCTCAATTTTTCGCTCGGGGTCCAACCTGGCTTGCTTCAGTCGCAGGGAATTGACGACGACGCTTACAGATGACAGCGTCATCGCTGCGGCGGCGATCGTTGGTGATAAGAGTAGCCCGAAGATCGGATAGAGCGCGCCAGCGGCAATGGGCACGCCCGCGGCATTATAAATGAACGCAAAGAACAGATTCTCGCGGATGTTGCGCATCGTCGTCTTGGAGAGGCGTCGACCACGCACGATGCCCCCGAGATCGCCCTTCAGCAAAGTCACCCCCGCGCTTTCGATCGCGACATCGGTTCCGGTTCCCATGGCGATTCCGACATCGGCAGCGGCCAGTGCAGGGGCATCATTCACGCCGTCTCCCGCCATGGCGACGATTCGACCCGCCTCGCGCAAGCTGGTCACGACTTTGCTCTTGTCCTCAGGGAGGATCTCAGCTTCGATCTCGCCGATTCCCAAGCGTTTGGCGACGGCCCGCGCCGTTGTCCAGTTATCGCCGGTTAGCATCACGACATCGACGCCATCTTCGCGCAGCGATTTCAGCGCGGCGTCCGTCGTCGCTTTGATTGGGTCAGCGATGCCGATGACGCCGGAAATTCTTCCGTCTATGGCGACAAAGATAGCAGTCGCGCCGTCTTCCCGCAGGCGTTCAGCGTCGCTATCGAGCGGCGTCGCATCGACGCCGAGCTCCACAAGGTATCGACGATTGCCGATCGCGACCACATTGCCTTCGACCCGACCGATGACGCCCTTGCCCACGGGGGAATCGAAATCCGTCGCACCTTTGAGCGCGAGCCCGCGCTCGGCTGCGGCCTGAACGATTGCGAACGCCAGGGGATGCTCGCTGGCGCGTTCAAGACTCGCCGCCGTCGCCAACAGATCTTCCTCGGAGATCCCGGTGACGGCGAGGATGGCCGTGACGCGCGGCTTGCCTTCGGTGAGCGTCCCGGTCTTGTCCACCACCAGCGTGTCTATTTTTTCCAAGCGCTCCAGCGCCTCGGCGCTTTTTATCAGCACGCCCGACTGCGCGCCGCGTCCCACGCCGACCATGATCGACATCGGCGTCGCAAGACCGAGCGCGCAAGGGCAAGCGATGATGAGAACGGAGACCGCTGCAACAAGGCCATACGTCATGCGTGGTTCCGGTCCCCAGATTGCCCAGGCAAGAAATGCAATAACGGCGATGAGAATGACGGCGGGCACGAACCATCCCGCCACTTGATCGGCGAGGCGCTGTATTGGCGCGCGGCTTCTCTGCGCGGATGCGACCATCTCGACAATCCTTGAGAGCACGGTGTCGCGGCCAACCTTCTCCGCGCGCATCACAAAGCCGCCAGTCTGATTAAGCGTGCCGCCGATGACTCTGTCGCCTGCAATCTTCGTCACCGGCATGGATTCGCCGGTGACCATGGACTCATCGACCGAACTGCGGCCCTCGACGAGTTCGCCGTCCACAGGAACCTTTTCTCCTGGACGGACGCGCAGGCGCTCGCCGACCTTCACAAGATCCAGCACAACTTCTTCGTCGGATCCGTCAGCGTTAATCCGAGTCGCCATTTTTGGCGCGAGATCGAGGAGCGCGCGTATGGCGCCGCCGGTCTGTTCCCGCGCGCGCAATTCAAGAACTTGTCCAAGCAGAACAAGGACGGTGATAACCGCCGCCGCCTCGAAATAGATCGGGACAGAGCCATCGAGGTTGCGGAATGCCGGCGGGAAGAGCGACGGCGCCAATGTTGCGATGACGCTGTAAATCCAGGCGATGCCCGTTCCCATGGCGATGAGCGTGAACATATTCAGATTACGTGTCACGAGCGATTGCGCGCCTCGAACCAAAAACGGCCAGCCAGCCCAAATCACGACCGGCGTCGCCAAAATAAGCTGAAGCCAGTTCGACGCCTGCGGCGCTAGCAAGTGATGGAGATTGAATAAATGTCCGCCCATCTCCAAGACGAGCACCGGCGCCGCCAACGCCAGCCCGATCCAGAACCGCCTAGTCATGTCGACGAGTTCGGCGTTCGGTTCGGCTTCGGTCGAAGCGACGAGTGGCTCAAGCGTCATGCCGCAGATTGGACAATTTCCGGGCCCGATCTGACGAATCTGCGGATGCATCGGGCATGTGTAGATAACGTCCGCTACATGGGATGGGTCTTGATGCGCATCCTCGATTGTGACACCGCCACGGGCCGTCTTCGATTCCTCATGCGAGGCGCGATCATGCCGATGCTCGTGGGCCACTCGGTTCATCCTTCCTTGCGCCGTCAGAAGCGGCATCGTAATTGATCTAGGCGTCCTTTGCGCAAGGTCGATCGTCGTTGCTCACTCGGCAATACGGCCGCCCCGCTTCCAGAAATGGCGGTTCCTTCAGTCACGGCCTCGACACCATTGGCTGCGGAGGCTCCCGCTCGACCGATGTCGTCGTGTATCGTCGCTCGAAAAGATCAACAACGCAAAGTTTAACGGCGGAACTGCAAGTCACTGGATGCGGTCCGCCATTTTGCTCGACGGTTTATGAGGGGCGCGGACTCCTTGGATGATATCACGCCGATGAGACCTTCCGCGCCTCGTACTGTTGCCTAAGGAACACGGCCCGACAGCAAATCGATGGTCGGACCGTTCCATTATTGTCGACGACAATTACCGTACGTCAGCTTCGCATCGAATATGCGTTCAATCACGAAGCTCTCTCCATCAGCGACAGACCCACACCCATTTTCCATGATGGCGGTGCCAGCACACATTATGTCTGTGTTGGCCAGGAGTGCTCCAATCACGATGCATGTGACGGCCATGCCCGCCGGGGACCATTCCGTGAGTCTGCGGGTCGTGCTCCTGGAGCTCTTGGGCCATCGCGGGAACGGATAGGGCCAGCATCGTCGCTAAGGCAATAGAGAGTCTAAGCATTAGTCTTTCCTCCTGTGAAGATTGTTGTGCATTGTTCTATGGAGCTGCGTGGATAGTTCCCCCCAACTCCTGTTTGACCTCTCCTTTTTGAGGCAGGCCAAACCCCTTGATCAGCGCATAGATCGCCGGAATGACAACGAGCGTCAGAGCCGTCGAAGACACCATCCCGCCAATCATCGGAACGGCGATGCGCTGCATAACTTCTGACCCTGCGCCAGTGCTCCAGAGGATCGGCACAAGCCCCGCCATGATTGCGACGACCGTCATCATCTTCGGCCGCACGCGCTCGACCGCGCCGAGCATAATCGCTTCTCGCAAATCGGCGCGAGTGAAGATCTTCCCTTTGGCCACGCGCTTGGCCGCGACCTCGCGCATTGCCGCATCGAGATAGATCAGCATCACGACGCCGGTCTCGGCGGCGACGCCAGCAAGCGCGATGAAGCCGACCGCAACCGCGACGGACATATTGAAGTTCAAGAGCCACATCAGCCACACGCCGCCGACCAGCGCGAAGGGCAGCGACAGCATGACAATCAATGTCTCGGTCAAGCGGCGGAAATTCAGGTAGAGCAGCAGGAAGATGATGAGCAGCGTCACCGGTACCACGATCTGCATGCGCCCTCGTGCGCGCTCCAGATATTCGAACTGACCGCTCCAGACGACATAAGCGCCTGCCGGGAACTCGATCGCATCGACGACCGCCTGGCGCGCTTCTTCGACAAAGCCGCCGAGATCGCGGTCGCGGATATCAACGAAGATGTAGACTGTGAGCTGGCCGTTCTCGGTGCGAATCGAGGTCGGGCCACGAACGAGTCCGACACTCGCCACTTCGCCGAGCGGAACCGTCCCGCCGCCAGGTAGGGGAATCAGCACTTCGCTGGCGATCGCTCTCGGATCGGAGCGGAAGTCGCGCGGATAGCGGATGTTGACGCCGTAGCGTTCGCGTCCTTCAACCGTCGTTGTGACGGTCTCGCCGCCGAGCGCCGTGGCGATTATCGCTTGCATGTCGCCGATCATGAGGCCGTAGCGCGCGAGCATCGCGCGATCAGGAACAATATCGAGATAATAGCCGCCGATGACGCGTTCGGCGTAGGCGCTCGAAGTTCCGGGCACGCGCTTCAAGACGGCCTCGACTTGGCGCGCGAGCCCCTCCATTTGCGACAGGTCGCGGCCAAAAATCTTGACGCCGATCGGCGTTCTGATCCCGGTCGCCAGCATGTCAATCCTGTTTCGGATCGGCATGGTCCAGGCATTCGACACGCCGGGGAATTGCAGCGCCGCGTCCATTTCGCCAATGAGCTTGTCGATCGTTATTCCAGAACGCCACTGATCCTTCGGCTTCAACTGGATGACGGTCTCTGACATTTCGAGCGGCGCCGGATCGGTCGCCGTGGAGGCGCGCCCAGCCTTGCCATACGCGGTGTGAACTTCGGGGAAGGATTTGATGATACGGTCCTGCTTTTGCAGGAGCTCGGCGGCCTTGGTGACCGAGAGCCCGGGCAGCGTCGTCGGCATGTAAAGGAGCGCACCCTCATTGAGAGTGGGCATGAATTCGGCTCCGAGCTGCCGCGCCGGAATGATGGTCAGCGCCAGCGCGCCGAGCGCCAGCAGAAGCGTGGCGACCTTCGCTTTGAGCACCAAACGTATGATGGGCCGATAGAGCCAAATGAGCGCGCGATTAATGGGGTTCCTCGCCTCGGGAACGATTTTTCCGCGCACGAAGACGACCATCAGCGCCGGCACGAGCGTCACGGAAAGGAGCGCCGACGCCGCCATGGCGAACGTCTTAGTGAAGGCGAGCGGACTGAATAAACGTCCCTCTTGCGCTTCGAGCGTGAAGATCGGCAGGAACGAAACCGTAATGATCAACAGGCTGAAGAACAGCGCGGGGCCAACCTCAGTCGCAGCATCGATCAATATCTCGATACGCCGCTTGTCGGGCAGCGCGCGCTCCAGATGCTTATGCGCGTTCTCAATCATGACGATGGCGGCGTCCACCATTGCGCCGATAGCGATGGCTATGCCGCCCAAACTCATGATGTTGGAGCCGATTCCCAGCGCCTTCATCGCGGCGAACGCCATGAGTACGCCAACGGGAAGCATGATGATGGCGACGAGTGCGCTGCGCACATGCATTAGAAAGACGACGCAGACGAG
>NZ_JADNQZ010000015.1:0-3692 GCF_015709515.1 Methylocystis sp. H62
CGGGCACAGGCAAAACCCATCTTGCGATCGCCATCGCCCGAAGCTGCATTCGCGCCGGATCGCGCGGGCGCTTCTACACCACCGTCGATCTGGTCAATCGCCTTGAGGCGGAAGCGCGCGCCGGGCGGCAGGGGCGGCTCGCCGATTATCTGACCCGTCTCGACGTCGTCATCCTCGACGAACTCGGCTATCTGCCCTTCGCCCAGGCCGGCGGCCAACTGCTGTTCCATCTGGTCAGCCGACTCTATGAGCGCACCTCGATCATCGTCACGACCAACCTGGCCTTCGGCGAATGGCCGAGCGTTTTCGGCGATCCGAAAATGACGACCGCGCTGCTCGATCGGCTGACCCACCACTGCGACATCGTCGAGACCGGCAACGAAAGCTGGCGCTTCAAGAACCGCGCCTGATAACGCCGCCGCGCGCATCGTAACTCCGGTCGGGCTACGCCCTCCCTCCGTCACGACGCGCGCAACACGGGGGTCAATGTTGGACGCCGATAAGGGGTCAAACTCCAGCGCCGATTGACACACCGGCGTCTTGCCGCACCGCACGATATGGCGCGGCCCGCGCACGGCGGCGGCGGGATTGGTCGGCATTATCTGGCCGATGACAAGCCAATCGAACAAATGACGCAACGCCGCTAAACGCAGTTTTGCGGTCGGCGCAGAGCGCGCCTTGGCGAGCTTCTCGATATAGGCGGCAACATGCACGCTCTCGATCGCCGTGAGCTGCGTGACGCCGCGCGTCTCCAGCCAATCGAAGAATTCGGCGGCCGCGCGCGCATAGGCGCGGCGCGTGTGCGGATTGCGGATGTTGGCGACGAAGGATTCCCAGAAGCGCGTTTGCGCGTGCTCGCCGGCGGACGGGACGAGCACGGGAACCTGAGCGCTGAGGAGAACGAGATGGCTCATGCGGTCGATTTCTTCGCCAGCGCCTTTTCGAGCTTCGCGAGGTCGTCCTCCAGCTTCTCAATGAGCAGCGGCGTCGAAGCCGCGACCAGCTCAAGCCCTTTGGTCGTCGGTTTCTTCGAGACGACCTTCAGAAGGTCCTGGCTGCGTTGAATCGCCTCCCCCGTTTGGGCAATCGCATTCTTCAGCTCATTCTCGTCGAGTTTTCCATAGGCCATGACGCTGTCTCCAATATGTATGATAAAGGATATCATCATATATAGACGCCAAAGAAAAAGCCCCAGCCGAAGCTGGGGCGGGAAAGGACATCAATAAGATAGGACAAGCCGTCGCTTTTAAACTAAAGCACTTACCCTCCTACCTGGGAGTCTCTTGCTTAGATTTGTAATAGTTCAGCAGGCCTTCCCGAGCGACTTGATCATTCAGTTGCAGACTTTGTGCAAGTACTCCTTCGACTTTGGTCTTGCGAGGCGCGGCTTCGGGGACGACCTCTCGTTGGCGCAATGCCTTTAAATGCTCCGCCGCCTCGGTATTTCCCGATATCCCCAGACTAAGCAAGAAGTACTTCGTTAAGTCTTGTTGTTTGGCTTCTTCCGGTCGGCCGTCGCCCATCCAAAGTAGCTTTAACGCCTGGGGCGAAGCGTTGTCCTTGAGGAAGGTAAGCGCCGCCTTACTGCCATTGCGGCTAACTATATAGCCGAGGGCCATAACCGCTCCTACACGGCCCTTGTAGGCAGCATGCGACGATGCCGCATCCGCAGTTCCAGGCAACTGTGCCGTCGCTTCGCGTCTGCCCTGGATGTAAGCGATGAGTGGTTCAACGGCGCGCTCACTGCCGATCATGCCCAGGGTAAGAGCTGCGTTCTCGTGATATTGAACCCGGCTTGGATCTCGGAGAATTGTAAGCAACGTATCAACGCTTTCATCCCCGTAGCTAGCAGCCTCGGCAAGCGGTAGACCGTCAAAGTAGACTTGACTCACAAACTGATCGACAGGCAATTTTTTCTCGCGTGCAGTCGCCTGTCCACCGGAGTATTTGCGTATCTGCTCTCCCGGCGCTTGCTCACCGCTACCGTAGTTTGGCATTTGTCCACTGGACTGCTTTTGCATCTGCTCTCTCGGCATTTGTCCACCGGCGTCGTAGTTGGGCATCTGCTCTCCAGGCATCTGTCCACCGGACTGCTTGCGCATCTGCTCTCCGGGCATCTGCCCACCGGCGTCGTAGTTGGGCATCTGCTCTCCAGGCATCTGTCCACCGGACTGCTTGCGCATCTGCTCTCCGGGCATCTGCCCACCGGCGTCGTAGTTGGGCATCTGCTCTCCAGGCATCTGTCCACCGGACTGCTTGCGCATCTGCTCTCCCGGCATGCCAGGCCCCGAAGTTACGCCTTGCGCCACCGTTGTAGACGGAATGTTCATCGCCGCGACGTTGACCACCGGTTGCTGACCGCTGAACGCATTGCACTCTGTTTGGTTTATCCGTCTCCGATTGTTTCCGATGGAGAAATACATCACGTTGTCGGTCGAGGTGTCGCGGTGGGGAAGATTTTGATTGTGCCCAAACTCGTGGGCCCAAAGTATGCCTTCCTGCCCCGCGGTGAACCGTTCGGTGATGAACGACGTGCCTGGCGTTTGGCCGCAACCAATAATCGAGGTGTTAAACTGGCCTCCGCAAAAATTTACATCAGCGACTACTTTGACGTTACCCGCCAAGTTGAACACTTCAGACAACTCCGCCGCATTATCGAGACTGCCATCGCCATTATTGAAGACAACGACATTGCCTGAACGTTGAAGAGCAACTGAACAGGCGACATCGTCAGGACCATCGTTCGTTTGCAGCACGGTGGAGGAGTCGCCAAGAATCCGATCCACGTCCCCGTCCGTCAAACCTGCGGTATTGTGCCGGCTGACGGTCAAAGAACGCCTGGCGACGTCTGTCCACCACTTGCCGTACATTGCGCGATCCGTCCCGCGGGCAAAGCAGTGGAGGTGGCCCGGTCCCCAGCTCACACATTCAGGCTCCTCGAGGATGACCCCACCCATGTTCTCCCAGCCGCCCCAACCATTGCCCGTCCACCACTTGCCGTACATCGCGCCATCGGTCCCGCGGCCAAAGCAGTGGAGGTGACCCGGCCCCCAGCTCACGCATTCCGGTTTGTTGAGAAGCACCCCACCCATGTTCTCCCAGCCGCTCCAGCCACTGCCCGTCCACCACTTGCCGTACATTGCGCGATCCGTCCCGCGGGCAAAGCAGTGGAGGTGGCCCGGCCCCCAGCTCACACATTCAGGCTCCTCGAGGATGACCCCACCCATGTTCTCCCAGCCGCCCCAACCATTGCCCGTCCACCACTTGCCGTACATCGCGCCATCGGTCCCGCGGCCAAAGCAGTGGAGGTGACCCGGTCCCCAGCTCACGCATTCCGGTTTGTTGAGAAGCACCCCACCCATATTCTCCCAGCCGCCCCAGCCACTGCCGGTCCACCACTTGCCGTACATCGCGCCATCGGTCCCGCGGCCAAAGCAGTGGAGGTGGCCCGGCCCCCAGGTCACGCATTCCGGTTTGTTGAGAAGCACCCCACCCATATTCTCCCAGCCGCCCCAGCCACTGCCGGTCCACCACTTGCCGTACATCGCGCCATCGGTCCCGCGGCCAAAGCAGTGGAGGTGGCCCGGCCCCCAGGTCACGCATTCCGGTTTGTTGAGAAGCACCCCACCCATATTCTCCCAGCCGCCCCAGCCACTGCCGGTCCACCACTTGCCGTACATCGCGCCATCGGT
>NZ_JADNQZ010000015.1:3910-7619 GCF_015709515.1 Methylocystis sp. H62
TTCTCCCAGCCGCCCCAGCCACTGCCGGTCCACCACTTGCCGTACATCGCGCCATCGGTCCCGCGGCCAAAGCAGTGGAGGTGGCCCGGCCCCCAGGTCACGCATTCCGGTTTGTTGAGAAGCACCCCACCCATATTCTCCCAGCCGCCCCAGCCACTGCCGGTCCACCACTTGCCGTACATCGCGCCATCGGTCCCGCGGGCAAAGCAGTGGAGGTGGCCCGGTCCCCAGCTCGCACATTCAGGCTTGTCGAGGATTACGCCGCCCATGCTTTCCCAGCCTTGCCACAGCGCAACTGCAGGGTGGCAGAAGAGCAGTAAGGAAACTAAAGCTAGAGGATGGAGAAATCGTGCTTGAATTCCGGAAATGGTAGCCATGACAACCTCCAAAGCGACTTGAACATGGGGTTTTTGTCACTCCCATTCTTTGCGGAAGCGCGAGAAGAACAGCAACGTTTTGAAATTGTAGCTATTGCCTTCGGGGCTTCGGATTGCGGGGATGACAACCAAAAAACTTGCTAGCGTTTCACCCTCATTGCTCATTGCCATTCAAAATCGGCAAAAGGCCTCAGAATGAACGACGAAAGGACCCAAATGGTTCCTTCAACTTCAACTTGATTCAGCGCCGGCATCGCAAAAACGATGACGCCGCGCATTGCGCAACGTCGCGCGTCGACGCTGCGCCGAGTTGCGCCGCGATGGTCGATAGTGGTGATGCGGCAATCGGTCTGGTCGATCGGCTAGACGGTGAAAACTGGCGTCCCATCGCCGGGGCCTCCGCTGACCTGCCCCCGAACTTTCATCCAGTAGCAAGTTGAGTCCCGGCGGTTAATGGGCCGGACTCTAATCGCTTCTGGAGGAATTTCTCAGGGGCAGGTCAGAATCTTCCCAAAATCGTACGCTTCCGTAATGGCCCGTTGGTAATCAAGCCCGCTATTTTCCATCTCCTATCCTGGCCCGACGTTCGATTGACAGCCCAATCACTTCAGCTTCTCAAAAGCACCCGAAGGCCGGATCGAGGTACAGAAATTGGTCCTAGCAAGTTTCCGTTCGCTGATATGAGCAGAGGTGTGAGCAGATCCCTCCAGATCGAGTCACGATCAGCATCCCGAAGTTCCAAAGTCGCCGAGTGATCAAAAGTGTCGGCGATATTGACCAATGTAATGAGTTGATGCGTTTCCCCGCGGTAGTGATAGGCAACCACGTCTTGATTGCCAGTTCTCGGCTGGTAGGTTTGCTGACCGTATATCAGCGCGTCCTTATAGGTTTGCCGCATTTGGACCAGCGTCCGGATATGGCCGGCGGCGTCATGCATAAATGAACCTGGCCAAAAACCACAAAGTGCTAGGCTGTGGCCCGCAGCAAAGACTTGATGCAACTCGTTGAGGTTTACACCATTCCCGAACCAGTTGAGTTCAGGTATCCCATACCGAACGGGCGACGCGACGAGGCGCCGCGGATTCTGTGCTAATGTTCCGTTCTCGGGTCTCTCGGCGAAACCAAAATTGGCGGACAGTCCGCCATCCCAATATCGGCCGATCGGTCCGGCAGTGGTTTCGCCGAGGACAACCGCATCCGATTTGATTTCTTTTACTGCTCTTCTCACGCGGGCAGTCAAGTTTAGCACGCCTTGGCAATGTTTAAGAGGCGACCATGCGACGCCCTCCTGCAAAGTCCTCATTGGCCAATTCATTTGCCACGCCCAGGAATCCAAGAAGATGCCATCGGCATGGTAGTCCCGAATTAAGCGCTTAGCGACTTCGACTATGTAGTTTTGCCACGCGGCCGAAGGCGCCGCCATCGTCAGGTTAGATTCGTATTGCTTATGTACCGAGCCATCGCCGCCCCAAAGACCGCTGGGAAGTCGAGCACGCCAGCTTTCGCCATGCTGCTGAGCAACACGCGAGTGCTCGTATATTATGAAGGGCTCAAGATACAGAATTATTCGGCCGCCAGCCTCTTGAAGCTTACGGATACCCTCGGTCAGAGCGGCTTCGCCGCCGAGGTCTGCTCGCGGAATATAATCGCCCTTATTCCAATAGCGTGGAGCGGCCCCTCTAGTCGCTCCCTCCCAATAATCCGTAAGGTAAACGATGTTCGTCCCGAGCGCTTTAGATTCCTCAAGGAATCTGGGAAGTTCTCGGAAAGACTTGATAAGGCCCTTCCCCACACTGATCACGTCGAGCTGCTTGCCATCACGTTGATTAGCCACCGCCATATGCGATCCTGGCGGTAGGAGGCTTCCTCCTACATACGCCGGGCTCACCCGGAACGGCATTCTTCCATCGATGCCATCGGTCCAGGGGCCGTCATCAACCGTGAAGGTGACCCAAATCGCGCCGTCGTTACGAACTGTAAACACATCGAGCTGACGTCCGCCGCGCTGCGTGCCTACGGCAATAGCGGCGCCCGGTCGGGCGAATCCAGGCGGGCTCACCCGGAACGGCATTCTTCCATCGATGCCATCGGTCCAGGGGCCGTCATCAACCGTGAAGGTGACCCAAATCGCGCCATCGTTTCGAACTGTAAACACATCCAGCTGTCGTTCACCGCGCTGACAGCCCACAGCAAGAGCGGCTTCCTGTTGAGCGAACCCTGGCGGACTCACACGGAACGGTGTGCGCCCATCGATGCCGTCGGTCCAGGGGCCATCATCAACCGTGAAGGTGACCCACACCGCCCCATCGTTTTTCCCCACTGCGAATACATCCAGCTGTCGCCCACCGCGTTGCGTGGCCACTACTAGGGGGGTTCCCCGGGTCGAGAATCCAGTCGGGCTTACCCGGACTGGTCTCCGGTCGCCGTCGCCATCGGTCCAAAGGCCATCATCGACCGTAAAGGTGGCCCAGACCGCGTCTTCGTTACCAACTGTGAAAACACTCAGCTGACGTCCGCCACGCTGGTTCGCTACAGCAAGGGGGGCCCCCGGTCGGGCGAATCCAGGCGGGCTCACCCGGAACGGCATTCTTCCATCGATGCCATCGGTCCAGGGGCCGTCATCAACCGTGAAGGTGACCCAAATCGCGCCGTCGTTACGAACTGTAAACACGTCCAGCTGACGTCCGCCGCGCTGCGTGCCTACGGCAATAGCGGCGCCCGGTCGGGCGAATCCAGGCGGGCTCACCCGGAACGGCATTCTTCCATCGATGCCATCGGTCCAGGGGCCGTCATCAACCGTGAAGGTGACCCAAATCGCGCCGTCGTTACGAACTGTAAACACATCGAGCTGACGTCCGCCGCGCTGCGTGCCTACGGCAATAGCGGCGCCCGGTCGGGCGAATCCAGGCGGGCTCACCCGGAACGGCATTCTTCCATCGATGCCATCGGTCCAGGGGCCGTCATCAACCGTGAAGGTGACCCAAATCGCGCCATCGTTTCGAACTGTAAACACATCCAGCTGTCGTTCACCGCGCTGACAGCCCACAGCAAGAGCGGCTTCCTGTTGAGCGAACCCTGGCGGACTCACACGGAACGGTGTGCGCCCATCGATGCCGTCGGTCCAGGGGCCATCATCAACCGTGAAGGTGACCCACACCGCCCCATCGTTTTTCCCCACTGCGAATACATCCAGCTGTCGCCCACCGCGTTGCGTGGCCACTACTAGGGGGGTTCCCCGGGTCGAGAATCCAGTCGGGCTTACCCGGACTGGTCTCCGGTCGCCGTCGCCATCGGTCCAAAGGCCATCATCGACCGTAAAGGTGGCCCAGACC
>NZ_JADNQZ010000016.1 GCF_015709515.1 Methylocystis sp. H62
CCATGCACTGCCAAAAAAACCTTCGAGATCGCACGCGGGACCGGCAATGAACTGATCGTTCAAGTCAAAGCTAATCAGCCGGGTTTGTCGCAACGCTGCGAGCACATCGCCGCGACGGCGGCTCCAATCGCCGTCGACGACAGCCGCAATCTGACGCGAAATCGCCAGGAAGACCGGCGTGTCGAAGTCTATGCTCCCGGCGCCGCCCTCGATGACGACGAATGGGCGCCGTTGATCGCCGCAATCGTGCGCGTCACGCGATTTACATTGATCCGTTCCGCCGCCACAGGGCTCTGGAAACGGCGGGAAGAAACCGCGTTTTATGCGTCGTCCGTCATGTTGCCCGCGGAAATCTTCGCGAGCGCCATCCGCGGTCATTGGGCTGTGGAGAACGAGAACCATTGGGTTCGCGACGTGACCCTTGCTGAAGACGCCAGCCGCATCCGCGTCAATCCAGGCATCATGGCGCGCCTGCGTTCGCAAGCCCTCAACATCGCCAGGGCAAACGGCGTCGCCAACATCGCCCAAGCCCTTTGGAACGGAGCACTCGATCCCGCTGTCACCCTTTCATACCGCGGCCTGTAGAGAGATCCCATGGGGAGGTGGATAGCGACCGACGCTCTGGCAGAGTGCGGTTGCTAACACCCACTCTGGAGACGACCATGCGAGTTATAGCTGATCGAACCGAAACGCCGAGCGCCATCCGCAGCGATCTTGGCGCGATTTTCGTTTCAATGGAACTCAGTCGCTCTACTTGGCTGATCACGTCACTGTCGCCGGGCGGCGGAGAGAAGATGTCGAAGCACGGCATGCCTGCCGGGGACATCGGCGCGCTGCGGGCTCGCTTTTCGGAACTCAGGCGGAAAGCGTTGGCGCGATCTGGAAAATCGTTCCCAATCATCGTCATTCAAGAAGCGGGACTGGACGGCTTCTGGGTTCATCGTGCGTTGGAGAATGAAGGGATTGAAAGCCATGTCGTCGATCCGGCCTCAATCGCGACATCAAGACGGCGTCGGCGAGCGAAGACCGACAGGATCGACGGCGAGGCTCTGCTTCGCGCGCTGCTGGCGCACAAGCGGGGCGAACCTCGCGTGTGCGCAATGGTCAAGGCGCCGACGCCCGAGGACGAGGACCGCCGCCGTCTCTGCCGCGAGCGCAAGGTGCTGACCAACGAGCGCATTCTGCACGTCAACCGGATCAAGGGATTGCTGTTCTCGCAGGGCGCATCTGGTTACGAGCCGCTGCGTCGCGATCGACGGCGACGGCTCGACGAGTTGAAGACGGGCGATGGCCGTCCGTTGCCGCCGCATCTCAAGGCCCAGATCAGCCGTGAACTCGATCGGCTCGAACTGCTGCTCGAGCAGATCAAGGCGGTGGAGGCCGAACGTGACACGCTGCTTGCCGCGCGACAAGCCGTGACGCCAGCGCCGGCGACGATGTTGCTCGACATCAAGGGCATCGGTCTGGAGTTCGCCGCCGTCCTCTGGTCGGAAGGACTGTTCCGACACTTCGACAATCGCCGCCAGGTCGCTGCTTACGCGGGCTTGGCGCCGACGCCCTGGCAAAGCGGATCAGTCGATCGCGAGCAAGGTGTTTCCAAGGCCGGCAACCCGCGCTTGCGAACCACCCTCATTCAACTCCCTTGGCTATGGCTGCGTCATCAGCCGCAATCGGCGTTGGCTCTGTGGTTCAAAGAACGGGTCAGTCGCAATGGCGGGCGGCTCAAAAAGACAACCATTGTGGCGTTGGCGCGCAAGCTGCTGGTGGCGCTCTGGAAATATGTGACCGCCGGCGTCGTCATCGAGGGAGCCGTGATGAAAGCCGCTTGACGATGGACGCACCCCGAATCCTCAAATCTCCCAGGATCTGATCAGTCCTGGCGGATCCAAGTGGACGAACCGCTTCAACGCATGGCTTGAAAAGCCGCTCTAGAGAATGGTCTCGTCTTCCTGAGCCCCGACCGCCGCAAGCGGGATATTGGTGCAGCCGCCACGAACGGCGACCGAATGTGAGTTTGATCTGGCCGGGAAACGACCAGGTCCCGGAAACAGGCTCAGACCTTGGACACCGACACAGCCAACGGAGTTTTATTCATGCGCTACTGAAGCTGATCCCCTTGACCTGAACCTCCCCATGTGAGCGTTGAACAGCCCTGGGATGTTCGTCGCGTGATCTGCCATCTCCTCGGGCGAGATCTGATACGGTTCAATGCCTTGCGGCCACGGGTCGTTACTAATTGTGCACTTTGGATTCAACTTACGCCAGAAATCTATGTTTTCCAGTACACGGCGTGAGAAATCCGGTGCCGTTTCGGCGAGGACATCTTTCATGAACACTCCAGTCTGCATGTCCTCGTGGCTTGACCCGGGATTTGCCCGATGGACCCCGTTTCAAATGCCAGGATCTTCGAATTTGCCACCTTTGACAAGGCCGCACGGTCACGGAGACCGCCGCAAACGCTCTTCTACGAGACGATCGTCCTTGGACCAATAACGCGACTTGACCATAACGGATACTCTAGCAGAACTAGTCGGGGTCAGGCGTCGCGCGTTCGCTTCCGTGGCCTTTCTACCTTGCGCCCACCCGGCAACCCTTAAAAATAATACGGCAGCGCCACAGAAACTGTGAAGTTAGGCGTCGGCCCCATGATCCTCGTTGTCCCCGTTACCTGCAGCATGAGTTTGGGAGTCAAAACCGCGCTCAGGCCGACCGAAAAATCCCCCGCGATAGTGGTAGCAGATTGCACCCACCACCCGTTGTGGTATCGGAGCACGTCCGTTTCGCGAGAAAAATTAAAGGCAGTGTTCAAGGACATTGTCGGACTGAGCGCAAAGAGCGCTCCAAAGCGTCCGCCGACATTGATTCCAGGTTCAATCTTGTTTCCGTCAGTCAGCTGCAGGGATGCCGCCTTAGAGCTTGAGACGCTGGCGAATATCGTTATCGGGTCAAATCTCTTGGACGCAGACAGTTGGGCAAAGGCTCCACCATAGCCGCTCGACGGTCGGGACCCGCCGTAGATCGTCGGGTTGTTGGGCGTGATACTCTGTGCGCCAGTCCGATAAAGGCCGCCAACCGTCAGAAGCAAGTTTGGTAAAGTCTCATTCTCGTTGAGCAGCTGTTTTGACACGGCGAAACTGATATCTCCCAACGTCTGCGTGTGGCCAGCCGTTGTCTGTAACCGAGTGAATGGCGCAGACAGCTGAACCTGCGCCTCCCAAGGCAAGCCCATGGCCACGGAGATCGATCCGCCGATGCTGTTGCGATAGATTGTCGGCCGCTCGGGGTCCCAATAAGAGCCGGCTACGGTTGGCGTGAATTGGATTTGGTAGGGAGAGAGGATTGACGCCCCTTCTCGAACCAGGGTGCGCTCCAAGGCTCGACCTGCTTCGTCGTCATTGTTCTCAATCTCGCTGAGCGTCTGCCTCTGGGAATCCACAGAAGTGTCGCGTGGAGCGAAGCCCTGGGGGAGCGGCGGGGTGAAGGCGGTTTGGGTTGTAGGTTGTCTTGAACTTGCGGAAGGGCTCGCGCTTTCTTTTGCGCTTGCCGTTTTGACTTTGGCTTCGAGCGCCTTGATGATCGCGTCCTTCTTGGCCAGTTCGGCGTCTCTTTGAGCGAGCAGTTTTTTTAATTGCTCGACAGTCTCGGCGCGGGCGGAGCAATTAACACAGAGCAAGGCGCAAGCACTCAACATCACCATTATGCCGCGAACCGATCGAGCAAAATAGGAAGATGGGCGCGACGCGCGCCGGTCAGGGAGCATTTTTTCGCTCCAGCACAAAGGCCACTTTGCCCTGCCAGACCTCAGAAAACTGCTCGATGTCCATCGTCCGATTGCCAAAGCCAGGATCGGCAATGTCCAGCGTTCCATCCGGGCGCGACTCGCGAACAACAATAAAGTGAGGGTTCACGCCATATTCGATGACCGGAACGATTGCATAGCGGAGTTCTGCTAGTTGGTCTCGCGTCAAATCTTTCATGCCCTTGGCGGCATACCCGCGGCTCTCAGAAAATTTCTTCAGGTCGAGAAGCGAGAAACCATGCTGTGACTTGATCTTTTCCAGATTCCCATGCGCCAGCATCCATCTAGCGGCAAGGCGTTCCGGCGTCGGATCATTGAACCCATAGGTCATGACAGTCGTGAGCGCAGCCGCACCGCAGCTGATGTCCCACTTCTGCATCACGACGCCTTGGGAGCGGATTTCAAGAAGCGAGCGGACGGGTTTACTATAGTCAATTTCCTGACCGAGGGCTAGTTTAGCCCAAGTCGATGTAAGAAGAATTGCATAAATGATCGGGGGGGTCAGTCTTTCTTGGATTGGCCCCAAGATCAACATTTTCAGCATCCGCTAATCAGCATCTGGAAAGGGATAGCGTAGCACGCTACCCCTTTTTTACTCGACTATGCGCTGACTGGATCAGAACTGGATGCAACCAGTACTACCACAAACGCCGTAGCCATGACCGACACCATTCTTATTAAGGCCGTGATGCAATCCCCTTGCGTCGCCCGTGGTACCCCAGGCATTTCCGCCAGCCACGACCTTATCAAGATCGGCATCCGACATCGCGGTCGCGGCAGTCCTTTTATCGGCGGAGTTCGGAGCCTTCGCATCCTTAGCAACCGCAACACTAGCACCGAGCATCAGGGTGGCGCAAACTAAAGTAAACGTTTTCATTCGAGATCTCCTTACCGTGGTCGATCTGAACTCGAACCGGCGCCTATCTTAGCTCACAATAACGACGCCCAAGCAACTAGCGCATCTCAAAAATAGTTAACGAATTGCTAGGACGTGTGGACGAATTTGATCAAGCACAGGCCTGCGGCGAAACTGACGATTGACCGAAAATTTCGGGCTGTCTTTTCGCAGCGTAGGGCGACGCGCTTGAAGCGTTTGACGCGTCCTATGCCCTGCTCGATGCGGGCGCGGGCTTTGTAGAGCGTCTTGGCGAGGAACTTTGGTCTGTCTTTCTCATTGGCCTTGTGCGGAATGACCGGGGCGATGCCACGCGCTCTTGCCGCCGCGCGGTTGGCCTTGCTGGCGTAGCCCTTACATGAGCACCCCCTTGTCAACAGGCGGCTTAGGGAGACAGGCGCGGGAGCGTTTTCTCAAAATGCGGCGTGTCCGCATCACCTTACATCCGGTCAGGTAAGCCCTGAACCCTAAATCCGTCATGCACGTGACGACGCTCCAAGCAACGGCGCCAACCTTGTTCGACGGCTTGTTTCAGCCATGGCTACGAACGGCGACCGTTGACCGCTGCGGCCCCCTGGGCCGGTCCTTTTATGCCTTCAGAAGCGCCCCCTCGGGAACAAGTCCCTCTTTGGCGAAGCGCCACAGCGCTACAAGAAGTTTTCGCGCCAAGGCGACGATCATGATGCGCTTTAGCCGAGGGCTGCCGCCTTGACTGCGCTCTTTGAACCAGCGCGCGAGTGAGCTTTGAGGCTGATAACGCAACCATAGCCAAGACAACTCGACCAGCGTTGTCCGCAAGGCCGGGTTGCTGGTCTTGTTGATCCCTTGCTCGTGGCGCATACCGCCGCTCATAAATGGGCTCGGGGCGAGTCCGGCGAAGGCCGCTAGCTGCCTTCGATTGTGAAAGCCTCGGTAAAGGGCCTCATTCACCACGACCGCCGCGCTACGCCACCCTATTCCGCGAAGTTCGGTGAGATGTGCGACTGTTTGAGCCTGTCTATCCGGCTCTCGCTCTATCCACTGCCGCTGCTCGGACTCGATTTCCTTGATCTGAGAGAGAACGAACTCGAGACGATGCAACTCCCGTTCTATGGCGCGGCGTAAACAAGCGGGCAAAGTTCTATGATCACCGGTGCGCAGTTGTTCAAGGATTTTCCAGCGGTTGGCGAGCGCCGGCTCGAAGTCGTAAATGCCTTGTTGCGCGAGCATTCCCTTTATCCGGTTGACGTGTCGCCCCTTCTCTTCGATCAGAACGCGTCGTTCGCGATGTTGGCGCTTGCGGTCCTCTTCCTCCGCGGTCGGCAATGTCACCGTGCGCCAAACTCTCGCATCTCCACCTTCATAGGCGATGAGCCCACGCATCAACGCCAGGACATCGATCCGATCGGTTTTTGCGCGGCGCGCTCGTCGATCGACCTGAAGGCTGGCTGGTTCCACTATGCGGACCTCCCAACCGAGCGCCGTGAGTCGGCGAGCGAGCCAAAAACCGTCGTACCCGATCTCGTAGCAGCAGGTAATCGAGGTCGTTCCGTGCTGCGCCTGCGCTCTTGCAGCGACGGCAAGCAAGTCCTCAACATCCCCAGCTGCGAGCTTGTGAAGCGAAGGCCGATTTTTTCCACGATCTTGGACAGCCACAACCCACGCGGACTTGCTCAGCTCGATGGCGACATAAAGAACTTGCGTGGCTTGAGAGAGATTTAACGGAGCGTTCCAGATTGAGAATGCATGACGAGATCCTCCTGGTTCACGGCCTAACGGCGATGGCCAACTGTAAACCCGCCGCCAACGCGCGCTCATAGGATCTTGTCACAAATAGCGGCGCGCGGCTGAATATCCGGGCCGATGTCGAGCAGCGTTTCGAAATGCGGCGCGTCGGCGGCTTCGCCGCCGGTCAGATCGAAAGCGATGATGTCACCCGATGCGTCCGACTTGGCGTGGATTTTCGTGGTGAAGCCGCCGCGCGAGCGCCCGAGCGCCTGGGCGTCTTGCCCCCTTTGGCGCCTGCGGCCGATACGTGCGCGCGCACGATGGTTGAATCGAACATCTGGATCAGATGCGCCGACGAACTCATGGAGGCGAGCGTGTCGAAAAAGGCCTCGAATACGCCGGCCTTGCTCAAGCGGTCGAAGCGTTTCCATGCGTCCGCGACGCGGAAGGCAGGCTCGAAACACCGCGAGCGTATGCGCCCAGTCTTTCCTCGTCCATCCGCGTCGACATGGCTTCCGGTCTCCGACTCAGTCGGAGTCCTATGAATCATGCCTGATTCCGCGTGGGAATCTGGAGGGTTATGTGATGTCCGCGGCGCAATGCTTCGGCTCGCGGGAATGCGGACCTCACATAAGCCGGATTGAACGAAGGCACGGGTCGTTAGCCGCTATGGGGAAAGCGCGAGACGCTGAGGCTTTTTGGCGCGCGGTGTTGCGGCGGTCGTGCGCTCACGAACGGATGTAAGGGCCCGATGGGTCAAAGACGTTCGATCCTGGCGGCGCGCGGTGCGGGGCTGTCCGGCTGGAGGGCGCCGTGGAGGGGCGTTCGTCGCGCTGGCGACGTGAGCCTTCGCCTCGTCGGCGTGAAGCGCAACGAGAGGACCAAGGCTGATGCGGGCGAAAGCGATTGCGGAACTCATGACGTGTCACAGTGAAAGGGGCGCGGTCTGAAGGGCGGCGTGACGCGGATGCGGCGCATGAGCGCGCCGCAGTCGGGACACAGCGAGGCGGCGCCGATTTTGGCGGTGGGCGCGTCCTCGCAGGCGGGGGCAGTCGGTTCTTCGACAGGATGATTTGCGGCGGCGAGCTTGCGGCAGAGTTCGAGTCTTTCGGCGCGGTCTCCCCTGGCCAGGAGGCCGTAGTGACGAATGCGATGGAAGCCGCCGGGGAGGACATGCAGCAGAAAGCGGCGCATGAACTCCTCCGGCTTAAGCCGCATGATCTTCCGGCGCCCGTTGCGCCGATAGTCCTTGTAGGTGAACGCGATCTCGTCGTC
>NZ_JADNQZ010000017.1:0-5943 GCF_015709515.1 Methylocystis sp. H62
CTGGTCTGCGCGGGCGCTTCTTCAACACCGTCGACCTCGTCAACCGCCTGGAGTCGGAGACCCGCGCCGGGCGCCAGGGACGCATCGCCGATTATCTTACCCGCATGGACTTCGTTGTTCTCGACGAACTCGGCTATCTGCCCTTCGCGCAGGCCGGCGGCCAATTGCTGTTCCATCTCGTCAGCCGGCTTTATGAGCGCACCTCGGTGATCGTCACGACCAATCTGGCCTTCGGCGAATGGCCGAGCGTCTTCGGCGACGCCAAGATGACGACCGCGCTGCTCGATCGCCTCACCCATCATTGCGACATTGTCGAAACCGGCAACGAAAGTTGGCGCTTCAAAAACCGCGCCTGACGCTGCCCCGATTGGTCAGACCGCTGCCGTTGTTGGCGTAACTCCGTTCGGGCTACGCCCTCCCTCCGTCACGCCAACAACGGCAGAAAATGCGCATCGGGAAAGGGGTCCCTTTTGGATGAAAAACTGGGGTCCCGATTCAATGGCGTTTGACACTCGCTCCTGGACGACGTCGCTCCAAGCCTCGCCGGAATGCAAATCAACCGCTTCAGCCGCTACCAGGCTGCTTTGCGGCTCCCCGGAGCCCAGGAGCCAGAAGTGGGGTCGGCCGAGGTTCAGGCGGGCGCGCAAGAGCACATCATATCAGGCATAAAGTGCGTCGCGCAGGAGAACCGCGTGTGGTGCGCGTGCGCCGCGGCGAAGATGATTCTTGACTTTTACGGCTTCGAGCACACACAGGCCGAAATCGCGATCGCTATGAATACTGCGCCCGATGGAACTCCTAACACTCCAAATCAGGTGGAAGCGTATAAGACGCTAAGCCAATCCAATCGGATCGCGACTTACGACGACACGCCGGGCTTCATGGAAGTGCAAACCGAAATCGCCGCTGGTCGCCCGCTAAAGTGTGGCATTAAGGGGCACGCACGGACGATCTGCGGTTGGAAAATGGATACGACTCAAGGGAACGAGGGGAGCTGGCTCTACATTTACGACCCGTGGCAGGCGCAGATTTACTGGGAGAAGTGGGGCGCGGTGCAGATCCTCAATTACATCTTTGTCCGCGAAACGCCAATCGGTTAGGTTGCCGGAAATGCCCGACGCGCCAAGCAACGAGAGCGTTCGTCGCGCCTTTGACGCCAGCTTGGCCCGAGAACTTCCGCAAGAACTGTTGGGTAGCGTCTCGGTCGAGAAGCCGTTGCAAGTGATGACGCCTCACCAAGAACCGCTTTACTGGCGTGTTCCCGTGCGGCTTGGCGAACGCACCGTGGGGTTTATGGATTTCGGCCTCGGCGGCGAACTGATCCGCTACAGCAGCCGGATTCGTAACTCGCGCGACGTCACCGATCTCGCACCGGATATCATAGACATGCTGCCCGAGGAACGAACCGCAAAGGCACGCGGTACCTTGAAGGCCGGCGACAAACTGGAGAACGCGCCCACTCTAGTCGCTAATCAAAGCCCCACACAGCTTACGTGGATGTTCCAAGCTCGCGAAGCGAACGGCGTCGCGCTACGCATCTATGTAACGCCTGAATTTTCGTGGTCCGCGGTTGCACAGGAAACCCAAAGCGACGAAGGAGAATAGTCAACCGGGAGCTTGCTTTTCCGTGTGACTGTCATTGCTTCAAGCGCAAGGTCAAGCTGCACCTAATGAATTATTACGGGGATCGACGGCAAATTGAAGGAGGAGAAGATGCCTGCAAAGTATCTCCTATCGACAGAAGAGAGCAGGACTATTGATGGAATTAAGCTTAGTCGTGTTATTCGATTGGCGGACGGATTAAAGGGAGGATTCATACAGTCCGAGGCAAATCTCAGTCAGGACGGAGCGTGCTTCTTATACGATAACTCGGCTATCTTTGAGAACGCGAAGGTCACAGGTGATGCGCAGATCCGCGGCATAGTGCGCGGCAACGCACAGGTCTCCGATCAAGCCTCGATCAATGGGCAAGTCTTCGACCAAGCCCGAATCTCTGGGCAGGCGCAAATTTCTGGGCGAGTATATGGACGGGCTATCATCCGCGGTTCCGCGAAGATATTTGGCGAGGTCTTCGAAGACGCGGTCGTTGAGGGCGAAGCTGTTGTCTACGGGCGAGTTCACGGTAGTGCCCACGTTGCTGGTAACAACACGGTCTATGGTGACCGCAAGTCGTGAGATCGCTCAATGGAGTTCGAACGCTGGGTTTCAGCTAAACAGCAAGAGCTGGGCCTCGTCCTAGATGGGTTCACCATAGCCGGCTCCCAAAAAAGAAGACGGCCAGTTGAAGCGCAGGAGCCGCATGATTAAGGGAGCGTGGCGCGCCGATGATCGGCATCGCAATATCCGTCGAAATTCGCACCGCGACCATATCTTGGGCAATCATTTCCGGGGCGGACACCGTCCGCGATTGCGCACCGCCGCTCGTTCTAGCGCCTGTTAACCTTCTCCTACCAATTTGCTCTCTCGGGTTTTTCGGAAGTCAACACGGCGGTCCTGGAAGGAACGTTCCGCGTTTTCGCGAAGCCTCGATCGCTCGCGAAATTTCTCCAGCATTGGCGTGATGAGTTTTGCCGCCTCGACTGACTTCCCTGTTTCCTTAACGAGGATCTCCGCGTAGGCGACGGGTCAGCGCCGCCGGCAGTGTGACGGTGATCTTCACGGGTTTGTCGTCGTCGATTGATGCGAGTTTCAGCTTGGTCATGGATCTCCGTGAGTTGTGACTTCAACGCCATAGGTGACGCATGAAAAAACGCCATGCCGGAAACACGCGGATCAAGCGCGACTATTTCGACTATATCAAGGGCCCAAAGCGCCAAAGCGAGAAGTCCATCGACATCGCCCCGAAGGCCATCCCCGGTTCGAGGACTACACACAAAACAAGGACTTCAAAACCTTCCGCAAGGAGCCGGCCATCGGCTTCGTGACGCATCTCAAGAGGCAACTCGCCGAGCGCACGGGAAAGCCACTGAGCAGAGCGATGCTGCTCTCGACCCTCAAGGCCCTACAGGCCTTCTTCACGTGGCTGTCTCAGCAGCAGGGGTTCAAGTCGCGCTTTTCCTATCTCGATGCTGCATATTTCGCTTTGTCGCGGAAGGAGACTGCGATCGCGCAGGCACCGCGCGGCAGGCCGATTCCGTCGATCGAGCAAATCCGCCACGTCATCCTGAGCATGCCGAGCGCCACCGACATCGAAAAGCGCGATCGCGCCTTACTCGCCCTGGCGATCATGAGCGGCGCGCGAGCCGACGCGCTCGCTTCGCTGCGGTTCAGCACGTCGATCTCGCGGCCAACTCGATTCAGCAGGACGCGCGCGACGTGCGCACAAAATTCTCGAAGACCATCGAAACCGCAGATTGCCGCACCGATAAAAAAATTCTCAGTATTCCATGGTGCGCGCGAACGAGATGGCATGCAAAGCCAATTTCGACTTTGGCAGACTTCATATTCTCCTGCGACCCAGCGTTGGGTTGACAAAGAATACAACATCATTGGTGATCGTTCATATTTTGTGCATATAGACGGGACAGGTCGGAATATGATTGAAAACAGCGCAAAGACATGGATGGGCACTGGTGCGGAGAGTACAAGCCGAGCCGCTGTGTGGTCCTTTTGCGAGGCCCTGGAACGAGGCGCAGATCCATTCAGCGGAGGTGTACCGCAAATTGTTGGGATTTGGCGAAAGGGAGTTGGCCGCAACTTTGGTGTGATTTGGAAAGGCAAGCGTTTTTTGAGCGGCCTTGAGGTCAAGGGAGAGGCTGTTTGGGATCGCGTCGATTGGTTCAACGAAAGGTTTGAAAGATGCTCGGGCGAAACGGGAATTCTGCTTGAAGGTGCTCAACCGCAGCCTAAGCCGCTTCGCATAGTGCGGGAAGAGAATGAACGGTGAATCGTTCCGGGTTTGCTGGAGGCCCAACTCTTTAGAGACTGGCGCAAAATGCGCCACCGGAATGCTCCGCTTGGGAAGCGCTTCAAGATTCTGATTGCAACGGGCTGGTTTGGCCGAGGTGGCGTGCTTTCGCAAGCCGCCAAATTCCCTGCGGCGCAGAGCCGGCTGCACGCGGTGCGAAAAAAAAGCGAATGATTGCGACGAGCTGCGTTCGTCTCCCACCGGCGCGGCGGGCGGAGCACTAGTAGAGGTGAGAAAGACGACTTGCCGCCAAGTTGGGGACCGCCCGCCCACGTGCGGTTTGTAGTTTTCTGCGGCGGAGACCTGTTTCCTTGATAAGCCGACTTATCTGCCGCGGAAGCGGCCACGGCGGCTCGGCAGCAATCTCGTTCATCTGAGCGATTGCTAGATTTATGCGACCCTCATTTAATACGATGGACCGGTTCTCTCCCCCCCGCGCCGCCCGTTTCTTAAGGTGTAACGTTTGGCTTCTGTATCCGGACCTCAGCTATGAGCAAATTTGATCGGGAACGCGACGCAGTAAGGAAACTCTGCAGCATTCTTGGATATGCGCCGAGCGCATACGAGGACCCCAACTCCAGATCGGTTGAGAGCGGCGGAGATGTGAAGCTCTTGTTCGGCGAGCGCGCAGTGGGCTTACAGGTAACTGACTACCACGCAGATGAAGGCCCAACGCCACGCGAGGGGTCGCGCCTTCGTGCGGAAGAGGAGAGGAAAGCGCGCGCTGCTATGGAGGCTCCCGATCCGGTAAAAGCTTACGGTCATTGGGCCCCTGCAGGATATATTGGTCCCCTCTCATTTCGGATCAAAGACAAGGTCGAGAAAACCGCAAAGCACGATGGTCACTCGTTCGACGAAATGTGGTTGTTGATCTGCGCTCAGATCAACGGTTGGGGGGCTAGCGCCTCGACCATGATCTCTCCTGATCTAGTCCGGCTCAACGACTTGGATGAAAAAGTTTCACCCATGCTGCGCTGTTCAGTCTTCTCCCGCGCCTTCCTGCTTTTAGAGTTAGACGGCATTGTATTCGGATGGGATAAAGGGGAAAACCGATGGTGCACTAAGAGGTAAAGCTACAGCCCATCAATTCACACAAACGAAATGGCTCGGTTAGTGTTTGGCTTGGATGATAGTCGAGAGGCTTGGCTGCGCGAATCCGAAGCCGTGGACGCAAAACCATTGCGAGGTCTTAGATGCGAAAAAATAAGCTGAGCCAAAGTCAGAGTTGACTCAAATTGAGAACAACGGCCGCGTTCAGCAAGCCCGGCGATCTCAACGGGCGAGTGGGGGCATTCATCGCGACAAACGTATGGCCTCGATAGCGTAACGGAGGGATGGCTCCACTTTCCTCGAAATTCCGATTTCCCTTACCACTCGCTTATCAGGCGCGAGAAGTTTGCCAGCAAGTGAGGCTAACTGCGCATTAAGTCGTTGACTTAAATGGTGCCGGTTGCAGGATTCAAACCCGCGACCTACTGATTAACGTAAGCGCTTAGCCGACCCCCTTCTGCCGAAAATTTTCTGATCATGCGAAGAAGCCTCTGCTTTTTAGGGTGGCTGTATGACCAGAGACGTCAAAATGGACGCCCAAATGGGCGTCTCTAAGGAAGGCTACGCGGGACGGATTGAGGTGGTTGCCGGCCCCACGGGCCGTCGGCGACGCTCTGAGGCGGAGAAGGCTCGGATCGCCGCCGAGAGTCTGACGCCGGACGCCATCGTGGCAGATATCGCTCGCCGATACGGAGCGACGCGCTGGCAGATCTACGATTGGCGCCGGCGCTTTCGGCGTGGTCTTTTGGCCGCCCCGAAAGAAGATGTCGCGTCGCCTGCGTTCGTTCAGCTAACCGTCGACGATGATCTACAACGAACGCCGCACGCCGATATCGTCGAGGTGGCGATTGGCGACATCTTGATCCGTGTGGGACGAGACGTGGGCGAGGCGCATCTGGCGCGGATTTTCCGCGCGGCGCGCGCCGCGTCATGATCGGGCTCGGCGGTCAGCTGCTGACGATCTACCTGGCCACGCGGCCGGTGGA
>NZ_JADNQZ010000017.1:6126-8407 GCF_015709515.1 Methylocystis sp. H62
GATATCGCTCGCCGATACGGAGCGACGCGCTGGCAGATCTACGATTGGCGCCGGCGCTTTCGGCGTGGTCTTTTGGCCGCGCCGAAAGAAGATGTCGCGTCGCCTGCGTTCGTTCAGCTAACCGTCGACGATGATCTACAACGAACGCCGCACGCCGATATCGTCGAGGTGGCGATTGGCGACATCTTGATCCGTGTGGGACGAGACGTGGGCGAGGCGCATCTGGCGCGGATTTTCCGCGCGGCGCGCGCCGCGTCATGATCGGGCTCGGCGGTCAGCTGCTGACGATCTACCTGGCCACGCGGCCGGTGGACTTTCGCAAGGGACACGATGGCCTCTCGTCCTTGTGCAGGAAACGTTCGGGCGCGATCCGTTCAGCGGCGCCGTGTTCGTGTTCAGATCGAAACGCGCGGACAGAATCAAGTTCTTGGTCTTCGATCGAACCGGGCTGGTGTTGGCGCACAAGCGGCTCGAAGGCGGCAAGTTCGTTTGGCCCGGCATACGTGATGGCGTCATGCGATTGTCGCCTGCGCAGTTCGCGGCGCTGTTTGAAGGGTTGGATTGGCGACTTGTTCGGCCTGAGCGCGCGCGTCGTCCAGAGCTTGCTGGATGACCGCGACGAATTGACTCGGGCATGTGTTTCGACGTGGCGAAAACGTCACGAATATGATTGCCTGGGGCATGGACGCCGCTTCTCTTGCAGAAGAAAACGCCGCCCTGAAAGCGCTGCTCGCGCGGTCGCAATCGGATCTGGCGGAACATCAGGCGGCGCTCGCCGCCTCCGAGGAGGCGCGCCGTCGGCTGGAAATCATCATCGACGATCTGCGACGCGAGAAGTTCGGTTCGAAGTCGGAGAAGCTGACGCCGGATCAGTTTAATCTTCCGCTCGAGGACGTCGAGATTGCTCAGGGCGTTTTGGACGCCGCGCAGGAAAAAGCCGCGGCGATCATCCAGGGCAAATCGGCGCGAGCGGATCGTTCGCGCAACGGCAATCGTGGCCAGTTCCCGGCTCATCTTCCGCGCGTCGAGCGCGTGATCGAACCGCGAAGCACACTGTGTCCCTGCGGTTGCGGCCCGATGACGATGATTGGCGAGGATGTCTCCGAGCGTCTCGATGTGATCCCGGCCCAGTTCCGCGTGTTGGTGACGCGTCGCCCTAAATATGCGTGCCGCCGCTGCTCGAGCGCCGTCGCGCAGGCGCATGCGCCCGAGCACATCGTGCCTGGCGGCCTGCCAACTGAGGCGCTGATCGCCCAGGTCATTGTCGCGAAGTTTGGCGATCACCTGCCATTTTATCGGCAGGCCGAAATCTACGCCCGCCAAGGCGTCGTTCTGGATCGGGCGACGCTCGGCAATTGGGCGGGTCGCGCCTGCTTTCATCTCCAGCCGATCGCAGATCACATGTCCAAGCGCCTGGCCTTTGCGGACCAGGTCTTCATGGACGAAACGACGGCTCCGGTTCTCGATCCCGGACGGCGCCGAACAAAGAAGGGCTTCTTCTGGGCGATCGCGTCGGATGATCGCGGGCATGGTGGGACGGATCCGCCGGTCGTGCTTTTCCGATACGCGCCGGGGCGCGGCGGCGCCCATGCCGAGCGGTTCCTGCATGGCTATCATGGGCGTTATCTGCAATGCGACGGCTATGACGGCTATGAGCTTCTCACGCGCATATGCCGCGACGAGGGCCCATGGACGCTGGTCCATTGCTGGAGCCACCTTCGGAGGCGTTTCGTCAAGCTTCTACGCAATACAAAATCCCCGATCGCGGAGACGGCGGTCCGCCACGCTCTACGTCATCGAAGCCGACATACGTGGCCACGCGCCGGAAGCGCGGCTGGCGACGCGTAAGAAACTTTCCGCGCCCATCGTCGAAGCCTTGAAACCGTGGTTCGAGAAGCAACTGTCGCTGATCTCGTCAGGCTCCACGTTGGCCACGGACATCCGCTACGCGTTGAGCCACTGGGCCGGTCTCACCAGGTTCCTGGAGGACGGCCGCCTCGAGCTGGATACGAACCCGGTCGAAAACGCCATCAGACCCGTGGCTCTTACGCGAAAAAATGCGTTATTCGCCGGGCACGAAGTCGGAGCTCAAAACTGGGCGCTGCTCGCCTCCATCGTCGCGACGTGCAAACTAAACAACCTTGATCCCGTCGCCTACATCGCCAAAACGCTGCAAGCCATTCTCGACGGACATCCTCAAAGCCGCATCGACGAACTGATGCCGTGGAGCTTCGTCGCCGCGTCAAGCCTCGCCGCATAGGTGATCGGAAAGGCGCTTACG
>NZ_JADNQZ010000018.1 GCF_015709515.1 Methylocystis sp. H62
CCCGCATTTGCGCGCCATGTTGGTCGTGGTCCAGGTCTCATCGATGAAGACGAGCCTTTCCGGATCGAGATCGAGCTGGCTCTCGAACCAGGCTTCGCGCCGCGCCTTTACGTCCGGGCGGTCCTGTTCGCTCGCATGGGCGGTCTTTTTTTGAACGTCAGACCGCAACGGTCGAGAAACGTCCACAATGTCGCGCGACTGGCCTTCACGCCGCGCTCGGCAAGCAGCCGCTCCAGGAGTTCGCTGATCGTCAAGTCCGGCGTCGCCTCGATCAATCCCAGCAAATAGGGGATCGAGCTTCGAGCGTCGAGGCTGTCCCTGCTTGCGCGCCGTGCGCTCCCCGGTCTCTCGCGCCCGCCGCACCCAGACAATCGCCGTGGCGTCGCCGACCCCAAACCTTGCTGCCGCATGGCGAGCCGGCACTCCCGCCAACGCGGCGTCAATCACGCGATCACGCAAATCCTGGCTGTAGGCCCTCGCCATCCGTCGCCTCCATCGCTATCGCGATGAAAGAATCATGCTCTCGCCGATTCGGGAATCCCCAACAGAATCGGAAAACAACGAACCCGCTCTAGCTCATTCGCAGAGAGACCAAAGCAATAGCAATGCGCCGATCATCAGGAAGCCCCTCCGCCTTTCTTGGAGAGATGGCATTGGGCAAGTAAAAAAGCAGATCAATCGGATTTGAAGTTTCTGCCGAGCCTAACGCTATATCGATAGTGGTTTTATCGCTTATTTCAAAAAACCCTTTGAATGTTCCATTCATAAAGACAAGAACGTCTTGAACTGGCGTGCCTTCGGATGCATAACCCCAAACTGTCGCAGAGATTAACTTCGCCCTTGCTCTTGACGGCAGCGAAAGCGCTGCAGCTTTTCCCTCACTCCAAACGAATCCCTTCTCAGGTTCGCCCCACCCGCGAACAAGCGTTTTATTGCCAGATAAGCCCTTTCCGTATTGGAAAATGCCGCCTTCATCATTCTGGTGGCGATCCAATTTTTCCATTATGGCCTCGCGGTTTTATCGCTTCGCATTAGGTCTGACGACTGACTTAAGTTTATCTACACACTCAAGCTATAAACTAACCGCCTTCTGCCTGTCACTACTGGTTTGAGTGGAGCACGATGTTTGCGGAAGACGGTGCCGCTTGTTTGAACAGCCCTATGGAATTCTACAGGCATTTTCGGGGTCGATGGCGCAACCGAAAAGAGCATATCATAAACGCCACTGCTTCCTCTCGAGAAAATAAAAAAGCTTTAGATCTTCGCTAAAGATGTTGTAAAGTTTTACCTGCGAGGCTAACGGCAATTGCTCAAACTTCACATATTCGGTTGATTTATTATCAATGCGCTCTGTTGGGACGCCAAATCGGTTGAGTAGTGCCCCCAGCGCGGAAATGGGAAATATTTCTATGCCCAAAATCTGTATCCACTCGATCGCCGAGTTTGCAGTCGGCTCTCTACCCAGCGTCGCGCAAGCGATATTGCCCATTAGAATTTTATCAAAGAAAACTTCGGCGAAGTTTGCCAGTTCGTCGCGTGTTTCAAGTTTGCGATCGCCAGTCAACCCCAACTGTTTTCTCAAATCCAAAGAATCCGCACGGTCAGAGTATTCGTTAATTAACGTAATAGAGTAGTTCAAAGCGGAGATTGCGGAGTCTATGGGGTCACGAATTGTAGAAAATATGGTGTCGGTTCCCCGCTTCAATTTGTAAAGCATGATGTCTCTAACGGTCGGATGACCAAAAAAAACAATGTTTCTCACTCTCGGGTCGTGCAACGCTTTCGCTTCTTCGGCGAGAATGTCCATTCGTCGCGCGTTATGTCCCTCAAATATAGCGCGCGGCATGTAGACAATAGCGTGCCGGGGATCATCGATAAATGCGTTCATTACGGTGGTTCCGCCGCTTTTGGGAATATGAACATATATCATTCTTTTCAAGTGGCGATATTCATTAGCTAGGGTTCCGACTGATCCGTTTATGAACTCATCAGAACAAAGCATTTCCGCAATTGCAGCGCCCGGATTTGAGACCGGAGCCCTCGCAGAAATTGCGGAGTCGGCTGTACGCTGCAAAATCTGTTCGTAATAGAAGCGCCGATATCGGGCCGCGCTGTTCTTTTCCCACAGGAAGCCAAGTGCTTTGATTCCCGCTCCTGGTCCATCAGGGTGGCGAAGCGCCTCAAGAACCTCGCTGAGCGCGGATTTTGGTTCTTCATCAGTGAACTCAATTGTCGAGGAGCTTTGGACGTTCATTGTCGTTTCACTCAGTTCGAGGCAATAGAGACTATCGTGCACTAAGTGGGCGATTATTGGGCATTTTTTCGGAACCCTCGGCACCTCGTTGGGTGTTGACATCTTCCGGGCTCGAATGCGGCCGCACAGACGCCGCACGCCCATTTGGAAGTTCGCGGATCATCTCCAAATCAAAAGCGTGTGCTTGGAGCACCTTGTTATGATCTGGCTGACTGACCCAGTCTCACCGACTGATGCGTTATATTTTCCGTTCGACCACCCTACGTCCTCGACGACCTCGCAGCGTACGCCTCCGCTGGAGCCTGAGAAATCCTACCCTTCGCTATGAGCGTTCCAGATTACGCGATCGTTTTGTTCGCAGCAGCGACTTTGACCAGCATCCGCGGCATGCGAGTCCAACATCGGAGGCCAAGCCAGGCCGTGATCGGTTAGACACCTGCAGCCGTGGTCAGCCGACGAGCTACCGGATCTTCTTTCACCTGATGCTCGGAGCCCGATCGCTCGGACTCCGTTTGAACACCATCATTCTAAGGAAGAGCCGCCAATCTGGCTAGGTTTACGAGCCCGCCGTTACGGCATCTAGTTGTATGCCCATGCGTAAGCAGTCGGGCCAGAAGTATTTGTGCACAGAACTTGCCGTGTCACTGCACCCGTTGCAGTTAGGGCGTCGCCATAAACGCCAGCTCCATATGACGCGCCATTGGAAACGATAGCGATAGAGCCAAGAAGCGAGGAAGAGCAATGAGGAAGCGTAGCTATCGTGAAAGTCTTAAGCGTTATTGTGCTGTTGAATACAGCGGGGACATATGTTGTTGTTCCAAACGGGCTGGTCGAAAAGGTATTGTTACCGCTGCCGTCACGAAGATATATAACTTGTCCGGTCGAAGACGGTTGAACGAACATGTTTCCAGCAGGGTCCGCGCCAACTACGCCTGTTCTAATTGTAGCTGTCCCGTCCGAGCCTTGAAACCCGATAAGCTGGCTAGGGGAGTTCGCGGTGTTGATGTAAGAATTGGTTCCGATAAGCAAAGCGTAACCGCTCGGTTGGCCATTGATCTGTATGCCAACTGTCCACGGTAAGTAGGCCCCCCCAGCCGCCGGAGAACCAAACGGCGTCAGAACAATCCCATATGCTCCTCGCGTTGGCACAACCTCGGCGCCGCCAGAGATTTGAAGCCCGATACCCTGACCGACAGGATTTGACCCATCCGGCAGCTTGCGGAAGTTGACATCCAGCTCGGCAGCATAACAGGACACATTGTTAAAACCAGTCTTTGTGCCGGAGATCTCTTTAGCTGTGTTTGTGCAGATGGTGTTAAGGCCCCATGCCCAAGTATTTGCCGCATTGACCATCGCCCCACCGAATAATCCAACGGCCGAGCCATTTGGAGCAGGTGCACTCGTTCGCGCATGGCCAGCTATGGCTGCTTCCACAAACGACCCTGTGTCAGTTGAGGGTATGTCTATCGCGCCTGCTAGAGCCTGCGGCGTGCCGCCTGCGCCTCCTCCGAGCATGGAGGATGTCGGCAGATTGTTCACGTTGACGAGCGCTTTCGTGTAAACGCCGTAATTGGTACCCCATTCGGGGTCGCGGCTGGTCGAAGTAATAGCGCTAGCGGAGGTTGTTGTCCGCGCTTCCGTCGAGCTTATCATCCCGAGGCTTTGCCACGTTGCGCCGACGTTTGCGCCGAACGCATATGGGGTGATTATTCTGCTCTTAGTGATTTGCTTCGAAACGTAAGCTTGCGTCTCGCCCCCGATCGCGCAAAGAGCGAGTATCAGACTTAACCGCTTGTTTACCCAAACCATTGACTTCCCACACTGGTTGAATTCAGTCCGGATTCGGAGCCATGAGCCGCCCTGGTCAACCCTACGAGTGATCCAAAGGTTTCGACGTCGTCGACGCCCCCGGGGCCGCGGTCGAGTCTGAATTGGGGGCCAATCTTATGTGCAAGCCAGCCATTACTCATGCACGAGCCAACGCTGCGCCACCACCCTGGCGCTTTATAAGCACAGGCCCTATACCGGCGAGACGATAACGACAAGGGTGCAAATGAGCCTGCGGCGCACTGCAAGGTGGACAATTCAACTGATCGAACAACCTGACTGAGCAGGAGCGAAAAAAACAAACGTCAAGTATCTCCGTTACGCCGCATGACAACGGCGTCCTGAAGCCCGGTAACGGCACCGGGATAGACCTCGACGATTTCGAAGAACTCTCCCCAGACGGACGCGATATGCTTGTTCAGTTGATAGGTCGCTCGATAATAGTCTTTGATCGCCAAATGCGGGCCAAGGTTATAGTCCAACTGCGCGTCCGCAATGCCGCGTGTATACAAGTCACGTAACGTAACTGGGTCAAGGTATTTGTGTGTCGTCAGCGCATGCTCGGTCACGGCCGATAGTATAGCGATACCTCCCGGCTTCAAAATGCGCCGCAACTCGATCAGCCACTTGATTTGGTTCTGTTCGGTCAGATGATTCATAACCGAAATCGCATAGACTAAGTCGACGCTGTCGGATGCAATTTCGGTCGGCGGGAAGAATGCGCATTGCGAAATCTCGATGTCCCTCAAATGCTCTCGGCACCAGTCTACATTGAATTTGTCCACATCTATGCCAAGGACGCGCGCGTGAGGTGCGACAACCCGCTTGAACGGAATCGCGACGCGACCATAGCCAACTCCCCAGTCGAGAATCGTGTCAATGGTACCGTTTCGATATTCGGTGGCGATTGAGAGAAGCTGGTAGGCGGTCGACAGCCCAGTATTCGCCAAGTTACCGCTCAGAGCGCCTGGACCGCAGGTCCGGCTAGAGTTCTCCTCTTTTGCGAAGGTCATCCAGTCCAAATTCGGGGACGCCGCGAAGCGGGCAGCGGGGCCGAGGCCCAATCCCGTCGTCGCCGCGAGATAAGAGTTCTGCTCAACCAACTCGAACGCGAAGAATCGCTCGGTCGTCGTCGGATCGAAATGGGCCTTGAATGTCACGCCACACGGCACGCATATATTGTCGGAAAGCCCCGCCTCCTTAAACGCCAACGTCAGCGCGTTCCCCCCAATCGAGACATCGGATATACGCTTAACAGACGCTGAAAGGGGCTTGATGCTCAATTCTGAATTGGTAGGAATGACGACGGCGGCTGTCACATCGAGGACGCCCGGCGTGGAGACTGCTGCCGCAATCGTGCTCGCCGAATAGGCCTGGGCCATAATCCGAGAGATTGGTTTCGAATACATTGGTGCCAAGCGCTCAACGACTGTGGGCCCGGAAAGCTGGTCGCCAGTCGAAACGCGTCTGACAACGACGACAGCCGATTTGTCTCGCGACGCGATCTGCGGAAAGTAAAACCGGAAGCCAGCTTGGCCGTCCCCAATGTGCGCATCGACCAAATCCTGACGGAAGACGCTAGGTTGTACAACTGCAGTCTGTTTACCGTCGACTTCAATGGCAACAGGCGCTGGCGTTACCTGATCGGGCTCTATGGCCCAGCCTTCGACCATGAAATTTGTAAGGACATTGACGACGCCAATATTCATTCCCTAGACTCCATCAGAGAAACCGCTGACTTAGCATGGGATTGGAAGCATGGGCCTTGCTGAAGCCAAAACTTAGCATGGCGGTGGAAGCAAGAGTAGCCATGCTGAAGCCGTCCATCTTCGATCGGGTGACGGGTCTTCTCGAGCTTTGCTGGATTTTCGTGGCGTGATCATGACGGTCGCGGCAAGGCAGACGGGAGGAGGTTTGCCGCCAGTCGATCATATTTCGTTGCAATACGTCGGAAGTCTTTCAGCCGCCCAAACATCCCCTCGATGACGTTGCGGTTGCGATAGAGGAAAGGCGAGAAGCAGTTCTTCCATTTGCGGTTCTTTTTTGCGGGATGTTCGGCATCGCGCCTTTATCCTCGACCTGACGACGGATCCCATCGCTATCGTATCCTTTGTCTGCGTGCAGGATCGAAGATGCAGGTAATTGCCTCAGCAAGAGCGCGCCCGCCGTGCAGTCGGCGATATGTCTGCCCGTTAGCAAGAACGCAATCGGACGACACTCGGGGTCGGCGTGGATTTTCGCGGTGCGTCCGCCGCGTGAGCGGCCGATCGTAACCAGCCTAGAGTTAGGAATCTACTTCTGGTCGATTGCGCTGCGTGGCACGAGAGGCTCTTGTTTGCCTTTAGTCAATGGGATTTAGTCAGTCGAGATGACTGTACGCCAATCGTTGAGTAGCGCCTCCAGCATGTCCTCACACGAGCGACGTGGACGCCACCCCGTTGCAGCCCGCAATCGAGAGCTATCGCAGGTCATGCAAGGAATGTCGACTGAGGAGGGACGCCGCAGCTGCGGATCGGCCTCGATGTCGATGGTCACCCGCGCGCGGGCGACCAGCAAATCAAGCAGAGAGGAAATCCTGCGCGGTTCGCCCGACGCCACGTTGAACACTGTGGTATTAGAAAAGTCGGCGGCTTTTTCGATCAGCCGCATATAGGCATCGACGACGTCGCGCACGTCGAGAAAATCGCGCGCCTTGGAGAGATCTCCGACCCTGAGGCGGGGCTCGGCGCGCCCCGCCTCGATGGCCGCGATCTGCGCGGCGAAGGAGGAGAGAGCGAAGTTGCGATTGCGCTGGCCGGGTCCTGAATGATTGACCGGCCGCGCCACGATGAGCCGCCCCTTGGGCGCCAGGAGATCGGAAAGCGCGCTCTCGGCGGCGACCTTCGAGCGGCTATAGACGTCCACCGGCCGCAACGGGGCGTCCTCGTTCAAGATCCCGTCGCGAAAGCTTGCGCCGTAGACAGCCGCCGTCGAGGCGAAAAGAAACGCGGCGGTTGGGCAGTGCCGGGCGACCGCAGCCCCAAGCGCGAAAGAACCATGAAAATTCACCCGCCAAGTCATTTCAGCGGCGTGCAGCGCCTGCGCGATCGACGACTGACCCGCGAGATGCACGACGAGGTCGGGACGCAAGCGCGCAATCAGCGCGTCGATCGCGGCTTCATCGACAAGATCTGCGATGGCAGCGGCGAAAGCCTTATGGCCGCCATGTTCGCCGGGACGCAGCAGCAGCGACCGCGTCGCCTGCGGATAGGCCGCGGCCAAAGCGGCGCAGAGGTGGCCGCCGACAAATCCGGCGCCGCCCGTCACCAAGATGCGCTCGAAGGCGGCCATCGCGGGCGCTCTTTTTCGGGCTAGGCCGACAATTCATAGACTTGTGTCTCGTACGCTGACGCATGGCGCACGAGCGTGTCGCGCCGCAGCCGCTCGAGATCGGCGTCGACCATCTCGCAGATCATTTCGCGAAGATCGATCTCCGGCGTCCAGCCAAGAACCTTGCGCGCCTTGCTGGAGTCGCCAAGCAAAACGTCCACCTCCGCCGGACGGTAGAACGCCGGGTCGATGATGACGAATTTCTTCATGTCGAGGCCGGCGTGCTCGAATGCGATGTGGCACATGTCGCGCACCGTGGTGGTGACGCCGGTCGCCACGACGTAATCGTCAGGCTTCTCCTGCTGCAGCATCAACCACATGGCGCGCACGTAATCCTTGGCGTGGCCCCAGTCGCGCTTGGCGTCGATATTCCCGAGCCGCAACTCCGTCGCGCGGCCGAGCTTGATCGCGGCGACGCCGGTCGTGACCTTGCGGGTGACGAATTCGACGCCGCGCAGCGGGCTTTCATGATTGAAGAGAATGCCCGAGGACGCGTGAAGGCCGAAGCTCTCGCGATAGTTCACCGTGATCCAATGGCCGTAGAGCTTCGCCACCGCATAGGGGCTGCGCGGGTAGAAGGGCGTCTTCTCGCTCTGCATCGGCTCCTGAATGAGCCCGTACATTTCTGAGGACGACGCCTGATAGAAGCGCGCTTTGGGCGCGCCGAGCCGCATCGCCTCGAGCACGTTGGTCACGCCGACGCCGGTGACGTTTGCGGTGAGGAGGGGCTGGCGCCAGGAAGACGCGACATAGGACTGCGCCGCGAGATTATAGATCTCATCCGGCTGGATGTCCTGCACGGTGCGCAGCAGGCTTGAAAGATCTGCAAGATCGGCGTCGTGCAAAGTCAGCTTGCCGCTGATGCCGAGCCAGCGCAGGCGATGGTCTTCGACGCCGCGGTGCGATGAGCGCCGCACCACCCCATGCACTTCATAGCCCTTGTCGAGGAGAAACTGGGAAAGATAGGCGCCGTCCTGTCCTGTAACCCCGGTCACTATAGCGCGTTTCATCGGAGAGACTCCGTTTAAAGAGGTCAATTTAATTCGCAAGCAACCGAGTGGTGATCCGATTATAGGCGTCTTCGAAGCGGACGATGTCGTCCTCGCCCAGATAGGAGCCCGTCTGCACTTCGATCAGCTCCAGATCAATCTTGCCGGGATTGGTCAGGCGGTGCTTGCTGCCGATCGGCAGG
>NZ_JADNQZ010000019.1 GCF_015709515.1 Methylocystis sp. H62
TTACAGCCGCGACAGCTTTTATCGCTTCAAGGACCTTTATGACAAAGGCGGCGAACAGGCGCTGCAGGAACTGTCTCGCCGCAAGCCGTTGCTGAAGAACCGGGTCGCGCCCGAGACCGAGGCGGCGGTCGTCGCCATGGCGATCGACCAGCCGGCCTGGGGGCAGACGCGTGTCGCCAACGAACTGGCTAAGAAGGGCGTCAGCGTATCGCCTTTCGGCGTGCGCTCGATCTGGCTGCGCCACGACCTCGCGACCATGAAACACCGGCTGAAGGCGCTCGAAGCCAAGATGGCGCAGGAGCAGTTGATCCTCACCGAGGCGCAGGTCGCCGCCCTGGAAAAAGCCAAGTCCGACAAGGAAGCGCATGGCGAATTCGTTTCCGAATGCCCCGGTTATTGCGGCGCGCAGGACACCTTCTATGTGGGAACCTTGAAAGGCGTCGGCCGCGTCTACCAGCAGACCTTCGTCGACACCTACGCCAAGGTCGGCTTCGCCAAGCTCTATGACCGCAAGACGCCGATCACCGCCGCCGATCTCTTGAACGACCGCGTCATCCCCTTCTACGAGGAGCACGGCATTCCACTGCAACGCGTGCTCACCGATCGCGGAACCGAATATTGCGGCAACCCCGAGCGGCACGAATACGAGCTGTATCTCGCGGTCGAGGACATCGACCATACACGCACCAAGGCGAAGAGCCCGCAAACCAACGGCATCGTCGAACGCTTCCACAAGACCATGCTCGACGAATTCTATCGCATCGCCTTCCGCAAGAGGGTCTATGCGACGATCGATGAGCTGCAGGCCGATCTCGACCTGTGGATGCGCGCGTTCAACGAAATCCGTCCGCATCAGGGCAAATGGTGCTTCGGCAAGACACCGATGCAAACCTTCATTGACGCGTTGCCGCTGGCGCGCGAAAAATCAGGTCATCTTCAGGCCATCGAGGAGAGCAACGCCGCCTGAAACGACATCGGCCAACTCATGCCGTCTGTCAGATCAAATATCAACTTGTACAGGTAATCTCTGTGCATCTGAAATAGGGCAGCCTCCCGAGTTCATCGCTATCGATCTTGATCCCCACATCCTCCAGCAAGAACATTTTCGGCGGAGCAAAAATTTGTATCATTCCGTTAGGCATGTCCGCGACTTTTCGGACAGCAACCATTAGTCCAATCTTCGGCTGTTCCTCGGCCCTCGCCCTTTGGACCAACGCGCATGTCCTGACGCCAGACGGGGATAGCACACATTGCGTTTCCCAAGCGCCATACTTTGAAATTTCCGGCTGCTGCGCTACCGCGGCGCTCATCGCAAAATGAGCGAAGGGGAGACACGTGAGAACGCAAACCACCGACCTTCTACTGTATTGCATTCGAGCGCCTCTCATGGCCGGCGCTCGCTGCTTAGTGTTCAATTAGCCAGTTTGGCAAGAGATACATGCGCCGAACCCAAGGCTCGGCGCGCGGCCGAAGAAAAAGCCCGCGTCCATGAAGGACGCGGGCAAGTAGACAGAACTACCCGCTGTTCGGCGGGCGTGGCGCCAGGATATCCACGCGAACATCATTGCAAGTGTGGCGGTCGCGCGCCGCAAGGACACCTATGACGCGCTGCACCCGGAGACGAGACCAACATCAGACGGCAGCGGCGGCCGGAACAATGCAACTCGTCGCCAACTTGGCGACGATATCGCCGACCGCTTCACTTCCGACAAAGGGAGACATGGCGCGACGCCGAAAGCGACGCGCAGGTCGACTCCGCCACGATCATTGTAGGCGCCGGGAACAATTGGATGGCGCGCTTTGACGATCGCATGCCGATCATTCTCGACTGGCGGGACGCCTGCGCATGGATGGCTGGAGACGATCCTGGCGCGCTGTTGCATTCGCCGCCCGAGGATGCGCTGCAGGAATGGATCGTCTCGCCTCGGGTGAACCGCTCGGGCGTCGGCGACGCCGATCCGGCGTTGATTGCCGAGATTTTTGAGACCCGCGATTTTTAGGCGGAAAGTGCTTTGTAACCCTCTTCAGAAGTCCAAGCCTCAATCAAGTTCGGCCCGTCGTAAAGTTCCACGCGGTGGCTATCGGCCGAACCTCTATAGCGCGCGACGGCTCCGCCGAAGGAACTCCATGCCTGGCTCGCACCATGGTCTCGCAGTGTTCCGACTTGTTTGTCCTTTTTCCAGATGACAATGTTGTATCGAGGCTCGCTTGATCGATCGGCGTTCATTGTCGCGCTCCTAAATTCGAATCTCGTGAGTCAATGCTTTCACGTTCGATGAGTCAGGATGATGGCGGCTTTGGAAACTTCTGGCAGCCGAACTGCGCCGCGACGCTATCGCAAGCGCTGAGCCGCCAATGTAGGACAGGCGGCTTAACCCGTGTGGTCGACGCGCCGCATCAACCCGCCTTTCGGAGATATCGCCGATAGAAAAGGCCCCGCCGATGACGCCGAGGCCTACGCCAAGTGAAATTAGTGTCGTTCAACGGGACAATATTGCGCTATCTGCGCCTTGAGTCAATCGGGCGGCCTAAATTCATACGAAATTTTAAGAACTTAGACCACTCTCCAAGCGCGAAGGCTGCGGCCAGCCGCCGTGGATAGCACGGCGTCGTCTGTAATCCGCTTTCATCCTCTCGGCAGACGGTGAGTATCCTTCCGGCGTGGCTTTCAATTACCCACATCTCCGGAGGGGCTTGCCCGATCTGAATCGGGCGTGATTCTGTCCGTGACGCCGAATCACTGGGGCGTCATGGATCAGGTTGGATCAGAGACCGGTCAGGCCGGCTGGCAAGATGCCGAGTTTTTGGGCGCCAATTGAGAGTCAGGACACTAGCACTACTTTGGCAGTTTAGGCTCGACGGGTTTGGCGAGCAGCCGATCACAATGCGGACATCGCTTTGGGGGAGGCCGCGCGAAGATGTCGAGAATGGCCTGCCGGATGGCTGGCATGCTCGGTTGTGGCGGCGGTCCCCCGATTCTTTTTTTTCCGCCCCGCGGCTTTAAGGCGGCGGGATTGGAGGAAGGCGTAGGCGATCATCGTCATCAATGCGTGTCGATGCAAACCGGTCCAGGACCGACCTTCGAAGTGATCGAGGCCGAGTTCCTCCTTGAGCTGCTGATGCGCCTGCTCACAGACCCATCTGGCTTTGATCGAGGCGGCGAGCTTCTTCAGGCTCATATCGGCTGGCAAGTTCGACACATAGTATTTTTGCTCGCCCGTCGACCGGCGTTCGCCGACGAGCCAGACCTCGTCGCCCGGCATGCACTGCATACGATTGTCGCGCATGCGGTGCTTGTGGCCATCCGCTACGCGAATACGTCGAGCCGCGAAGAGACATGTTAGCCGGCCTTTGGTTCCCCGCCGCCAACTGACCTTTTGCCATTTCTCGCCGGCCAACGCCGCTTCAGCGGAAACCGGCGGTTGATCGGGGATGTGGTATTTGCGGGGCTTCCCTGCCTTTGCGACAGGAAACGCCAGAGCGACATCTGCCGGGTAGACGTTCTGGCGTCGCGACAGTCCCGCTGCCCATAGTAGACCACGCGCGCTCAGAGCCTGACGGAAGGGCCCGCTGGAGCCGTAACCTGAATCTGCAAGGACGCAGCCGAAACGCACGCCCGAGGCGATGACGCGGTCGATTTCCTCGATCGCGATCTCCGGCTTGCTCAGCGCGCCCCGCCTGTCCTCTGGGACGCGCGCCCGCGTCATGCGCTCGGGATCATTTGTCCAGCTTTCGGGTAGAAAGAGCCGCAGGCCCACCATCACAGGAACCTCGCGCGACGCCAGGGTGAGCGAGACCAGCGACTGACAATTGGCGGTCTTTCCCAGCGACGATGCATATTGCGGCGCGACGCCGACCGAATACGCGCCCTTTTTCGGCAGGGCCGTATCGTCGACGATCAACCACGCGTCGGCGCCGCCGACCATCCTGTCGGCTTCGACGAGCAGCGCCTTCTCCAGCGGCGCGGCGTCCCAGACGCCGCTGGCGATGAAGTGATGAAGCTGATCGTATCCAACGTCGCCGTCGCGCGCCGCCATCGGCTGTACGCTCTTGCGATCCCCTGCGCCGATCAACCCCGCGACATAGACCGGGCACATCCGCGCCCGAGTCTTGTGTCGAAGAGCGCTGATAAAAGGCGCCAGCCACCGTTCGAGATAGGACTTCCAGCTCTCGTCCATGGTCGGCCCTCCAAAACGCCGACCACCCATGAATCACGCAAAGTGATCCGAGGGAATCCCAAAAATGCCCGACCCTTCAACAATCTGCCAAAGTAGTGCTAGTCATCTGGAACTGAAGTTCAATTCATTATAATCTCAAGCTTCCGGTTGAGAGCGGGAGCGCGATTATGGCCAGTGCGACAGGACGACCGATTGCTCCGTTGATCCTCAGCGCAGAAGAAAGAGCCTATCTCGAACGACAGGTTCGTCGTCATCGTGTGGCGCGGTCTTTGTCGGAACGCTGCCGCGTTATCCTCCGATGCGCGGACGGCGTTCCCAGCAAGTCCGTTGCGAGTGAGATTGGCGTCCACGAGCACACGGTCGGCAAGTGGCGTCGGCGTTTTCTGAAGGACCGCATCGAAGGGCTCCTGGACGAAGCCCGTCCTGGCAGACCTCGGACAATCAATGATGATCAGGTCGCCGCCGTCATTGAGCGTACGCTTCGGTCCACGCCAAAGGACGCCACGCATTGGTCGATCCGTTCGATGGCGACGGAGACAGGCTTTTCGCACACAACGATCCGAAGGATCTGGAACGCTTTCGGCTTGGAGCCGCATCGCACGGAGACTTTCAAGCTTTCCAGCGACCCGCTGTTTGTCGACAAGGTCCGCGACATCGTCGGTCTTTACCTGTCGCCGCCGAACCGGGCGCTGGTGCTGAGCGTTGACGAGAAGAGCCAGATACAAGCGCTTGATCGCGAGCAGCCTGTCCTTCCGATGATGCCGGGCGTTCCGGAGCGACGGACTCACTCTTATGTCCGCCACGGCACAACGTCGCTGTTCGCAGCCCTCGACATCGCTTCCGGATTTGTGATCGGCAAATGCTACAAGCGTCATCGAGCGACGGAGTTTCTGGACTTCCTGAAGCAAATCGACGCGCGCGTTCCCGAAGGGCTCGACATCCATATCATTATGGACAACTACGCCACTCACAAAACCGCTGTAATCAAAAACTGGCTGGCGCGCCGCCCTCACTACCACGTGCACTTCACGCCAACATCGGCGTCCTGGATCAATCAGGTTGAGCGCTGGTTCGCCGAACTCACTCGCAAGCAAATCCGTCGCGGCGTCCATACGTCAACGAGCCAGCTCGAAGCAGACATCCGCACCTTCATCGAGCGGCACAATGAAAACCCCAAGCCATATCGGTGGACCAAATCCGCGGATGAAATCCTCGCCTCAGTCAAACGCTTCTGCCAGAAAACAGAGCAGACATTATGTGGCGAACTTTAGATTCACATGACTAGCCCCAGAAAAGGTGCGGTCAAAACAGCGCTTACTCTTATTCGCCTTCATTCAGGGACTAACAGGTAATGGCGGACGCGGAGTGTTCTGCTCGAAGCAGCCTGCCGCCGCGCATATGGCGGGAGGTAAAGGCAACAAAGGTAGCAAAAGGGGGAACTCCAAAGGCAGACCCGCCGCGTACTGCTCGGTATCACAGAACCCCGCAGTAGAACAATCCATCTCCGGACCAGAGCTGTTTGTCAGCACGCAACCTTCAGGATTGAGGATCGCCTTTTTATTGCGATCGCGAGCATCTACGTCACAACACCTCGGCCTTCTGGACTCGCTCTCCCTATATTTGTCGGCCTTGACGCAGGCGCGCACGCGTCCCTCAAGCATATTGATGGTCGTTTGTCTCGGCTCGACGAATAATTCGTAAATTGTTCCGCGAACCCCGATGGTTGCTACGGGTGTGTGGACTTCGTAAGCGGGTTTCTCGGAATGGCCCGTGGTAAAACGGAACGCTCCCTTCAGAACGTTGAGCGTCGCCTGGCTGTAATTACCGGGTTGCGCAGCGACGAATGTATCCAGCTTGACAATTGAGTTGGGCCCAACGGCCAAATTAGTGCTGTCTGTGAAGACAATCTTGGCTTGGCTATCGGAGCCCGTTTTGACGATTTCATCGCGGATGACACTCTCGCCCACATTGATCTCGAATGTGCGAGTAGGCAATACGCCGTTAACATAGTTGCGAATCAAAGAAGCGACGCCAATATTCTCGTCGGCACGGACTTCGGTAACCATAAATACAGCCGCCTCAATCAAAACGGACATTAACATGAGACGCATGCTAAAGCTCGAACTCATTGTCCTATCCTTTAATTTTCGGAGAGAGGATACCCAGCTATCCATTTCCCGCATAGGACTTCTGGTTCGATATGAGTTCAATCACGCGGTGGTTTTCTCGTTTTTTAGGTAGAGTGGCCATCTTGCAACACTTTCCGGTCCGCCTTAATCGACGGCGACGCCCACTGTACCCGGCGGCATATTAATCGGCCAGTGAGAGGCGCATATTGCGGCCGTGTGGCGGCGTAAACCCGGCCAGTTTTCGGCTGAATTTCCGACCATTGATTCGGGAGGGCGGTCGAGAATGTTTGGGGTGGAGATTTACGCGGCGATTCGACGCTTTGTTTTCATTGAGGGCAATTGCCGGCGTCAAGCGGGGCGAGTGTTTCGACTGAGCCGGGGCACGATCGCGAAGATGTGCCGCTATTTGGCGCCGCCGGCATACGTGCGCTCAAAGGCGCCGAAGCGGCCGAAGCTCGAACCGTTGCTCCGGGTGATTGACGCGATCCTAGAGACGGACGACAAGACGGCGCAGGGACTGTTCTGAATTTTGTGTTTGGCTTGGGCACAATGGGAAGAAAGGACTTGTCCATTGTGATTGAGCAAAAGCCGGCTCGAGCAGTTGCTCGATCGAGAGCGTGCCGGGCACCGCTCGGGCAAATATTGGACGGATGCTCGGACCGAGTTGACGGGAAAAAATCGCTAATTTAAAATCACTTATCCCATTTTTTGAGCGGATAACCGATGCTCTCTAAAGTAGAGATTTAGATGCGGGGAGTGCTCGCGATAATTGGAGTTGCAGATGCTGCAAGGGGCAGGGGTTTCTGTTCGGTCGTGGAAAGCATGCGCTTTTTGGTTTGTGTTCACCGTCGCACCGATTCTAAGCTTGGCTCTTGTCACTATTTGCAGTCGACATGAACTTGTCCAAGAGTGTCGTGCGTTGGCTGGGCTCATTGCACTTTTCGGAGTCCAGGCTTTTTGGGCCGAAGCAATCGGACTGAAAGCCGATAGGGAGGGATTTTCCTTTCCACGCAGGCTCCTCCCACAATTTGGCTTCCCGACCCTTTGGCGCAGGCGGATACCTTCGAGTTGTATATCGCGCGCGGATTCGCTCGGTTCTAGAATGGCTCGGATATACCTAACCTCCGCTGAACGTGTAGATGTTTTGTTTCCGGACATAACGAGTAAGCGACGCTTCCTGAGCTACATCGGAAGTGAGCTCTCTCGATCTTCCGAATGGCACAAAACGAAGAAGATAAAAAATCCCCCGGACCGCGTTCACTATCAACCTTGAAGCGCAGCACCCTCCAACTGGAAACCTTCTGTAATCGGTCAACGTCCTCTCTTTGAGGTATCGCGTCGTATGCGGGTTTCACGCTTCTGTCCGCAGTCGCCGCGAAGGGCGCCGCATTCTGGGCGGTTCGATTGGCGGGTTTGAATGCTGCAAGCTCTAAAGCGCGCTTTTCGGGCGCAAGGTGTCCAATGCAGTCATTCCGGCCCACACGCTCTCCGCATGCTCACGACGAGCGCGAGTGGTGAAGATTATCAGACAGTCGTTGACGCCGGCCTTTTCATAAAGAAGTCGGTCCCATCGACCCACATGCGGTGCATTACAACGGCGAGACGCCGAGCCAAGGCCACCTTCGCCTTGCGCGCTCCGTGCCGCCTCGCGACTTTGAGTCGGCAGCGCGTCATCATGACGTTGGCGGCTTCATAGAGTAGCGCATGGACCATGGCGTCGCCGCATCTCGTGATCCGCCCGAACAGCTCGACTTCGCCGGAAGCATGCACCCTGGGCGTGAGACCGAACACGGCCGCCACGAGCCTGGATTTGTCGAAGCGATGAGCGACATCGACGCCGGTGCGGTATGCGAGTGCGACCACAGGCCCCACACCGGGAACGGTCATGAGGCGGCGACAAATCACATCTTTCTTGGCGATAGCAAGCACCATCTCGTCGAGCTTCGCAAGGGTCCGCAGGCCGTCCTCGTAGGCGGCGAGCAGCGGCTCCGTCATGGCCAGGATCTTCTTGTCATCGATCGCCTCGCGGACGCGCCTTGCGACTAGAGTGTTCTTTCCGCCGCCGTGCGAATGCCGAACGCCTTCAGCGTGCCGCGCACGGTGTTGATGAGATCTTTGTTGCGTCGGACTATCGCCTGGCGGTGACGCAAGAGCAGTCTGATGCGCTGGCTGTAGTCAGTTTTGACATGGGCGATCTTGAACAGGCCTGAGAGCTGGCCCCGGTTGTTTGGACAGCTCCCCGCGAATTTTAAGTGGATCTCTGCCGGGGTTTGCTGAACGCGGGGCGTTTCGGTTTTGTCGCGGCGTCGGGAGGGCGTAGCCCGACCAGAGCTGCGACAAAACCGAAGGCGACAGTCATGCTGCCATCGCCGTTTCCTGTTTGCCGAAGTAGGCCTCGTCGGGCGTGCGCCCGTCAAGCGATGAGTGTGGGCGCCGCCCGTTGTAAAAGGTCAGATACCGGCCAATCGACGCACGCGCTTCGGACACAGTGTCGTAGGCGCGCAGATAGACCTCCTCGTATTTGACGCTGCGCCACAGCCGCTCGACGAAGACATTGTCGCGCCAGGCGCCCTTGCCGTCCATGCTGATCATGACCTTCGCATCCAGCAGCACGCTCGTGAAGTCGAGGCTGGTGAACTGGCTCCCCTGATCCGTGTTGAAAATCTCGGGCTTGCCGTGTTTCGCCAGCGCCTCCTCAAGCGCCTCGACGCAGAACGCCGCCTCCATCGTGATCGACACGCGATGCGAAAGGACGCGGCGGCTCGCCACGTCGACGACCGCCGCGAGATAGACGAATCCGCGCCGCATCGTAGCTGATGTCCATCGCCCAGACATGATCCGGCCCGCCACGCAGAAGATACGGGTAGATCTTGTGGCCGGCCGCCGGCTTG
>NZ_JADNQZ010000020.1 GCF_015709515.1 Methylocystis sp. H62
TCACCGGGCGCGCCTCTCAGGCGATCCTCTTGGTGCGCGCCGAAAAGGAAGCAGTCTATGTCCAGCAACTTGCTCAGAACGCCCGGGGCGCTGTCCGCGGCGCGCAACTTCCTGATAACGGTCGCCGCCGAGTCCTTTTTCCAATTAATAGAGCGGTCCGCTTGCTTCATCGAGGGGCGAAGACGGCCTCGCGCATATGACATCGCCTCGCAGAGGGGTTCCGGCCGCCAGTCTCCGGACTGAACTTCGCCCGTCTCGATCCGCGCGATCGCTTCAAGCACGCCGCACAAAGCGGCTTCAGTCACCGGGCCGCGATACAGACTGCATTTGCTCGGCGGATCTGCATCGAGCGCGAATTCCGGAGAGGCCCAAATCGGCCCCGCGTCGAAATCCTCGGCGGCTTCCAGGATGGTGACGCCCCATGCCCTTTCGTCGCTCGTGATCGCCCAATCGAGCGACGATGGTCCTCGGTCGCCTTTGATGCCCGGATGCACGATCAGACATCTCGTGCGGGTATAAACTTCAGTTGGAATCGCGATCTTCAACATCGGCGCGATAATCAGATCCGGAGCGTGCCGCTCGGCGGATTCGATCATCTCCGCGCCGAGCGCGACGACGCTCACCCGAATTTCGTGCCCTCGTTCGACGAGTTCGACGAAGAGCCGCTGGCTGAGGCTATTATGTGCGGAAGTCAAAAAGAGAATGCGCATGGAAATCCTCCCATGTTCTGGTTGATTTAGTTGAAGAAAATGTTTTGCGCCGAAATCGCCGTTTTGGGGCTGAGTCAGGCGTCTAGCGTCGATCGGAAGCGCGCCCGATAGTCGGCTGGACTAGCGTCGAAAAGGCGCTGAAAAGTGCGTCGCATGCGCTCGGCGTTTCCAAAACCGGATTCCATAGCAATCACCTCGATTAATGAATTTGTGTGTTCAAGCTTGGAGCGTGCCGCGTCGGCGCGCGCTCGTTCGGCGAATTCGGCGGGCGTCTGACCAGTCTCATTGCGGAACAGGCGCGAGAAACTGCGCTCGCTCATCGCCATGCGATCCGCCAGCGCGGGGACGCTTAGATCCGCCTCAGGATGCGCCAACATCCATGTCTGAAGTTCGCTGACGTCCACTCGTAAAGGCGTCTCCAGTACGCTCGCATGCCCCTTGAACTGCGATTGACCGCCCGGTCGCCTCGGGAACACCAGCAGCGCGCGTGCGACGCCCAGCATCGTTTCCCTACCCAGATCCTCCTCCACTAGAGATAGGGCGAGGTCGATACCTGCTGTGATCCCTCCTGATGTGTAGACATTCCCATCGCGGACAAAGATGCGGCTCGCGTCGACCTCGATCGAGGGATACGCCTTCGCGAGACGGTCTGCATAAGTCCAGTGCGTCGTCGCGCGCCTGCGGTCTAAGAGGCCCGCCCGCGCTAGAACAAACGCGCCAGTGCAAATTGAAACGATCCGCCGCGTCCTGGGCGCAATCGACTGGACCCATTCGAGGAGCGCAGAGTCTTCGGTGACGGCTTCGCAACCCGTGCCGCCGATAACGACTAAGGTGTCCAACCCCTCAACCATCTCGCCGTAGCTGTGAGAGGCGATGATCTGCAGTCCGGACATCGTCGGGACAGGTCCCGCCGCTTGAGCGATCACGATAGACTGGTAGGTCGGCGGCTTTCTCAGCACGCTCAACATAATATTGGCCCAGTGGAACGTTTCAAATGGACCTGAAAGATCAAGGCTCTGGCAGTCCGGGTAAACCAAAAACCCGACCCGACGGAACCGTGCATCTTCATGGGATCGCTTTTTTGAAAATTCCTTTTTCATGACGCGATCTCACGCGCGCTTCAGTTCGCAGCAAGGACAAATATCCCACCTTTTCGGCCAGCGCCCGAGGTGACGTCGTTGATCGCGTGGGGATGGTTTCATATTTATGCTGGTGCCTCATAGCCATGTCGTCATCCGGGGCAAGAACGAAGCCGGCGAGTATTTGATCATCGCTTGAACTTAAACCGTGCCGGATCACCTAACAACGCCGCTGCGGTGGCGGATGGGACGCCGGCTCATCCTCAGGCGATCGAGCCCCGTTCCTCAGCTTGGCCGCTCGTCCGCCGTCCATTCGAACCCGAACAGTCGCTTGGGCCGCGCGAAGCGAAGTCCACCTAGGCAAGGGACATGATGGACGCTGTTATGTTGAAATCGATTTTTCCAAAGACCGGCTTGATGTGAACACGCTTCCGCAAGGCAGACGGACGCTAAATCCGCGACACCGCCGCTCTTCGCGCTGCGCGGCGATTTACGATCGAACGCGAAGCGATGCCAGCTCCACCTCTTCGACCCACTCGGTCCCCCGGCGGGGGTCGGCGCCGGTCTCGAAATAGATCTTCGAGCCCGGCGTAATGTTCATGATCCCCGCGCGCTGAAAGACGCTGAAGTGGACGAATACCGACGCTCCGCCGCTCTCCGGCCGCACAAACCCGAAGCCGCGTTCTGAGCTGTAGTATTTGACAGTTCCTAATTGCATTTCCGCTCCTTTTCGCTGGAGAGATTATCAATCGATCTCTAGAACGACGGTGCGCGAGCGCACAAATGGCGTGGACCGTAAATGGCGTCGACTTAGTGCCGATTGCAGCCGCTTGAAAAAGGATAGAGTGATCGGCTAACGAGCCTCCATAATATATCAACGGGAAAGAACTTGCCAGTGGACCCCTTTAACGAAACGCGCCGGAAAAGACTTCTTCCAACAACCAGCCCCACTGAACGGCATTAGCGCTAAAAGGAGAATCGCCCTTGGTGCGATTCAAAGAAGGTCTCCGCGAATGTGTTCGTCGAACACGAATGCCGGCCCGCAGTTGATCCCAAAGCTTTTTGACTGCACCTGAAAATGATCAGCCAATCCATCCCATAGATCAATGCGTCGGTTGACGGACGTTAGGGAAGCGGTATGAAATGCGCGTCGTTGCGCAACATCGTTTCTCACCACCAGTTCGATAATCGCGCGCGCCGCGGGCGCATGAACGTCACCGTCAAGTGTGATGTGCCTATTTACATAGTAGACGAAGGTTGGCGCAAGCGCAGAATCTACAGTCCAATTGTCGAGCAGCGATGTGAACATTTTGGGAATGGAATATTCCCGCCCATAGAAAAAGCTGCCCAGAACCTCGTGCGTCTCGCAGCGCCGCGCGGTTTCCACGGTGAAGCACACGAAATCAGCGACGGCCTTGGGAGCTCCCACCAAATTCAACGCCGCTTCGACGCTCGATCCTGCACGTAAAAGTGTGATGAAACTCTCGATCTGATCCGTTGATGCGCCAACCTCGCGCATCGCAGAGAGATACAGGCCAAAATGACTGTCGTGGCCACCTTCCGGCGTTTTGTCAGTCTCCTCGCTGAGGACAATCTCATTGATCAGCCGAGCTGCTAGGAGATTCGCGGGAGGAAGCCACGGAACGCTTTCACAGGTGAAGTCTCGTTGCAGCCGCTTTACGAGAGACATGAAGTCCCAGACGGCAAAAACATGCCACTCCATAAACGTTCGTAGCCTCGCGATATCCGTCACCATCGTGAAAACAGGGTGACGATGCATTAGCTCGAGCTTTGACTCGATGTGGAATTCGTCCGCGGTAACGTCTCGTTGTGACTGGCTCATGGTCGATTCCCTAAGAAAGGTTGACGCAGGAATGATCGTCATCGCGGTTTAAAGGCGCATTAGGATCAATCGTCGAAAGATGCCTGCGGCGCGCGGCAAGTCTAGGTTCCACCGCCCGCTCCCAATGGCGTCGCTCAAAGCCCGAAGCGTCGATCGGACGCCCTTTCAGCTCGCGTTCGTGCTGCCATTTCTGGTCATAGGGTGGAAGCGTGTCGGCTGCGAAATACGCAGGCTTCTTTCCATGTGACGCATGACCGGCAGCGTGAATGCTGCAAGTTGGTCGCATTGGATCGAGTGCCTTTCGGGCAAGAGGCTCATCCTGTTGGAAGATTTGCGCCACCTCTTGCACGAACCAGTATACTGGCGCTATGGCAGACGCTCCGCTCCGCTTCTTGCGCTCGGTGAGTTTCTCAGCGGCCTCAGGATGATTCTTCTCGACCCATTCATGGGAGGCGATGTGCGAGCGCCCAGAAATGGTAGTGGCAGAGAGTGAGGTGTGGTCGTCCCAAATGACAATCGCGCCGCTTGGATTGGACCATAGCTTTGCGGCGTGTCCGTGCACGGCGTTGCCCGTGAAGTATGGGATCAGAAGCCTCGCGCCCCCATGACTGTGACAGACAAAGGCAGCCTTGCTGATGCGGCCATTACGCGGCGACACGCCCGGAAGGCCCGAAGCGGAAGCGGTCACCTGAAAGAGTTCGAACTGCTTTGCGATCAGCGCTTCCAAAGGTTGGCCTGGATTCCATGCATCGGGCCATCCGGCGCGCAGCGCATTGCTTGGCCGCGGCGCCCGTCGTTTGACGAAGAGATTTTGCGAACACTGAGTAAACACCTCTTCTGTCCCGCCAACGAAAAAACGCAACAAGCGGCCGGTGCTTTCGGCCACATCTCGCCATCGCGCAATAAAATCCTGATCAAGCGCATAGTCATGCGCAAGTTGGTCTGGGTTGATGAGCTCAACGCCGAAAAGCGTGATATGCAACCCCATCGCGTCTGGATCGCGTGGGTGCAGCGCGAGTATCGCAAGCCTTTTCGTTTTGCGAACGGCGTCCGCTAGCTCGATGAGAGCGGCGACCGCGCTGCGACGCCTCGCACGCGCCCGCGGCGTCGCGCAACGTATCTCATCGCCTGCGACGAGCTGTTTATAGCTGTTCGGCATGTCGTTCCTGCCTGCAAGCCAAAAGTCGATCGCCCGTGTAGGATCGTCTCCTCTGGGCGTCGGCAGCAGCAAAGGAACGGCGACGCTCTGGTGATCAAGGACCAGGATTGGTGGGGCGCTATTGACGTCTTCGACCATCGCCGCGCAGACGGGACGGGTGCGGCGAAACAAAAAGCCATCGGGCTCAGCTGCGCAACCGAGCAAAGCCGTCTCGGCTGTCATGGCGAAGACGCCCATTGTCGCATTAAGATATTGCCGATATTGGCGTGTGTAAAAATTGTTTGCGCCCTTTGTAACCGTAAGCTCGCTATCGTCCAGGAGAAATTGGAAAACATGCTCTGCCGCAGGTCCCGGCGCGTTCACGCGGCGCAGCCAGCGTTCGGCTGCAGTTTCCCGCAAGTGCGGCGGCGCCAGTCCAAGCGCCCTGCGAGCGATGGCGCCCATGGGTGTCACGGCATATGGATTGTCGCTATGATCACTTTGCCCTGCCGGGCTAAGTCGCCGGGAGACAAGACACCCGTTGATTGCCCTCGCCAGACCGGAACTGATTGCAAAAAAAGGCGAAACCGAATGAAGCATGTAAAATGCCTCCGTAAGGGCGGAGGGCGAAAAAAGGACCTTTTCGCCGTCTTCTCCATGCAAGCAAGGGCTATTTGCAAAGCCGCGCCCATCTAGAAAACTCTAATCGGTTCGGCTGGTCATCATCAGAATTGTGGATGCAATGAATTTTCGAACGCACTTAAGAGGGTTGAGCGATGGATGAAGACCTTATTGAACTCATTCATGAGAGCGCGTTCGTTCCCGAACATTGGCCACAAGTTATTGACCGTCTTTCCGAGCTGGCCGGCGCGCAGATTGGGTCTGTGACCATTTTTGGCGACAGCGCCGCAACACTGTGGAAGTCGTCTCCCACCGACCATCATGGTCCACGCCGATTTGTCGAGGAAAACTGGCTCTTTCGCGGACGTTTCGGCGCGCTCATGCAAGCCAGCAATTATCCGGGCTTCACGATTGAGAGCGACGTGTGGACGCCGCAACAGATCGCCGACGAGCCAATGTATCAGAAATTATTCGGCCCAGAAGGCTATATGCATAACGCATCCACTATCATCCGCCTTCCCAGCGGGCAAAGTGCGTTCCTAGCCGTCAACCGCCGCACCGAAAATGGCCCGGTGGAGCGCCAACAAGTGCAGCGCCTCGACGCCTTGCGCCCGCACCTCGCGCGAAGCGCGTTAGTTTCGGCGCGCCTCCAGATGGAGCGCGCAGGGGCGATGAGCGAAGCGATGGCGCTTCTCGATTTGCCGGCCGTGGTTCTCAATGAGGCGGGAAAGATATTGGCGGCGAACCATCAGATCGAAACGCTGACCGACTGCGTAAGATTTCGGGCGCAGGATCGAATGTCACTCAAAGACAGCGCTGCAGACACAGTTTTGCGCGGCATCATTGAGGCATTTCCTCGCTCGGACGCTTCACCCGCGCAGTCTTTCCCGCTGCGCGATGCGGAAGGGCGCGCCCTGCGCGTGGCGCATGTCGTGCCGATCCGTCGGTCGGCGCGCGACATTTTCGTTCGTTGCGCCGCCGTTATAATTTTTGCGCCGATCGGCGCGCCCCATGCGCCGCCGGTTGAACTCGTGCGATCGCTTTTCGATCTCACACCCGCCGAGGCAAACGTAGCGCGCAGTCTTGTGGGCGGGGACACAGTCGAGATGATTGCCATGTCCGGAGGAGTATCGCTCAGTACTGTGCGCAGCCAGGTGCGCGGCGTGCTTGAGAAAACTGGGTGCACCCGGCAGGCCGACGTTGTCGCGCTGCTCGCCGGGATCGCTACCCCCGCGCGACGTGAAGACTCGTCAAGTTAGACGTTAGTCGGTTTCGCGTGAGCGAGTTCAAGCAAGAACAAGTGCAAAGCGATCGAGTGGCGGCTATCCCTGGGGGCGAATTCGCGTCGCTCGTTTGCGTCGGCCACTGTCGCATTTCACCGCCGTCAACGTCACGATGGATATCGGATGATACGCACCACTTCGTCGACATCGTCGGAGATAGTGCGAACCGCTTGAATTTCTCTTTGGCTCCCCAAAATCAGCGCGAGGTTTTGGCGCGGCTTGTCAGATCGACCTGCAATCTCGACGACCTGATCGCCGACGTTCCCGACGAATTGCACGCGCGGCCTTACGAGCTCGTCTTCGTCGCCGGCGTGCCCCAATTGACGCCGACCGAGATTTTGGCAGTGACCGCGATCGCTTATCTGCAACCTTCCGCCCCCCACCGAACTCTTGTCGGTCTCCGGCAAAGAGATCAGTTGCGACGTCATCGGCGCGCCTTTCGCACGACGAGAAAGTTCCTGGAGGTCTTCGGGAGCAAGTCGACGCAGCCGCGGAATGTTCTTTTGACCGTCCGCTACTACTCCGCCAATTTTAGAGGAGTCCGGTTATCGCTTCGCTAAGCTGCAACCGCTCTCCATCGCCTTGCACGAGCTGCGAAACGGGGTTGCTTCGCCGTCGCCGTCTTGTCGGATTCCAAAATGGCGTCGATCACAGGAATGAGTGGGCCAAACTTCGGCCGCTCCAGCGGCTTCGTCCGCAGATAGCCCGGCGGCGCCGAATAGCGGCACATCTTCGCCACGGCGTCGCGGCTCAGACCAAATACGCGCGCCGCCCCACGCGCCGCTCATTGGCCGATTATTGCGCCGCCAGGTACAATATGCATGTAAAGTGACGCAGACCCCCTCAAAAGGCAAATCGACAGCGGCGGAACTGGCCTTAATAGTGTGCCGCATAACCTTGACGCAGGGAGCGGTTTTGGCGTCAATCGTTAGCTATTGGGCGAATTTAGGAGAAGCGAGATGCGGCGCCGTAACCAGGGATCTGGCGGAATTTGGAGGCGAGCCGCCGCGACGGCGCTTTTCGCGCTTGCTGCGGCCACGGCGGCGGCCCAGCCGGCGCGCGAGGGAAACCCGCCAGCGGAATTTCGAATTTTGCCTTACTCAGGACTAACTCCCTACTGCATCGATCCGACGATTCTCAACGAAGTCGTCAAGGGTTTTGCGGCAAGAGAAGCCTGGTTCTGGAATTCGCCTCTGGCCATTGTGGCCTTTGACGGCGTCGAGGACATCGGCGCCCGCAACAACGGCCTGAGCTATATTCCCCGTCGCTATTGTCGCGCACTGGCGCTTTTTAACGACGGCGTAAGACGCGAGGTCGTCTACAATATCGGCGAATCTTTGGGCTTCATCGGCGCGGGACCTGGCGTGACATGGTGCGTTGTCGGGCTCGACCGTAATCATGCCTTCAGTCCTAATTGTCGAGCCGCGGGGCCTTAGCGTCCTATTCGAAGGCGCGTGGCGTCGGACGGATTTTTCGGCGCTGTCGCGAGGGGAGGGGACTGCACGGCGGACGGCATACTATGGCTTGTCGGGACAGTTCTTCGCCAAATGGCTGATGCCAGACACGCGCAACGTCTCGCTCCTCAATCATCGGTTGAGGTTGGCACCGGTCGCGCGCTTATCTGAAAGACTCCTATTGCCAAAGCTTTGGCGATAAGGGCATGAGTTCGTCGATACACCATTGCTGAGAGTGTATTCTTGCGAGTCAGAGTCAGCGGTCTGATCTGATTTTCGACTGGGTTGGTGTCCAACTCGACGCGACCGTCGTCGAAAAAAGAGGTGAACCCGTCTCAATGGCTGAGGAGATAGGCGATCGCCTGTCCCATATTGCTGCTCGGCGACAACCGCGCGGCCTGGGCGCGCAGGAAAGCGTCCAGTTCCGCGACAAGCGGCCGCGAGCGCGCGTTGGTGATCTTTTGTCGTGTCGCTGTGTCGCTGCCGCGGAACTTTTTCTCAACCGCACAAAGCGCAGCGATCTGTGCGAGAACGGCGTCAGCGACGGCGATTGCATCGTGAACTTCCCGACCAAGCGCAAAATGCCGCGCCATGACGACATCGATGCTGGTCTCGACGACGTAATCAATCTGCCAATTTCTTTAGGCAATCGCCGGCAGCCTCGGCGGTCGTCTTTGCGGTTAAAGGGCTTAATCTGCCGGAGCTTACCTTGCTTAGGGTGATTGCTGTTACGACCGCCTCGTTGTCAGCTCCTCGACGCATTTTCCCGACTGCTGCCGCATAGATGGCTTTAGAGTCAGGTGAAAGACCCGCTGCACATGCGTCCGCCTTTTTTCGGTCGGCGTAAGCTGGCGAAGCGAGAAGGGCGGCAACGATCCCGACTTTTAGCGCCCTCATGTGTATCTCCTTGGTCGACTTGCGGTGCTTGCTATATCGGAACATCTCGACATCGCGTTAACCTCACATTCGGCTGCGCTAGGCGGTCGAGCCAGCGCGAAAGGCGCGTCAGGGAATGCGGCAGCGTCGCGCTCTGATGCACGAGGAGAGCGCACAGCTTCTGCGTCGAGGTCGTGCCGCAGTTGAGCGGTGTGCAGACGATGACGTCGCCCGCGCGTCGCATGAGGCTGTTCCAGCGCGCGCTATCGTAGATGACTCCGGCGTAGGTGTGGATGCGCTCCGGCGCACTCATCTTGAGATCCCCCTGCGCGGCGATGACATCGGAGAAAACTTCTCCGGTCAACAAGCAAAAAATGTTCCTGGCGTCATTGCGATGGGGAGTCAGCCGGAGTGATGGTCGGCGGCAGTTGCGCTTTCTCTTAAACACGCTTCAGGAACGGATCGTCATGCAAACGCATTAGCAGGTTTAGCAACGAGACGCCGACCGACGGCGCGATTTCGCTTTTGTCAAAATTTCCTACATCAAGGAAAGTCGCCGACAACTCGAAATAAATTTACGCATTTGCTCGGTGTGTGACGAAAAAATTCAGGAAAAAATGTGCGCCCGATGCAACGAATTTCGGAATGAGACGTTGACAGATAGCGGTTGCTGCAGTGCACCTAACTATTAAGCGCGATGCACATAATTTGGCCAGGGCGCGGTGGCGATTTCTCTTGGAGGGACATTGATGGAAGCCATCAATGCGGTCACGCTCAATACATGCTTTGACTCGGATGAATCCCTTCGTGGGCGCCGTCCGGAAGAGTTCGACGTAATTGTCTTAAATCGGCAATTCGCGGCCGCCGAAGATCAATCTCTCGATCACGAAGTGAATGTAT
>NZ_JADNQZ010000021.1 GCF_015709515.1 Methylocystis sp. H62
AGTTCGGCCAGCCGCGCATTGACACGGTCCGCCCAGCGTTCTCGCCATTCCTCGACAAGCGCCGCGCGGTTCCAGTCCCTAACCTTGCGGCCGAAACCGTTCGCGTCGACTTCGCGCATGGTGAGCATGACATGGGCGTGGGGCTTGGGCTGTCCGTCCGCGCCTCTATCCCAATGCACGTTGAGATCGGCGATCATGCCGCGCGAGACGAACTCGGCCCTCACGAAGTCACGCGCAAGCTCGATCCCCTGCGTCTCGTTCATCTCGCGCGGAAGAGCGAATTCGATCTCGCGCGACAATTGCGCGTCCTTGCGCTTTTCGACCGCCTCGACCTCGTTCCAGAGCCGGTCACGCTCGGACAAGCGTTCGGTCGTGTTGTCGGGCAGCAGGATTTCCGAATGGACGACGCCCGCCTTGTTGGAGAAATCATGGTCGCGCCCCAAGCGTTCGTCATGCAGGCGCGAGGCCGAGCGATAGGCGGCGGCCGCCACGGCGCTGCGCCCGCAGGCGCGGCCGATGACCTTCACGCTGAAATGATAGATCGCCATGACGGCGAATTAATTACGCTGCAAAGCGCACGTCGGCACGACGTATAAGCGCGCCCTCGCCAGAAAAAATCTCGCGAGGGACCGGGCTGCCCCACCCTGTCTCCCAGACCTTACAGCGTTACGCGGCGTCCCGAGCTAAACTGATCGCATCCTCTCATCGCGGAGACAAAGATGCGCAAGCCAAGGGATTTTGATTCGGAACTGAAGGCGCTCGCCGACAAGGCCAAAGCGCTGAAGGAACGCCGCGTTCGACAGCTCGGCGAACTGGTGATGGCGACAGGCGCCGACGCGCTCGACGCCGATCTGCTGGCCGGGGCGCTGATCGACGCGGCGACTATGAAAGACGCCGCGACGAGGGAGGGCTGGCGCAGACACGGTGCGGCCTTCTTTCAGCGCAAACCGTCCAAGCCTGCGCGAGGAGCTGAACGCCAGCCGCAAAGCGCTTTACCGCTCCATGGCGGCGCGGCGTCGGCTTGAAGCCTCAAAGGCGCGAACCGACATGCGTGATTGGGCGCTCAAGCGACGTGCGCGCACACGTCATCTCATCGAACTCGGCGGCCTCGTCATCAAGGCTGGGCTCGTCGAACTAACCGACGACGATCGCGCCGCGCTCTACGGCGCATTCCTCGCTGTCGCCGATAAATTGCGCGGCCAAGAAGGCGCCCGCGCGCTTGCGATATGGAAGCAAAAAGGTAAGCAAGCGTTCGAGGCGGAGGCCGGAATCAACTCGGCGGCGCGCGCCAGCAACACGCGCGCCGAGGGTTGCTGACGCATGATGGTAGAGCGGCGCGATGAAAGGGTCCGCTGCCGAGCTCAGTGGCGGCGAAGCTTTCGACGCGAAGCGAAAGCTATGGATGCTCCCGATGCCGGGGCAGGCGCTGAGGCGACGACTTCGCTGAGGCGTGACAATCAATGCGAGAACTCTCGTTCAGATCGACGCGCCATAATCCGGTGTCGGTCAAGCGAGCCGCTCGGACCGCGCGTATGGTCGTTTACCCAGGAAATCGAAAAAGCGGCAAATCGCCGCTTACGATCGCGCGTTCGAGCGCAAAGAGGAATGCGCGTTGTTCAGATTGGCGTGCGTCTCCGACGTCGCCGCAGGAAACCATAATTTGAAAGTCGCGCCCCCTCCAGGCGTTTCCTCGACCCAGATCCGACCGCCAAGTTTGTCAATTAATTCCTTCGATATCGCGAGACCTAATCCCGTGCCGGGAGTGGCTTCGTTCTTGCGCCAGAAGGGCTCAAAGATTAATTCGCGATCCGCGGGATCGACGCCCTCTCCGTGATCGGTCACCGCAACCACTGCATCCGCTGTTACTTTAACGATCACCGTTCCGCCGATCGGCTCCATGCGCAATGCATTGTCGATCAGGTTTGCGGCCACGCATTCAATCGCCCGCGCGTTGCCGCGCACGGGGACTAAATTCGTTGGCGCATCGAATTCGATATGTCGTTCGCATTCGATCACCAAGGGCGAATAATCGATGACAATCTTTCGAATCGTCGACGCCAGATCCACCTGCTGTTCGAGCGAAGTCTGACGCTCGCTCAACCGCGCGGCAATGAGCATTTGCTCGACGATTGCTTGAAGATGGCTAGCGTCTCGCAGTAGATCGCTCTTGAAAGTCGGCTCTTCAGCATCTTCAAGACGCGCGCGCATGATCGCGAGCGGCGTCCGCAATTCGTGCGCGGCGTTGGCGGTATAGCGGCGCATGCGCGCGGCGCTCGCGTGCAGTCGCGCAAGCCCGGCGTTTATGGCAGTGACGAAAGGCCTGATTTCTATGGGAACGCCCTTCGCGTCAACGGTTCGATCCAGCGAATCGAGGTCGATGCTTTCCGCTTGACGTGCGGCATCGCGAAGCGGCGATAGTCCCTGTCGGACGGCAAACCATGCTGCGGAAGCCGATAACAGAGCGATCATCACAAGATACACAGCCATCCACTGCAGCGCGTCGAGCAAATAGCCGAAGACGTCGTCCCACCTGAATTTCTGACGGTAGATGGCGACGTGAAACCAGCCGAACGGCGTCCGTCGTCGTTCCATATAGCCGAGCGGCGTCGTCTCAAGGTCTTCTGGAAGATTGAAATGCAAATGGGCGGCTGTGATTTGGATTACGCCCGCCTTGATCAGGGTCGAAATAAGCTCCGGTGATGATCCAACGAGCGGCTTACGCGCTTCGTCGAAGACGGCAAATTTCAGTTGCGGAGCGCGTTCAACCTCGGAGACGAGCTCAGCGACTGGGATGATGCGAATGGTTCCGTCTTCTCCCGTCCCCAGTGACCTGATGACAAGATCGCTGACGCGATAGGTGGCGAGTTCGTCGAGCGAGGTTCTGAAATAGGCGACCTTCGCCAGCTCTAGGGCCATCGTCAGCACCGCGCCGATCAAAAATGCGACGAGTTGCGCAGCGAAAAGATAACCGACGACGCGACGCGTAAGAGAAGTATCAGACGTCACGATCCTGCCTTGGGCTTGTCCCTGGCGATCATGTAGCCGACTCCCCGAACCGCATGCAGCTCGACGCCAGCATCAAGTTCTTGCAATCGAGCGCGCAGTCGCGAGGCGAGCGTTGTCAACGCATGCGGCTGCACTTCATCGTCAAGGCCGTAAACGGCGTCGACGAGCGCTTCTCTCGGCACGATGCGTCCTGCACGTCTCAGGAGCGCTTCAAGCAATTTGAGCTCCCGCCGCAATAAAACGATCGGACGCTCTGAAACCGTGACGACGCGCGCATTAAAATCAAAAGATAGCCTGCCGAGCGTGACAGGGGGCGCCCGCCCGCCGCCAGGCCTTCTGAGACTAGCTCGAATGCGCGCCATCATCTCATCGAGGTTGAACGGCTTGGTCAGGTAATCGTCGGCCCCGGCGTCGAGACCTTCAATCCTGTCGTCGACGGCGTCGAGCGCGGTCAGCATCAGAATGCGAATGCCTGGCTGCTTTTCCCGGATGCGCGGGATGAGCTCTAGGCCATCGCCGTCAGGAAGACGCCGATCCAGCAGGGCGACGGCATAGGGGCAATCGGCGACGGCAAGTGCTGCGCTCTCGATCGTGTCCATATGATCGACGATGAAGCCCGCGCTCCTGATCCGCCTAGCGAGGCGACCGGCCAGCTCTTTGTTATCTTCCAAGAGTAGAATTCGCATGGGCGCCGCTCCCATTGATCCTGATCACGGTTATGAACCGATGCGTCGAGCCTTTGCAAGATTGCGTCGTTCCGCCAGTCGCGAAGACGATGACTGTGGCGCCTTCGCCACACCCGGGAGATTCTTACTCCCCGCTCCCCCACGTAACTTTCGCGAGACTCTTCGCATCTACCTCTTAATTTCGAAGGGCATCGCCAACGCCTTTGGCACATGGCCGAATTCTTGCGGAAGTCGCCGCTGAGTAAAATTGGGGGAGGCTTAGGAGCCATGACAGGTCGAAGAGAGAGAGGAGAGGGTCGCCGAGCGCTGTTTGCGCGCGCGCTTGCCTTCAGCCTCGTGATTCTCTTCGTTTTCCAAGGCTTGGTTACAGTGGTCTCCATATCCGGCGCAGGACGTCCGTCGCATAAGAATACGATCCTCACTGCGTTGCTAAGCGCAAGATGCGGCGTCGACACGGGTCATGAGACGCCCACTCCAGGGAAAGATATTGTCAAGACGCAGTGCTGCGCCCTATGCGGCCAGCGCACCTTGGACGTGCCGATCGCTTCGGGCCTTATCGCTGAGGGGAAAGCGCTATCGCGTCGGGCGCCGCAGCATTCATTTGGGCGGTATGTCGCGCACTCTTTGGCAAGGCCGCCGACCGGTTGGGCAAGCTCGTGGTCTTCGCAGGCGCCGCCGAGCGCTTCTTGAAGACGCAATGTAGCCCTGGGGGGCTATTCCCAGGTTTGCCTGCTTCCCCTCGCTCGCGCGCCCAAGACGCCGCGCCGGAGAATTCCAAATGTTTCGCTCATTGGTCATGCGCGGCGTCTCCGCCGGCGCGCTCACTCTATTTCACTCCGCGACCGCCCTAGCACAGCAGTCACTTCCCACCATCGACGTAGGCGGGTGGCATCCAAGGCGGCCCGCCGCGGGACCATCCAGTCCAGGGCCGGCAGATTCAGGCGCGCCTGAGTCAACAGGAGGCCCGACAGTGGGTTCAGCTGAACCGAAAACGCCAGCCGAAGGCTACGTTGTGCGCAACGCCACGACCGCCATGAAGATGAACATTCCCCTCAAGGAGACGCCGGCGTCCATCGTTGTCGTTCCAAAGCAGGTCCTTCGCGACCAAGCGGTCACGCGCTTGCAGGAAGCCTTGGAAAACGTTTCCAGCGTGCGGTCGAACAGCAACAACCGCGGTGGCTATGTGTATAAAATTCGCGGGTTTACCAGTTTCGACGTCTATCGGAACAGCCTCGCATTGCCTGGCGACAGCTTTGCCGGCATGAACGACATGGCCAATATCGAACGAGTGGAAGTTCTGAAAGGGCCCGCTTCGGTCCTTTTCGGTCGCGCCGAACCCGGCGGCGTCATCAACCTCGTCACGAAGCAGCCGCTCTTCGAGGAGCGCTATGTCGTCGATCAGCAGATAGGCTCGTTCAATCACTATCGGACGCAATGGGATTTCTCCGCGCCGGTGAAGCAGGCGCAGGGCGTCGCTTGGCGGCTGAGCGGCGCATATCAGGACAGCGACTCGTTTCTGCCTTACGCGAATGGCAGCCGCATCCTGGTTGCGCCGGTGGTGACTTATCAGCCTTCCTCGTGGACGGAATTTACCGCCGATCTGCAATATCTCGGCAATACGGTGCATGAATTTTCAGGCGTTCCAGTCGTCGGCGCGGCTCCTGCGCCAATCCCGATCCGACGTACCTTCAATGAGCCAAACGATCCCCGAGACCGCACCGCGCAGTTTATCGGCGGCTATTATCTTCGGCAAAACATCGACGAAGACTGGAAGATCGTCAATCGCTTCCTTTACGGCAGCACCTGGTTCAACGCCCGGCAGATCGTTCCCATTTCTCTCGAACCTGATCTTATGACGCTTAATCGCAGCACCACGTCGCAGAATTTGCTGGGCGACACTTACTCTACGAATATCAATCTCGAAGGGAAGTTCACCACATTCGGGGCCAAGCATCAATTTCTGTTCGGCCTCGACTATCTACACAGATATTATGACTATTACTACTCTATTGGGGCGGGAAACTATCCGATCAACATCTATTATCCGATTTATGGAACTGTGCCGCCGGCAGGGTTTCAGGAAGGCTTCCTCGGCAGCGGATTCAATGGGCATTCGTCGTTCCTCGCACGTCAGAAGGGTATGTATGTTCAGGATTTCATGACCTTCCTCGACGATCGTGCGCATATCCTCGCGGGCGTGCGTTACGACATCGCGGACGTAACCAATGGCGACAGTTTCGAAAGCTATGACGCAAACGGGATGCCGCTTTATGATTCGACGAAGCTGGCCGCCATCGGGGCGAGGCTGAGAGCGCCAACCTTTATCGACAAGGGATGGAGCCCGAGGGTAGGCGTGACTTACGATCTGACCCCGGAGGTCAGCGTACACGCTAGCTACTCCCGCTCGTTTGGAGCGAACAACGGGCGTTCGGCCAGCGGCGATCCGTTCCCCGCGCAAAGAGGCATGCAATGGGAGGTGGGCGTAAAGGCGCAGTTGCTGGCCGATCTCTCCGTGGCGATCGCCTTTTATCAAATTACCAAGTCCAACGTGACGACGCTCGATTTCGCCACGCCCGACCCCGCCGACCGGCGAGTCGCTGGCTTGCAGAGAAGCCGCGGCGCTGAACTGGACGTTCTCGGCAGGGTGACGGATCGGCTCAGCGTGATCGCGAATTATGCATACACCGACGCGAAGGTCATCGCCGATAATCCGAAAGATCCCCTCGATCCCTTTGGTAGCGGTTTGCTATACAATCACCTGGACAATGTTCCCCGACATTCCGGCAAGATCTTCGCCACCTATGATTTCGGCGAAAACGGCCTTGGATTTCGGTTAGGCGGCGGCCTGTCCGGCGCGACGCGCGCCTGGGGCGACATCCAGAACACTTTTCTATTGCCAAGCTGGGTGCGGCTTGACGCTTTCGCGAGCTACACCACCCTGCTCGAGGGTCACAAGCTCACTGCGCAACTCAACCTCGATAACATCACCAATACGCGCTACTACACCGGTAACGACATTTTCTTCAACAATTGGGCGCCTCGCATGAACGTGCTCCCAGCGCCGCCGTTCGTCGCGATAGGCACGCTGCGAGTCGAGTTTTAGCGATGGCGCGCCGGTTCTGGGTTTGGCTGCATCGGTGGGCTGGGCTGGCGATGGCGGGTTTCCTGATCATCGTCGGTGTCACCGGCAGTCTTCTAGCCTTCTACCCGGAACTGAATGCATGGCTTACGCCGGAACTTTTTCCTGGTCCGCATCCGGGGCAGGAGATGTCATTGGGCGTTCTGGCGCAGCGCGCTGAGGAGCTCGCGCCAAACGCGCGCACGAGCACTGTGTTCATCGGTTACACAGGCACTGCGATGATTGAAATGGAGCACGCTCCCGGAGCGCCGGACCTCGATTTCAGCAGAATTTATCTTGACGTCGTCACCGGTCAAGAATTGGGCCGGGTCAACTGGGGCGCGCTACCCACGTCGCGTGCTATGGTGATGCCTTTCATATACACGCTGCATTACTCGCTGGCGCTCGGAGAGTTGGGCGTCTGGATTTTAGGCTTTGTTGCGCTCGTTTGGACGATTGACTGCTTCGTCGCTTTTTATCTGACAGTGCCGGCGGTGCGCGAACGCTCGCGCAAAGGCTTCTTCGTGCGCTGGAAGCCATCGTGGCGCGTGAAGCTCGGGAGTTCCTACTATCGCGTCAATTTCGATCTGCATCGTGCAGCAGGCTTATGGCTGTGGGCGATGCTGTTCGTCTATGCCTGGTCGAGCGTCTACTGGAATCTCACGAGCGTTTACACGACGGTGATGAGTGCCATCACCGACTTCCAGCCGCCGCAATGGGCGCAGCCGGCATCCCCGCAGACTATATCCGGTCGCACGCCGATGGGTTGGCGCGAAGCGAATGCTGTCGCCGAAAAGCTTATGGCGCAACAAGCGCACATTCGCGGCTTCACGGTTACCCGACCGCTTGGACTGTCTCTCATGCGAGAACGTGGACTCTTCAATTACGACGTCCACAGCGACCGCGACATAGCCGACAAATATGGCGCCACCTCGCTCGCTTTTGACGCTTCTAGCGGAGCTTTTGTCAGTCTCAGCGTGCCGACCGGCGATCGAGTGGGAAATACCGTAACCACTTGGCTTTCCCGATTGCATATGGCCGACGTTTTCGGCCTCCCTTACAAGATTTTTGTGAGCGGCTTTGGCCTCGTCATCACGATGCTTTCCGTCACCGGCGTTTACATCTGGTGGAAGAAGCGTTCGGCGCGGCTTGCGCATGTGCGGCGCAGGGTTGCGCGGCCGGCGCCGGCGGAGTGAAGGCTTCACGATTTTGCTGCGAATATGTTGTCTATTACGATGGAGCGACAAATGGATTTCGATTGCGCAAAGAGGGGAAGTCTTGTCCAGAATCTGCGCCGCGCGCTGCCGCTGTCGGCCCATCCGCGGCCAGCGCTCATCGGCTTTCTGCGCGAACGCGGCGTCGTCACGCGCGGCGCGCCGCGGCTCGTCGTCCTCGATATTTTTGACGCCGGCGAGGCGTGCGGCGTCATGTGCCGCTTCGCCCTCGCCGAGGAAAGCGAGGCGTCGAGCTTCATCGCGCCGCTGGCGCAAGTCGCGCTCGCGCGCAGACATCCCGCCGCCCGTTTGCGCGTCGGGCGGCAGCGACAACCGCCGCCTGGCGCCCCATGAAGGCGACGCTCGTCGCTTTGCTTTGCCTATGCGTCGGCGCCGCGCAGGCGCGCGCCGAGAAGCCGCGGGAGGACGCGCGCAAGGACAGCGTGCAGAGCGACGGCAAGCGGCGGGACGCGGAAGAGAGCGGCGTCACGGACGAGAGCAAGCGACAGGGCAAGGAGCAGGGCAAGGAACAGAACAAGGAGCGCAGCCAAGTCGAGCGGCAGGAGCGCAGCCAAATCGAGCGGCGCGCCGACGCGCCCAATGCGCAGACGCTGGGGCGCGATCAGAGCGGCGTCTATGTCAACGCGCCGGCGACCAACTCGGCCTATTCGCCGAGTTTCGTCATGCGCGGCTTTCCGAGCGGACTGACGCTGTTCGACGGCGCTTCGCATGGCTTCACCGCCCAGGACGTCGATCTCTCCACCGTCGATCATGTCGAATTCTACAAGGGGCCAAGCGCCATGCTGTTCGGCAAGGCGTTAGGGGGCTACGGCGGCGCCGCCGATTATATCCGCAAGGCGCCGACGCAGGAGAGTTTCGCGCGCACTGTGGCCACCAAGGCGAGCTTCGACGTCACCCGCTTCACCGCCGATATCAACGCCCCGCTCAATGACGAGAAGAGCCTGCTGTTTCGCATGACGGGCTCGGCGCAGACGCTGGGCAGCTTCGTCAATTTCACGCGCACCCGCAGTTTCGATATCGCGCCGATGCTCGCCTTCACGGCGGATAATGGCGACCGCGTCAGCCTGCGCGCCGAGCACAATGGCGCAAGGCTCGTCTGGCGCGACGGCCTGCCCGCCGATCCGGTGTTTCTGCATGTCCCACGCGAGTTCTACGCCGGACTTCCGGCGAATGAACATGAAACCCCGTTCTTCGACGATCTCACCTTGCGCTATGAGCACGCCTTCAACGCCGACTGGAAGGTCGCCGCGGTCGTCGACTATTTCCTCTACGCCAACCGCTGGGGCTGGTTCACCGGCTGGGGCTATGACGGATTCCAATCTGTCGTCTTCGGCAATCCGGTGCGCGCCCGCACCGCCAACCGCAGCTTCGATGCGCAATTGCGCCTCAATGGCCGTTTCGACACCGGCGCCCTCGCCCACACCGTCTTTCTCGGCCTCGAACATTGGGACTTCTACTTCGGCTACAACAATGACGTCGCGCGCTACGCGGCGGCGCCGCTCAATATCTTCGCGCCCGTCTATTCGCCCGGCGTCAGCTATGCCGGGGCCTATTGGTCGAATGGCGTGGCGCGCGCCATCAGCCGCTCGGTTTATGGCCAGGACCTCATCGATCTGAGCGAGAACTGGCGCATCCTGATCGGCGGGCGCTACGATCTCCTCGCCCAGCGTGAACGCGTCTTCGACCCGCTCGGCGCGCTGACGGGAGAGCCGACATCGAGCCTGAGCAAAGGCGTAAAGGGCTATATTTCGCCGCGCGCCGGCATCCTCTTTCGGCCGAATGAAGAGACGCAATTCTTCGCCGCTTACGGCAAATCGCTCATCCCCAACACCGGCGTGCGGGTCCAAAGCGGCGAAGCGCCGCCGCCGCAGCAGGACACCCAGTATGAGCTGGGCTTGCGGCGCGAGTTTCTCGATCGCAAGATGAGCTTCGAGGTCGGGCTCTTTGACATCACCCGCGACAATGTCGCGATCCCCAATCCGGCGAATCCGAGCGGCTTCTATTCCGTCGTCACCGGCCAGCAGCATAGCCATGGCGTTGAGGTCAACCTCGGCGGCGAGATCCTGCCGAATCTCAAAATCAACGCCGCCGCCACGTTCCTGCATGCGCTCGTGTCGAAGGACGACAATATCCCCTCGCAGCAGGGCAGCGATCTC
>NZ_JADNQZ010000022.1 GCF_015709515.1 Methylocystis sp. H62
TTCATCGATGAGACCTGGACCACGACCAACATGGCGCGCAAATGCGGGCGCGAACAGAAAGGCGAGCGGCTGCGCGCGAGCGTTCCGCACGGACATTGGAAGACGACGACCTTCATCGGCGGTCTGCGCTGCGACCGCATGACGGCGCCGATGGTTCTCGACGGGCCGGTCAACGGCCAATAGTTCCAAGCCTATGTCGATCAGGTTCTGGTCCCGACGCTCTCGCGGGACGACATCGTGATCATGGACAATCTTGGCAGCCACAAGGGCGCCGGCGTGCGCATGGCCATCGAGGCGGCGGGCGCGACCCTGCTGTATCTCCCGCCTTACAGCCCCGACGTCAATCCGATCGAAAAGGCGTTCTCAAAACTCAAGGCCCTGTTGCGCAAGGCCGCAGAGCGAACCGTCGACGCGCTATGGGACAGGATCGGCCTGCTGCTGAAGGAGTTCTCGCCGACAGAATGCGCAAACTTCTTCGCCGCCGCAGGATATGAACCGGTTTAAGGCGAATCCGCTCTAGCGCGGATAAGACGCGACGCAGCGCTTCGGCGTCGACATCCGCGTCGAGCGACACCCGCGCGCCATTTGGCAGGCTGATCTCCATTGCCCCGCGTCGCGTGATTCTTCGCGGCTCGCGAACCGGCTTCGCCAACGCCAGCGGCGGCGCCAATGCTGGAGCCGTCACGGCGTGCAGCTCCACGAGCGACACCGGGACAACCCCCGGCGCGTCGCTGTCTCCCGCCACAGCAGAGGCTTCAGCCTCTTGCGCTGGCGCGCGCCGCCGATCAAGCCAACCCTCGCGGGCGCGGCGTATCCATTTGAAAACGAGATTGGCGTTCAGACCGTGGCGACGCGCAACCGCCGCAACAGACGCCCCGGGAGCCAGCGCTTCATCAACAATGCGCTGACGTTCTTCCAGGCTCCACGATCGCCGTGCGCCGCCATCCTTCGCCGCCGCCATCTGGTGTCCACCTCTTCCATGGTGGACACCTAATCAACTCCAATTGCACTGCGCTAGGCGGTCATCCGGTCACGCTTACGTTGCTTCGAACGATGTTGGCCGAGCACGCGGCAGGCGAAGCGTTCGGACACGCCGAACGCCTCCCTTGCACGCTCAACGCAGGCGCGACGGCGGGCGGGGCTTAAAAGTTTCCCGACGCAGCCTCCTTCAGGATTAGCTTCTCAAGCGTCAGATCAGACACCGCCTTGCGAAGCCGGGCGTTCTCCTGCTCGAGATCCTCAGCCGCTTGACCTGGTCGCTCTTCAGCCCGCCGTCTTCCTGGCCCCAGCGGTAATACGTCACTTCCGTAACGCCTATCGATCGAATGGCTTCCGCAACCGAATGCCCTTGCGTCGTCAGCGCGTCGACCTGACGAAGCTTCGCGACAATCTCCTCGGGCTTGTGCCGTTTCCTGCCCATCTCAAATCCTCCTCATAGGCTCAAAGCCATACTTCACGGAGGATCACTTTTCAGGGGGCAGACCAATCGACCGATCGCCTGGGCCTGCGCCCCCTTTGCCGCCACTGGCGGAGCGATGCACCTTGACCGCGGAGGAGTCGATGAGAAGCTGCGGCGGCGGGCCGCCAGCTTGCGCGAGCGCGTGGAAGAGATTGACCTACACGCCCTTGGCCGCCCACCGGACATAACGGTTGTAGAGCGTCTTCCGGCGGCCCGTATTCCGACGGCGCATCGATCCAGCGCCCGCCAGATTTCAGCACATGGACAATCCCGCTGATCACGCGCCGATCGTCGACCCGCGCCTTGCCCAGAGTGTCAGTGGGGAGGTGTGATCGCGACGTCGCGCCCAAGCCAACAACTTTATCAGTCCGAGCCCTAACCAAAAAATTTGCCGCGGAGAATTCTTTCTCCAATGAGACCGAGGACTAGGCTCACAGATGCGAGCGCCAAAACGAGAGTTTTATTCACAGCTTCGCTGTCGTAGCTCGCATAATATGCAGACCTCAGCCACTCAACGATGTTTAACAAAGGATTGTAGGCAGCGTAATCCCTTATCTCCTCTGGGAGAGTTGAAGTTGGAATATATACGCCCGAAAAAATATAAAGAATAACCATGGAAATTACGAAAAACACCATAAAATATGGCCCGAATATTGCACACATTACTACATTTAGGAAGCCCACGCCTACGCCGAAATATATCGCTGCTGCGACGGCTGTCCCTGCAGTTGCAAGATCTGTCGGAACTATGTCGACGTCGGCAAGATGCAAGCTCAACATGAAAACAACCAATACTATTGAGGCAGTTAGTGTCTCTAGTAGACAACGGCCGAAAATTAAATGGATCGGCTTCACGAGAGGGATATTAAGCAGGTGGCGATTCTGGAATACAGCCATTGCCATCATACGGCCCGGATATAGACAGAGTATGTAAGGTATCACACCCGTACCGACAAACATCGCCGGGCTATCGCCTATGGGCGCAATCATAGTACGGAGTAAATAGGCACCTTCAAGGATTGCTAGGTGACAAAGTGGCCAGGCGATGGCTATTAGATAGCTCAGATGGCTCGTGCCAAACCGCGTACGCATGTCCAACAGGAGCACAGAGAACACGATAAAGAAAAATTTGTTAACTTTGGCAGAAAACTTGGACTTTCCCTGGAGCTTTCGAAGAAGGCTTCGCGAGAGATACATTGATCCCATTTGTGCTCATCCCCGACAATTAAATTTTGCGTCATAGGTAGTAACAACCTCGCGATGCGGCGAAAAAATGTCAGAGGGTCGCTTGTATCGAGGCTCTTCGGGTCCAGACTAATACCCAAAATATGACGGTCCCAGCGATGCAGACGGCTGTGAGGGATTTCGCGGATTTTCGGTCGTAGCGGATTGCGATGTGCCTGAAGTCCTTGATCGGAAGTACTTTGATCGGCAAACATATGCTCGAGGGCGTTGAAATTGCGAGAGGAAGGGCGAGAAGCAGTTCTTCCACCTTCTATTGGCCTGGGGCGGAATATTCGGCATTGCGCCACCCTCCTCGAGCCCGACGGCGGATGGCTTCGCTGTCGTATCCCTTGTCGCCATGCGACCGCCAGATTTGAGCATTTGGATGATGCCGCAGATCACGCGACGGTCATCGACCCGCGCCTAGCCCCGAATATCGGTCGGTCGGAATATGGGACGCAATCTTCGAAACTGCCCGTCTGTCAGCCAGAATTAATCGTGAATCATCAGCGCTTCCTTTCGCAAGCCGTGAATCACAAAGCTCCGATCATGCCAAGCAATTTATGGGTCTGGACCCTAACATGCGAACTGGATCACCCATGCGGGCCACTGAAGCTTTCGCGCGAGAAGGTGCTCGCCTTCCTCGCGGAGCAATCGCGCAGCGTCGTCGCTATGGAGGCCTGCGGGAGCGCGAATCACTGGGGGCCAGCGATTTGCCCCCTATGAGGCATTATGTTCGGTTGATCCCACCAGTTTACGTTAAATCTTTCGTCAAGCAGCATCCACTCTAGCCGTTCGTCCACGTCGGAAGAGCTAAGGTGTCCCCGCGCATCGACTCGCCTCCGATCCTCTCGAACGAAAGGAATCAGAACGCAGCGGTTTGGCGAAGTTTTTAGAAGCGTCCAGATTCTGATCTAAGCCCAAGCACGCGCGGATGGCAGACGGGTCTTTTCTGCGTCGCTTTCAGGCCGCCAATCAACACCGAAATGGATTGACCGCCAAAAATGGTTACGCTATTTGAATTTAACACCACTCGCGGTGCGAAAGTCGGAGGCCATGCGGCAGCATAATGAAGCGCGCAGACGTTATTCAGGAACTCATTGGCTTGATTGGCGCAAAGTCATACCTCGAAATCGGCGTCAACCGAGGGGAGACTTTTCATGCTGTTCAATGTGGACGGAAAGTTGCGGTGGATCCGAATTTTCTCTTCGACGTCCAGCAAGCCGAGCAGCGCAATAAGAACGCTGTATATCAACAAACCACGAGTGACAGATTTTTCGAGAAGTCACCGAAAGGCGAAACATTCGACGTCATCTTCTTGGATGGCCTTCATACATATGATCAAACACTTCGCGATCTCTTGAACGCGGTTACGAAAGTCAACGCGGAAGGTATCATCATTATCGATGACGTTTTGCCTAGTAGTTACGCGGCCTCGCTTCCAGATTTGACGCTGGCGGAACGGGTGAAGGCGATAACGGGTGAAAAAGACATGTCCTGGATGGGCGACGTCTACCGCCTCGTCTATTTCATTGAATCATTTCTGCAACTTTATTCCTACGCAACTGTTGCCGAAAACCATGGCCAGCTGGTCATGTGGCGCGCCGGTCGCAATGCCGACGACGTCGGAAAGATGACCTCTCTCGAGGTCGCTCAGGCGGAGTTCTACAAGATCGTGACTTATCGTGACCCGCTCATCCTGCAACCTTTTGCGACAATCCTCTCTCGTATTAAGGAGGATCGAAGCAGAACGTAGCGAACGTATCAGTAGGTGGCGATGATGAGCGAATCCGGAGTCAAGGTGGAGCACTGGCGTTGGGATAAGAATGTCGTCCCCGTGTCGCTTGAAGAGGCACAGGCGGGAGCTGAAGGATTTGTCCAATTCATGCCGGGCGAATTGTCGCCCCAAGCGTCGCCTCTGCTCATCTATCCAGGAATGCAGCTGCAAGAGTGGCTTGAAAAAATTCACCGCGCGCGTGAGGAAGTCGCCCCTCTCGGATGTAATTTTTTGCGCAACGTTATCGTGAGAGAACATCTGATGATGTTTCGAGGCGAGCGACTGTTGGTGGAAGGCTCGCATCTTTCTGACGTTTCGATCGAATGGGCGAATGCTTACGGGATTCGCGAAAACGAACCCGTCCGCAATGCGTTACGTATCGAGCAACCCGTTATCAATGCACTGGGCCCAGGCTACCTGATTTACGGTCATTGGATCGTAGATTTTATTCCTCGCCTCGCGATTGCCAAGGCGTTGCTCGGGAAACATTTCGCATCTTACAAAACTCTCCTTCCCGCTGATGCCCCGGAATGGATTTTCGATTTAAGCGAATGCATTTTGGGTATAGAGCGGCAAGACTTTCTTCTTTATGATTCAAATCAAACGCGCTTAGATTGTGCACAGGTATGCGCCCCTACATTTGCGCACGGGCCCCAATATGGGTTCCATTCTTTTGTAAGGGAGATCTATTCAAAGGTAACGCCGGCGCCTGTGCAGCAAGCGCGAAAAATATGTATCTCCCGTAAACATTTCGAGAAGGGTACGCAAGGTCTGTGGAAGATGTTTGATAGCAGAGAACTCTTTGAAGAAGCTGCGACGGTAAGGGGGTACGAGATCGTTTATCCCGAGGCGATGAACTGTCTATCGCAAGTCGACCTATTCTCCCAGGCCAAAGTGATTTTGGGCGAGTATGGCTCCGCCTTACACAACTCGGTTTTTTCCAGGCCGGGAGCAGTGCTGGGAGCAATACGCTGTCCAAATTCTGTCCAATCGACTTTGGCTGCCGCGTTTGATCATCGCGTGGCATATCTTATTCCCGAGTCCGAGTGGGTCGATGAAAGAGGCGTTCAGCGCTACGCCTGCAGTAAGGCTCAGATCCACGAATTTATCGACTTTGTGGAAACCAAATCAAATGAAGTCTAAAGTCCACGCAGCAAGACAGCGAGGAACGGGCGAGATATGAAATCACCGAGATTTGTAGGATGGTTTCTCGCATCCCTTGGCTTATCGTCAAGATCATATAGCGAACGTGGGCTCGTTGATCGTGAATTGCGCAATCTTTATCAGGGCGGCGGGTTGTTCGATGGCGAGTGGTATATCGCCACCAATAAAGATTTGGGTTCAACGAATTTGGATCCGCTGGAGCATTATGTAAATCACGGCTGGCGCGAACTGCGCGACCCCAGCCCGCATTTTTCCATTTGGACCTATTTTACGCTTTACCCCGAAATACGGGCCTCAGGAATGGAGCCTCTCAAACATTTCATATTGCATGGCGATTCCGAGCAGCGTACCCCAAATCCAGCTTTCGATCCGAAATGGTACGCGGCTCGATACATGACAAATGTTTCTTCAGATATAACTCCCCTGCAGCATTTTCTAACTGAGGGGGCCAGCAAGGGATATTGGCCGCATCCGCTTTTTGATCCGAAATGGTACGCGATGAGCATAAAAAAAGCGGCGATGAACGGAAAGGAAATATATATTCATTTTCTTAACGCAGGGTTGGCGGCAAATCCCAACAGTTTTTTTGACAGCAGCTTTTATCTTCGCGAGAACCCGGACGTCAGCCGCTCAGGACTGCATCCATTGCTGCACTATTATCTTTTTGGCGGCTTTGAAGGGCGCAACCCAAGCGAATTCTTTGAATCTGGATGGTATCTTGCAACCAATCCAGACGTCGACAATGGGGGCATCAATCCGCTCGCTCACTATTTGCATTACGGACAGTCGGAAGGGCGGGCGGCGCGAAAGCCTTTGGCCGTATCCGTCAAAGAAGTCCACGGTCAGTTGTCCACATTGCGTATCAATGAATTTTTGCGATCATCGGCCCGGTTCTCCTTCCCAAAAAGGCAGGGGGCGAAGCACTGTATTTCAGTCATCATCATTCTTTTCAATAAGGCCAATTTAACGTTCGACTGCATCGATTCGCTCTACAAGATCGCGCAAACGAGTGAAGACTTGGATTTGGAAGTCATTATTTTTGACAATGCATCAACCGATAATACGAAAAAGCTCCTAGGTAGACTAGATAATGTCGTGGTTACTCAAAATGAAGAAAACGTCGGATTTCTTCGCGCCGTCAACCAAGCGGCGAAGGGTGCGCGAGGAAAATACTTACTCCTGCTCAACAATGATACGCAAGTTCAATTCGGGGCCCTTGAAGCTGCCTGTGACCTCTTGGATGAAGATCCAAGCGTCGGTGCCGTCGGTGCGCGACTTGTGCTGCCAGACGGAAAAGTGCAGGAAGCCGGTTCGATCATTTGGAAGGATGGAAGCTGTCTTGGTTATGGACGCGGCCGGTCTCTCGACGATCCGTCAGTAATGTTTCAGCGTGAAGTCGACTACTGCTCTGGCGCGTTCCTTATGACCCGAACGGATTTGTTCAGGCAGCTCGATGGTTTCGATGAAGCTTTTGCCCCAGCCTACTACGAGGAGGCAGATTACTGCGCGCGTTTGTGGCAAAAGGGGTATAAGATTGTATTCGAGCCCAACGCAACAATTATCCATTTTGAATTTGGTAGCGCTGCGTCCCGAGAATGGGCAGAGCAGCAACAAAAGAAAAACCAGATTCTTTTCGTCAAAAAGCACAGCTCCTTTCTTGCCTCGCGCTGGGTGCCGGAGCCCTTAAATGTTCCTCATGCGCGCTTTGCCGTTAGCACTCGGCATCGCGTCCTTTTCATCGAAGACCGCGTGCCCTTCCCCTGGATGGGATCAGGATTTCCGCGATCCAAGGAGTTGCTCGATTGTATCGTCGAAGCACTCGGCGACCAAGCGCATATTTCATTATGCATAACGAATGTACAGGATCTCGATTGGCCTGCGATTCGCGAAGTAGTCAACCGTCGGGTGGAAATAACAATAACCGATACGCATTCGAGCTTGGCGAAAGCTTTGTCGGAGCATCGCCCTGATCTGACCATCGTTTGCCGTCCGCACAATATGAAATTGCTTAATGAGGTGCTCGAGCAAAACCCTGAGCTCGGCGCGACCATGCGCGTCCTGTACGACGCGGAAGCGCTTTTTGCCGTACGTGACATTGAAAGGAAAAAGCTTCAGGGCGAGTTACTGACCGCGGCGCAAATCGATACACTCCTCGGGAATGAAATCGAATTAACCAAAAGGGCCTTCGCGGTGCTCACCGTTTCTGAGAGCGAGAAACAAATATTCGAGAAATACTGCTCTTGTCCTATTATTATTGTAGGCCATTCAGTCAACGAAAAAGTATATCGGACCCCCTTTGAGCAGCGTTCAGGATTTTTGTTTGTCGGTTCAATTCACGACGAAAATTCGCCAAATGCGGACTCACTTATTTGGTTTTTTGAGGAGATCTGGCCAAGAATTAAAAAGAGCCTCGGCCCAAAGGCCTTCCTCAAAGTCGCAGGCCCCAACAAATCGCGTGCGGTCAAGGCAAAGGTTCCTCCAGATGTTGAACTGCTCGGCAGAGTCGAGGATCTTGGCCCGGTGTACAGTAATGCCCGTGTTTTTATTGCGCCAACCCGTTTCAGCGCCGGCATTCCGTTGAAAGTATTGGAGGCTGCAGGAACGGGTGTGCCTTGCGTGATAACTCCGCAATTGTGTCAGCAGCTAAGTTGGAAAAACGGCCGTGAGTGCTTAGTCGGCGCTGACGCGGAAAACTTCGCTGAGCAATGTATCAAGCTGTATAACGATAGCGTCCTTTGGACCTCGGTGCAGAACTTTGCCCTCAAATCAATCGAGCAGCAATATAGCCCTTCCACCTTTAATACGGCCGTTCGGCGTTCCCTTGAGTTAGCGTTCTGTCAAGAAAGTTTGCATGACGCCAAAAACGCTTTCAGCGCAAAGGCGAGATGATCGAGTTGTGGCGGGAAGGCTGGTCCGGAGGCTTATGCGATCACCAATGGAAGGATATCGTAAAGATTTCAATCTAGGGTCCAGACCTATAAACCCGATGGCATGATCGGAGCTTTGTCATTCACGGCTTCCGAAAGGAAGCGCCGATTATTTTCGATCAATACTGGCTGACGGACGCGCAGTTTCGAAGATTGCGCGGCTGTATTCGCGTGAAAAGCTGGAGGCCCCCAAAAACCTCTGGCCAAATCGGCGTTGAGTTGATTCACTTGGTCATGTCGCAAGGGGACCGGGGCCATGGCGAAGGGAACGCCCGGATTTTTTGATGTCGACGAACGGCTGGCGGAACTGTCGGCCAAGGGCGACGATCTTGAGCGCGTGAAGGCGCTGGTCGATTTTGAGATGTTCCGGGCGGCGCTGGAGGCGGCAGCGCCACGTGCCGATCGCTCCAAGGGTGGGCGTCCGCCGTTCGATCATGTGTTCATGTTCAAGGTGCTGATCCTGCAAGCAATGCATTCGCTGTCGGACGAGCGCTGCGAATATCTGATCAAGGACCGCCTGTCGTTCATGTGCTTTCTCGGATTGGGTTTGGCCGACGCGGTTCCCGACGCCAATACGATCTGAACGTTCCGTGAGGCGCGGAAGAAGGCGAATGCGGCCACCGTCTTGTTCGAGCAGTTTGACGCAGCGCTGCGCGAGGCCGGCTTTCTCGCGGTGTCGGGCCAGATCGTCGACGCCACGATTGTCGCCGCGCCCAAGCAGCGCAATACGAACGGCGAGAAGCGGGCAATCAAGGACGGCCGCATTCCAGAGGGCTGGAAGGACAAGCCGGCGAAACTCGCGCAGAAAGATCGCGATGCGCGCTGGACGGTCAAATATACGAAAGCCAAAGTGCGGGGGGACGGCTCGGTTCCGCCGGTCGATCTCGCCATTCCCGCCTTCGGATACAAGAACCATGTGTCGATCGACCGGGCGCATGGGCTGATCCGCAAATGGACGGCGACACACGCCGCCGCGCATGACGGCGCAAGGCCCGAGGAGGTTCTCGACCGCCCCCGTTTACTCTGTGAGGCCAGTAGCCCGACAACATCGCGCCGTCGCGAATAGAGCGGCTGGAGCGGATTCGCCTTAAACCGGTTCATATCCTGCGGCGGCGAAGAAGTTTGCGCATTCTGTCGGCGAGAACTCCTTCAGCCGCAGGCCGATCCTGTCCCCTAGCGCGTCGACGGTTCGCTCTGCGGCCTTGCGCAACAGGGCCTTGAGTTTTGAGAGCGCCTTTTCGATCGGATTGACGTCGGGGCTGTAAGGCGGGAGATACAGCAGGGTCGCGCCCGCCGCCTCGATTGGCCTTGCGCACGCCGGCGCCCTTGTGGCTGCCAAGATTGTCCATGATCACGATGTCGTCCCGCGAGAGCGTCGGGACCAGAACCTGATCGACATAGGCTTGGAACCATTGGCCGTTGACCGGCCCGTCGAGAACCATCGGCGCCGTCATGCGGTCGCAGCGCAGACCGCCGATGAAGGTCGTCGTCTTCCAATGTCCGTGCGGAACGCTCGCGCGCAGCCGCTCGCCTTTCTGTTCGCGCCCGCATTTGCGCGCCATGTTGGTCGTGGTCCAGGTCTCATCGATGAAGACGAGCCTTTCCGGATCGAGATCGAGCTGGCTCTCGAACCAGGCTTCGCGCCGCGCCTTTACGTCCGGGCGGTCCTGTTCGCTCGCATGGGCGGTCTTTTTTTGAACGTCAGACCGCAACGGTCGAGAAACGTCCACAATGTCGCGCGACTGGCCTTCACGCCGCGCTCGGCAAGCAGCCGCTCCAGGAGTTCGCTGATCGTCAAGTCCGGCGTCGCCTCGATCAATCCCAGCAAATAGGGGATCGAGCTTCGAGCGTCGAGGCTGTCCCTGCTTGCGCGCCGTGCGCTCCCCGGTCTCTCGCGCCCGCCGCACCCAGACAA
>NZ_JADNQZ010000023.1 GCF_015709515.1 Methylocystis sp. H62
AGCGCCGCCGCCGCCGAAGGCTATATCGTCACGCTTGGCGTCAAGCCCGACGGCCCCGCGACAGGATACGGCTATCTGCGCCCCGGCGCGCCGCTCGAGTCCTGTTGCGAGGTCTACAAACTCGACGCTTTCGTCGAAAAGCCGGACCGGGCGACGGCGCAGGACTATGTCGACGCCGGCTATTTCTGGAACAGCGGCAACTTCATCTTTCGCGCCGACGTCATGCAGTCGGAGATTGCGCAATTCGAGCCCGGCATTTTCACCGCCGCCGAGGCGGCGATCGAAGCGGCCAGCCAGGACCTCGGCTTCATGATTTTGAACGCCGAGGCCTTCGCGCACGCGCCGAAGAAATCGATCGACTACGCCGTGATGGAAAAGACCGACAAAGCGGCGCTGATTCCGGCCGACATCGGCTGGTCCGACGTCGGCACCTGGCGCGCCGTCTGGGAATTGTCGGACCGCGACGAACTCGGCAATTCCATCCGCGGCCAAGGCGTCGTCATGAACGCCCGCAACGTCCATGTGCGCTCCGAGGACACGCTGACCACCGTCGTCGGCGTCGATGACATCATCGTCGTGACGACGCAGGACGCCGTGCTGGTGCTCAGCCATGAGCATGGCGATCAGGTCAAACAGCTCGTCGAGCAGCTGCGCAGCGAAAACCGCCGCGAAGCGGGCGAGCACAAGCGCATTTTTCGGCCGTGGGGGTACTATCAAGGGATCGACGAAGGCCAGCGCTATCAGGTGAAGCGCATCGTGGTGAAGCCCGGCCAACGGCTGTCGCTGCAGAAGCATTTCCACCGCGCCGAACATTGGATCGTCGTGCGCGGCACGGCGGAGGTCGGCCGCGACGAGGAAATCCATCTCGTCCACGAAAACGAATCGATTTACCTGCCGATCGGCAGCAAGCACCGCCTGACCAATCCCGGCAAGATCGATCTGGAGCTGATCGAAGTGCAGACGGGCTCCTATCTCGGCGAGGACGACATCGTCCGCTTCGAGGACGCGTATAATCGCGGGTAATCGGCGCCAGACCTTGCGCGTCATGGCCTGCCTTGTGCCGGCCATCCACGTTCAAGACGCGCGCAACTTCGCAAAATAACCGCAGCGGCCGGCGTGGATGGCCGCGACAAGCGCGGCCATGACGCAATCAGCCATCGTCAAAATCTGCGGTCTGTCCTCGCCCGAGACGCTTCTCGCGGCGATCGAATCCGGCGCGGACATGGCGGGCTTTGTCTTCTTCGAGAAAAGTCCGCGCCATATCGACTTTGAGACCGCCCGCACGCTCGGCTTTCTCGCGCAGGATCGCATCAGCAAAGTCGCGCTCACCGTCGACGCTGACGACGCCGCGCTTCAAGACATCATCGACGCGCTCGCGCCCGACTATCTCCAGCTTCACGGAAGCGAGACGCCGGTGCGGGTCGCCGAGGTGAAGGCGCGCTTCGGCCTGCCGGTCATCAAGGCGGCAGGCGTCGCGACGCCCGGCGACGTCGAGGCGGCGCGCGCCTATGAAGACATCGCCGACGTCATTCTCTTCGACGCCAAGCCCGCGCCGAACGCAGCGGTTCCCGGCGGCGCCGGCGTCGCTTTCGACTGGTCTCTGCTGCGCGGCGTCGCTGCGAAACAGTGGATGCTTTCGGGCGGACTGACGCCCGAGAATGTGGCGGAAGCCATGCGCCGAACCGGCGCCCGCGCGGTGGACGTCTCTTCCGGCGTCGAGCGCGAACGCGGCGTCAAGGACGCGGCGAAGATTGCAGCCTTCCTGGCCGCCGCTCGGCTTTCATAGCGGCGATTGACAGTTTAAGACTGCGCCGACGGATCGGCCCCCTCCCTGTCCCTCCCCCGCTACGCGGGAGAGGGGACGCCAACGAGCCGCATTGCGGAAACTCGATGAAGCGCCGAATCTGACTCCCTCTCCCGCGTAGCGGGGGAGGGCTGGGGAGGGGGTAGCGACGCAGAGCGAGGACGCCCCCCGTGAACAAGCCGCTTCCCAATTCCTTCCGCGCCGGCCCGGATGAAAACGGCCGCTTCGGCATTTTTGGCGGGCGCTTCGTCGCCGAAACGCTGATGCCGCTCGTGCTCGATCTTGAAGCGGCGTACGAGAAGACAAAAACCGATCCGGCGTTCCATGAGGAGCTCACGAGCCTCCACAAGCACTATGTCGGGCGCCCCTCGCCGCTCTATTTCGCCGAGCGCATCACCGACTATGTGCGGGCGCGGGCGGGCGAGGGCAAAGGCGCCAAGGTCTATTTCAAGCGCGACGAGCTCAACCACACCGGCGCGCATAAGATCAACAATGTGCTCGGGCAGATTCTGCTCGCGCGGCGCATGGGCAAGAAGCGCATCATCGCCGAGACGGGCGCCGGCCAGCATGGCGTCGCGACCGCCACCGCCTGCGCGCGCTTTGGCCTCGATTGCGTCGTCTATATGGGCGCGGTCGACGTCGAGCGGCAGAAGCCCAACGTCTTCCGCATGAAGATGCTCGGCGCCGAGGTCATTCCCGTGCAGTCGGGCGCGCGGACCTTGAAGGACGCGATGAACGAGGCGCTGCGCGACTGGGTGACGAATGTCGCCGACACCTTTTATTGCATCGGCACGGCGGCGGGGCCGCATCCCTATCCGGCGATGGTGCGCGATTTTCAGTCGATCATCGGCAATGAAACGCGCGTGCAGATGCAGGAGATGGAGGGGCGCTTACCCGACTCGCTCGTCGCCTGCATCGGCGGCGGCTCCAACGCCATCGGCCTGTTTCATCCGTTCCTCGACGACGCGAGCGTCGAGATTTACGGCGTCGAGGCGGCGGGCCATGGCGTCCATGTGCCGAATGGCCATGCGGCGTCGCTCACCGGCGGGCGTCCGGGCGTGCTGCACGGCAACCGCACCTATCTCCTGATGGACGACGACGGCCAGATTCTCGAAGGCCATTCGATTTCGGCGGGACTGGATTACCCCGGCATCGGCCCCGAACATTCCTGGCTGCATGAGATCGGCCGCGTCAAATATCTGAACGCCACCGATCAGGAGGCGCTGAGCGCTTTTCAGCTCTGCTCAAAACTGGAAGGCATCATCCCGGCGCTGGAGCCGTCTCACGCGCTGGCGAAAGTGTTCGAACTCGCGGCGCAAAAGCCGCGCGATCATCTGATGGTGATGAATATGTGCGGCCGCGGCGACAAGGATATTTTCACCGTCGCCGAGCATCTCGGCGGGATGTAAAGGGCAGCGGGAACCCTCTCCCGCTTGCGGGAGAGGGTGTCACGCGGAACGCGTGACGGGGTGAGGGCCCTCATCCGACCCTCGCTACGCGAGGCCACCTTCTCCCAAACCGAAGTCGGCTGTTGCCGACTTCGGCATCCCAATGCGCAAACCGGGAACACCCGGTTTGCGCCGGGAGAAGGAAAACGCTCCTCAGCATGAGGGCGACGCAAGGCTCATCTGCCTTTCGCCACGCATTTTTGAGCAATTTCATTCAGCCGGCGGCCGCGCTCGGTCTCATCCGTCACGCCGGCGAGCGCCTTGCTGCTGATCGCCTCCCGCGCCGTGCATTCACAGGCGTCGTGGCAGATCTTGCCTTCGCCGCCCTCATTCATGCAGCGCGCTTCGCACGAGGCGACGAATTCCGTCGCGTCGACGGCGGGCGGCATGAGATAGGCGAGTCCCATAAAGAGCCCGAAGAGCGCCGGCTGATGCGCGAGATAGATGAGAAGACTGTGCCGGCCGAGGAAGGGAAGCCATTCCCTCCTAGCATGTGTGGGGGGAGGGTTAGCGCCCTCGCCGCTCACGCCAAGCCTCTCCCCGTAAAGGGGGAGAGCGAGTTTTCCGCCCGCGACGCCGAGCAGCAGCGCGCCCGCCCAGGGAAACAGCGGGCGCCAGTCCTGGGTCATCGGCTCGCTGGTCGAAAGGCCGACCCATTGCAGCCAATCGGCGTTGAAGGCGGACGACGAGAAGAACTCACCGCCGAGAAGAAAGAAGGCGCCGCAAGCGAACGCGACCGGCCACGGCGCGAATAGAAAGGGCACGGCGATCAGGCTGGCGACCGCAATGCAGTGCAAAATGCCGAAGAACACATAGGAGGTGGGAAAGAGCACATAGGTGCCGGCCGTCACCAGCGCCGCCGCCGCGGCGATCAGCGCGAAGCGGCGCCAGAAGGCCGGCCAGCGCATCTGCTCCCGATTGGCCAGTACCAGCGCGACGCCGGCGATGAAGAGGAAGGCGAAAGCGATCGAATGGCCGAATATTTTGACGGGCGCCGACCAGGGAAGATTAGCCGGCGCATAGCCGAAATGCGCGAGATCCCAGATGACGTGAAACGCCACCATCGCCAGGACGGCGAGGCCGCGCGCCGCGTCGAGCGCCCACCATCGGCCCTGACTCATCGGCGCGCGGCCGCCGGCGGCGCGCCCTGGAATTTGCTGAACACCATGTCTGGCGCCGAAAGATTGTGGCGCGAGGGCAGATGGCGGCCGACCCACACTTCTGTCGCGCTGGCGCCAGGAAAGCGAATGACCGGCGCTTCCTCCCAGCTCTTCCCGCGCTTGCTGCGCCAGGCGACGATGGCGGCGTCGCTCATCGTCTCCATGGCGTACATCGACCGCAGCGCCGCGAAGGGCAATCCGTTCGGCATCGCCTGACTGAAGGAGACGTCGAGCGTTATCCGGTCCTGATCGACGCTTTTGATCGAGAGGCGGCCTTCGCCGCCGCGCCTGAATTTGAGGATCAGGCTGCGCGTGTGAGGCTCGAAGACGATTTCCTCGAGGTCGACGATCGGCCGCTCCTGCGTCTCGACGGGCCCGACGAGAAAGGACGAGCCGTAAGCCGTCCAGCGCATGTCGTCGAAGGGCAGCGGCCGCGCGCGCCAATAGCCGTCAGGCGGGTAGAGCACCATGATTTCTTCGGCGCGTTCACGATGCCACATCCAGAGCTGGATCAGATGGAAGCCGCGCTCGACCGAATCGCCGATTCGGATCGGCACGTCGTTGGGGCGCCAGAAGGAGGGAAAGGTGTAGCCCGTCAGCCAGAATTCCGGCGTCTCCCAAAAGGTCTTGCGGCGCGCCTGCGAAAACGCCTTGGGGTCCACCGTGAAATCGCAGCTCGACCAGTCGGGCGCCCAGCGATCCGAGGCGATCGTGTTGATGTAGGAGGGGTGCACCGCCTGAATTTGCAGACTGCGCACGCGCGGCGAGATGAAGTCGAGTTCGACATTGTCCTTCTCGGCGCAGAGCTCGGGGGCCGAATTGTTCTCGACGCGAACTTGCAACTCTTCGGCCGCGTCCGGAGCCTGCGCCGAGGCTGAGCCGGTGAAGGCCAAGCCGCCGGCTCCCAAAAGAAAGCGGCGGCGATCGAATGTGGTCAACTGAAAGATTCCTTGCTGCTTTTTGAACCCCTTATCGCGCGCAACGAAAGCGCGCGGCAAGCGTCGCGATCCATTAACGGGGCGCAAAAGGCGAAAACAAGGAGCGGGCCTGCCCCGGGAGGACAGGCCCTTGCTTAGAGCCGGCGCCGAAAAAGTTGACGCACTTTTTCGACGGGAACCTGCTCCACCATTTCGATATGAGCGCTTCCTTACCGATCACATGTTCCCTGCGACCGGGAAGCGTTTGGCGTTCAGAAAAGGCCGCCGCCAAACAAAGCAGCGAAAGGATCGGCGACTGCGTAGCCCGAGCCATAATAGGAACGGCCGCGCGAGGACGCATAGTGGACGCCGCCGCCGCGCCCTGCGCTGGCATAGTAGTGGCTCCGTGGCGGCGCGCCGGTGATCGAAATGCGGCCGCCTTCATTCTGCACCATTTGATACAGCATCGCCGCGTGGCCGGGAGACAGGCGCACGCAGCCGTGCGAGGCCGGCTGGCCGAGCATCCCCGTCGCATAAGAGCCATGAATCGCATAGCCGCCGCGGAAAAAGATCGAGTGGGGCATGGGCGACATGTGATACTTTCGCGAATAATGCATGGGCTGCATGCCGGTGGGCGCAAACGAGCCGCGCGGCGTAGAATAGCCGGCGCGGGCCGTCGACACCGGCCACGAATAGCTCCCCGACGAAGACTGCACATGCATGGTCTGCGTCGAAAGATTGATGTGGATGTGGGCGGCGGCGTTCGCCGCGCTCGCCCACGCGAACGGACAAAGAAACAAAGGAAGGATGACGGAAATACGCATGATGGACTCCTAACCAAACGCGCAGGCGCCGCGCCCGGCATTCTGCTGTGGCTTGGCGCGCCATCAAACTAAATGAAGCGGTAAGCTTTCCCGGCAAGGATGAATCGCAAACCTTTGCGCCGGCGACGCGCGCTTCGACACTGGGGGCGAAACGCCCATGACGACAAATTCGATATTGCGCGCGCTGCGCGTGGCGCTGTTCGCCTTAGCAGGCTCGGCGTCCTTGGCGTCCTTGGCGGCGCTGGCGACGACAGATGGCGCTCTGGCGCAGGATAGGGGCGCGCTAGATCCAAAGCCGCTGCCGCCGCTCGCCAATCCCTCCAGTCCGGTGACGCCGGCGCGAGAGCTGTTTGGCCGCGCGCAAGAGGCGGCGCCGCTCCATCCCGATCCGATCGGCTTCTATTCGCGCGGCTGTCTCGCGGGCGGCGAGCCGCTGCCGATCAACGGCCCCCACTGGCAGGTCATGCGCCTGTCGCGCAACCGCAATTGGGGACATCCCAATCTCATCGCCTTTCTAAAGCATTTTTCGTCGAAGGCGGCGCGCGAATCGGGCTGGCCGGGCCTGCTCGTCGGCGATCTGTCGCAGCCGCGCGGCGGGCCGATGCTCTCTGGCCACGCGTCCCATCAGATCGGGCTCGACGCCGACATCTGGCTGACGCCGATGCCCAACCGCGAACTCACCCGCGAAGAGCGCGAAGAGCTGATGTCGACGGACGTGGTGCGCGACGACGGGCTCGACGTCCGCCCCGAGGTCTGGAGCGCGGGCCACATCGCCCTGATCCGCGCCGCGGCGATGGAGCCGGCCGTGCAGCGCATCTTCGTCAACGCCGCGATCAAACGCGCGCTCTGCCGCTCGGCGCAGGGCGAAAGCTGGATGCACAAGGTGCGGCCGATGTATGGGCACAACTACCATTTCCACATCCGGCTTCACTGCCCGAACGGCTCCAACTGCCGCGATCAGGACCCGACGCCCGCCGGCGACGGCTGCGACGCTTCGCTCGCCTGGTGGTTCCAGGACGGGGTGCTGCATGCGAAGAAGTCGGGGAAAAGCTGGCCGCCGATGACCATGGCGGGATTGCCGTCAGCCTGCCGCGAGGTGTTGCGCGCGCAGTAGGCCAGAGCAGGTTCCGAAAAAGTTGACAGACTTTTTCGATGAGAACCTGCTCCAATGTTTATCGATCACATCCCATGTGATCGGGAAGCGCTCTAGTCGCAAGAGCCGAGCGGGCAGGCGATGCCGGTTCCGCCGAGACCGCAATAGCCGCCCGGATTTTTTGCGAGATACTGCTGGTGATACTCTTCGGCGTAATAAAACGGCGGGCTCTCGCGGATTTCCGTCGTGATCGCGCCGAGATTCGCCTGCGTCAATACGCGTTGATACATGGCGAGCGAGTCTTTCGCGGCGGCGAGCTGTTCCGGCGTCGAGACATAGATGGCCGAGCGATATTGCGTGCCGGCGTCATTGCCCTGGCGCATGCCCTGCGTCGGGTCATGGCTCTCCCAGAATATGCGCAACAGCTGTTCGAAGCTCATCGCCGGCGGCTGGTAGACGACGCTTACCACCTCCGCATGGCCGGTGCGGCCGCTGCAGACGTCGTCATAGGTGGGATTTTTCGTCACGCCGCCGGCGTAGCCGACCGCCGTCACATAGACGCCTTCGCCGGCCTGCCAGAATTGACGCTCCGCGCCCCAAAAGCAGCCCATGCCGAAGAGGACCTGTTCGGACCCCAGCGGAAACGGCGGATCGAGCGGGCGCCCGTTAACGAAATGCCGCGCCCCATGCGCGACAGGCGTTTCGCGGTCGGGAATGGGCCCGAGCAGTTTGGAAAGACCGAGTTCGTCAAAGATCGTCATGGCGCCGATATAGTGTGGCGGCTCAAGGGAAACTAGCGCCGTGCGTAATAGAGAGGCGCCGACCGCCGGTGGCTGAGCAGGATCAGCAGGGCCCCGACGCCGCCGAAGGCGACGCTGACCGGCGCCAGCATCAGCGTGGTCAGAACCGGGTCCCACAGAAAGGCGGAGACGTTCTCGACGCTCGACTGCAGCGACTGGTAGAGCGCAGGAAACACCGCCGCCGTTCCCCTGCTGATGCTCGTCACCATGACGCGGCCGGCGGCGATCGAGCGGGTGCCGTCGACGATGAGGGCGATGAAGCCGCCCGCGAGCAGGAGAAGGCCGATCAGTCTTGTGAGGAGTCGCAGCATGGTCTCTTCGTGCGAACGTAAATGTTGCGATGGGTCGAAAAAGCGTGGGGAGAATAGGCGCCGCGGCCGCGTCTGTCCATGCTTGGCGTTGCGTTCCGGTCGCGCGTGAATATAGTGCGCGCTTCGCGGAGGGGTGGCCGAGTGGTTGAAGGCGCACGCCTGGAAAGTGTGTATGCGGGAAACCGTATCGCGGGTTCGAATCCCGCCCCCTCCGCCAGTTTGTCTAATTAAAATATTGTTTAATATGTATTATTATTGGCACTCATAGATGGGTCCCATTATTGGTCCCATTTTAGCTATTTGCGAACGGGAATACTCTCTCGTGTCGGCAAACTATCTGGCGCGTCACCGGGCTGATAGCTTCACCTCCACAGAGCAACGAACGGGCTTGCCTGTCTGCGTCGCCGCCGCGCGGCATTTCTCGATTGCTCCGCGATTGTCGCGGAGCAAATCGGAAGCCTCGTTAAGTGCGGCCCAGGCGCGCGGGTTGGCGGCGCGCATCAGACGCGACCCCGCTTCCCAGGGCGAACTTGCGCCAAGCGTCCGCGTCGCCATGCTTTCCGGGATGCGCCAGTCCTGCGGCAAGGCGCGCGTAATGGCGTCGAACAGGAACGACCAGAGCACGACGCCTGCGATGGCGCCGGCGATTGTCGCGAAGAGGAGATGGAGGCGCTGTTCATCTGTCGTGGCGACCGCGGCGGCAAGGCTTTCCAATTTCTCCGTCGCCCTGTCGAGCGTCTCGCGTGCCCGCGCGATGGTAGTCCGGTCTTCGGCGCGGGCCTGCTCGCCGGCCGCCGCAATGCGCGCGGCTATTTCTTGGGTCGTAATCTGCAGCGCCGGGCTTTGCCGCATCGCCTTAACCATCGCGCCATAGGCGTTGAGATTATGCGCGATGATTCCCAGCGTCTCGCTGTAATCTGGCGCGGCTTCGCTTTTGGCCGCAAGGCCGGCGATGGCCGTCTCCAGCACATCCACCTTTTCGGCGAGATGCGCGAAGGCCGCGGCCGCCGGATCGGCCTCGGGCGCCGGGAATGAGGGCGGGCTCTCCTCCATAATCCTTGTCCTTCTCCCTTATCGGCCGATGCCGCGGCCGCGGGTCATTTCGAACCCGACGCTCGCGGCAAGGTCATGGGCGAGCTTGCGGCCCGTGTCGAAGTCGATTCCGAGGTCGTGGCGGCGCCCGCCCAGGACCGATTCCATCTGCGCGTCGCGCTCCAGGCTTTTCGCCATCGCCCCCATGGTGGCGCGCACACGGCCGACGCTCTGATGGTCGGCTTCGGCGTAGGCGGCGCGATAGCGCCGATCGAGCCTGCGCCAATCCTCGACGAAACGGTCGGCGCGCCTTTCGGGGTCGGTGCGGATTTCCGCTTCGAGACGCATGGCGCGGATCGCGCGCTGGACGCGCCCGCGGGCCGCTTCCGGCGCCAGCGTCGGATCGCGGTCATAGGCCTGCTCCAGATCCTTCGCGGCATATTCACGGCGTTCGTTCAGCGCCGCGCGCGCCCGGTCGAGTTCGCCGCGCTGATGCGGCAGGACCGGCAGCTCCTTGTCCTGCATCTTCCAGATGTCCGTGACGGCGCGGGCGTGGCGCGCGACGGCGCGCTGCGCCGCCGCCTCCTGCTCGGCCCGCGCTCTCTCCTTCCCAGCCAGCGACCGCTCCTGAACGGCTGGCTTCGCCTCCCTGCCGGCTCGAACCGTTCTTTCAGGATCGACGCCGGGCGCCTGCGCGCGGAAGCCGGCGAAGACGCCGCCTTGAGGCTCGGGCGCGTCAGAGGCGCGCCACGAATCGAAGGCGTCCGCGCCGCGCGCCGGCTGCGTCATCGCCCGGCGCAAGCCGTCGAACATGCCGCGCGCCATCCTGGGCGCCTCGCGGACGATCTCGGCGACGCGTTCTCTAAATGTGATCCCGCGCCGCTCGGCGAAGGCGCGGATGGGATCGGCCTCCCCATAGTCGGTGGCCATGTCCTTGGCGCGCTCGCGCGAGAGCGTTCGGACAAGCATCGATTGATCGGTGAAGTCGTCGCGGCCATAGCAAAGCGTGACGCCCTCCCTGTGGCGGGAGAGCGCCACATAGGCGGCATGGCTGTCGAGGCCCGGAGTGGCGATCACATAGGCGCGGTCCACGGTCATGCCCTGCGCCTTGTGGATCGTCGCCGCATAGCCATGATCGATATGGGCGTAGTCCTTCACATCGAAGGAAACGGATCGCCCGTCATCGGTCCGAACGGCGATATGCTGCGCGCTCGCCTGTTCGATCGCGCCGAGCGTCCCGTTCTTCACCCCGAGCCCGCGTTCGTTGCGTAGAAAGATTACGCGGTCGCCGGCCGCGAAGGTCCGGGCGCCGCGTTCGGTCGTCACTTGCGCATCCTCGCCCAGCGCCCCCGCTTCCCGCATCCGCGCGCGGACGGCCTGGTTCAGCTCCCGCGCCTCGTCATTGGTATGGGTCAGGATGATGCGCGTTCGATCCGGCGCGGCGATCCGTTCCCGGTCCCATCGCTCCACGAGGTCATGCCGCGCCGCTTCGCGCGTCTCGGCGGCATGGACCATGCCTTTATCGCGGTAAACCTGGACCGCCTCTTCGATACGGCCCGTGGCGAGACGGCGGGTCGCTTCGCGCTGCCAGTCTTCATGCTGGCGGCGAACTTCCGCGATCTCGACGCCGCCATGGCGCTCATGGATCGCCCGGAAGGCCGCGCCCGCCTCGATCGCCTGCAATTGTCGGGGGTCGCCGACCAGAACGATTTTCGCGCCCGCATGCTCCGCATGAGAGAACAGGCGCGCCATCTGCCGCGCCCCGACCATCCCCGCTTCGTCGATCACCAGAATGTCGCGGACGGACAAGGACTCACGGCCCTGCTCCCATTGACGCTCCATGCTGGCGATGGTGCGCGAGACAATCCCCGAGCCGTTCTCCAGATTCTCGGCGGCGATCCCGGACAGAGCGAGGCCTCGAACCGCGAAACCCGCCGCTTCCCATGCCTCCCGCGCGACCCCCAGCATCGCGCTCTTGCCGGCTCCCGCATAGCCGATGACCACGCCAAGATCGCGCCCGTCGGTCACATGTTCGAACGCGAGGCGCTGCTCTCCCGAAAGCGCCAATCCCCTTTCCGCCGCGCGGGCGAGGGCCGCTTCGCGTTCCTTCTCGCCGATGCGACGCCGCTCGCGTTCGGCCAGCAAGTCTGCGGCGCGCTGCAACCGCCGCTCGGCGTCGACCATCTCGCGCGAGGTGAACCGCTCGTCGCCGCGCCCATCCTTGCCGAGCGCGATGATCTCGGACGATCCGCGCATGGCCGCCATCGCCCGGTCGAATTGCTCCCTGCCGTCGCTATGCCGGTGAACGAAGCGGGCCATGTCGCGGCGGGTGAAGGTCGCCTGATGGCGGGTCAGGGCGTCGAGCGCTGCTGAAGGATCGGCAATGATCCGCTCGCCATTGCGGCGGGCGATCTCGCGATGATCCTCGATGCGCTCCGATCCGAACCCGCGCTCCCCCATCCGCTGCGCCGCCGGGCCGATCTTGTCCTGCGGTTCCAGAGCGACGCCCTGCGCCGCCAATGAACGGTGATCGACGCTCGCGTCTATGTCGAGTTCGGCCAGCCGCGCATTGACACGGTCCGCCCAGCGTTCTCGCCATTCCTCGACAAGCGCCGCGCGGTTCCAGTCCCTAACCTTGCGGCCGAAACCGTTCGCGTCGACTTCGCGCATGGTGAGCATGACATGGGCGTGGGGCTTGGGCTGTCCGTCCGCGCCTCTATCCCAATGCACGTTGAGATCGGCGATCATGCCGCGCGAGACGAACTCGGCCCTCACGAAGTCACGCGCAAGCTCGATCCCCTGCGTCTCGTTCATCTCGCGCGGAAGAGCGAATTCGATCTCGCGCGACAATTGCGCGTCCTTGCGCTTTTCGACCGCCTCGACCTCGTTCCAGAGCCGGTCACGCTCGGACAAGCGTTCGGTCGTGTTGTCGGGCAGCAGGATTTCCGAATGGACGACGCCCGCCTTGTTGG
>NZ_JADNQZ010000024.1 GCF_015709515.1 Methylocystis sp. H62
CCCGTTCAGAACGGCCAAGCCGATCCACATGCCCTTCAGGTCTACTACAGCTTCCGTGCCAGCAGCAGCGCGGGCTGCTGTGTCAGTCGTTGAGCTCATACCCTTCTCCTCCAATGTGCTCCCAGGGAATTGCGCGTGACCGGTATCGCTCCGCCTCCCACAACGGAGCCGCTTCGTCCTCGTTTCGTAAAGCAAAGCGAAAGCGCGTCTTCTTCTAAAAACACGCAAAACCGCCCTTGTCTGCCGCAGCCTTCCCGAAAACCCCGGAACCCCACGCCCAAAGGCGAGCAAATCCCAAAATCCCCAGAACCCGGCTGCTTGTTGTTATCGGACGAAAACCGACGTCGCCGCCTAAGCCAAAATCCCCAATCCGCCTCTTGAAAGAGCGAACCGCAGACCCAGCTCAGCGTGCCGCAACATTCCAATAACCCCCGATAATCACAATACCCGTTAGTATAGAGGAAAACAATCTATCGAATAGCCAATGCAACCCTAGTGGATAGTTAAAACCCTACCCTAGCGAAGCTCCGAGGCTAACCATGGCGCGGCGCACAATTCTTCGTAGACACCTGTAATATATAATCATTTCGTATTACATCGGCTGTCATCGACGCCAGAGCGCCAGCGAATGCTGCGCCGCGAAGATAGGCAACCATCCGGGGTGGGCAGCTATTCGTCCGACCACGGACGCACGCCGCTCGCGTCAGCGCCGGCCAGCGCCGCGCGCATGGTGACGCCGTCCAATTCGAGTTCAGGGGCGATTTCGGCAAGCGGCGCGAGAACGAAACCGCGACGGAAAAGCTCCTTGTGCGGCAAGGTCAGCTCCGGATCGTCGATCGCATGGTCGCCGAGGAACAGAATATCGACGTCGATCAGCCGCGGCCCCCAGCGCCGCGTCGGCGCGCGGCCCATGTCCGCCTCGATCTTCTTGACCGCCGCGAGCAGTTCATAGGGCGCGAGCGCCGTGTCGCCGATGGCGCAGGCGTTGGCGAAATCCCCCTGGTCGAGGTCGCCCCAGGGCGGCGTGCGGTAAAGTCGCGAAACCCGGTCGAGCCGCGCCAGCTCGCGCGCCTCGATCAGCCGCAGCGCCTCGCGAATATTGGCCGGCTTGTCGCCGAGATTGCTGCCAAGCCCAAATCCAACCCGCATCGTCTCAACCTCCAAGGCGCGCTCCAGGGCGCGCAGCGAGAATGCGCATGACTTCGAACGCCGCGCGATGCTCCGCGGCGTCATGCACGCGAAAGACCTGCGCGCCGTCGCGCGCGGCGAGAAGATTGGCCGCCAGCGTGCCGACGAGCCGTCCCTCGAGAACGCCGTCGCCCAGGCCCTTGAATATTGATTTCCGCGAGACGCCGATGAGCAGCGGAAAGCCGAGCGCCAACAGCTCCGGCGTCGCGCGCAGCGCGTCATAGTTCTGCTCGCGGCTCTTGCCGAAGCCGATCCCCGGGTCGAGCAGAATATGTCGCTCCGGCACGCCGGCGCGCCGGGCGATCTCGAGCGAGCGGGCGAAGAAGCGCTTGATGTCGGCGACGATGTCGATCTGTGGCTCCGTCGTCTCGCGATTATGCATGATCACCACCGCGGCGCCGGCTTGCGCGATCGTTTGCGCCATCAAAGGATCGCGCTGCAGGCCCCAGATATCATTGACGAGACAGACGCCGAGCGCGAGCGCGCGCCGCGCCGTCTCGGCTTTGTAGGTGTCGATCGACACCGGCGCGCCCGCCTGCGCCACGAGCGCGGCGAGCAATGGCGCAAGCCGCGCCCACTCCTCTTCCGCGGTGAGCGGCGTGTGGCCGGGGCGCGTCGACTCGGCGCCGACGTCGACGATGTCGGCGCCCGCGCTGACGAGCGCCTGCGCCTGCGCCAGCGCGGCGTCACGCGTCGCGAACCGCCCGCCGTCCGAGAAGGAATCGGGCGTGACGTTGACGATCCCCATGATGACGGGGCGCGTTCCGATCAGCGAAAGAAAGCGATCGCGCGCCGTCGCGATCGCCTGAACGTCGAAAGCCAAGCGCGCGTTCCGTCAGTCGTCGTATTTCACATAGGCGAAGCGCTGGTCGCTCTCGGGCGTGCCTTCGAGCGCGCCGCCGGCCTTGCCAGGGCGCCAGGAGACGACCTCCTCGATCTTCTTGGCGAGTTCGAAATCCTTGTCGGTGATTCCCTTCGCCGTATGGGTCTGAAGCTTCACCTCGACCCAGGCGTAGGACGCGGCGATGTCGGGGTGGTGCCAGGCGGCCTCGGCGAGATGGCCGACCGTATTGACGACCATCAGCGTGCCCTTCCAGCCATGCGTCTTGAACTTGCGCCGGATCCAGCCGTTTTCGTAGCGCCAATGCGGCAGTTCGCTCTTCAGCCGCGCGAGGATCTCGTCCTCGGAATACGCGCGCTCTTCCTTCGCCATTTCAGGCTCCCCTCTTGCGCTTTGCGCCGCAACATTCTTTCGCTGAGACGCGTTATAGCCTAAACCGACCCAAAGTCTTCAGTTGCACCAAAAGAGGCGGCATGCCGGCAAAGGTGAGCGTCGCGGCCAGCGCCCGGCTGCATCTGGGTTTTCTCGATATGAACGGCGGGCTTGGACGCAAGTTCGGGGGCGTCGGCCTTGCGCTCGACGCGCCGGCGACCCGGCTGACCCTGACCCGCGCCGATCAAAATTGCGTCGAGGGCCCCGAAGCCACGCGCGCCGCCGGGCTGCTGGCGCGCGCGCAGGAGGCGCTTGGCCTGACGCAGCGCCACAGGCTGGCGCTGGAGGAAGCGATTCCCGCCCATGCGGGCCTGGGCTCCGGCACCCAGCTGGCGCTCGCGGTCAGCGCGGCGCTGCGCCGTCTCGAGGACCTGCCGAACGACCCGGCCGCCGACGCGGCGCTGATGGCGCGCGGCGCGCGCTCCGGGCTCGGCGCCGGCCTCTTCCAGCTCGGCGGCGTCGTGGTCGACGGCGGACGCGGCCCGCAGACGACGACGCCGCCGGTCGTCGCGCGCGCCGAATTTCCCGATGCGTGGCGGGTGCTGCTGGTCTGCGATCCGGACGACGTCGGCCTGCATGGCGCGGACGAGCGCGACGCCTTCGCCGAACTGCCGCCCTTCGGCGCCGCGACCAGCGGCGAAGTCTGCCGGCTGGTGCTGATGCAGATCCTGCCGGCGCTGGCGGAACGCGAGCTTCCGCCCTTCGGCGCCGCGGTGACCCGCATTCAGGAGATCGTCGGCGATCATTTCGCCCCGGCGCAGGGCGGGCGCCGCTTCACCAGCGGCAAGGTCGAGGCGATCGTCGCGCGGCTGCTCGCCGACGGCGCGACCGGCGGCGGCCAGACGTCCTGGGGTCCGACCGGCTTCGCCTTCGTCGAGAGCGACGCGGCGGCGCGCCGGCTGCTCGGGCGCCATGGCGCGCAGGCGCGCGAAGACGGGCTCGATATCTCGATCCACCGGGGGCTCAACCGCGGCGCGAAGATCGACGCGGTCTACGCGCAGATCGCGTAGAGCGCTTCCCGATCACAATGCTGCTCAGACCTACTCGCGCCGCATTTTTATGGCCTGCTCGAAAGATGATATTCGCGCGCCTCGCCGTCATTCTGACATGCGGCCTTCTGACATTTAGCCTCGCCGGCGGCGCCGCGCTGGCGCAGGACGCCCCGTCGAGCGGCGGCGCCTTCATCGGGCGGATTTTCGACGCGACCGGTTTGCGCACCCCGCCGCCGCCGGCGCAGGATTTCGTGCGCGACTCGCGGTCCGAACAGCTGGAATATCGCGGCTTTGAAGCGACGCCGGCCAAAGACCCAAAGCGCAAGGCGGCGGCGCATCTGCGCGGCATGAGCGCGGAGCTTGACGCGGCGGCGGCCGAGAACCGGCGCCGGGCGGGCCGCGTCGCCGCGCCCGACGCGCCGGCCAGGCCGGCCCGCTAGCAAGCCCGCCCGCGAGCGGCCCCCGCGAGTGCGAGGACCGCGGCAAGAGCTTTGCATGTCGTCGCAACACTTGTGATGATGGGACCCATGGCTTCGAAATCTGCTCCCCCGTCGTTCGACTACGGACAAACCGAGCCCGGCCTTTCCGTGCTGCGCATGGCGGCGTTGCTCGCCGAGGCGGAGGACGGCCCGGACGAGGAAACGCTCGACCTGTTGTTCGAACAGGTCGAGGCCGGCCATCTCGTCGACGCCGACCCCGCGCAGATGTGGCCGGAGCTGGTTCGCGGGCTGATGAGCCCCGCGCCGTCGAAAATGATCGGGACCCTGCGCGACTGCGGCGCGCTGTTTGAAATCCTCCCCGAAGTCGCGGCGCTGTTTGGCGTGCCGCAGATTTCCGATGGCGAGGATGAGGTCGATCTTGGCGAACATCTGATGACATCGCTCGATACGGCGGCCAAACGCGGCGCGCCGCTGGCCGCGCGTTTCGCGCTGCTGGTGATGAATGTCGGCAAGTCGGATTCGCCGCGCGAACATCTCCCCGTGCATTACCGACATGTCGAGCGCGGGCGCCCGCGCATCGAAGACATCTGCGCGCGCTTTCGCCCGCCGGCGGAATGCAAGGCTCTCGCGCTGCTGGCGCTTGCCGAATGCGAACGCGTGCATCGCGTCTCGAAAATGCGCGCCGGGCCTGTCGCTTTGATGCTCGAACGCTTAGGCGCGTTCGACGCGCCCGAGCGCTTTCGCGAATTGATGATGGTCTGCGCCAGCGATTTTTGCGCCCACGAAGGCCGCGAGGGAAAGCCTTACCCCAAGGCGGCGCTGCTGGAGATCGCGCTCAAGGCCTGCGCCGACATTGCGGAGAACGACCGCGAGGCGCGCCAGAGCGCCCGCGCCGAGGCGATCGCAAGGGCGTTTCGCTCGGAGCGCTGGGCGAGCGAGGTGGGGTAGGCGTCACGGATCCCTTGACCAACTCCTGCATTGCGCCAAAAAAGCTATTTGCAAAATTGTTGGTAAAATAACTGTAGACGGGTTCTGGTGTCGTCGGAGAATCGCCCACGATACCGAATCATGTTCTGATTTCAGCCATGTCGCTTCTCGCCGCAACCCAGATTCCCAGGCCCACCGACGAGCAGGCCTTCGAGCGCGCTTCCGTCGTGTTATGGCGCGCGTTGCTCAACGATCCATCCGTACAGCGGAACGGTCGACGCGGACAGCGACAGAATGGCGTCGATCTATTCGGGATCCGCAACAATGACGCCCACTGGCACGTCGGCATCCAGTGCAAACTGAAGAGCGAAGGGCATTCCCTCACCGAACGCGAGGTCCGGGATGAAGTCCAAAAGGCTCAGACCTTCAGGCCGGCTCTCCGGGAATACTACATCACGACCACTGCCCCGGATGATGTCGCGATGCAGGAGTTCGCACGCAAGATCACTGCGGAGCTTGCGAAATCGAGCAAAACGTTACGGGTGATTGTCTGGGGATGGAACACGCTTGAAGAAAAAATCAGCGAAGACGCCACCGCCCGCAAGGCCTTCGATCCGACCTTCGCCCCGTTCAGCGAGGAGATTCTTGAGGAAACCAGATCAATCTCCATAGCCCAATTTGAGACCCGCGCAGAAATGAGCGCAGGTTTTTCCTGCATGACGGCGATGCTCACGGAGATGGGTGCACGACTGGCTGCATCACCCGACAACACGACGGTCGCCATAAGCGCTCTCGAAGAGTATTTCGACGCGGAAATTGACCAGTACCGGGAACTCAACAACAGTGGAAAGACGCTGACGGCACTGCCCCTATTGGAAAAGCTGCTGGAGCGCGTCAAGAACTCGGCTTCTGGGCGTATCCTCTTTAGGGTAAAAGCGAATATCGGCCATTGCCTCTTAGCGCTCAGCAAGGACGAGGAAGCCGCCGCGATGCTGCTGGCCTCCTGCGATCATGCGCCGGACGAACCGAAGGCTATCGCCAACAAAGCGTTTGGTCTTCTGCTGCAAGGGAAGTGGCAGGAGCTTTTAGCTTTCGGCATTCCGACTCTTGAAACCGATCCAACGAATGAATGGCTCGCCGGCTATGTGGTTCAAGCTGCCCGGTTCGACGCCTCGGTGAGCGATCCGCTTAACATGATTCCCGAGCAGCTCCGACGAACCGCCGCAGTCCAAGTCGCTGTAATCGATTTCATCCGGCGCCGCGGCGAGCCGGGGAAATGGTGGTCCCTCGCCAGAGAGGTGCTGGAGGCGCTTCCGTCCGAACCCCATGCGGTGCAATTCGCAGCGGAGGCCGAGCTCGACGAAATTCTCACGAGCGAGAACTTTCAGTACACGCGCATTCTGTCGCTGCCGGAAAGGGCTCGCGTGGAAGCTGCCACCGCGACACTCCTGTCTCAATGGGATCGCGAGCGCCTGACGGATGGCCCCTTGAGGCCCGAGGATGCCGCGCTTTGTTGCAATGCTTTGGTTGGGCTGTATGCACTCGGCGATCTGCACAAGAGTATCGAGGTCGCGCGTCAGGGTCTCTCTCTTGCGCCCGACGATCGCGAAATCATCACCCGCGCGGCCGTTGTCTCTCTCGAGGCCGGCGATCAGGTGTTGACAAGCGAGCTTCTCGCCAAGCTGCCGAGGAATACCGACGCCACCATCCTGAAGTTCCGCTTCCACGCCGCTCGAGCCGACTGGAAGGAGCTAGTTCGACTCATCGAGGAAGATGCTTCCTTGATCCCGGCCGGAGAAACGACTGTCATCTCGACGACCGGCAAGCTCGCAGCGATCAAGATCGGCGGCGGTGACGATGAAAAGCGTCGGCAGCAAATTGCTGCCGTAGCGATGGAAGCCGCGGGCGATCCTCGCGCCAGCATCGTCGTCGCCGATTTTGCGCGCCGCGAAGGCTTCGAGGACATCGCCGATAGCGCCTTCAATGCCGCCATTGGCCATATCGGGGATGACAGTCATGCCGCAGATAGGTTGATGGTCGCGCACCACGCAGCCAGACGCGGCAATTCCTCAATCGTTGCTGACTTGCTGGATGGCCACGTCGCGGAAGGTCACGACAATGACGAGTTGCGAATGCTGGCTCGCGCATTCATCAACGACAGTCCCATTCGGCAGCGCGCCGTGTCATTCTTTGGACGACTACCTGAGAAGGTGCGAAAACTTTCGTTTTTCTTGCACGCCGAAGGATTACTGCATTTTAATCGTGGTGCACTGCCGGAGGCGGAAACGGCACTGAGGAAAGCCATCGCTGCACAGCCTGATCTCGACAATTACCTCGCACTGTTCTCCGTCCTCTATCGCCTCGACCAAGGCGATGAGGTGAAAGCGATTGTCGACGGACTCGATCTCGCAAGGGTGGAGGGCACGCCCGCCCAGAAGATTTCTCTGGCTCAGGTTATGCGTAAGGTAGGGGAGGGACCAAGGGCCCTCCATTACGCCTACGCTGCTCTACAGTCCGCCAGAAATGACCAGAAGGCGGCCCTCCGTTATTTCGGCCTGATCATGATGAATCCCGAAGACGGTCTCATTCCATCTGGGGAAGTCGTGGCCGTCGACACCTGGATACGGCTCGAGAGCGATCCGCACGGAGTGCACGCATTCCTCATTGAAGAGGGCGAGGACCAACCTGCCGACAACATCCTGAGCCCTTCCCACCCGACCGTGGCCGCCGCTCTTGGCTTGAAGGTCGGCGACGAATTCGACATGCCGGCAGGCTTGGGCGGCGCCCGAAAATGGCGCGTTGCCGAAATCAAGCACAAATACCTGCATGCCCTCCATGACGTGATGGAGAATTTCGAGAAGAGATTCCCCCACGCCGAGGGCTTTTACACAATCGCGACGGAAGAGGGAGACATCCAGCCAGTGCTGGATCAGGTCCGACGCGTATCGGAGAGCACTCGGAAGCTGGCTGATCTTTACCTGCAGAACAATTGTCCGATGAGCTTGGTCGCCTCAAAACGTGGCGGCGACGTTATCCCATTCGTTGAGTACGTCCGCTCTCTCGATTTCGATATCCGCACATGCGTCGGCACAGAGACCGAGCGCATCTCTGCGCAACAGGTCCTCATGCAGTACAGAAGCACTGGTGCTGTCCTCGACACATACACGGCCTGGACGGTAGCAACCATGGATGCCTTCGACGTCATGAAATCCGTATTCGGATTGATCATCGTCCCGCAGTCTGTCGTCGATGAGTTGAGAGCGCTGAGAGATGAAGGGGAGTGCACTGCTGAACGTTCAATGACCATCTCTTGGCACAATGGTGAGTACGTTAGGCGGGTGTACACCGCCGAGGATATTGGCGTCCGCCGCAGGTATATCGTAGAGCAACTTTTGCGGATCGAGGCGGCCTGCGAGGTTCGCCCAGTCATCATCGCGGACAATCCATCCGAGCTGGCCACCCTGATGCATCAATCGTTCGGAAGTCATGTGCTCGATGCCGCAAATTTGGCGGGAACGGAGCACGTGCTCGTTTCCGAAGACATGTATTTCCGTCATTACGGTGAAGCCGCCTGTTCGACAAAGGGCGTTTGGCTTCAGGCAGTGTTCTCGTTCGCACGCGCGCTTGGAGCCCTCAATCATGGCCGTTACGTCGATCTTGTTGTGAAGCTCGCTCGGCGCCGCCACGGACATCTTGCTCTCGACGTCGAGACGATGCTCAGGGTATTCCGCGTTAACAAGGAGGAAAATCTCGACAATTTCAGAGCGGTCGCCAATTTCATCGGAATTCGGAATGCTGAGCTGCGATCGCACATCGAAGTTTCCTCGCAGTTCCTCAACAGGCTCTGGCGCGAGCATGGCAACCACGATCTCCGCTGCATGCAGGCGACGAGCCTCCTGATAGAGAAATTGGTCCGGCACCGTTCCAGCGATTGGGCGATGGTAGTTGCCTCCATCAAACGGAGCTGCGCGTCATCGATACAGCGATACATCGATGCTTGGATCGCCGGTCATTTCTTGGATGTTAGCAAGGTTGCATGCGCTGAAAACAAAATCAGCGAAATGACTAAATAATCAGGAGTTCGTCGATAAAAGGCGGGTGATCCAGCGCCGCTCTAAAAATTTAGCGCGGCGCTTATTGTCTCATGACAGCGACAGCGTCGCCTCTCGACTAGAGAAACGATCCGATGAAGGCGCCGCCAATTCCCGCGAGCACCGCCGTGGCGAGGACCCCCGGCATCCCAAAGAGCGCGCCGCCTAGTCCTGCGCCGATGGCCGCGCCGACGATCGCGCCGACAGCCGCCATTGTCATGTGTTCCTTGGCAGATATCATCGTCTCCTCCATGCGTCTCATTCATGACCTACGCGCCTCATTGATAGAGGCCTAACATGGAGTTAGAGCCTGCTTTGCAGGGGGCAAGGGCTCTACCTTTTTTGCCCGCCGGCCATCAAAATCTCACAGCTTCCCTTCGTCCGTCAGCGACATCACGTCGGCGACGTTTCCGCGTTTGACCAGACAGCGCCAGGGCGCGCGATCCGGGCCGACGCCGATCGTCACACTGTTGTTCGCTTCCGAGGTTTCCACGCTGAGCACGACGACCTTGGGATTATTGGTCTTCCGCTTCACCGCCAGCAGGCAGGCGGTCTTGTCGCCGCGCAGCCCACCGTCGGCCGGCTCCGCCCCCGTCCCCGTCCCTGCGCGCTGATCCTCGGCGGCGCGGCAGCCGTTCTTATAGGATTCGCCGTGCTGGTTCTCGTCCCAGCGGCCGGCCTTACAGTCGGCGTAGCCGCGCTTGTATTCGCGCTGCGAGGCGGTCGAGGCCGACGCGCCGGCGGCTGATCATCTTCACATTTGTCGGATCGTTGAAAAGTCGAAGTCCTCGTTCGGCGGATTTTCCCCGACTCGAATTGTCGTATCGCCCGTGAAGCGATATGGCGGAACCGGTAAATTATAGGGAGCGGGAACGTCACGAAATACGCGCCCCGCAAGATCGTATTTTGAGCCATGGCATGCGCAAAAATATCCGCCCAACCAGTTTGGGGCCGGGTCGGAAGCGTTAGGAAGCGGATCAAATTGCGGGACGCATCCCAAATGCGTGCATATCCCCACAAATACTCCGATTTCCGGCGTCAACGAGCGGTGCCAGTTTTTGGCGTAGGGAGGTTGCTGAAGATATTTCGAATCCGGATCAGCGAGCTCAATCAATAATTGGCGACTTTGAAGAACCTGCAGATTTTCCTGAGTTCGAAACACCACAAAGATCGGTTTTTTTCGCCATAGAATGACAACCTGTCCGCCCGGTTCCACCTGGCCGAGATCGATGTCTACCGGACCGCCGGCCGCGAGAGTTGAAGCATCGGGATTCATCTGGTCGATTAACGGCACCAAGGAGGCCGCTGCCCCCGCAACCCCTGTTACGGCCGTCGCGATATAAAGGAGATCGCGGCGCGTCGGCTTCTCTACCCTGACGTTGGAAGGCGGTGGAGACGCATTGACCATTTCAAACCCCTAAGCTTTGAGGCCTCGGCCACCCAATCCTTTGGACAATAGGGCTCAAAGCGACTTGTAGGGAGTTCCTCGCGCCAGTGAACGGAGTTAGAGCCTGCTTTGCAGGGGGCAAGGGCTCTAGCTTTTTTGCCCGCCGGCCATCAAAATCTCACAGCTTCCCCTCATCCGTCAGCGACATCACGTCGGCGACAATTCCGCGTTTGACGAGGCAGCGCCAGGGCGCGCGATTGGGGCCGACGCCGATCGTTACGCTGTTGTTCGCCTCCGAAGTTTCGACGCTGAGCACGACGACCTTGGGATTATTGGTCTTCCGCTTCACCGCCCGCAGGCAAGCTGTCTTGTCCCCGGGCGGCGGGCCGTATCGCCGCGCAGCGCGCCGTCGGCCGGCTTCGTCGCGACAAATTCCCCGCGCCGTTTGCGAGCAACGCTGGTCGAACGAGGCGCCTTAGGGGATTGGATTTTTGTTCGACGTCTGCTTTGCGCCTGAAGCGGACTTCGATCGCCCTTCGCAAGAGCAAGCCATTTCTGGAAGCGCCCCATCTGGCGGGGAACGCCAACAAAAACGAGCGTGTGAGTTGACAGAACCAAACGCTCATCATGCACTAAGCGATGACACGTCTCATTCAAAATCTTGGTTTAAATCGGCCGCTTTCGAACTGTGAACGGCGTGCGGTCCGTCGTGAAGCACGACGCCCAGCAGCGAGCTATGCACCCTAAGCGTTCCATTATAGTCGATGAGACCCAGTTTCCGGAATTTGTTCATGAAGAAACTGACTCGAGATCGAGTCGTGCCAATCATCTCAGCGAGAGTTTCGTGACTGACGTTCGCCACCACCGGCTCCGGCGCATCTTCCTTTCCGAAATTGGCGAGAAGAAGAAGGAGCCGGGCGAGTCGTTTTTCGCTAGAGTTGAAAAGCTGATCAATGAGGTCCGCCTCCATTCGACTATTGCGCGCCAGCAAATAGGCCAGGAAGCGTTCTGTGAAATCAGGCTGGTCATGGAGGACGCGGATCACCGTTGCCTTATCCAAACGAGAAATCGAGCAGTCGACCATCGCAGTCGCGGTTGAGATGCGACGTGGCTGTCCAGTCAGACATCCTTCCCCGAAGAAATCGCCGGCGCCAAGGATCGCCACTACTGCTTCCTTGCCGTGCCTGGACACCGTGGTGATCTTGATCTTGCCCTTCTGAATATAAAACAGCGCGTCCGCCGGGGCGCCTTGCGAAAAGACAGCCTGACCCTTGCTTGGACTGATGACGCTGATTCCCTCGCTCACGGTAACGAGGAACGCGTCGACGTCGAAGACGCCATTGTAGGCAGTGGCCATCATGGTCTCTCTATAGTTGGGTCACGTGTTCGCTAGCGTCCTGATCAAGTTGAGACTTTTTTCGAGTGTGAGCAATTTTGCACAGATAATGAGTTTTGGTCTCGATACTCTTTAATTTGGCCTCAGGATTTTGAGGTCAACGTCGGAAGATGTCTCAGGCCTCGCGCACAAGTGGGAGGATGAGCGAAAGCGGTCTTGATGCGCTGCTCAGGCATAATGGGAACGCGCAGCGTCGCAAGCTATCGGTCCCGGTAAATCCCCCCGCGCTCCTACCGGGGCCGATAAGTTTCTTCTCATACTCAACGCTTTTATCTCTGCGCGGTTCAACATCAGCTGCAGCTTTAGCGGCGATGAAAGGATGAACGAACGGAGGTTGATCATGAGCCACATCGTAAGCATCAAGCAGAGGGGCGTAAGCTTCGCATATTCTCGCGGAAGCGGCTCTGAGGCCGTCGCTCTGGCTTTGAGTCTCATTCGCGGAGGCGAGTGCAACGTTTCAATCATATCGCCGCGAGGAGTGGTTTACGCGCCTGCCGACTTTCATCTGCTCTCTGTCTCGGATGAACAGGCGATCGAGAACCTGGCCCGACGGGCCAATGACACAACAGGAAAAACTGTCGCGTCGGCAGGGAAAAATCTTGAACTACGCCCTCGATAGTTATCCGGGGCTGTTGCCGACGATCCTAACGTGAGACGCCGGCGCCAATGGAACGCAAACGCACATGATGACTGAGCTCGCTGAAATCTCGATACCGTCGAGATTCTCGAGTTGAAGCGATTCAAACCGATGCGATTCAATTGGAAAAGATGCGGAGTTGACCAGGCAATGAAGCGGGCGAATGGCCAAGTGACGCCGGCCGTCGCCCCGAACTCGCGATGCGAAGGCATCGCGGCCGCCCGCGCCGCTCTGCACGAACGGGTAGTGGAGAATGTGCAATGCGATGCGAAAAGCCCCCTGACTGGAAGGTCCCGCCTCCATCTCTTGATTTTGTCGATAGCCTGAGGAGGATTGGTGAGCAGCTGCAACTGAAATATTCGCAGGTGTTAGCCGAACCTATGCCTGATGAATTTCATTCTTTGTTGAAGGAGATACACCGAAAGACTGATCGAGGTTAGGCGCGTATCATCGCCAGGATTAGGTGCACGGGCCAGTGAACTGTGATGCAACGAATTTGCGCCCGCCGCCTTAGCGCCGCGCTAAAAATTGCGCGGCGCTTATGGTCTCAACACAGCGACAGCGTCGCCTCTCGATTACAGAAACGATCCGATGAAGGCGCCGCCAATTCCCGCGAGCACCGCCGTGGCGAGGACCCCCGGCAGCCCAAAGAGCGCGCCGCCTAGTCCAGCGCCGATGGCCGCGCCGACGATCGCGCCGACAGCCGCCATTGTCATATGTTCCTTGGCAGATATCATCGTCTCCTCCATGCGTCTCATTCATGACCTACGCGCCTCATTGATAGAGGCCTAACATGGAGTTAGAGCCTGCTTTGCAGGGGGCAAGGGCTCTACCTTTTTGCCCGCCGGCCATCAAAATCTCACAGCTTCCCTTCATCCGTCAGCGACATCACGTCGGCGACGATTCCGCGTTTGACGAGACAGCGCCAAGGCGCGCGATCCGGGCCGACGCCGATCGTCACACTGTTATTCGCCTCCGAGGTTTCGACGCTGAGCACGACGACCTTGGGATTATTAGTCTTCCGCTTCACCGCCAGCAGGCAGGCGGTCTTGTCGCCGCGCAGCCCGCCCGCGCCGGCGGGCGACGTGCCGTCGGCCGGCTTCGTCGCGGCGGCTGCCCCTGCCCCCGTCCCGGCGCGCTGATCCTCGGCGGCGCGGCAGCCGTTCTTATAGGATTCGCCGTGCTGGTTCTCGTCCCAGCGGCCCGCCTTGCAGTCGGCGTAGCCGCGCTTGTATTCGCGCTGCGAGGCGGTCGAGGCCGACGCGCCGGCGGCGAGCATCGTCAGGGCGATGACGCTGATCACGGCGACAATGTTGTTTTTCATATGCGCGTCTCCGAGCGAAGAGATAATCCCGAAGGATAACGCCGGCGCGCCCAACCGCGCCAAGCGATTCTCCTACTCGACGTGCGACACTTCCCCGCTGCCGGCGAAAGGCGGCGCTGCTGGAGATCGCGCTCAAGGCCTGCGCCGAAACAAACGCCCGCGACCATCGCGCGGGCGTTCCACGTCTCATTTGCGAGATCGTCATGGAGCCGGTGCGAAGAGCCGCCGAATTGTGACCTGCAGCAGATCCGTCCACGCCCGGGCCAGGTGAGCATTCTCCGGCGCCCGCGCCGAAGGCGTTGCACGATTTCCAGCCTGACCCGCGCCTGTCCAACTCGCCAATTTAGCGTCGCCGCGCCGGAACGCCGAAGTCTCTTCGCTTGAGACGCGCATCGGCGGGGCGCCCTTGAAGACAAATCGCCGACGCGCCTCATGATAGGCGGGATCAGGGCCAAAGAAATTCGCCCGCATCCACTGGAGCTCCTCGTCGCGATAGGTCGCCAGTGGTTTAACCAATTCGTCATCCAGCCGCCGCTGGAGTTTTTTCACCAGCCGCGCGGCGTAATCCGGCCCTTGCGCCAGCGCCATGGCGCGCAGCCTCAGCTCTTTCTCAAACATTTCTATGTCTTCGCCGAAGACCTCATCGAGAAAGCCGATCTCGCAAGCTTTCTTCGCGCCCAGGGGCTGGCAGCCTTGCGTAAGTTCCAGCGCTTTTGCCTGCCCCACGCGCTTTGGGAGCAAATAAGTCCAATATTCCGAGCCGTAGAGTTCCCCCATGCTGCGGTAGTGAGGATTGAGAACGACGCTCGGGCGCGCAAAAACCTGATCAGCAGCCAACGCCAGAATCGCGCCGCCTGCGCCGGCGTTGCCACGCATGCCCGCGATCACGATATGCGACATGGTGTTGATGACTTCATGCACCAGATCGTCCATGGCGTTGATGTTTCGCCATGACTCTTCAGCCGGGTCGGCGCTCGCTTCGATCACGTTCAAATGGATGCCGTTCGACCAGAAATCGCGTCCGCCGAGCAGCACGATGACTTTGGTGGGACGCGAGCGGGCGTAAAGGAAAGCGTCGCGCAGACGCTTGCATTGCGCCGTGCTCATCGCGCCATTGTATAAATCAAACGAGAGATAGCCGACTTTGTCTTCTTCGCGA
>NZ_JADNQZ010000025.1 GCF_015709515.1 Methylocystis sp. H62
GGTCGTCGCAATCTTTGCGACATAGCGATAATCATCGCGGCTGAAAGGACGAACGCAAAGATATGACTGTATGTCGCCCAGATGCTCGCGACGGGTTTCGTCACGGTGCGCGTATTCGCTATAAACGTCCGATCCCACTCCGAGCTGTTGTGCCAAAAAGGCGACCATGTCGGAGGCGGGAGCCTCCTCACTACCGAGAACTCTGCCGGGAAATTTCAAATAGGCAAGATGCACGGCAAATCCTAATCGATTGGCGTCACGACGTCGTTGGCGGATCAATGTCAAATCATCGAGCGAGAACGTGTACTGCCGAACGATAGCTGCCGGATCTGTCGGCGGGTCGAACAACTCAGCCCGGGATTGTGGGGAAAGAATTTCGTGTTTTTTCATTGCTGGCCTCCTGCTGCGCACACACAAATGGTGGCGCTGCAGTTTGGCCGGCAATTCAAAAATCAGCATTCTTGCAAGAAATCAGAGGTCCAAATCGGGGAGGAGCTGCTTATTTCTAACCGTCCAACCGCCCTTAACGTACGATTTTGGGAAGATTCTGCGCTGACCCCAATTCGAGCTGTCAATAGCCGAGAGTTCGCTTGGGGAAAGCTATTTCATGGTCCGCTTTGCCTATCCCGGCGACGCGGCGGAGGCCCGCCGCTATGCCGCGGCATCGAGGAGCAACGAGATGGAGGCGCGCGCGGTCGATGAAGTCTTCGCGCTCCATAACGCCACAGTGCCGCGCAATTGGAGCTATTCGGCGCAAGGGACGCCGAATCTGGAGCCCGATGCGGTTTATGATGATGGCAAGGAGACGACGCTGCGCTTTGAGGGCAATCGCGAAGTCCCGGCGATCTTCCTCGTCGCCTCCGACGGGACCGAAAGCCTCGTGCCAAAAGACGTGCGCGGCGAACTCGTCGTGCTCCATGCGGTTGGGCGCGAATTGCGCCTGCGCCAAGGCGCGGAGGTTCTCTGCATCTTCAATGAAGCCTTCGATCCGGTAGGCGTCAATCAGGCGACGCGAACGACGAGTCCGAGCGTCGCCCGGCTGCCGCGACGCGCGGCGCGGACGCAATGACGATCACAATCACGTTCAAGGGCGAAAGCAATGAATGAAGATCCGGCAGCCGGCCCACTCGATCAAGAACGTCGCATCACGCCGGTCTCCTCCGTTGGAGATGCGCCGCTGCCGTGGCGCAAAGGATTGGGCGTCGTCGGTCTCGTCGCGCTCTGCGGCCTCGTGCTGTGGGCAAGTTGGAAACGCGCGCCGGCTGAGTCCGAAGCGCGACAGAAGCCGACGATTTCTGTGGCGAATGCGTTCGAACGCCCCCGCGACCCGCCAGTCGCTCGGCTGGAGCCGGCCGCGCTTCCGGTCGCGGCGCCGGCTGTCGCCGAACGATCCAAGTCGGATGAACTCATGGACAGCGCGCGACGCGCGCCTGTGCTCGTCTTCAATCGGCCACAGCAAGCTAAACCCGGCGCGCCGACGGCCCCGTTTCCAGGCATAGACGCTGAGCCGACGGGCTCCATTTACGCGAACGGCTACAGCGCTTCTGAGGCTCGCAACGAACTCGCGAGCAACCTCAGGCCAACAGCGATCGAAGGCGTGCGAGCGGCGCGCCTTCCCAATCGCCATCTCATGGTGACGCAAGGAACCGCCATCCCCTGCGTCTTGGAGACCGCCATGTCGTCCGACGTGGCCGGGTTCGTCTCCTGCGTTGTTGAACGCGATGTCATGTCCGACTCCGGTCAAGTCGTGCTGATGGAGAAAGGGACGCAAATCGTCGGCGAATACCGCAGCACTCTGCGGCGCGGCTCGAGGCGCATGTTCGTCCTGTGGACCCGGGCAAAAACGCCGACTGGAGTAATCGTGGCGCTCGCGAGCCCGGCGACTGACGCGCTCGGGCGCTCCGGATTCAATGGCGAAATCGACAATCATTTCTTTGAGCGCTTCGGCGGCGCTCTGTTGCTATCGATCGTCAACGACGCCGGGCAAATCGCCGCCACTCGGCTGTCGCAGGCCAACGTTCAAGTGAATTCGATCCAGAACTCTGGGCAGAGCGCAGCGGCGATCGCCACCGAGCAATCGATCAATATCCCGCCGACGCTCTATAAGAACCAAGGCGAACTCGTCTCAGTCTTCGTCGCTCGCGATCTCGACTTCTCTTCCGTCTATCGCCTGCGGCTCGTCGAAGGCCGCACGCAAATTCTCGACCGCACGATTCCCAGCGGAGTCCTCGGACCGCAACGGATCACGAAACCATGAGCGGCGAAGAAGCGGCCGTTCTCGACGAGTTCCTGCCTCTTGATAGGCTGGATAACGCCGAGTCGTCGGCCGAGCGCCGCGTCCTGCTGCGATTGCTCGAGCCGATCGCCGATCTCCTCGCCGAACCCGAACTGACCGAGATCGTCGTCAATCGGCCGGGCGAAGTCTTCACCGAAGGCCCGCAAGGTTGGACGCGCCATGCGCGCAAAGGCCTTGGCTTTTCGCATTTGATGAATCTCGCGACCGCCGCCGCGGCCTTCACCCGGCAGGATATCGCTGCTGACCACCCGATCGTCTCGACCGTTCTGCCGAGGGGCGAACGTTGCCAGATCGTCATTCCGCCCGCTGTTCCTGCAGGCACGGCGAGCCTCACGGTCCGCAAAGTGGCCACGGCAGCGATGACCCTCCAAGAATTCGAGCGCCGTTCGCTGTTTGCCGATGTCCGCCAAGCAAGCGACACGCTTTCCAAGGATGAAGAAGAGCTTCTGCGATTCAGAGATTCGGGCCGATGGCGTGAATTTCTCGAACGCGCTGTCGCCAGCCGCCGCAACATCGTGATTTCGGGAGCGACGGGATCGGGAAAAACGACGCTCGCCAAGGGCCTCGTCGCTCTGATCCCTGATCATGAGCGCATTCTCACGATCGAAGACACCGCGGAGCTTGCCGTTCCGCAGCCCAATCATGTGCGCCTGCTCTACGCCAAGGACGGTTCGCGCGTCGCAGAGATCGGCCCGCGTGAATTGCTCGAATCGGCCTTGCGCATGCGCCCCGACCGCATCCTGTTGCAGGAGTTGCGCGACGGCACGGCCTTCTACTATCTGCGCAATGTCAATTCGGGCCATCCCGGCTCGATCACCACGGTCCATGCCGACAGCGCACGGCTCGCCTTCGAACAGCTGACGCTGCTCGTGAAGGAGAGCGCCGAGGGGCGCGAACTCGCGCGCGAGGACATCAGGCGGCTCTTGCATCTCACGGTCGACGTCGTGGTGCAGATGAGCCGCCGCGACGGCCGCTACCGCATCACGGAAATCCACTATGATCCCGAGGCCAAGCGCCGAAATGCGTTCTGAGCCGAAATGCGTTCTGAATCGAGATCGCCCAGGAGTCTCTCCGCGCTGGGCACGAACGCACGCTCGGAATGGGAGCCATGCTGGCCGCGGCTGGTGCTTCCGATAGGTCTTTCGCTCTTGGCGGCGGCGATCTTTCTCCTCGTCGCGTCGAACGTGCTGCTGCTCGGCCTGCGCGCCCATGACGGCGGACTGCATCTCTTCGATATTTTGACGCTGTCGCCGCAGTTCGGAAGTGACAGGCGGCTCGACCGCTGGCTGACCATCGGCTTTCTCGCTGGCGCCGTCACGACATTCGGCCTGCTCGGCGTGATCTTGCGCGCTAGAGCACGGCCGCTGCATGGCGCAGCGCGCTTCGCCACGCCGCGGGATATCAAAGCGGCGGGCCTGCGCGCCAAAAACGGATTATTGCTCGCCGAGGCGAACGGCAGGCTGCTGACCTTCGGCGGAACGGAGCACGTCATCGTCTATGCGCCGACGAGATCCGGCAAAGGCGTCGGGGTCGTCATCCCCAATCTCCTCTCCTGGAGCGACAGCGTCGTCGTGCTCGACGTCAAGAAGGAGAATTTTATCAAGACAGCGGGCTTTCGCGCGGCGCACGGCCAGAAGGTCTATCTCTTCGATCCCGTAAATCCCGAGGGCCGCACGGCGCGCTATAACCCGCTCTCTTGCGTGCGCCGAGATCCCGCCGACCTCTACGACGATCTGCAGCGGATCGCCGGCATGCTGTTTCCGCCCGAACCCCGCGGCGATCCCTTCTGGACCGAAGCAGCGCGTTCGGCCTTCATCGCCATCGGCGGCTATATCGCCGAAACGCCGCAACTCCCCTTCGCGATCGGCGAAATCCTGCGCCAGCTCACAGCGGCAAGCGACGTGAAGACCCATTTCGAAAGCGTTTTGAGCGCGCGAAAGGGCGGCCCAGACCAGCTCTCCGCCTCTTGCGTCGCGGCGCTCAACGATTTTCTCGCCGCTTCGGAGAACACCTTGCAGTCTGTGCGCAAGACCGTCACCGCGCGCCTTGGGCTGTGGCTCAATCCGCGCATCGACGCGGCGACCTCGGCGAGCGATTTCGATCTGAGCAAATTGCGCTCGGAGGCGATTTCGATCTATCTCGCGGTGACGCCCGACAATCTCGACCGGCTGGCGCCGCTCCTCAATCTCTTCTTCCAGCAGGTGGTCGATCTCAACGCCCGCGAACTGCCCGAACACAATCCGGCGCATTCGCGCCAGCTTCTTCTGCTTCTCGACGAATTCCCCTCTCTCGGCCACGTCGGCGTGCTCGCGAAGAGCGTCGCCTTCGTCGCCGGCTATGGCGTCAGGCTCCTGACCGTCTTGCAGAGCCCCTCGCAATTGCGCGCGATCTATGGCGGGGACGAAGCCAAGAATTTTCTGACCAACCATGCCATCGAAATCGTCTTTTCCCCAAAGGAGCACGACGTCGCCGTCGAGCTCTCGGAGCGTTTCGGAACGCAGACGGTAGAAGCCAAGAGTCGATCGCGGCCTTGGGGCTTTTCCAATCGCTCCCGCTCCGAAACGATCTCCGATCACCGGCGTCCCCTCCTCTTGCCCCAGGAATTGAAACTCACGCCCAGAGCCAAGGCCTTCGTGTTGATGGCCGGGGTTCCGCCGATCCTCGCCGACAAGCTCGTCTATTACGAAGATCGCCGCTTTACGGACCGACTTCTCCCGCCGCCGCTCATTGACCCGATGCCAGCGCCCGCCAATGAAGCGCTCGCCTCGCAGGTTCTTCAATTGAAACACGACGTCGCCGAATTGCGCGCCATTATCATTCGCCGCCCATTGACCGAGGCGGAAATTGACGATCCCGCGTCGATCCCCGCCGACGCGCTCTCGAACCTCGCCGACGTCCCGCTCGATCTGGAGAACGTCTCGGAAGAAGCGGTGAGCGCCTGGGTCGCGGGCTATATCGACGGCGCCGCCCGCTATGACGAGGCCTCGCAGGGAGGCGAAGCGAGCGAGAATTCGAGCGCCTCGCAGCCCGTTGAGAGCGAAGATGCGCGCGCCAAGGGCGCGTCTGGACGCGGCCAGCGGCGCAAGCGAACCAGGGAGATGAGCCGTGGCTGAGAAGAACAAAAACGACGGCCGCGCCTTCGAGGTGAAGCGAGCGGCGCAAGACGACGACGATCGGCGGAAACACGCAACCGATCGGCTCTCGGCTTCAGGATCGAGCAGCGCAGCCGAATTCGATTTCTTGCCCGGGCATCTGCGCCGCAAATATTACGTGGTGGAGGTCGATGCGACGGAAGCGAGAATCTACGCTGATCGCGACGGCGAGTATCTCATCGCCAAGGCCGGCCGAGACCGCCTGGTGACGCTTGTCGCCAACATCGAAATCGTCCGTGACCTTGTCGCCATCGCCGCGCATCGTGGCTGGGAAAGGATCGAGCTGACGGGCTCGTTAGAATTTCGGCGGGAGGCTTGGCTCGCCGCCTCCACGCGCGGGATCGAAACAAAGGGCTATGAGCCCTCAGTGCTCGATCGCGCCGCGTTCGCCAAGATGCAAGGACGATCTGAACATGACCAGAGCCATTCCTTCGGCCGCGATCGGAGCGGCGCAAGGGCGCCGGCTCGGCGCTCGTCGTCAACCGAGCGCGGATTAAATGGCGGAGAAGACGACCGCAACGCCCGCTCGCATCTCGCCCTAATCGAGCGCATAGCATTTGCTGCTTTCCCCAAAGACGCCGAAGCACGCAAGCGCATTCTCGACGCGGCGCGCGAACGGATGGTGCATCATCGCCATCGCGGCGCCCGATTCGAACGGGCGCAAGTCGTCGAGGGGAAAAGCAGGCGGTCGCGGGAGTCGGCAGAGAAGTCTGTTAGAAGAACCGCAGGTGCAGATCAAACTGAGCGCGCCTATAGGAATCGATAACGCCCGTCACGCAGGCCGCAGTGAGAGCCGCGTCGATATTTGAAGATTTCATTAATCACGCCGCGATCTCGTCGCAAATGACGCGATATTTTTCATCGCACGCCATCTTGATTCGATTCGTGATCGTCGCGCCGCCCCGAGCCGACAGTTCGCGCCGTCTTCAACTGAACATAGAGAAAAACACATGACGATCGCGCAAAGGTTGAGGGAAGGCGATGCTGTGGGCAAAAACGCGGTTGAAGCGAGCCTGGCGACCTCCGAAAAAGTGTCAGCCTTGCGATCGGCGTTACGCTCGGCGCCAGCGAAAAAAGGCGCCCGCTCCCGCAGCCCTCTCAAAGCCGCGGTCGCGCAATTGCTGCCGGATCTGCTCGCTTTCCGCGCAAAAGGTTACACCGGTACGGAGCTCGCTGAGATCATGCGCAGCAATGGCTTTGCCATCGCCGCCCGCACGTTGAACAAATACATCAACGAAGCGCGCGCTTGTCCCGCCAATCGATGCAAAAAGAAAATCGCGCCCGTCGCGGCCGCCGAATCAAAAACGACGACAGTTAAATCTGGCTCAAGGACAGCCGATGCGGCGAGAACCATGGCGACGCCTCCTTCGCTATTGGCGACGAAGCCTCCGGCGCAAGCTCGAAAAGCTGCGAAGGACGTTCTTGGGCATCGCTTCGATGACGATGTGTAACGAGCAAGACTCAGTGTCGCGCCAAATCGCGACGCTTAACCCCGAAAGCAAAGGACATTCGGACATGGCTACTGCTACTGCCGCCGCCGTCAAACCTCGTCCTCGCGCGGCGGCCTTACCCGCCGCGGTCAAGCGCGTGGCCCTCGTCGCCAATGAGAAAGGCGGCGTAGGTAAGTCTGTGTTTACGCGCACGCTCGTCGATCACCTGCGCACCAGCGGCGAGCGCGTCGCGGCCTATGATGCCGACGGCAGCGTCGGCGCGACGGCGCGCGTTCTCGGCAGCCGCGACGCCAGCGGGTCGGTCGAACGCGTGCAGAATCCGGTCGAAGGCGTCGGCTATTACAATGGCCGCCGATGATGAACGCAACATTCTGCTCGACTCGATCGAGTCGGGCGAAAAGCTTTACGTTCACGATCTCGCCGGCGGTCTCTTGGCCGATCTCACGCGGATCGTCGACGGCGGCGAAGGACTCGACGGTCTTCTCGACGCTTTCGAAGCCCATGGCTACAGGCTGACGCTATTTCACGTCATTTCGCCGGACGTCGGCGCCGCTCAGTCCGTCGCTCGCTGGTTGAGCTTGATCGGCGACAGGGCCGATCACGTCGCGGTGATCAACCTCAAGCACGGCAAGCCGCCAAGCGATTTCCCGTTCTGGTATGGCTTTACCGACGCCAAGGACGTAGCGAAAGGCGGCAAGACGCGCGAAAAACTGCTCGCTATGGGCGGCGTCGAAATCGAGTTTCCCGCTCTGCCTGCCGGCACGTTCGCCAAACTCGACGCCGAGAACATCCCCTTCACGCGCGCCGACAAGGCTGGCTTGCTGACGATCACTGAAAGGGCGCATGTCGCAAAATTCCTGCGCGACTTCGCCGCGGCGCTGACGCCGTCTCTCCCATTCCTCGGCTTGTGAAGCGACGCAACTCGGGGCCGCAATTTGCCCCGTTTCGCTATTGCGGCGATCTCTCCAATGGCGGGCCGATCGCGTTTCTGTCAATAAATTTCGTTAATCCCGCGCGGTTCCTCCAGGTCTGGCTCGACCACGCGCGAAACGGTTTGGCGGGGCGTAGATGACGCCCCGTCCCTGCGCGATGAATTGGTGCCCTCGCCTAACCTTATCCGATTGTCCACTCGCGCCGTTTCCGGACTGGCCCATGTAGATGCGCGCAATCTCGGCTCACGATTAATTACAGGCCCCATCTCTTTTCCGTTTCGGCACCCGCCGCGGTTTGTGTCGACTTAAAAGATTCGCCGCCCTGACAGCGCCCCGCAATCACGTAGAAACCCTCGTTGGCTCTCGACATTTTATCGCGTAGCCTATAGGATACAAAATGCTGCTCGAAGTTCGGAAAACAGACGCGTTCGAAGTTTGGCTTAGAGGGCTGAGAGATCAGCGCGGCAAAGCGAAGATCGTTGCGAGAATCGATCGCTTGGCGCTCGGCAACCCTGGCGACGTCGCACCCGTTGGAGACGGCGTGAGCGAACTGCGGATACAATTCGGCCCAGGTCTACTTCGTGCGACGCGAAAAGACGGTCGTGGTCGTGCTGTGTGGCGGACACAAAGGCAGCCAAGAAAGAGACATAGCGCAAGCGAAGTCACTGGCGGCAGAGTTGGAGGATGAGTGACGATGGCCACGAAAACATCGGCGTTCGACAGCGCGGAATATCTCGACAGCCCCGAAGCGATTGAGGCCTATCTGGAGGATGCATTGGAAAGCAATGATTCGGCGGTCGTCGCGCATGCGCTCGGCGTAATTGCTCGCGCGAAGGGCATGTCGCAGATCGCCCAAGCTGCCGGTCTGTCGCGGGAAAGCCTTTACAAGGCGCTCAGCGCTGAGGGCAATCCAGAATTGGCCACCGTACTGAAAGTGATCAAGGCGCTTGGCCTCAAGCTGACGATTGCACCGACTCATCACGCGGCCTGACCCCCAATTAAGCCGGTCGTTCGATCAGCGCCGTGAAAGCCCCACACGCATGCCCAAGGCGCGCTGACAAACCGCGCCTCGGATCTCAAGCGAGCGCCTGCTGAGTGGACGCACGAGCCGACGCTGCGCATCTTCCGAACGACTGGCAATGAAAAATTCCGGCTCGAGTCATTACATACTTGGCGCGGGGGGAAGTCTTGGAGCGCCACGCGATGGCCAAGTTCGACAACGTGAAGTTTCCTGGCGACGAACCGTGACGCGGACACGCAAGGCCCGAAGCGTCCGGCGACCCCGAAATCGAAGAAGGAGCGACCAGCGAGCAAAGGTCGCGTCCATAAGGGGAAGATTCGCAACTGATCGGCGCGACTCCCTCGCCCGACCCCTAACCAACTTCCTCGCTGTGTCCACCGAACGACTATGACCGTCGATTGCATAGGGGATCGGCGCGCACCGATCGCCTTTTCCGATCGAGGCGCTCACCTATCCTTGATTTTTTCAACTCGCGGCGGCCGGGTCTTGCCGATGGCCTTCGCGAGCTCGTTCGAGAGCCAATCGCGTTTGGTTTCAACTTCGGGCATATCCGCCACGAACTGCGCCACTTGCTTTGCGAGTTCGAGGTTTGCGGCGTTCTCAGAACGCCGCAGGTCCTCGGCCTGTCGGCGATAGGCCTCTCTGACATCCGCTTGCCTTTCCCGCGTCTTTGCCTCCCAAGGGCGCGCCGAACGTTTTCCCCTTCGCGATTCCTTGACGATCTCTTCGCGGGAGAGCCGCTCCACGCGCGGCAGCTCGCCGCGTTCCCTAATCACGCGAACGACGCCGCGCTCGGCTTTTCTGACCTTGCCACGTGTGCGGCGCGGCGTCGCTTCCGCCTCGACGCCGCGCATTCGCAATTCGCCGGCGAATTGTTCGCGCCACGTCGCGAGATCGGCCTTGCGAGGATTGAGTCGCCTCCCGTCGTAGCCGAGGGAGCGCACGGTGAGGTGGACATGCGGGTGCTCATCGTCGAGATGCTGCACAAAGACATAATCATGCTGGCTGCCGAAGGTCTCGATCGCAAAGGCGCGGACGGCGTCCTTCACGGCGATGGGGTCGGTTCCCGGCGGCATCGATAAAATGATGTTATGAGACAACGGCCCGTCCCGACGCCGACTGCCATCTAGTTCGGCATCGTCTGCCCACCGCTCTTGGATGTCACGCAAACCTTGCCGGCCATCCATAACTGCGCCGATTTCAGTTTCGGCCGCCAGTTCGCCGTTGCGTGTGATATATTCGAAATGAGATTTCAGATGAGCGACGGTCTTGGTCTTGCCGGTGATCTTGACCATCACCTCCGGCGCCTTGGCGACGATCCGCTGCAACTTAGCCCGCGTGACGGGGGTGAGCTTGCTGGAGTCGATAGGCTCAGGAATTTCCCATTTCGCACGCTTCGGTCTTCGGACCGGCGTTCTCCAGACATAGGAGATCGGCGGCAGTTCGAGGTCGCGGTCGCCCTCGCCGCTCATCAACGGCCCTGCCAATAATCGGCGTTTCGCCTGAGCGCGGCGCGTAGTTCGGCGAGAGCGGCCTCGATTTGCGCCGAAGCCTCTCGGATCGCTTCGGCCTCGATCTTCACCGATTGCCCAATTAGCCGGTTCAGATTGGCAGCATGAGCAATCTGGTTGACGTTGCCGCCAATGCGGTTCAGTTCGCGCGCCACCGCTCGTAGGGCCTGGCGTTCGTCATGCGTCTGCTGCACCGGAAAACCGAGCCGCGCCCTTACCAGCGATGCGATCCATTGCGTGCGGTTCATGCCGCGTTGCGCCGCGATGGTTGCCAGAAGATGCAGCTCGCTTTCGCTCAGTCTGATCGTCACCTTGCGCGACGCGCTTGTCGTCATCATCGCACGCGCCGGCGCTCTTCCGTCGCCGACCGCTCGCTCGATGAGACGCCGCATCAAAGCGGATTTGCCGCCTTCCGTCGCCGCCATCGCCGCGAATTTTTCAGCGAGCGCATCGTCGATATGAAATCCCAGAAACGCCATGCGTTTGCTTTGTCCCTTCAAAGGGCGAGTGTTTAAAAACGGCTGGCGGAAAGCCTATCCTGCACTCGTCTTCGAAAAACACGATGCGCTTTATTTTTGAGTCTCAGCATTCGATTCCTATGAGTGACCCTTGAGTCGCGGCGAGTTCTTCGGCTCCTTCGGATCGTCGGCAGCAGGCATGAAGATCGATGCGATCGTCCAGCCCGTTTCCCTTCTTGCCCGCGCCTTTCCCACACCCTCCGGCCTCACTACGGCGCTATCTGATGAGCGCGTTCGGCCTCCGGGCGCTCCGCTTCGCTTCGTCCCTGCGGGATGGAAAAGCCGCTTGCCGCTCGCTGCCGGATCGACCGCCATCAGAGCGGCTCGTGCATTCGAATCTCGACGAGAGCGAGTTCGGCGAGCAACACTTGTGCTTCCTCACCGTGGTCATCGAAGACGACAATCCCGAAGTGCGAGCCTCTTTTCGAAACGCGCCCCAGGATTAAGCGACCGCCTCTTTGCTCATGGCGGACACGCATGATGACCTCCGATGCAGATTTTCGCTGCGCCGCCGGAACGAACTCACCCTCAGGTAGCCCCGCTGCGCCGTGTTTCGTCTCATCCTTCGTTGGCTGAGGTAGGGATGGTTCCCCGCGGATAATATGTTCTGTAGCCGGCTCTGCATCATCGTTTTCGTTTGGCTTAGCAAGCGCTTCTTCGATGAACGCTTCGGCTTGCGGGCGCGAAAAGGATTCATGCTGCGCGCAGAATTCCTCGACTCTTGCCGCATCTCGCTTCCATAGCTGATAGAGTTCATAGACCGCCCGAAGCGGTGAGGCTGAAAGCTTATCTCGGAGCACCTGCGGCATCTGGCCAATCGATGCGTGCATGGCGACGAAACCCTTGCTCTTGGCGAGCCGTCTCGCAATGTCCTTTTGCTTTTCTCCCGCCCTGAGACGCGCCTCGATGAAAGCGGCAATCTCCGTGGCTGAAAGGTCGTCGCGCTGAATGTTTTCGACCATCTGGTCATATGGATCATCCGCCTGCCCAGCCTGAATGATGGCTTTGATGGTTCTCAGACCGGCCAAACTCGCCGCACGGAATCGGCGCGCGCCAAAGACGATGCGGTGCTTGCCGCTTTCTTGCTTTTTGGTGACGCCGATCGGTTAGAGAAGGCCGCGTTCGCGGATCGAGGCGGCTAACTCCTCGAGAGCGGCCTGGTCGAAATTGCGACGCGGCTGCCCTGGATCCTCCTCGATTTGGCTCAACGCGATCTCGAGCACCGCGCCAGAGCCGACCGCGGGTTCGAGGCCCTCGAGCTCGTCGAGCAGCAAGGCAACGTCGTCGAGTTTTTGGGCGTAGCTCATGCAAGTTCCATTTTGGCGGCGAGTTTGTCGAAGACCATCCGCATTTCTCGCCCCGCCTCGCGCGCGGCTGTTTTCGGCAGGCTCCACACGGGCTTCTTTTCCGCCAGAGCCTCGCCGATCGACGAGCGCTGCGGGATCACCCCGTCGAAGAGATATTTCGTGCCGAATTTCTGGACGAGGCTCTTCAGGTTGTCGCGCTGGCGCGGGGATGTTGACTGCAGGCGGTTGGGGATCAAGCCGAGAAAATTGAGGTTAGGATTGTACTTCTGCCTCACGCCGACAATATGCTTCAAAAGCGTCTCGATGCCGTCGATTGCGTAATCGTCGAGGTCAATCGGCGCCAACACGAAATGGCCAGCTACTAGTGCAGCGAGATTGCGCACGCCAAAGGTCGGCGGCGTGTCGATCACCGCGACGTCGTAAGATCGCGAAACGTCCTCGATGTTCGAACGAAACTGCTGAATGATCTTTCCATCGACCGTGAGAATTCCGCGCAAGGCCGGAGTGGCGGGCGCGACGCGGATGCCGGGCGCCGACAGCGGCGGAACAGCGACCGACCGCGCGAAGAACGCGGCGGCCTCGGGCTCGCGAATCTGAGCGGAGAGCGTCGTCGTGCCGTTGCTCTGCGGGTCGAGATCGATAAAGAGGACGTGCTTTCGATGCTCCGCAAAATACCAGGCGAGGTGAACGGCGATCGTACTCTTTCCGACGCCGCCCTTTTCGTTGTTCACGACGAGCACTTTCACGAAGCTGAAGCCCTCTTCGGCTTGGGTCACGTCCGGTTCAACGAATCGGTTGCGAATCGTTGCAGCGGAGAAAACAAATTTGACGGCCCTTGCGCGACTGGGAAATTCCTCAGGGGTGGAAAAAGGTTTATCTGACAAACTTCCGGGAAGACCGTCGCCACTCCACGGAACAGATCGCTGAGCCGCAGAGCAAGGGGAGCTCTTGGCTCGAAAGTTTGTCTGACAAACTTCCTTACATGCTTCGGGGAGGAGCAGAGGCGCGCGGAGCGCCAGGGCGCGTGTCCTATTGAGCCCATTGAGTCACCGAATGCGCCTGCAACATTTGCCTGCGAACGCCGCAACGAGAAGGGAGCCCAGGGCTTTGGATCCGAGGGGGTTTGGCATCTGCTGCTTTTTGACCATACGTCGAGCGACAAGGGTATCGACAGCGGGCTCAGCGAGTGACGAAGCGATCCGGCGCCCTGATCAATATCGAGCTCCGGAACGGCTTCATATCGCGTCCCAGCATCTCGGCAACCGTCACGAAACCTGGGCGACTGCGTGGGGGTGGCTACGCCGTGACAATGGCCTAACGCCCTGGAGGAACTGTCGACAGCCGATCTTCGAAAGGTGCAAGAGCGAATAAGCGATCGAGAGTGGGCGGAGAGCGTGCTCGCAAAAAATCGGGCGGGTAAGGCCGTCGCCGCGCTTGTGCTCGACATCGACGACATCGCTCGAAAGGCGCGCGTCAAGTCGCTGCTCAAGACGTGAATCAAGAATGGCGCTCTCGCGTTGAAGAACGACAAAACGCGCGCGGGTCGCCCACGGCCCATCATCATTCCAGGAGCACTAGTTTGACCGCGCAAGCTCCCGACCATGATCCGAACCATGGAAAACCCCAAAAAAACGCCAGCGCTCGCGAAGCTCCGCCGCGGAAAACTCACGATCGCGCAGGCCGCCACACTCAAATCGCCGTCTCCCATCGTCTCTTTGTCGCATTCCGCGCGGCTCATCGCCTTCGCTCGAAATCTATCTGCGCGTCATTCAATGGCTTGGCGAATAGGACGATGCGGCGAGTGACGGCTCGCGAAGTCAACCTTCATGGGTTGCGATATCGATCCGGCGGTGCTTGCTCGTGCGCCTTGGATCAGTGCCGGCCAAGGGGCTGCTTCAAGCGCTCAGCAACTAACTGCCGGCGGGAGGTTTGAAACTTCGCGCCGGCGGTCGAACTCTGCAAGCTCACTTCGTCTTCAGCCATTCATCGACGGCGCTTTGAGCTTGCTCTTTTGTATAGCCGTAGTGCGCCTGCAGCCGGCCTTCAAGTTGTTCGCGCCTACCATTGATTTCGACAATATCGTCGTCTGTCAGACCTCCCCATTTCTCCTTTAGCTTTCCGGCTATCTGCTTCCAATTGCCGGCTATTGTGTCCCAGGTGGGTAATTGACTCTTGGGCGCGGGCGCATCGTCGCTCTTGGTCGCGGGCGCCGCCGCAGCATCGTGATATCCGGGCATGCCGACAACATTCGGCGGTTTCCATTTGCCTTGCGCTAGAGATTCCCGGTCCACTGGCGAGGCCTTTCCCGGTAATATATTATGCGGGCTCGTTAGCCGATCGCTCTATCCTTTTTCAAGCGGCTGCAATCGGCGCTAAGTCGACGCCATTCACGGTCCACGCCAATTGTGCGCTCGCGCACCGTCATTCTAGAGGATCGATTGATAATCTCTCCAGCGAAAAGGAGCGGAAATGCAATTAGGAACTGTCAAATACTACAGCCCAGAACGCGGCTTCGGGTTTGTGCGGCCGGAGAGCGGCGGAGCGTCGGTATTCGTCCACTTCAGCGTCTTTCAGCGCGCGGGGATCGTGAACATTACGCCGGGCTCGAAGGTCTATTTCGAGACCGGCGTCGATCCCCGCCGGGGGACCGAGTGGGTCGAAGAGGTGGAGTTGGCATCGCTTCGTGTTCGATCGTAAATCGCCGCGCAGCGCGAAGAGCGACGGTCTCGCGGATCTAGCGTCCGTCTTTGGTGGAAAAAGCTACTCAAAGGCTTCGCATTGCGGAAGCGTATGCACATCAAGCCGGTCTTTGGAAAAATCGATCCCAACATAGACAGCGTCCATCATGTCCCGTCCTTGCCTAAGTGGGCTTCGCTTCGCGCGGCCCAAGCGACTGTTCGGGTTCGAATGGAACGGCGGACGAGCGGCCAAGCTGAGGAACGGGCTCGATCGCCCGAGGATGAGCCGGCGTCCCATCCGCCACCGCAGCGGAAATGTTAGGTGATACGGCACGGTTTAAGTTCAAGCGATGATCAAATACTTGCCGGCTTCGTCCTTGCCCCGGATGACGGCATGGCTATGCGCATGACGGTGTCGAAGTGGTCGACGCCGACCCAGTTGAGCGTCGTTCCGAGGTCAGCCTTCGTTACGACGTCAATCCCAAATAGGCGGCGACGTCGATCGGTGTAGCGCAACGCGAAGCACGAATTCTCCGTGCGCTCCTCGCATTCGCGAAGCAGGCCCATGGCGGACATCGACGGCACCATAGATCTCCCCAGTCATAGGCGGGCAACCCGCGCAGGATACGTCCTCGCGACGTCGGCTCGAGGCGCCAGATAAATATGAAATCATCCCCACGCGATCAGCGACGGCTCCCAGGGCGCTTGGCCGAAAAGGTGGGATATTTGTCCTGCTGCGAACTGAAGCGCGCGTGAAGATCGCGTCATGAAAAAGGAATTCACGCCCAGACGTGACCAAAAGGATCGCGCACTGTTCCGCTACGATCTCCGTAGAACCTATTCTGCAGACCGCAGACC
>NZ_JADNQZ010000026.1 GCF_015709515.1 Methylocystis sp. H62
GGCGCGATGAGCACGGCGCAATGCAAGCGTCTGCGCGACGCTTTCCTTTACGCCCGCTCGCGTCCCACCAAAGTCATCGTGCTGCTCGGCGGACGCGATTTCTGGTCGAACGGCATCCATTTGAACGTGATCGAAGCGAGCGCCGACCCGGCTGAAGAGTCATGGCGAAACATCAACGCCATGGACGATCTGGTGCATGAAGTCATCAACACCATGTCGCATATCGTGATCGCGGGCATGCGTGGCAACGCCGGCGCAGGCGGCGCGATTCTGGCGTTGGCTGCTGATCAGGTTTTTGCGCGCCCGAGCGTCGTTCTTAATCCTCACTACCGCAGCATGGGGGAACTCTACGGCTCGGAATATTGGACTTATTTGCTCCCAAAGCGCGTGGGGCAGGCAAAAGCGCTGGAACTTACGCAAGGCTGCCAGCCCCTGGGCGCGAAGAAAGCTTGCGAGATCGGCTTTCTCGATGAGGTCTTCGGCGAAGACATAGAAATGTTTGAGAAAGAGCTGAGGCTGCGCGCCATGGCGCTGGCGCAGGAGCCGGATTACGCCGCGCGCCTGGTGAAAAAACTTCAGCGGCGGCTCGATGACGAATTGGCCAAACCACTGGCGAGCTATCGCGACGAGGAACTTCAGTGGATGCGGGCGAATTTCTTTGGACCTGATCCCGCCTATCATAAGGCGCGTCGGCGATTTGTCTTCAAGGGCGCCCCGCCTAAAGATGGAACGACTTCGTTAATTCGGCGAGACCAATTCGAAGGGGGAGCAATCGAAGGCATGCAAGAGGCTGCATATAGGCCTGAATTCCAGCTCAATTGCGCAGTGGAGCAGGAGCGCAGATCGCTCCCCATGGCCCAAGCATGGGCGAATCTGCTGCGGCTAACGATCCGACGCCTCTTTGCAACGGCTCAATGAATCTCGCGAGCTGATGCGTTTAGCGCGAAGCACCTAGGGAAGGAGCATGACAACTGGGTAGTTGATCACTGTCCACAAGATTGCTCATGCCCTTAAAAGACCGCTTTTTGCGCTAAGCAGACTCCGTCTCATCAAGTCGTTAAAGTTCGACTGTCGACGGATTGGCATCGCCTACGCCAGAGCGGTAACCGCGGCGAGACGATCTGTTCCTGCAGCGTATCTGGGCTCGTTGCGCGTTCATCTGGGGATTTCGTGCTTAGGGCTCGGACCCATAAAACGCTTGGCATGAACCAAGCGTTGTGATTCACGGCTTTCTGAAAGGGAACGCCGATGATTCTGGACCACTTCTGGCTGACGGACGCGCAGTTTGCGAAGATCGCGCCGCATCTTCCCACTGACACGCGCGGCAAGGCGCGCGTTGACGACCGTCGGGTGATCAGCGGCATCGTTCATGTGCTCAAGTCGGGCGGTCGCTGGATCGACGCGCCGCCGGACTATGGGCCCAGGAAGACGCTCTACAATCGTTATGTGCGCTGGGCGGCAAAAGGCGTCTGGGTCGATCTCTTCCAGGCATTGGCGCAAGCTGGCGGGCCGCCGGCGGAGGTTCTCATCGACTCCTCGGCAGTGAAAGCGCATCGCTCGGCAAGCGGCGGCAAAGGGGGGAGAAAAATCACGCCATCGGGCGTTCGCGTGGCGGACGCACCACGAAAATCCATGCGTTGACCGATGCTCAATGTCGCCCGATCGCCTTCCTGCTCACCGGCGGCAACGTCGCCGATTGCACGGCCGGCGCCGCACTTCTTGCGCGGCTTCCCGCTTGCGACATCCTGCATGGCGACAAAGGTTACGACAGCGACGCCATCCGTCGGCAAGTCGAGAACGGCGGCGTCATGCCGAACATTCCGCCAAGGCCAATCGCAAATGGAAGAACTGCTTCTCGCCCTTCCTCTATCGCAACCGCAACGCCATCGAACGCATGTTCTGCCGATTGAAGGACTTCAGGCGCGTCGCCACGCGCTACGACCGAAACGCAGCGAACTTCCTCGCAGCAGTCTGCCTCGCCGCGACCGTCAGTTATTGGTTATGAGTCCGAGCCCTAGTGCAGATGGAGCGATACCGAAGCGAGAAACATGACCGACACATCAGTTCCAGCGCCTTATGGCAAAGTGACACCCTATCTCTGCATCGCCGGCGCAGCGAAAGCGCTCGATTTCTACAGTAGCGCTTTCGGCGCCAAGGAGCGCGTGCGCATCGAACTCCGCAATGGTCTCATTGCACATGCTGAGATCATGATAGCCGATTTGATCGTCATGCTCTCCGATGTCTATGAAGAGAGCGGGTTAGCGTCGCGGAGAACGCTTGGCGGTTCGTCTGTTGGCCTGAATGTATATGTGCCCGACGTTGATTCAATCTTCACCAAGGGTCTGCGGTCTGCAGAATAGCTACTACGGCGATCGTAGCGGAACAGTGCGCGATCCCTTCGGTCACGTCTGGGCGTACGCGACGCGCAAGGAAGACGAGCTCAAGCGCCACGCGCTGGATATCGACTCTTCCTTGAACGCCGCGCCGGCAAAAGCGGGAACGTCGTAATCGGCGGCCTCAAGGCGAGCGCGAGCAGCGCATCAGAGAATTCGCCGGTTGCGCTATTGATCAGGAAAGAACCCGGCAAAATGTCCAGCGTCGAGATCTTTGAGACAGATTGGGTGGATTGCTGAAAGGAGGTGGAGTGGAAGAGAATTGGGGTCATTCGGGATGTCAATCGGCTCGCAAAATTGACCCGTTGTCGACGTCCAACATTGGCTCTGACGCAGACTCGTGAAGGCCTGCGGTCCATTGCGCGTTGAGCTTTGAGCCAGGGAAGATACGGGCGGCGCCGTCGATCCATAGGGCCGTTCATCGCGCAAGGCTGAGACGGGTTTGAATGCTTCGGCCGGGATTTCCTACTGCAAGTTCCTCGCAAAGACGGCGAGCGATCTCAATAAGCCGAATGGCCAGGCCGTCATCACCCCCCTTATGGGGCCAGCATTCGTCGAAGCCCTTGCTGTCAAGAAATTCCACGGCGTTGGACCTGCGACTGCGGCGAAGATGCAACGTCTTGGCATCGAGACAGGCGCGGATTTAAAGGCGAAATCCCTCGGCTTTCGGCAGCATAATTTCGGGAAGTCGGGCACCTGGTACTACAAGATAGCACGCGGGATCGACGAACGCCCTGTTGAACCCGACAGGCCTCGCAAGTCGGCCGGCGCCGAGGATACCTTCACCGTCGACATCTACGATCTCGAGGCGGCGCGCGCAGAGCTGGCGCCGCTGGTCGCCAAGGTGTGGCGCTGTTGCGAGGCCAATTCCATTCGCGGTAGGACCGTGACGCTCAAGGCGAAGTATGCCGATTTCCATCAGATCACTCGCAGTCGAAGTTTGCCCAGCGGCGTCGGCTCACTAACCGACTTAGCGACAATCAGCGAAACGCTGTTGGCTCCGGTGTTTCCGACGTCGCAGGGAATATGCCTGCTTGGCGTGATCATCTCCAACCTTGGAGGAATCAATTCGCATGACGGAGGGCAACTGTCCCTTATCGACTAGCGACGGCGCCTGTTGTCGTCGTGGTCACGAAATATCATCGTTACTGAGATCATCGATTGAGAGTTCAAGCGCTTTCGCATTGCGCGCCACGCCACGCAGTGACTGTGAATTGTCCTTTCTCACTGCTCTGGCGTCGCGTCCATGACCCGCTGTTCAGCGTCCTACAGTTTCCTTCTTCTGATAGGTTCAACCAAGCTGGAGAGTACCGTGTGCTGCCTTGACATCAGGTCGACACAGCATTTAGATCGAAGGAACGGTGGCTCAGCCATAGCCAAACGCTATTGCGGCTCGATGCTAATACCGTGAAAGGCGCTGTGGAGGAACGTGATCGTCAGAACCTATCCGCCCTTCGCTATTCGACAGGAGAAAGATGCGCGTTCGCCACACCTATAGACAGCATAGATCCGGTGATAGCCATCAGCAACGATCAAGGGATTGCCTTTTTTCATTTCCCCTAAAATACGGTCTACTGAACGTGCGTTGAATGCACAGTGCCAATCAGCGGGCAATTTTAGCTATGGATCTTTTTCAAGCGCCTTCTGCGCGCGCGACGTCTCCTATGAGGCGAGGGCGAACATGTTTGGCGAGGTAGCGTTAGGACGCCGACATCATTCCGACGGTTGTGCGTTTCTCATTCGCGGGTTGGATACCGCATACGGAGCTTTCGTTGGAGGAGAGCCTCGGTTTGACTCGCGAAGATCGGTCTTAGCTCCAAAATCGAAGTTAGTTTTGCGCCCGCCACGCTTGCCTAGGCGCGCTTTGAAGGCAATTTGACAGATGTCGCCCCAAGAGACGCGGCAGCGACTCTCCTGTTGATTCCCCTTAACCGCGGCTGCACGTCGCGGTCTTTTTATCGTTCGTCCGCCATCTTGCGCTCGCCCGTCTTCAGCCTTCCGCGTTTCTTGCTCCGCGCGCGACTCGCGTACAGCCGCGGGTTGCTATCAGCGCTTTAGCACTTTTTCGATCAGACTGAACCCTGCGTCGAATTTCAAATCATAGATCTTGTCGTCGCTGCACCGAGCGTCGTCGACTTTGTAACCTCCGTCGTCGAACCCCATCTTTTCGCCTGTACAGCCTTGAGCTGTCATCACTGACTGTATTTTCATTCGCTCCTCTTCGGAGAGGGGACGATCAGCCCGTGCCGGCGCAATGAATAGAAGAAAGAAGGCGCTCGACGCCAAGAGCAGATTTCGCATCAGACACTCCCCGCTGAATAGTTAGATAAGAGTCGCGGCTCCCGAGAGTAACTCGCTCGCCAAGCCAATGGTTCCGGGCGAGAGTCGTGCCGAACAAGTCGCTTTCCGCCTAAATCGTTGAGGTCGAAAATCTCCTCCACTCGCGCGTGAGCGTCGGTCAGTGTCGTATGCTTGAGGGACTAGCCGCCCTTCCGATTACATAGTGATATTTTACATCACGCCCTGCACGACGCCTGAAGTCCAGGGCCTGCCCTTCGATCCCGCTCTGCTCGTATGCGCGGGGGATGACCCGACCGTGATGAACGGCGGGGCGTTTTTCTTGCTCGATGGCCCCTTTGGCGCACCGACCAGCTTTTACACTTTCAGTTGGCGCATCCTCTCGACCTCATGGTCCGATCGAAGATCTGGGAGCTGTGGAACAATCCAGCCCGACAACGCTTTGAACTTTTCCATGTAAAGGGCGGCAAATGGCACCACAGGAAAATCGGCGCCGGCCGTCGCAAACATGTGAGCGAGATCACGAGCGCAACCTGAAGCGATTGGTGGAGCAGCTTAGAGAGATGTTCTCGCAGCTTGCTCCGGATCCGCTGCCATTGGTCATGGTGAATCTATTGCGCGGGTTTGAGAAGCATCCTTATCGCTATTTGCTGGGCAAAAAGCCTGATCCAATCAACTCAGGCGTTTCGCCTTAATCTGAACATCAAGGCGACTCGCCCTCTCCAGAAGGGTCGCCCATCAACAAAAAGGAATAGCCTTTGCGCACTCACAGCAGCGCAGCCGAGTCTTGACGGAAGTTAAGGTTGAAAGCTCTTGGACCGCTAGCTACCTGCATACATGGCGGAAAATGTACGCGGCGGCGCAATAATCGGCCATTGAGCGGCGCATATTGCGGCCGCGTGGCGGCGTAAAACCCGGCCAGTTTTAGGCTGACTTCCCGAACATTGATTCGGGAGGGCGGCCGGGGATGTTTGCGATGGAGATTTACGCGGCGGTTCGACGCTTTGTTTTCATTGAGGGCAATGGCCGGCGTGAAGCGGCGCGCGTGTTTGGACTGAGCCGGGACACGATCGCGAAGATGTGCCGCTATTCGGCGCCGCCGGGTTACGTGCGCACAAAGGCGCCGAAGCGGCCGAAGCTGGGGCCGCTGCTCCCGGTGATTGACTCGATCCTGGAGACGGACAAGACGGCGCCGCCGAAGCAGCGGCATACGGCGAAGCGGATTTTCGAACGGCTGCGGGATGAGCACGGCTTTGCCGGCGGCTACACAGTGGTGAAGGATTATGTGCGGCTGGCGCGCACGCGCTCGCGCGAGGTCTTCGTGCCGCTCGCTCATCCGCCGGGTCACGCGCAGGTGGATTTTGGCGAATGCGTCGGCGTCATCGGCGGCGTGCGGATGAAGCTGCATGTGTTCTGCTTCGACCTGCCGCATTCGGACGCCTGCTTCATCAAGGCTTACGCGGCGGAGACGACGGAGGCCTTTCTTGATGGCCATGTCTCGGCCTTCGCGTTCTTTGGCGGCGTTCCGCTGTCGATTCTCTACGACAATCTCAAGATCGCCGTGGCGAAGATACTGGGCGGCGGCGAACGGCGGCGCACGCAAGCCTTTACCGAACTCGTCAGCCACTTTTTGTTCGACGATCGCTTTGGTCGTCCGGGCAAGGGCAACGACAAGGGGAAAGTAGAAGGGCTGGTAAAATATTCGCGGGCCAATTTTCTGACGCCCGTTCCGCATGCGCCGTCCATCGAAGCGCTCAACGCCAGGCTCGCGGAGCGCTGCCGCGCTCGCCAGAACGAGCGCGCCGGCCGGCATGAGCAGACGATCGGCGAGAGGCTCGTCGCCGACATGGCCGCCTTTCGAGAACTTCCCGCCGCGCCGTTCGAGGCTTGCCACAAGGTCGCGACAAAGGTCTCGTCCCTGTCGCTCGTCCGCTATCGCACGAACGATTATTCGGTTCCCACAAAGTATGGCTTTCGCGACGTGCTGGCGAAAGGCTTCGTCGACGAGGTCGCCATTTTCTGCGACGGCGCCCTGATCGCCCGTCATGCGCGTAGTTACGCCCGCGACGATTTTATTTTTGAGCCGCGTCATTATCTGGCGCTGCTCGAACAAAAGCCCGGCGCGCTCGATCAGGCGGCGCCCTTGCAGGGCTGGACGCTGCCGGAGACGCTCGCGCATCTGCGCCGACTTCTGGAAACGCGCATGGGCAAGCGCGGCAAACGCGAGTTCATTCAGGTGCTGCGGCTGACGGAAGTGTTTCCCGAAGCCGTCGTCATAGGCGCGGCGCTCGACGCCATAAGGCTGGGCGCCATCGGTTTCGACGCAGTCAAACAACTCGTCATCGCAAGAACTGAGAACAGGCCCGCGCGTCTCGATCTTTCCGCCTATCCCTACCTGCCGTCACTGAACGTCAAGACGACATCGCCGCCGATTATCTCGCGCTCGTTTCCAGGGAGGCGGCATGAACACGTCCGCCTCTGCCGATATCCCTGCGCCGCCGCGGGTTTTGCTCGGCCATCATCTGCGGCAGCTCAAATTGCCGACAATCCTGCGGGAATACGAGAAGGTCGCCGCCGAGGCGGCGCGCGAAGGTCAGGATCACGTCCGATACCTTCTACGCCTCGTCGAACTCGAACTCATCGACCGCGAACGACGCATGGTCGAGCGACGCATCCGCGCCGCCCGTTTTCCGGCGGTGAAAAGCTTCGACACCTTCGACTTTACCGCCATCCCCTCGCTCAACAAACCGCTCGTGCTGGATCTCGCCCGTTGCGAATATGTCGTCGCCCGCGACAACATCATCGCCCTCGGCAACAGCGGCACGGGCAAGACGCATGTCTGCCTGGCGCTCGGCCTCGCCGCTTGCCAGCGCGGGCTGTCCGTCGCCTTCACCACGGCCGCCGGCCTCGCAGGGAGCCGCCGAGCTGGCGCTCAAACGTGTCCATGATGCTCATGCCGAACGACTGACGTTCGCCTGCCGAATCCCGCCTTATCCCTGGTCCGTCATCATGGATGAGCAAGCGCAAGCCGTCTGTCTGCTTAAGCAATTCGACCTTGAAGGTCGTCCCCGCTCCCTTCCGAAAGACGTGCTTAGCGGCGTTCATCGCAGCCTCATTGACGAGCAGGGAGATCGCAGTCATCTGGTCCAGCGAAAGATCGATGTCGGATGCGATGTCGACGCTGACAAGAACGGGCAGGTCTCGAAAAACTTCGTGGAGCACGTCCGTCATCAGCGGCGCCAAGCCGTTTTCGTAGGCCGTCCGGTCATATAGACGGCGATGCAAATCCGACATCATGGCGATGCGGTCTTGCGCCTGCGCGATCGCTTCAGCAAGCAATGGCTTCGTCGGACAAATCGCGTCTGACACCCTGTAGCATGGCCACAACGACCTGCAGGTTGTTGGCGACACGATGCTGCAGTTCTTGGAAGAGGCTTTCCTGCGGTCGGTTGGCGAATTCGAGCCGCTGAATGAGGCCCGTCATCCCGGCAATAAGCACAACGAGAAAACCGCCAACCAGAAGAAATCCAACGAGCGCGACGACCGTATCCGCGTCCTATATCTCAAAGCTATATGCCGGGAGGTAAAACAAGTACCAAGCCGCCGCTGCTGAAAGCAGTAGAACGGGGACGCCTCGCGTCCATCCGCAAAGCATCGTCGCGCCCGCTATAGCCGGATAGAACATCATAAATTTTAGGGAATCGAGCCAGGGCGCAAGCAAAAAACGAATCGCCAAGCTCGCCCCAAAGCATGCGGCGGCGACAAGCCATCCCTGCGGTCCTCGTAGCCGATTCGATAGCTTATGAACTTTGGCGACCCAAGCCACGCTGCCCCCACTGCTGAGCTCGCCGCAAGATATTTACGTGACGGCGAGAGGGCAAGCAGTAAAGCGAGCCGCCGCGCCAATCCTAGTTTCACTTTTTTTGCCTTTCCGAGCAAATCGACGAGTCGCGGGAGCTCTTCGTAAGAGAGATGCTGCGTAAATTCGTGGGGATGAGGTTTGCAAAGCCGGCCCTATCGATTGAGGACCAGCTCAACCTCTTGTGGCGCCGTGGCCTGCGAATCGACGATGAGGCGAGAGCGAAGCATTTTCTGCAGCACATCACCCTATTACCGGCTACTAGCCGTGCTTGAGTTTTGAGAAGAAACATTCGTCGGTCAAAACCAGTCGATCCATCACTCCAAGGCCGCCTGCGCAAAGGCAGCCTCGAAACTGATTTGCGCCTAAATTTGGATTCCCTCGTCCACACGACTTAGCGGGGCTTATGCACTTTACGCGACCGAACCGAATCAGGTGCCGGTGCGAGAGCTGCTGACGCGGCAAATATGCCGCTCGATATAAGGCAGCCTTCCCACAGAACATCTAGGTCGTGCACCGCCCACCACAACGATTCCCCGAAGTAACACATCGATAGACCAAAAAAAGCAAAGGCACCCCAAACGAGCCAATCGTGCAAAGTCATCTTACTCTCCTTCGCTTAACACGGGTGAAACCCCATCCCGCGTGCGAAAGTTCCCAAACTAGCGAAGGAGGAGCGCGCCGACGCTCAAAGCGCTGCTGCCTCAGCTCAGAGGCGCTCAGACATTAGCGTCATAGCGATGAGCCTTCGTCAGCTCCAATTGTCCAGAGTGGCAAATTATCGATGAGATTCTTGTTTCCGTTGAATCTCTAAGACGACTTCTGGACTCGAGGCGCTACCCGCGGCATAGCGGAACAAGTTTTCATCTATGCCAAAAGGCAGAGCTTGCTGATTCCGCTTGATGGCGCCCCCTAAAACGAGATAAGGCGCCCGCCCGTTACTGAATGATGGCCCCCCGATTCCGAGATGATCCCTCTCCCTGCGACGTAATGTTCCCGCCCGGGTGATTTCGTGCAGTAACTCACCGACGCCGTTGGCCTGATCAAGTCGCTTCTCTGGCAAATCCAAGGGGGAGCGATTGATGCCAGCGGAGCGGATTACGATGCGCCAGGCGCGCGAGATTATTAGGCTGAAGACCACGTCGGTTCAGCGCACGAGATTTCCCGGCGTCTCGTCATGCCGCGTTCGACGGTTCGGGAAGCGCTCGAACGCGCGGAAGGCGCCGGGCTCTCCTGGCCGCTGCAGGCATCCATTCCGGGCTGCCCTGTGGTTGCGCGGACGACCTGGAGTCGGCATTGAGGGCGATGCGAGGAAAACCAGCTAGTTTGAACATGAGAGACATCTGCTGCCGCAGCTATTCATTAATTTTAAATTGCAACGCGACTCGACCTGATGATTGGTTGGTGAAACGCGGCTTCTCCGCTTCCAACGGAGGTATTCGTCGAGTTTGAGCGGATAATCCGCGATGCGGCGATGAAAGGCCTAGCGCCGACCTTACACGGAACGGCGACTTGGGGTGAGGGCGGCTGCGATCGCCGAGCCCAACTCAACCTTGCTAAATGGCTTTTGCAAGCAGACCGCTCCCTCGAACAACAGCGGAATGGCTGAGTGTCGATATCCGGTTGCGAAAACAATCGGAATACTTCGGTTTCGCACGATTTCGGCAGCCGGAAAACTCGCCACTCCGTTCAAATTTATGTCGAGGATCGCAAGTCCGTAATCGGCAGTAGCTGCAACTTGCAGCGCTTCTTCAATACACTGTGCACGCCCTGTGACTTCGTGGCCGAGGTTGAGCAGCATCTCTTCAAGAAGGAGCGCTACCAACCCTTCATCCTCAACCAACAGTACTCGCATGCTCTCAGCCGAGTCAGTTGTAGTCCCCCTCGCATATGGCGATAGGTGCGCTGACTGCACAGGTAACGCCATCGGGAGCAAAGTCCAGTGATATTGTCCCTTGTAGGTCACTAGCGAGTAATTTTTCGAGCAGCTTCGAGCCGAATCCTCGATGCATCGGCGGAGCAACCGATGGCCCCCCTTTTTCTTTCCACCTCAGATGCAAGAGGGGCAGATCGGCCGTCGGGTCGATGCTCCAGCAAACGTTTACCTGCCCCTCTTTGTTAGATAGAGCCCCATACTTGACCGCATTGGTCGAGAGTTCGTGCAGTCCCATAGCGAGCGCCAAGGCCGCTTTAGGCTTAAGTTTCAGATTAGGACCTTCAACGCTGAATCGACCGGCCGCTCCATGAAGCTGTGCGGCATTGACCACGAGCTCTCGAAGGTCCGCGGCTATCCAGTGGCCGCGCGTTAAGACATCGTGCGCGTCGGAAAGCGCGCAGAGCCTGCTTGAAAAGTCATCGACTTTTATCTGGCCGACTTGTGCACCTTTAAATGTCTGTGAGGCAATCGACTGCACGATTGTTAGCGTATTTTTTACCCGGTGATCGAGTTCATGGATCAGCAGCTCTTTGTGTTCTTCAGCTCTCTTCCGGTCTGAAATATCGATCGCCCAACAGCCCACAGCCGTGATGCCGTTCGAGGCATCTCGCACCGGGAAAAATCCTGTCAACCAATGCCGACTAGCGGCGCCGGAGCCTTCGGAAAGCTCCACGTTCCGCAAAGCAGTCCCCGTGGAGAATACCTCTATAACGGTCTCTTCGAAAGAACTCGCAGTGTCCGAAATTTCTGCGACCGTGCGTCGGATTTTTCCCTTCGCCGCGAGCGCGTTTATAGCGGCGAACTCGTCGTTAATGCGTGGACAGCCGCCGATCTTGTCGAAAAAGGCGAGCCCAATTGGCGCACTACAAAGAAGCGCTTCCAACTCAAGGGTCCGAGCGAGGAGGCGTTCATTCGCGACGCGGAGCTGATCCTCAGCGCTTTTCGCGCGTAACAAGGCCATGACCGTGGCAACCAGCACCGGCGCTTCTGCAGGCTCCACCAGATAGGCATCGGCGCCCGCGTCGAGCGCTGTTACCTTGGCGTCAGGGCCGATAAAGGTGGCCGAGGTTTGCAGCACCATGATGTCGGGCCGCGTGCGCTTGATTTCTCGACACACTTCCGTGCCCAAAATGTCAGGCAGCATAGTATCGAGAACGACGAGGTCCGTCGGGCGCGAGGCGACGAAGGCTAGCGTCTCCTTGCCATCGCTCGTTTCACTGACCGACCAGCCCGCTTTTTGCAGCGCCCGCACCTTGGCGTAGCGCGCTTCGACGACATCGTCGACGACCAGCAGATGGGCGTTATCGACCTTCATGGCTGAACTCCCCGCCCAGCGCCTCAGCCACCACAGGAGCGAGTGCCTCTTTCGACAGTCCGCTTTTGGCAACGACTTGTTTGGCGCAGCCGAGGCGTCCCAGATCCTGTTCGTTCAAAGCTGTGGCCGTGACGACCACGATCGGGATCTGCGCTGTTTTTGGATTGTCCGTCAGCCGATCGAGCACATCGAAGCCGCTGATGCCTGGCAATTTGAGGTCGAGCAACACCAGATCCGGAGGCTGCTCGGCGGCGCTCTCCAGCCCGGCTTCGCCTGTCGCGGCTTCGCTGAGAACGTAGGGCTCGTCCGCGAGACACCGACGAATGATATAGCGCGAGGCTTCGTCGTCATCGATCAGAAGGACGCGCTTTGCTTCTGTGTCGTCGATCAATTGATGCAGCTTGGCCAGGAGCCAGGCGCGTTCAATGGGCTTTATTCCATAGCCGTCAGCGCCAAGGCGCGCCGCTTTCGCGCGGTCCTCGATCGTTGAAACGACAAGAACGGGAATCCCCTGTGACACCGGCGCGCTCTTAAGATCGGCGAGCAGCGCCCAAGTGTCTGCGCCTCCAAGCACGAGATCGAGAATAATCGCGCGGGGCTTGACTTCCTGAATTTTCCGCCGCGCCTCCTTCAAGGTTCGCGCGCCGATGAGCCTGTAAGGAGAGTGGCGCAGGGTGACCTCATAGACCATCATGTCCACGGGGTCGTCTTCGACCGCAAGAACAGGAATGCGCTCGTCTTCCGGCGGCGGCTCGTTTGAAAGCTCGGCTGGGTCCATCGCGGGGCCAGCGTATGCTGCCGGTAGCGTAAACGAGAAGGTCGATCCCCGGCCCACCGCGCTGTCGACGTGGATATCGCCACCCAAAAGCTTGCACAGCCGTTTCGACAAGGGGAGCCCCAGTCCCGTGCCCCTCACTCTGCGCTGAATGGGGCCGTCAAGCTGTGAGAACTCGTGAAAAATGAGTTCATGATGCTCTGGGGCGATGCCAATGCCGTCGTCCTTTACCGTGAAAGTGAAACAGCCGTCAGATAGTGACGCCCTGACGCGAATTTCCCCTGCCTCTGTGAATTTCAGCGCATTTGAAATCAGGTTGCGCAGCACCTGCGAAATCTTGGCTTCATCGCTATACATCGCCGGCAGCGACGATGCGTCCTCGAAGACGAGATTGACCTTGTCTCCAACGAGCAGCGGCCGCAGCATGCCGCGCAATGCGCCGAAGAGATCACCAATCCGGAATTCGACGGGCCTAATCTCGATCCGGCCGGCCTCGACTTTGGCGAGATCGAGCAGGTCATTAACGAGTTCGGTCAGGCTCTCCGCCGATTTTCGGATGAACGAAATTTGGCGCTCCTGCTCAGGCATGAGTTCTCCGTCGCAGCGATCGAGCAGCAGGTGGGTCAGCGCCAGAATCGAGTTGAGCGGCGTCCTGAACTCGTGAGTCATGTTGGAAAGAAAGCGAGATTTGAGGCTGTCCGCGCGCCGCAGATGCTCCGCCTTTTCGTCGAGATCGGAATAAAGAGCGACCACCCCGCGGTTCGTGTCGTGCAATTCTTCGTTCAGTGAAGCCAGCTCCTTGCGTTGCCGTTCGACCTCCTCCAGACTGAAAATAAGCTCCTGATTCTGCCGACGCAGCTCAATCATTGGGTCGTTGGCGTCTTCCCTCAGCAGGCGATCGGAAATATCCGCAAGATCAGAATGGGAAAACACCTTGGCCGTTCCAGGCAGCAGCTTTTTGAGAGCCACAACGGTGCCTGAACTGGTCGACTGGATGGAAAACTGATCCACAAGCCGACGCGCGCCGATCAGCCCGACGCCCATGCCCGTGGTGGAGCGATGGCGCCCGGCAAGGACTTCTTCAAGGTTGGCGATCCCGGCGCCTTCGTCCGAGATGGTCGCCTGGAACAGCTGCGGCGACGTAGAACCCGCCAGCGAAAACTTGACGCACCCGCTGCCGCCATATTCAACGGCGTTGCGCGCAATTTCGGACACAGCCGTCGCGATGCGGGTCTGGTCCTGCCGGTCGAATCCAAGCAGTCCGGCAAGCTGGCGCGCGCGCTGGCGCGCGAAGACGATATCCGGCTCGGCCTTCAAAGACACTGACAAAATGCGAAGCATTACCGCTCACCCAAGGCGCGCAACACTACCACGGTGGCGTCGTCTCGGCCCCGACGATAATCCCGCGCCAGCACTCCTGCGATAAGCGCCGGATGCGCCCCGAAAAGACCGGGATACTGCGCGACGTTCCACCGCGCGGACAAGCCATCGCTGTGGAGGACAATAACACTACCCGGCGCCAGGCTATACTGAAAAGTACGAATTGTCGGGGTCCCGTTGCCGGCCATGCCATTATAGGACACCAGGCTCCGAGCTTCAGCTGCGCCGATGATCGCGCCGGAAATGTTCCCAACGCCGCAGAATTCCACCTGGCCGCTCACAAGGCTCAAACGCGCAAGTCCTACGGCTGCGCCTCTGGTCGGCCGAAGGGCCTGATGAATCCGCTCCACATGCTGCGCGACAGTCAGGTCCTGGCAGGAGGAGAACGTAGAGAGGGCGCGCGCCGCCGCTTCAGACGCAAAGGGCCCGTGTCCCGTTCCATCCACCACGAGAACGTCGATCTTTCCTCCGTTCTCGGTGGCCGTCCATGCGTCGCCGCAGATGGATTCCCCCGGACATGTCACCACGACTGAGCCCGTCACGAATTGGATCTTCGACGCTGCGCCGTTCCCGCGAAAACGCGCCAGCACCGCAGCGCCCATCGAAGGCTTCGAATAGATGCCGAAGACGCTAGAGAGGCGCTGCGCAGCTCCGAGTCCGGAGCCGCAACTGCCAAAGGTCGAGTATCCATCGCCGAGACATTTTGCGACATCGACGAGCCCAGGCCCGCGATCTAGCGCCATCAGCTCGACGCCCTGCCCGTCAGCATCGTCGAAGAGATCGATGGAAAACTCGCCCTTTCCAGCGTGTTTGAGGATGTTGGTCGCGAGTTCAGTGGCGACGATCGCTATTTTGCCGACCGCTTCCTCCGGAAAATCTTGTGACGACGCCAATTGCGTCGCCGCCCTGCGCACTTCCGCGACTCGCGAAGGATCATCCACCGGCAGCAGCATATCATTTCCAACGAATGAGCGAGATGCGGGTTCCCTCGCCCGGTTGCGATTTTATGTCGAACTCGTTGACGAGCCGCTTTGCGCCTCCCAAACCTAGCCCCAGCCCCCCGCCTGTCGTGAAGTGATCGCGCATCGCCTGCTCAATATCCGCGATGCCGGGACCTTCGTCTGAAAACGTCAGTCGCAATCCTCGGCGCGCGCCGTCGCGAAGGATTTCCAAAAGCAGCTCGCCGCCTCCGCCATACTCGAAGGTGTTTCGTGCGATTTCGCTCGCGGCGGTAATGATTTTGGTCTGATCGATAAGGCTCATGCCCATTGCGTCAGCGTGAAAGCGGACTTTCTGCCTTACGCGAACAATGTCTTCCGAGCTTCGGATCGGAACGGTTTCAATCGTCTCCGTCAGCATCGGTCGACTCTGACTGCTCGATCAGCCTGTTGATCGTCTCCAGACCTTTATCAACGTTGCGGGCGGTCCGAATGCCGCTCAGCTGAACGCCCAGTTCGACGAGGGTGATCGCGACGTGCGGCCGCATGCCCACGACAATGGTGACGGCGTCAAGCACCCGTGACGCGCTGGCTATGTTGCTCAGCATGCGGCCAATGAAGGAATCGACGATCTCAAGCGCGGAAACGTCAATCAACACTCCCTTGGACTTGGTGGAAACGATTGCGTTGGTCAGATCGTCCTGCAGCGCCATGGCGAGGCGATCATGCATGTCGATTTGGATCGTGACGAGAAGGCACTTGCCAACTTTGAGGATCGGAATCTTGTCCACCGCATCAGCCTCGCGCCGCCAAGCGTTCCACCCTCTGACCCGTCTTTTTCAATGCCAGCGAGAGGGCATCCGCCATAGTTGCTTTGGAGACCACCTGGAGATCGAGTCCCAGATGGACGATTGTCTGGGCGATTTGCGGACGGATGCCGCTGATGATGCAATCTGCGCCCATGAGCCGCGCCGCCGCCACCGTCTTGATCAAATGCTGGGCGACCAACGTATCGACGGCCGGGACGCCCGTGATGTCGATGATGGCGATTTCAGCCTCCGCGTCGACGATCGTTTGTAGAAGATTCTCCATCACGATTTGAGTGCGTGCGCTATCGAGCGTGCCTATGAGCGGCAGCGCGAGGATCTTGTCCCAAAGCTGAATGACCGGAGTCGACAGCTCCAATAATTCGTCCTGTTGACGCTTAATGACCTCTTCGCGGCTCTTCTGATAAACCTCGGTGGTGAATAAGCCGAGACGATCGAGAACCCCTCCCGAGGCAATCAGCACGTCGGCCAAGTGTTCTTCGCGCGCCAGAACTTTCCGCAGCAGATCGAACAGGGGCTCTTTCAGCGAGAACACAAATAACGCGGTTTCGACGGGACTGTATCCACGCAGCGCACGGGCCGTCGAAATCTCTTCGAGCACCTCGCGGACATCTTGCCACGGTGGGCTAGCGATATCTTCCCCGGCGCCGCTTTTAAGAGCGTTACGCAATTCTTTCAGGAATCGCCCGCAGGCGTCTTTCAACTCCTTATCGGACGTCTGACCGCTGCGCGTGGCGCCCGCCGCGGTCAGCGCTGCGATCCATCGGCTAAGCAGGTCCTTTTCGCTTTGTTCGATAACGCTCGCGAGCGCCTCAAAATTTGCCGGCATGATTCTTCCTCGAATGACGGGCACGATTGCGTAATTTGGCTCCGATTGCAATGTCAGCTGCGGAGGGCAATGGATGCACTTGTTTTGCAGACGGCTCGGTGCAGGGAGGATCTCGGGGGCGCCGGAGAACCTAGGCTAGGAAGAATTTGCTATATGAAAACCGAAGCCGAGTCTGTTCACTTGTGAACAGTTGCTACGGGGCTACAGATGAAATACTGAATTTCTCGTTCTAGACAAACAGGGTTGCGTGCTCTAAGGACCTGTTTGAGGGAGATCCCGCGCGTGCAATTTCTTCCTCCTGATGCGCAATCCCGAAGCCTGTCGCTCAGAAGCAATCTTTTAAGGGCGTTGCATCCTGCGGACCTGGCCCTCCTGTCCCCAAAACTCGAAAAGGTGCAACTTGCTCCTCGGCAGGTTTTATATCAGCCCGGCGACGATATTCGTCACGTCTATTTCCCCTGCGGATCGACTTTGCTGTCTTTCATCATTCCTCTTGAAAACGGCAAGGACGTCGAGGCAGCGTTAATAGGACGCGTGTGTTTAGGCGTGCAATTTTGACCCCCTAAGCCGGGGGATCGGCGTCCAAAATTGACCCCCATCTGAACTGTTTGCAGGTCTGCCCGCTTTGGCATCGAGCGGGCGGTGGGGGATGCTTGTTGTGGAGACGATTGGCCGGATTCGGCGGGAGCATTTCCAGAAGGGCAAGTCGATCAAGGAGATTGCCCGTGATCTGAAGATATCGCGCAATACGGTTCGCAAGGTTCTGCGATCAGGCGAGACGTCGTTTTCCTACGAGCGGGAGATTCAGCCGCGTCCCAAGCTCGGCGCCTGGAAGGCGGAGATCGACCGAGTGCTCGCGGAGAATGCAACAAAGCCGGCGCGCGAGCGGCTGACGTTGATCCGTGTGTTCGAAGAGTTGCGGGCGCTTGGCTATGACGGCGGGTATGACGCGGTGCGGCGTTATGCGCGGAATTGGGCGCGAGACCATGCCAGCGAGACGACGAGCGCCTTTGTGCCGCTGAGCTTTGCGCCGGGCGAGGCTTACCAGTTCGATTGGAGCCACGAAATCGTTCTG
>NZ_JADNQZ010000027.1:0-2863 GCF_015709515.1 Methylocystis sp. H62
CAGACTGGGTCGTTTACGCCAAGCCTCCCTTCGGCGGCCCCGAGCAGGTCCTTGCCTATCTCGCCCGCTACACGCATCGCGCGGCGATCGCCAACTCAAGGCTCGTAGCCATCAGCGACGACGAGATCGCGTTCACCTACAAGGACTATCGGCGCAACGGGCGCCGGAAGATCATGCGGCTTAAGCCGGAGGAGTTCATGCGCCGCTTTCTGCTGCATGTCCTCCCCGGCGGCTTCCATCGCATTCGTCACTACGGCCTCCTGGCCAGGGGAGACCGCGCCGAAAGACTCGAACTCTGCCGCAAGCTCGCCGCCGCAAATCATCCTGTCGAAGAACCGACTGCCCCCGCCTGCGAGGACGCGCCCACCGCCAAAATCGGCGCCGCCTCGCTGTGTCCCGACTGCGGCGCGCTCATGCGCCGCATCCGCGTCACGCCGCCCTTCAGACCGCGCCCCTTTCACTGTGACACGTCATGAGTTCCGCAATCGCTTTCGCCCGCATCAGCCTTGGTCCTCTCGTTGCGCTTCACGCCGACGAGGCGAAGGCTCACGTCGCCAGCGCGACGAACGCCCCTCCACGGCGCCCTCCAGCCGGACAGCCCCGCACCGCGCGCCGCCAGGATCGAACGTCTTTGACCCATCGGGCCCTTACATCCGTTCGTGAGCGCACGACCGCCGCAACACCGCGCGCCAAAAAGCCTCAGCGTCTCGCGCTTTCCCCATAGCGGCTAACGACCCGTGCCTTCGTTCAATCCGGCTTATGTGAGGTCCGCATTCCCGCGAGCCGAAGCATTGCGCCGCGGACATCACATAACCCTCCAGATTCCGACTGATGGCGCCCCCTAAAACGAGATGAAGGTGCCCATCGATTCCGGAATGATCGCGCCCCCCGATTCCGAGATGATCCCGCCCCCCTTCAACGGAATGATCCCCCGGGTGATTTCGTGCAGTGGCTCACCGCCGCCGTTGGCCTGATCAAGTGATCAAGTCGCTCCTTTGGCAATCCAAGGGGGGAGCGATTCATGCCAGCGGAGCGGATTACGATGCGCCAGGCGCGCGAGATTATTCGGCTGAAGGCCGCGTCGGTTTCAGCGCACGAGATTTCCCGGCGTCTCGGCATGCCGCGTTCGACGGTTCGGGAAGCGCTCGAACGCGCGGAGGGCGCCGGGCTCTCCTGGCCGCTGCCGGAGGGAATGAACGACGACGCGCTGGAGGCGGCGCTTTACGCCAACCGGCGCAGCAAGCGCGGTCACCGGCGCGTCGAAGAGCCGGACTGGGCAAACGTGCATCGCGAGCTGAAGCGCAAGCACGTCACCCTGACGATCCTGTGGGACGAATACATCGCCGAGAACCCCGGCGGCTATCGCTATTCGCGCTTTTGCGAGCTGTATCGCGCCTTCGAGAAAACGCTGTCGGTGACCATGCGGCAGACCCACGCCGCCGGCGAGCGCCTGTTCGTCGATTACGCCGGCGACGGCGTTCCCGTCGTCGTCGACAGGCTCACCGGCGAAGTGCGCATGGGGCAGATATTCGTCGCGGTGCTGGGCGCGTCGAGCTTCACTTTCGCGCGGGCGAGCTGGACGCAGACGCTTCCTGACTGGATCGACGCCCATGTCGGCGCGCTTGAGGCGATCGGCGGCGTTCCGCAGCTCATCGTGCCGGACAACGCCAAGACCGCCATCGTCAAAGCCTGCTTCTACGATCCACAGGTCAACCGCACCTACGCCGACATGGCGGCGCATTACGGCGCCGCGCTTTTGCCGGCCCGGCCCAGAAAACCGCGCGACAAGGCGAAGGTGGAATCGGCGGTGCTGATCGTCGAACGCTGGCTGCTCGGCAGGCTGCGTCGCAAAACCTTCTACAGCCTCGCGGAGGTCAACGCCGCCATCGACGGGATGCTGAAAACTCTCAACGAGGAGCGCCCCATCCGCCGGCTCGGCGTCACCCGTCGCCAATTGTTCGACGAAATCGACCGCCCGGCGTTGAAGGCGCTTCCAGTCGAGCCTTACGAATATTGCGAATGGCGCCTGCACCGCGTCGGCATCGATTATCACGTCGAGATCGACGCGCATTATTACTCCGTGCCCTATCGCTTCGCCCGAGCGCAGGTCGAGGCGCGCCTGACCGTCCGCGGCGTCGAGATTTTTTATCGAGGCGAACGTATCGCCGTGCATCTGCGGATGAGCGGCAACCGCAAGCACACGACGATCTCTGAGCACATGCCGTCGAGCCACCGGCGCTATGCCGCCGGCTGGACCGTTGAACGCATCCGCGAGGACGCCCGCAAGATCGGCCCGGCGACGGCGGCGCTCTGCGAGCAGATTCTGGAGGCGCGGCCTCATCCCGAACAGGGCTATCGCGCCTGTCTGGGCATTGTTCGCCTCATCGGCCCTTATGGATCCGAGCGCGTCGAGGCCGCAGCGGAACGCGCCATCGAGATCGGCGCGAAGACCTATGGCTCGATCAAATCCATCCTCGACAACAAGCTCGATCGGAAGCCGGCGCCAAAGCGCGCCGCGGACGCGGCTCCGATCCTTCACCCCAATATCCGCGGCCCGCGCTACTATCATTAGGAGACAGCGACTTGCTTAAACATCCCACCCTCGACCAGCTTCACGTCCTCGGCCTTTACGGAATGGCCAAGGCCTTCGCCGAACTCGCAGAGACAGATGAGGCGAAAGGGATCGACCGCAACGACTGGCTCGCTCTGCTGCTTGATCGAGAAGCGTCTCTTCGACGCGACAAGCGGCTGACGGCCAGGCTGCGCGCAGCAAAACTCCGCCAGCAGGCCAGCATCGAAGACGTCGACTACCGCGCCGCGCGCGGGCTCGACCGCGCCCTGTTCCAAAAGCTCGCCGAAGGCC
>NZ_JADNQZ010000027.1:2965-19432 GCF_015709515.1 Methylocystis sp. H62
GCCGGCTGGACCGTTGAACGCATCCGCGAGGACGCCCGCAAGATCGGCCCGGCGACGGCGGCGCTCTGCGAGCAGATTCTGGAGGCGCGGCCTCATCCCGAACAGGGCTATCGCGCCTGTCTGGGCATTGTTCGCCTCATCGGCCCTTATGGATCCGAGCGCGTCGAGGCCGCAGCGGAACGCGCCATCGAGATCGGCGCGAAGACCTATGGCTCGATCAAATCCATCCTCGACAACAAGCTCGATCGGAAGCCGGCGCCAAAGCGCGCCGCGGACGCGGCTCCGATCCTTCACCCCAATATCCGCGGCCCGCGCTACTATCATTAGGAGACAGCGACTTGCTTAAACATCCCACCCTCGACCAGCTTCACGTCCTCGGCCTTTACGGAATGGCCAAGGCCTTCGCCGAACTCGCAGAGACAGATGAGGCGAAAGGGATCGACCGCAACGACTGGCTCGCTCTGCTGCTTGATCGAGAAGCGTCTCTTCGACGCGACAAGCGGCTGACGGCCAGGCTGCGCGCAGCAAAACTCCGCCAGCAGGCCAGCATCGAAGACGTCGACTACCGCGCCGCGCGCGGGCTCGACCGCGCCCTGTTCCAAAAGCTCGCCGAAGGCCAGTGGATCGACGCCCGCGACAATCTGGCCCTGGTCGGCCCATCCGAGCCTGCTTCATAATGCTCACCTTTCCATACTATTGAAAATCAAGTTCGTTTTGCAGCGGATTCGCGGACGGCGGCCGTCTGAGGCGGCGGGCATCGGCGGCGAGCCTGACTTCGCGGCGCTCCAAATCTTTGGCGCGGATGACCCACGGCGCTCCTTTGCAAAGCTGATTCGCGTTCAGATCGCCTTCCTTGATGAGGCGGCGTACCGTCGACGGGCTCACCGCCAGCGCTTCGGCGGCCTCATCCAACGTAACCTCGCCGCGCTCACGGCGCTCGCCTTCGCGGTAGGTCGCAATGTCGTTGTGGCTGCGCAGGCTGCAGACCCGTGACTGTGTCCAACCGTTCCCCCGTCCTGTCGTCTTACCTGCCCGATTGAGCACGGACGCAATCGCCTTGTCGGGCATCTGGCGCGCCAGCACACGCACGAGATCGATCGTTTCGGCCTCGGCGCTCCAGCGATGCTGTCCGGTGCGGTTCTTCTTGACCTTAAGGCTCGAATGATCGCCGCCGTGCCAGCGGATCACGAGATCGAGGGAGTTGTCTTCGACGCGGACAACAATCTCATCGATTAAGGTCCGCACGATGCGCTTGCGAGTTGTCCACGTCACGCCTTCACTGCGCCACGCTCGGTCGAGGTCGGCGCCAAGCGACATGAGCCGCGCGCGATCCTCGGGAGAAAGATCGGCAGCAGGTTTTGCCGTCAGTCCCTCCAGTTCGACCTCCAAATCGCGAACGACCATAAGTCGTTCGTTCCAGCTCGGCGGCGACAAGGCGATTGTCGGGGTCGACAGAGTCGTACTGGCGACGAGCGTGGCCGACCTCGTAGCGCGCCTGCTCGAGCGCCAGCTCGAGTTGCCGTCGCTTATCGTCGCTGGCGCGGCTGCGCGCATCTTCAGCCCCAAGCGCCGCTTCGATCGCAAGTGGGGCCAGGCGATCGATAACCTCGGCGGCCACGGCGCGATCAATGCGCATGCCGCCGAAAGAGATGCATTGATCGCCGCCGTGATTGAAATGGCCGCCTCGGCAATGATAGCGACCGGTGTTGCCGTCCTTGCCCGAGTAGGCGACGTGCAATTTGCGCCCGCAATGGCCACAGCGCAGCAGGCCGGCGAGCAGAGCCTCGCCCCGGCGCAGGGCGCCACGGCTCATCGGGTTCTTGCCGTTGGCGTTGTCCGCAATCAGGCCGAGGTTCCTCTCGTAGTCCGACCAGCTCAGATAACCCTTGTGGTGATTTTGGATCAATACCTCCCAGTCCTTGCGCTCGCGTCTGAAGCCACGAACGATCTTCTTGCGGCCAGCCTCGATGCTGACGCGGCTCCCCGTGCGCCCAAAAGCGTAGGCGCCGGCATAGATCGGGTTGGTCAGGATGTGCAGGATCGTGTTGTATACCGGTAGCTTCCAGTCGATCCGGCGGCCTTCTGCGCCATAGGTGACGGCGGGCAAGGGCATGCGCTCGTGCCGGAACCACAAGTGCGTCTGACGCACCGACTGCATCTCTGCGAACTTGGCGAACACCAGGGCGACCGCCTCGACGATGCGCCGATCGGGATCCTTCTCGATGCGGTCGTGGCCGACGCGCACGTAACCGATGGCGACTGTCATGAACAGTTCGCCGCGGCGCGCCTTCTGCTTCAAGGCTTCCAGCGAGCGCTGGCGCAGCACCGACAGCTCCATCTCGCTCATCGTGCCCTTCATCCCGAGCAGCAGGCGGTCATTGGGATGGCGCGGATCGTAAACGCCATCCTCATCGACGATCAGCGTGCCGACCAGGCCACAGAACTCGAGCAGCGTGTGCCAGTCGCGGCCGTTACGTGCGAGCCGCGAGGCTTCGATCGCGACCACCGCGCCAACGCGGCCTTCGCAGATAGCGGCGAGCAGCTTCTCGAAACCGGGGCGCGCTACGCCGCCACCGGAACGGCCCAAATCGTCGTCGATCACGGCCACATCGGCCCAGCCGAGCTGACGGGCGCGGTCAGCGAGCCCATATTGTCTGCGTTTGCTCTCGAGGTTGTTGGTGACTTGGTCAGTGGTCGACTGCCGGATATAGACGACAGCCTGACGGGCGAGGCGCTCAGGCGTGATCTTGCTCATGAGCATCCTCCTTTGTCGCCCGATCCTCTGATTGCGTCTCCGCTCCGCGCGCGCTGACGGCCTCGGCCAGAAGGCTTTCGATCAGGCGGACGATCTCTCGCCTCAATGAGCTCGGAATCGCCTGGATCCTCTGATCCATCTCGAACAGATCTCTTTGCGTGTTGTGCCGTGGGACCATGATCCCCTCGCTGCGCTGGCGGAGCCGATTCCCCGCGGGAACAGGCTAGAAGCGCATCGACGCGCTTGCGCAGCTCGAGAAGACGGTCGACAGAAAGACGAGGGGATGGGGTGAGGACGGACGAGCCGGCCGTCTCATCGGCCATCCACGCCGGGATCAGGGCGAGAGTGCCATCCGGCTGGATGACGACCAGATGATCGACTCCGGTGAACCGGCGTCGAAACATGATCGAAACCAGTTGGCCGCAGCGCGGATGAAAAGGATAGTGAATCCGTGCCTCGAACGCCGGACACCCGGCATTGTGGCGCTGCCTCGTCAGGCGTCGGCAAAAGTTGGCTCGCTTGCGCCATTGGCCAGCAGGCCTGCCGCGACAACCGTTCCGTCGTCTATCATCGCTGGCCCAAGCTCTGCGAAGACCTTGCGCTCGCGCGCGGCGACGGGCGCCACCCGCGTCTTATCAAATCCCTCGGCCGCGCCGATCTCCTGATCCTCGACGACTTCGGCCTCGAGCCGCTCGACGCCGGCGCCCGCCACGATCTCCTGGAAATCCTTGAAGAACGCTATGGGCGCCGATCGACGATCGTCACATCCCAACTTCCCGTGACCTCATGGCATGAGGTCATCGGCGATCCCACCTACGCCGACGCGATCTTGGACCGCCTCGTGCACAACGCGCATCGCGTAGAACTCGTCGGCGAGAGCCTACGCCGCGCCCGCGCCAAAGGAGCCAAAACGACTTGACCAAAAACAATCGGAGGTGAGACAAATCTCGTCGGTCAACGAACGCGGCGCCCGGGCGGGATCATCTCGTAAAAGGGGGGCGCCATTATCCCGGAATCCCCGGGCGGCATTATCCCGTTACAGACGGGCGCCTTCGTCGGAATCGGCACGCTGGGGGAGGACGAGAGGCAAGATTGGCTTCCACGGCGGCAAGGTCGAGATCGAGCGCCCGCGCGTTCGCGGGCTCGACGGCGAGGAACAGGTTCTGCCGAGCTGGGAAAACGCCATCAACGAAGATTTGCTCGGCAAATGGGCGATGAACCAGATGCTGATCAACGTCTCGACGCGCAGGTTCAAACGTTCGGTTCGCCTGCCTGAGGGAGACGTTCCGTCGCCCGAGGGGGCTGGGCTGTCGAAGTCGGCGACGTCCCGCCGTTTCGTCGCGCTGTCGGCTTCGCATGAAGGCGTGGATGGAAAGCAGGCTCGATGCACTCGATCTGCTGGCGATCCAGATCGACGGCATTCACATGGACGAGGACCTGATCCTCGTCGCGGCGATCGGCGTCGACGCGAACGGCGACAAACACCCGCTCGGCCTCGTCGAGGGCGCGACGGAAAACGCGACGACCGTGCAGGCGCTCATCGACAATCTCGTCGAGCGTGGGCTCGATCCCAGCGCGCCGCGCCTCTTCATCATCGACGGCTCGAAAGCACTGTCCAAGGCGATCCGGCGGACCTTCGGACGCGATGCGGCGATCCAGCGTTGCCAGGTTCACAAGGCGAGCAACATTCTGGAGCGCTTGCCAAAATCCATGCACGCCTCGGTGAAGCGCGTCTTGCGGCAAGCCTGGGAACTGGACGACGCCGACAAAGCCGAAAAGCTCATTCGCAATCTCGCGCGCCGTCTCGAACGCGATTGGAAGGGCGTTGCAGCTTCGATCTTGGAAGGCCTCGACGACATGCTCACCGTCACGAGGCTGAAACTTCCGCGGGAGCTGCGCCGATCGCTCGCCTGCACGAACATCGTCGAGACCGTCATGAGCACGGTGCGGCGCGTCTGCCGAAACGTCAAATATTGGCGCTCGCCATCGATGGCCATGCGCTGGGCCGCCGCCGTGCAGGAAGCAAGGAAAGGCTTCCGGCAATTGAAGGCGCACAAGCATCTGGAAGCTCTCCGAGCCGCTCTCGTGCAGCGAAGCGCAAAGCCAGCGTCAGCGGCGCACCTTGTTCAAACTGCCGAGGCCGCGCGCCGGCCGCTCAGCGAACGGGACATCCCCTGGTTCTCGAAGGCTACATCTTTGTCGTGCGTTTCGAAATGGTTAATGTGTTCCACTGGGCATTTGAGAGCAGGACCGTTATCTTGCGGCAGAGGATGCAATGCTATTCCCCCTGACCAGGCCAAACTGATGTTGGCATCGGAGGTCGCGCTTTGAAGCCCCTTACGGAACAGCAGAAAAAAATGGCGTACCGGTACCTCGTACATGGGCCCATGCGCTTCGTTGCGCAGCCAACATATGCTGCAGTGCTCAAACTAGAGTTGGGGATGTATCGATTAATTAACGCTCTACACAACCCCGCAGCAAGTTTTTCAAGGGTGCATAACGTCACGGCCCTCATAAAGACTTTTGAACGCCCCGAGCGCTGCCGTGCCCTTGTGAGCAGCATCCGTCAATTTTATCCGGACCTTCCGATTATTGTGGTTGACGATAGTAAGCATCCAACACGACTGCCGAATGTGACGACGCGGGTATTGACTTACGACAGCGGGGTAAGTGTCGGGCGGAGAGAGGGTCTTAGTCTGGTGCGGACAAAGTATGTCATTAACCTCGACGACGATTACATATTCTGCAGGCAGACAAATATCGCGCGTGTAATTCAGCTCTTAGACGAGTTTGAAGAAATTGATATAATTGGTGGAGTGCCCGTCGACCTGCCTTTCTACATTACGCACGACAGCAAGAATGGCCCGCTATATAGGACTGCTCACCAGTCGCTGAAGCCAAAAGGGAGTAGCTTGGGAGGGCTGGAGGTGTGCGACAAAGTCTCCAACTTCTTCGTAGGTCGAACGGAAAAAATAAAATTGGTAAACTGGGACCCCTTGGTCAAACGCCTCGATCATGCGGATTTTTTTACTCGGTGCACAGGCAAGCTCGTATCGGCCATCGACCCGTCATTCCGCATTCTGCATGTACGAAACCCTTTTGACTACGCTTATAGGAGATTTCGTTATGATTTGGACGCCGATCTCGCGTATCTTGGAGGCAAGTACGCGCATCCGTGGCGTTAAATATTGCATAATGCGCAAGCGCTGGTTGGCGATCGTCCGTCGGGCTGTTCGAAGGCGAACGCGACATATGACTGCGTGACCGTCATTCCCACGCCCCACGCTGCGATCGTGATCCGCCCGCTGCCGATATGGTTCACCTATTACAACACGCTTCACCCGCGCCACGCACTCGGATATCGTTCTCCTCGCGAGCTCGTTGTCACCGCAAAAGGCGTAGATCTCGAGTCCGGCAATACTAATGGTGGGCTGACATGATCATCGTAAAAGATAACTTTTTCAGTTCAGATGTTTCTACGCTCATTGAGAGGGGCAGTGAAGCATATCCATGGAGTTATTACCACAAATCCGACATGGGCGATCCTACTCATAACAAGTTTTTTGTTAGCACTTTATGGGATAAATCCTCCGATATCAATTTTTTTTATTTGTTGTCAAAAGTAATACAAAAGGATGTCAGCTATCTGTCTGACTGTTGTTGCTGGAGGATTATTGCAAATGGGCAGGTGAATGGTCAAAATGCCAATTGGCATACCGACCACGGCGACAAGACAGCACTTTATTTTCCGCTGACATGGAGCCAGGATTGGGGCGGTTCTACGTATTTTAAAACTGAGCATGCCGAAACCGAAGTAAAATACCTACAAAATAGATTAGTAATATTTGATTCCAACATCTTTCATTATGGATCTTGTCCACATGTCGACAACATACTTAGGATTTCTATAGCTTTTAACTGGCGTAAAATGTGAAAATGAATTGCAATAAAGAAATCGATGTCGCTGTTGTTATTGACTCAATCAACCGAACATCGTGGCCCAGAGCCGAAAAAATCCGTCCAGATGGTGAGCAAGCAACACGCCTCCGTCGCCACTACGCAACGCCCGAGTAAAGCCTTCAAGTCTCTCCCGCCGGATGCGACGCCTCATACCTCTCTCTTCCTACCAACAGCGATCCTATCCGATCGTCGCGAGAGGGACGGGCCATCCCATTGATGCCAACCCTTTTATGGGTCCGGACCCTAATCTAATTTATGCGCCGTATCGGGCCAGACCTAATCTGTAGAAATGAGCCTCGTCCTTGTTGGAGAGCCTGCATAGAAAGCGCGCTTTTTGCCGGACGCAGGTATATCTAAGAGGCTGTCTCCATAACGCTCCTTCACCCATTTATATTCGTATCCCATCGCTAGAAGCAGAGTTGGAAATATTTCGAAGTGAGAGAAATGATTATTGCCTTCAGAAGCAGTATGTCGCAAGAGTTTTCCAAATCCTTCGTCGTTGGTTTTGGCAAATAACGGCACGTACCCTTCTCCTGAGACCGTCTTTTGGTCCACCCCGTTGGAGCAATGGCTCAGAGGAAGGGAGTCGCTCAGTGTCTGACCATGATCAGAGGTATAGATCAGTAATGTGCGATCCATTGAAAGGACGTTCTTTAGCCTCGCGAAAAAATTATCAACAGACCAGGCTATTGCATTAGCGTAGTGAGCCCTACTAATGTCGATTAGCGCACTCCCTTCTGGCGTAAAAATCGTTTTTTCCCGTGGATATTTGTCATAATAAGGAGAGTGAACGCCGAATTTGTCAACGTAAAGGAATATTTTTTCGTTGGCACCTGCTTCAAGCGTCTGCTTGATTACGTTTACAACCTTTTCGTCCCGAAGGTACGACGGATCGTCTAAAACACTAATCTTCTTATCTATTTTCTGGCTTTCGGCGGGCGTGAATCCATTGCCGTAATTAAATGGCGAACGCCAAGTATCGATGTATATCGCATGGTACCCCCCATGTTTGGCGTAATCCCAGATCGAGGGCTTGTTGATTGCCTGCTGCCAATTCTCCACGTCCCCTTCTCTCATTCCGAAACGGAACATCACACGTGAAAATACGGAACAATTTGCGCCTGAAACCGCGACACCAAAATTGATCAGACTTGTGTCGGTTTTCAGCCTTGGGGTGTCGTCAACAGTATAATTATTGACTGATAGGTAGTCGCCTCTGACGCTTTCATCCATTATCATTATGATATGATCTATGGTCTTACCGACTGGAGCAGGAAACAAAAAATCTCTCTCAGCTTTCAGGCCAGACATGAATTCATATCCCGACCGCTCTATCCACGACCAGCCGCCGCCAACTGGGAGAAAGGCAGACAACAAGTTCGCAGAAAGCCCCGTTGGAAGCGGAAAAGCTTCTATAATGCCCCTCGTATATACAATTTCGGCAGTTGCGAGCCCGACCCCTAGCAACGGTACGAGCGCCCAACGTTTAGATAGGCAAAAGCGTTCGGGCAGAGGCAAGAAGAAAATCAAGGAAAGAACCGCGCTGTAAAGTACATCTGGATAAATGTATGCGGCATAGAAACCGACCATGGCCCTTGCCAGATCGCGTTCTTCCCAAAACATTTTGATTTTCTCGCGCTCTGAAAACTCGTGAGTGAGATCGAGCATTGAGTATTCAAACGCGCAACAGATTGCTAAGGCAAAAACCAGAGCTCCACGAATAGCATTCGACCTTATTATTGAAATAATAATTAGTCCTGCCATTGCAATAAGGCACGTCACTGCATAGACTATAGCCAATCTAAAACTAGAGGTCGCCAAGAGAGATGACATAGTATTAAGCACCCATAACTTAGGAGCGTGTAGTGTTTCATTGCCGCTTACCATTGGCTGCTGCCAAAGGAGCCCCCATTGCGGAGCGAAAATTGCGAACACCGCTATAATTTTTAATTTTAAACACAACAAACCGTAATCAGAAGACCATGAAGAGGGTTTCATCGCTTTTTGCATACGCACGGCAATACTGAGCGCTGTCCCTAAATTATTGCTTGGGAATGTCATCGGGCACCTTCAGCCTGCGGCATGGTTTATCAACTATGCGTCGCTTCGTTAAGCAGCGCTCAAGCTGTCAAGCGTACGCTTGACTGACGTCCTTCTTACACGCTTGAATGCTAGACCTCAAATGAGACGAAAAAAGTAGATTTTACACGTAAGATTCGCCCCGACCCCATGGCCATCATCGCTGCCATAACCATCATCACCACCCAATCGGGGCCGGCCCGCCTTCGAACTGATGGCGTTTTCGCCCGTTGCCCGGATTCTGGTGCGATGCGCAACGGCCGGCCCCTGAAGATATAGAGATCGCCGACATAAGGATCGCGCTTCAGACTCTCCTGAACTTGCAGCGCAAGCCCATCCATGCCGCGCCGCATGTCAGTGTGGCCCGTTGCAATCCATACCCGAACGCCGCTCGGAATCGGGATCATCGCCGCGACAGCGCCTTCAACACACGCGTCAACGCCGCCGTCTCGACGTCCGACCACACAAAGATCCGTTCGCCCTCGGCGAGCACGATCTCAATCTGGCCGCTTGATGGCTAAGCGCTTACATTCGAACCCCTCGCAGAATTCGAAACCAACGAACGCGCTCTATGGATCGGCCACCAACCCCATTTTCTGGTTTCTGATACGAAGAACCTGAAAACTTAGCGTTCAGATATCGTTTTACTACGGGCGTGTTTCTTTCAAATATAACGTAGAAAACGGCAACGACCGCCAAGCAAATCGCAATCCTTAAAACAAAATGTTCTATCCCAACCATACTCAAATAAGTTGATTTTGGAAACACTAAATCAAGACATGCAATAATTGGATAATGAAACACGTACAGGCTGAACGAAGCGGCGCTTATAAAATGCGCAGGGCGACGTAAGAACCTTAGACGTGCATTTGTGCTAGAATTACACAAAAAAGGGATGGTTAGTGTAATCCCGGCACATACGAAAAACTCAGCCATTCCCACAGGGACATCAGCCATTCCCACAGGGACAAACGTCACAGTGGTGAACAATTTGCTGCCCAAGCCCAGTTCGACAAGTACGCTACCGATAACCGTCAGAATGAACCCGATTGTTGCCGTTAAACCTTGACGTGGTATTCTCAGGTACAAAATAGCAAGCCCCGCCTCCAATAAAGAAGATAGCGCGCAGTCAACACTGAAAAGACTGCAACACCACAAGCGAGAATGCCAAACGCCACCTTCGACTTAAACTGGCTCAAAATAAGGTAGCCAAAAGCTCCACTTATGATGTAGAACCATATTTCATAGGCAAGCGTCCATAGAGGGGCATTGATATTTAAAGTGTCGGTAAGGACACCGTTTAAGCCAGCAATATTTAAGAACAGCTGTGCCATATTTATCGGTGTGCCGAACACCGCCCAACTAAGAATTACAGTAAATACACATGCCGGGACCAGAGGAATAAAAATGCGTGTTATGCGATCTATCGCATAGCTTCTTATATGGAATCGATGCTGAGAAAGCTGCCTAATAACCTGGCCAAAAACCAGATAGCCGCTCAGAACGAAGAAAATTAGTACAGCTTGACGCCCAAGCCGCGTTATGCCGAAAAGCGCGGCAACGAACAGAGAGTGCTGCGAAGAGGGTAGAGCGCCGTACTCGACAAAAGAGCCAATACGAACATGAGCTAAAAACACTTCGATACCCGCCAAGCCGCGCAATATATCTAGTGCTATTACCTGTTGGCTCTTATCAGAGGTCATCGCAATTCATTTGCTCAATAGGTGGCCTGTGCTCCCTGCACCCTAGGAAAATTCCCACATTCTCACAAGACTCTCGACAGGAATCGGCAAACTTGCCAGGCTTGGCGGATATGCGAGGCAGATTCGCCCCCGTATGCCCTGCAACTTTTCTGGAGAAGGTTAAGAGCCGATCCAAAAAGTTTGGATTCATGCACAAGACGTTTGCACGCGTCAGGCGTTTAAGCATGAGGCGACGGTTGCAGCCCGATCGGGCCCCTTCGCATGTTGGTGTTCCCCTCCCAATTGGCCTGATTTTACTCCACCCGATGGCAGAGATTCTCTCCGCCGTTGACAGAGGCCGATCTTCACCCTTGCCCTTGCGATCCCGATAGTTCGCACAATGAGGGCCGTGGGCCCCCTTCTGACATCGAAGACGTCCTCCACGGCGCTACGGACCTTCGATTTCTGGCCGTTGGCGATGCGAATGCGCTTGGGCATCGCCCGACCTGGCGGTTTTTGCGGTGAATGCGTGAGAGGAAACCGCGCCGAGACAGCGTCGCTTCGTTCTTCACCGAGCCATAGGCCGTGGAGGATGTTCTGGATCGAACCAAACGGCAAGCGACGTCTGGGCGGGCCCCGCCGGCGCCGTCATGCACCGCGGCATCGCTCGTCGTCCATTTCCGAATGAGCCCGAAGCCACGATCAATCGAGACATGATGGAGTGGATGCCCCTCCCCCTCCTGACGACATCGCAATGTGCCAAGCGGACGATGTTTGCGCATCCCACGAACGAAGAGGGCATCCATGGACCATTTGCGGATGAAGCGCCGAAGCCGCGGTCAATTGCGAGCCAGAAGCCTGAAGCTCGCAGCGCCGCTTCGAAAGGCGCAAACAAGGCGTCGATCGCGCCGGCCTTCGTGAGCTTCTCGCGAAACAGCCAAATCGTGCGCGCGTCCGGAACGCGGTCGGCGAGCGAGCGCGGGCGGTCTCCTGCCTTGCGCCCCGTCCAAATAGCCGAGCGCAGCAACAAGATCGGCGCGAAACATCTCAAAATCCGCCGCCGCCGCGAAGGCCTCCGATTTTCGCCAAGACCGCTCAGCCGATTCAATCGTTCGTCGACATCGAAAAACCCAGGCTGCCCGCGCATCGACTCGTCTCCGATCCCGTCCAACACAGAAAATCAGAAACAGCGCTCGCGCGCCAGTTTTTAGAAGCGTCCATCTTCTTCCAAGGGCGGCCAGTTCGTCGCCCATGTGAAGGCACCGCCCGGCAACCAATACGACGGCCACACGCTCGTCGTCGTCCTCCCCGAGATGGAGAAGCAGATCGGCGCAACGATAAAGCGCGTCGTCGCCGACCGCGGCTATCGCGGCCACAACGCGCCGCCCGAGCATCGCTTCAAGGTCTCTATCTCGGGCCAGAAACGGCGCGTTGCCGAGGCCATCAAACGCGAGTTGCGCCGCCGCTCGGCCGTCGAACTGGTGATCGGCCATTTGAAGGCCGAGCATCGCATGGCGCGAAACCACCTCGCCCATGCGACGGGCGCGCGTCGCTGGCCCTTTTGTGGGCCTTGCTCCTGACGACGCTGCGCCAGCCGAGACCGTCAATTCAGAAAGCCGTTGCCGCATAAACCGTCTTCTTCACGGACTACGATGTCGTAGGGACGATCGACGCTTTCGCCGAGGCGCTCGGCGACGCGGTCTATGGTCGTGCAAACGCTCTATTGTCCTCTGAGCAGTCGTCCTCGTTCCAATTGGAGGATCTGATCGGCAGAGCGAACCCGCTCCGGGTGATGAGTTACGAGTATCATCGTCATCCTGCCTTTAAGACCCTCTATCCCGTCGAGGACAATCTGCTCGTTTTCCTCATCTAACGAACTAGTCGGCTCGTCCAAAACTAACAAAAGAGGACGACGAAGCAGGGCGCGCGCTAATGCGAGCCTTTGGCGCTCGCCACCTGAGAAGCGATTGCCTCTATCGCCTACGATCGTGTCGATGCCGTCGGGTAAAGCGTCGACGAATGTGGCTGCCCGTGAACAGACAAGCGCTTCCCGCAGCTCACTCTGAGTTGCGTTGGGCTTGGCGATCAATAGATTGGCCCGAATCGTGTCGTGGAACAGAAAAGGCTCTTGAAGAACATAGGCGATTGAGGTGCGCCAAGTTTGTGCTCGTTCATCGGTAAGCTCGCGCTCGTCTATCCATATTTTGCCTCTGCTCGGCCGCAGCAGCCCCGAGATTAAATCTAAAAGCGTGCTTTTCCCAGACCCGGAATGGCCGAATAATACGGTCAGCGTTCCACCCGGTAGGATGAAGCTGACGTCACTAACGGACTCTTCAGCGTTTTGTTCGTGGCTAAATCCGACGTGTTCAAAGCGAATTCCTTGCTGTACGCTGTAGTGACCCCGAGCCTCATCATGCGACAGCTCACGGGCGTTTGTGCACGCTTCCAAAAGCTTAAGTATCGTCTGTGCCGCCGGTGCAGCGTGCAGAAGTTGCTGCGCATCTTGTTGTAGCGATTGCAAAAGTGGAAGGAGGCGATAAAGAATCAATGAGAGTACCAGAACTTCCGCCATCGGCATGTGCAGCTGGGTGGCGGCAGTCCAAAGAAACATCGCTACTGCAGCGGCACCGGCAATTTCCTGAATTAAACGAGCATTTGTGTGGCTCCTGAGGTAAGATAAAAAATTGTCCTTCACCTCATCAATCGCTCCTGCAAATGCTGTCACATGTTGGTCTTCGGCACCATAACTTTTCGTGATTTTGAGGCCCAGGAGGAACTCGGAAACTTGATGGTAGAAGTGTTTATAAGCCTGGGAGAGGCTTTCTCCTATTTGAAGACTTTCGATTAGACGGTCCCGCACTAGCCACGCAAGCAAAGACCCTGTGGCGAGCGCCAGGAGCGTGAGGACGGGGGCGATCAAAAACGCTACGAAGACGTGCGCACCGATCAACATTATTCGCGCAGGCATCTCGAAGCTGCAAATCAGAGCAGAGTCCAAGCGATCCGATTCCGCTGTCAGCGCCGATAAAAGATCTGTCCTCCGAATCTTCCTCAAGAAAGACCAGTTCGAACGCGCGATACTGGAATAAAGCGCAATGCGTATATTACGTACGACGTCAAGCCTAAGAGCACAAAAATATAATGTGCGCTGTTGATTAATCAGCGAGCGAGCAACCGTTAGACATATGAAAGCGGCTAGAACTCCGCCCAAACTCGGTTGAATACCTAGGAATTGAACGATACGTAACGACGCCCCCCCGGGTTCACCCGCTGACCCCGCGGCGGGATCGAGCAGCCGAAGCAACGGAACGAGGAGGATAAGCGTGAACCCTTCGCTGAGACTCCCCAGGAGCGCCAAAGCGCTGGCGATCAAAACTTGACGGACGCTCGTATACTCTAGCAAAAACCGCCATAAACGCGCGCCTTCGCGCATCGCGTCCAATGCCGAAAGAAGGGATCGACTACCTCCGACGGCAGTCATTATCGGCACTTGAAGACGGATCTGCGAAATCAGTTCAGCGAATTTCATGCGCAACTGCCCTATCCGCCGACCCCCCACGAGTCAACGGAAGTTTCTCCGCCCCTCTCGCGTTCCGCCGCTGGGCAAGGACGTGGCCGAACGGGTCGTTGCCTTGACGCTGCAAGTGGAGTGGGCCCCTCGAGCCGGACAGGGACGTGCTTAACAATTGACCGTTATGCCGGGCTTTCGAAGGACGAAAGCTCATGGCCAAGCACCGCTCTTACAGCGTCGAGTTCAAACGTCAGGTCGCGCAGGAATATCTCGGGGGTGAGACGCTGCATGGACTGGCAAAGCGCCACGACATTTGCCGGAACCTGGTCCGGGTTTGGATCCGCAAGTATGAGGCCGGCGAATTCGACGAGGACGCCGCCGCGGCTGATCTGCTCCAGGAGTACGAGGCCAGGATCGCCGCGCTCGAGCGGCTAGTCGGCAAGCAGGCGCTGGAGCTGGAGTTCTTAAAAGGGGCTCTCAAAAGCGCACCACCGCGGAAAAGCGCGCCTACATCCGTGATCATCGGCCCGCCGGCCTCTCCATCGCCGAAGGATGCCGGCTAATGGGACTTGCGCGCTCCACCTATTACGACGCCGCTTCCGCGTCCACCGACGACACGGCGATTGTCGAAGCGATCGCCGCGATCTGCGACGAGTTCGAATCCTACGGTTGGCGACGCGTGCGCGCGGCTTTGCGGCAGCAGCGCCTGATCGTCAACCACAAGAAAATCAAGCGCCTGATGCGCGAACACAATCTGCAACCGAAGATCCGCCGACGCTATGTCACGACGACCGATAGCGATCACGACCAGCCGATCTTTCCCAACCTGGCGAAGAACATGGTCCTCAAGGGCCCCGACCAGCTGTGGGTCGCCGACATCACCTATGTCGCGATTGCCGGCGGCTTCGTGTATGTCGCCGTGATTCTTGACGCTTGGTCGCGCCGCGTCGTCGGCTACGCGATGAGCCGCTCGATCGACGCAAGGCTGACGATCGCCGCCCTGAAGGCCGCAATTGAACGACGGAAACCGCCGCCAGGCTGCGTCCATCACTCGGATCGCGGCTCGCAATACGCCGCCGAGCGCTATCGGGAGACGCTCGCGGCCCACGGCCTCACCGGTTCCATGGGCCGACGCGGCAATCCCTATGACAACGCCAAGGCGGAGAGCTTCATGAAAACGATGAAGGTTGAGGCTGTCTATCCGATGGCGTACGAAACGTTCGAGGACGTCGTCGAGGACCTTCCGCGCTTCATCGACGAGGTCTACAACAAGCGCCGACTGCATTCCGCACTTGGCTATCTCAGCCCGCAACAGTTCGAGGACCAGCACACCCGGCAGATGGTCAAATCAGCGGCCTGATCCCTGTCCGACTCGAGGGGCCCACTCCATATCGGCGTCCAACATTGACCCCCGTGTTGCGCGCGTCGTGACGGAGGGAGGGCGTAGCCCGACCGGAGTTACGATGCGCGCGGCGGCGTTATCAGGCGCGGTTCTTGAAGCGCCAGCTTTCGTTGCCGGTCTCTAAGATGTCGCAGTGGTGGGTAAGCCGATCGAGCAGCGCGGTCGTCATTTTCGGATCGCCGAAGACGCTCGGCCATTCGCCGAAGGCCAGGTTGGTCGTGACGATGATAGAGGTGCGCTCGTAGAGTCGGCTGACCAGATGGAACAGGAGTTGGCCGCCGGCCTGGGCGAAGGGCAGATAGCCGAGTTCGTCGAGGATGACGACGTCGAGACGGGTCAGATAATCGGCGAGCCGCCCCTGCCGTCCGGCGCGCGCTTCCGCCTCAAGGCGATTGACCAGATCGACGGTGGTGTAGAAGCGCCCGCGCGATCCGGCGCGAATGCAGCTTCGGGCGATGGCGATCGCAAGATGGGTTTTGCCTGTGCCCGCTCCGCCGACCAAAACGACGTTCCGCTGTTGAGCGATAAAGGCGCCGCCGGCGAGATCGCGCACCAGCCCCTCATTGATCGGCGTGTCCTTGAAGGCGAAGTCGTCAACATCCTTGGCGAGCGGCAATTTGGCGATGGTGAGCTGATATTTGATCGAGCGCGCCTGCTTTTCCGATATCTCGGCCTTGAGCAGGTCGCCGACCAGGCGCTGCGGTTCATGTTTGCGCTTGAGCGCCGTCGCCAATGTCTCGTCATAGGCGCTCCGCATGCCATAGAGCTTGAGTTCCCCCATCAAGTCGAGCACTTCGGTTCGTTCCATGGTCATACGCTCCTGAGCTGATCGTATCTGGCGCAGTCGGCGATCGGGGCTTGGGTCAACCGCAAGGCCGCCGGGGTCGCAATGACCGCGGCGGGTTCGGGATCGCGCCGGCGCGCGAGAATGTTGAGGATGACGTCAGCGGAGTGGACGCCATTCTCCAGCGCCTCGGCGCAGGCGACCTCAACCGCCGCCAAGCCGTCCGCAAGCACGGCGGCGAGAATGGCGACCATCTGACGATCGCCGTCGTCAGACCCGGCGAGCTTGCGGCGG
>NZ_JADNQZ010000028.1 GCF_015709515.1 Methylocystis sp. H62
CTCGTCTGCGTCGTCTTTCTAATGCATGTGCGCAGCGCACTTGTCGCCATCATCATGCTTCCCGTTGGCGTATTAATGGCTTTCGCCGCGATGAAGGCGCTGGGAATTGGCTCCAACATTATGAGTTTGGGCGGCATCGCCATCGCCATCGGCGCGATGGTGGACGCCGCCATCGTTATGATTGAGAACGCGCATAAGCATCTAGAGCGCGCACCGCCCAATAAGCGGCGCGTCGAGATTATAATCGACGCTGCGACCGAGGTTGGCCCCGCACTGTTCTTCAGCCTGTTGATCATTACGGTTTCGTTCCTGCCGATCTTCACGCTCGAAGCGCAAGAGGGACGTTTATTCAGTCCGCTCGCCTTCACTAAGACGTTCGCCATGGCGGCGTCGGCGCTCCTTTCCGTGACGCTCGTGCCGGCGCTGATGGTCGTCTTCGTGCGCGGAAAAATCGTTCCCGAGGCGAGGAACCCCATTAATCGCGCGCTCATTTGGCTCTATCGGCCCATCATACGTTTGGTGCTCAAAGCGAAGGTCGCCACGATTCTGCTGGCGCTCGGCGCGCTGGCGCTGACCATCATTCCGGCGCGGCAGCTCGGAGCCGAATTCATGCCCACTCTCAATGAGGGCGCGCTCCTTTATATGCCGACGACGCTGCCCGGGCTCTCGGTCACCAAGGCCGCCGAGCTCCTGCAAAGGCAGGACCGTATCATCAAAGCCTTCCCCGAGGTTGAATCGGCCTATGGCAAGGCCGGGCGCGCCTCAACTGCGACCGATCCGGCGCCGCTCGAAATGTCCGAGACCGTCATCCAATTGAAGTCTAAGGATCAGTGGCGTTCTGGAATAACCATCGACAAGCTCATTGCGGAAATGGATGCGGCGCTGCAATTCCCCGGCGTGTCGAACGCCTGGACCATGCCGATCCGAAACAGGATCGACATGCTGGCGACGGGGATCAGAACGCCGATCGGCGTCAAGATTTTCGGCCGCGATCTATCGCAAATGGAGGGGCTGGCGCGTCAAGTCGAGTCGGTCCTGAAGCGCGTGCCCGGAACTTCGAGCGCCTACGCCGAACGCGTCATCGGCGGCTATTATCTCGATATTGTTCCCGACCGCGCGATGCTCGCGCGCTACGGACTCATGATCGGCGACTTGCAAGAGGTTATCGCGACGGCTCTTGGCGGCGAGACCATAACCACGACCGTCGAGGGGCGTGAACGCTATGGCGTCACTATGCGCTATCCGCGCGACTTTCGTTCTGATCCGAGGGCGATCGCCAGCGAAGTGCTCATCGCCATGCCGGGCGGTGGGACGGTTCCGCTCGGCGAGGTGGCGAGGGTCGAACTCGTTCGTGGTCCAACTTCGATCCGCACCGAAAACGGTCAGCTTGCGGTCTATATTTTCGTCGATATTCGGGACCGCGATCTTGGCGGCTATGTCACGGAAGCGCGCAAATCAGTCACAGAAGCGATCGAGTTCCCACCCGGCTCTTATGTCACCTGGAGCGGCCAATTCGAATATCTGGAGCGGGCCGACGCGCGCATGCGGATCGTCGTGCCCCTGACGCTGCTCGTCATTTTCCTGCTGCTCTATCTGAACTTCCGCCGCTTGACCGAGACATTGATTGTCATGCTGTCGCTGCCCTTCGCGCTGGTCGGCGGCGTGTGGCTGATGTGGTGGTTGAACTTCAACATGTCCGTCGCGGTGGCGGTGGGATTCATCGCGCTCGCCGGCGTGGCCGCCGAAACCGGCGTCGTCATGTTGATTTATCTCGATCAAGCGATGCGCGAAATCAGGACTGCACGTAACGTCTCGCGCGCTGCTTTCACGAGAGCTGATTTGCATGAGGCGATCATGCTCGGCGCTGTCGAACGCGTGCGGCCGAAGATGATGACGGTTGTCGCGATCATGGCGGGGCTTGTGCCGATCCTCTGGAGCACGGGCGCAGGATCAGAAGTTATGCAGCGTATCGCCGTTCCGATGATTGGCGGCATGGTGTCTTCGACGGCTCTGACGCTCATTGTCATTCCGGCGATCTATGCGCTGATCAAGGGGTTTGGCCTGTCTCAAATAGGAGAGGTCAAACAGGAGTTGGAAGGAACTATCCACGCAGCTCCATAATGTAATGACAACAATCTTCAGAGGAGGAACACCAATGCTTAGACTCCCCATCGCCTTAGCGGCGATGCTGTCCTTATCCGTTCCCGCGATGGCGCAAGGCATGGACGAGCACGACCCGCAGATTCACGGAATGGTCCCCGGCGGCCATGGCCGGCACATGCATCGTGATTGGAGCACCCCCGGTCAACACAGACATAATGTGTGCTGGCACCTCCATCATGGAAGATGGGTGTGGGTCTGTCGCTGACGGAGAGAGCTTCGTAATTGAACGCATATTCAATGCGAAGCTGACGTACGGTAATTGTCGTCGACAATAATGGAACGGTCCGACTATCGATTTGCTGTCGGACCGTGTTCCTTAGGTAACCGCGCGAGCAACGACGATCGACCTTGCGCAAGGGACGCCTAGATCAATTGCGATGCCGCTTCTGACGGCGCAAGGAAGGATGAACCGCGTGGCCCAGGAGCATCGGAATGATCACGCCTCGCATGAGGGATCGGAGCCGGCCGGCGCCGGCGGCGCAACCGAGGATGCGGCTGAACGCGAGACACACGCGTCGAACGTCATCTACACATGCCCAATGCACCCGCAGATTCGTCAGATCGGACCCGGAAATTGTCCGATCTGCGGCATGACGCTCGAGCCGCTGGTCGCTTCAAATGAAGCCCAACCGAACGCCGAACTCATCGACATGACTAGGCGGTTCTGGATCGGGCTGGCGTTGGCGACGCCGGTCCTCGTCTTGGAGATGGGCGGCCATTTATTCAATCTGCATCATTTGCTAGCGCCGCAGGCGTCGAACTGGCTGCAGCTCATTTTGGCGACCCCGGTCGTGCTCTGGGCTGGCTGGCCGTTTTTTGTTCGAGGCGCGCAGTCGCTCGTGACACGCAATCTGAATATGTTCACGCTCATTGCCATGGGAACTGGCGTCGCCTGGATTTACAGCGTCGCCGCAACATTCGCGCCGTCTCTTTTTCCACCTGCATTTCGTAACATCGACGGCTCTGTCCCGATCTATTTCGAGGCGGCGGCGGTGATCACCGTCCTCGTTCTGCTTGGACAAGTTTTTGAATTGCGCGCACGGGAACAGACCGGCGGCGCCATACGCGCGCTCCTCGATCTCGCGCCAAAATTGGCGACTCGGATTAACGCTGACGGATCCGACGAAGAAATTGTGCTGGATCTTGTGAAGGTCGGCGAGCGCCTGCGCGTCCGTCCAGGAGAAAAGGTTCCTGTGGACGGCGAACTCATCGAGGGCCGCAGTTCGGTCGATGAGTCCATGGTCACCGGCGAATCAATGCCGGTGACCAAGACTGCAGGCGACAACGTCATTGGCGGCACGCTCAATCAGACTGGCGGCTTTGTGATGCGCGCCGAGAAGGTTGGCCACGACACCGTGCTCTCAAGGATTGTCGAGATGGTCGCTTCCGCGCAACGAAGCCGCGCGCCAATACAACGCCTCGCCGATCAAGTGGCGGGATGGTTCGTGCCCGTCGTCATTCTCGTCGCCGTTCTAGCATTTCTTGCCTGGGCGATGTGGGGACCGGAACCACGTATGACTTTTGGGCTAGTTGCAGCCGTTTCCGTCCTCATCATCGCCTGCCCCTGCGCGCTCGGTCTTGCGACGCCGATGTCGATCATGGTCGGCGTGGGACGCGGCGCGCAGTCGGGCGTGCTGATAAAAAGCGCCGAGGCGCTGGAGCGCTTGGAAAAAATAGACACGCTGGTGGTGGACAAGACCGGGACGCTCACCGAAGGCAAGCCGCGCGTCACGGCCATCCGCGTCGTTGCGGGCATTGCAGAGAACGATCTATTGGCGACGGCGGCGAGTCTTGAACGCGGCAGCGAGCATCCGCTGGCGTTGGCGATCGTTCAGGCCGCAGCCGAGCGCGGGCTCGCGCTCAAGGGCGCGACGGATTTCGATTCCCCCGTGGGCAAGGGCGTCATCGGCCGGGTCGAAGGCAAAGCGGTCGCGATCGGCAATCGTCGATATCTCGTGGAGCTCGGCGTCGATGCGACGCCGCTCGATAGCGACGCTGAACGCCTGCGGGAAGACGGCGCGACAGCGATCTTCGTGGCGATCAACGGAATGATTGCTGGCGTCATTGCCATTGCGGATCCGATTAAACCGACGACGGAAGGCGCGCTGCAATCGCTGCGCGAAGATGGCGTCGCTGTCGTGATGCTCACCGGCGACAACTGGACAACGGCGCGCGCGGTCGCCAAGCGCTTGGGGATCGGCGAGATCGAAGCTGAGATCCTGCCCGAGGATAAGAGCAAAGTCGTGACCCGCTTGCGCGAGGCGGGTCGAATCGTCGCCATGGCGGGAGACGGCGTGAATGACGCCCCCGCCTTGGCCGCGGCCGATGTCGGCATCGCCATGGGTGCCGGCGCCGATGTCGCGATCGAGAGCGCGGGAGTGACTTTGTTGAAGGGCGATCTCCGGGGCATTATGCGTGGCAGACGCCTCTCCAAGATGACGATGCGCAACATCCGCGAGAATCTATTCTTTGCGTTCATTTATAATGTCGCGGGCGTGCCCATTGCGGCCGGCGCGCTCTATCCGACCTTCGGGCTACTCTTATCGCCGACGATCGCCGCCGCGGCGATGGCGCTGTCATCAGTCAGCGTCGTCATCAATTCTCTGCGACTGAGGCAAGCGGAGATCCAACCAAAGGCCAAAATTGAGATGCCGCCATATTCGACCTAAGCAGAAGGCTATGGGTTGTCCGGCGCAATGAGCCTGGCCTTGCCGACTTCCGGCGCGTAGCCGAAGGTCTGCAAATGGCGGATACTGTTGAAAAACTCGATTGTTGCCGGGCGCCACGGGTCGTGATTCACTTTTCCTGCTAATTTGCAGGAGAAGCGGCGATGATGGGAGCTCAGACAGCAGCCGCTCGGTTTTTTTATGATTTCTGCCTCGACGATCATGTGCCGAAGGACCATCAATTGCGCGGGATCGATCGGCATCTCGATCTCGAAGGCGTTCGCGCCGCGTTAAAGCCCTTCTACAGCAGCACTGGCCGCCCTTCAGTCGATCCGGAGCTGATGATCCGCATGCTTCTTGTCGGCTATTGCCTGGGCATTCGGTAGGAACGCCGCCTGTGCGAGGAAGTGCATCTCAATCTCGCCTATCGCTGGTTCTGCCGCCTCGGCCTGGACGGCAAAGTCCCAGACCATTCGACGTTTTCCAAGAACCGGCATGGCCGCTTTCGCGAGAGCGACATCTTGCGCCAGCTCTTTGAATCCATCGTCGAGCGTTGCATGGCGGAAGGGCTTGTCAGCGCTAACGGCTTCGCCGTCGATGCAAGTCTGATCGCTGCCGACGCCAACAAGCAGCGCTCAGTTCCGAGCAGCGACTGGGACCCCGGCGAAATCAAAGATGACGCGTGCCGCGCGGCGCGCGAATATCTTGCAACGCTCGATGACGCCGCGTTCGGCGCGGCTTCGCCCGTGACGCCGAAGTTCATCGCGCGGTCGGATCCCGCGGCGCAATGGACCGGCGCGCATAAAGGCCACGCGTTCTTCGCCTACGCGACCAATTATTTGATCGATACGGATCACGGCGTGATCGTCGATGTCGAAGCAACGCGCGCCGTCCGACAGGCCGAGGTCGGCGCTTCAAGAACGATGGTAGAGCGCACCGAAGAGCGCTTCGGCCTGAAGCCGGGTTATCTTGTCGCCGACACCGCATATGGCTCGGCGGATAATCTCGCCTGGCTCGTCAAGCAGAAGCGGATCACGCCGTACATTCCCGTTTTCGATAAGTCGACGCGAACCGACGGCACGTTCTCGCGTTCAGACTTCACGTTCGATCCCGAGGCCGACTGCTATATCTGCCCGGCTGAAAAAAAGCTGGTTCAGTTCCGGCGCGCCTACGCCACGCCGCGCACCGGCGTCGGGGCTGACGGCACGCGTCGTTACCGTGCGAGCAAGAAGGATTGTGACGTTTGCGAACTCAAAGCGAGATGTTGCCCGAACGCTGTGGCGCGGAAGATTCCACGCGATCTGGAGGAAGATTCCCGCGATGTCGCTCGGGCGCTTGCTGGAACGCCCGAATTTGAAACGGCCTGTCAGCGACGCAAAAAGGTGGAGATGCTGTTCGCCCATCTCAAACGCATATTGCGACTCGGGCGCTTGCGGCTACGGGGTCCATGTGGCGCAAAGGACGAGTTCCTGCTCGCCGCGACCGCGCAAAACTTGCGACGTCTCGCGCGGTTGAGACCCCCAGAGTTCGAAATGGCGGCATAAGCCGCACACTATGGCGGCGTTGCCGCCACCACGCCGAAGAACGCGCAGTCCAATGCCTGAAAAACACCTCCACGGAGGCCGACGGCCCTATCTCCCAGACTTTTTCAACGAAATCGGCGCATTACCGACACATCTACATCGTCTCGACCAGCGCCGCGTGGATCGCTCTTCGTCTTTTGGCGGCATATCCGGCTTGGCGCGTCGCCTGCGGCTTTTGGTTTTCTAGGCCCTCCAATGGGGAAGCCGTATCAAAAGACGAAAGCCGCTCGACCTTCGCCGTTTGTCTTTTGCTCATGGTGAGTAAAAGTATAGCGGTCAAGCTCAATCTTATTGAGACGCAGAAGCTCAGGTCAGTGAGTGCGTGCTTGAAGACATTTTTGTGATCAGTTCGTCGAACTTCTTAGTGTGCGCCAAATTAATGTGTGCCAAAATTTCATCGTGCAACTGCTTTAATAGCTTTGCGGAGTCGAATAGGTCTGCTTCTTTCGAGGCTGTTAATTTTTTGATTTCTTCCGACATAGCAAGCCTCCAATGTTGGGGCGCTGGAATCAGGCAAGCAGCCACATGGGGACCAATAAAATACAGATCAAATGGCAAATTAATGGCATTCTTTTTCACGGAGTCTCGCCATGCTCTCCAATAAAGCAGCGCGCGTCTTGGTCGCCATTATGCTACTAGGCATAACGCTGGCGCTAACCGTTGGCTCATGGCAACTGCTGATGCATCTAGAGCAACTCCACTAGTGCCACACCAGCGCGGGGGCATGTGCGACGGACTCCCTCGCCGATCACATGCGCCCACCGGGCGGATGAGCACAGCCAAACCTCGACTGTCTTTCGAACAGAGGCCAGCGCCGGGGCATGGGCGACTTGCTCACGAATCCACGGCGGGGGAATTTTGGTGCAACGCCAAGCTGCTTTACGTTCTCAAAACTTTGCGGCGTTAAGAAAAGGAGCGCCTGACGTTGCAGGATCATGCGACGCTCAATTTCTTAAGAAAATGCTACCGCCGGTACAGCCCCCGATCAGTTCCCAGAGCCTGCATCCCATCGAATGACGCGTCCACGGGGCGTTAGTATTGCAGGCGGCTTTTGACCCTGAGGAGCCATTCACAAAGCCCGGTTCATGGCCCGGGCGCGATGTAAAAATTCTCGCTCAAGACGCTCCTTTTAAGATCTCGTCGGCGGTCTTCCTCTGCTCCTTGCTCAGGGTCGCATAGAGCGGCTGTAGCGCCGCGTCCAGCACGCGCAAGGCCTCTAGCTCTTCGCTCAAGTGATCTTCCTTGATCTTGATTGACTCCGGTAAGCTGGCGGACATCATCGAGCGATTCTGCTCCTGCGCCATTCTGCAGCTCCGATACTGCTTTTCCTTATTCGCCCGGAAGACATTGGCGAAGACGTTCCACTGAGGCTCCTGCGCGGCTGTAATCCTGAGCTCCGTCTTTATGTAGGCGAGTTGACCTTCGACGCGCTCATAGGCGCGGCACATCATGGCCTGCCCCGCCGTCGCCGCGCCCCCTTGCCTGATCGCGCCGGGATCCTGCGCGCCGGCGGGGCTCAAAACGCTCAGTAGCGCCGCTGACGCGATTGCGAGTGTGCTTGATCTCATGATGCTTCCTCTTATGGGTCGGGCGTTACGCCCGCCGCCATTCCTGACCGCAACGATCTTTTGGCTGCTCACCAGAGTGGCACGCCGTAGGAGACGGCCGTCACAGGCGCATAGTCATAGGCCACGGACTCATAGCCATAGCCATAGACCGGGCCGACGCCGTAAACGTAAGGCGGCGGCGCATAGGCGAGCGGAACGTCAGAGCCATAGAGCGGATAAGGCACGCCGTAAAAGGGGCTTCCATAGAGCGGGTAGGAGAAGGCGCTCGTCAGCCCTAGGCCAAGCACAAGCCCGGCCAGGCCCAATCCCCAATCGTAACCGCCCCAGCCGCAGCAACCATAGCCGTCCCAGCCGTAGCCGCCCCACCCGTAGAGCGGATATGCGGCCCAGTAAAAGGGCGAGGCATAGTAGGGATACGCGAAGGCCACGGGCGAATATGGGGAATAGGCGCTCGCCAACCCGAGCCCGAGCCCGGCCACGCCCAGCCCCCAACCGTAACCCGGCCAACCATAGCCGCCCCAGCCATAGCCGGGCCAGCCATAGCCGCCCCAAGCGTATCCGGGCCAACCGTAACCTCCCCAGCCTCCGCCGTAACCTCCCCAGCCGGCGCTTCGTGCGAAAGCGCCGCCCGCCACAGCGCCCAAGCCGGGAATTCCACCAAAGCCGCGCGGGCTCGCAAAACCGCGCCCGCCGCCCAAACTAGGGATTCCACCAAAGCCGCGTTGGCCGCCAAAGCCGCGCCCGCCGCCAAAGCCAGGGATTCCGCCAAAGCCATGGCCCCCGCCGAAACCACGTCCGCCACCGAAGCCGGGCAATCCCCCAAAGCCGCCGCCAAACCCATGTCCGCCGCCGCCAAAGCCGCCATGCCCGCCGCCGCCAAAGCCGCCATGGCCGCCGCCGAAAGCGGGTACCAAAGCCCCATCCAACGCTAGCGAAAGCGCGACAAGTGCGACTACGAATAGCTTGAACGGCTAGAGCATGCGCCATCATTCCCGCTTGCCAGCGGTCCTGAATTGAATCTGGGCGAGACGTCGCGGCGGCCCGCCGCAGGGCGTCCCAGCCAGAGTTCTGTTTGTGTGAGGAATGAGCCTTTTCGTTGGCGTCATTCGCACAGAATATTTCTCGTCTTCATCTCGAAGCTGCTGATCGTGCGGCTACTGCGAAACCTCACCGGAAGTGTCGGCTCGGAAAAAGCTGGCAGATTTTGACGGACATCGTTTCGGCGTCCCGAGAAGGTCAGCAAATGGCGCATCGTTCCCATAAGCAGTCGGGTCACGCAAAGACCGGTTTGCCTCCCGATTCCGGACCTATGTTTTGAGGTCCGATGCGCGGGAACTTTCATGGCAGAAGATTCCAGAACGAACTTTTCTTGCCGTGCTTGCCGCGCATCCGCGCCACAAAAGCTTCGTGCGTTTCATGCTGTCCGAAATCCGGAATCGTAGGAGCAAGACCCGTGCATTCCTGAAAATGTCGCGCGGAGTGCTTGTATCGACTGGACCTGCCGTGATCGAGAGAGAATTCGATCATAGCGCGGAGCGCCAGCGTCGCAGCCAAGGGATGCTTGCCTGCCAGCACTTCCGCGACAGGCGTCAGAAGCTCATATCGATCGCCATCCAATTTTTCGGCGCGCGCGAGTACGAGCTTCGCTGCCCGATCCGGCGCTGGCCAGGCGGCGAGGAACGAGAGCGCCGCACTGAAAGGCTCGAAACTCTCTGCGAAATCGAGCGCGCGGCTTTCCGCCTCGACGTCGTCGAAGTCAGGCAGGCGCTTGAGATAGTCGCGCAAGTGACGCGCCGACAGAAATCGTTCGAAGCACGACCAGCGCGCCGCCTGCGCATCATCGCGGCGGTCGAGGTCGTCAAGCGCGGCGATGCGCGCGTCTTCCCACTCGAGTTCTGGCCAGCCGGCGCGCCTGTGTTCCGCCGCTTCGAGCGCCGTCAGCGCTTCCGCCGCGCGGCCGGCGGCAAGGAGCCGCCCGGAAATTTCGGCGGCGATGCGCGGGACCTTTCGGGTTTCTGGATCATATTGCGCGATGAAGGCGTCGACGTCGCCCAGCGCGTCGGCGATGTCTCGCAGCGCCCCCTCGATAACGCGGGCGGGGTGACGATCGGCGATTTCGTCTTCATAGATCGGACCGCTGGTCGCCCAACCGATTTTTCGGCGCTCCTGTTCGAGCGCCTTTCTGATCTGCTCCTTGGACAGGGCGACGAAGCGCTGCTTCAAATGTTGGAGACCTTCGTTGCCGAGCGCAGGACGCAGAGTTGCGATAATACCGTCGAATTCTCCGGAGTCATTGGCGATCAAAGCCTCAAATGCTCGATCGGCCAATTCTTGCGAGTCGCCTTCGGCGGCTTCGGCCAGCCGCCCGAGATCGCTCACGCCGTCGTGGAAGATTTCGATCACCGTTCCGCTGCTGTCATCGCAACGCGTGAACACCGAGGAGGAGAGCGCCATGAAACGCCACATGAGATCGAGCGCTTCTTTCGGATCGGCCTTTCCGACATGTTCGACAATCGCGCGTCGCTGCGTTTCAAGGTCCTCGACGAGCGCGCGGCGGTTCTGCCAGTCGACGAAGCTTCGAGAGCGAGAAATGGCGGTGAGCCGCTTGCGGATTTCGCGCGCTGCGTCGGCAGGGCTTTGCGCCCCCGCAAGGGCAAGTCGCAAGCGTCGTTTTGCGGCGGCGTCACCGCTGCTGATGTCGATCAGCAGTTCGGCCAGTCGCTTCGCGCCGAGCGCTTCCAGGTTTTGGGCGTTGAGGGTGTTTTTCGGCGCCATGTTGGATCGAAGCTCGCGTGACAGTGAACCCGCGGGAAAACGATTGCGTGAGAAGACGGCACGGTCGTTGATCGGTTACCGGGGTTCACAGCGAATACCAGGTGGCGCGCGCTTTGCCGCGCCGTTTTACACGTCCGTCCGCGACCAGCTCGCGCAGACGCACTTTTAGCGTATTCCGATTTGCGCCCGTGATGGATGCAAGTTGCGCGATGGTCAGGCGCTCGTTTGCCTGTAGAGCTTTGAGGACTTCGAGCGAAAGAGCTGGCAGATTGGCGTCGGCGCCCTCAGCAAGCCGTTCCTGCTCCAGCCTTGCCGCAAGACTGTCCTTCTGCCGCTTGAGGCAGCGCAGGAAGAATCCGACCCACGGCTCCCAATCCGGCGTTTCGTTCTCGAGCGTCGTCTGCGTACGACGGAGCGCCTTATAGTACAGGTCCTTGTTTTCCTCGATCACGCGCTCGAGCGAGGCATAGGGAACATAGGCGTAGCCCGCGCGCAGCAAGAGCAGCGTGGTGAGCACGCGCGAGAGCCGTCCGTTGGCGTCCTGAAAGGGGTGGATCGCGAGGAACGTCACGACGAAGACGGCGATGACGATAAGCGGATGCAGCGATTCTTCATCCAGCGCCTTTCGCGTCCAGGCGACGAGCGCCTCCATTTCCCGCGGAGTGTCGAAAGGCGCGGTCGTCTCGAACACGACCCCGATTTGCCGTCCATCGGCGTCAAACGCGACGACATTGTTCGACAGGGTCTTATAGGAGCCGCGATGGCGCGCATCCTTGTCGCTGTGACGCAGCAAAGTCTGATGCAGTTGGCGGACATGATTCTCGGTGAGGCGCATATCGACATGCGCCTCGAACACCAGATCCATCGCCTCGGCATATCCGGCGACTTCCTGCTCGTCTCGTGTGCTGAACGCCGTTATGGAAATGGCGCGCGAGAGCAGATCCTCCACCTCGGCGTCGGATAGCTTCGCCCCCTCAATGCGCGTCGAAGAGCCGACGCTTTCGATGGTTGCGACCTTGCGGAGCGCGCTGAGTCGGTCCGGCGAGAGCGTTTTGAGCGCCTCCCATCGGCCTTTGAACTCATCGATTTCCGCGATGAGCTTTACGAGGTCAGGACCGAATGCAAGCTTCGGGTCCCTCATTTGCATGCGCTCATATCCGATTGCATGCCCGATAATACCCGATTAGACCCGATTTCCTACGCGATTTTTCAAGCCGCTTTTGACGGGCGTTCTCGTCCAAAGAATGCGGCAGTCGGTATTCTGAAGAGATTGGCACGCTGTCGGCGTAGATTGTTTGCGGGCGCACTCTTCGGTCACCGCTGCAGGCTTCGCTTAAGGCTGCACGTCTTCGGTCCCCCTTGGGAGTCTGGCTTAGTCGTCATCGGGATGTGAGCTTTCCGAAGGGCCTGAGCTCCGCCGCGGCGTTCGCGCGGGAGGCAGTTTATTCATTCTCTTCGGCTTCGGCATTCCTAGAGGGCCGCCCGCCGGCCTGCGAGAGCAGCGATAGCGCCACAAGCGGCGCGCTTGCCGCAACCCTCCCCGCCGACTTCTTTCCCGTGCCCTGCGCTGGCGCTTCGGGCATTCCTCGCACCTCAAAGAAGTCGGCGGGAAGCGTCCTCCACTGCGTTGCGCCCTTTGGGTGCGCCGCGCGTCGCCCGCGGCTCGGGATCGCTGTCAGGCCGCGATCGGCGCGGCCTCAAGTGAAAGCGCCAAGCGATGAACGATGCATTTGCCTCCTTGCCCTTCGATACACGTGCGCCGGATCGTGACGTCCAGTCGCCCTCTCCTCATCTTCTCGATGAACTCGCCTTGCACGGCTATCGCCCGCTCGACGACGAACCAGATCCGCGTCCCCTACCCTCTTCTGACGCCGCATCGCTCGCACTCGAAGCCGCGGTCGAGGCCCTTTCCGGTCTCTTTCTCGACACCCGGCTCGAAGCCGATTTTCCCGATCTGCTCTGGTCCTTCGTCAATCTCTTTCATCGCAAGGTGGATCGGATCGACCGCGAGCTCGACGACAATGAAACCGCGCAGCGTCGCGCCCAGGCTGAACAGGACGGCTCGGAAATCCGCTCGGTCGAACTGGAGCGGTTGATCGCGCTAGGCCTGACGCTGACCGAACGGCGCAACGCCTTCGAATTCTTTCGCGACCATCTCGCCGAACTCTATGCCACAGAGACGGGGTCCGTCTGGCGTCCGCGCTCGGGCTCGAAGGTCAATCACCGCGCGCTGACGGCGGCGTTAATCGACAGCCGAGATTTCCTGAACGCCAAGAAGCTGGCCGAGACGCAAGTGCTCTTGCCGCCCGGCCCTCGTATCGCTTTCGCGGGCGGCGTCGATTGCAACGATCATCAGCGGATTTGGGACGCTCTCGACAAGGTCCATGCGAAACATCCCGACATGGTTCTTCTCCATGGCGGCGGCGCTAAGGGCGCCGAACGAATCGCATCCTGCTGGGCGGACAATCGTAAGGTTCAGCAAGTCGCCTTCAAACCGGACTGGAGCCGTCACAAGAATGCCGCGCCCTTCAAGCGTAATGACATGATGCTCGAAACATTGCCGATCGGTCTGATCGTCTTCCCCGGCTCCGGCATTGTCGAGAACCTCGGCGACAAAGCGCGCAAGATGGGCATCCCGGTGTGGCGGTTCAAATGAGTCGCCATCGGCTCTAGTTGACCGCGGTCAACATGACACGCCTGCGCTATCTCCGATGGCCAGCAGCGCGTTAATCATTCGTTAACCCAATTTTTCTTGCAGGTAGTCGGAGAATCGGGCCTACTTGCCACGCAAATCACCCGTAGGTTTGATCTTAAACCGTAACTACGAGCCTGATCCGTGGCATCTCAACCCGCCATCCAGCCGCCGCCGCTTTCCGAGATTCACAAGGTGATCGCGGGCGATGCGCAACAATTGTCGGCAAAACTGCTGGCGCACCGCAAGAAGCTGTTTCCGCCGGAAGCGCGCAAGACCCTGCGTCGGTTCTCTTCCGGGGAAGCGGCCAAGCTGATCGGCATCAACGATGGCTATCTTCGGCAACTCTCGTTGGATTCCAAGGGGCCGCAGCCCGAGACCAGCCCGACCGGCCGGCGTTCCTATTCGTTCGAAGATATTCAGGCGCTACGCGTCTTTCTTGACGAAGGCGGCAAGGCGGGACGGCGGTATTTGCCGCGCCGGGGCAAGGGCGAGCACCTTCAGGTGATATCCGTCGCCAATTTCAAGGGTGGTTCAGGCAAGACGACGACGGCGGCGCATCTGGCGCAATACCTCGCGCTGCAGGGCTATCGCGTTCTGGCGATCGACCTCGACCCGCAAGCGAGCTTGTCTGCCCTGCACGGCTATCAGCCTGAGTTTGATATTGGCGAGAACGAAACATTGTACGGCGCGATCCGCTACGATGGCGCGCGCCGCGAGCTTAAGGAAATTATCCGGCGGACTTATTTCCCGGGGCTCGACATTATTCCCGGCAACATCGAACTCATGGAGTTCGAGCATGAGAGCCCGAAGGCCCTAGCGGAAAAAAAACAGGGGGACGCCCTCTTCTTCGCGCGCGTCGCGCAAGCGCTTGGAACTGTGGCGGACGACTATGATGTGGTCGTTCTCGATTGCCCGCCGCAACTTGGATTTCTCACCCTATCCGCGCTTTGCGCGGCGACAGCCGTCCTGATCACCGTACATCCGCAGATGCTCGACCTCATGTCGATGTGTCAGTTTTTGATCATGACCTCGGACCTTCTGTCTGTTGTGGCCAAGGCCGGCGGCAACATGGAGTATGACTGGATGCGTTACCTGGTGACGCGATTTGAGCCCACCGACGGACCGCAGACCCAAATGGTCGCGTTCATGCGCTCGATTTTTGGCGAGCGGGTGCTGACGTCGTCGATGGTGAAGAGCACTGCAATTTCCGATGCAGGCATCACGAAACAAACGCTCTACGAAGTATCGCGAGAGCAGTTCACGCGCGCCACATATGACCGTGCGATTGAAGCGCTGGGCGCGGTGAACGGAGAAATCGAGGGGCTAATCCGAACGGCTTGGGGGAGGTAGGGATGGCGCGCAAAAACCTCCTGCTGGGCTTGGACGAGGAGGAGTTGACCGCGGTCAACTCCGAGAATGGGCCCGCCCCCCGCCCGCCGCCGACACTCGGAACCAGGGGGGCGGTCGGCGCTATGGGTCGCTCTTTGGAGCGGATTTCTGCGGATATCGACGCGGCGAAGGCCCTCGAACAACGGCTGCTTTCCGGCGCGAACGTCGTCGAAATCGACGCATCGCTTGTCGACGCCTCATTCGTCACGGATCGTCTCGATGAAAGCGAAGCGGACTGCACGTCGTTGCTCTCGTCCATTCGCACTCACGGGCAGCAGGTTCCGATACTCGTTCGACCTCACCCGGAGGTCTCGGGGCGCTACCAGATCGCCTACGGCCATCGGCGCTTGCGCGCGCTGCGAGAATTGGGGCAGCGCGTAAAAGCGGTCGTTCGCAGTCTGAGCGATGACGAGCTCGTCATCGCACAAGGGCAAGAGAACAGTGCTCGTCGCGATCTCTCCTTTATCGAACGCGCCTCCTTCTCGGTGTCGCTTGAAGATCGCGGATTTGGCCGCGAAACAATCATGGCCGCTCTAGCCGTCGACAAGACGGAATTGTCGCGGCTGATTTCCTGTCGCAAGGCATTGCCGGACGAACTCGTGAAGGCAATCGGGGCTGCTCCCAAAGCGGGCCGGCGCCGTTGGATGGACCTTGCAGAGCATCTCAAGGCGCCGCGGGCGAGCAAGTTGTGGGCGCGCATTTGTTGCGAAGCGGAATTTGCGCAGCTCGACTCAGATTCGAGGTTCGCTGCCGTCTTCTCGGCGCTTGCCACCAAGAACTCGCCGGCGAAAACTACCTCGTGGATCGACCATGAGGGACGAAAGATCGCGCGGGTCGACGAAGATTCGGGATGGCTGCGCATCAACGTCGACAAGTCGGTGGACGCCGAGTTCGGCGCATACGTCGTGGCCCAACTGCCGGCCCTGCTTAAGGCGTTTCAGGTGGCTCAGCGCGACGATTAGTTTTGTTGCGAGCAAAGCGCGCACGCGCACGCTCGTCGAGTAACGAGTTAGGCGTTTCGTCAACAAAGATAGAGGTTACGACAAAAGAAAAAGGCCCCCGAAACATCGCCCGGAAGCCCTTCTCATAGTTCGCACCTAGAGAATCACACTTCCGCGAATCGCTGTCAAGAGTCGGCGCCGTTTCGGCGAGCAGATTTCTTTTGCCTGAACGAGGCAAAAGCATATGCGCACACATTCAACGACGCCCTTTGGGCGGCGACCGTTGTCGCTTGCCATGGTGGCGGCGCAAGCGACGACGCGGGATTTCGCGGCAAAACCTGACGCCTCCGAGACCGTCGTTCATAAATGGCGGCTGTTTCGCGCCCTGACGGAAGCCAAGGGCCCGCTCGGCGTCACCGACCGGGCGCTCTCGGTACTGCACGCCTTGCTGAGCTTCCACCAGGAAACGGCGCTGACGCTGCCGGAGGGCGACGGCGGGGATGGGGAAGGTGATTCGCCCGCGCCCGGGATCGTGGTGTTTCCGTCGAACCGGGAACTCTCGATCCGCGCCCATGGCATGGCGCCGGCGACGCTGCGCCGGCATCTCGCGTCGCTGGTCGAGGCGGGACTGATCATTCGGCGGGACTCGCCGAACGGGAAACGTTTCGCGCGGCGGGGGCAAGGCGGCGAGATTGCGGAAGCCTTCGGCTTCGATCTGGCGCCACTCATCGCGCGCGCGGCCGAGATCGAAAACCTCGCCGAAGAAGTGCGCGTCGAGAACCGCGCCATCGCTCTGTTGCGCGAGAAGATCACGCTGCTTCGACGCGACATCGCCAAGATGATCGAGACCGGCATGGAGGAGGGCGTTCGCTTCGCGCCGCTGACGATTGATGGGCGGGAGGTCCGCGAGTGGGAGTGCCTGTACCAGCGTTCCCAAGCCCTCTCGGCGCGTTATTCGCGCAGTCTCGGTCGAAGCGCGCTGGCCGCTTTGGCGGCCAAACTGGCGGCCTTCGCAGCCGAAATCCAGAATCTATTGGAAGCACACGTAAAACAGCAAAAAAGAAGCGCCAATGAGTCCCAGACTGAGCGGCATATACAGAATCAAATCACAAACATTCCTGATCTTGAACCTAGCCTTCGAAAAGGCAGGGCCGAACCGCCCGGGTCAATGCCAGAATATCCCGAGGCCGAAAGGGTAGGGGGCACCGAAGCTGAGGCGCCCGGTTCGGGACTCGGGGAACGGCAACCATCACCGACGCGAACCTTCCCGCTCGGCATGGTGCTGCAAGCTTGTCCCGACATCGTCGATTACGGCAAAAACGGCGAGATTGCCCGCTGGCGCGATCTCATCGACGCGGCGGCGATCGTCAGGTCGGCGCTAGGCGTCTCGCCTGACGCCTGGAAACAGGCGCTCGACGTTTTGGGCGAGCATGACGCCGCGATCGTCATCGCCGCGATCCTGCAGCGGGGTGAGGAAATCAAATCCGCCGGCGGCTATCTGCGGGTGCTGACCGGAAAGGCGCGGGAAGGGGAGTTTTCGCTCGGCCCGGTGCTGATGGCGCTGCTGCGCGGCAAGGCGGCGAAAGCGGCGCGGGAACGCAAGAAGGCGGGATAATTGGAATTCCGGCGTGGGTTTCATTGCCATGGATTTGGCGATTATCGTTGACCATCGAGGGAGCGCGGACGCGATGACCGATACAACGACCCAACTCGCCATCCTTTCCGACGCCCTGGTCAAAATCATCGACCTTGTTCCGTTGGCGGATTCGGGGAATGCGGCGCCGGCTGATCTCCTAAGCCGGGCAGGGGACATCGCCGCGCAGGCGCTGATGGCCGCCGCCACCTACGGTGCGTTACCGCCATTCGCGGATTCTCAATCAGCCGAAGAAAATGGCTCGTGAACGGCGTCGTTACAGCCCCGCCGCTTTGGTGAGATTGACCCGGAACCTGTCGCGTTTTCGCTGGTAGCGACGCGTCATTTCGGCGCTGGCATGGCCGAGGTGCTTTTGCACATGCGCCTCCTCGATCTGCGCCGACGAGGCGAGGCCGGCGCGCAGCGAATGGCCGCCAAAGGCGAGGCGTCTTTCGCCCTCGGTCAGATCGCTGCGAATGCCGGCGGCAAGTGCGGTTTTCTGCACCAGCCGGGCGACATGTTTATCGGTCAGCCGCTCAGGGGAAACGCCGCCATTCTTGCGCGCAATTGGGCGGAAGAGGGGCCCCTGGCTGATCCGGCCGAGACGCATCCAGGTCTCCAGCAGGGCGACGGGGCAGGTTTCCGGACGCGCGCCGCGGCCGACTTCGACCTCGCGCCAGCCGGTCTTGCCGTTGATGGTCAGCAGCAGGCCGCCCTCGCCCGTGTCTTCAGGCACGTCCAATTTCGGATCGCCTTGCACCTCCTCAGACTCGCTTTCGGGCCGCCTTGCGGGTCGGAAAATCTCGATCCAGCCGGTTCCGTCCTCGCTCTGATCGGGCCCGCAATCGAGACCGACGATTTCCGAGCGGCGCAGGCCGCCGGCGAAGCCGATCGCCAAAATGGCGCGGTCGCGCAGGCCGCGCAGATCCATCTCGAGCGTCGCCAGCATAGCGATGAGTTCGTCGGCGAAGATGGCTTCCTTTTGGACCGGCGGTCGGCCATGGGCGCGGCGAATGCCAGCGAGCACCGTGGAAATATGCCGATCGGATGTGTCGAGCGGTTCGCCGCGCTGGCGATAACGCCAGCAAATGCCGGCCAGCCGGCGCTCCAGCGTCGAAACGCTCAGCGGCGCGCGACTGCGCTCGCTGTCCACACAAGCGGCCAAATAAAGGCCGACCGTCTGCGGCTCCGGGGGCAGGGGATCGAGGCCCTGCCGGCGCAGCCAGGCGGCGAACTGCCGCCAATCTGACTCATAGGCGCGTCTTGTATTGTCGGAGCGGGCGTTGCGGGCGTAATCGCGGGCTTTTTCGGAGAGCGCGGCGAGATGCGGGGAGGGGGCGCGCGCGGCGAGCGGGGCCCCGCCGCTGGCGAGATCATCATCGATCTTGGTCATACGCGTCCTCATTTTGGCTTGTTTGAGGCCTGGCGTTGTTTGGGGCGCAAAAATACGACGCCTCGGCAGGCTCTGGGCGCCCGAATTCGGATCCGCGCGCCCGGAACTCCGGGCCTGTCGAATCATGTCCGATAAGCCCACATTATCGGACATGAAGGAGGAAAGACAAGCGCGGCGGAATTTGGCTGACATCAGCAAACAAAGCGCCGCCAGTACTTGCCGCTGGACCCGTTCCGCGCCTACGATTCCGCGCATGTTGGAAAGCGATTCGCCCCACCCGTTGAGCCTTGAACCCGTGGCGATGGCGCGCCCGCGGCGCGTCGTGCGAAGCCGTCCTCTAAACCCGTCGCGCCCCCCAAATCTTCCGGAAATCCAGCCGCTTCCGCGTTGGGCGAGGCTCAACGGCGGCGACAGAAACGCGATGTTTCTCGCCGGCGCCGGCATCGCCCATCTCGATCAGATTTTGCGCGCCGGCGCCGATGTTTCGCGCGCCGGCGATAGAGCCGTCGATGTTTCGAGCGCCGGCTTAGGGACTGGCGCCGATATATCGAGCGCCAGCAGCGACTCAGTCGATGTTTCTAATGCCGGCAAAAACTTCGGCGTCGAGCCGGTTTTTTCGGGCGCGCTGCGCCAGCGCCTGGCGCTCACGGCCGCCGCGGCCTGCGCG
>NZ_JADNQZ010000029.1 GCF_015709515.1 Methylocystis sp. H62
GGATTTGTTCGACGAGGTGGGTCAGCGTTGGACGCTGCGGCTTCAGATAGACTTCCCGGATCGTCTGGCGGATCAACTTATGACGCGATTTGTCGAGAGCGAGCGCCCCTTTCGATCGGCCTCGCGGCTTCGGCTGAAGCGCCTCAACGGTGGGCGTTTCGCGATAGATCGCGACGAGGCGATAAAGTGTCGCGCGACTGATCCCGAGGTCCAAAGCAACATCTTCGACGTCGCTTGTTCGTAGCCGGTCGCCCGCGGAGCGGCCTAACAATTCTCTGATGGCCTCCTCGCGTCGACATGCCTCTAACCACTGCGGGTCGTCGGACCCCGTCGTGTCGGCGTCATCAGGGCAGGGCGCGTTCTCATTATTGCTGTTCATTTTTCGGCCGCGTCCATGAGAAATGGTTGAGCCGCAAATTCTCAATTCAACTGTACATCATTCGGGCGTTTTCTCAATTCAAATGTATACGCGTAAATCAGCAGCGTTTCGTAACGCATTGAAATTCAACAGGCCGATTTCTCAATTTCTGATGTGTCCTGACACGCAGTGGGCGAAGGTCGGCGGCGTTCAACACGACGCGGCCAGCGCGCACTTCTTCGCCGCCGGCGCCAGTCTTGCCCGCCTCGACCAGCTTTTGCGTTGCCCCGGAGGCGATATTTCGCGCGCCGGAATCGGCTCCGCCGATGTTTCGCGCGCCGACGGAAGAGCCGCCGATGCTTCGAGCCCCGGCAAAAACTTCGGGGAAGGAGGCCTCGAACCCGTTTTTGCCGGCGCCCTGCGGCAGCGCCTCGCCTTGCGCGCCGCAACCGCCTGCGCCGCGATAGCGCGTCTGCGCGAAGACGAAGGCGCCCTGCGCGACGCCGAACATCTCGCCGGCTTCGACGCGGCGCCGACGCCCGGCGGCCGCCTGCATCGGCTGTGGCGCCTGTTCACAACGCCTTCTGTGCGGCTCGATGCGCGCGTCGTGAGAGTCGCGGCCGATTGTCTCGATTTACCGCCGGCCATCGATTGCGAAGCGGTCGCCGCCCTTGTGGATGAGCGGTCGACAGCTGAGAATCCGCTCAATGCTGCGGCCCGCGTGAGCGCGCTAGCGCTGGGCGTCATCGGTGACGCGGCGCAATTCGACGCCGAAATTTTTGCGCTGTGGTTCGCCGATCTTGTGTTGGCGCGGCGCCTCGCGTGGCAGGCGCCGCTGCCGCTGTTGGCGACGACGATCACGCATCCATCGATGCGCACGGCGACCGGACGCCGACCACGGCCGAGCGATGCCGATTGGGATTTGAGCGCCGCGCGCGCCATGGCGCGCGCGGCGCAAGAGTCTTACGCGCTGGCGACAGAACTGTCGCGGCGTTCCAATATACTGTTGAGCGTTGCGCCAAAATTGCGCGCCAAAAAGGCGGCGCGCGTCGTCGATTTGTTGCTCGCCGACGATTGCGTTTCGCCGACGCGGGCGGCGACGTCGGCCGGCCTTTCCGATCGCGCCACGCGGCGTTTGTTCGATCGGTTGATGGCGCTTGGCGCCGTGCGCGAACTCTCCGGTCGCGCCAATTTTCGACTTTACGGACTGTGACATGAAAAGGATGCCGACATGCCGTCGATGAAGGCGCATCGACAGGACAGTGCGCCGCCGCCAAACCGTCGTGTGCCGCGGCGCGATGGGGATTTGCTGTTCGACGCCGATCTTTCCGATCTGCCACAGGCGATGCGCTGGCGCGAATGGATGGGGCGCGTCGAAGCGGCGATCTTCGCCGCGCCGTCGCCGGTCACGCGCGACGCGCTCACCAAACTGGTCGGGCGCGATTGCAATTTTGATGATTTGATTTGCGACATTCGCGAAGATTTGCGGGCAAGGCCCTATGACCTCGTTCTCGTCGCCGGCGGCTATCAACTGCGCACCAAACCGCGCTACGCCGACGCCATTCGCGTCCTGAACAACGGCGCCCACGCCGCCGGACCGCCAGCGCTGACGCCGACCGAACTCCTCACCGTGACGGCGATCGCCTATCTGCAGCCAGCGACGCGCGCGGAGCTGTCGCAGTTTGCAGGGCGAGAAATCAGCCGCGACGTCATTGGAGCGCTCAAGCGCCATCGGCTGATCGACGCCGCATTGCGCGCGCCGGAGCCCGGCGCGCCGTTCGCCTACGTGACGACGAGGAAGTTCCTAGAGGTCTTCGGACTCGCGTCGCTGCGCGATCTCCCCGACATCGAACGGCTCGAAGACGAGGGACTTTTGGAGAGGCCGCAGCCGGAGGCCGATCTTGACGCCCTTCTTTTCGCGGAAGAGGAGGATCTCGAAGAGCATTGGGAATGACCGGTGATAGGGTTCGCAACTCCCTGCCTGCTCGTCGTCCTTTCACGGCGAAAACAGGGGTTCGAATCCCCTTTGGCGCGCCAAGAAAATCAATTGTCCGGACTGAAGACATAGGTAACAGTCTGTTCCTAAGACATGGGTGACAACCTCGGGCCGAAGGGGTTGTCGAGGGGTTGCAAGGTTTTCTGCTCCAGATCGATGAAGCCGAGATCGTAGCTCATGAAGCTGACGAGCCAAATGCCGTCGTCGATTTCCTTGATTCCGAGGCGCTGACCGGCGAGCACGGACGAGATGTTGACGCGCTTTCGATACATGCAGATGCGCCCGCATGAGGTGACCATCACGTCGCGATCGTGCAGCGGATAGTCGATTTCCGGTAATTTCCCGTCATAGGGCTTGGCGGACGGGCGATAGACATCGGCCGGGCGCTTCATGTCGAGCGCTTCGTGCGGCCTTTCGTCGTTGAACTCCTTGATGAACGCGTCGAAGCGGGCCTGTTGCTGCAAGCTGTTCATGCCGGGCGGACGGGTCGCCTCCTTCTTCAAGGTCAGGTGCATGCGCTCGTGGCGGCCGTTCTGCTGAGGATGGCCGGGCTTGATGCGCTCGATCTCGACGCCCAGGCGCAGCCACCAGACGGAGAGCTTGGAGAGGCCGAAGAGGCCGTTGGGGCTGGCGAAGGGAACGCCATTGTCGGAGCGGATGGCGCCGGGGAGGCCGCGCTCACGAAACAGCCGGCCGAAGGCGGTGATCGCCGGGTCCTCTCTGGTCGATTCCAGCGCCTCGCAGAGCAGCAGGAAGCGCGAGGCGTGATCGGTGACGGTGAGCGGATAGCAGTAGCGTCCGGAGCCGAGCTTGAACTCGCCCTTGAAGTCCACACACCAGAGATCATTGGGAGCAAGGCCGGGCGAAAGCTCCGTGCCCTGCGCCCGCGGGCGGCGGCGTCCGAGCGCCTTGACGAGGCCGTGCCGGCACAAGACCGCATGGATCGTGCTGTTGGCGGGGACGCGGAAATCGCCGTCGAGCTTGCGCAGCAGCAGCTCGCGATTCTTGCGCGCGCCCCAATGGGGCTTTTCACGCTTGCAGCGCAGGATGAGGCTTTCAATCTGCTCGGGCAGCTGGTTGGCGTAGCGCACCGGCCGCCGCGAGCGGTCGGTGAGCGCCTCGAGGCCGTGCTCCTTGTAACGATCGAAGATTTTGTATCCCGTCTTGCGCGAGATGCCGAACTCCCGGCACACATCGCTCATCGCCTCGCCGTCGAGCAGACGCGCGACGAACCGAAGACGCTCTTCCATAACCGAACACCCCTTCCAGGGCATTCGACACCTCCCGCCTAGACTGGCGGGAGGTGTCACCCATGTGTCCGGAACAAACTGTCACCCATCTCTCAGGTCGCTCACAATAAGTTGTGATAATAGACTGCGTCGAGCGCCGCTTCGTGCCAACATTTGCCGGATAAGCGTCGGCGAACGTCAGCGGATTCCGTCCCTCCGCCCACGAAAAAGCCCGGTCGTCGCCGGCCGGCTGGAGGTGCGGTGGGAAGGCCAGTCGCCGAGCACTTTTGGCTCGGCGCGGGCCGGTTCGTACGCGCGGAGCGATGCAGGCAACCGCGACCAGCCGCCATAGTTAATGCTATGCTGCCGCCATCTGCGGACGCTTGGTGCAAACTGACGGCCTGAAACCGTCGGTCTTGAGGAGGTCGCAATGGTGAAATTTGGCATCTTGGCGACGCTGGAGGCGAAGATCGGCAAGGAGCACGAGGTTGCAGCGTTCTTGAAATCGGCGCTGCCGCTCGTGGAAGCAGAGCCCGGCACAGTGTCGTGGTTCGCGATCCGAGTGTCACCCACCACTTTCGCCATTTTCGACGTTTTCAATGACGAAGCCGGCAGAGACGCTCATCTTGCTGGGGAAGTCGCGAAAGCGCTCATGGCGAAAGCGCCGGAGCTTTTCTCGCAGCCACCCAAAATCGGGAAGGTTGACGTGCTGGCGGCAAAGCTGGGCTGACAACACAAAAACGCACCGATCGCGTCGACGACTTTTTGCATGCCCGCCTCGGCTTCATCCGCGCGGCCTGTCGATGTGGCCAATTCCGCTTCCCGCACGGCAAGTGCTGGAGCGCATGGGCCGATTTGCTCTTCGGACTGCCTAATGGCAGCGGCGGTTTCCGATACAAGGTTTAGCGCGACGGTGACGGGGTCCGACAGCGGGTCCCTGTGCAGGCGCGCCCATCACGGCAAGGTCGCCTTCGATGCCATGCGGACGGCGCCGGGAACGCCGTTCGTTGCCCTGGCGAGGTGCGCCGCTTTGTCTGCTCCGTCTGCGGCTCCCGGACGTTCATCTGATGCCAGATTGGCCGCCATATCGGGCGCGGGGGTGACACACCCTAGCGGTCTACTCTCTCCTGGGAAGAGTTCCAGCGCATCGCCGACCTAATCGGCCAGCCGCGCTACAACATCGCCCTACGACGCAGATTGAAGTCATCCGGCCAGCGGCTGGCGGCAATGAGCTTGTCCCGATGCGCTGGGGCCTTGTTGCCTCTTTAGTGGAAGAGTCCGCTCAACGAGCTGCCGGCGACATTAAAACGCCCGCGCCAAGACGGTTGGGGCGAAGACGCTACTGCCGCACGACGAGCACTGAGCACTTTGCGTGGTGTACGATGGCGCCGGCGTTGGAGCCAATGAGAAACCGATCCATTCCTGGCCGGTGGGAGCCTACGACGATGACTTCGGCGCCCCACTCCTCGGCCTCCGCCAGAACCTTTTGATAGACGGGACCGAACAGCACAACGGTCGAGATTCGGCCGGTCGGATGATCGATGCTAGCCGCTAGGGCCGCGATCTCCTTCTCAAGGCCTTGCCGAATATCCTTGTCGAAATTTCCCTTGACGTAGTCGAGGAAGGCAATGGGAATAAGCGTCTGCACATTGACCAGCCTGAGTTCGCTATTGAAAGCCCTGGCGAGCGCTGCCGCTTTGTCGATCGCCTGCTTGGTCATCTCAGATTCGGTGAGATCGATCGCGACAAGAATATTTTTGAACATCATCGCCTCCCTGGCTGACCCTTTAAGGCAGCTAGATGCCGAACTCTAATACTCCTTCGCGTATCTTGCCGCCGCGTCAATCGCCACAATCGACTCCCGCAAATTGTGGATTATGATCCTGCCGGCATTCCCTTCCGAGGAATGGCTAGTGGGAGGATATTTCAATGAACCGCAGAATTTTTGTACTCGCGCTGGGTCTTGGAGTCGCGGCCTTCGTAGCGCCCCGCGTCGCGCTCGCCGAGGATCATTTGGCCGAGGCGATTAGCCACACCAAGGAAGCGATCGACCACGGCAAACAAGGTCATGCGGATGTGTTGGTGACGCACGCCGAAGCCGCGCTTAAACACGCTGAAGCGGCGGAAAAAGCGAAGAAGAATGAGCACACCAAGGAAGGAATTACCCATCTGAAGGCGTCAATTACGGAAGGCAATAAAAAGGACGCCAAAGCTGCGACCGGACACGCCGAAGAGGCGTTGACGCATCTGGAAGCGGCGCAGAAATAACCCAAACAGCAAAACCCGCCGTTTCATCCACGGCGGGGCGTTCTGTTGCGCCGACGACGAATTTCGGCGCTCGGGATGATGTAGGGCTCGAAGCCTACGCCGCAAATCCCCGGGCATGAGCCTTGCGCCGATCTTTCGAAGCCGCCCATGCCGTGGCCAAGCATTGCCCCGAACGTCCAGCCGAGCCCGAGGCGCTTGCCGTCTCGGAATCGCTTGTGGGCGTCCCGCATGATCGCGGTGCGGTCGTAAGTCACGGCCTCAGCCTTCTCCGCAAATCGTCCGCCTTGATGGCGCAGCGCTCGGCGCTCTCGACGATGCGCCGAGACGTTCGCATGGCCGCGCCTTGACGTTGCTCAGGTCAGTCATCGGCATGGTCTCCGCACCGTGCCATTGCCGCCTGGCAGGTGCGGCGAATTGAACCAAGAGTCCATATAGTCGCCGTCCAGCTCTCCTTTGTCGCTGTCGTCCTCTTCTTCGTCGCGCGGCCCTGTAGTCCTCTCCCGATCGTCGTCATAGCCGCGCAGCGCCATCTCGGGATGGCCGCTCCCATGGCCCGTCCAGCCGAGCGACGGCTCGGCTTCGTCGACCGCATCGGCCACGCGAGACGCGGCCCAAGCATGTTGCTGATTGACGGCGGTCGTCGCGCCGAGCGTTGGCTCCTCATCGCCGGTCGGCTCAAGCAGCTCGCTTTCGTCCTCGCGGTCGTCGCTAGCTCCTTCGGCCCAGTGCGCCTGGTCCGGACGGCGTCGATCTGGTCCAACAGGTTCAAGAACGCGTCCACGGCGTCGGCGAGCGCCTTGCGCATGCCGGGGCGCAATTCGATAAAGAGCGGCGCCGCGGAGGCGTTGTCGTTGTCGAAGCTCATGACTGCGCTTCCCGCTCTAACACCGCGACGGCGTTGCGGACGGAGTCGCCGATCATGTCGCCGACAAGCATGTCATTGACCACGTCGTCTTCGTCGAGAAAGTCAGCGAGGCGACGGAGCAGCCGTAAGGCGCCCGCGAGCGTCGTCGGTGTGGATTCGAAGACCGCCCGCTGCGCTTCAGTTCGCATTATCTTGCGCCTTCTGCGCGGCCGACTCCGCATCTAATACCTCGCTCGTCTCGGCATTCTGCGCATATGCGTTGTGGGCTTCTAGAACGGCGCGCGCGTTCTGGTATTCTGGCTCAAGGCCGGCGGCTTCAGCACGCATTGTGGCGTTGCCTTTGCGGAGGCGCGCAATCGTGTCGTCTATTTCTTCGTCTGTCATTCCCATGCTGCTTTCGCGCATGGTTTCGAGATGGAGAATGCTGAAGACGCGATTGCCATTAAAGACAACTTCCGGGAGCCTATTGCTCGTGGGCGCGGCGTCCGCCACGGCTTCCCAAGCAGTCCGTTCGATCGCGTGCAGGCGCTCGTATTCTGCGAGAGCCTCAAGCAGCGGATCATCGTCCGCGACGACGCCAGCAATGGCAGGAAGCCCTGCGACGGGCGCAGCGGCGAGGCCGGCGAGCATGGCCCGCCGCGATGGTGTATGAGACAGTTTAGCCATGATGTGAAGCTCCGTTTGCGTTGTGGTCAGGCCGGGAGTGGGGTTCGCGAGATCTCTTCCCGGCCGCTTATCATGCGGTCCCTCTTGAAGTTCAGGCCGCGAATGATCCGGCGAGGCGGCCGGAATGCGTGGTGTAGAGGCGGCATAGGGGCATGCGCGGCGCAGGCCGGTCGGCAACGCAGGAACGGACCGGAAGGCCGACGTTGCTTTCCTCGCGCAGGCGAGACGCCTTGGCCTTCTTCCATTCGGAGGACAGCGCCTTGGCGAACCATTCCCGACAGGAGCCGCCGACGCTCTGGCCAACTCCTCTTCCACCTCGTCAGCCGGCTCTATGAGCGCACCTCAGTGATCGTCACAACCAATCTCGCCTTCGGCGAATGGCCCAGCGTCTTCGGCGACGCCAAGATGACGACCGCTCTCCTGGACCGCCTCACCCATCACTGCGACATCGTCGAAACCGGCAACGAAAGCTGGCGCTTCGAAAACCGCGCCTGAGGCCGACGCGCCGCCCAGGCCGCTGCCGTAGTCGGCGTAACTCCGGTCGGGCTACGCCCTCCCTCCGTCACGCCGACTACGGCACAAAACGCACGCCTGAAAAGGGGTCCCTTTTCGGCGCCGATCTGGGGTCCCGGTTCAATGCTGATTGACAGCTTGGGAGCGGGCATTGGCGTTCGCATATCCTAGGAGAGCACAATGAGATTGCCGAGCCTGTGGTCCCGTCAGGACATAGACCCCTTTCGTTCGCTCCGACGCGAGATGGAAGATGCGTTTCGTATCTTCGATACCGGTCTTCCGACCCTGAGTGTCGGAGCGAAAGCGCCTGCGATTAACGTCGCCGAAACGGTTAACGCCATCGAGGTGACGGCCGAACTTCCCGGCGTCGAAGAAAAAGACATTAAAGTAGGCTTAGAAGGCAACCGGCTCACCATCGCCGGCGAGAAAAAAGAAGAAAGCCAAAGGGACGAGAAGGAGTGGCACGTCGAGGAGCGCAGCTACGGCTCGTTCTATCGCTCAATGTCCTTGCCATTCACTCCCGCTGACGGAGCCGTGGAGGCGCATTTAGACAAGGGCGTTCTCCACGTCACCGTCAAGAAACCTGCCGAAGCCGCTAGCGCCGCCAAGACAATCGAAATCCAGGCCGGCCAGCCTCCGAAGCAATCCTGATTGGAGGGCGCAAGACAAATACTCGCACGCGAGTAAATCTCGCGTGCGCTCAGGCAACTGCGTCGTGATTCCTTCTTGCGACAAGCAGGATTGCGCCACCCGCACAGTTTGCAACTCCTCTGAGGTCCCCGCGAGTAGCAGGCGCTGGATTGACGCCGCCGCGGTAAGCGACACTCGGCGGACACATGAATTTCGGCGGCGTCGATTCTGCTGGCGATTTTTCGCCTAAAGGGCCTATGCCTGAAGCGCTTTCATGATTTTCCGCTTAGCCCGCCCTCAGCTGTTGACGGACGAATCGGCTGAATAAACCCCGCTCCTTTGGACTATTTATTGAGGCGTCGCGCTTTTTTTGGCGGTCCGGGACGCCGAAAACCAAGACCCTGTCCGTTTCTAGCCTCTCCAGGAGATCAAGAAACCGATCTGGAAGCGGCTCACCAAGGATGTCACCGTACATGGCGCGGAGCTGTTCGCCGATTAGGTCTTCGACCTTTTGGGGGAGCAAGCGAGGTTGACCCATCTGACACCTTTAGGCGACATAAATGACAGACTCAGGGTCAGCTCGGGTTGCGGCCACAATATGAAGAAGTGACAGTGGCGTGTAAGTGAGCGCCGATTTTTAAAATTTATGACAAATTGGCTGCGGGTATGGGCATCTAGACTAGCAAAGCACGGCGTTGTGGGTGATTGCTGCGAAGGCGGAGCTCAAGCTGAAGTGTTGAAAACGAAGACTCCACAATTATGATGCGGCGCTGCCCGCCAGTCGCTGTTTCAAGCCACGCGCCCGCCGCGGACTTAGCGACGACCAACGTTAAGCTGCCGAAGACTGAAACCGAGGAGAGCTTTGCGCGACGATTGTGGCGCGCGCATTTGGAGGCGTCTATGTTGAACTTCGTCGTCGCTTTCGCCATCTTGTTCCTTGCCGCCTCGGCCAGCGCCAAGGCGGACGAAGTAGAGATCAAAGGCTTTCACCAGAAAATCAAAGCTGAACTCTCGGACCTTGGCCAACTCGCCGAGCTCAACGGCAAGTACCGTATCCGCGTGACGCAGACGACCATCGACCCAGGGGGCTACATGCATGCGCATCTTCACCTCGGGCCGGGGCTGCGCTGCGTCCTTTCCGGGGAGATGACCTATACGCTCGGCGGAACGCCGACCATTTACAGGGCGGGCGATTGTTTCGCAGAGACCGGCTCGGTCGCCCATGAATCGAGCAACACTGGCGCAGCTCCGGTCGAACTTCTGACCTTCGAACTGCTGCCCGCCAGCGCGCCGGAAGGCAAAGGTTCGGCGATCCCGGTTCCGGCGAAATAAACCAGAACCCCGGGATGGTTCAGATGCAAAGGGCAAGTCTCGTTGTCGCAGCTGCGTGCACCGTGCGAAATGATAGACCTTTGAGATGAGCGGGAAGTTCAATAAATGAACCATAAGCATCGGACAATTCTGCACGCCTTGTTCGCGCATCCAATGAGTAGCAACATCGATCCAAAGATCGTCAAGTCAATGTTGGAAGAGCTGGGAGCTGAAATAACTCGTACTCGGCACAACCATTTATTGGTGACGCTGAGCGGCTTTTCCCATGGATTCCACGACGTCCATCATAGCCTTCCAAAAGACGAAATTGCCGCCCTGCGCAAATTCCTGACGGACGCCGGGATCGATCCTGCGCGCGACTATCCTCTTTAAACCAGCGGTGAGCGACAGGTCACGACATGTGATGGCTCGTCGGGGCCTGTCGCGCCTCGTCGAGGATCGTCGCGATCAGACGCGGTGCGTTCTATTATGATTTACGACGGAGAAGCTTTGCCAGGTCGTGCGCGGCGGCGAGCAAGTCGTGAGATAGACGCCACCACAAAAGCCGGAATGGCGCATGTGCATGCGTTCGCCGAAAATATTCCTCTCGCTCCTGGGAGGAGCGCTCCCAGTGCCGATACGTGCGCGCCATGAACTCGTCAAAGGATTCCTGCCGTGGCGGTGGGGAAGTGCTCGCGGAAGAGCCCGCCGGCCGTCCGCATCGGGCGAGCGCGTACTCATAGGCTGCGGTCAGTTGGACGAATGCTTCGTGCGATCCGCTCTTCTTGTCGGGGTGTCGCTCGTGCGCGAGCAGCCGATACGCCGCCTTGATCTCCACGGCCGTCGCAGATCGCGCGACGCCGAGGATACTGTATGGATCGGTGCTCGTCATGCTACCGACGGTGGGAAACGTTTCTAATTGCCGCGCACGGTTAGGCGCGCATCCGTCTGCAATGGGACCGCGAGAAAATTGTTTTCGTTCGCGACCATGACGGTGATCGTAACGGGCACGGTCGTCATGCCCGAAACGTCACTCGGCTTGCAGCTCGTGTTTTCCATCACGATCGTTCCTGACACGCGCGCCTTGTCGGGAACGAAGCGCATGACACGATCGCGATACGATTTGTTGCGCTGCAACTGGATCGCCAGTGCGTCATCGAATAGTTCGAGCCCCGAGCCGCTTTCGACCTCTGAGCAAGGACCAGCTGAGATGCCCCTGCGCTTAACGGCCAAGCTCAGAGGCATGCCTGAATTATTTTCAATAGTGTATGCAATGCGAGCGGCAATAGGAATTGGATCGCCTGTGGGCGTCCCTTGAATGTAGAGCGTATTGCTTTGCGCCAGCATGCTGTTGACGGTGAGCTTCAGCGCGTCGGCCTTGAGCCGGTTAGCGAAGCTGTCCGGCGTGATGTCATCGGCAAAAGCTAGCGACGGAAGAAGCGCAAATAAAACGGCGATGATCCGCGTGTGATCCCCCTCAAATATCGGGGAAGGGAAGCGCGGCTTTGCTAACGAGTCAAGGCGTCAGAAGCCGCGCGCACAGCAGACAAAAAAGGAGCGCCCGAAGGCGCTCAGTAAAGATCGATCGAAGGCACGTCCTTCTCGTCCATTAAGAGGCGAGCACGTTCACGCCGTTAATGGTGATATCGGCGAGGAAGGCGACGACATTAGCGACGCCATGCGCGGAAGCCTGCAACACCTGCAACGGGTCCCGCGCGACATAGGCCATCGCCCCGTTCCGGCATGGGCTCGACACGCGCAGCCTCAATTGTGCCGTCGGCGTTCCAAAACATCAGAAGGTCTGTCCACAGAGCATCAAGCTGATCTTCCCAACGGGAAAGAACCCTTTTTTAAAAGGCTTGCGGGGGAGCGATGCGCCTTCAGATGCGTCGAGTCGATCATGATGCGCTTGGACTTGGGGCGTTCGCCGACGACCGCCGCGAAGATGCGGTCGAAGACCCCGAGCCGCTAGCGGATGAACCGGTTGAAGAGAGTCTTGTGCGGCCCACAGTCTTTGGGCGCATCCATCCGTTGCAGACCATGCTTGATCACATAGACGATTCAGCTGACTACCCGACGATCGTCAACCCGCCGCACTCCGTGCGCCAACGGAAAATACGGCGATATCCGTGCCATCTGGCGCGCGCTGAGCAAAAAACAAATCATTCATCAAAGCCTCCATCTCGGAGACTTTGAATCGCGCCTCAATCAAAATTGATAGGTCCTGAGCCTAGCTGTCGGTCTGTTTGACCTTTGAAAAGTCAGCCCACCTGAACCGCACACCGACGCTCGCCGCATCTTCTCGCTCGACGAGCCCGAAGGCTCGGACAAGTATTCATGGGCCTGGCGCTTAAAGGCGCTCATACCCTCGATTGTTATGGATGACGAGGCAGAAGAGGGCGGCTCAACACAAGCATGGGCGCATGGCACACTTGAAGCCAATTTTGGCAAACTTGGCCCCCTGTGGGTGATCAAGCCTTCGTTAAATCTGTGCAACATAGCTCATCACGAGCGAGAGCGGGTGAGAGTATTACTATGCAAACAGGCGCTAAGAGCCAGCGGCTCAATGGAAATGTCCTATACGCGATAGCTGTTGCAATCTGGATCGTGGCGATATGGGTCACCGCATTTTACGTTGCAAGTGCAGCTATAGCAGATGAAAGCGCCGGTGTCGGAGGCAATAGCTTTCTACTTGGCTCTACCATGGCGACAGCCGGGGTCCTCACTTTCTTTTCGATTCGGGAGTTTCTTGGGGCGTACAGGCAATGTCACGTGACGGAGGCTTCACGTCCTGTCGGCGCTGACCGCTGTAATCCAGATCAAGCTAAGGAGAAAGTCCAATGACTAAGCCAGGATTGTTTGTTGCTCTTGAAGCCAAGGTGGGAAAAGAGAAGCAATTAGCTACCTTCTTGAGAGACGCGCTGCCACTCGTCGAGGCAGAACCAAATACCGCCAGCTGGTTTGCAATCCAGATGAGCCTGTCAAGGTTTGGTATTTTCGATACCTTTCCGGACGAGAAGGGGCGCGAGGCCCATCTCTCTGGAGGAGTAGCCAAAGCACTAATGGCGAACGCTCCGGATCTCCTGGAGAAGCCTCCATCAATAGAAAAAATTGAGATCTTGGTTGAAAAACTCCCCAACCGATGACCAAATGAACGAGCGTCAACGCCGGACCAGTAAACCGGAGGCGGAATTGGTGTCGGGGGCGGCGCTGTGCTGACCCCAAGCAGGCTGGCTATGGAAATTGTCGTGCTCGGCTTCAACGGCTGCCTAGGAGCCGGATTCGTTGGCTCAGTCGATATGCTGAAGCTCAGCTCGCTAATGATCAGCAAAGAGGACAACCGTCAGCCTTTCAAGACTTTGACGGCGAGTTTTAATGGCAAGCCATTTGAAGATAGTAGCGGGCGCGCTCTAAGTGTAGAAAAGAGCGTCACTGCGATCAAGGCGTCAAGCGCGATAGTGGTACCTGGCTATCTATGCGACGACAATGCTGACTTCCTGTCAACGCCGCAGATTGGTACATTGGCCGCGTGGCTTCGCCGTCAACATGCACTTGGTGCTTTGGTATGCGCTTCGTGTAGCGGCGTGTTTATTCTTGGCGAAGCTGGGTTACTTGATGGTCGCCGTTGCACAACCACGTGGTGGCGTCACGATGAATTGAAAAGCCGCTATCCGCGAGCCGACGCTATATGGGGCGCTCCGCTCATCGAGGACGAGAGGATAGTAACGTCGGGCGGGCCTTTATCGTGGGTTGACTTGTGTTTGCATGTCATTCGTTCGCTGTGTGGTGGAGATGCTGCAAAGATAGCTGCTGATTTCGCGGTCGTCGACACGGCCCCCTCGACGCGCTCGGTATATGCTCCACTTAGTCATTTTGCTGCGGCGAACGCCTTCTTGCTTGAAGCGGAGCACGTCGTCCGGCTAGCTGGAGAGGACCCTATGACAGCGCAAGACCTCGCACGCGCACTTGGCATGTCGAGTCGGACTTTGAATCGGCGGCTAAAAGAGGCGACCAGCGAGACGCCAAAGCAATTTATTGATCGCGTGCGCTTCGAAACCGCTCGAATGCTACTTGAGACGACAAAATGCTCGCTGAAGCAACTGGCTGCAAGCTCTGGGTATTCGGATGCAGCGAGCTTTCGACGAGCATTTTATCGATACTCCGGCATGACGCCTGGGGCTTACCGTACCCAGAGTCGCAATCGACAAACTTAGGCTCCGGACCCATAAAGAGTCCCATCGGTTCGAATTTCTGACTCGGGGCTTCGGAGAGGGAGGCAGCTAATGATTCGCAATTTTTTCTGGCTTGACTGTCACGGAACGCACGTCAAAGACAGTTCCGTAAGCGTCGAATGCGTGTGCTGCCACAGTCACCCTCCAGCATGAGCCACGCCTATGTTCGAACTTCTTCCGCTCGAGCACAATGTGCCCGCTGAGAGGGGCTCGTTTAGCGACGTGGGCGCTCCGGTCTGCTTTGTTCGCGTGCAAATAAGGTCATATCTCTCGGCGGGAGGCGAGAGGGGCCTGTCATCATCACTACAAACCTCACCGAATGAATCACGAGTACACGTTTCACGCAGTCCCTCGGCGCGCTTTTATCCATGCCCTATAGGCACCTGGGGTCATTCCAGAATACCGCTGAAATGCGCGGCGAAAGCTAGTTTGATCTGAGTATCCTGAGGTCTGCGACAACTCTTTAACGGAATGTGCAGTCGTCTCGAGCAGCGTTCGAGTGATTTCAAAACGTACTCGATCGATGAAGCCTTTCGGAGTTTCTCCTGAGGTTTCTTTAAGGCGTCTGTGGAGCGTCCTCTCTGAGGAATTGAGCGCAACTGCGAGTTGCCGGGCTGTTAGCGGTGCATCACCGGCCTGGCGAACCACCCTCTCAGCTTCAAGCAAGAACCGGTTGGACGCTGCCAAATGTCCGGGAGGGACATAAATGGTTTGAGTTGATGGCGTCGTGTCAACAACCGTGAAATCTGCAGCCTCTTTCGCGGCGTCACCACCGCAAAGAGAGCGAATGACGTGGAGCGAAAGGTCGATCCATGAAAGCGGCCCGCCCGCAGTTACAACACGATTTTCTTCAATAAGAGACGCACCCCACGCGACCTGTGCGCGTGGATAATTGGCCTTCAAATCATCGTGCCGCCACCACGTTGTTGTGCAACGGCGACCATCAAGTAGCCCAGCCTCGCCAAGAATGAAGACCCCGTTGCAGGAGGCGCACACAATTGCGCCAAGCGCATGTTGATGCCTCAACCAGGCCGCGATTGCACCAATTTCGATAGAGAGTGACAGACGATTATTACCATCACATATGTAAGCTGGGACGATGACAGCGCTGCAAGACTTGATCGAATCAAGGCCCTTATCTACCTCCTGCCGCCTACGGTTTCCGTCATCAAAAGGCGCGCCATTAAAGCTCGCGGTAACGACTTCAAACGGCAGCGGTCTACCTGGCTTCGTGAGCATCCGAAGACTCATCGTAAGCATGTCATAGGGACCCAGAAACGCAGACCCGATGCAATCGCGATAGCCAAGGACAACAACATCCATTGCGACGCCCTGACGTTTGGCAGACTTTGTCTCGAGTTTGGCAAACTCGATGGCAAGCCCGGTATTCTTATTGTCAAACGAGACTAGCTGTAATCGATCTCAAGGTCGAGCACATTTCCCTCACGGGAGGAACCAAGACCGCCCGGATCAATCGGAGGATGAAAAATGAGTGTGACAACAGAAGTTGCGGGCCGGTCCCGTGCAGAAGTGGAAAAAGTTGTCGACCTAAGGGGAATGTGGATCGGGCTCGCCGTTCTGAACGGGTTCTATCTGATCGTGCGCATATACGAGCAGATTTACGGCTGGCGGGCTGGCCTCGATTCATTCGCGCCGGAGTTCCAGACCTATTGGATGAGCATTCTGTGGACGGAAATTCCGCTGGAGCTCATCTCAGGCATCGGCCTCGCCGGCTGGCTCTGGAAGACGCGCGTGCGTGACATGTCGACCGTGACGCCGCGTCAGGAGATGAAGGCCATCGCCGACAATGCAGCCTGGCTCGTCGTCTATGCGGCGGCGATCTATTGGGGCGCGTCTTTCTTCACCGAGCAGGACGGCACGTGGCACATGACGGTGATTCGCGACACGGACTTCACCCCGTCGCACATCATCGAGTTCTACATGAGCTATCCGATCTACTCGATCATGGCGATCGGCTGCTTCTTCCATGCGAAGACGCGAATCCCCTACTTCTCGAAGGGCTATTCGATTGCCTATCTGATCGTCTCGATCGGACCCTTCATGATCATTCCGAACGTTGGCCTGAATGAGTGGGGCCACACGTTCTGGTTTATGGAAGAGCTGTTCGTTGCGCCGCTGCATTGGGGCTTCGTGTTCTTCGGCTGGATGGCGCTCGGCGTGTTCGGGGTCGTGATCCAACTCCTGCTGAACATCCATCGTGTCATCGGCAAGGAAGGCGTCGAACTGCTGACCGGCGCGTAAGGCTCAAGATTCTCGCGCCGCGGCCGCGTTTGGACCTCCTGACGAACGACGGCGCGGCGCGGGAGGGAATGCGAAAAACTCCCAGAATCGAGCTCATTTCGTCGCCTCTCGCCGCCTTCTGCGGCGGGAGGCGATGGACGTCAGACCAAAAATTGCGGCATTCTCGAATCTAGAGACGCGGTGCCGGAAGACGAGTGGAGGCATGCTCATGATGAGGCTCCTATTGATTCTCCTCGCGGCGATCGGCTTGATCGCCCGCGCGGACGCACAGGCGGTGCGCAGGGATTCCGCCAAGGCTTTCCAGAAAGTTCGCGAATGCGCGACCCAGATGGGGCCTAACATCATAACCTTCAGCTTCTATCAGCCGACGCAATCGCGAAGCCAGTTCTGCGAGGACATTCCTGAGACAGGACCGACGACCATCGTGGTCGACACGATGCAGGACGAATTGCGGGACATGATGGTGGAGATCCGCATCGTTGAGGCGGACCCGAAGGGGGACGACGAGGCTGCGCCGAACGAAGCCTACCTGCCGCCCGCGCAGTTCCAGACCGGCGTTATCCAGCTCGAACACGACTTCAGGAAGCAAGGCGACTATGTGGCGCTCGTGCGGGCGCGCAGCGAAGATGGGCGCAAGGAATACAACGCCCGTTTCCCCTTCTCGGTCGGGGAAGCGTTTCTACGCGATTGGACTGCGGTCGCCGTCGCTACCGTCGTAGCGCTCGCTCTGGGCGCGGGCTGGTACGCGCATGTCTTCGGCAAGCGATCGTCGAAAAAGACCAAGCTCCGCCACGCGTGATGGCGACCGTTTGCTCCCTTGGAGCGAACGGTCTTCGCGCTGGATCGTATCGCGAGCGCAACGAAGCAATCCACTTTTTAGTGCGACTCCTGGATTGCTTCGTCGCTTACGCTCCTCGCAATGACGGTCTTTGCATTCCAAAAACGGCGTGCATCTATGTCGACGCTGTGCCCGGCTCCTCGAAGGCCAAAGCCGCTCCCTGCCGCATGGGCGTCGCGCCGGCCGCCAGCACGTAGCCGAGGCGGTCGAGGCTGGCATGCCCTTCTTCTCGATCTCGGGCTCCGACCTCGTCGAAATGTTCGTCGGCGTCGGCGCGTCGTGTGTGCGCGTCATTGCCGCCGCCAAGGCCGGCGGACAAACTCGGCACGGTCGCCTATGCCGATACGCACCAGGAACATTTCCTCGGCTATTCGATCCGGCACCAGACGATCTCCAAAGCGACGTAGCAGACGATCGACGCCGAAGTGCGGCGGCTGGTGCAGGAAGCCTATGATGAGGCCAAGCGCATCTTGACCGAAAAACACAGGCAACTCGATACGCTCGCGAATGGGGTGCTCGAGTTCGAGATGCTGACGGGCGAGGAGATGAAGGTTCTACCCGAGGGCAGGCTACCGCTGCGGGAGTCCATGGAAGTCAGGTCACCAGATGATAGGCGGCCAATAGTCGATCCATCCGGTTATGACTCGAAACTGCTTCATTATTGCTCATATCGTAACTGCATTTTTCCCGAATCTCATCCTAGCAGGCTTAATGGCGTGGGATGTGCTACCGGCCGTTCATCAGTGAATCCGTGCCGGACATCCCAACGCCGGCCGGCGTCGTCGCCAAGACGGAAACGCCGCGCCGCGTCCTTTTCGAGCTCTCGCTGCAGAACCAACGGCCCGTGATCGGCGGGCGCGGCACTTCCGCCGAAGCGATCATCGAATTGGGGGGAGGAGTCAACGCGGCGGGGGCGATCGAGGGTGACAAGCCGATGGCGGACGAGGCCATCATCGCGGCGGCGCCTGACATGGTCGTGATGATGCGTCGCGACGGCACGGCCTCGGAGGAGAACCATGGAACTCAGAGGAGTTAGGCTCCGTTAGTACGCCCTTGGCGTCGGCACTCGACGGGATTCTATGTAGGCTACGTGCTCGCCACCATTGATGGACGACAATCGTCAGCACGCCGCTGCGCGTCTACTTTTGGTCAAGCTCCTGTTCCAATTTCTCCAATAGCGCTTGTAACTCGTCGGGCAGCGGTTCCCCGATGATCTCTGTGAGCTTAATCCGTAGCTCCTTGCCGATTTGCTGGAGACCGGCGAAGGGCAATTCCTGGAGTTCGCGAGCGAGCGGGTCGCTTCTTTGGTTGTTTTTTTCTGTCATCACGGCCCGCCCGAGGCCGCAACTTTTCTGCGGTGGCTTTGTTCCATGATTTCTTAACAGTCGGATTCGCGCCATGTTCGGCCCGGTCAAGGCCAGGTTGCTCGGGCCGGCGTCCAACCCAGGCGCGCGCAGTATGCTAAGCACGACGCCACTCCGTACCGAAGACAGCTTGCCGCCGGCGGCAGTCGTCTATGACCGCCTCGATCGGCAGCGCGTCGCGCAGCTCCGCCGAAAAAAATCCAGCGCGCACAAATTCGCCAAAAGGCTGCAATCCGCGTCGCGCCATAAGGTCGCGGAGAGAGCGGTAGGCTGCGGCCGCCACGGTATGGATCGCCAGTTCGTCTTCTTCCGCAAACCAAAAGCGGATCGCGGCGTCCAGTTTCTCCTGGCAGCGGCCGCGTTCGTCACGGGCATGCCCGCGCCGTCAGCGTCCAACTACATGCCCTTGCTCAACCAACGATACGCTATCCCCAAGTTGGATTTGCCAGACGCAACATCGCCTCGCCTAACCCTTGGCGGCGATCGCAGCGACGCAGACGGAGGCAAGTTTGTCCCTTCGGGTTAGGGCGCGCGTGTGGCGGTGAATGGCGCTGCGATAACCGTCGTCGCCCGCGCAACGCCATAAGGCGGCAGTTTCGCCAGAATGTCCGCGCCCGCCGGGTAAACAGCGACTTGACCGCCGGTTGTCAGAAGGCGAGAGGCAGCGTTACGCGTCGGTTAGCGCATGAATTTTGGTCACGCGTCTTGCGCGCGACTGGCGATTGCCTGGGCGTGTTTCTTTGCCGCTGCGCTCGCCGAAGGATGCGCCTACGCCGCTGAAGAGCCGACAAAGACTTGAGTCGGCGGGTTGCCTGACGATTCCGACGAAGGCGCCCGTCTGTAACGGGATAATGCCGCCCGGGGATTCCGGGATAATGGCGCCCCCCTTTTACGAGATGATCCCGCCCGGGCGCCGCGTTCGTTGACCGACGAGATTTGTCTCACCTCCGATTGTTTTTGGTCAAGTCGTTTTGGGTCCTTTGGCGCGGGCGCGGCGCAGGCTCTCGCCGACGAGTTCTACGCGATGCGCGTTGTGCACGAGGCGGTCCAAGATCGCGTCGGCGTAGGTGGGATCGCCGATGACCTCATGCCATGAGGTCACGGGAAGTTGGGATGTGACGATCGTCGATCGTCGCCCATAGCGCTCTTCGAGGATTTCCAGGAGATCGTGGCGGGCGCCGGCGTCGAGCGGCTCGAGGCCGAAGTCGTCGAGGATCAGGAGATCGGCGCGGCCGAGGGATTTGATAAGACGCGGTGGCGCCCATCGCCGCGCGCGAGTGCAAGGTCTTCGCAGAGCTTCGGCCAGCGATGATAGACGACCGAGCGATTGTCCCGGCAAGCCTTCTGGCCGATGGCGCAGGCGAGCCAGCTCTTGCCGACGCCGGACGGACCGACGAGGGCGAGATTGTCGTGGGCGTCGATCCACTGGCCCTCGGCTAGCTTCTGGAACAGGGCGCGGTCGAGCCCGCGCGCGGCGCGGTAGTCGACATCTTCGATGCTGGCCTGCTGGCGGAGTTTTGC
>NZ_JADNQZ010000030.1 GCF_015709515.1 Methylocystis sp. H62
AAACCTTCGAGATCGCACGCGGGACCGGCAATGAACTGATCGTTCAAGTCAAAGCTAATCAGCCGGGTTTGTCGCAACGCTGCGAGCACATCGCCGCGACGGCGGCTCCAATCGCCGTCGACGACAGCCGCAATCTGACGCGAAATCGCCAGGAAGACCGGCGTGTCGAAGTCTATGCTCCCGGCGCCGCCCTCGATGACGACGAATGGGCGCCGTTGATCGCCGCAATCGTGCGCGTCACGCGATTTACATTGATCCGTTCCGCCGCCACAGGGCTCTGGAAACGGCGGGAAGAAACCGCGTTTTATGCGTCGTCCGTCATGTTGCCCGCGGAAATCTTCGCGAGCGCCATCCGCGGTCATTGGGCTGTGGAGAACGAGAACCATTGGGTTCGCGACGTGACCCTTGCTGAAGACGCCAGCCGCATCCGCGTCAATCCAGGCATCATGGCGCGCCTGCGTTCGCAAGCCCTCAACATCGCCAGGGCAAACGGCGTCGCCAACATCGCCCAAGCCCTTTGGAACGGAGCACTCTATCCCGCTGTCACCCTTTCATACCGCGGCCTGTAGAGAGCGTTGAACAGCCCTGCATCCGCAATCTCCTTTTGTCGGTCGGGGCCTCGAAATCTCGCTATCTTTGATGCTTCTAAATGCATGCACGCCGTTTGCTGCGTTGGTCGGGGTTGGCTTGCTTCGCGCGGACGATTAATTCTGGAGACAAGCGTTTTGGTTGGTAATCGCCTCCGAATATCCACCAAAATGCGTCACCGCGAAGACGTCGCGGTCAATCCATCCCGGATCGGCGATTCGAACCATGCGCGCTGGCCCGCCTTCTCATCAAGCCTGTCGCCCAGCTTCATCGTCCGGTGACGCACGGTCATGAACGACTCCGTTGATGGGATCGGGAGAAACTCCGCCAGCACATCCGCTGCCTTTCGGTATGGCATGAAGCTGCCCATGCGAGCCGACAATTCCATCAATTCCGGCGTCGCCTGATCGGGGCAGATGTCGCGCAAAACGGCAGAAGCGTCACAAAAATAAGGAACGCAGCGTCGACAATTCATAATCCGCGGGTTGCTAACTTCAACTCGTCCATAGACCGTTCGGATCTTACGCTTGCCGCAATCTTTGATGCGTCGGAACGTCTGACAATCGGCGCAATACCGGCTCGTCAGGACGTAGGCCTCACATTGCTGCTCGACTACAAGCTGCTGCAAACACGTCATGATCGACTTGCCATCCGCGATCGTAAGCCCGATCTCCCCCTTCGACAGTCTTTTTCGATCACCATCTCGGCGGTGTCGCGTCCGCTGAATTCGTCCAAGCCTTCAATCGTGATCTTCCAGCGCATCGCCGTCCTCCGCAAGGTCGGCGATTTCTTGCCTCAGAAATCGTTAACGTTCGTCGCAACCCAGTCAATTTTACGGTCCCAAATCGGATATTCTCAAGCCAAGATGGCTCCCGACACTCGTGTATCTTGGTCAGGCGCTGGCCGAGTCCAAGCGTCGCAGTTGAGCGAAGCGGGCTTACCCGGTCGGACCTTAAGGTCAAAAGATGGGCTCAACAACGGCCCTCTCACAGAGGGCGTGCGCCACTCACGCGCTTCGTCCTCGTCTCTGCAAGTGTTGCCTCGCCAACCCATTTATGCGGGCTCTATCAATCGCTGGTGCTCTTTCGGTCTCTTTCGAGATAGGTTAGGTTTCCGCGAGCTTTTGTTGTTGTTCCGCCAACGGCAATACGAAGCTAAAGATCGCGCCGCCGCCAGGATTGGGCTCGACCCACAACCGTCCATGATGCGCGTTGATAATCGCGCGCGAGATCGACAAGCCAACGCCCAGCCCGTGCGGTTTCGTCGTCGTAAACTGTTCGAACAATTTGGCTTTGATCGCCTCCGAAATGCCTGGACCAGTATCAGCGACATTGACCCGAATCTCATTACCGTCGATCAGCCGCGTCGACACGACTAATTCGCGACTCTCGCAATTTTCCATCGCTTCGATGGCATTGCGTTTCAGATTGACGACGACCTGCTGGATTTGAACCCTGTTGATGAGCACCAGGTCATTTTGCGCATCCAGATTGACAGCTGTCGCGACGCCGCATTCCTTGGCGATGGAGTCGGTGAATTCACATGCGGTTCGGACGACTTCATTTAGATGGTGGAGGGTTTTGATCGTTTCGCCCCGCGCGATAAATTGGCGCAGATTGTCCACTATTTCTGAAACACGGAATACCTGCTTGGAGGCGTTGTCCAAGACCTGCTCTATTTCTGTTAAATCCCCCTTCTTAAGGAGCCTGCTTGCCATGTGGAGATAGGCGTTGATCCCCGAGAGCGGCTGTTTGAGTTCGTGGGCGAGTCCGACTGTCATATTCTCGATAATATCGAGACGGTCCGCGTGCAGATCATGCATTCGAGCTTCAAATCTGCGCCGCTCGCTTAAATCATGTATGAAGCCGACAAAATAGCGTTCGCCCTCGGCTTCGACTGCGGCAACGCCAAGCTCTATGGGAAAGACCGACCCGTCTCGACGTTGTCCCTCGACCTCCCGCCCGATGCCGATAATCTTCGCTTCTCCGGTACGGAGATAATGGCTCAGGTAGTCATCATGCCGACTGCAATATGGCTCGGGCATCAGCACGCGGACATTTCGCCCGATAACTTCGTCAGGCGCAAATCCGAACAATGTAACCGCGGCAGGATTAAATGACAGGATCGTTCCAGCTTCGTCGATCGTGATGATGCCGGCCAAGGCATTGTCCACGAGCGCAGCCAACAAGGGCTCGTGTAAGTGAGCCTGAGACAAGCTGGGGCTCGGACGCATCTGTATCGCTCTGGCTGCAGGATTTGTGCCACTCTTCTCGAGGCGGTTCAAGCGTTAGCGGCGTAGCTCTTATACCACAATTAACATTGGCATCCAATTCCCGAGCTGTTCGTGTGCAAGAGTAATCGAGACGGCAGTCACGTGCTGCTCGCTCCGCATTCCGGCGAAGCGTCGCGCTGCGCGTCCACTCAATTCGCCTGTGGGATCGCGCGTTGCATTGTTAATGTGCGACATAAGCTGTGACTCCCCTCCATCGACCGCCGCCTGGTGCGCTGGTGCGCCGAAGGGAAGCTTTGGTAGAATATTGCCTCCGGCGAGTCGTTGGACCTATTCTGTCAATTGCGAACAAATGCGTTGCTCGGGTGGTTCGCGGCGGCAAAACGATAATAAACGGGTGGCGCGAGTGGACGGGCAGCATCGAGGGGACGATTTTTCGCAGCGCACGAACCCATCGGTTGTGAAGCGCTCCCGAACCGGGTCGGACCGCGGCGCAATCCTTAATGATCTCATCGCCGACATCGTCGATGAATTGCGCGGGCGTCCATGAGGCCGCGTATTGCGAAAGCAGTCGGAGGCGCACTGTGGCGCGCTTCGCGACGCCGGCGCGCTCGAGCTGAAGACGCCGACGGAAATTCTGGCGGTGATGACGACCGCCTATCGGCCAAGCGCCGGCGCCGCGACACCACGCGCACAGCTCAAATCGCTAAAAATCAGCCTTTCAGAAAATTTCCTGATCTTTGCAAACTAACGACGTCCTGTCAATTTCGTGCAGGACTTCCGCTCAAAAAATTCAGCTGACACAAAATTTTTGGCGTGTCAGCGATCTCGATCATTCTTTCGTTTGCTGCACGCTAGGGCTTTTCGCCTTTCCAGTGCATGCATGACGGCTTGCGATGCTTCGGCTATTACGGCTGCGATAGCGATGGACGCGAGGACGGACGCCAGAACGCTAAGGGCATCGCTCATTGCTGTCCCTCCGTTGCAGTTGTGGGCGGCAACTACAAAGCAAGAATCAAGCCGACGGCTTGGCACTGCAGATATTGAAAGGGCTTAGGCGGACGCCGCGCCTACATGGGTCAATTCGCCGGACAAAATGGCGCTTTCGCTTGAGTTGCTCGTCGAAATGAGTTTGGTTAAGCGGCTTGTGAGCGCGATCGAGCACGAGCTTTCGCGATAATGCCTGAAGTATGCGCGACGATAGTATTGCGCGCGATGGCGAAGACTTCATTGTGGAGGCGGCCTTCGTCGCGGGCAAATTCGGGCTCTCCGTCGATGCCTTTCGCGCGGAACTGCAGCGAGGCGCCATCGTCACGATCTGCGAGCGGGGAGAAGGCGAGGATCACGCCCGGACTCGCCTCACCTTCCGGCGCGGCGCCTTGCTCTGGCGCTTCATCATAGGCCAAGACGGCGCGATCCACGAAGACCCGATCTTGGCGAAACCAGCGCGGTCGTCCCCTCCGCAGTCCAGCCGGTAAGCGCTTGCAGCTGACGGCAAGCTTATCCTGTACAAGCGCCAGCTGTTTGCGCGTCGGCGCGATTTGCGAGAAGCGGAGACGGCCTGTCGCGAGTGTCGCGCTTGCAGCTTCCGGATCGCCTTCTGGCAGCGGAATGCCGTCAACGGGCCGTTCGATAATTGCAAGGCCTGTTACCGTCGGGTTGTTGCCGGCCGCGTCCCGAGCCAAATACAAACCCCGGAAGGCGCGACGCACGTCGGCATTGTCATGACGATCGCGGGAATCGTAACCGTCGTAGCCCGCACACTAGCTGGAGCGCTCGTCAACCGGGACGGTTTGGACGCGCGCTCTGATTGTCGCCACCGCCAGCATCGTCGTCCTCGGGGGATATGCCTCACTCCTTTTCCCCTGTTCCAACCAACGGCGGCCGCGCAAAAGCCTCGCCATTTTCTCCATCGTCAGAAACCCCCTCGCCGCTGGCGAGCGCGGCGCTCGCTTTATTGGCTTGGACGATCGCGCCCGAAGCGAAATCAGCCGCCACGCTCGAGATCGTCGCCGGCGTCACGCTCGCGCTGCGCCTTTCGCGCTGGCGCAGCGCGCAGGATCCTGCAAGAGTGTCCGTCGTCAAATGATTTGAGACAGGCTGGGCTGCAATTTAGTGGAGGATGCGGCTCACCTGACGATTGAGTTTAAGCGGCGGTCATTTGATGTTGCAAGCGTCGATTCTCGATTGTGATGCGTTTGATCCTTTCTCTTTCGCGCAGGATTTTTGCGCCGCGTCCGCAGTAGACGTCGGCGGGCGCGAGATTGTTCAGGCTCTCGTGATACCGGCGATGATTGTAGTGATCGACGAAGGCGCCGATCTTCGCCTTCAGGTCGCCCGGCAGATCCTTCAGATAGGTGAAGTCCGTTTGCCAGAGCTGGTTGGGCGCGGTGGTCTTGTCCTTAAACTCATCCGCCGCCTTGACGACGATGAAGGCCGGGCTCGTGATCAGATCATGCGCTTTGAGTAGGCGATAGACTGAAGCTTCTGACATAAAATAGTTTTTCGTATCGACGAAGCGCGCGGCGAGCTCCCGCGGCGACAGTTCCGGCTCATCGAGCGCCGTTGAACGATCTCATCGCGCTTCTCATCGGGGATGCGGTTCCAAACGCGCGAAGGTCGGGACGGCTTGTCGGCCAAAGCTTCCAATCCGCCGGACCGATAGAGATCGCACCAGCGGTAAAATGTCGGACGTGCGACGCCGATCTTGTCCAGCGTCTTACTTGCCGGCAGATGCGACTGCTCAACGAGGCGGATGATCTCCAGCTTTTCGGAGGGGGGATATCTCATTCCTCGTCCCCCCATCGGCGATCATGCTTTTTCTAAGCAGTCGCAATTCAAGCGCCTGCTCGGCGACGACTTCTTTCAGTTCCTTGGCCTGCCGACGCAAATCCTTGACTTCGCCAGTCGTCGCCGCCCGCTCCGTGTCGCCGGCGAGACGCCGTTTGCCGGCTTCGAGGAACTCTTTCGACCAGGAATAATACAGGCTCTCGGCGATGCCTTCGCGCCGGCACAGCTCGGCGATGCTGTGCTCGCCGCGCAGGCCATCGAGAACGATGCGGATTTTCTCCTCGGCCGAATAATGCCGGCGAGTCGCGCGGCGAATATCTCTCACAAGCCGTTCAGACGACGGTTTCGGGCTATCGGATTTCTGGCTCATCTTCACTCCGTGACGGTTACGATGAGACAGAAATCCTCCTTTCAGCAATCCGCCCAGTTTGTCTCAAAGGCCCTGACGCCGGACACCCCGCGGCGCCGCCGCTCTGGATTTGGATGCCGCCCCATTAGCCGCGTTGTAAATCCTATACTGCGGGAGTGGCGCTACCGCTCCTGATTCGTCGGACGAGAGAGCAGAGGTGACGATCTTTGGGGCGGATACATTGAAATGCGCTCTATTTCACTCCCCGGTGCAAGTTGGAATCTTGAGGCGGTAGCATCAGTCATCGGCGCGGCATGCGAGCGAACATCGCGTTTGCGAATTTAAATATAGCGCAACGTGGCGAACATGCCGGCGGCCTGATGGTAAACGAGATGACAGTGGAAAGCCCACCGGCCGGGGTTGTTCGCGTCGAATGCGATGACAACGCGCCTCCCAGGCGTTACCAGCACGGTATCGCGCACTGGGCCAGAAAATCGCTTGCCGTCGATCTCCACCACCTGAAACTCATGTCCGTGGAGATGCATGGGGTGCGGCATGAGCGTCTTATTCTTGAGCACGAGCTCGACGCGCTCCCCCTTTGCAACCGGCAGCGGCGGGGTGTCCTTGCTCCAAGGGACGCCATTGATCGACCAAACATAACCATTCATGTTGCCGGTCAGATCGACTTCGTGGACACGGTCCGGCTTACGCTTCGCAAGCGGCTCGGCGGCGCGCAGGCGCCGCTCTAAATCCAGGGTAAGCGCGGGCGATGGTATCGGCGCGACTTCTGGAACGCGGGTCACTTGCGCCTGTCCCGCAAGAAGGATCACGCCAGTTTGCCGACGCTCGCCTTCCAAAATCGCCAGCACCGGATAGGAAGCGGGACCGCGCGGAACTTTGATGAGGATGTCGAGGCGCTGAGCGACGGCGATTGGAAAGCGCCGTCCCGCAACTGGGTGGACCCTGAACCCGTCAACTGCGATAAGCTCGCCTCTGAGCGCGCCAAGATCAATGTGATACGCACTCATCGCTGAGCTATTGATGACGCGCAGCAGAATTGTCTCGCCGGGCGTCACCCGGATCGTCTCAGGGTCAGCGAGGGTGCGGTCGTTAGCCAGAAAGGCATCGTATTTCACATCGTTCAGATCGGGCCCCGCAGATGCGCTTCCCTTGGCCGTTCCGGCCATTCTTGACTTCTCAGACTTCGACTCCGTGCCAGGCATGGCCGCCGTCACACCCAGCGTTCGGTTTCGTTTCCGCAATTGCTCGTAGATCTCCTCAGGCGGCGTGAAGCTGAAATCGGCCAGCATGACCACAACTTCCTGCTGATTCGACCGGTCGCGTCGGTCGCGAATGATGAGCGGGGCCGCGAGGAGTAATTGTTCTTGCAGGCCCTGGTGCGAATGCATCCAGAACGTGCCCCCGAAGCGCAGCGGGAAGTCGTATTCGGCGCTAGCGCCTGGCGAGATCGGCGTCCCGGAGACGCCAGGAACGCCATCTTGCTGCCAGGGAGGCGTCAAACCATGCCAATGGATGAGTGTCGGTTCATCCAGATCGTTGACCACACGAACCCTGAACTGCTTTCCAACCTCTGTGATAAGCCCCTGGGCGCCATTCGGTTGGCGAATGCCGAGCACTGAAGCGGATTTTCCGTTCACCTCAATGCTACGCCGCTGGACTCGAAGAATTGTAACCGAAGCGGCGTCGCTCGCAGGGGCCGCAGAAGCTGGCTGCGCCCAAAAGCGATGAGGCGAGGTGATGCAGGTGGCGAAAGTGGAGAGCAGGACGGATCGACGTGACAGCATCACGGTCATCTCCTCAAAAAATCCTTACACGAGGCAGGCTCCACTACGGAGAGCCACCTAACGAACTCAAAAGCTGATCGACGTCCGCAGCCCAAAAACCGCGGCGTCGGGAATTCGCCCCAGAGCAGGGTTGATTGGATTGATCACGCCGCCACCGGGCCGAAAAATGTATTGGAAGTCGGGTTGAATGATCCAGCTGGGATCGATCTGCGCCTGATAGGTAACTTCGAGCGCGAGCTCATAGACGCGGATTGGCAAGGCTTCGCCCGCATAAAAAGCAGCTTCCCGATCAAGGACGCTGATCGATGGAGATAACTGTGAATAGGCTGCGGCAAATCCAAATGTATCATCGGGTCGCTGCTTCCATATTCCCATGAAACTGACTCCCGCCTCCGCATAAAGGTTCATCAGATTCCGGTCTGAGGGGCTTGCAGCAAAGCGTGCGAATCCGCCAATTCCTTTTTTTGGACTTTCTCCGGGCGCGCGCCAAAGCATCTGATTGATGACACCATAAAGTCCAAAATTGCCACGGTGGACGAGCGGCTGACCATTGCTCGATGGATCGGCGAGCGATCTACCGTCCGTCCCAAAACGATCGTCATTAAATCGGCCAAGGTGGCGCCATCCGCCGATCTTAATCGCTCCGGCGAGGCCTTCTGAATCGGCTTTTTCATTGTATCTGAATTGGGCTTCGCTAATGATAAACGCGGGGTCCCTGAGCCGGAAATTCGTGCCTGACGGGTCTTTGATCTCCTCTAAACCTGTGAAACCCGACCCAGCGGGGTCGCCGTTGAAAATTGCGGCGAGGAGCGTGATCTGATCGAATGGAGTCATTTTGAGACGAACGCCGGGCGTGGCCAGCGGATAGTTCGGTCCGCCACCGCCCGGAAGATCCTGAATGAATAAGTTCGGCCAGCCGAACGTAACGTTAACGAATAAACTATTGCTGAATTCGCTGATGAAAAATTGGTTATCTGCCGTTAACTGCCCGATACGGAACGACGCCAAGTCATTGAAAAACTTCTGCTCAACCCAAAGCTCAAAAAGCCGCGTCGTTGGCCGGGCCGCAAAGCCGCTGATCGTCGAATAATTGAAAATATTGTTGTTTGAAAGGCTGCGGCCTTGGATTTGGTACGCATTAACGCGGAAACTCGCGCCGTCCAGCCCCGCAACTTTTGCAAGGTCGGCGTCGACGGCCATGTAGAGCACGCTACCGTAATTGGCGCCCTGTTTGACCCCGCCTATGGGATTTCCAAAGGTGTCTTGGATGTAACTCAATTGGAAATTGACGCCGCGATCCAGCAGGGCTTTCTTGAAATCGCGCAGCGCCGGAATGCTCGAGGTAATCGACGGCTGATCGGCTTCCGGGACCAGCGTCACGGGCTCTTCCTTATGGCCGGTCGGATTCGACGCCGGATGATGCGCAAGAGCGAAGTCGCCGGGCAGCACGATCAAACTCGAAACAACGATAGTTGCACACGCCGCGGTTCGCAGCGTCTGAGGCGGCAGTGCCAACGATGCGAGGTACGATAGACGGCGCAATTCGGGTTCCTCCGACACGAAGGAATTCTGCGAACAAGTTATACACTTGCTGCCACCGTAAATTCAATCATTTGCGTGAAGCAGCGAATCGAGAGATTTGCGCCTCGCAATCTTCACGTGGCCTGGCCGCGAAAAACGCCCCGGCGCTACATCAACGCTCAGGGCGTTCCGTTGCGACAGCCACGAGCGCGCCCACCGCGCGAGCCGCATGCGCCGGATGGTGCCCAAGACTGGCCGATCGTGGCATTGCCGGATGTCAAAGGTCGTTAAGCTCTGCTCAAAAGTAGTCAGTCCAATCAAGCCCAGGTCGCCCTGGACTGTGGAAGTTGCAGCGTCAGGTCCTGCCAGAGGCGACTCTCGTCCTCCACTGGTTCCATACCGCCATGCGTTTTGAACACGCCCTGCAGGCGGCGCGCGGCCTTGGCGCGGGCACATTCAGCGACTACCTCCAGGGCCATCCAATCCGCGAACTCGAGAGCACCAATTGGAGACTCAGGCACGGCCGCTCGAGCGCATGTCTTGGGCGCTTGGCGCGCCTGATGCATTGGTTCGACGCCGCTCATGTCAGAGACGTCAAAGGCGCCTCCATAGTCCAGCGACATATCAACGATCTGATCGAGATCTATACGCCAATCAGCCTGCGCTCGTGAACTACGGACGGCGACGCCGCGGTCGGCTGCCGATTTCAACCGCATTTGTCGAAAGCGCAGTCGATGAAATCCTCTCAAAACGCATGATCAAGAAGCAGCAGGTGCGATGGAACAGGTGGACCGTGCAGCCCTTTCTGGACGTGCGCGTCGCCGTTCTCAACAAGACGCTCGCCGGCTCGTTCAGGCGGCTCTATCCTGACTTCCAACCAGACAATGAAAATCACCCAATGCGGCTCTCAGCGTGAGGAACCCTTCGACCGTCGTGGTTATGGTCTCGCCGCCAAGAGCGCTACGTCGCTGCGCTGTCGCTAAATCCAATTAGGCGCACTCCTGCGTCGTCAATATATCGAGCACCGGACACGAGGGGGAAGGGTCGCCGGAACAGCGGGTGACCATGTCGGCAAGAATGCGCTCAAGTCTGGAGAGATCGGTGAGCTTCGCCCGCACTTCGTCGAAATGTCCGCGCAACCTCTTGCACCTCCGCGCAGGAAGCGCGAGTCGGTTCGGCAAGAGCCAACAGGGTGCGGATTTGCTCGATGCTAAACCCGAGTTCGTGAGCGCGGCGGATAAAGACCAGCCTTCCGATATGGCCTTCTTCATAGGCGCGATGCCCGCTCGCCGTCCGCGCGGGCGGCATGAGCTCAATACGCTCGTTTTTACGCCGCCACGCAGCCACAATATGCGCCGCTCACTGGCCGATTATTGCGCCGCCGCGTACAACGGCTCCTTGGACGGGCAGATCTTGAAGATTCCGGTGATGCCAGCCGTGTCGCGACGCCGATTGTTCGGCGCACCCCGGACAAAAGCCAGACATTTGACTCACAACGGCTGAAACCAACCATCCATCCACATAGGCGCACAGCAGTGAGAACTTGCACGCTCCTCCCCGGAGCCCAATGTGATTTTGTTTGTATCCGCTCGGATAGCAACCGTCGTCCAGCCGATCAAGCGGGCATCACAGACTTCGAGGAAGAACCCGTGACATGCGCTGAACCTGTTAATCCGTCTCCGCGAGCACGAATTTATTCAGACGTTCGTCGTGTTCAAAGAGCGCAACGCCCGAAACCCCGTTTGGCGGCGTTTGCCATTGGTTCGACAATAAGGCGCTGTCTACCGCCGCACGCCCTGCTTGCCAGTGACGCCGCATCGAAACTCTCGAGAATTCGCAGTCCTTCGCGGCGCCTTCAAAAGCCGCGCCGGAGTAGACGAGACGCACGATCGCGAAAATGCGTTCCTCGCCGTGTGATAGCAATTCTGCAATCTTCGGCGTCGACGCGATCTCAGGGGGTATAACGTCCCGCAACAGGAAGATGGCGCGCCGCAGTTCGTGAATCTCTTTGAAATGCGCGACGCTCGTGCGCGTACGGCTGGAATAGATAATGTCCTTTCGCCTTTCTAGAACGTCGTTGATCGTTTTCGGCTCCTTCCCTTTAGAGTTAAAAAGGTCGACTTCGAAGATCAATGACTTTCCGAGGCGGGCGGCGTCGAGAACATAGGAGAGCGGCGTATTCGAAACGATGCCGCCATCCCAGTAATAGTCGGAACCGATTTTGATCGGCGGGAATCCAGGCGGCAGGGCGCCGCTCGCCATGACATTATCAGGGCCGATGCGCGTCTCTAGATTGTCGAAACAAACCACTTGCCCGGTTTTCACATTCACAGAGCGAAGGCTTAGTCGCACGGATCCGGAATTGATGATGTCGAAATCGACGTGCTCTTCGAGCAGCTTGCGCAACGGCGAGGTGTCGTAGAAGCTGGTATCGCCAGGTCCTATAAGTTCATCGAATGGAAACTCGACGCGCGGCAAAAAAAATCCTGGAACTCCAAATGTGAAGCACCGTAAAGCGCTGAGCGACGAATAAAGGCTTTGGCTGCTTGCGCTTGAAAAGGCGAAGGCCGCCGGCGGGTAATCAGTGGTCACGCTTTCCCAAAAGGAACGCAGCTTGTCTACGCGACTCTCGGGCGGGTTGCCAGCTATGATTGACGCATTGATCGCCCCGATCGAAACCCCTACGATCCAATCGAATTCAATCCCCGCACGCGAGAGACTCTCTAGAGCTCCCGCTTGATATGCGCCCAACGATCCGCCTCCTTGGAGAACGAGAATCGTTTCGTCATATTCCTTATCGAGCCCAAGCTGATTTTTCATCACTCAACGTCCATGTTTCGAATTGACGTTAGCTTTTGTGGCTTTTGAGCGTGGCGCTGGTCCTCTGAATCTATAACTCGCCACAAAATGTCCGATCCGCCTTCCATCGTTTTAGAGCGATCAGAATATTATGAAATGCAATTCAACTCGACTCCTTCAGGCGAGATAATCGAAAACGACTTTGCCGAGGCCGAGGGTGAGATCGGCTATGATATGCGTGGCGCCAAGGATTTCGCGCACCGGCAGATCGGCGACGGGCGCCAGCGCATGCGGATGAAGATCGAGCGAGGCCGGTCCGGTATAGGCGCTTTTCAAGACGACGTCCTCGAGACGATAATCAACGAGCTCCAGAATGCGTGGCGAGCCGTCGACATGCGGAATAATCTTTAGAAGATAATTTGGCGACGCCAACGCCTTGAGGATTTCGTCGTGATCCAGGCTCTTGTGGTTGTAGCCCATCACGCCGCTCGCGACGCGCACGGGACCGTAGTCGAGCGATCCGATAAGCGAGTCGCGGACAACGTGAAGTTTCGGCTGAGCGAATTTTTTTGGAAACCCCCAGAGCTCGCGGCCGCCGTAAATCGGCGGTCCATCGTTCAAAAACATCGCATGGGTATATTGGCCCTTGGCGCCGTTGAAGCGTACTGGAATGACCTGCCCCGACTCGCAATAATCGCCGAATCCCGTCGAGTCGGGCATTCTGATGAATTCGAATTTGACAATAGGCTCGTCGATTTCGAGCGGCTCCGGCACCACGCGCTCCAACGCCTCGCGGTCAGTGCGATAGGTTATAATCAGAAATTCCCGGTTGAAGAATCGATAAGGCCCGGGCGGGAAGGCTGGGCTCGTGAGCGGCATGGCGAATGCAGTTTTTCGCACCTCGTCGATGTTCATGTGCGACTCCCTTTCAAGTTCCCTGCTGCAGTCGAAGACGGTGAGCGAACCTCGGCTGGACGGCGCGACGCCAGCGAGAGCCTATCTTATGCTTGACGAGTTTGATCCCTGAAAGCCTTTTTCCGTCCGCCTCCACGGACAGTCGCACGGTAACATGGTTATAGGAGCCAAGACGAACTCGCCTTGATTGTCATGAGGCGGAAACTTATCCTTCGCAAAATGGTTTTGCAGTCGAGTCGCTCGTCGACCGCCTTCGATGACTGACGAAGTTTACGTCACGCCGTTTTCCTGTGTCGACTGAGAAAGATCGTTCTAACTGAGAAAGATCGTTGGCATGCAGCCAAGCCATGCAGCGCGGCGCCTTTTCGCGGCGACCTTGAGGAGCGTCAAGACCCTTCCGCCGAAGGCCGCGATGGTGTTGCTGGCGGGCTGCTCTGGCGGGGTCCTCGACCCTAAGGGGCAGATCGCCGTCCAAGAAAGTGAAATTCTCCTCAATTCAGTCGGAACCATGCTGATCATCGTCGCGCCAACCCTTCTGGCGACGCTTGCCTTCGCTTGGTGGTTCCGCGCATCCAATCGCAAGGCGCGCTATCTCCCGGACTGGGTGTTCTCCGGACGCTTGGAGCTCATCAACTGGGGCTACCCTCTGCTCATCATCCTCTTCCTCGGCGGATTGATCTGGATGGGCTCGCACCGGCTCGACCCCTTTCGGCCAATCGCCGCAGCCGGCAAGCAGCTCGAGGTGCAAGTCGTCTCGCTCGACTGGAAATGGCTCTTCATCTATCCGGAGCAATCTGTCGCGAGCGTCAATGAACTCGTTTTGCCGGTCGAAACTCCGGTCCATTTCTCCATTACCTCCGCCACGGTGATGAACTCGTTCTTCGTGCCGCAGCTTGGAGGCATGATCGCCGCGATGCCCGGGATGATCACGCAGCTGCATTTGAAAGCGGATCACATGGGCGATCTCTGGGGACTGTCGACGCAATTCAGCGGCGATGGCTTCGCCGGAATGCACTTCGACGTGCGGGTCAAGTCGAACGAGGATTTCGAGCGCTGGGTCGAGTATGCGCGAAAGAGCGCATGCGATCTCGATCACGCCGGCTACGCCGCTCTTCTTCGCGAGAGCCAGAATGTGCGTCCTTTCGTCTATCGCTCAGTCATTCCTGCTCTGTTCGTCAAAATCGTTACAGGGAAAGTCTCGCCGCCGAATGCGACGGCCGAGCAGGGATCGTCCGTTGTCGCTTGCCCGGAGACGGCGCAATGAAATTCTTGGGTAATCTGTCATGGGACGCGATCCCATGGAATTCGCCGCTCCCATTGATTGCGGGCGGCGGCGTGATCGCTATTTGTATCGCGATCGCGGCATGGATCGTGCTTGCGGGCCATCTCCCTTACCTTTGGAAAGAGTGGATCACCAGCGTCGATCACAAGCGCATTGGCGTCATGTATATTCTGCTTGGCCTTGTCATGACGCTGCGGGGATTCGCCGACGCAATTTTGATGCGCACCCACCAAGCCTATGCGTATCGCGCCGACGGTTATCTTCCGCCTGAGCATTTCGATCAGATTTTCACCTCGCACGGAACGATCATGATCTTCTTTGGCGCCATGCCGCTGATGATCGGTCTGATGAATTTCGTCATCCCCTTGCAGCTCGGCGTGCGCGACGTCGCTTTTCCGACGTGGAACTCAACGAGCCTGTGGCTTACCGCTGCTGGCGCTTTGCTGGTCAATATTTCTCTCGTGGTCGGCGTGTTCTCGCGCGCCGGATGGCTGCCCTATCCGCCGCTCTCCGAACTCGAGTTCTCGCCCGACGTCGGAGTCGACTATTATCTGTGGGCGCTGCTCATTTCCGGCGTCGGCACGCTCGTCACAGGGATCAATTTCGTCACCACCATCCTCAAGATGCGCGCCCCCGGCATGGGCTATCTCAGGATGTCGATGTATTGCTGGACCGCGCTCGCCTCCAATCTGCTGATCGTCGCCGCCTTCCCGATACTGACGGCGACGCTCGTCATGCTCACTCTCGACCGCTACCTCGGCTTCCATTTTTTCACCGCCGCCGGCGGCGGCAATATGATGATGTTCATCAACCTGATCTGGGCTTGGGGGCACCCAGAGGTCTACATCCTCGTCTTGCCGGCCTTCGGCATTTTTTCGGAAATCATCTCGACATTCTCCAACAAGCCGCTGTTCGGCTATCGGTCAATGGTGATCGCGACGCTCGGCATCTGCATCATCTCCTTTCTGGTGTGGCTGCATCATTTTTTCACGATGGGAGCGGGCGGGACCGTCAATGCGGCGTTCGGCATCGCCACCAGCGTGATCGCGGTCGTGACCGGCGTTAAAGTCTTCAATTGGCTGTTCACCATGTATGGCGGCCGCATTCACTACAAGACGCCGATGCTGTGGGCGCTCGGCTTCCTCGTGACCTTCGTGATCGGCGGCATGACGGGCGTTCTCCTCGCGGTCCCGCCAGCGGATTTTCTTCTGCACAACAGTCTTTTCCTCGTCGCCCATTTCCACAACACCATCATCGGCGGCGTGGTGTTTGGCGCCTTCGCCGGCATCGCCTACTGGTTCCCGAAAGCCTTCGGCTTTCGGCTGCACGAAGGCTGGGGCGTCGCCGCCTTTTGGTTTACGATCGCCGCCTTCTACGCCGTCTTCATTCCCCTCTACATGGTCGGCCTGCTCGGCATGCCGCGCCGCATGCAGCACTATGACATGGAGATGTGGCGCCCCTTCATACTGGCGGCGATGGTCGGCATATTCCTCTTTGGCGTCGCCTTGATCTGCCAGGTGATCCAGCTCGTCGTCAGCATCCGTCAGCGCGAACGACTCCGGGACGAGACCGGCGATCCCTGGAGCGGCCGCTCTCTCGAATGGGCGACGCCCTCGCCGCCGCCGATATTCAACTTCGCAGTGCAGCCGACCGTCTATGGCGAGGAGCCTTACTGGGAGCTCAAGCGGCGGGCAATCGCCAGTCAGCAGAACGAAGGGCGCTACGAAGCGATCAAACTGCCGAGAAACAATGCGACCGGATTCGTGACGGGTTTTTTTGCGAGCGTCATCGGCTTCGCGATGGTGTGGAAAATCTGGTGGCTCGCAATCCTCGGCCTCGTCGCCGCCTATGCGGTTTTCGTTTGGTATGCGTGGCGCGACATTCCCGAGGAGAAAATTTCGGCGGAGGAAGTGGCGCGCATTGATCGCGCCCACCGCAAGAGCCGCGCCGAGTGGCTCGCGCGCCATTCCGAGAAGGGCAATATGGCATGACGATGATCGAAGCGCCGACAACCGCGCACGGCCGACCTGTCGACCCCTACAGGCTCGGCCGCACCGACCTGGCGACCGGCCATGGCGAGGCGGGACCTGCGTCTGAGCGCGTCATCATCGCCTTCGGCTTCTGGATTTTCCTGCTCAGCGACATCGTCATGTTCTCCGCGTTCTTCGCGGCGCATGCGGTTTTGCAGACCGCAACAGATAATGGACCTACCGGCCGGGAGTTGTTCGATCCGTCGAGGGTTGCGATCGAAACCGGCTGTCTGCTCGCATCAAGCTTCACCTGCGGCCTCTCGGCGGTGGCGACGAATGCGCGCAATTTATTTTGGACGCAGGCCGCGTTGCTCGTGACCGGCCTGCTCGGCCTCGCCTTCCTGGGTCTGGAGGCGCACGAATTCTCGGGCATGATCGCCAACGGCGTGGGACCCGATCGCAGCGCCTTTCTCTCGTCCTTCTTCGCCCTCGTCGGTTTGCATGGCGCGCATGTCGGCGTCGGCCTGCTCTGGCTCGGCACGATGATGGCGCAGCTCTTCGTCAAAGGTTTCGGATCGATTCTCTACAGGTTGATCTGCTTCAACCTCTTCTGGCACGTGCTCGACATAATCTGGGTCGCGATTTTCACGGTCGTCTATTTAATCGGAGAAGGGCGATGAGCGAAGTCGACGGACGAAACGCCAAGGACGTCGCGCCTGGATTCATGGATGCGCCGGGCCGCAGTCTGCGCGAAGGCCTCCTTACCTATGCAACGGGCTTTGTGCTCGCCGCCGCGCTCACTGTGGGGTCCTTCGTTCTTGTTCGAACAAATCTGATCTGGGGACCTGGCATCGTCATGGCGCTCGTCGCCTTGGCGATCGCGCAGATCGGCGTGCATCTCGTCTTTTTTCTCCACCTCACCACGGCGCCAGACAACACCAATAATGCGCTCGCGCTCGCATTCGGCGTGCTGATCGTCACGCTCGTCGTTGGCGGCTCCTTGTGGATCATGGCCCATCTCAATCACAATGTGATGCCCGGCCACGGCTTGGCGCAGATCGATCTCGAGACTCTCGCGGCCGACAGCGCCGTGCGCACAAAAGGCGTCGTCGCTCCCGTCGCGCCGGAGCCGCTCGAGGCGCAGGTCTCTGGCGTCATTACATCCGTTCAATGCGAAGAGGGCATGCATGTCGAAGCAGGTCAGGTTTGCGCCGAGATCGATGCACAGCCCCATCAGGCGGAAGTCGATAAGAAGGCTGACGAGCTGCGCGCGACCGAGGCTCGGCTCGAAAGAGATCAAAGAAAGCTCGGCTCGGCGCGCGCGGCTCTGGAGCGCAAGGAAGCGACCGGCGCGCGCGGCAAGGGGGTCGACCGGTTGCGAAGGTCGGTTGAGCGACTGCAGGCGCAGGTCGATGGCGACGAGAGCGATGTCCAGCGCGCGCAATCCGCTCTGGCGGCTGCCAAGACCCAGGTCGGCGCGACGCGCATCGTCTCTCCGATCGAGGGAACGATCCGGGCGCGCAATGTCGAGCCGGGTCACAAGGTCTCAGAAAAGGCCAAGACGCCGCTGTTCGTCGTCGCTCCCGATTCGGCGCATGTTGACGCCACGATCAGCGCCGCGCAAAGCGGCCGGATCTCCGTGGGCGACACGGCGGTCTTCACCGTCGACGCCGTCCCGGGACAAGCGTTTTCCGGGACTGTGACGAAGATCGAGCCCGCGCAAGGCGGCGCGGAGACGATCGTCGGCATAGCGGCGCCCGATCCAAATCATGTGCTCAGGCCCGGCATGATGGCGACTGTGCGCATCCCGGCGCGATAGCGCAATTTTCGCCGTTGCTCAGAGAAGTTGCGGCGAGAGGCGGTCCGCTATTTTTTCACAAGCCAACGTCATCTGCGCAAGAGGAGCCGGCCTATGAAGAAGGCGATAAAAATCGCGATTGGCGTCACAGCCGCCTTCGGCGCTGCGGCCGCAGGGGCGATCTACGCGAATTGGGACGCCTTCGTTCCGATCGCAGCCATGGGAATCAACTATGTGCGCTACCTCAACGCGCCCAAGGGCGAACTGACAGTCGAGACCGCGCAGGATCTTGACGGCGCAATTGCGGTGCCCGGTATCCGTCCTCTGCCGCCGGATGACGGCCTCTGGCCGAGCTATAATAAGACGCTCACCTCCGACCGCTTCTCCTCGCTGAACGAGATCGACCGCGAGAACGTGAGCCGGCTCGAGGTGCTCTGCACCTATGACACGGGCCAATACACCGGTTTCAACTCGGGACTGCTGCTCGTGGACGGCGCGCTGCTCTTCGCGACCGAATACGACACATTTTCGATCGACCCGACGACCTGCCGTGAAAACTGGCGCAAGCACGAGAGCTATGCGCCGGCGACTCCGCAAGGAGTCAACCGCGGCGTCGCCTATCTCGAGGGGCGCGTGTTCCGCGGCACGCAGGACGGGCGCGTGCTCGCCTATGATTTCAAGACCGGCGAACGCCTGTGGGAGACCGCCATCGCCGACCCCAAGAAGAGCGAGAGCGCACCCGCCGCGCCGATCGCCTGGAATGGCCTCGTCTTCATCGGAAATGCGGGCGGCGACTTCAAAGGCGTGAAGGGCCGCATGTATGCGCTCGATGCGGCGACCGGACGGATCGTCTGGGAGTTCTATCTCGTCCCCAAGCAGCCCGGCGACCCGACCCGCGGCCCTCAGGGCGAGACGCCGCTCGACGCATCGAGCTGGAAAATGGCCGCCGATTCGCCGATCTCAGGCGGCGCGACCTGGACGTCCTATACGCTCGATCCGCAGACCGGACTGCTCTATGTGCCGGGCGGCAATCCGGCGCCGGACTTCGACGTGATGCTGCGGGGCGGCGACAATCTCTACTCGAATTCGGTGATCGTGCTCGACGCGAAGACCGGAGCCTATCGCGAGCATTTCAAGCTGCTGCCTAAGGATTGGCACGATTGGGATGTCTCCAGCGCGCCCGCGCTGGTCACGACCGCATCGGGCCGGCGCATGATGCTGGTCGCGCCCAAGGACGGCCATCTCTATGGCTTCGACCTCGATACGAAAGAGCGGCTCTATCGAGTGCCGGTGACGAGGATCGAGAATCCCGACGTCCCGTTCTCTGGAGACAAGAGCGTGCATTTTTGCCCCGGCTCTGTGGGCGGCGCCGAATGGAATGGACCCGCTTATGACCCGCAGAACAATCTGGTGATGGTCGGCGAGGTGCAATGGTGCACGACCGTCCGAGTCGAGCCCGAGAAGGAGATCGAGGGCGCGGCGAAATTCACGCCCTGGTCAGGGGAGGATTCCATCAATCCCTTCAACATGTGGGGTCGAGCCGATCCAGTGTTCCAATGGGCCGGCTGGCTCTATGCGGTGGACGCGGACAGCGGCCGGTGGCGCTGGCGGGCCAAGACCAACTATCCCGTGCAGAGCGGCGTGGCGCCGACAGCGGGCGGGGTTGTCTTCTTCGGCGACATGGGCGGCAATTTCTACGCGCTCGACGCGGATACGGGCCGCAAGCTCTGGGGCAAGAAGATCGGCGGCGCGGTCGGCGGCGGCGTCATCACTTTCGCGACGCCGAAGGGCCAGCGCGTGGCCGCCGCGACGGGCCTCACGGAGGTCCTGTGGCCGACCGAGATCACGACGGCCAAGGTCTCCATCATGGGCCTTGCCCAGAATTGAGGGCGCTGCTGTCGATTGATGGAGTCGTCTAATCGCGGCTGCCGTGTCAAGTAATTTTGCGTGGCGTCGAACGCGTATGCCGGGTGCAGGGTCGTCTTCGCGGTCGACATTGGTCGCCGCACGATGGGGCCTCGCGGGAAGAGTCTACCAATGTGGACGACGCACTTCGCTGGATCAGCGGTGCACTCCGTCAAGCGGAATAGCTCGGCCCACGTCCCGGCAGGGACGTTCTGGCGCGCTCGGAGCGAACGCTATCCCAAAATGGGGTCAGCGCAGAATCTTCCCGAAATTGTACTCTAAGCCGCATCGAGTAGCTCAGAGCGGGGGTTTCTGAGGGGCCGGAAGGCGTTTTGGAGCGGCTCGGTCGGCCAAACATAGTCCCCGTTGAAGGTGATGTGCTCCCAGCCGAGCGGCGCGATATGAGCGAGCAAATCGTCACGGACGCGTTCTCCGCTGGAGCGAAGCTCGGCAACGGCGTGGCTGAGATAGACCGTATTCCAAAGGATGACGGCCGAGACGACGAGATTGAGACCAGAGGCCCGATAGCGCTGATTTTCGAACGTCCGGTCGCGGATTTCTCCGAGGCGATGAAAGAACACCGCCCTGGCGAGCGCGTTGCGGGCCTCACCCTTGTTGAGCCCGGCGTTTGTTCGCCGCCTCAGACCCGGGTCGCTGATCCAGTCGAGGGTGAAGAGGGTGCGTTCGAGCCGCCCGATCTCCCGAAGCGTCTTCGCCAGCGCATTCTGTTTGGGGTAAGCGGCGAGCCGACGCATCAGGATCGACGGCGCAACCGTTCCAGCTTTGATTGACGCCGCGAGGCGCAACGTCTCATCCCAATTTTCGCCGATGATGCGGAAGTCGATAGCGCCGCCGATCATTGGGTCGAGTGATTTATATGTG
>NZ_JADNQZ010000031.1 GCF_015709515.1 Methylocystis sp. H62
TTGCGGTCTGACGTTCAAAAAAAGACCGCCCATGCGAGCGAACAGGACCGCCCGGACGTAAAGGCGCGGCGCGAAGCCTGGTTCGAGAGCCAGCTCGATCTCGATCCGGAAAGGCTCGTCTTCATCGATGAGACCTGGACCACGACCAACATGGCGCGCAAATGCGGGCGCGAACAGAAAGGCGAGCGGCTGCGCGCGAGCGTTCCGCACGGACATTGGAAGACGACGACCTTCATCGGCGGTCTGCGCTGCGACCGCATGACGGCGCCGATGGTTCTCGACGGGCCGGTCAACGGCCAATGGTTCCAAGCCTATGTCGATCAGGTTCTCGTCCCGACGCTCTCGCGGGACGACATCGTGATCATGGACATGTATGGACGCCCCCGCCGGTGCAAGAAGAATCTTCGAAGTTGCGCAGCGCATGGTCAGGTGCTGACATGTATCCGGCCTCTGATGCGGCGCAGTCACATGCCGCGGGCCCGTATGGGAGTTCGCGGATCGGATCCATTACAATCTCGCGCGCTCGTGGCGCTCGTCCATGAACTGGTTTTCCCGATCCCGTCTCGTCGACCGTTGCGCCATACCCTCCGCTTGACCTTCCTACGCCGTCGACAACCCTCGCGATCCCGCCCTATGCGGCCACGATCGGAGTTCGATATACCCCACCATTGGCGAGCAGAGCCCATGCGACGCGCGCCATCTTGTTGGCCAATGCCACCCGCACCAGCATGGGCGGCTTACGGCGCAACATTCGATCGAGCCATGACCCGGCCAACGCTCCCTTGCGAGCAGTCCAGGCTGCAACTGAGCTTGCCCCGATGATCAGCAAGCGTCGCAATGTTCGCTCGCCCATTCTCGAAGTCCTGCCGAGGCGTTCCTTGCCGCCGGTCGATCGTTGGAGAGGTGTCAATCCGAGCCAGGCTGCAAAATCGCGCCCACGCTTGAAGGTCTCAGGTGATGGTGCGAGAGCGGCCAATGCTACGGCTGTCACCACGCCGATGCCTGGAATCGTCATCAGCCGACGAGCGACCTTATCCTCCTTCGCTCGACCTGCGATCTCCCGATCAAGCCTGGTGACGCGTTCTTCAAGCGCGCGTAATTGTTCGACCAGCAGCGCGAGAATTGAACGTGCGGCTTCCGGCAGGTGAGAAGTTGGGTCACCCACCATCGCGATGAGCTTGGACAGGTGTTGCGGCCCCTTCGCGATGATCATGCCGAACTCGGCCAGGTGACCACGCAACGCGTTGATCGTCTGCGTGCGTTGACGGACAAGCAGATCGCGAGTGCGGAATACGATCGCCGCAGCTTGCGCCTCTTCGCTTTTGACGGATACGAATCTCATCGTCGGTCGTTGCGCGGCTTCAGAAATTGCTTCGGCGTCGGACGCATCGTTCTTCTGCCGCTTGACGAACGGCTTCACATAGGCCGGCGCAATCAGTTTGATAGAGTGGCCGAGCTTGCCGATCTCGCGCCCCCAGTAGTGGCTGCCGGCGCAGGCTTCCATGGCGACGGTGCAAGGCGGGAGGGTGGCAAAAAACGGCAGAACCTGTTGGCGTCGTAGCTTCTTACGAAAGACCACAGCGCCGCTCTTATCGGCTCCATTCGCTTGGAATACGTGCTTCGAGAGATCGAGGCCGATTGTGCTAACATTCTTCATGGACGCATCCTTTGCGAGTGGCTTGAAACACCACCACTCTGGCACACGATGCCGTCGAGGGGGCGTGCACCCCATCAATCTTGGCAGCCACAAGGGCGCCGGCGTGCGCAAGGCCATCGAGGCGGCGGGCGCGACCCTGCAGTATCTCCCGCCTTACAGCCCCGACTTCAATCCGATCGAAAAGGCGTTCTCAAAACTCAAGGCCCTGTTGCGCAAGGCCGCAGAGCGAACCGTCGACGCGCTAGGGGACAGGATCGGCCTGCTGCTGAAGGAGTTCTCGCCGACAGAATGCGCAAACTTCTTCGCCGCCGCAGGATATGAACCGGTTTAAGGCGAAGCCGCGCTAGTGCGCAGGCCCGCCTCGCTGAGTTGCTTTGGGGCAAGCCCTCCGTTTGGTCCCGAACCAACGACGACCGCGTCAAACGGCTCTGTTTGCTTGGTGATCGCTGCCATTCTATTCCCCTTCGCCCGCCACAAGATTCTGGCACTCGTTCTGCGTCGGGCGCAGTTCGCAAGCTTTGAGATTTTTCCGCATGTTCTCGATCAATGAGTTCCGACGATCGGGAAAAACTGGAAACGGTTGGTTCATAAGAAGCGCGAGCGCAATTTGCGCGGCCGTCACCTCGCGGTCCTGCGCCAGTTGCTGCGCGCGGCGTCGACGCGAAGTTCCTCTCGCTTGCGTAGGTATTGTAGGATAATCGACGATCGAGATTGTACTAAGGCGGGCGCTTGGATTCAGGCGTCGGCGAGCTAAAGAGGCCGCGTCCGAGATGCGACCATGCCAATAGGGGCAGTTGAGTTTGCTCGTGGAAAACGCGCGCTTCGTTCCCCGAATGGCCAGCGATACTGAGGCAGCCAGGCATATACGGGCGCACCCAATCACGGGAGAGTAGTGCGGACTGCTGGCTGTCAAGGGCGGTAGCGTCGAGAAAGCGGAGCGGAGTGTGTCAGTGGTGGATGACCAAGGAAAGGCCAAATTTTCGGGATGAGGGCGCGAACCTGATCTTGGGCGATTTCCGCCTGGACCCGCCGGATCAAGAATTTGCCGTCGTCATGGGTGAGACTAAGGTCGGATTTCAGACCACAGCTCGGGCCGCTGATGTGGCCGACTGTTGCTGCATGAAAATTTCCAGCCTCGTCAATGTGCTCCAACTTCACGGTCCATTTGATCGAGAACTCCCTCCCTCGGGCAATTTCCCGAATGATGTTCGTCTTTTTGCCATCGCCTCAACTTCTTTCCGGTCTCAGCCAAGATCGCTCCCGACACGGCGAAATTACGACGTCCGCGATACCCGCTCAAATAATCCTCTCCAATAAGTTTTGTCGTCGAACCGTTGCGTTAACCAAATCGAAATTCAGGAACTCGAGCACGAACAAGCGCTGTGTCATTTTTGCCACGTGACCAATAAATGTCGACTGATCAGCGTTTCTCGTTCTTCCGGTGATGATTTGCTGCTGGTATAATGAGAGCTATAACGCGAAGCCTCCTGATTGGTAACGAGTGTAACGGGATCAAGCCTGTTGGGCCCACTTAGCTCCCAATTTTCAAAAGCGGCGTAAGAGCCCGGAAGGCTCATTCCGGCGTTGAGCGGTGCGCTTGGCGCTGGAGCGAGAGAGTGGGATTCCATGAGATCGTTCGGCGCGCGTACAGTCATTGCGGCAGGGGCAGGCCTCGCGTTGGCAAGCGCAAGCGATGTCTCAGCCGAAACAATTTCCTCTGCGCTCGCCCGGGCTTATGCCGGCAACCCGGACCTGAACGAGCAACGCGCCGACGTGCGTGCGCGTGACGAAGACGTCTCGAGCGCCTGGTCCGGACTGCGTCCCAACGCCAATATTCAGGCAAGCGTTGGCGCGCAGCGCTCGAACCTCAGGATTCCAGTGCGACTGCCGGTGATCAATCAGCGCATCCCGCTTACTGATGAATATACGGGATATCCGCGCGGGGCCACGCTGAACGTCTCGCAAAATCTCTTTGATGGCGGTCGCACGGAGAATTCGGTGCGTCGCGCCGAGTCGAGCGTATTTGAGTCGCGCGCCCTGATGCGGCTTTCTGAGCAGGAGATATTGCGTAGCGGCGCGACCGCTTTCATGGACGTGATGCGCGACGCGGCGATCCTATCGCTGCGCAAGAGCAACATCGCCGTGCTCGATCTACAGTTGCACGATACGGAGAAGCGCTATCAATCCGGTGACGTGACGAATACCGACGTGTCGCAGAGCGAAGCCTCCGTCTCCCATGCGCGCTCAGAATATTTTGCCGCCGAGGCGCAATTGAAAAGCAGCGCCGCCGTTTACCGGCAGATCATCGGTGTGGAGCCGAAACGTCTCGAGCCGGCCCCATCGGTTGAGCGGATGTTGCCCAAATCAGTGAAGGATGCGATTGACGTCGCGCTTGTCGAACATCCCGCCATCGTCGCGGCCTTACATCGGGTGGACACCGCGGAGTCGGCGGTGAAAGTCGCCGAGGGCGCACTTTTGCCCACGCTGTCGGTCAATGCGCAAGTATCCCAGCAGTATGACTCTTTCCTTGGACTGCCCGGCTCGCGGCAATTTTCGGCGGGCGTCAACGGCGCGCTCAATGTCCCCCTCTATCAAGGAGGAGGGGAGTATTCCTCGATCCGTAAGGCGAAAGAGGTGCTCGGCAAAGCGCGCCTCAACGCCGACGCGCAGCGCGACCGCGTTCGCGCTAACGTCGTCTCGAGCTATGGTCTGCTGGACACGGCCAGATCGCAGATCAAATCGGATCAGGCGACGGTGAAGGCGGCCGAGCTCGCTCTGAAAGGCGTTCGGGACGAGGCGCAGGTGGGGCAGCGCACGACGCTCGACGTGTTGAACGCTCAGCAGACTTTGCTCAATGCGCGCGCCAATCTGGTCATTTCCCAAAGGGACCGCGTCGTCGCCTCATACGCGATTTTGGCGGCAATCGGCAGACTGACGGCCGAGACGCTCAATCTCAATGTCGTGCGTTACGACCCTGTCGTTCATTTCGAGCAGGTCAAATACAAATGGTACGGAACCGATACGCCTGATCGATGAACCTGCGCGGCCCGGCGCCGCCCCGAGGAAACCCTGAACCTACAAGCGAGGTTTGACGCCCGACTGTTTTTCGGAATCCTCGGCCGAGGCCTCGTTCTGCCGGACAACTTCGCTGTCCATCAAGCTCACGTTGAATCGCGTGGCGTCGGGCTCGTTAAGCCAAACTTTCAAATCGTAGCTCGGACCGGATTGCCACGCCCATCCCTGGCAGTCGCGCTCGGCTTTGGGCTTTGGATGATATTTCGAATATTTCTCGCTTACTTTAAATTCTTCGATGATGAAATCGAGAAGCTCCGGACAGGTCATCTGTGAAAGGAACACGCCGTTCAGCTTGTAGACCTTGCCGGTCCGCGGGGTGAGCGCATAGTTGACGATGGAGCCGTCTTCAAATCTGCAGGAGAACTGTTTCCCGTATTCAGATGACGATGCGAAGAACTCCTCGGCGCGCATGCCGCCATGAAACGAGACCTTTCCGAAGTTGTTGCACTGCGAGCGCGCGAGTCTTGCCGCTTCATCCTTGGACATGCCGAGCGAAAAGCCCCGCAGATCGCGCTTGAGGGACTGAGCCTGGGCATCCTGCGCGCCAGAGAAGGTCAAAACAGACAGCAGAAGAACCATGAGTCGCGTCTGTCGTATGGAGCGGCTCGAGTTCAGCTGGGTTCCCTGATCGATAATCCGGCTCGAGAGTATCATTATCGATCTCCTCGCTGAAAGAAGCTGTCGATTCTAGGGAGACCAGGAAAAAGTTCGGTCAGTCAAGCGCCGCGCCTAAAACGTTACCGTTGGGCCATCTCACATTCATCTCGCTGGGGCAGACCGCCGTAGCGTTCGAGAGTTCCGTTGTTGAAATGACGCGTCTAGCCAGAGACCATCGCATCTCGCGCTTCTTGGCCTCATACGTTTACTTGTACAAGTTGATACTTGATCTGTAAACGCCGTTAGTCGATACGCGGCATCGCCTCTTCGGGAACGCGCGTCGCGCGCGCGATCGCGCGCACGCCGCTCGGAAACTGCGAGGCGAGCCATATAAGGGCGTCCTGGCCAACCGAATGCCTGAAGAACATGCTGTTCAACGGCTTTGAAACGCGCATTTGCTTCCTGACGATATTGCTGAAGCGGCGATGAAACTCATGCGACGTCGCGCCTTCGAGAAACATGTTGGCCGCCAGAACTGCGCTGCAGCTCGCCATGCCCATGCCGTCGCCAGTGAAAGAAGGGATCACCGCAATCTGATCGCCAAGCCGCCATAGTCCCGGCGGGTCCTCGGGGGAGGGATTATGCACAAAGCCATAGGGCACGCGGCTGATCGCAAGCGGGCGATCCAGCAAAGGCACGGCGCCCTCCAAGTAAGCCGCTACGTAGTCCGACTCGCTGCTGAATTGCTGCAGAACACCTTGCCAGGTTCCCCCTCCCTTGGCGAAGCGCTCCTCGCTGATCACGAAACAAAAATTGACGCGATCGTCTTCGACGAGCATTAGCCCGAGATAGCATTCCTTGAGGAGAATGAGCTCAGTCACCCACCGCAGATGCTCAGTCTTTTTCTTGTTGAAACGGTAATACATTTTCAAAGCGAGATAATCGCTTTGGCGCCCAGGCGCAGCGCGCTTGACGCCACGCAAATCGTGCTTGCCACTCGCAAGAAAAATCGCGCGAGCCGGCGCGCTGTCTCCGGAGCCGAAGGACACTTCGAAGCCGCCGTCATCCGATTGCTCGATGCGCCGCGCGGCCTTGCCGCGGATGACGTTCACGCCGCAGGACGTCGCTTGTTCGAGCAGAGCCTCGTCGAGAATTTTTCTCGATAGCGCCAGAGCCGGAAAAGGCAGCGGTTGGTCCACGCTGCGATTCCCCCGAACCAATCGCACACGGTTGATCGGTCGAGCGCCCAGGTCCACCGGGTCTACGCCAAGAGATCGCAAATTCGCGCTGACCTCACGGCTCATGAACTCGCCGCAAATCTTATGACTCGCCGACGACGAGCGCTCATAAAGATCGACGCGCCGACCCGCGCGGGATAAAGCAAGCGCCGCCGTAGCTCCAGCGACGCCGCCGCCGATGATCACGCTTGCTTCCGTCACGATACGACTCCTCATTCCACCTCTTCGCGAAGCACTTCCGGAGCGACTGGCTTGTCCTTTGGGGGCTCCTCACCGTCTGTTGAAGCGATTGTTGCGTCGATTGGCCCAAGCCAGCCGCTCGCGAGAGCGACGGGTTACGAAGGCGTGTCGCCTGGAGCGGAATTCGACCGCCGCGCCGCGAAGCAGTGCGTAAATGGCCTTGCGGGGCTCTCGTCGAGAACCCAGCCATTCTGATCTGGCCACAGCTTCGATAGATCGCGGTTGTTAAAGCCGGCGCGCACGCTCGTCTTCGCATCCCATTGCGTGATGTCGTTGCAGCCGATGACCCAGACCAGGCTGCTCGCCATGAGCGAAAAATGATCGCGACGGGGTTCGCATGCTACGAACAGCGTCGTGCGCGCCGCCGCCAATTCAAGCAAGCGGGCGAGGTCGGGGTTTTCAAAATGATGCAGAAACAGATTGGCTGAGATGATGTCCGTCGTCGCGGCGTCATGCGAAAGGTAATCGAAGACGTCTGCGACGACGCTCTCCGCCCGCCATCCGATCGCTTCAAAGGCTTGGCGCGTCTCGTCCGATAGAATGTCCTGTTGGTCGAGCAGGCGCACCGTCACGCCTTGCCACTTCGGCGCCAGGCGATTTGCGACGCCGAGCATCAATGCCCCGTCGCCGGAGCCGAGATCGAGAATGGTTTTCGGCGTCCTGTCGAAATGGCGGGAAAGCATCGTCGCCATAATCTTGGTCTGCAACATCCAGCTGTTGACGCGCTGCAGGTCGCGGCGCGACTGCATGGCTCGGGGATCGTCGCATGGAAGAGAATCCAAAAGTTCAGGATATACTGCGCGAGCGAGCTTAACCATTTTGGCGCTCTCCTTCTGATAGCCCCTGTTAGGATAATTCCGGCGCTCGCCGGGGCGTTATCTAGAATTAGCCAATCAATTCGCGCGACTTCCTCGCGCTCCGTCAGTCGCGCGCGATGGCGAATCGCCCCGCGGATTTTTGTGCCTTCATTGGTTGGAGCCAACCTGTCTGCGCCGAGAGCGGGTGGACCAAAAAATAAGCGTCAACGCGCAGCCCGACGGGCAATTTCACGCCGGGGTCGAGATCTATAAGAACCTGCAGCGCCTTGGCGTCGACGCGATCGGTCGGCCGACCGGTCTGAACCATCTTGGAACCCATTCTGGACGATACGCGGAAAACTCTTCCGCCGAATTTCTGATTTGGGAACGCGTCCGCAGTGACCTCGACGCGCTGCCCGGCGACAATTTTCCCGACGTCGGTCTCATCGACGTCCGCGCGCACGCGCAGACCGCGAACATTGCCGACGATGGCGATCGGCGTCGGCGGCACGTGCGTCACGGCTTCGCCGGCGACGCGAGAGCGACGCAGGATCGTGCCCGCGATCGGCGACCGAACCAGCGTCTTTTCCAAAAGCGCCTCCGACAGCGCCACATCCGCCTCCGCGAGCCGCACCCGCGCGCGCGCCGCCGCGAGATCTTCGGCGCGCGGCGGAGCCTCGAGCATCGCGAGCCTTTCCGCGATCGCCGCGCGCCGCGCCTTGTTGACGTTCCAGTGGGACGTGGCCTGATCAAGCGCCGCTTGGGGCGAAACGCCACTCTTGGTGAGCGGCAGCCGCCGCTCATGTTCGCGTCGCGCCAAATCGAGCGCCGCGTCCGCCTCCATCAGAGCATCCCTCGCCTCTCGGCGCTCCTCGGCGCGCGCGCCATTGGTGAGGCGCTCGAGTTCGGCCTGCCGCAGCGCAAGCGCCGCGCGTGCGGACTCCAGTCGAGCAACCTGCTCGGTATTATCGAGCGCCGCGATGATCTGACCGGCCGCCACCTCATCGTTCTCCTCGACCCGCATCTCGCGGATGACGCCTGTCGCTTGCGCGGCGATTTCGCGCTCCTCGCCTTCAGGCTCCACCATGCCCGGCGCGGCGGCGACATGCTGCGCAACTCCGGCGAGCGACGTTGTGGCGCGAGCGGTTGATTGCGTGCTCTCGATCGACTGAAAGAGAAAGAGGCTCAGCGCGGCCAGGCCGAGGAAAGTCAGAATTGCGACGACGCGTGACGACATTTTCATCACAAGGCTCCCATTGCGTGCAGGGGAGATGGACCGCGCGGCGTCGCCAAACGCTCGGCGATTTGTCCATCTTCGAGATGTATCACCCGATCCCCGAATTGAAGGATACGCGGATCATGGGTGACGATGACCACCGCTCGCTCCTGCTGATGCGCAAGCATCTGCAAAAGCTCAATGGCGCGAAGTCCGCTTTCTGCGTCCAGCGCGGCAGTCGGTTCGTCGGCCATCAGGATCTTGGGATCGCCGGCCAGAGCGCGCGCGATCGCGACGCGCTGTCTCTGGCCGCTACTCAACTGAGAGGGAAAGGAATCGAGTCGGTGACCTAAGCCCACCGATTTCAGGAGTTCGCGCGCGCGCTCCCGAGCAATCTGCCGGGACACTCCGAGAAGATCGAGCATCACCATCACGTTTTCCGTGGCGGTCAGCACGGGGAACAGATTGTAGGCTTGAAAAATGAAGCCGAAATATTTCAGCCGCAGCGCTGCGAGCTCCTCTTCGCCGAGCGCCTGCGTGTTTTTTCCATAAAGCGTCACGACTCCGCTCGAAGGGCTGAGCAGCCGACCCAGAATATGGAGCAGCGTCGTCTTACCGCTGCCCGACGGTCCCACCAACATCAGCAACTCGCCGGCGTAGACCTCAACGTCAATGTCACGCAGCACGGTGACCGGCGTCGGCCCGGTGTCGAAGGAATGACTGACGCCAGAGGCGCTGATGACGGCGCGTTTCATCTGAACACCTTCACTGGATCAATTGATGTGATCTTGCTGATCGACACGAGCGAGGCGCCGACGCACATCACCACGGTGACGGCCCCGATGCCTAGAGCAAGCCAGGCTGGGACAAGCGGCGGCGAACTCATGTTCCGGCCGAGATACACAAGCACCGCCACGGCGCCGATCCCGACGACGCTTCCGATCAGACCGCCGATCACCGCCTGTTCAATGACGATCTTGTAGAGATACCATCGCGGCCCGCCCATCGCACGAATGACCGCGTATTCGGGAAGACGATCCATGGTGCTGGCGTAGAGCGTTTGGGCGACGATCACGACGCCAACAAAAAGCGCAAGCAGCGAAGAGCAGATGATCGAAATGCCCGCGCCCGTGGTCAGAAGCCAGTATTTCTGGCTGTTGGCCGCAAATTCGCGCGAGGTCATTACGTCGACGTCTGGCATTCGGGCGGACAGTCTCTCGATCACCGTCGCCGGATCCTGACCGGGGGCGAGCCGGATCAACACGTAAGTGATGAGATTGTCTGTTCGACCCAGCAGCGATCGCGCGTTACGTAGCGAGGTGAAGACATAGGGCGATTGCGTGAATGTCCTTATCCCGTCCGTAAAGCCGACGACCCGCGCCCGGCGATCATTAATTTCAACGAGTTGATTGAGGCCGGTAACACCAAGCTTTTCGGCGTAGAGTCGATCGATGATAATCCCGTCGGGGCTGGATAGCGCCTCTCGGAAGCTTTGCCCGGCGGGCAAAGTCAGCGGCAACCCCATCTCGGCGCCCGGTTCGACGCCAATGAGGATGACAATCTGCCGAATCCCGTCGGCGCGCTTCCAAAAGCCGAAATGCAGAAGATAAGGCTCGGCGACGGCGACGCCTTCCACCGCCAGAGACTGGAATCTGCGTCTGCCGTCGATAGGCGTTGCAAGATCCACGCTCGGAACGCCATGCGCGGCGACCCAAAGATCCGCGCCGGCATGGTCCACGACGGTCGACGTCGTGTGAAGAAAATTAAGGAGCATGCCCAACTGAATGCCGACGAGGATTGTCGAGAAGGCAATTCCGACGAGCGTCACGGCGAAACGGACTCGATCGTGGACGAGGTTTCGCCAAGCAATGAGAAGCGTCAGACTCGGACGCGTCCATGCAACGCCGCTGCGTCCGCCAAATTGTCTCGTGGCGAGGCCAATTTCTTTTCCTAGCGACATTTCGAAAGGCTCCCGCAGCTATTCTCGCTCTTCAAGCTCACCCTGCCGGTGACTGCGCACAGCGCCAGGGGACATATTCTCTCCGCTCGCAACCTCGAATTGCGCAGCCGACGGACTGCGTCCTGGCGCCTCACTGACGCCTGAACCTAACGCAGCCGGCTCGCCGCTTCTCTGGTCTCTACGACTTCAGCGGCGTCCTTCGTCAGCCGTATGGCGTCACGATTGACTTGGATCTTTCTTCGCCTGAAGCCGAATCTCCACGATGGCGCCATTGACGCCAATCTTGTCCATGTCGACACAGCTTGGTCATCCGTACGATCGTCCCAGGCGTCCTCGATCGAGCGCATGATGAAGCGCCCGATAAACTGCATCTCGTCCGAGCGATGCCTGACCTCGCCGCTCGTCAAGCGCTCGATTTCACTGACGGCGTCGGTTGCCGGCGCCACTCTCAGTTCAGACGCCTTGCGCCGTGCAAGCTCGTTGATCAGCGTTTCGCCGGTCATTGAATAGAGAACGTAGACGGGGCAAACGTCTATCGCCGAGTCGCACTCGCTACGATCGATCTCGAAGTAGCAGTATCGACTTCCGTACCAGGAATGGCCCTCGTGCGGACAACTTTCGTCCTTGCGAACCCATTCGATTTTTAGATCTTGATCAGGAAGGAAATACATCGCAGTCCCTCCGTTAGAGGAGTAACAACGTTCGCGCAAAACCGTTCCCTCGATTCCAGCGAATTTCCGCTAAACGCGCATCGTCTTATCGGATGACGCCGCCACAGAACGCTTCGGAGAACGAAAACATCAGTACGCTTGCTCTGCAGGCCGGACATCATGATTCCTTTGACACAACGCAGCCGCCCTAAATCGCGCGCGGATCGGGAAGATCGCGTTTCCAGATGACGGTCTGATTAGGGCCGAGCAGTTCATAGCCGATCCCGCGCCAAACGATGCGTCGAGAGAAGCACGATACGATCACGTTCCAGAGGGCCAGAGGCGCCACCAGAGGCATTACGCCAAGATAGGCCCATCGAAGCCGTCTCAACTCGTCGCGATGCTGCGGCAGAATGCGCATCGCAAAGGCGGTCTGCAGCCAGCACTGTAAGACCATTGCAAACGCCATGCCGGGCAGCAGCACGCTGACGACGCCATCGGGAAGAGCTTGTTGGGCGAAGGCTCTGTAGAGAAGCGCAGCGACGAGCGCGAAGAGCGCGCAGAAGTATAGCGTCAGCGCCACGATCTCCCGCCACGCGCGCGGCATATAAACTCGCGTCAGGATGATCTGGCGGTTCGTGAATTCCAGAACGTCGCTCAAGCTCGCGTCGCCGCGCGAGGCGACGAGACAGCGGGGCACGAATTGAATGCGCCTCCCATGCGAACGGACCGCGGTCGTCACGCTGCCGTCGTCGCTCACCCCTCCCCGCCAGCGTCGCCGGATTTCTAGGTTTTCGAAATCAACGCGGCGCATCGCCATAGTCCCTCCCCAGGCGAAGCTCGACTCATCGCCAAACAAGAACAGCGATTGCGCGTTCCAGGCGCTCAACAGCAGAGACCCGAGGCCGCTGCCGGCCGGAAGATACCAGCGATAGCCGGTGGCGACGCCCACTTCAGGGTCCGCGAGTCCCGCGACCAGATTGGTCAGCCAATCCGTTTGCGGCTGAGCGTCGGAATCACAAAAGGCGATGATCTCAATGTCGGGAAAGAACTCATCAAGAGCGTCGACCGCAGTGGTGAGATTATGAACCTTTTGTCCGCAGGCCGCGGCGGGTCCAGCAGTGATCAGTCGCGCCGGAGGCGAAGCGCCCTCGATCAGGCCCTTGATCAACTTATGCGCCGGATCTTCCTCGCTCTCGGTCACAAACAGCAGCCCGTAGTTATTGTAGTCCTGGCGCAACAACCGCCGAACGGTCTCGACCAGAGCGTCATCTATCCCCTTACACGGCAAGATGACAGCTGCTTTTGGCTGCTCTGTTCGCAAGGACGGCGCGCGGCGGAAACACTTTGCGAAACGTAGCATCGGCGCAAGCACCACGAACAGCTGCAGCCCTACGAAAGAAATAATCAACGCATAAAGCATATTCTGCTCCTCGGAATAGCATCAGCCAACCAGGCCTGAGCGGAAATCAACGCCACCATTCTCCTCACTTGGTCGCGTAAACGGTGTGCACGCGAAACTCCCTCATCTGCGGATCCTGCTCATCGTCGATGCGCCGGAAGCCGGCGGCCTGAAGCAGGCTCCGCACCTTGTTCAATCGGCCTTCAACGTCGTGCACTTCGACGACGATCTTCTTGATCTTTCCCCAGTCGTCGGCTGTGACGCCCTGCAGGATGTCGAGTTCAGCCATTTCGGCATCGATCTTCACGAGATCGATGCGTGTGAGTTCATGGTCGCGAATTGCGTCTGAGAGCGACAACGCCTGACACGAAACGCGTCGGCCGCGGAGCAGGACTTTAAGAAGAATGCGCAGAGCGATTTCCTGCGGCTTGGGCGGCAGGCGCTGTATCCATCGCAAAAATGGCGGGAACTGAGGCAGTATGTCTCGAAAGCCAAGTCGAACCGACGCTGCGTTCGGATCATAGGGATAGGCTGTCGACATCGAGGTCAGCAGCGGATAGTGCGTGAATTCGATCGCGCCGCTCTCTCGTGAGAGGGCGTAGGGCAAGGTGACAAGGCTATCGAGCTTGTACTTCTTGGCGTTGGCCGTGAGGCATTTGAATAGGTCTGGAATCGGCTCAAAGGCGAGAATTTTTACGGCGCGTTTCCCCCAATCGCACGCGGTCAAGGTAAAGAGTCCGATGTTCGCGCCGACGTCGACGATGGTGTCTCCCTCCTCAATTTCGATCCCATGTTTGAAGTAGGGCGCGATCTGTCCAAAAATGATGGGGGCCTCCAAAGGATTCACACAGAACACCCGCTGTTCATTGGGAAGCATCGTCTGCAGCATGATCCCCTCCTCGGCGAATGCCGCCAAATGGTTTCCGATTACGCGACGGACTGCTCCAAGTCTGCGTAGGCGATAATGAATCCGTCAGCTTCGATCGTCGAAACGCGCGCGCACGCGTTCCTGTCCTTGTGCGAAAGCACGATCTGTCCGTCACCGGTCATTTCGGTTGCCTCCATCGCAAGCGGTTTGCCCTCAAGACCGACGCCCAAGAGCTTGCCGAGCGCCTCCTTCGCGCACCACAGCCGGGTCAACCAAGCGTCGCGTTCTTGGACGGGATAACGAGCGATCATTTCGCGTTCCTTCGCTGAGGCGAAGGCTTCGACAACGCCGACGTCGCGAGCGGCGATACGCTCTATATCAACGCCGATGTCATGCTCGTGAGCGACCGCTATCGCTCGTTCTTCGCAATGAGAAATGCTCACCGACGGCGCGGATCCCCAACTCGGCGCGGGCTTGACGAACGGTCGTCCGCGTTCATCCGAAGAGATGGCGAACGTCGCCGGATGCGACATCTCCCCTTGCTGTCGCTTCGCCACCCACAGGCGGACCGCGTCCTTGGCCGCGACGCGGCCATAGAGCCACTGCCGCTGCCGCTGGGGAAAACGCTCCAGTTCTTTGTAGGTCAGCATTTCGTCGGCGCTCAGACAATAGCGCGCGAGCAAGGCAGGATCGAATTGCTTCAGCTCGGCGCTGGAAAGCATCAATGAAATCGAGCCCTCGAAATGCGGCGCGGGCGCCGGCGTCGTTAACAAGTGTCTGTCGGGCTGACGACGGAAATCCACCAGGCGCTTTTCCCAGCGAAACTTCCATGTCCGCCAGCCTGAAATTCGCATCCAAACGCCGCCTTCGCCATCCTGCACCTCGACGTCGGCGACGAGCGTCTTGCCTTCCGACTGCAAGATCTCAACGCGCACAGGCGCGCGCGTTCCGACGGGCGGGGTCGGACGATAAATTTCAAGCTTCGTGAGACCGATCGGGAAGACGTAGCGCTCTTGCTCCATCGCCCAGAGTCCGACGATCTGACCCACCGCGTCGAGTAAGCAGGGGTCCGTCAGAAGTTGCGGAGAACGCGTCGATCCAAAAAGCTCTTCGGGAGACCGCACACAAAGCTCGCCGATGATTCCTTCGTCTCCGAGAACGAATTCTCCAACGAGACATTGAAAGCTCGGTCCGTGAAACATGTGCCGCTCGGCATAGATTTCATCGGCTGTGAGCGAGTGTGCGCGCGCGTTGCTCAAATCGCTAAAGGTCGGCGACAATTCGACCAAGTAGCGATCTCCGAAAAGAACAGTCGCAGTGATCGCGGGAGAGCTTTTACCTTCGACGTAAATGGCGGCGGAAATGCTGAAGGCCCCGCGCTCTGCATCGTGACGAACAATCTGCGTCACGATGTTTAGCGCGAGTTCGTCAACGTCCTCGAGATCAATCCAGGTCACCGAGCGTACGTCTTCAAATCCGAGCAGACCGCAGCCCGGCGCGAGACACGCCGCCGCCTCGGCCATGATTTCGAGGCTCATCGTCATCGGCACGACCGGCAAACAGGCTGACGTCGGCTTTATGCCAGGCGCATGAACGAAAGCGTGATCGGCGAGGTAGAGATCTTCGTTGACGCTGAGTTTGCGCTCGATCGTGATGCGCTCGCCGGGAACGTAATCGAGCACGGAACCGATGAACGGCATGCGCGGTTCGCTCGTGTCCGCCTCTTGGATCTGATCAGAGCTTTCCGCGCCCGCTCTTGCCATCGGGCTGGTCCGCTCGGAAAGATGAGCCTCTTCATCCGGCTGCTCGACGGCGAGCGCGAGCTCCTTCGCGTCCTGTACCTCGTACATGCGCGCGATGAGAGGCGCTCCCCCCTCGCCCGTCGCTGGCCGGGATGGAGCGTCGCCGCCGTTCAATCTCTTTGCGCGCTGAACGCTCATATCTTTTCCGCGACCAAGCCAGTGATCGTCAGACCGGGTCCAAAGGCGAGCGAGACGATGCGCGCCCCCGCAGGAATCGAGGGCTCCTCTATAATCTCTTTCAATATGTGCGGGACCGTCGCCGAAGACATGTTGCCATTCTCGGTAAACACCGAATTGCTGATCGCCACCTGATCCGGCTCAAGCCCGAGCGCCTCCTGAATATGTTCGACGATCCTCGGGCCGCCAGGATGAATGGCGAAAATCAGCCGATGCTTGTCATGCTCGAAATCGACGCCGACGCGTTGCAGCAACTGCTCGACGAATGGGCGAACCGATTGCTTGATGACGACGGGCACCATGACGGAAAGCGTCATGTGGAAGCGCGTTGAGCCAGGGACCCAGGTCATGTCGTCGGCCGAGTTCGGCAGCAGATGCTCGTTGAAAGCGAGGATCCTCAAGCCGCGCAGCCCGCGCTCGCGCAGATGGTCTTCCGTCACCATCGAATATTTGATGAAGCCGTCGGCAAACAGCGTCATCGTGATGATGTTCTCCGCCTTGAGCTCTTCGATGCCGCGGTGAACGGAGAGCACCTCGGTGTGCACGATGTCGACGCGATCCTTGGGCTTGGTCATGGCGAATTGCGACGACGAGAGAAAGCCGTGCGCCATCTTGATCGCCGGAAACGCGCCGTAGCAGCCCATGTGGTAACTATGCGTGACGGTGGTGTTGAACCATTCCTTGCCGGCCACCATCCGCTCTACGGGACTGGGCGCCAGATAGCCGGAACAGGTCACATGGATGAGATCGTCCGGCGCCTCCTCGGCGTCGCCGTACATCTCCTTGAGGCAGCCGTCGGCGACTTTCGCGTAGCTTGAATGGCGCGTTTTGATGTCCTTCGCCTGCAGGTTCTCATAGTTATCGAAGAGCTGCAGATAGTCATGCTCGGGCTCGGCGACCGTGAACTCGCCATTGCTGAAGCTGATGTCGCTGAGACGCGGAAAGAACACCAACTGGCGCCGCTTGATCACTGAGGGAGACAGAGCGAACTTTTCAAACTTTTGCCGCGTTTCGTGAATGATCGTTCCAAAGCTCTCCGCATCGGTGATCCCGTGACTGCGGCAATAGGACTTGGCGAATCCATAGGCTGAAAGTTCGAGCGTCAAAGCCTGCGGCACAGGCTCGATCATGCGGACGGGAACAAAGTTAGTCAGGCAAAACGACATCGCCTACTCCTCGATCTGTCGATTTCGGCGTCGGTAATTGGCGAACGCCTGCTATTGTTGCCGCATGCCCTGTCGGGCGATCTGTTCGAGACTTGCGGCGACGACGATTTCCGGCGCGCCGGTGTTTCCGCGCTCGAGCTCTTCGAGGCAGCGCCGCTTTCCCTGATCAATGGCGATCGGATAGATCTGCTTGGAGGCGTAGAGCTTACGCAGATCGTCGCTCACCATGCCGCCGTCCCACGGTCCCCAATTGATTGCGACGGCGTGAACATGCGGCCATATTTGGCTCAGCCCGTCGGCAAGCTTGTTGACGACCTCGTTCGCCGCGCTGTAGTCGCTCTGGCCGGCGTTGCCGAACCGACCCGCGATCGACGAGAAGAACACTAGGAATTTGAGAGTTTCCGGCCGCAGCTTCTCGGATAGAACCATGGCCGGGATCACCTTCGTCTCGAACACCATGTCGAAGGACTCGGGCGACTTCTCTCTCATCATCCTGTCGTCAATGACGCCGGCGCCATGCAGCACGCCGTCAATGCGGCCATAGCGATCGTAGATTGAATCGATCAGACGTCCGAAGGCGTCGCCGTCGCGTATGTCGAGCGCGTGGTACTCGACCTGCGCCCCCGCCGAACGCATCGCCGCGATGTTGTCGCGGATCTGACGGTCCTTGAGGATGCGTTTGATCCCGCTTTCGATTTCCGCCGGTTTGATCTTTTCGCCGCGTGCCCGCGCTTCGCCGATGAGGAGCTGCCGCAACTCGGCGCGATCGTTCAGGCTGCGCGTAGCTTCGGGCTCGGCCTCCGGCATCGGACTGCGTCCGACGAGAACGAGCCGCGACCGGAATTTCTCCGCCATCGCCCTCGTGACGTCCGCCGTTATGCCGTAGGCGCCGCCGGTGACGAGCAGCACGCCGTCATGCTCCAAGCTCAGGCCCGACAGATCGGCCGTCGGAACGCACTCCTCCGCGAGTTCGAGCTGAAAGCGTCCGCTCTGGGTGAAACCCACTTCGACGGTCGAATCGTCGTCGTAAAATTCCATCAAAGATTCGTCGACCAGCCGCGTCACGTCGATATCGGGATCGGCGTCGATGCATTTGACTCGTAACTCGGGCCATTCCCGCGCCGCTGACTTTGCGACGCCGAGCGTGCCGGCGGGAGCCGCGGCGAACGGGCGCGCGCGGCGAAGACCGAATTGTCCATCGAAATCGGTCAGATTGAAAAGGACGCCGCCGCCCGCCTTGGCGCTCTCCCTTAAATCCTTCTCGAAGGCCTTGAGGAGCAAAAACAATTGCCGCGCGTGGTCCAGAGGGGCGTCATGCGCGACGCCGCCGATCGACTGCAAGCCGGACAAATTGAAAATCGCGCCGACCGTTACGCCCTCGTCGGCGAGCATCTCGCGAAGCGCGATCACCGCGTCAAGCGAAGACAAGTTGGCTTCGATGCGCTCATTATCGACGAGGCGAGTCTCGCCGCCCGGCGTGACCCGCCAGACCTTATGGCCGTTAGCCCTCAGAGCGTCGCTGAAAGCGACGCTCAACTCCCCCGCGCCGCCGATCACGAGGATCAGGCGGTCCGCGGGAAAGTCTTTAACTTGCCTTGAAGCGTCCCGCGGCGCGGCCACAGGGGTGACCGCGTAGCGCTGCACGTCCGCGGGATTTGCCTTCGGGGCGTCAGACTCCGCTGTCTCAGGCAAGGAGAGCGACAGCGGAGTCTGAGCTTTTTTTGTTGAATCGGAGCCTCCCGGCTCGGCCTGCGACTTTCGAAATTGATCGTACCAATCGACGATCGCATTCAGGGTCTTGAGGCCCGACAGCTCCTCGAAAACCTTCTCTTCGTCCTGGTTCTCCATGAAGGAGTGATCGTCCTTGAGCTTGCTCAAGATCTCGATCCGCTTGATGGAGTCGATGCCGAGATCGGCCTCCATATGCGCGTCGAGATCGAGCATGTCTTCGGCGTAGCCCGTGCGCTCGACGACCGCCTGCAACAGATCGGCCTTGAACGCCTCGGTCGACGCAAGCTGCTTTGGGCCCTTCTGGTCCGTCGTCTTTGCAGCGCCGGCGCCATTCGCCGCCGGTTTCGCGGCGACCGGAGGCGCGCTCGCGAGGCGCGGCGCCGGTTGCGGAGCCTTGCCGTTCTGCGTGGCGGCAAGCTTCGGCAGCACAGGGGCCGGCGGAACGAAGACGCCGGCCATCGTCGGAGCCGCCGTCGCCTGTTCGGCGATCAGGAACGGGATCGGCTCAGCGCCAAACCCGGTTCGCTCAGCGGCGCCATTGCCGTTGGCGCCGAGCAGCTGTCCCTGGAACTCGAAGAAACGACGCAACACGTCCTGCTGTTCGCGCTGTAGATCGATGAGTTGCGCCAAACTGTTCTGCACTTGGGCGAACCGCGATTCAGCGCCTAACGCGCTGACCGCGCCAAGCGCTGGCGATGGTACGTGAGTAGACAAGGCTTTGCTCCTCTCGCGTTCGACGCCGAATGATGGCGACGATGGTGGATGGGCTGGTGCGTTCCCATTGGGTCTGGTTTGGAGGGGCGCCGCGGGCGCCTTCACAGGCGCCGGCGGCGTAGCGGGGCCGGCGGCGCGCTTTGGCGGCTTGGCTTCGCCGCGCCAGGGCTCGGCGCGCCCGCCATTCACCCGCCACGCCATGGGCCCTGGATTGGCCTTGGCGCGCGCCTGTTCGAAGACTTGCGCGAGGCTCATTTCGGCAAGTCCGCGGCGCGCAAACCATGGCGCAAGATCGACCGGAAGGCCGAGCGCAAACGCCCGCGCGAGCAGCTGCGCGAGCTGCAGCCAGCCCGAACGCTCCGGTGCGTCGATTGACAGCGTCGTGTGCGGCCGGTCGCCGAGAATACGGCCGACGAGCCCGCTCAGCACCTGCCCCGGACCCGCCTCGATGAAGACTCTCGCGCCCGCCGCGTAGAGGCGCTCGATCTCATCGACGAAGCGCAAGGGCTCGACGATGTGGCGCGCCAACAGCGCGCGGATTTCAGAAGGCTCCACGGGATAGCGGTCGCCCGTCGTGTTGCTGAACACTTTGATCGTCGGCGCTCGGAACGTCACCGAGCCGAGCTCCGCGGCGAGCGCCGCCTGCGCCCCCGCCATCGCGTTACAGTGGAACGCCGCCGTCACCGGCAGCCGCTTGACGCGCACGTCCTCCCCGCTGAGCGCCTTCACCGCGGCGTCGATCGCGGCGATTGGCCCTGCGATGATCGTCTGGTCAGGCGCGTTCAAATTCGCGACGCTCACCGCCAGTTCGAGACGCGCGATCGCCTCTAGCGTCCACTTCTCGTTGGCGTTGACCGCCGCCATCGTCGCCGGCTGTGCGACGGATATCTCCTTGGAGATACGGCCGCGCGCATCGGAGATGCGGATAAGATCCTCGCGCGACAGAACCCCGGCGACGCAGAGCGCGACATATTCACCGTAGCTGTGGCCGGCGACGAAGTTGGGCTTCACGCCGAAGGCCGACAGCGCGTCATAGGCCGCGAGGCCCGCCAATCCGAGCGCCGGCTGCGCGACGCGCGTGTCGTTCAATTCCGCTTGCTGGCGCTCCCGCTCCTCCTTGCCGAAGACAGGCACGGGATAGACATATTGCGACAGCGGCTTCGGCAGCGCGCCCTTGAGCATCGCGTCCGCCTTTTCGAACAAAGCGTAAGCGGACGGACGCGCGAGGACAAGATCGCGAAGCATGTTGATCTGCTGCGATCCCTGGCCCGGGAACAGGAAGCAGACGGCGCCGCTGTCCGCGCGATGTTGCAGGTTCCGATAGTAGATCCCGCTCGGCGCGTTGAGCGTCGCCTTGCCTTGATGGCTGCGCAGGAAGAATTCAAGCTTGCCCTTCAGGTCGGCGACCGCGTTCGCCACGATCGCGAGCTGCACGATCTGACCGCCGTTCTTCGGTCGCAGCCTGGCGTCGTCAAGGGACGTCGAGTAAGCGAGCTGTGCGAGATCGAGCTCCTGCGTCTGCTCAACGCCTTGCAGCAGAGTCCGCGCCGCATCTTCAACCGCCTCGACGCTCGAACGGCTGATGGCGAAGATCTCGGCCGCGCGCGGGTTCAGATCTTGCGCGTCGGACGCCCGGAAGTCGCCGCGATATTCTTCGAGCACGGTATGAAAGTTGGTGCCGCCAAACCCGAAGGCGCTGACGCCGCAACGGCGCGGCGCGCTGTCGCCGGCGCCGAGCCAGGGGCGAATTTCGGTGTTGATGTAGAAAGGCGATTTGGCGAAGTCGACGCCTGACACCGGTTTTTCGACGCCGATGGTCGGCGGCAGCACGCGGTGCTTGAGCGCGAGGCTCGCCTTGATGAGCGCCGCGAGTCCCGCCGCGACTTTCGTGTGGCCGATCATCGACTTCACCGAGCCGACGGCGCAGCGCTGCGGCGTTCCCGACGCGGAACCGAAGACTATGTTCAGCGCGCCGATCTCGGATTTGTCGCCGACCGACGTGCCGGTGCCATGCGCCTCGATCAGCGTCACGCTCGACGGATCGACGCCGGCGTCGGCATAGGCGCGTTCGAGCGCCAGAACCTGCCCTTCGGGATGCGGCGCCGTCAGGCTGCGATTGTGGCCGTCGCTTGAGCTGCCAATGCCCTTGATGACGGAATAGATCCTGTCGCCATCGCGTTCGGCGTCGGCGAGCCGCTTCAACACAACGGCGCAGACGCCTTCGCCAATGGCGATGCCGTCCGCGCTGTCATCGAAGGGACGACACCGACCGCGCGGCGACAGCGCGTGGGTCTGCGCGAAGGACATGAAGCTGACGGGGCCGTTGGTCCCATCCACCGCGCCAACGAGCGCGATGTCGGCGTCGCCGCTGCGCAACTGTCTGATGCCGACGTCGAGCGCGGCGAGCGAGGAGGCGCAGGCCGCGTCGACGGTGAAATTCGCGCCGCGCAGATCGAGTCGATTGGCGACGCGCCCGGCGACGACATTGCCGAGGAATCCCGGAAAGGAGTCTTCCGTCCACTTCGGCAACTCATCCTGATAGAGCGACTCCAGGATCTGCTTGCGCGCGTCCTCGGAGACGCCTTCGGCTTTTGGCAGATAATGCGCGAGCAACGTCCGGAAGATGTAGATCGTTCCGAGATCATTCATGCCGCCAGAGGCAAAAATTGTCGCGGTGCGCTCGCGCGGGAACGGCCGGCGATCCAGGCCGGCGTCTTCCAGCGCCATGCTCGACACCAGCAGCGCGAGGAGCTGCACAGGTTCGATGGAGCGCAGACTGGCGGGCGGAATCCCGTAACGCGTCGGGTCAAAAGCGACGTCGTTGAGGAAGCCGCCCCACTTCGAATAGACCTTGTCCTTCACGCCGCGCTTTGGGTCGTAGAAGTCGGACGCGCGCCAGCGATCCTCGGTCACCTCGCGAACTGAATCGACCGCCAGCATGATGTTGCGCCAGTAGCTGCGCACGTCGTTCGCGCCCGGCAACAGACAGGCCATGCCGACGACGGCGATTTCTTCGCGCGGTTCTCGCTTTGGCGAACTCTTACGGTTGTCGCCGCGGGCCAGCGCCGCCTGGGCGCCGGAGGAGACGGCCTGGTGCAGTTCGGCCATGCTCAACCGCGAGTCGCGCAAGCGCGCGACTTCGCCCATCATATACATGCCTTCACGGCGCTGCGCGTCGGCGTCGAGGCTGACGTATTTCTCGTTGTTATCCTTCGCCGCAGGATTCTCATTGCGTGCCACGCCCTTTGAGGCGATGCGCAGCCGCCCGATGTTGAGCAGCTCGAGCGCCATGAGAATTTCTTCTTCCGACTTGCCCTGCAAAATCAGATCGCGCCGCGTCTTATCGAACTCATCGCAAAAGCTGGTGTTGGCGCAGCGTGTGAATGAGCCGACTCCCGATTGCAGCAGCGCAGTTTCACGGCAGTCGATGGCTTGATCCTGAAATTCGTTGACGATGGCGCCGGTTCGCACCGCTTCTTCGGTGAAGAGATAGGCGGTGCCCATCAGCACGCCGACTTTCATCCCCTTCGCGGCCAGCGGCGCCGCCAACACCGACACAATCGCGGCGGAAAGCCCGTTATGAACGCCGCCGGCGAAGAGGATCTGCACCGTCTCGGGATCATCAATCTTCGCGCTGAGAAGCGTCTCGATGGCCGACTCCCACAGCACGAAACTTGTGCGCGGTCCGGTGTGCCCGCCGCACTCGCTTCCCTCGAAAATGAATTTGCGTGCGCCTTCCTTGATAAAACCCTGCAGCAGACCGGGCGACGGCACATGCAGATAGGTGGAAATGCCCAGCGCTTCGAGTTCCTTGGCCTGGCTCGGCCTGCCCCCGGCGACAATCGCGAACGGCGGCTTGACGTCGCGGATGGCCTCCATCTGCTCCTGTCGCAGGTCGAGCGGCATGAAGCCCAGGATGCCGACGCCCCAGGGCCGCGCGCCCATCAGCTCTTTGGTCTTCGTCAGCAGCGAACGCACTTCCACACCGCGCATCACGGCGAGCGCCAGGAACGGCAAGCCTCCCGCCCGAGACACCGCGTCGGCAAAGGGCGCGACGTCGCTGACGCGCGTCATCGGACCCTGCACAATTGGAAAACGGGCGCCGTGCAGTTTGGCGAGCGCTGAGTCGGGTCGCAGCACATTTTGCGCACGAGCCTCGCCGATCGCGGGCGCTACTGCGTCGCGCAGCGCGGCGATCACGCGTCCTGTCGTGCCGTAGCGACGCCCGAGCGAGGCGGCGAAAGCGATATCCTGTGCGAGCGGCGTGAGCGCGTCTTCCGCCAACAAGCGTCGCAAGAGATCCCGCAGGTCGTCGCCCTTGGCGACGCCGACTTCCAGCTCGCGGAGCTTGCCTCGACCGTGTCGAGCGGAAAGACGAAACAGATCAGCGCCTCGCCCCGCGATGATCGTTTCGCTGCCGTCGAATTGGCCCCAGAGCTTTTTTTGCTCTGCGGACGCGCTCGGCCCCTCTTCCGTCAACCAAAGCTGCTCGGCGAGAACGACCCCGCGCGCGCCGGAAAGCACGGCAGCCGCCGCGCTGCGCATATGGACGCCGCCCTGTATCCAGTAAGGAATCTGGACCTTCCCGCTCAATTCCTGCAGCAGGATGAATGAGGTGGCGGAGCCGATCCATCCGCCCGCCTCATGGCCTTTCACGATCAACCCGTCGAAGCCTTCCGCCTCTGCGAGCAGCGCCGAGTCGAGATCATGGACCTCGAGCAGGACCCGTTGCGCCAACTCTTTCGCAGACTTGAGTAAATCCGCCGCCTCTCGCGCCTTCACGCCCGCAAAAACAAGAAGCGGAACTTTGCCTTGCGTGAGCTGCGAAAGTTCGTTCAGATCCCGATAAGGCCCTGCGGCGGCGTCCCATCTGACGCCCCATGTTCCGCGGACGCCCACCGACTTCCGCAGAGCGTTTATCGCGTCAGTGATGGCGGAGGCGTCTGCACGCCACCCCAAATCGAGGACGCCAGTCTCGCCCGCCTTGCAGGCGGCAATGGCGATTTGCGGGTCGAGGCAATGGCTCGGAGTGATCGCGATCACCGTTTCCATCTATTTCTCCTCGAGTTCAGTTTGTGTCCAAAAAACACGGCTAAAAGCTTATTTCAGCTATGCTTATTTGCGGTTTAATGTTCGCTTCGTCAGCTTGTTCGCTTGCGCATTTGTCGCGCTCGCACATGAAAAAATCTGTGTTGCAACACACTCACCAACGCACTTTCGCATCGAGCGTCGCCTCGCTATCGAGACTGAGCTGTTGCAAATAGGATGCCCATTGCGCGGTGGCCTCGAAGCAATGCACGCTTCCGCCCACCATTGCATTCTTCGGCGGCGCCCTGAGAAGCTGCGCGGTCGCGCTACTCATGGGCAGAAATCCACCGTCATGGCGGAGAGCGCCGTATCCCAGAAGAAGACGCCGAAGCGTCGCCGCCAGACTTTCAACGCGCGCCAATTCTGCCGCGATCGGCTCCATTTCAGCCGCGGCGACAGCGACAGCCGCCTTTTTAACTTCGCCCTCGGCTAACTTCAGACTGCTTTCGGCGTTCGCGAGTTCTTGACGAAGGCAATCTGAAGCGCGTCGAAACGAGGCCGATTGATTTTCAAGCCAGAAAATCCTTTCAGCGAGCCTCTTCGTTTTCGGTGATAGCTCGAGCGCGCGGCCCGCCTCTTGTCCTGTCGAACGCAGTATCGATGCCGCGCACTCTTCAGCGATCCGCTTGTCAAGATTGGCGAATCTGGAAAGCCTTCTCTGGATCGCAGCAGAAAAATTGTTGGCGCGGTCTACGGCTTCCTGGATGCGGTCTCTCGTCGCCTTGGTTATATCCCGCTCACGCTGCGCCAGTTGCAGCGCCGAACGCGCTTTAGCGCGCGATACATTCACTTCGTGATCGAGAGATTGATCTTCGGCGGCCGCGAATTGCCGATTTAAGACAATTACGCCGAACTCTTCCGGACGGCGCCCACGAAGGGATTCATCCGAGTCAAAGCATGTATTGAGCGTGACCGCATTGATGGCTTCCATCAATGTCCCTCCAAGAGAAATCGCCACCGCGCCCTGGCCAAATTATGTGCATCGCGCTTAATAGTTAGGTGCACTGCAGCAACCGCTATCTGTCAACGTCTCATTCCGAAATTCGTTGCATCGGGCGCACATTTTTTCCTGAATTTTTTCGTCACACACCGAGCAAATGCGTAAATTTATTTCGAGTTGTCGGCGACTTTCCTTGATGTAGGAAATTTTGACAAAAGCGAAATCGCGCCGTCGGTCGGCGTCTCGTTGCTAAACCTGCTAATGCGTTTGCATGACGATCCGTTCCTGAAGCGTGTTTAAGAGAAAGCGCAACTGCCGCCGACCATCACTCCGGCTGACTCCCCATCGCAATGACGCCAGGAACATTTTTTGCTTGTTGACCGGAGAAGTTTTCTCCGATGTCATCGCC
>NZ_JADNQZ010000032.1 GCF_015709515.1 Methylocystis sp. H62
GAGGCGCGCGCCGACTACAACGCCAAATATGGCTCGGAGCCGGGCGTCAAGTTTTATACGCATGTCTCCGATCGGTATGCGCCGTTTCACACCAAGGTCATCGCCGCCAACGCCAGCGAGGCCGCGCATATTCTGGACGGGTTGCTTCACCACGAATGCTCGCTGGACATCCGCGAGCACTATACGGACACGGCGGGCGCCGTCGATCACGTGTTCGGTCTTTGCCATCTCACGGGATTTCGATTTGCGCCGCGCATTCGCGATCTTGCCGATCGCCGGCTCTATGTCGCTGATGCTCGCGCCACATATAAATCACTCGACCCAATGATCGGCGGCGCTATCGACTTCCGCATCATCGGCGAAAATTGGGATGAGACGTTGCGCCTCGCGGCGTCAATCAAAGCTGGAACGGTTGCGCCGTCGATCCTGATGCGTCGGCTCGCCGCTTACCCCAAACAGAATGCGCTGGCGAAGACGCTTCGGGAGATCGGGCGGCTCGAACGCACCCTCTTCACCCTCGACTGGATCAGCGACCCGGGTCTGAGGCGGCGAACAAACGCCGGGCTCAACAAGGGTGAGGCCCGCAACGCGCTCGCCAGGGCGGTGTTCTTTCATCGCCTCGGAGAAATCCGCGACCGGACGTTCGAAAATCAGCGCTATCGGGCCTCTGGTCTCAATCTCGTCGTCTCGGCCGTCATCCTTTGGAATACGGTCTATCTCAGCCACGCCGTTGCCGAGCTTCGCTCCAGCGGAGAACGCGTCCGTGACGATTTGCTCGCTCATATCGCGCCGCTCGGCTGGGAGCACATCACCTTCAACGGGGACTATGTTTGGCCGACCGAGCCGCTCCAAAACGCCTTCCGGCCCCTCAGAAACCCCCGCTCTGAGCTACTCGATGCGGCTTAGAGTACAATTTCGGGAAGATTCTGCGCTGACCCCGAATTGATATGACCGCTTGCGGCCGTCCCGGCGCGTCGTCACCACCTGCAGATTGGTCGGCGGATGCCTTTCGCGCGGTTTCAGGAAGAGGATGTTGCCGGCGGGCGCAACTTCCCAGGAGACGGAATCGCCGATCGCGACATGGGCGATTTCTTCGTCCTCGGAAAAGACCACCTGGGTCGAGGCGCGGATGACGCCGTTGATTTTGACCACATTGAATGGATCGTAGGCGACCATGCGCATGCGCGCGTCGCGCGATCCAGCCATCGGTTGTTGCAGGGCGAGGCTTGGCAAGGGCGAGAGCAAAAATCCGCACGCGATCATCACTATCGCGCCAGCGAAGGAGAAGCGGTTCGTCATGGCGCGGTCTCCGGATCGGACCGGCATTCGGAGACGAGAAAACCGAGAGGGTTGATCAGGCGATCGGAAGCGGAGATCGTCGCCTTCTTCTCAAACGAGAGGGCGACCGTTGCGATCCAATGAGAAATCTTAATCTCGTCGCCATGACGGACTTCGCGCAGATAGCGCACCGAGGCGAGATTGGGACCGAGCAGCGAAATCGCCTTGATGCGGATTTCGGCGACGCCACTCTTGCCATAGGCGACTTGAGGACTATCGGGATTTGAGCCGCGATAGAGGGTCGAAAAGCGCGTCTGCTCGCCCTGGGTCGAGAGCAGCGAAATGGTGCGGAAATTGGCGGGCGCCTCGACGAAACTGTAGCCTTCCCGCGCTCGCACATATTGAACAAGAAAATATTTGGCGATCGCCTCGTCGTAGGCCTGCGGCTCGTCCTTCAGGGCGGAAACCACGTCGACAATGCCGGTCGCGTTGTCGACGCGAATAACGAAGGGCTCGACGGTCTTGAGAGGAGTGAGCGCCGCGACCGCGCCGATCGAGACGAAAGCGAGAGCCGAGGCCGCCGCCGCAGCTACCCAGGCGATGCGCTTCGAGCGTTGCGCCGAGAGGAGAAGATCCTGCTCCCAGAGGCGAGCGCGTTCGAAGTAGGCCTTCAAATCGCCGCGCTCAACCATGGTCTGCTTCCCCACAGCGCCGCGTCGAAGCGGCGATATCGAAGATGGGGAGAGCGGCGGTTCGCTCGCTCGCATGCGCTTTGTCGATTTCGCCCTTGCGGATGAGTGGTTCGCCAACAGCGGGTGGCGGCGCCGGCGGTTCAACGGGCGCAGCGTTCTCCCAATCCCACAGCGACCGGTTGAGCGGCCGCCGCGTCCAGCCGTCGCAGGAGGGCGCGCCAGCGCCGGTGAGACTGGCGCAACCGGTTAGAGGCGCGGCGAGCGCCAGCGCCAGAAATCCCATTCGTGCCGTCATTACGTCTCCGAAAATTATGATCTTCGAGATGGCGAGTGTGCGTTATTCCGCGGGAACGTGGCGGATACTGCCGCCTCTCCGACGTCGCTGCAGCCCCTGAATCGTCCTTGTCGCGGCGACATGGGCGCCGGCATAGGCGCCGATCGTCGCGCCCAGGGTGGCGGTGGTTGCAGTGGCCGCCATCCAGCGGTTGAGCATGTGGGCGGCAAGCGAGGCGCCGCCGCCGGCGAGCGCCCCGGCGATTTCTGGCAGTTGCAGAGCGATATAGGCGGCGAGGCCGAGCACCGCGCTGATCGCTACGGCGCCGACGATCAACTGTCCGCCGGTCGCGGCGTTGGCGCCATATTTGTCGACGAAATGACCGACGGTTGTTAGCATCAGCCCGATCAACGCGACGACAAGGACATGCAGGATCACGAAATTGGCGAGCTGGCGCGTCCAGGCTTCGCCGAAGGTGCGCGTCGCCTCGAACAGCATGAGCGCGATAAAGATCGGACCAAGCGCCAATACGAGCGCGAGGCCAACTTTCGCATAGAGCATGATTGCGAACTGCAGGAAGCCGCTGACGGCGGTGAACACGAGAAGGATGGCCGCGACGAGCGCCGGCACGATATCGGTCAAACCGGCTTGATCGTATATTTTCTGCGCGACCGAAATTCCTTTGGTCAGCAGTTGGTCGAACGGCTGGCCGGACCTCATGTCGAGCCCGCCGCCGGCGATGGTGCCGCTTATCTCCTTCGGCAGGGACTCGAAAAAGAGCCCCGTGACATATTGCTGATAGGAGGAGGCGTTCGTCGCGAGCAGGATGACGGCGACGATACGGATCGAACGCCAGGCGAAATCGAGAATCGGTTCCTGGATCGCGCCGCGCATGACGGCGATTCCATAGATCGCGACGTAGAGCATCACTGCCACCCGCAGCGGCGCATCGACATAGGATGTGAGTTGCTGAACAGAGTTCGACACGAATTGCGTGATCGGCTGTTCGAACTCTCTCAAAAATTCGTCGAAAACTGTGACGGCCATGCTCAGAGACCTTCACGCAAACGTTTTAGGGCTTCTTCGCGCCCCCAGACGAAGATTTGTTTTTGCGCTTGATCAGCGTTTATGCACTCCGCCGTCTCGCGAAGCGCGCCGGGATTGGCCTTGCATCGTCGTTTAGTTGCTTCGTGCTCGGCCTCATGCTCGAGATACCAGGCCACATCATGGACCGGCACCGCCATCTTCGACGAGGCATCGGAAGAGTTCGGTTCCTTGTTGCAACCTGCGAGGCAGGTTGCGATCAGCAGTGTTGAAATGAGCGTCTTCATTGGAGGGCAGCCTTCATTTCGTCGACCGTTTGGCGCCGCCGCTCGTGTTCGCGCTCGACGTCCATGTCCGCTTGCGCACGCTGAATCATGGCGAGGCCTTGCAGGCGCACCACGTCGTTTTGCAGCAACGCCTGTTCGGCCTGTAGGCGGGCGGAAAGGTCGAGCACTTCCTTGGCGTCCTTGGAGGCGCTGATCTGGCGGCGCAGTTCCTCGAGCTGATCGATGCGGCGCGACGCCGTGTCGTAGACGGCTTGACCGAGCGAGTGTTTCGCGCTCGTTTGGCGGGCAATGCGATCGAGCTCTGAGGCATAGAAGGAGTTACCCGGATTTTCTGTGTAGAGACGGTTTTGCGAGAGATAGCTGTCGATGGAAGAGGCGAAGCCGCCCGAGCCCGATCCCTTGATCAGTCCCTCGATCTGCGAAAATTCCCCTGGCAGATATTTGCGGAATTCCGATGAGTTCAACAAGCTCGCGACGTCATTGGCGTTCGTCAGCCTACTGAAGGAATCATAGAGCTGCTTCGCCTGCGAGAGCTGATCCTGCGCCACCTTCAGTTGCGAAGAGAGCGTCTCGACCTGCTTTTTCATTTCGATCAATTGATCGAACTGGCGGGCGAAGACGCTCGGATCGAAAACGACCTGACTTGAGGCCGGAAAGGGCAGGGCGGCTATGATTACGAGAGGAACGAATCGAGCAAGCGGCTTCATGCGAGCCCCTTTCGGCGCTGATGGAAAAGTGGGAGCCAGTTCGCCGGATCGTCGCCGACTTCTGCGCGCAGGCGATCAAGAAGGTCGACGGTCGCGGTGCGGCCGGAGAGGACGGCGAGCGCGTCGTCCATGCCTTTGAGATCGAGCTCGGCGACCACCGCGTCGTGGCCTTGTTTCAGGAGAAAGCGACGGCTCTCGGTCGAAAGCTCTTCGCGGATGAGCCGGAATTCCGCCTTGGTGAGATGAAAACCATCGACATAATCGTGCGCCTGGCCACGGGCGTTGGGAAAGAAAATTTGCGTCGGGCATTGCTCGACGATGGTGTGGGCGATCGGCGAGACCAATGCATCACGCGGAGATTGCGTGCCGAACACCATCACGCCGTTCTTCTTGCGGATGGTCTTTAAGCCGTCATTGGCGAGATCGCGAAAGGCCTCGTCGCCGAGCGCCTTCCAGAATTCGTCGATCGCGATGACGATGCGCCGGCCGTCGATCAGCTCTTCGACGCGTCGAAACAGCACCATCATCAGCGGCGTGCGGATGACGGAATCGTCGAGGACCTCGGTCATGTCGAAACCGAAGGCGTGTGAATCGATGCTGATCGCGTCTTCGTCAGCGTCGAGAACCCACCCCAGCGCGCCACCTTTGCACCAGCGTTCCAGCCGCGCGCCGATGCCTTCCATGTCGCGTTGGCCAAGAAAGACGCGCAGCGCCGAGAAGGAGCGCTCGTGGCGCGGAATGTCGCGCAGCGCGAGAAGTCCGTTATCGATCCTTTGTTCGTCAGCGACCGAGAAGGGCCTTCCGTCGACGCTGACGAGCTTGCGCACTAGCGCGCCGAGAAAGGCGAGATTCGACGGCGTCAGATCGAAGCTCTTCAAAGGAGCGCAGCCCGTGGGCCTGCCGTTCTTCAAGGCCAGATAAGAGCCGCCGATCGCTCGGATGAAGAGCTCGGCGCCGCGATCCTTATCGAAGAGGACGAGCTGGCAATCGAGCTTCTCCGCCTGCGCCAGGGCGAAAGTCAGGAACGCGGTCTTGCCAGAGCCCGAGGGACCGCAGATGAATGTGTTGCCGAGATCGCCGACATGAAACGAGAAATGAAACAATGATCCCGAGGCGGTCTTCAGCGCGGCGACGGCCGGCCCCCAATGATTGCCCTTGGCCTTGCCTGATGGAAAGGCATGGAAGGGCGAGAGCCCCGCGAAATTGCGCGAAGTGATGGCGCCGGCCCGCGCCCGATATTTAAAGAGGCCCGGCAATTGCGCCCAGAAGGCTGCCTCGAGCCCGAGATCTTCGCGGGCGACGACCGCGCCGGCCTCGGCGAGAATGCGCCGCGCCTGGCTCATCTTGTCAAGGAGAGCCCTTGGCTCATCGGCTAGGATCAGAAGCGACAGATGATGTTCGCCCATCACGAAGCGGTTCGATTCAAGATCATCGAGCGCCGCGTCGAGCTCGCCAATCTGCGAGGCTGCGGGGTCGTTTGTGGAGAGAAGCTGATTCTGTTTGCGCGTCATCACCGTCTTCGCTTCCGCCTTGCCAAGGAAAGCGAAGCTCTGCGCGAGGACGAGTTCGAAAGGCGCGGCGAGAAGGCCGTCGAGCAGGCCCCGCCTAGTCGTCGCAGGATAATCCTTAAACGCCAGCATGCCAGCGTAGCGCGAACCGCCGGGGCCGCGGATTTCGATTGCTTCGCGCCCGAAGATCAGGCGGTTGGCATAGAGGGCCGGTCCGAGCGGACCTTTGACGAGCGGGAAGGGGAGCCGCTCGCAAGCTCCGAGTTCCTGGAGGAAGGCGCCGGTCTCGGAAAAGATTACGCCGCGCTGTTCAATGAGGCCGAGGCGGTGGGGGCCATAACGATCGAGCGCCGCCATCAGATCGCGCGAAACGTCATCAAGCTTCTTTAGCCCATATGCGTCAATTTCGACGCGGGCGCGCTCTGCGCGCGCGAGGCGTGAAAAGAACAGCGAGGCGCGCTCAGTTGCGTCACGTCCTGGATGCCAGACGAGCGTCAGATAGAGCTCGTTGCTAAGAAGCGTCTCGGAGACGAGCCGCGCCCGATAAGCTTCATTGAGTACGCGCGCGAACTCCGAGCGAAAGGCGCCCTTAGGAAAGTCGGAGGCTCTCCGACGGATGATATGAGTCCAGAGCGCCAGGCGCTCGTCGGCGACGTTGCGCAGCGTCAGATTGAGCTTGGCGTGGAGGTCGTTGAGATCAGCTGCGTCGGCGGTCTCGAAGGAGACGCCGGAAAGACGTATCGTGGTGATCAAGGCGCGCGTCGAAAGCGAGATCACGTGCTCGGCGACATGGCGCAGATAGGGGAGGTGAGCGCCAGACTCCACCTCTCGCGCTTTGATACGCGCTGCGACGCTAGCCATGAGTGAGTTCCTCGGCGTGGAAGCGGCGCATGAGCCGCAATGGCGTGCAGGAAGAGCCGCCCCAAAGATTCGCATTGCGGTGACGGCCACGCGTCTCGAACCAGGCGAAAAGAATCCGGAATTGATTGGCGTCACGCCGGCAGACGAGCCGGCAAGCGAAGTGGATCGGCAAGGCGACGAGGCCGTAAAGAAGACTGCCAGCCAAGACGAATAAGACCGACGAGAAGATGACGTTGAGGCCCACGGCCTCCATCGTCACGCCGAGGATCATCGCTGGGCGCGTACAGGCGAGAAAAAGCGTGTCCTCGGCGAGGCGTTCGTCGCTCATTGGCTCCTCGATCAAAACTGTGGAAAGAAGACTGCCGGAAGTCGCGGCTACTTGCCGGTGAGCGTCGAGACGATTTCGGCCGCGCCGAACAGGATGGCGACGCCGAGAATGACGTAGCCGGCGCGTCTCAAGTCGAGATAGCCAAACATCCAAGTCATGCCGGTAATGATAATTGCGAGCGTGGCGAGCAGCTTCGCGACATTGCCGGTGAGCGCGTCGACGATGTTCTGAAGAACTCTTTCGACATTAGCGCTTTGCGCTGACGCGGGTTCGTTGAGGACAAGCGTGACAACGACGCTCGCGAGCAAATGGAAGGAGAGACGACGAGCGGAGGAAGGCATCATAAATTGCAAACTCCATTTGAGATGGCCAGATGTGATTTGCGGGCGCCCCTTACCGGGGAGACGGAGACGACTCATAGACGAGGAGCGATTTTCTGGAGCCGGAGCCAAAAACGTCCCAATGCTTTTTGGGTGGCGCCTGCAGAACGGTGAGTGTCGCGGTCTCTCGAGGAGTCGGTTGCTCTTCGCGAAGATCGGCTTCGCGATCGAATTCTCCACTCGGAGAGACTTTCGCGCCTGCTGCATTCGGAACAACCGCGGTCTTCCCACTTGAGAAATGTTTGGGGTCATCCTTGAGAATCTGAGCGGCGGCATGGAGCGACGGACAGCTCTCGAAAGCGTCCGCCACGCCGATTCCGGCCTTATCGAGATCAACGAACGTCAGACCGACGAGGCCAAGCCGCACGTCTTGCTCGCCGACTTTCGTCTGCATCGCGAGAGCGATCGCCTCGTCCTTGGAGGTCGCGAGTATTTTGATCGGCTTGCGGCCATTGATTGTGAGCGAGAGAGGCTCAAAACGGCTCGCCGCTCGCACGATCTCGATCAGAGGTCGTATTTCGACGCGAGGCGCGCAATCCTCGGCAAGCGCCATGAAAGCTGAAAAGTCCACTGGGTATTCTCCGCGGCGTCAGGCGGCGTAGCGCTGCGCTCTTAGTCCGAGCCGTCGTGGGCGGATATTGACGGCGGTGCTGGCGCGGCGGCGGCTTAGTGAGGCGAAGCGCATGGTCCGAAATTTCCGAATCGTGGATGAATTCGGGCGCAGGGAACCAGAAGCGCCGCGGCGATAAACCTGCGAAATTTCACAGGAGTTATTTAAACGCGTTCACAAAATCGCCGCATCATGATCACAGACACCATTCGCAAATTGGCGGCTGTCTTCAAGGATTGTGGAGGCGGTTGCCTGAGCGGGGAGCGGGGGGCGCGTCGAAACAACGGCGAAAGGCCCAAAAATGCGGCGAGTTGAAAATGCTTTTCAGGAACTCATCGATGGCGTCAGCACAGCGTCTGACAAGGCGGCGTTTCGTGCGGTCGCCGATCGGGCGACTCAAAGACTGGGCTTTCGCAGTTTCGCTTACCTCGGACTCGCCGAACATGGCCACACATTGATTTCGACATATCCGAAGCAATGGACCACGCGCTATTTGAGCCAACGCTATGATCTTATCGACCCGGTTCTCATCCGCGCGCGCCGCGACCGTGATCCTTTTCGCTGGAGCGGCCCGCAGATGGCGAAGGGTCGAGGAGACCAAGTCAAGCGGTTTTTCGGCGAAGCGGCGCAGTTCGGAATAGAACGAGGCGTTACCATCCCGATTCAGGCGGGCTTCGATCGGTTCGCCCTTCTCACTTTTACGGCCGACAAGCATGGTCTCGACCTTGATGAGAAGGCAGCGAAGGCAAGGGACATTTTGCAACTCATGGGCATGTATTTTCATGCTCATGTCGAAGCTGCGTTGAAGCTTCCCGCGAGCCTTGATCCATCGTCGCCTTTGAGCCAACGCGAGGCGGAATGTCTCGCTTGGACGTCGCGCGGCCGCACCATGGATCAAATCGGCAAGATCCTCGATGTTAAGACGCGCACCGTCGCCTTTCATCTCGACAGTGCGCGCGCCAAACTCGATGCCGAAAACGTCGCGCATGTCGTAGCGCTGGCGTTGAGGCGCGGGCTGATTCCATGAAGGGACGCAGTGCGAGCCTATCGAGCTGTAGGATAAGTCAGTTCGGAGCCGGTCTAGGCCGATGCGGCAACAGTATGCACGGTCGCCGCCCTTTTTTGGCTATCTCTCGCGTAACCTCACTCTTGTGGACTGTCGCCCGCATCCTTGACGTTCGAATCGTTCGCCTCCGGAATCGGGAGGTAGCCTAATGCGTCGTCGAAGGCGACAAGAGTCGTGAAGGCGGATTTCAACTCCGCCGTCGCCTCGCTCATTGCGAAGCGGATATTGTGCAGCCGGGAAATGGCGTTCTGCCCCGCTTCAATGAGATTTGATCTCGCGTCCGAACTAACAACGTCAGAGGTCAGCTTTTCGATGCGGCCCCGCCATTCGTCGAGCGCCTGCTGCGCAGTCGCCTCTTCCTTTTCCAACGCTTCGACCTTGACGAGCGCTTTGCGATAATGACTCAAAGCTTCGAGAGCTCTCTTTTCGAGATCGGCATTCTCGTTCATGCGCTCGCTTCTCTGATCGGGCTGAAGAGGACGCCATTTACGCCTTGAATCCGATGCCGAACTAAACCGCAGTGGGCGTCGGGACGGGCCGTTGTCGCATAACATCATTTTGTCGATGCCGCCCGGATCTGAACCGATCGTTGTGAAAGACGCCCTTCGCGCCTTTGCGATCGAGACCTTCGGCGGCCAGCATGATTATGTATTCGTGCAGCATCGACGATGAGCACCCGCATGTCCACCTTACCGTGCTCTCGCGCGGCTACGACGGGAGGCGGTTCAATCCTCGCAAGGCCGATCTCGCCACATGGCGCGAACAGTTCGCCTGCGAATTACGATTGCGCGGCATCGAGGCCGCGCCGCACACGTGGAAAGGTTAGAAAAGCCGAGCGAGGCGTCGTTCGCGCGATCAGGGAACGCGGTTGGCAGCCGCGCGTGGAGAGATCATCAAGGAATCGCAGAAGGGCAAACGTTCGGCGCGCCCTTGGGAGGCAAGACGCGGGAAAGGCAGGCGGATGTCAGAGAGGCCAATCGCCAACAGGCCGAGGTCCTGCAGCGTTCTCAGAACGCCGCAGACCGCGAACTCGCAAAGCAAGTGGCGCAATTTGTGGCGGACCTTCCCGAGGTCGAAACAAGAGTATCAGACCTCAGAGCGCGCGAAGAAGGACGACTATGCGCGGAGCTTACGACAAAGCGCGCAAAGAGTACGATGAACTTCGCGGTCGTTCTATTTTGACGACGACGGACGCTCAAGGGAAGAAGCATACCGGTGTTGATGGGCGGGAAGTTGAAGACGAGCAGCGCGCCGTCACACTTGCTTGGGTGCGCTTCATGACTACTTAGGCGGCGTCGCTTCTCGTAAGCGACATTTCGCAGCGATCTTGTCCGCGGTTCATGGCCGCGGGCCTTTTTCAGGCCGCTCGTGCGGCGACGTGCCTAATTGAATTTCGCTGGGCCTGTGCCCCAAAATTCGCGCATGATACGAGCGCCCATCGCGAATGCCTTGATCGCATCGGTCGTCGTCGCCGAAATTTTGGGCCGGCATGATGCTGTTGCTTCAGCTTCAGCGCTGAGGCTTCCTAATCGACGCTTGGATTGATCACGGCCAAAGACAAGCGAAGACGCCGACGCGCAAAGCGAGCGCGCTTGATCAAACGCGTTTCGCGAGACGAGCCGCGGCGCCAATCATAGCCCCAATGAATGCGCCCACCGCGGCACCGATCAAGCCGAAAAATGAGCCGATCACGGCGCCAACGGCTGCGCCCATCGCTGCGCCGGAAATGGCGGTAATCTCGCTCTCACTGCGGGCGGCCATCGGTTATTCTCCCGGTTGTTTACACAAGGGCGCGGTCGTCACGATCCCAGATCATAGGCAGGCGGTAATGGGAAGCAACGGTTCAAATGACGTTCGGGCGCTAAGCGCCGCCTGCGCCTGCCACGCTTGCCTCGGCGCGTTTCAGAGCTAATTGGTCAGCGTCGCTCTCATGGACTCCAGGTCGCGGGTCTTTTTTCAGCTTCACGCCGGCCGATCGGAGGACGGTACTTGTCATCGCGCCAGCAGCGGCTATTCTGACAAATGCCTGCTTCGGAGAGCCATTGCGATAGGTGGGCGCACTCCGTCCCTTGCCCGCGGCTTCGATGAGGGCTGCGGGCTTTTTTGCGGATCAATTTGCTTGCAAGTTGGTCAGACGCGCCCGAGTCATCGTCCCAGCGCGTCTTTGGCCACCAAGGCGAAGTTACCCGGCTGGAGCTGACGCTGAGCCGAACCCACCGTCAGCTGAATCTTTGATTTACATGAACAGGCCCAGGCACCCGCCTGCCAGTCCACCAACAACAGCCGCGGCGACCGTGTTGGCGACGCCGCCAAGTGCTATCGCAGCGAGACCTCCGATGATAACGGCCCCGATGGCTATGTGTTCGACGTGACTTCGAGTTCTTTAGCCATGATCGTGACTCCATCCCTTGTTTCGGAGAACCGCGCCTAAACAATTGTTTTATGGCGCTTTTTCTCGTCCCTCACCAGGGTGCGCGTCATTTCGACGCAGCGCGACTTTAGCACAATGGCGGATCGAGTCCAATTTTGCGGCAGCCTCACGCTCGGCTTGCCGCCATTCGTGAACTCGACACGGCTTTTTCGAGCGCGGCGCGGATTGCGGCCAGCTCTGGCGCGAAACCGGCTTGCCGACTTGCGCGGAAGGCATCGACAATCTCAGGAAAAAGCCCGGCCATCGCTGGCCGGGCTAAAGAGGAACTATGGGAACGCCGGCCCGCGGACCGGCGCTTGCGCCTCAATCGGGCGTCCATGCCCCGAATGCAAGCCGATCGCTCATGAAAAAGCCCGGTCGTCGCCGGCCGGGCTTGGCATGTGCGGACGTTTCACACTGCATCTTTCCTGGGAAGAACTTCACCGCCTCGCCGACCTGATCGGTCAGCCGCGCAATCTTCAGCCGCGCTACAACATCGCTCCTACAACCAGGATCGAAGTTATTCGCCTCGCCGCGGCTGGCAACGATCTTGTGCGATGCGCTGGGGGCTTGTGCCGTCATGGTGGAAGAAGCCGCTCAGCGACCTTCCTTCGACATTCAACACTCGCGCCGACGGTCGCGGAGAAGCCCATGTTTCGATCGGCGTTCAAGAGCCGCCGCTGCGTCATTCCGGCGCCGGGCTTCGGCGCCGGGCTTCTATGAGTGGACAGGCGCGAAGACGCGAACGGCGTCGCGTTCGCCTCTGTCTATTTCGCCTCTGTCTATTTCGAAGACGAGCCGACCCGGCACGGGCTCGTCAATCGGCTTTCCAACCCCGACGCCAAGGCAGTGGCGCAGACCATCGCGAGAGCGCTGACGGCGGCAGCTAGGCCTATATGAGCGTGGACAGTTTACTCTGGCGGAACGTTCAACTTGGCGGGAAGCCGAGCCCGGATCACATCCAGGATTCCCTCAATAGCGTCCTCTGCATTGTCCGCACGTCGTTCCGAGGCGGCTAACTCTGCCGCCTTGGAGTCGAGTTGTGATTGCAGCACTTCAATCTCTTGATGCGCACGCTCTATGGCGACGGACATCTGCTCGACTTGAGTCTCAGCCAAGCCCAGCATTGCCTCTGCGCGTTCGGCGCGCTGCTCCGCGCGGTCCAACTCCTCCCTCACAGCGTCGGCGACCTCACGGGCACGCATCAGCGCATGCGCCGCCTGCTCCTCGAATGCTTTGATCGCCTCCGCTGTTTCCGACACAAGATTTAGCGCGGCGGCAACATCGTCGCTCTCTCGGGCGGGCTGACGAGCCGCGCTCTCGTTTTCGCGGGTCGCTTCGTCCGCTGCCTGGTCAAGGTCTGGCGCATTCATGGACGCCTCCGGTCGTCGCCGTTTAGGCTTGTCGAGTATCGTCAGACTATCGGTTCCCTTATGGCTGCGCGACCCAAGAAATCAACCGTCGTGCAAAATGCCTCCAAAGGTGCAAACTGAGAGCTTGGGGGCTGCAGTTCCCGAGGAGGTCGCAATAGGAAGTTTGGCATCTTGGCCACGCTCGAAGCGAAGATCGGCAAGGAGCACGAGGTTGCGGCGTTCTTGAAATCGGCGCTGCCACTCGTGGAAGCAGAGCTGGGCACGGTGTCGTGGTTTGCCATCCGAATGTCATCCACCACCTTCGGTATTTTTGACGTTTTCCATGACGAAGCCAGCAGAGACGCTCATCTTGCGGGGGACGCTGCAAAAGCGCTCATGGTGAAGGCGCCGGAACTCTTCTCCCAGCCGCCAAAAATCGAGAAGGTTGACGTGCTGGCGTCAACGCTAAGCTGACGACGCAAAAAGCCCCGCCGTTACGTCCACGGTCGGGGCGTTCTTGGGCGCCGGTTTCTTGCCCTGCTCGGCGAGCTTGGTGGTAGTCGGCGGATTGGCGCTCTCTACCTCGCGCTCGAATTCTTTCGCGGGAACGTTGGCGAGGCGGATGGCTTGCTTGGCTTGGTGCTGTGAAAGGCCGGTTTGAGACGCGGCATTCTCTCGCGAGTGAAAAGGTTGGGTGTCCGCCCCTTTCACTTGCGCATTTGATTATTCTTCCCGATTGCCGGCTCAATCTGTTTCAGCAACTCGCCGCATCTGCGGATGGCGCGCCCGGACTGGCCGGTCTTCGTGGCAGTGTCGGAGGACGGAACCTTGATCTGACGCCCGTCGTATCCTTCGCGGTCAAGGCGTGCGTCGATATCACCGACCCTTCTGCAATCTCCGGAGCGAGCAAGTTCGAACGCTCGCTAGATTGTTGTCTTGTCGGCATCCAAGGCAGTTAAGGCTACCTAGCTAGTCCTATTCTTTATCTGTCGCTGCCGAATCGGGCGCTGATGCTGAGCGTTGATGAGAAGAGCCAGATACAAGCGCTTGCTCGCGAGCAGCCTGTCCTTCCGATGACGCCGGGCGTTCCGGAGTGGTGAACGCATTCTTGTATCCGCCACGGCACAACGTCGTTGTTCGCAGCCCCGATATCGCTTCAGGCTTTGTGATCGGCAAATGCTACAAGCGTCATCGAGCGACGGAGTTCTTGGACTTCCTGAAGCAAATCGACGCGCGCGTTCCCGAAGGGCTCGACATCCATATCATTATGGACAACTACGCCACTCACAAAACCGCTGTGATCAAAAACTGGCTGGCGCGCCGCCCTCACTACCACGTGCACTTCACGCCAACATCGGCATCCTGGATCAATCAGGTTGAGCGCTGGTTCGCCGAACTCACTCGCAAGCAATCCGTCGCGGCGTCCATACCTCAACGAACCAGCTTGAAGCAGACATCCGCGCCTTCATCGAGCGGCACAATGAAAACCCCAAGCCATATCGGTGGACCAAATCCGCGGATGAAATCCTCGCCTAAGTCAAACGCTTCTGCCGGAAACGCGCATCCAATCCATCGGGGTGCGTGAGCAAATGCCGTATCCCATCTTGAACGTCTCAAAAGTTTGACACCCATCAGCCGGCGTCATCGCGCTCTATGCCAAGATCGCGTGAGGCTTTGCGGACCCCGCTCTCGTGGCGATGGCCACGGCCATCCTCTCGCTTCGTTTCATTTGGCGCATCTTGCGCCGATTGAAGATCGGCCAGTCTTATCCACTCGACGACATGCTCGTTGCGCTCAAGCGCGGTGAAAATCTGCGAATTTGCAGGATTTACGTCTGATCAAAATGATCACAGGTTGCCCGCCCGCGCGTCTCCGCAGCGACAAATTGTCGTTGTGGTTCGCCTGTCGCCGGTAGGCATGCTCTGTCCCACTGGCCTGCGGTCTTCTCGGCCGCGGGCATTTTTGAGCCTTAACACCCGGCCTGTTCCGTTCTCATCGGCCGTCCTATATCCCACTGGTTTGTCGTGAGCAGTGGATTAAACAGGGAGATTGTCATGTCCGGAACGATCATAAACCTCATCGTCCAAATTGTGGCTGGAGCCATTGGCGGAAACGCCGCTGGCGCATTCCTAAAGAAATTGGACCTCAGCCCTCTCGCTAAGACAATCACGGGCGCCGCCGGCGGCGGCATTGGCGGAACGATCCTTCAAGGCTTGATCCCTGCGCTCAGCAGCGCCGCGAGCAGCGGGGGACTAGATATTGGCGTTATGCTTGGCAACTTGGCTGGCGGTGGCATCACCGGTGCAATCGTCACCGCGGCCTACGGTCTCATAAAGAATGCGCGCATCAAGAAAACGGGCTGATCCCAGCCAGGGCGCCTTGACGGCTCTGACGGTGTGGGCTTTTTGCAATTTGGCGCGCATCATCGCTCAAGATCTGCTCAAGGCCGGAAGTGGCGAATTCACTTGCCTCGGCGCGCTCCAGCCCTAATTGGCCGGCGTCGATTCTTGTAGCTACGTTTCAAATACCTTGCACGCGGCTGTGAACCGCGAGCCTTTTTCAGCTTCACGCTTGGCTCGTCGCCATTGGTGAAATTCAACGCAGCTATATTGAGAGGGCCCCCGAGAACCGGTCGCCTCGCGCGCGAAAGAAACCCGGCCACGGGGCGCAGCCGCACGCATCTCTCAATGGGTGCGGGAGTTTACACGAGCGTCTGCGTCGTCCCATTCCGAAAGCGCCCGCTCGTTTCCGCGCACAATTCGCCCGATTCGATCCAATTCGATAAGCAGCTCCCTGGCCATTATCTCTGGCGCGGTTTCTGACTGAGCTGCGGCGCGGGCGGCCTCTCCCGCTCCAACACGTGCTTGGCGCTAGGTACGCTGCGGCGTCGGCGCCACGCCGCGCTTCCGGGAAGATTGGAGAAATTCCGAGTGATTCAGCATATGCGCTCCTGTGTGCGCATTTGTGCGCAAGCGATATGCCCCCGCAAGATATGGAGTCGCACCATCGATTGCCAAGCGTGACAATTCTTACGAGGGCGAGGGTCGGAAATAGGGGCTCTGCTTTTTCAGGGTTCAGGGTCTCCAACATTTCGCGAGCCTGCCGCGTCGCAAACACTAGCCTTCGCCTCTTCGACCAGGTCCGCGCGCCGCTTTATGAGAACGCGCCCTTGAATTTGCCGACCGTCATAGCCCTCGCGGTCAAGCTTGGCTTGGAGGCGCGTTCTGTCGCGGCTCGCGCCAGGGCCGCGGGCTTTTTTGTCGACGCAGGCCTTTCGCCTTGCTCGAGTTCTAACGCGCGGTATCTAAGCGCCGTCCGAGCCGGGCGCCCCGTCTAGCGTGGCTAGATGGCGAGGTTGAGGTCAACCAGTCTCGTCGCCCGACCTTGACGATAGGCCTGTTCAATTCGTCGGCCGATCATCGAGCGTGCTCCGGCAAGAGCGCGCGCATCGCGACGTTGAAGGGAGACTACTAGATCGCCGTGATGACGGTGGCTGGCTATTCGGTCAGCGCCATCGCCAGGACGCCTCGGCGCGCCAAGTCCACCGTGTCGCGCGCGCGGAGCCTCTCTCCACGGAAAAACGTCTGGGTAATTTAACGCGCTAGCGGCGCTGAATAATGATTCCCTGCGTCGTCATGACGATCCATCCGTCGTTGCGGCGCTCTATGGCGGTCACCCGTCCAGCCCCGGGCAGTTCATCGCCGGGCGCGACTTCTTCGAGAAATCCATCTGGACGTTTAACGAATGCATGCCCGCGATCAACATGGTGCAACGCATAATCAGCGATCGCTTTCGGGTAGCTGGCGCTTTTCTGATCTGGGGCGTGAGCGTTCATTTCAGAATTGTCATTGGGCTTGGCAATGGCTCTAGGCTCAGGTCTTGAAAAGGCGCTTGTTGGCGTGCGACCGAACGTGGAGTTCTCAAATTGCGCGAGGCGCGTTTCGAGCTTGTCCAGTCTCGCCATTACGGTCGAATTCGTTTCGCCAGCTTCGCCGCTTTGTTCCCGCGCAGCTTCGAGCGCCCGCAATCGATCTGAAGTGTGGAGATTGTCGACGCTGTGGCGAACCTGTTCGATCTGCGCTCGCAGCGAGTCGATCTCGTTGGCCAGTCGCGCGATTTCTTGCTTGTCCCTAGCGTCCGTCGTCACATTTGATTTGGTAGGAGGCGCCTGCAAAAGATCGGGTTGCTCAGTGCCGACGCGAAATCCGAGCACACGATCTAAGCCGGCACCCGATCCCGACAGATAGCCGATCATGAGGGCGGCTGCGACGGAAGCGCTAATATATGCGAAGCGCCACCTCGCATCAGAGCGCTTTGGCGCCAACACTAATTCTAGCGGTGGCTCAGACGAGGGTTTAGGGACCGGATAGCCGTCGTCTATGGGTGCGTTAGGTGCGTTATTCAAGTTACTAGCGTGCGGGAGCTTCGTCATAGCAGCTTTTCCGGGACTTAGTCACGGGTAACATTGTCGAGTTCGGCTATTATAGACGATTTTGAGGCTCTGGTCGGCCATGTGCCGCATCCCATCGAATGGAATGAAATAATCGACTCGGAAAGAAGCTTGCGAGTTTTCGTTAGCCTAATCGCATTCTGGTTTTGCGGTAACCACCACCGGAAGAACTCGGTCTCGACTGGCCGCGGATCGGCCCGGGAGTTGGGCGGTGGCCATCGGCCAGATACGCCGCTTCCCCTGTTTTTTGGCAAACTCCGCAACTTTTCATTCCGTCGAAATATTTCCCTGTTATGCAGTTTAGGAAATTTTGCTTGTTAAGCAGTGAATTGCATAGCTTTACAGCGTCGCAAAACGCTGCGTTCAGGCCCACTCTTACCCCTAGGTTTGTCTAGACGCATTTCGCTCCAGCAAAGCCAAATAAGTTATTGATAATAATGAATGTTTCTGGCGATGCAGAAACGCCTCGGCTCGGGCAGTGAAGACGCTGCAGGGGTCTCTCCTGCCCGTTTTCGGCGAGTCACATGTCGAGCGTTGTTGCAGGTAGTCCGTCAGTTCGGCGCAAAGCCAAGGAGTTGACGTTGTGCCCAAGTCGTAGGCAAGATTTTAGAAAGCGCCACGAGCCGTCTTGGCGTGAGCTCGACAGGATATGTGCTGTGCAGAATAACGCGCACGATCTGTGGAGCAAGATGAGACAGCTCACGCGACTCGACGCTATCGTCACCGCCCGCGAAGCACATCTGTCGCGTCTCGATCGCTCAGCTATCAAAGCAATAACGCCGTCGTGATCTCTTTGCGGGGCCGTTGCCGATCACCAGCCGAACACCGCTTTCCGGCTCGGCGTACATTTGCAGCGACCGAGAGGATCAAAGCATCGACCTCCGGCCTGCGAGCGGTCGATTTGCTCGCCTCCAACCTTAATGCGCTGGACCACGCAATGCACGAGTTCGCGCAGCTCGAGCGAGGAAAGCGACATCCAACCTTGCGCCAGATTCGCCGACCGCTCACGCGTGCGCAAGTTCGTCGCGGTTTTCAAGACGACGAAATCGCCCTTCGCCAGGGAGGTCATCGACAACTTCGCGGCGGTTTATGCGATCGAAAGCCGTATTCGCGGCAAAAGCGCCGAACTTCGCAAAGCGTGTCGTGTGCGGCGCAACGATCAACGATCGGCTCGGCGAACTTTTTTCCTGGAACTGGAAAGCCGCACGCGAGAGAGAAAAATGCAGCGCGGCGTGATCCGCTCGCGTCAGCACAATCCGCCCGGCTCGGCGGTCGTTTCCGCATCACGCGTATCAGAGCAGACCGCCTTCTTGATGAGCTGCTCCGTCGTCTGCTCAAAAAATATCCACAGATCGGTATGCAGCTCGGAAAACTGCTGCCGCACCACCGCATCGAAAAAAAGTTGCGGCGCGCGCACCATAATCGTCGTGCGCTGTTGACGCGGGTAACGGAACGGACGCACCCCGTAGTGGCGGCACAAAGAGACGAAGAGACGGACCGACCACTCGTCCGGCAGGCTGAAGTTCATCTCGATGGCAGGATCCTGCCGCGCCGCTTCGTCGAGCTTCGCCTTCAGCCGCTCGGCGGCGGCGCTTGCCGGTCTCCGGCGCTTGCCGCGCCGAAATACAGCGCTTCGACCTTGCGCAGTCGCTCGCGCAGCTGTTCCTCGATCGTCATTTTTGGCGTCGCTCCTTCGACGAAACCAGGCCCCCTCGAAAGGCCGTCAATCCGTCCCGCCAAGCAGTCCACAACACATCACAGTGGCCCGCTCGCGCCGGTTAAGGGTGTTAGGGCTTCAACATCGCCCGCCGGCAGGTGCCGACCCTTTGGATGTTCGTCGCGTGTTGCCGGTGATCAGAGATTGTTCAGACAACGCCTAATATTGGTCAGCGCCGCGGCCCTCCACATTTTTATAGTCTCCGGTTGGCGGAATAGCTTGTCTCCACGAGCGAAAAGATTTCTGAGAAAGGCGGCCTGGCCAGAATTAAAGACATCCTGCGGAATCCAGTTGAATTCAGAGCGTATGTCTTCAAAGTTTGAGGCGAACTGCTCCCAGGGAAGAGCAAGAGGGCTGAGGTCGAGATCGACAAAAAGGTCAAGATCCCTTGAGAAACCTGAATAACGCTCTCGGCTGGGCTTGGCCTCGAGGTGATTGGTCGTCGCCATGATCAGCTCCTGAACAGCCTCGGCGTCAGCTGAATTCATGCGCGTATAACGTCGAAACGTCTCAGCGCTATCCCGAACATTAAGGAAATCTGCGCGTCGGCTTTGACCTGAACCGCGCGTCCGATAAACCACGTCGTGCCAGAAAATGGCTGTCGTGATCAGCTCGGGTCGCGTTGCAAGTGCAGCCAGTTTTTCGAAGGCTTGCATAAGGTCGCTAATGTGGCGCCAACTATGGTAAGCGCGCGATTGATCGCCGTAGGCGGCGTCGAGAACCTCCCAGGCGGTAGCCTCGTGGCTCGCTTCGAGAGGGAGCCAGTAGCGACTTTTGATCTCGGATGCGTTCATGCGCAGGAACCGACGAAGACCACGTGCGGCTGGAATGTTTGGTATCGCCTCCAGCGCGTTTGCGCCGCTGTCGACAACACGCACCTCCATCCCGAAGGAAGCGATCAGTTCTCCAATAAGTCGGGATTCACCGGATAGGTCCCGGTTCCGATGCAAGTGTCCTCCAATGCGCTGCGTTTGACAATGCGCGGTCGTGTCGGAAAGCCCCGCTGGAACGCAAGATCGCGAAGGGGCGACCTGAGCCAGCCTTCCGACTACGGAAATCGCGAAATTGCCTGTCATTGGACACATCTCTCCTGTCGTTTGGCCCGAACTCATGACACGCGAACGCTCTACGCCGTGGACGCCAAGGGCGGCGGACGCAGTTCGGCGATCATCCGCAGGATGTCGGCGAACAGGCTTCTCGGAATGGCGACCTCCGCCATCTGGAACGCGACGTAGCGGGCGTGACCGACGACATTCGCGCCGATCTTGATCAGCTTTTCTTTGAGCGTCGTCATCGACCAGTCCTTGATCGGCTCCGGCGTCGCCAGCGTGCGCAAGAAGTTGCCGAGGTTGTAGGCGAGCGCATGAAGCTGAAGCCGCACGGCGTTGGCGGCGAAGGAGCGGCAGGAAAGCCGCGTCCATTTGATCGCGCCCTTGCCTCCCTGGATGTACTGCTCGCATGTGCCGCGCTTGTTGTAGACGGCGACGACGTTCTCGGCAGGCCGCGACATATTCGTCACGATGAACCCAACGCGCGGATAAAGCTCGCCCACCTGCCATTCGACCTTGGCGACGACGCGGCGCGGTCTCGACCAGCGTCCGGCCCGATAGGTGAAGTTCGCGTAGGAGCGCCGCACCTCATTCCGCGGCCGCCCCACGGGGCGCGTCAGCAGATGGCCGATCCTTACTTGCAAGAGGCGGTTGGCCGGCAAGCGAATGGCGTATTTAATGCCCTGACCTTCAAGATAGTCGTAAAGGTCGGGATTGGCGAAAGCCGCTTCGTCTCGAAAATAGATGTTAGAGACCTGGCCATTATAGCGGATGACGACCAGCTTGAGCACGCCCTCCCATCCATCGGCGCTATGGACGTTGCCGGGACGCAGGGCGCTTCTTTCGAGGTCGCCAAACTGATTGAACACAAACAGCGGATGATAGCAGGCGCACTCGTAATGCACGTTCCAGCAGCTCTTTTCCTATTTGCCATGGGTCGGACTGACGCTCGAATCCATGTCGAGGATGACGCCTTTGAGCGGGCGGAGCGAATGCACGCGGTCGATCCACTGGCCAGAAAGATCGGTGAGCGCCAATAGATTTTTGTCGGCGGTGAGCCAGCGCGTTTCGAAGCGGCCGATTTGGCTTGGCGATGCCGCGCCGGAAATGGCGGCGGCCCTGCCGCCGACGACCCAGCGCATCGCCGGATCGTGTCGAAGTCGCTCGCCGTCGTTCACGTCCTCGTAACCGGCGAGCCGACCGAACACAGACTGCCGAAACATTCCGACGAGACCATGCTGATATGGGACACGCTGCCACGTTTCATGTAATTGCATGTCGACAACAATTGACGAAGACGTCATGCGCCGCCCAAGTCGTCCGAATTCACGCCTTATCCATAGCGTCCAATTCCAATGTGATCATCGAAGGCCGACGCGTCATCATCGGTAAATTCCAAGACGCCGTCGCGCTCGACATCCAACGACGGCTTTTGCAGAGGTCCCTCGGCATCCATGCGTTCGATGTCGGGCGGTTCGCGCAGGGAAGCAGGCCAAAAACCTGCAGAAACCTCCGAATGGTGCGCCGGGTTTCATCCACGCGACAGGTACGCAGCCAGCGGGCCCACGTGCTCAGGACGCGGATGGCGACACTGGCTGACGAATATCTCCCAAAGCTACGAATCCTTCATCCTTGGCCCAGCGTGCGGTTCGCCGCCAGACATCCGAGATAGGAGCCGTGTGCGGGAATTCCGCACGCACGGATCTGTCCGGGGGCGTTCAGCAATGAACGTCCCTACCGGGAAACTTTCTCGAGAGATTGCCCTCCCGGCAACCCCGGCCGGTTCAAACCACCGGTACGAGGAAAACCAAGGTTACTCGATGAATTTTCCAACGAGGAGATGAAACGCGTTGAGACCCTTCCTACCCTCGTGCGCAGGATAAGGAGCGGCAATGACGGGCCACCGGCGCGGCGATGTTCCGGCAATTATGCACTTGACTTAGCTGGTAAGCGTGAGCTAGACAATGGGAGACAGGCCGGCGCTAAAACCAAGTGAAATTGAAGTCACGCCCGAGATGATCGAGGCGGGAAAAGAGGCGGTCCTCAGTTCTATTGGCGATCTTGTGCCATCTGTTGGCGGTGAAGCTCGCGACTTAGCGTTGGCCGTCTATTTGGCCATGGAGCGTTCCCGCTCTGGAGAGCACAGACGATAGCTAGAGCGTAGTTTCTAAGCTTATTTGCGCGCCATGTTGATAATTCTAACTCATAAATTAAATTCTTTCCCGCTAACCTACGAGCAAGTGGGTTCCCAAGGAGATTGAATGGCAGCGCGACAGTGTTATTTGCGCTTTTTTGTAAAACTATTGGGGAGTGAACAGCCTCATCTCTTCGTCCAGAAAGTTCATTAGATTCGTTAATAAGCCAGATAATATCATCGGAATGTGTGTTTGGAAGTTTGTGTTTCCAGTTTACAAATGCGCCGGCTTCTACAGCCGCGCGCAGCATCCTTTTTTGGTTCCTATCGCTTTGCTGCGAATGCCAAATAGAGAGAGGTATGCCTTTGTTGGGGGACGGGAATGTCTCTGCAAAGATCAGCCCAACAAACTCTTGGAGCATATTCCAAGCGGTTGTCACTTCACCGATTTTGGCAATATATATCTGGTGATCGTCTTCTTCCAGCGGCGGGAGAACGTCGTTAGGTGGGCGGGACATATGGCAAACCATGGGAAAGAAGTTGTTGGCGGCAATCAGGAGGACAAAATTCTAAAACGTCTCCTCTCAACCCCGCCACAGCCTAAGCCAAAAAATGACGCCAGCGTGAGTCAGAAGAAGCGCGGGCGGCCGAAGAAGGCTGGTCAGAAATAGGTTGGTTTGATCCTGTTGACGGGAGGATTCCCGCCGCGCGAAAAATGCACTTCTTCGGTGCACGCATTACACCTAAACCTGAAGAAGGATGGGCCATTTTGCACTGCTTGGAGAAAGCGTTTTTGGCCGGCTGTGTAGCAGTTTGCACAGAGGCGATGCGGAGGTTCGCCGCCGCTCATTCCTTCCTTCAGTTCATAGCAGACAATACCAGGAGCGATCTCGGCAAGTTGGTAGCGCTGTTTCTCTGTTTCCCATGCTTCAAGGTCGGCAATGCGTTTTTTGAGGTCGCTTATCGTATCAACCAGCGCCGAGCGGTCTTGTTGAATCGCGAATATGCTGTTTTGGGCCTCGACAATTTGCGCATTGAGTTTCCCGACCTCTGCAAGGAAGGCTGTGGAATCGCGCAACTCCACAGCCGCCGCCGCAATATCCTTCGCGGCCTTGAGACTCGTAATAAGTTGAGAAATAGCAAGCATATCAGCCATGTTGCTCAGTCTCTCTAAGCGTGACGTTTGCGCCAGCGGTTGAAGCGGCGCGCCTTCTGCTTAATCGTCTTAGGCTCAACGAGGCTGATTATACATTAGTCGCTTGCCTTCCGCGCCCTTGAGCGCGCGAGCGGCGCGTTCCGTGTCTTCGACGCCAAGGGCCGTGCGGGTATTGTAGCGGAAGTCAAATTCCGCGAGATAGCGATGCAGATGCGCCTCGCTGACTGAATGATAGGTTCCGGTAATCCCGCGCTTTAGGATCGAAAAGAAGCTCTCGGCTGTGTTGCAGTGAGCGTAGCCACCGAGGCGCGCATACTCATTCGCGCTGTGGTTTACCGTATGATGATTGGCGAATTCCTCGCCGATTTTGGGATAGATAAGACTTTCATCGGTCATCAGCGAGCTAGCGCGGTTGGCGTTGGTCACGATGATCGGGCGCACGGTCTTCGCGGTCACGTTGGCGACGTGGAAGGACTTGGCGCGGCCATCGCGTTCGATGAGCGTCACAACGGCTTTCTTAGGCGCAGGCTCTTTGAAGGCGCGGTTCTTGGCTTTACCGCCGACGTAGCTTTCATCGGCTTCGACAACCTTGTTCGCGCCGCCAAGCCCGCCTGTGGTCTTGTGGCTATCATCGGTCATGGCTTCGCGAATGCGGTGCGCGAGAAACCACGCTGTCCGATAGGAGCCGAGGCAGAGGTTCCTCATCAGTTGATGCGCCGAAATGCCTTTCTTGCTGGACGCCATCAGATGGATAGCGAGCAGCCACTTATGCAATGGAACGTGCGAGCGCTCCATAACCGTGCCTGTGCGGCAGGTGAACTTGTCGCGGCAGTCGTTGCACAGGAACATTCCGGCCTGCGTCTTGCCTTCCATGCGGCGGACGTTGACCGATCCGCAATGCGGGCAGGTCACGCCATTTGGCCAGCGCGAGGCTTCGATATGCTCGCGGGCGGTGTCTTCGTCATGGAAGCGAGGGGCGGAAAGGTTGATCATCGGTTCTAACTCCAATGACCAAGTTATCGCTTACGCGGCTTGCTAAGTCAAGTGCATAATTACCGATGTTCCTTTGGCATAGATTCGCGCGCTCGAAGATCTTTGGAAAACCAAAACAAAATTCAGCTGTTAGAATTGATCTAGTAAGCCCCGCCGGGTGGTGGCGGGGCCATCGATTGACAGCAGCCGCAAGTCAACGCCGCTGACGTCAAAAAAAAGGCGTGATTTTTTCACAAGGCATATTTGACGGAAGTCTTTCGGGGCACATTCATGCGTCAAGTCCTCTTGTTGGGAATCGACCTCGGCCTGATTTTGTTCGCTACGATCGCAGCTTTCCTCCTGCGCGTGAACATCGACGTCTCAGTTGATAAGGTGTTTGCACTTTTGCCTTATCTCGCATTCACGACGGGAATCAGCGCCGTCACCCTACTTGTGCTTGGCGTGAATTGCACGGTCTGGCGCTATTCGGCGTTCTCCGATTATTCGCGGCTTCTCGTCGCGACGGCGGCGATAGTGATAGGTGCTGTTGCATTGGGGTTCGGCTTCAACCGGCTCGACGGCGTTCCTCGTTCGCTGCCAATCCTTCAAGGGCTACTGATTCCTACCGTTCTCGTCGGCGCAAGAGTTACTAGGCGTGTCTTGCGTGCCTTCGAGGAGCGATCTGTGCCTGTGATCATGGATGCCAAAGGACAGGTCAGCTGCGACACTGTACTTGTCGTCGGTCTCAATCGATTGACTAACCTATATCTGCAGGCCGTGGCGCAGTTTGCGGAGCATCGCGTCCATGTCGCTGGTCTTGTTGCCGAGAACCCGATCTACGTTGGAAATTTGGTGGGCGGCAAGCGCATCCTGGGCTCTGCTGAAGAGCTCTCAAAATTGATATGCGAGCTTGAAATCCATGGGGTTTTTGTGAACCGAGTCGTCGTTTCGATGCCATTACAAATGCTTTCACTCAAGGTTAGGAGCCAATTAAACGAAATCGAAAAAACGTCAGCTATCAGTGTGGAAATACTTACCGAGGGGTTGGGACTGACGCCGATTGCCGAGGCTACCAACGAAAGAAAGACGTTTTTCGAGTTCGACGCCGTTGATCATGCTGCGTTCAAGAAGCAGCGATATTTGCGGTTGAGGCGGATAGTTGAACGCGTGGGCGCTCTAGGGATGCTCGTTCTTATAACGCCCTTCCTGCCCGCGCTCGCACTTTTGATCGCATTCGATGTTGGAATGCCGGTTGTGTTCTGGCAGCAACGCCCAGGCTTGAACGGTCGCCCATTCAAATTATACAAGTTTCGTACGATGATCGCTGCCCACGACGAAAACGGTGTCCGAGTGCCGGACGAAGACCGTTTTTCTGCGATTGGGCGCTTCATGCGCTATACCCGATTAGATGAACTGCCACAGCTGTTCAACATCTTGAACGGGGAAATGTCATTCATTGGTCCTCGCCCATTGCTTCCAATTGATCAACCGGCTCAAACGGCGCGCCTACATGTACGCCCGGGCCTGACAGGATGGGCCCAAGTAATGGGCGGGAGAGCAATTTCTCCGTCAGATAAGGCAGCACTCGACGTCTGGTATGTGCATAACGCCAGCCTCGCCGTCGATCTGAAGATTATCTTTCACACAATCAAAATGATTATCTGTGGGGAGCGCGTCGATGATGCAGCCATACGCGGTGCGTGGAGTGACCTCGAAAGAAGGAAAATCTGTGCTGGTTCTCCGACAACAAAGGAGGCTTGTCACGCCGGTACCTTCGCTAGAGGTGATGAGTCCGAAGTGGTTCCTGAGCTTATGTGAAACATCAGCTCGGCTACAGTATGCGCGAACTGAAAATCCGTATGGCGTCTATCCAGGATTTTCGGTGACGGCGTGAGATATGTCCGTCGTGGGTGGCTTGCTCCGCGGCATGCAACACCGAGGGTGGGCTAAATGATCCATGGAGCATTCTACGACGACTGAAGCCGTGGGCCGTAACGCCCCGCGGCGCCAAAAGAAGAGAAATTCAGCTCACACCACGCTCTTACGCGCGGCCGCGATTCCGCGATCTTCGCCATCAAATCGGTTTTTCGAGCTGGGATAATCTCCAGCAGGTAGCGCGACAACGCTCTCTCACCAGCAATAGCATGGCAATCATTGGCTTGGCGGGAGGAGAGCGATCATGAGCTACTATGTTGGGTTGGACGTCTCCGTGAAACTGACAGCGATTTGCATCATCGACGATGCTGGAAACGCCGTGATGGAGCGCGTTGTCGCCAGCGATCCGGACGACATAGGCCGATGCATCGAGGAATTCGACGGCGAGATCGGCCGCATTGGTCTCGAAGCAGCTCCGCTGGCGCCCTGGCTTTTCGGCGGACTAGCCGAACGCGGGCTGCCCGTCGTCTGCATCGAGGTCCGCCAAATGAAGGCCTTCGCAAAGGCTTCGCCTATCAACGACGCACGATTGATCGCGCAAGCGATGCGCACAGAGAGCTGGCCCCGCAAATTCGGACAGTGAGATGAGTGGATTTTCTGCCTGACGGCGGCGAGGATTCTCGCTGCGAATCAGGAGCATTCGATGACGAAGAGGAGCCGCCGGACGCATTCTCCGGCGTTCAAGGCGAAAGTGGCGTTGGCCGCGATCAAGGGCGAGAAGACGCTGGCCGAACTGGCGCAAGCAGTTCGACGTGCATCCGAACCAGATCACGACGTGGAAGAGCCAGCTTCTGGAAGGCGCGGCGGGCGTGTTCGGGCAGGAGAAGGCGGAGCCGAAAGAGGCGGCCGTGGATTTGAAGTCGCTTCACGCCAAGATTGGCGAGCTGACCCTGGCCAATGATTTTTTAGAGGGCGCGCTCAGCAAAGCCGGCCTGCTGAGCGCAAAGCGATGATCGATCGCAGCCACGCCTTCCCGATCAAAGAACAAGCCAGGATGCTCGGCCTTTCGCGGAGCACGGTCTATTACAAGTCTCGGCCGGTGTCGGCCGAGGACCTGAAGCTGATGCGGCGTCTCGACGAACTGCATCTCGATTATCCCTTCGCCGGAGCGCGGATGCTGCGGGATCTGTT
>NZ_JADNQZ010000033.1 GCF_015709515.1 Methylocystis sp. H62
TTCGCCATGCCGATCCGTGAGAACAAGGCGCAGGAAATCTACATCGTCATGTCCGGCGAGATGATGGCCATGTATGCCGGCAACAACATCTCCAAGGGCATTTTGAAATACGCCAATTCCGGCGGCGTGCGCCTGGGCGGTCTGGTCTGCAACGAGCGTCAGACCGACAAGGAGCTCGAGCTTGCGGAAGCTCTGGCGAAGAAGCTCGGCACGACGCTGATCTACTTCGTGCCGCGCGACAATATCGTGCAGCACGCCGAGCTGCGCCGCATGACGGTGCTGGAATATGCGCCGGAGTCCGAGCAGGCGAATCATTACCGCAATCTCGCGGTGAAGATCCACGCCAACCAGGGCAAGGGCATCATTCCGACGCCGATCACGATGGACGAGCTCGAAGACATGCTGATGGAGCACGGCATCATGAAGGCGGTCGATGAGAGCCAGATCGGCAAGACCGCGTCCGAACTCCAGGCGATCGCCTAACCCGTCAACGCATGAGCGTCGACCTCCCGCACGCGGGAGGTCGAGCTGAAATCCAGAAAGTATTAAAGGAGACATCAAATGAGTGTTTCGCCCACATTGAGCGTTGCGGAGATCAAGGACCGCAACAAAGCGCTCATCGAAGAAGTTCTGAAGGTCTATCCCGAGAAGACCGCCAAGCGCCGCGCCAAGCACCTCAACGTGCATCAGGAAGGCAAGCCGGACTGCGGCGTGAAGTCGAACATCAAGTCGATCCCTGGCGTGATGACCATTCGCGGCTGCGCATACGCCGGCTCGAAGGGCGTTGTCTGGGGTCCGATCAAGGACATGATCCACATCAGCCATGGCCCGGTGGGCTGCGGCCAATATTCCTGGGCGGCGCGCCGCAACTATTACATCGGCACGACTGGCATCGACACTTTCGTCACGATGCAGTTCACGTCCGACTTCCAAGAGAAGGATATCGTCTTCGGCGGCGATAAGAAGCTCGCGAAGATCATGGACGAGATCCAGGAGCTGTTCCCGCTGAATAACGGCATCACCGTTCAGTCGGAATGCCCGATCGGCCTGATCGGCGACGACATCGAAGCGGTGTCGAAGGCCAAGTCGAAGGAATATGACGGCAAGACCATCGTCCCGGTCCGTTGCGAGGGCTTCCGCGGCGTTTCTCAGTCGCTCGGCCATCACATCGCCAACGACGCGATTCGCGATTGGGTGTTCGACAAGATCGCTCCCGACGCCGCGCCGCGTTTCGAGCCGACGCCCTATGACGTCGCCATCATCGGCGACTACAACATCGGCGGCGACGCCTGGTCGTCGCGCATCCTGCTCGAAGAAATGGGCCTGCGCGTGATCGCGCAATGGTCTGGCGACGGCAGCCTCGCCGAACTGGAAGCGACGCCGAAGGCGAAGCTGAACGTTCTGCACTGCTACCGCTCGATGAACTATATTTCGCGCCACATGGAAGAGAAATACGGCATTCCGTGGTGCGAATATAACTTCTTCGGCCCGAGCAAGATCGCCGAATCGCTGCGCAAGATCGCCAGCTATTTCGACGACAAGATCAAGGAAGGCGCCGAGCAGGTCATCGCCAAATATCAGCCCTTGATGGACGCGGTCATCGCCAAATACCGTCCGCGTCTGGAAGGCAAGACGGTCATGCTGTTCGTCGGCGGCCTCCGCCCGCGTCACGTGATCGGCGCCTACGAAGACCTCGGCATGGAAGTCGTCGGCACGGGCTATGAATTCGGCCACAACGACGACTATCAGCGCACCGCACAGCATTACGTCAAGGACGGAACGCTGATCTACGACGACGTGACCGGCTACGAGTTCGAAAAATTCGTCGAGAAGATCCAGCCCGATCTCGTCGGCTCCGGCATCAAGGAAAAATACGTCTTCCAAAAGATGGGCGTGCCTTTCCGCCAGATGCACAGCTGGGACTATTCGGGCCCCTACCATGGCTATGACGGTTTCGCGATCTTCGCGCGGGACATGGACATGGCGATCAACTCGCCGGTCTGGAAAATGACCAAGGCGCCTTGGAAGACCGAGGAACTGCCGCTGCTCCAAGCCGCGGAATAAATCAGCGCCGGCGCGTCGCGAAGGCGCGCGCCGGCTCCCCGAAATGCATGACGCGAGGGTTCGACCATGCCGCAGAGCGCAGAACACGTCCTAGACCATTTTGACCTCTTCAGAGGTCCCGAGTACCAGCAGATGCTGGCGAACAAGAAGAAGATGTTCGAAAACCCGCGCGATCCGGCTGAGGTGGAACGCGTTCGGGAATGGGCCAAGACCCCCGAATATCGCGAGAAGAACTTCGCTCGCGAGGCGTTGACGGTCAATCCGGCCAAGGCCTGCCAGCCGCTCGGCGCGGTCTTCGCCGCCGTCGGTTTCGAGCAAACGATTCCCTTCGTTCACGGTTCGCAGGGCTGCGTCGCCTATTACCGCAGCCATCTGTCGAGACACTTCAAGGAGCCGAGCTCCTGCGTGTCCTCGTCGATGACCGAAGATGCGGCGGTGTTCGGCGGCCTCAACAACATGATCGACGGCCTGGCCAACACCTACAACATGTACAAGCCGAAAATGATCGCCGTCTCGACCACCTGCATGGCGGAAGTCATCGGCGACGATCTGAACGCCTTCATCAAGACCTCGAAGGAAAAGGGTTCGGTTCCGGAGGATTACGACGTTCCCTTCGCTCACACCCCGGCATTCGTCGGCAGCCACGTCACCGGCTACGACAATGCGCTGAAGGGCGTCATTGCGCACTTCTGGGACGGCAAGGCCGGCACGACGGCCAAGCTTGAGCGCAAGGCGAATGATAAGATCAACTTCATCGGCGGCTTCGACGGCTATACCGTCGGCAATACGCGCGAAGTCAAGCGGATCTTTGGCCTTATGGGCATCGACTACACGATCCTCGCCGACAACAGCGAAGTCTTCGACACGCCGACCGACGGCGAGTTCCGCATGTATGACGGCGGCACGACGCTGGAAGAGGCAGCCGATGCGATCAACGCCAAGGCGACGATCTCGATGCAGGAATATTGCACCGAGAAGACGCTGCCGCTGATCGCCGAGCACGGCCAGGAAGTCGCCGCCTTCAATCATCCGATCGGCGTCTCGGCGACCGACAAGTTCCTCATGACCTTGTCGCGCATCACCGGCAAGCCGATCCCTGAAGAGCTGGCGCGTGAGCGTGGTCGTCTCGTTGATGCGGTGGCCGATTCGAGCGCGCATATTCATGGCAAGAAATTCGCGATCTACGGCGATCCGGATCTGTGCCTCGGCCTCGCCGGGTTCCTGCTGGAGCTTGGCGCTGAACCGACGCACGTGCTCGCCACGAATGGCGGCAAGGCTTGGGCGGCAAAAGTGCAGGCGCTGTTCGACTCCTCGCCGTTCGGCCAGAATTGCCACGTCTATGCCGGCAAAGATCTTTGGCATATGCGTTCGCTGCTGTTCACCGAGCCGGTGGATTTCCTGATCGGCAACACCTACGGGAAATATCTCGAGCGCGACACCGGCACGCCGCTGATCCGCATCGGCTTCCCGATCTTCGATCGCCATCATCACCACCGCTATCCGGTGTGGGGCTATCAGGGTGGGTTGAACGTTCTGGTGTGGGTGCTCGATCGCATCTTCGAATCGATCGACGCCACGACCAACGTGCCGGCGAAGAGCGACTATAGCTTCGACATCATCCGTTAAGACGATGTGGCTCCCGCCCTTGCGGCGGGAGCCACAACTTGCATGCCGTGACGCGGTCGCAACGTGAAGGAGAAGAGGCATGAGTTCGCTTTCGGCCACGATCCAGGACGTTTTCAATGAGCCGGGCTGCGGCAAGAACGCGAACAAATCAGAAGCCGAACGCAAGAAGGGGTGCACCAAGCAATTGCAACCCGGCGGCGCGGCTGGCGGTTGCGCCTTCGACGGCGCCAAGATCGCCCTTCAACCACTCACGGACGTCGCTCATCTCGTGCATGGCCCGATCGCCTGCGAGGGCAATAGCTGGGATAATCGCGGCGCGAAGTCCTCCGGCTCCAATCTGTGGCGCACCGGCTTCACCACCGACATCAACGAGACCGACGTGGTCTTCGGCGGCGAGAAGCGGCTGTTCAAATCCATCCGCGAGATCATCGAGAAATACGATCCGCCGGCGATCTTCGTCTATCAGACCTGCGTTCCCGCGATGATCGGCGACGATATTGACGCTGTGTGCAAAGCGGCGCGCGAGAAATTCAACAAGCCGGTCATTCCGATCAACTCCCCGGGCTTCGTCGGGCCGAAAAATCTCGGCAACAAGCTCGCGGGCGAGGCGCTGCTGCAACATGTGATCGGCACGGAAGAGCCTGAATATACGACGCCCTACGACCTGAATATCATCGGCGAATACAATCTCTCCGGAGAATTGTGGCAGGTGAAGCCGCTGCTCGACGAGCTCGGCATTCGCATCATGGCCTGCATTTCCGGCGACGGAAAGTATAAGGAAGTCGCCTCCTCGCATCGGGCCAAGGCGGCGATGATGGTCTGCTCCAAGGCGATGATCAATGTCGCGCGCAAGATGGAGGAGCGCTACGGCATTCCCTTCTTCGAAGGCTCCTTTTACGGCATCGAGGATAGCAGCGACTCGCTTCGCGAGATCGCGCGCATGCTGATCGAACGCGGCGCGCCGGCTGAATTGATGGATCGAACCGAGGCGCTGATAGCGCGCGAAGAGGCCAAGGCCTGGGCGGCGATCGCCAAATACAAGCCGCGCTTCGAAGGGAAAAAGGTGCTGCTGATCACCGGCGGCGTCAAATCCTGGTCGGTCGTCGCCGCGCTGCAAGAGGCGGGTCTCGAACTTGTCGGCACGTCGGTCAAGAAGTCGACGAAGGAAGACAAGGAGCGCATCAAGGAGCTGATGGGCCAGGACGCGCATATGATCGAGGATATGACGCCGCGCGAAATGTACAAGATGCTCAAGGATGCGCGCGCCGACATCATGCTCTCGGGCGGACGCTCGCAGTTCATCGCGCTGAAAGCTTCGATGCCCTGGCTCGACATCAACCAGGAGCGGCATCACGCCTATATGGGCTATGTCGGCATGGTGAAGCTCGTCGAAGAGATCGACAAGGCGCTTTACAATCCCGTTTGGGCGCAGGTGCGCAAGCCGGCTCCTTGGGAAAAAGCCGGAGAAAATTGGCAAAGCCGCGCGATGGCGCAGGCGGAAGCCGAGGCGGCGGCGCTCGCCGCCGATCCCGTGAAGGCGGAAGAGGCTCGCCGCGCGAAAAAGATCTGCAATTGCAAGAGCGTCGAACTCGGGGTGATCGAGGATGCGATCCTCGCGAACAATCTCTCGACGGTCGAGGGCGTGCGCGAGAAGACGAACGCCTCTGGCGGATGCGGCGCCTGCGCCGTGCGCATCGAGGAAATTCTCGAGCAGATGGTCTCGGCCTCTCACGCGATCGCGGCGGAGTAACGCAATGGCGACCGTCTCCGTCAGCAAGAAAGCCTGTTCGGTCAATCCGCTCAAGATGAGCCAGCCGATCGGCGGCGCCCTCGCGTTCATGGGCTTGCGGGGCGCCATGCCGCTCCTGCATGGCTCGCAGGGCTGCACGTCGTTTGGCCTGGTGCTGTTCACGCGGCACTTCAAAGAAGCCATCCCGATGCAGACGACCGCGATGAGCGAAGTCGCGACGGTCCTTGGCGGCTACGACAATGTCGAGCAAGCGGTGCTCAACATCTACAACCGCACCAAGCCTGAGATCATCGGCATTTGCTCGACGGGCGTCACCGAGACGAAGGGCGACGACGTCGACGGCTACATCAAGCTCATTCGCGAGAAGAACGCGGCGGTCGCGCATCTGCCGATCGTCTATGTGTCGACGCCCGATTTCAAGGACGCCTTTCAGGACGGCTGGGAAAAGACGGTGACGCGAATCGTCGAGACGATGGTCGAGGCGCCAAAGAGCGTCGCGCGCCGCGATCCGACAAAAATCAACGTGCTGCCAGGCTGTCACCTTACGCCCGGCGATCTCGATGAATTGCGCACGATCATCGAGGATTTCGGCTTGGAGCCGACGTTTCTGCCCGATCTCGCAGGATCGCTCGACGGCCACATACCGGACGATTTCACCCCGACGACGATCGGCGGCGTCGGCGTCGAAGAAATTTCGATGATGGGGCAGGCCGGCTGGACGATCGCGATTGGCGCGCAAATGCGGCGCGCCGCCGAAGCCATGCAAAAGAAAACCGGCGTTCCGTTCCGGATGTTTGAACGGCTGTGTGGGCTTGAGGCCAATGATGCGCTGATGTCGTTCTTGACGGACATCAGCGGCCGTCCGGTGCCGATGAAATATCGTCGCCAGCGCGGCCAGCTCGTCGACGCGATGCTGGACGGACATTTCCACATCGGCGGGCGGAAACTCGCGGTCGGCGCCGAGCCCGACCTGCTCAACGAGATCGGCGGACTGCTGACCGAATTGGGCGCGCAACTTCTTGTCGCGGTGACGACGACGCAATCGCCGGTGCTCGAACGATTGCCGACCGAAGAGGTGTTGATCGGCGATCTCGAAGACCTCGAGAATTTGGCGAAGGCCAGGGACTGCGATCTGATGGTCACCCATTCGCACGGAAGGCAAACGGCCTCTCGCTTGAAGATCCCCTTCTTTCGCATGGGCATTCCGATGTTCGACCGCCTCGGTGGCGGGCATCAATTGATGGTCGGCTATCGCGGCGGTCGCGATCTGATCTTTGACATCAGCAATCTGTTGATGGCCGATCACGACGACAACCACGAACCGACGCCCGACAGCTGGCGTGATGGCGTCGGCCCGTCGCACGCCGCAACCTCGCACTAGGGGCGAAAACGGAGGCGCTATGAAAGTCGCATTCGCAACCCAGGATTTGAAACGCGTCGACGCGCATTTCGGCTGGGCCAAGAACATCGCGATCTACGAGATCGGACCGGAAGGTCACGAATTCGTCGAGGCCATCCAATTTGACGGCGATCTCAAGGAAGATGGCAATGAGGACAAGCTCGCGCCGAAGATCGACGCGATCAAGAATTGCGCCATTCTTTACGTCGCTGCGATCGGCGGCTCTGGCGCGGCGCGAGTCGTCGCCAACAACATTCATCCGATGAAGGTCAATCAGCCGGAGGCCATTTCAGACCTCCTGGACAAGCTCCAGGAAGTGTTGAGAGGCGTGCCGCCGCCATGGCTGCGCAAAGCATTGACCAAGGGAAAAGAGCGCGTGCTCGATTTCGAAGAGTGAGGAATGCTCATGACTGAACCTACCGCCGTGCTCGAAAAAACTCCGGTCGCCGAGCTTCCGTTCATGAAGGAGCTCATCAAGGTCTGGCGCGCTCAGGACACGCATGGGACCTGGGAGACGAAGAGCGACCTCGATCTTTTGGCTCCCTATGTCCTCGATAAAGAGGCGCGCCGCGCGCTGCCGATCATCGGCGATCCCGACCCAGAGACGATCTGGCGCATGGAGCTCTTCTTCAACGCCATCTCGCTCTCCATCGAACGCGCCACGGGCGTCATGATCTCGCCCATGCTGAAGATGAGCCACGAGGGTTTCGGCCGCATGGTGCTGATCGGCGGACGCTTGATCGTCGTGAACAAGCAACTGCGCGACGTGCATCGCTTCGGATTCGACAGTTTTGAGAAGCTCGCGTCAGAAGGCGACAAATATGTTCAGTCCGGCGTCGAGATGATCGAGAAATACCCGGACGTCGCAAAATACTGAGGTCAATAATGAGCGAGATCGACGATCTGAAGCAGGAAATCAAAAAGCTTTCGGCAAAGGCCATGCAGGCGAAAATGGATCTGCATGATCTTTCGGAAGAGCTGCCGATCAATTGGCCCACGATCCCCGAGATTGCGCAAAGGGCGCATGAAGCTTTCGCCGAGCTGGAGAAGAAGCGCGCGAAGTTGAAGTCCCTGGAGACGGTCTAACTCGAGAAAAGAAAGTATACGGCCATGTCACAAGCGACGCGCGATGGGCGCGATTGGTGTCCAGAATACCTTGTTGCGATCGATCCCGGTAAATGCATCGGTTGCGGACGCTGTTTCAAGGTGTGCGGTCGCGACGTGATGACGCTGAAAGGTCTGAACGAAGACGGCGAACTGGTTGCGCTGGACGACGATGAGGACGAAGAAGTCGAAAAGAAAATTATGGTGATGAATGATACCGGCGCCTGCATCGGCTGCGGCGCCTGCGCGCGCGTGTGTCCGACCAATTGTCAAACGCACGCGGCGGAAGACGTCGCGCTGGTTTGAGTAGAAAAAATGCGAGCCTCCGTCCAGGAGGCTCGCAACGCCAAGCCTGAATTGCGCTATTCGATGCCCTGCTCGCGGGCCTTCCACATGGCGGCGATGCGAAAGCGCTCAGCGATCGCGATTGGATCGGCCAGCATCATCGCCTGAGCGTCGGCGAGGGCTTTCCTGACGGTTGCGGTCTCTTCCGCGTTCAGCGCCACACGGCCGGCGACATGGGTGGCGTCCGGCATGATCGACCAGATTTTGCGCTTCGCGGGGTGCATCTTCACCTCGGTGAGATCGACCGCTTCAAGAGCGCCGTCAAGATAGAGCGCAAAGCCTTTCACTTCGAGTTTTCGTCCATCTTCAGTGATCTTCACGAGAGTCGTCATCGTCATTCTTCCTGTTGCGCGAGCCAGCCATAGCCGCCCTGATCCCAAAGTTGGGCGAGCAGCCTATCTGCATTCCAATCGGGATATTGGAGCTTCAATTCGTCGTAGTCCTTGAGAAAGCGCGCGGCGTCGTCGTCGCGCAATTCGGCGATCATTCCGTCGGCTTTGTTGTGAAGCGTGAAGCGCGTCCGATCGGCCGCGGTCGAGAGAGCATATTCGTCTCCCGTTTCGAGCTCATGGTCATCGCGAACGCTCACGCGCTGCACTCCTTCTTAAGCCGCCACCGCCGCTTGTTCGGCGCGCTCCCACTCCGCCCACGATCCGTCGTAGACGGCGACATCGCCCCGTCCGAGGAGATAGAGCGCCAAGGCGTCCATGCAGGACGTCATGCCTGAAGCACAGGTGGTCACGATCGGCTTGCTAAGATCGACGCCCGCTGCTTCGAATCGCGCGCGCAGTCCCTTGGAGTCGAGGAGCACCCCTGTCTGCGGATCGACCAGATCGGCCCAAGGCACGTTCACGGCGCCCGGAATATGTCCGAGTTTCTTGAACGGAAAGACGTCGGCTTGCGAGCCGTCGAATTTGCCGGGCCCGCGCCCATCGACAATCTGCTCGCCGCCGTTCGCGACAGCGCCTTTCATTTGGTCGAAATTGCGAACGAGTTCCGGCCTAAAGTTCGGCGTGAAGGTTCTGGGCTGCGGACGTACCGGCGACATTTCGGTTGGATGTTTGGCGGCGACCCACTCGTTGAATCCGCCGTCGAGCATCGCGACATTGTCGTGACCGAAAACACGGAACATCCACCACACACGCGCCGCCGCCGAACCGCCGAAGAGCCGGTCGTAGACGATCACGCGGTCGCCGTCTCCAATGCCGAGCAGTCCGACTTTTTTGGCGAAGTCCGCTGCATCCGGCAACATGTGCGGCAGATCGGAATTCGGATCGGCGATGTGATCGACGTCGAAATGGACGGAGCCCGGCAAATGCCGGCCGCGATATTGATTGCGGCCGTCGAGATTGGTGCTCGGATGATGCCAGGTGCAGTCGAGAATGCGAATGTCGCCGTCGCTCAGATGCTCGGCTAGCCATGCCGCGCTGACGAGCGCGCCGGTCAGGGGTTCAGCCATCGGTCGGACCTCTTGTCTGCAAGTTCACAATAGTGGCGCGTCGCCAAGCGTCACGGAGCGTCACGGAGCGTCACGGGGCGACGGGAAGCGGATAGCCGGAGCGCGGACGCGTGCCGTAATAGTCGGGCCGCTCCGGCCAGTCGCCCTGCTTGATGGTGAATTTGACCACCTTCACCGGGGCGCCGGGCGAGCAGGAGACCTCGGCGAATTTGATTTCACGATCGCCGCTGCCGGCGGAAAAATCAGCGACCACCGTGCCGTCGGCCCTGCGCGCCCGCGCAAATCCGGGCGTGCCGGTCGTGGACGCGGGAACGGAATCGGCGACGAACAAGGGCGTCTCAACGCCGTCGGTGGAGGGTCCAAACGCCGGCGTAGCGAACGTAAAGGCCGCCAGCACGCCACTGCGGTCGACCGCCAAGTTCGCCGTCGCGGGGCGCGCGACGGAATAGACGGTCAATGTGCCGCCGCTCAGCAATTCCTTCAACTCGTCCGGCGAGCAGTTTGCGAATTCGGTGGCCAGATTCATCTTCGACTCCTTAGCTGTGCAACTCCAGCCGGGAGGTTCAAGTTTCGTGCCATGACGTCCGATCGATCAGCCGTTCGCGCGTCGCCGAGAATCTTGCACAGTAATTGCTATCCCCTGCATCGAACAGGGAGCGGACGACGCATCATGTTGGACGTGGCGATCATCGGCGGCGGTCTATGCGGTTTGGCGCTGGCGCGAAAGCTCCACCAGCGCGGCCAAGACATTGCGATCTTCGAGGCGCGCGATCGCCTCGGCGGTCGCATTCTCACGGCGCCGCGCGACGGCGGCGACGGCGGCGGCTTGGACCTTGGCCCAACGTGGTTTTGGCCGAAAACGCAGCCGCTGATGGCGCAACTCGTCAAAGAACTCGCGCTGTCGGACTTCGCGCAGCATGACGAAGGAGCCGTGCTGCATTTGCGCGAAGGCGAGAAAAGCGCCGAGCGCATCGAAGACAAGCGCCTTTACGACGACGCGCGGCGGTTGCACGGCGGGATGACGGTCTTGGTGGAGGCTTTGGCCCGCGCACTGCCGGCGGCCTCCATGCATCTCGGTCACGAACTGGCGAGCCTGCGCGATTGCGGCGACCATGTGACGCTCGCATTCAAGACCGGCGAAGAACCCATGGAGATCGCGGCGCGCCGCGTCGTTTTCGCTCTACCGCCGCGCTTGCTGCGCGAGACTATTCGCTTCACGCCGCCTTTGGACGAGGCGACGGACCAAGCCATGCTTGGCGCCGAGACCTGGATGGCCGCGCAGGCGAAGGTTGCGATGGAATATCGCGACGCTTTTTGGCGCGAGCAGAATCTTTCCGGCTCCGCCTTCGTCACGCATGAGCAAGCCGTGATCGGCGAAATCTTCGACGCCTGCGACATGACGACGGGTCTTCATGCGCTCGGCGGCTTCCTTGCGCTGGACGCCGATTTGCGCGAGGCCTTCGGCGTGGGGCTGCCGGTGCTGCTTGAGAGTCAAATCTGCAATGTGTTTGCCCGCAATGTCGAACCATTGCACATTCACTATCAGGATTGGGCGAAGGAGCGACTAACGTGCAGCGCGGCCGACCGCGCGCAGCAGGGCGGCGACGGTTCGCACGACGTCGCGAATCCTCTGTTGCGCCAAGCGCTGTGGGATAAAAAGCTCTTTCTCGGCGGCTCGGAGACCGCGGCGCGTAACGCCGGTTATCTGGAAGGCGCTCTGGACGCGGCGAGACGCATCGAGCGCGTCTTGGCCTTGCTCGAGGCGAAAAAGGCGACCTCCGGCGGCGTCCTATTCGACGATATGCCGGTGAACGAGGCGAGCCTGGCGCGTTTCTCCGCTTGGGTGGACGCGCGCGCCGACGAGGTTTTCGAAAATTATCGCCGGCGGCTCAACCGCGCCCTGGCGTCGCAAGAGCGCGACAATCTCACGCAGGTGGCTGTGCTCGGGGCGATGGAGGAGGTCTTCCAGCAGGCGCTGAGCCTGTTGGCGACGCTTCCCTTCGAAATGGACGACGTCGTGATCGAACGCGGCCGCACGGCGCTGACGCCGCGCATCCAAAAACCTTTTGGCGACTTGCTGCAGTCGATCATGGACGACGTAGTCGCCTTCAACCAGACGTCCTGCGCCCTTTCGAACTTCCCGGACGAACATAAATTGTCTCAAGAATACACCCGGGTCATCATGCAGGACATCGCCGCGGCCTGGCGGGAGTTTTCGGTTGCGGCAAATGGGCTGTTGCTGGCGAAGCGGCGCGAAGCGCAGGAGCAGGAGATGTCGCGATGAGCGAGCAGGGAACGACGATCGAGCAGGACGATGCGGCGCCGGAAGCAGTCGTCTACGCCTTTTGTGCGATGAGCGACATTCCGAGCCAGAAGGCGCGGGGCTTCAACCTCGTGCGGCTCGACGACAACGGCGAAGAGAAGCCGTTTCCGATCGTCGTCGTGCGCTGGGGCAAGCAAGTGTTCGGCTATCTGAACAAATGCCCGCACGACGGCGTCAATCTCGATTGGGAGCGTAATACGTTCCTCGAACCCAATTACGGGCTGCGCCTAATGTGCGGCAAGCACGGCGCGCTGTTCGAGCTCGGCACTGGCATGTGCATTGAGGGCCCCTGCAAGGGACGCGGCCTCGTTCCGGTGCCTCTCGCGATCATCGACAATGACATCTGCGTCGTCGGCGTCAAACTGGCGGAAGATGTCGACGAAGACGCCGAAGAAGGGGAATGCGCCGGCGAATGAGGCGTATTGCGATCCGCCTCCGCCTTCCACTCAAGGGAAAGTTCGCCCCGAAACCGCGGGGCGGGCGGAGGTAAAGATCTGATGTCCGCGGCGTCGTCCCGCAAATCGCAACGCGATTGAACCGCTCTCTAGAGCGCGCGCCGATTCCACTTCTTGGCGCGCTCTAGAGCAGGGGCCGTCGTGATCAAAGCCGATGTGCGGCCGACTCCACCGGATCAAACCGGCCGATTTTCGTTACGGTTCTTGACGGGCTCCATGCGCTCGACGCCCTGCTGATACGCGATGACTTCGTAAGCGTCGTTGAACTTCAGCGCGGTGTCGAGAAGAACACCAAGCTTGCCGCCGGTGTCGAGCTTTTTGATGTCGTTCTTGTCGACCATGGCGAGATCCATCATCTCCTTCCAAACGGTCGATTCATCGCAGGGCAGCACGTTGTAAGTGATCTCACCGAGCTTGACGCGGAATTTCGCGAGCAGGTCGATATTGTTGCAGAACATGAAGTAAGCGCCAGTGGGCGAGAGAAGATCGCCGATCACTTCATGGGCCGCTTCGAGATAGGCGAAATTATGCAGATAGCCGGCGAGGATCGGGATCGTCGCTTCGCCTTCGTTCGCATAGGTGAGCACCTGCTCGATGCTAAATTCGGGCGGCCGTTTCTCGTCGGCCAGCTGCGCCTGGAATTTGAGCGCGATATCGCCCCGAAAACCGAAACGTCCCGGCTTGCCGGTCGGCCCCTTAAGCACTGCGTTGAGCAGGCGGCCCTCCCGATCCAGCCGAGCAAGGGCAGTCTTCTCAATTTGAGTCATCGACAGTTCTCCGCTTTGCAATCCGTACGCAGCATCCGCGCGGGGGATCCTTCGTTACGCCGCGCTCCATGCAAAAACTTCGCCGCGGTTTCGAAGCATCGACGGGCCGATCGCCGCGACGGAAACGACACGGAGCGGTGTGCAATGTGCGAAACGTGACAAAACTGCCCGATAATCCGGGGCTCGTGGGCTGTTTGGCGTGCTATTGTCTCGGCACATGAATTGCTTCGAATGGGCCTAGCCGCATTTGGATACTGGAAGAGCGACATGATCAACCTGACCGACAGCGCCGTTAACGCAGTGCAGACGGCTATTTCCAGCGCCGCCGACCCGGTCGACGGGCTGAGGATCATGGTGGAGGCCGGCGGCTGCGCTGGCTATCAGTACAAAATGGGTCTTGTGCGCGAAGCCAGTCCCGACGACACGGTGATTGAGCGCAGCGGGGTCAAGGTGTTTATTGACAACACCAGCCACGAACTCCTGACAGGCACGACCATCGACTATGTCGTCGCGGTGCAGGGCTCGGGGTTCACCTTCGACAATCCGAACGCGCAATCGAGCTGCTCCTGCGGCAAGTCTTTCGGATAATTCGGCCCGACTTCACAATTCATGAGAGCGCGTCCGCGGGACTGCGTTGCGGAGGACGAAGCTATGTTGCACGACAACCAGAAGAACGAAGAGGCTGGCCAGATCGAAACGGCTCCGTCGCCAGAGCGCGAGCAGGTCATTCGCGCCGTCATCGACGAGATTCGTCCCAATCTGCGCCGCGATGGCGGCGACTGCGAGCTCATCGAAATCTGCGGCAATAAAATCATGGTGCGACTCACGGGGGCTTGCGTGCTCTGCAAGTTGAGCAGCGCGACGCTCGAAGGCATCCAGGCCAAGCTGATCGAAGAGCTTGGCGAATTCGTTCGGCTGGTGCCTGTGCCGGGTGCTGCGGCGCGTCTTTGAGCGAGAGTGTCGATGCGGCGCGTCTATCTCGACAATAACGCGACGACGCGTGCCGACCCTGAGGTCGTGGCGAAGATGCTGCCGTTTTTTAGCGAGGAATTCGGCAACGCCTCGTCATCGCACGGCTTCGGCGTCGAGGTCTCGGGCGCGGTCCGAGAGGCGCGGCGCAGCGTGCAGGCGCTGCTCGGCGCGGCGCATGATCACGAGATCGTGTTCACCTCGGGCGGTACGGAATCGGACAATGCGGCGATCTTGGCCGGGCTCGCGGCGCGCGAGGGTCGCGACGAGATCGTCACCACCGCTGTCGAGCACCCCGCGATCCTGTCGATCGTCGAACATCTTCAAAAGACTCGCGGCGTCACCGTGCATCTCATTGGCGTCGACGCGCGCGGGCGCATCGATCTCGACGCCTTTCGCTCCGTGCTGGGGCCGAAGACCGCGATCGTCTCGGCGATGTGGGCGAACAATGAAACCGGCACGCTGTTTCCCATCGAAGAATTGGCGCGTCTCGCGCATGAGTCAGGCGCTTTATTTCATACCGACGCTGTGCAGGCCGTCGGCAAGATTCCGATCGATTTGAAAACGACGCAGATCGATTTCCTTTCGCTTTCCGGACATAAGCTGCATGGCCCGAAGGGAATTGGCGCGCTCTATGTGCGGAAGGGAACGAAATTCGCTCCGTTCCTTCGCGGGGGCCATCAGGAACGGGCGCGCCGCGGCGGAACGGAGAATACGCCTGGGATCGTGGGACTGGGCGCCGCCGCCGAATTGGCGCGATTGCGCCTGCAGGAAGACGCCGCTTATATCGCGGCCTTGCGTGACAGGCTCGAAGCCGGCGTGACGCAGCGGATCGCCCAGTGTCAGATTTCCGGCGACGTCGACAATCGTCTCGTCAACACGTCCAACATCGCCTTTTCCGACATAGAGGGCGAAGCGATATTGACCCACTTGGATCGCGCCGGCATCGCCGCCTCCACCGGCTCGGCCTGCACCGCGGGATCGACCGAGCCGTCGCACGTGCTGCGCGCGATGAACGTGCCGGAGGAGGCGTTGCATGGCGCGATCCGCTTCTCCCTGTCGCGAGAAAACACGATTGAAGAGATCGACGATGTGCTGGAGACGCTGCCCGGCATCGTCGCCAAGTTAAGGGAAATCGCGCAGGCGTCGCGCCATACGGAAGCGCAGCTGCTCACGAACTAGCGCGGGGCGCAATGACCGCGCCAAAGGAGTCGATGTAATGAAGATCATGATCCGCCGTTCGCCAGAGACCGGCTTGTCGATCTACGTCCCCAAAAAGGACCTGGAAGAGCCGATCGTTGAGACCGAGCACGAAAGTTTGTGGGGCGGCTGGATCAAGATCGCCAACGGCTGGGTTCTCGATCTACCCGAAATGGCGGCCGGCACTTCGCTTCCGATAACGGTTAATGCGCGCAAGCGCGGCGAAGGGGAGTGAACGCGATGAACGCTCCATTTGACAGCTACGTCCTTCTCGAAGGCGAGAAAGCCGAGGAAGTCCTCGGCAAAATTGCCGCTGAGCTGAAGACGGGGACCGTTATTCCCTATATCGGTCCTGGGTTGACGCAGCTCACGCCAACCGAGGTGCCGATGACGCCCGAGACGCTCGCCGCGTTCTTCGGGACAAAGGTGGCGCTGCCAAAACGCGCCAAAGGCAACTGCTGGGCAAGCGCGCAGCACATTGAGAACATGAAGCATCGTTCGACCGTCTCGACGTTAATGTCGCAGGCCTTCAACGACAGCATCGCGCCGACGCCGCTGCATTTCTACCTTGCGTCGCTGCAGCTGCCCATGATCGTCGACAGCTGGTACGACGCGACGATGCGTTCGGCGCTCGAAGGCCGCAGCGACTGGGGCGAGATCCAGGGCATCACCCGCGCCGGCATCGGCGAGGACCGCTGGTACCGGTTCTACGAAGCCGACGGAACGGAATCCACCAAGGAAAAAGCCGACGCCTGGAAAACCGTCCTTTACAAGCCGCATGGCAGCATTGCGCCCGCCAAGAATTTTTTGATCTCTGACGCGGATTACGTCGAGGTGCTGACAGAGATCGACATTCAGACGCCCTTGCCGGAAGCGGTAAAGAATCGCCGGTCCGAGCGCAGCTTCCTGTTTGTCGGCTGTCGGTTCCACGATCAGTTGTTGCGCACGTACGCCCGGCAGATCATGAAGCGCTCGACGACGACGCATCACGCGATCGTCGATCCGGCCGTCCTGACGAAAAACGAGCTAAAGTTTCTCACCATCCAGGGAATCATACCGATCGCGCTTCCTATCGATCGCGCTTGCGAGATCCTGATCCGCTAAGGAATCGGACGCCTGGGCGCGGCGGCGGGCGAGCCTACCAAAGCGCTCGGTGTTTCGTGCGCGTCGGCGGAAGAAGCATGGCCGAAACTGTCGTCGCGCCGCAACTCATAAGCGTCGCCAAACAAATTTCGACGGATGTTGCATTTTTTACATTCATTCTTGAATACCGCGTGTCGCTTGTCAGCAAAGGTACAGGCCGGCAGCCTCTTGTCGGGTGGCCTCTTCACATTGCAGCATGGCACGCATGTTGCCTCTTCTCCGGCAAAGCGACAAACGCCGCTTTGCAGTTCCATCACCCAGTTCGACGGCGCCGACCCAGGTCGATAACCGATTCCCGGCGGCTTGAGCAGCGTGCAACTGCAGGCCGACACCACGGAAGCAGACAGCGATGAGCAACATCGTTCGCGACAGTGAAGTTTGTGAACTGACTGCGCCGCCCATCTTTTCCTTTGGCGAGAAAGTGAAGGCGAAGCGTACGATCCGCAACGACGGGACATACGCCGGCAAGGAGATCGGCGAGGTTCTCGCCAAGAAAGGCGAGGAAGGCTACGTCGTGAGCATCGGCACGTTTCTCCAACAATTCTATATCTACGGGATTGAGTTCACCGAAAGCGGCAATCGGGTCGGCATGAAGCGCAAGGAGCTCGAGTCCGCTAATCCGCGCGATGACGTCGATCTCCCGCTGCCTTGAGGAGTGTGAACGTGTTCGAACCACGAATGCCGAAATATCAATGGGGTCAGCGAGTGAAGACGCTCGTCGATCTGGTCAATGATGGCAGTTATCCCGACGAGAAACCGGAGGCGCTGCTCGTCGCCAACGGCGGTTTGGGCGAAATCGTGCAGGTCGGATCGCATACTGATACGAATACGCCGATCTATCTCGTTGAATTTCCCGACGGCCGTGTCGTCGGTTGTCTCGAGGAAGAGATCGCGCCCTTGTAAGAGGAGCGTTGGCGAGCATGCGATCGACGGTCACGACACTCGGTGGCGCCGCATCGGCTCAGCCGAATGAATTCGACTACAAGCGCATCGTGCGCGCCTTGGAGCAACGGCGGCGCTACCGCTATGTCACGCCAGTCGTGATGAAAACTGCGAACGGCTATCGCATTCAGAGCCCGTGTTGTTCGCGGAATGTCGATCCGGACGGCGGCGTCATCGATATCGCCTTAGTGCTCTTCGACGAGCGCAAAGGCAATTGGCGCCTTCTTCGCAAGGACCATGCAATCGGCGTGTGGGAGCTGGATAGCGAGTTTCCACGTCTTGCTGAGTTGCTCGAACATCTCAAGGAAGACGCCGACCGGCGCTTCTGGCAGTGAGTTCGATCTCGACAGAGGATAGATGATGGCGATCAGCGACGTGGAACTGACGGAGATCGAAAGACTGCTCGGGGCCGAGGCGACGCCGGCGCTTTCGGAGCTGCGCGCCAAATTCTCCCATCTCTCCTGGACGCGCTGTGACGTGTCGGACGTGATCGAAACGCCCTACCGAAGTTTCACGACCTGCGACGTGCATTTGCTCGACGGCGCCGATCATTGCGTGACGGTTACCGACGATCCGGCGCGCGCCACCGGCGTTATCGTCGCCTTTCGGGGGAGTATGCGATGAACGCGCGGGCCGAAGCAGACGATACATTCGAAGCGAAACCGCCAGCGCTCGCTGAGGCTTTGGGCGGCGATCTCATTCCACTTTCGGACCCCGACATCACGCTCGACGACATTGCCGCGGTCGAGGCGGTGCTGCGCTCCAGCCGTCTGTCCAGCGGCCCGGTGATGGAGGCGTTCGAAGCCGCCTTCGCTGCCTATCTCGGACGCAAATACGCCGTGGCTGCGCCAAGCGGCACGATGGGGCTGCTGCTCGCGCTCGACGCCTATGAGATTGGTCCGGGCGATGAAGTGATCGCCTCTCCGCATTCCTTCCGCGAAACCGTGCACGCGATCGCGCTTGCCGGCGCCAAGCCGGTGTTCGCCGACATCGATTACTGGTCGGGCGTCATCGCCACCGGAAAGATCGAGGCGCTGATCACCGACAAAACACGCGCGATCGTGGCGAGCAACACCAACGGCCATCCGGCGCAATGGGCGGAGTTACGCGACATCGCCAATAAGCATCGGCTCGTGCTGCTCGAAGACTCCACCGAAGCAATTGGCTCCAAATACAAGGGTGCGCTTGTCGGCACCTTCGGCGACGCCTCGGTATTCGATTTCTCGCAGCCCGGGCCGCTGATCTGCGGCGAAGGCGGGATGGTGGTCACCGACGACATCGACTTCGCGGTGGCGATGCGACGCTTCCGCGCGCATAGACCGAGCGAGCGCGCGTCGGTAGTGGTGGGCTCCAGCGCGCCCTATCAGGCGGCGATGAGCGACATGAGCGCGGCGCTGGGTTTGGCGCAGCTGCGAAGGCTCGAAGAAATCCTCGAGAAGCGTAAGCTCATCGAGCACTACTACTTCAAACACGTCAAATCCTTCGAAGGCATCAAGGATCCCTTTATCGGGCCGGAAGTCGACGAAGTGCACTGGTTCCTTTACGTCGTTCATCTCGGCACGCGCTTCAGCAAATCCAGCCGCGACTCGATCGTCGAGGATTTGCTTGTCGAAAAGGTGGAAGCCGCCGCCTACAGCAATCCCTTGCATACTCAGCGGCGCTATTTCGACTACGGCTATCGTCGCGGCAGTTTTCTCGTCGCCGAAAAAGTTTCGGACCGCGCCGTCGCGATGCCTTTCCACGTCCATCTGCAAGAGCGCCAAATCGCCTTCATCGTGCAGACGATGAAGGAAGCGTCGATCAATGTCGGCGCCGGCGCCGCCATTTACTAATCGTCTAAATGCCAACCAGGAGTATCGAAATGCCGACCGTAACCATCATGCCCTCCGGAAAGACGGTGGACGCCGCCGAGGGCGCGACCTTGCTGCAGATCATCATGTCGAGCGGCGAAGAGATCAATCACAAGTGCGAAGGAAAGGCGCAATGCGGCTCTTGTCACATCTACGTGCATGAAGGCCGCAAAGGGATTTCGAAGATCGCGCGCGAAGAGAACGAAAGGCTCGACACCATCGTTGGCATCGGCTCGAAGTCGCGTCTGGCGTGCCAGGCGAAGATCCTCGGCACGGAAAACGTCAAGGTCGAACTGCTCGGTTTCGCGTCGGGCTTATAAGGGAGGAGGGAGAAATGTCTTCCGATACTGTCATGCTTCATGTTCGCTTTGGGCCCGACGGCGGCGTCGTTGAAATCAGCGAACGCCCGGCGCCGAATTCCGCGCAGGCCTGGTTCGATTGGGTCAGTCTGAACGTGCCCGACGGCTATCAGGCGCTTTCTGGCGGTCGTGGCGTGTTCCGTATGACGCGCGACAAGCTGGAAGAACTGCGCGCGAGCATCGCCGCCAACAATGCGGCGGCCTGATTCAGCCCATCGCGTCGCGTAAAAGGATCCCTTCCGCGAAGGACGTATTGCGGAAGGGAAGCTTGGTTTCAGGTCAGGAAGGTTTCGGCGAAACGGGCGCGCTTTTCTTCCGTATCGAGTCCCTTCGTAAGGGGCCATTTGTTGTCGTAAAATAGCGAATTGACGGCGCGGCTGATTTCCTTGCCGCGCAAATACCAGCGCACCACGCCATCGGGAAAAATCACCGCGGGGCCGTCTTCGCGATGCACGATGCCGTCTTCGACGCTGATCTGCGTCCCCGCGTAGAGGTAACAGCCGGCAAGTCGCGAAAGATCGTCTTGATTGCGTTCGTCAACCTGGAGCATGACCACTTTTCGCCTCCGCTGATAGCCATCGATTCCTACGACGAAGCAATAATCGCGCTTGGCGCAGGGTTCGGCAAGAATAATGCTTGTTCGCGCCTTGGACGTTGCGCGAGGAAGATTGTTGTCTTTCAGACACTATCGTGCGCCGAAATTTCCGCTCTCGAGCGCGATGCGCCTAGAGGGAGCGGATAGACGACGACGGGGATTTTGGCATGCAGGGCGATGTGAGTCTCTACGTCATTTGCGCGCTCGACAGTCTGGAGCGCGGCCAAGCAGCGCCCTTCAGCCTGTCGCGCGTCACGGACGAAGGAGAAACGCGACCCTTTTCGATTTTTGTCGTTCGGACCGAAAATGACCAATGTGTCGGCTATGTAAACATCTGCCCGCACCAGGGCTCCTGGCTCAACATCGGCGACGGAAGATTCTTCAGCGAGGACGGTCAAAGATTGCGTTGCGGCAGGCACAAGGCCGAATTCGACGTCGAGACGGGTGTGTGCGTCACGGGGCCGTGCGTGGATAAAATGATCGAGCCCGTCGCGCTCGTCGTGATGGATGGCGATGTGTGCCTGTGTGGCGTCAAACTCGCCGAAGAAGAGATTTCCGACGACGACGATCTGGACGAAACGATGGAGATCATGATCCATCCAGGCTGAATGGCGCAGTGGATGACATGTATGAAAGGCGTCCGATGACCGTGGCTGAATTGATCGTGAAATTGGCGGAATTGCCGCAGGAGGCCGTGGTGCTGATCGACAGCGACGGCGGACTTTCTCGCGTCAGCGGACTGGACTTCGTCGAGGGCCAAGGCCCCGGCGCGCCCGCGGAAGTCATCCTCGCGCCGAGCCTCGACGAATAGAGCCTTGCTTCCCGCCGGCGGACGCCGGCGCGTTCACTCGGGGTTCGTTGAAGTTACTCCGTGGAGCGGTATTCCAAAGAATGCCTCGTCGTCGCCGCCCCATGCCTTATGCAGCGCGAAAGCTTCGCGCCACCGGATTTGCTCGGCATCCGTCGCCGCGCGATGCGTCACTTTTCCGGCCGGCTTTTCGGCGAGAAGAAACGCCTTACCGTTGCGCAAGAATCGATTGAGATCCTTGGTGTCGATCGGACGTACGACGCAGCGCGGGTCTTCATCGATGAGAATGGTCGTCGGCAGCATGAGCGCAGCTCCCGTTGCGATGGATCAAAAACCTTCCGCCTTGCTTCCCCAGGGATGCGAACCGGGAACCAGCGACGCCTTGATTCCCGCCTTTTCGATGTCGGCGAGAGTTTTGTAATAGGTGCCTTCATGCATAAGCGCGCCGCTCTTGGTCATGATCGCCACATAGCGCGCCACTGTATCGGCTTCGCATAAATAGCCGCCGCCTGGATCGCTCGTGCTGCGCGCATTGCCATCCCAGTCGATGAAAAAGCCTTCGGCAGCCATGTTCCCTCTCGCGTTGATGTTTGAATCCCTCACGCCGGAGGGCAGCAAGTTTCTTGCCAATGCCTTCACGCCGCAGAGGGAACGAGACTTGCTTGCAAAAGGCACGTTCGCGCGCAAATCATCGAAGCGTACAATCGAAGGAGAAGCAGGTGGCTGACCTCGCGCATAGAAATGCATCGCTTGACGACATGAAAGACCTTTGGGCCTTGATGCGGCAAACGGCTGCCGACATTCCGTGTTCGATCGAGAGCGAAAGCGATCAGGAGCGGGCGCTGACGGAAATCATGAAGTGCTGCACGGCGGAGTTCTCGCCGGTTGTTCTCGATGCGAAGCGCAATGTCGTCGGCGCCTTGCTGGCGCGTCGCGATGAGCTCGATTGGGGTTTGCGCAACGTTGAGACAATCAACGTTTCACTGGCGGCGGTGTCCGCCGACCATCGCGCGACTGGCGCATTTAAAGTGCTGATCGACGCGATATTGAAGCGCAACGCGCCGGTCTATGTCGAAGTGAAACCCGGCGAGACGCAGGGGTTAGCTGCGGAACTCAAAGGCTGCGGCTTCTCCTTGACGAAGACGGAAGACGGCGCAGAGCTCTACAAATGGGAGCCGGTAGTCGAAGCCAAAGCCGCCTGAATATCGCGTTCAAAGCATGGAGCGGGCGCGTCTCGCGCCGCGCTTCAGGCGCCTTCCTCTTGCGCGCCATAGTCGGCGTAGGCTTTTTCGAGCAAGGCGACACAGGTCTTCAGACGCTGATACTCCGCCTTGTCGACCAGGACATTCTCCACATCTGGCGGCGGGTCGGGCGATGGCGGCTTGGCGGCCTGGATCGCCTCGAACATGGCGGCTTGCAGGCGGAAGATGCGCTCGCTGGCGCGTTCGAGATAGGGCAGCGGATTGGCGCGAATATTCGCCTCATGCAGCGCGTCGAGTTCCAGCAATTTGCCGAAGCGCCGCTCCCTGAGGCGGTTCGACAAACCGAAGTCATGTTCGATGACGCTCATGATCGTCGCTCCTGTTGGCCGGATCTTTGGTCAGAAGGCTTGATGGGCTTCAATGCTTTGCTTCGCGGCGCGCAACGCTTGGCTCGTCAATTGCAAAGTTAGGGCGCGTCGCTGAGACAGTGTGGTTTTGCAAGGCGCGCGCCAAACGAGGAGCCGGCGGATGAACGAACTCTATGCGATTTGTCAGACGGGCGAGATCGAGGACGGCGACGCCACCGGCTTTATTCTGATGCGGATCGAGGAGACCGGCGAGCCAAAGCCCTGGCCGATCCTGATCACGCGGAAAGGCAATAATTTCTATGGTTTCGAGAACGCCTGTCCGCATAAGGGCGAGCGTCTCGACTCGGAGGCAGGGCATTTCCTCGACGAAGAGGGGAATTTCCTCACCTGCGGCCATCATCAGGCGCAGTTCGATCTCGACACGGGACATTGCTTCATAGGTCCCTGCCAAGGCAAGAAGTTGCAATCCATTCAAATCGTCATTGACGACGGCGACGTTTGCCTCACCGGCGTGGAGCTCGCGGAGGAGGATGGGCTGGGTCTCGAAGAGCCGGACGAGGCTCCCGAAGTCATGATCACGTCTGACTGACGCAAGACTGCCAGCTTCGATCATGTGTCTTGACGGCGTGTTCGAAAAGGCGCCGCCTTTCTGCCGCGCATCGAGGGCGATGCGCGGAGGTTTGCGATCTCTCAAACCAACCGCGCAACGACGAACCCTTCGTCGCCAATCTCGCAATCAAAAGCTTGTCGGGCGCGGGACGTTGGACAATGGCGCCGCATGCGCCAAGGCGCTTGCGGCGAAGCGCGTCCTCACGCGTCCGGCGGACCCATGTCGTCGCCGCTCTTCTTCTTTTTCTTGTCGACCTTGGCCTGCGCATAGGAGCCGGAGTTCTTCAGCGCGATCGGCTTCTGACCCTCGACATATTGCGAGATCCAAAACAAAGTGCGCTCGCGCGCCGATTGCGCGGCGGCTTCGTTGAAACTCTCCGCGGCATCGAAATTGAAACCGTTGCGGGCCTCGGGATAGGAGAAGGCGCTTACGTCGGGTCGTTGGGCGCGGAATTGGACGATGTCTTCCATCGGCAACGACGGATCATTCTCGGGGAGGTGCAACAGCGTCGGAATTTTCCGCTTCACCCAGCGTTCCTCTGAAATTCCGGCCGGATAATAGCTGATCGCACAGGCGACGTCGCTGAGGCTATTGGCCGAAACATAAGCGAGATAGCCGCCCCAATCATAGCCGACGATCGCCACTTTGCCGACGCCCTTCACGGCGTCGACGGTAGCCTGAATGTCTTGCAGAGCCGTCGTGACGGAAGGACCGTCGCTCTCGCCTTCCTGAGGCGCAAGCGTTGGCGCGATCGCCACATAACCCTCAGCCGCGAAGCTTTCGACTTCCTTTTGGAGATGCGGCGTGACGCCGTAGACGTCCGGCAGCACGACGACGGCGCCCTTGGGAGCCTCGGTGGGTTCGGCTCGATAGGCGGAAAAACTGCGTCCGTCTCCGGAAGTAAGTTCGATCATGACGGCCTCGATGTGCAGGAAGATTACGGAAGCTCTCGAAGAGAGACGGCGGAATCATCTCACGCCTGCACATCCCGTTGCGAATATCATGCCTGCATGACGAGACGCATCATTCGACGCTTAGCCAAGCGACTCTCGGCTCAGGAGTCGAAAAATCCCAATTCCAGCTTGGCTTCGTCGCTCATCATGCTCTGATGCCACGGCGGATCGAACACGAGATTGATTTTTACGCTCGCGACTCCATCGACCGCATCGACAGCCTTCTTTGTCATCCCGACCATTTCGCCGGCGACGGGGCAGCCTGGCGCCGTCAGCGTCATATCGATGTCGATGTCACGTCGATCGATAACGTCGATGCGATAGATCAGTCCCAGATCGTATATGTTCACCGGAATTTCCGGGTCGAACACGGTTCGCAGCGCAAGGACGACTTCTTCATAAAGCGCCTGCGCCTCGGGCGAAGAATCGCTGCGGCCGACGCGACTGTTCGGCTCGGAAAGCTGTGTCATGTCGCTTCGTGGTTCCATCTGAGTATCCTGCGTGGCGCGAGCCGCGTTCGCGACTGCTCCGTTCAAACCAGCAAGTAAGGCGCCAGTCAGCTTTGCTGAGGCTGGACTGAAATTTGCAATCATTCCACGTCCACGGTCCGCGGCGTCATGGTTGAGCGCCTTCGTTTACGAAGCGCATTTCTCACAGAGCGCCGTGTTACATTCCTCACAAAGGCTCGGTGCAGTATGTCGGATACGCCTGAAGAAGAATTTGAGCTGCCTCAACTTTACAAGCGACATGTCTTTGCTTGTTTCACGCAGCGGCCGCCAAACCATCCGCGCGGCAGCTGCGGCTCGCTCGGCGCGCAGCCGCTTTGGGATCGGCTCGGCAAGCGCGTTGAAGCCGACGGCGGCGGCGAGATCGGATTCACCTCCGCGGGGTGCATGGGCTTTTGCTCGGCCGGGCCTTTGATGGTGGTTTATCCGGAGGGCGTCTGGTATCGGCCGACGACGGCCGAAGACATTGACGAGATCTACGACTCGCATCTCAAGGGCGGCAAGCGCGTCGATCGCCTGGTGATGATTTTGTCGCGCTAGCGCTCCCGAGCGTTCAAGACACCGCGCTGGAGGCCGCGAGCAACTCGCGCGCCTCCGCGTGGATGCGCCCAACCATCGACTTGAAGCCGTTGGAGCGCTGCGGCGTCAGATGTTCGCGTAGGCCAAGACGCTCGAATAACGCGACAGGATCCGCTTTCAGGATTTCCGCGCCGGTCTTGCCGGAGCAGAGCGCCAGCAAGATTGCAACGAGGCCGCGGACAATATGCGCGTCGCTGTCGCCGCGGATCATCAACGCCGGTTCGCCGCCATTTGCATCGGAAATCGTCGTCGCCAGCCAGACTTGGCTGGCGCAGCCCGAGACTTTATTCTGATCGTTCTTCAACGCGTCCGGAAGCGGCTCGAGCATTTTGCCAAGTTCGATGACATAGCGGTAGCGGTCTTCCCAATCGTCGAGCAGCGAGAAGTTTTCGATGATGTCGTCGATCGTCGTCATGTTTCGATCATTCCTTCAGCTTTGAGCCGATCGCGGCGCTGGCGGGAGGCGACGCGCAATACGTTCAGGCATTCGATGTTCGAGGCCAGATCAAGCGCCGAAAATCCGTCGACGTTCTCTTCGAGGGGATCTGCGCCAAGTTCGAGCAAGAGCGTCACGACCGCCGTCTTACCCGCCGACGCCGCATAGATCAGCGCCGTCGAGCCGTCGGGATTGCGATGGTGAACGTTGGTTCCGGCGGCGGAAAGCAACTCGATGGCCTCCACGCTGTCCTGCTTGCACGCCAACCAAACCGCGTTGTTGCCGTCGCGCGTCATCGCGTCGAGATTCCCGCCCTCTGCAATGATTTCGCGCAACGCTTCGACGTTCGCCTCCGCCGCCGCTCGAAGAAGCGGCGTGAGGCCATCGGCGCCGACGGCGTTCACGCCTTCCGTCGGAAAGCCTTGCATCGTCAACCATTGCGCCAACTGCGGGGTAATGCCGTCACTCCATCGCAGCGCCGACGAGACGTCGGCGTATTGAATTAAAGTAGCCCCAATTGCACGAGCGGCTTGGCGCCGCCACGCCCGAGCACCGTGTCAACCTTCTCCCGCACATTCTCGATCTTCAGCGGTTTCACCAATATGCCGTGCGCGCCATGTTTCATGGCGTCCACTGCAACCGCCTCGTCGGCTTTATCGCAGACGATCAATATGCGCACGCCGGCGAAACGCTCCGCCAGTTCGTTGAGGATCGACACGCCATTGCTCTTTAGAAAGGAAGCTCCGAGCAAAACGACATCCGGCTTCAGCCAGCCGACGCCCTTATCATAGGCTTCCTGGATGCTGGCGATTTCGTGGGTTTCGATCTCGTCATGCAGCATGAACTGAAGCGCGGCGCGCACGATCTCGTCTTCGTCGAGGACGAACACCCGCCGTTGATCGACCGCCTTCGCGGTTTCGACGCCAATCTGCATCCCTGCTCCTTTCGATTACGCCGCCAAATGCCGTGCGGATATAATGAAGCAAGCTCCGTTCCAAATGTTGGGGATCAACGAGGGCGTGCCATGTTCTGTTCACAACAAATGTCGTGACTGTCGGCTTCCCTCACATAAACGGGCGTTGTGGGCTGCGCTCATCGATTGATCAAATCACAATAAAACAAGCGACTAGCAACAATTGCCGCACTGGCATGGCGGTTGCTACCAGTTGAGCGCGAGTGAGGGCTGAACGCACGCCTACGTTACGCCGAGCGATGTGTTCCTTCCCTTAACCCGCGACCAGTTTCTGATGCATAGGAACTGCCCAGCATCTCTGGGTAGCTGTCGAAGGGCTCAAGAGGAGACAGACATGTCGTCACTACGGCAAATCGCATTTTATGGCAAAGGGGGCATCGGCAAGTCGACGACGTCCCAGAACACGCTCGCCGCTCTGGCCGAGCTGGGTCATCGCATTTTGATCGTCGGCTGCGATCCGAAGGCGGACTCGACGCGCCTCATCCTGCACGCCAAGGCGCAGGACACCATCCTGAGCCTCGCCGCCAATGCAGGCAGCGTCGAGGATCTGGAAATCGAAGAAGTGATGAAGGTCGGCTATCTCAACATTCGTTGCGTTGAGTCGGGCGGACCGGAGCCTGGAGTTGGCTGCGCGGGCCGCGGCGTCATCACCTCGATCAACTTCCTCGAGGAAAACGGCGCTTACGAAGACATCGACTATGTGTCCTACGATGTTCTCGGCGACGTGGTCTGCGGCGGTTTCGCCATGCCGATCCGTGAGAACAAGGCGCAGGAAATCTACATCGTCATGTCCGGCGAGATGATGGCCATGTATGCCGGCAACAACATCTCCAAGGGCATTTTGAAATACGCCAATTCCGGCGGCGTGCGCCTG
>NZ_JADNQZ010000034.1 GCF_015709515.1 Methylocystis sp. H62
GGGGTCAGCGCAGAATCTTCCCGAAATTGTACTCTAAGCCGCATCGAGTAGCTCAGAGCGGGGGTTTCTGAGGGGCCGGAAGGCGTTTTGGAGCGGCTCGGTCGGCCAAACATAGTCCCCGTTGAAGGTGATGTGCTCCCAGCCGAGCGGCGCGATATGAGCGAGCAAATCGTCACGGACGCGTTCTCCGCTGGAGCGAAGCTCGGCAACGGCGTGGCTGAGATAGACCGTATTCCAAAGGATGACGGCCGAGACGACGAGATTGAGACCAGAGGCCCGATAGCGCTGATTTTCGAACGTCCGGTCGCGGATTTCTCCGAGGCGATGAAAGAACACCGCCCTGGCGAGCGCGTTGCGGGCCTCACCCTTGTTGAGCCCGGCGTTTGTTCGCCGCCTCAGACCCGGGTCGCTGATCCAGTCGAGGGTGAAGAGGGTGCGTTCGAGCCGCCCGATCTCCCGAAGCGTCTTCGCCAGCGCATTCTGTTTGGGGTAAGCGGCGAGCCGACGCATCAGGATCGACGGCGCAACCGTTCCAGCTTTGATTGACGCCGCGAGGCGCAACGTCTCATCCCAATTTTCGCCGATGATGCGGAAGTCGATAGCGCCGCCGATCATTGGGTCGAGTGATTTATATGTGGCGCGAGCATCAGCGACATAGAGCCGGCGATCGGCAAGATCGCGAATGCGCGGCGCAAATCGAAATCCCGTGAGATGGCAAAGACCGAACACGTGATCGACGGCGCCCGCCGTGTCCGTATAGTGCTCGCGGATGTCCAGCGAGCATTCGTGGTGAAGCAACCCGTCCAGAATATGCGCGGCCTCGCTGGCGTTGGCGGCGATGACCTTGGTGTGAAACGGCGCATACCGATCGGAGACATGCGTATAAAACTTGACGCCCGGCTCCGAGCCATATTTGGCGTTGTAGTCGGCGCGCGCCTCTCCATGGCCGCCTGCCTTGAAAAATTGTCCATCCGACGATGACGTGCCGCCGTCGCCCCAGACCCTTGTGAACGGCTGCGCGTGGATCGCTTCGATCAGACACGCGAGCGCCGTCTGATAGGTTTCATCGCGAACATGCCATTCGGCGATCCAGAGCAATTTGGAATGGCTAAATATTTTGGAGCTGCGCGCCATTCGGGCGAGGCCGAGATTGGTGGCGTCCGCGAGTAATGCGGTCATCAGCCCGACGCTCTCCTCGGGCGGCGCGCCGGTTCGCAGATGACCGAAGCGCTCGGCAAATACTGTCCAACCATTGACCTCGGCGAGAAGCTCGGTGATGCGCAGGCGCGGCAACATGCCGTAGAGCCGCCGCGCGATATCGTCTACTTCATCGTTCTCGTCTTTGCGAATTGGACTGATCGATAATCCCTCTGCGGTTATGGCCGCTTCGACAAGTTTGCCTGCCGACGCGAGCGCATCAATTTCACTGAGCCGCGATTCAAGCAAGGCCGTTCGCTCAGTGCGCCAATCCTCGAAGCGATCCGGGACGGCAAGCCCCAATTCGCCTTCTTGTCGTCGTGTGACAAAAGCCTCTGGCGGCAGAAGAAAATCGCCGAAGGCGCGGAAGGCGCGGCTGCCCTCGACCCAGATATCTCCGGACCGCAAACTGTCGCGTAACGTCATCATGACTGCGACCTCATAGGCCCGACGATCAACCGCAGATCCTCGTCCAACGAGCTTGCGCCACGTCGCTTTCAGAAACGCTGTGGGCGGACGCTGCGGGAGTTGGCTCGGCCGCGCCGCATAAAGTCCGCGCAACAGATCGAGCGCGTCGAGCAATGAGTCGTTTGGCTTCCATGAGCGGAACACAAATGCGTTGAGCAGGACCGGTATCATCCGGCGCACCGTCGGATATCTTTCGACGATTTCGGTCAGATTATCTTCGCGCGTGTTGGTGACGACAATTTCTGTTTCCGCGACGAGCGCTCTCAAGCGTTCCCAGCCGAGCGAGCGTTCGACAGCCGCGTCTTGGTCCTCTCCCGATTCCTTCGCGGCCAACATGGCTTTCGCCATATGAAGAAGCGCTCGCGCCGAAGCATCGAGCGCTTTCGCTCGATGGACAACATTTTCTCTGTAGGCGCGTTCGGCGCGACGGTAGACACCGCCAAGCATCTTATCGAACATGACCAGCACCGCGTCCGTGAGGATCGCTTCCATCTCGCGGGCGAACACGACCAGAGTCGCCGTTCGGCGCGGCGTGTCGAACCGCGAAAGATGCTGAGCGCTGAGAATGGCCGTTTCCTTGGCGATCGCCCTGTAACGCGCGCGATGAATCCGTTGCTCGCGATCTGGACCGACGCCCAAGCTGCGGATGAATTGCAAGCGCTCGACGACGCGAACTAGGTTCTTCTGCGTCGGCGCCTCTGGCCAGTCACGCAACCAGGCAAGCTGCGTGCGGTCTCTATCGTTTCTGACTGCTATCAACGCCTGCAGTGCGGCGATCGTTTGTTGTTCCAATCCCTCTATAAGATTCGTGTGAGCCTGCTTTCGGGCGCGAGCGCGTGCCGCCAAGCCAATGCGTTCCAAAATTGTCGGCGCAGGCAATAAAATGCCACGGGATCTCAAAGCCTCGATCATGGCTGCAACGATCGCATGGCCACGATCCGTGCCAATCGCTTCGGTCGTCGCAATCTTTGCGACATAGCGATAATCATCGCGGCTGAAAGGACGAACGCAAAGATATGACTGTATGTCGCCCAGATGCTCGCGACGGGTTTCGTCACGGTGCGCGTATTCGCTATAAACGTCCGATCCCACTCCGAGCTGTTGTGCCAAAAAGGCGACCATGTCGGAGGCGGGAGCCTCCTCACTACCGAGAACTCTGCCGGGAAATTTCAAATAGGCAAGATGCACGGCAAATCCTAATCGATTGGCGTCACGACGTCGTTGGCGGATCAATGTCAAATCATCGAGCGAGAACGTGTACTGCCGAACGATAGCTGCCGGATCTGTCGGCGGGTCGAACAACTCAGCCCGGGATTGTGGGGAAAGAATTTCGTGTTTTTTCATTGCTGGCCTCCTGCTGCGCACACACAAATGGTGGCGCTGCAGTTTGGCCGGCAATTCAAAAATCAGCATTCTTGCAAGAAATCAGAGGTCCAAATCGGGGAGGAGCTGCTTATTTCTAACCGTCCAACCGCCCTTAACGTACGATTTTGGGAAGATTCTGCGCTGACCCCGTTTCCTCCAAGGCCTTGATCGCCTCATAGACCGTATCCCGGCAACGCCGCGCGCGAGGCCAAAAACCTTCTCGCGGCGGGGCTTCAAATGCTTCGGCAAGGCGTTCGAAATAGACATGATTCCTCCGTTCGGGTTGACGACAACCCGCCCGGAAGGGGCTGATTTCAGGCAAAACAATTCCGCGCCCAGAAAGGGCTTGCATAGGATCAAATTTTCGGGGAGTATCTGACTTGCGACAGTCTTAGATATACCCCGGTTCTGCCGGGACACCGGCCCGCCTTCGAGGCGGGTTTTGTGTTTCTAGGGTCTGCTTCTCCAGAGAAGTTGCGGAAACGTCGCGCGGCAAATCACTGGCCGCGCATTCGGCCAGCCTGCCGAGATTTTGTTGATTCGTCGAGAGTCTTGTGATTTTCCGCCGGAATTACGGTCGCGAAACAGGATCACGTCAGGGATGGAAGCCGGAAGGCCGAAACCGCGTAGCGGGTTCGGTTCACGACAGCCCGACCGCGCGCGAGCGCGGAGACGCCCAAAATCACGTAACGTAAAGCTCAATAGGAACTTGGGGTCGCATTCTCGAAACTCACGAATTTTGACAATGGAGCGGGCGGAAATAGAACAACCGAGCCCAAGCAGAAGTCAGGAACCCAACAACAAGACAGGCCGCTCGTTTTTCTGGTGGGAAAGCGACACGCTCGTGGTCAACATATTGGGCAAACCTAACGCCCGCCGCGATGCCATCGGCAAGGCCACAGGCGCACAACTAAAACTCAGCGTGACTGCCGCTCCCCGCGCAGGCCGAGCCACCCGGGGCGAATGGCGCTATACCCTGACTCATTGAGAGGCCGAAATGGAGCGGCGTAAGCGGATTTTGCTCGTAACCTTCGGCACCCTCGGCGACATATATCCCTTCATCGCCATCGCCCACGCAATGCGTCGGCGTGGTCTCGACGTCGTCATCGCCGCGCCCGAGATGCATCGAGGATCGATCGAGCGCGAGGGCATCGCATATGCTCGCTTGCGACCGCACGAGAACGACATTGTCGACGCCCTCGGCGTCGATCTTGCCGGCGCCTTTCGGATCATGTTGAAGAATCCGTATTTTATCTTGGACGAAATCTATCTTCGCTTCCTCTCTGAAACCTACGACGACACCCTGTCCGCACTGGAAGGAGCGGACGCCATCGTAACGCACAATCTGCTCGTCGGCGCAAATTTGGCCGCCGAAGCATGCGGCCTTCCGACCGCGAGAATCGCTCTTGCGCCATTGTACGTGCAGTCAGCTGCGGCACCGTCGCTGACCCCGCCGGCGCCCTACATCCTTCAACCTGGGTCGCGCGTGGCGATCGGATTCAACAAATTGGTCCGCTCCCTCATACGGACCGGAGTGAACATGCGGATGAAACGTTTCAACGCCTTCCGGAAAAAGCTCGGGCTGCCGCTCTCACGCGAGGACTTCTTCCTCGACTTTGGCGGGAAGAACAGCGCATCAAAAATCTTCGGCCTCTATTCGCCCCGTTTCGCGTCACACCCGGATGGGCCGGTCAATATGGAGACTCCGGGATTTCCCTTCTACGAACCTCGAGACGAAAGCAGACGCGGGCTCAGTGACCCTTTGAGGATCTTTCTATCCTCGGGGAGCGCGCCCATCGTCTTCACTTTGGGATCCTTTGCTCCGCAAGTGTCTGGCACTTTCTACGACGTCAGCATAAGGGCGGCCCGCGCCCTTGGGCATCGGGCGATCTTGCTCGCCGGGTCGAAAGACGCCGAGAGGCTCACGGCCTCAGTCGGTCCAAACGAATTCGTCTGCTGCGAGGCGCCGCACAACGAGCTCTTCCCCTTCGCCTCATGCGTGGTACATCACGGCGGGATCGGAACGACCGCCCAGGCCTTGCGAGCGGGCAAGCCGCAATTGATCGTTCCATTCTTTGGCGACCAGCCTGACCATGGGGAACGCATTCAGCGTCTGCGCCTCGGTCTCGCGTTGAATCTCTCCAGCTACGATCTGAGAAACGCCACCTGCACCCTCACCAAGCTTTGCGACGGCTGCTATTTGCGCGCCGCGCAGGATTTCGCTCTATCCATGTGCACAGAACACGGGGTCGAAGCGGTTGCCGATTGGGCGGAAGGCGCTTCTAATTAGGTATTCGGACTCGTGGCCAAGGCTGAACGCTTCGTGCAAATCAAGGTGACTTTGAACGACACCGGCTCGCCGATATGGCGTCGGCTTGTGCTGCCCACCGCGACAGCTTTAGAGGATTTGCATTTCATCTTCTTGGCTGCGATGGGCTGGGAAGGCGCAGACATCTTCACGCTTTCCATGCAGCGGGGCGAGAATATGGCGATCCTTCTTAAATCGAAGACGCGGTGGATGAGGGCCGCATGACTATCAGTGGACTCGATTGGGCGTCTCTCGATTTCGTTACCCGCAAATCGAAGCAAGTGAACTCTCGCAATTCAACGCTATCGACATCGACTTATCAGTAAGGCCTCTCAGCATGACCGAGCTTCTCTCTCTTGACGCCACAGACCAGATTAAAGCCTTGACGGCGAAACATATTAGCGCGCGTGAATTACTCGAAGCCAGCATTGCGCGCGCCGAAGCCCTTGACGCGCAACTGAACGCGGTAGTGGCAAAGGACTTGGATCGCGCCCGCACAGAGGCGCAGAGCATCGACGAGCGCCGTGCGCGAAGTGAAAATCTTGGCCCGCTCGCGGGCCTGCCAATGACCGTGAAGGATCATTTCGACATAGAGGGATTTCCCGCCTCCTTCGGCGGCGACGCCAGCCTGCTCAATCGTAAGGTGAAGGACGCCGCTGTCATAAAAAAGGTTCGCGGTGCCGGCGCGGTGATCTGGGGAAGGACGAACCTGGCTCTCTATGGCGGGGACGTTCAGACTTACAACGCGCTTTACGGGACAACGAATAATCCTTGGGACGTGACTCGCACGCCGGGCGGTTCGTCCGGCGGCTCGGCGGTCGCGCTTGCAACTGGTATGACGGCGCTGGAGATAGGTTCTGACATCGGCGGTTCATTGCGCCATCCGGCGAACTTTTGCGGCGTATTCACGCACAAGCCAACCTATGGGCTCGTTTCGCAAGGCGGTTTCTGCCCTGCGTCGGAACCGGTCCTCGCTGACATGGATTTAGCCGTGATTGGTCCGATGGCGCGTTCCGCCCGCGATCTGAGGCTGCTTTTGTCAATCATGACGGACGCGGAAATTTCCGCACAAGCGCCATCCATGAAACTCAAAGATGTGAACGCCGCCGTCTGGTTCGATGAGTCCAGCTTCGCGCTCGATCCAGAAATCAAGGCGCCGCTTGCAGCCTTCGCCGAGAAACTCGCGGTGGCGGGCGCCCATGTCGAGGCTGTGACATGCCCAGTTGCGACCGAACCGATGATGTTTGCTTATACAACGCTCCTTTATGGTGTTTTGGGTTCGATGTATCCGTGGCCAGTCCTTGCGTTCTACGCGTTGCTGCGAGGACCGGCGAGACTGGCGCTCGCCATGGGTGCGAAGCCGCTCTCATTGGCCCAGGCCCTGGTCGGCTTGACGGCGCGTCATCGCGAATGGCTCGTCGCCAACGAGAAGCGCGCCAAGACGAGCGAAGCCATGCGGGAATTCTTCTCGCGCTTTGACGTGTTGATCGCTCCCGTCGCTCCGGTCGCCGCATTTCCGCATGACCACGGACCGCTTCCGCTGCGCCGCTTGACATGTTCAGACGGGCGCGTGATCTCATATCTTGAGATGATCAATTGGATCGCAATCGCGACCCTTCTCGGGTTGCCTGCGACCGTAGTTCCCGCGGGATTCACGAAAAGCGGCTTGCCGGTGGGCGTTCAAATCATCGGCCCGCGCGGGGGCGATGCGCTGACCCTCTCTGTTGCGCAGGCGATCGAAAAGGAGATCGGCGGCTTCCGCGCGCCGGCCTTGATGCAGGCGCATGAAATGAACCCGCAAATGGAAGCAAGTGAACTCTCGCAATTCAAGACTTCCGCATGAGTCGCGTGACATTGTTTTCCATGGTATTTCTGCATTCGAAAGTTACTGTCGTAAGTCTCTCACCTGCTCCCCGAAAGACCGCCCCCGCCTTCCGGCGACGATGGCAAGCATATTCACAACCGAGCAGGTTCCTTCTGCGCAGAGCGCGGCCGTTTGAAAATCCGCAGTCCGCTTATGCTGAAGCGCAAGCGCGAGGCGCACCGCCGCTTTCGCGTGCGCGCGTGCTTCCTCATTGCTGGCCCCTTTGAAGTCATTCTCGAAGATTGCGCCCAACATCTTTTTTGCGTCGGTGTCGCTCGGCGTCACGCCGTCAGACGAGGCGTGACGACGCGGATCATAGACCTCTTGCGCCACCGAAATCAGAGCCTCGCGACAAAGCAGGCCAACAGCCTGGTATTGCTCTTCGGAATTCGCGGTGTCCAAACGCAGCCGCATTTCCTGAAGTTGCCGGTCGACTTTCTGCCAACCTGTCGGCTCTTCAAAGACCGCGACGCGGCTCCCCGACTTTTGCGCCCCGAAAACCGGCTTGCCTGAAATTTCCTTGATCGGGACCAGTTCCCAGCCGTCCGCTGCAAGCTCCTTGTTCAACGAGCTTACCAGCTCTTTGGTTTCATCCGTCACCGGCCTGACGACTGGATGAAGACTTTCGCAAAGGAAGGCCAGAAATTCGTTGTCGGATGCTCGCAGCAGGTTAAAGCGGGAGTCATAGAACACCCAGTCGGGGTCCCAGTCGTTATTTCGGACGCAATGCTGATGAATATCGCCCGCCGCATTGCGATACCTGTAATCGTTCGAGGGGAGCGTCGTCAGGTCATAGAGGCGCGCCAGGAAGGCGTCATCGTCCAGTCTGCCAGTCGAGTTGACCCCGCTTGCGCTGAAAAGATCAATGATCGCGCGCCGGGTGACTTCGGATATTTCGTTCGTCATCGCCGACCTCAAAAGCCCAGCCGGAACCGCCTGGGCACAAACATTTCCTCCAAGACCTTGCTCGCCGGCACGACGACCAGGTAGCCAACCTGGAGTGGGATTGGCGTCTTGTCCTTCCAGCTATCGTTCGTGATTTTCACGGACCGAAACGCCGAATAGACGGCCGTTCCTAAACCTTCGATCTCCCGCAGCAGCTTTTCCAGATCATCGCTGTAGCTAAGTTTCTCGGCGAAGGACGTTGCCCCGCCGAGGTCCAGCAGATCGCGCACATAGTCGAAAAGAACCGCGGCCGATTCCTTTGCTTCGCGGGAGATTTCTTCGTCGGCGTTCAGCGTGACCGCTTCCGCCGCCTCAGAGAAACGCGAGAGAGCTTCGCCGCTTCCGATGCGGGTCGCCTTGACCGGCAAATGATCCGGGAACTGTTTAGCTCGTTCCCCCTCGCCTAACGCTTTCGCCTCTTCGAGGAGCTTTGAAACGGTCGCGACGAACTTGGGATCATCGAATGTCTCATGGTTTTCATGGCCGAGTCCTCGCGCTAGACACCGGCGCGTTGTTACGCTTGCGCCCTTGCCCGCTTCGATCCTTTGGATCGTGCGAACGTCGAGGCCGCAGGAGGCCGCCAGCGCGTCTTGCGACATGTGTTGAGTTTCGCGAAGGCACTTCGTCCAGAACCCGAGAATTTTCGGGTCCAATATGCGTGCAGTCGAATTCTTCATTGGCAGCCTCACCGTGACATGCCCAGAATGTATTTTCGGCAGACGCTTTCAGCCACGGCAAAGACCCGACAGCTTCCCGACAGCGAGCAGCTTCCCTCAGTTGAAGCTTTCCGGCCATTGGCGCGCGCCGTGAAAGACAGCGAGGATTTCCACGTCATCGCCGCGCACGCGATAAGGCAGAATGAAAGGCGTGTCCGAGACGACCAGCTCGCGCGTGTCAGGAACGCGGCCCGCGTGCCCGCTATGAGGATGCGCAGCGAGCATCTCGGCTTGATCGAGAATGCGGGTAACGGTTCGCGCGGCGGCGGCCGGATTGTCGCGGGCGATGTAGTCGCCAATCGCTTCGAGGTCGCGTAGCGCCGGACTCGTCCAGCGCAGTCTCATGTGTCGGCTGCGAATTTCTTCCGCAGGCGCGCCAGCTCAGCGTCGCTGGCGAATTCGCCCCTGTCGGCGGCGGCGAGGCCGGTTTCGATTTTGCCGACCTGCCAAGCGTTGAGGGCGACGTAATTTTCGACAGCCTTGGCGACGAGCCAGTTGCGTGAGCGTTCGGTTTTCTCGGCGAGCTGATCGAGCGCGCCAAGCGTCGTCTCGTCGAGACGCACGGTGAAAGCGGCGGACATAGGGTTGCTCGTGTCGTGTTGCATGGTTCTGTCTGGTTCACCTGTAGTCTAACAGAACCACCTCGCGCTTGCTAGCCTGATTCTATATATGATAATGCCCTTTATCATACATATTGGAGACAGCGTCATGGCCTATGGGAAACTCGACGAGAGTGATCTGAAGAATGCGATTGTCCAAACCAAGGAGGCGATTCAACGCAGCCAAGACCTTTTGACGGTCGTTCGCGACAAACCGACGACCAAGGGGCTTGAACTGGTCGCGGCGTCAACGCCGCTGCTCATCGACAAGCTGGAGCAAGATTTGACGAAGCTCGAAAAGGCGCTGGCGAAGAAATCGACCGCATGAACAACCTTGCCCCCATCAGCGCCCGCGTTCCCGCCCTCGTCCGGTCCGCCGGCGAGCGCGCGCAAACGCGCTTCTGGGAATTCTTCGTCGCCAACCTCCGCAATCCGCACACCCGGCGCGCTTATGGCCGGGCGATCGGGGCGTTCCTCGCCTGGTGCGAGCGGCAGGGCGTCGCGTCGATCTTCGACGTGGGGCCGCTGCAGGTCGGCGCTTATGTCGAAGCCCTCACCCGCAGCCACAGCGCCCCGACCGCCAAGCAGCGCCTGGCGGCCATCCGCATGTTCTTCGATTGGCTGGTGACGGGTCAGATTGTTCCGACCAACCCGGCGGCGAGCGTGCGCGGCCCCAGGCATGTCGTCAAAGTTGGCAAGACGCCCGTCCTCGACCCCCAGGAGGCGCGGACGTTGCTCGACAGCATCGATGTGACGACGCCGGCGGGGCTGCGCGACCGCGCCTTGATCGCGCTGATGGTCTATTCCTTCGCGCGCGTCGGTGCGGCGCTCGCCATGAAGGTCGAAGACGTTTACGTGCAGAACCGGCGGCTATGGGTGCGCCTGCACGAGAAGGGCGGCAAGCGCCATAACATGCCCTGCCACCACAATCTTGAGGCTTACCTGCACGCCTATCTCGACGGCTGCGGCCTCACTGACGATTCCAAGGGGCCGCTTTTTCGCACCATCGGGCGCGGCAAGAACCAACTGACCTTGACCCCCCTGCCCCAGGCGAACGCCTACGCGATGATCCGGCGCCGCGCCGAAGCGGCCGACATCAAGACCAAGATCGGCAATCACAGCTTCCGCGCCACGGGCATCACCGCCTATCTCAAAAATGGCGGCACGCTCGAAAAAGCCGCCGCCATGGCCAACCACGCTTCGACGCGCACCACCCAGCTCTATGATCGCCGGCGCGACGAGATGAGCCTCGATGAAATCGAACGCGTGGTGATTTGATCCACGCTGACGACAGTGACCCATCGGTCGCTCGACATTTTCAATGTCCCATCGACAAATGCGAGCTTCGAAACAGCGCCGAGACGAATCTTATGACGAACCCGATGAGCCCGGAACCGCGGCAGATCGGCCAGGCGCCGGAGATAGCGGCTGTGGACTCGCTCTGCGTTCACCGCGCAGCTCGGGCATCCGCTTGTTTTGCTCGTGGGGCGAACAGTGATGATGGCGATCCCACCATCTTGGACAGCATTTTCAACGTGGAAACCGGGCGGTACAAAAGCCGAGGGGCGAAGGCTACGGGGCATGTCGTTGATTCCTTCAATGAACCAACACAAGCCGGCGCCCAAACTTCATCAAATATGAGTCAGAGCCATAGAACGACGCCTTGTTGACCCCGCTCTTGAGATTGTCGGGAACCAGCAGCCTCGGCGTTCCACCGAAAAAATGGAACATGCGCACATGCGCCCCGGTCCAATCCGGCAGCTTTTGCGTCCAGGTCGCCTCGGCATAAGTCAGGTTCGAGGCGCCAAGCACCGCGACGAAAATCTCCGCCGCTCGGATCTCGCCCGTCGTGGCGTCGACGATGCCAATGCGCTTGCCGGAATAGTCGACAAAAATCTTGTCGCCCGCCACATGATGTTGACGCATCACCGGCGTCAGTCGTCGCTCAAAGCCGCGAAGCAGATCGCAAAACCGGCTGTAGCCATAACCATCTGGATGCGCCGCGCGCTATTCCTCCCATAAGATCATCATGTTGACGCCGGCGCGTTTCAGCTCCCGCGCCAGTTCCGCCCAGTCCGGTTCAACCCGGCGGCGCGCGCCCGTTTTGACGACGGCGTGCGTGAATAGCCGCTTCTCCAGTGCGTCGTCGTTCAAATCCTCGGGCAGCGGCCAGCTCAAACCCGTCGCCGCCGCGCGCTTCAATTTGTCCTGGATCGTGCTGCGCGCCACGCCGAGACGGCGCCCGATCTCGCGCGCGCTCACCGCATCATGGGCGAGCCGCAGCATCTGCCTCAGTTGTCTCATGGTCAGTTCTCTCTTCGCCGGCATCCCGTTCTCCTCGTCGATCTCGACAAGGCGGAATGCCAAAGTTGCTGACCAGCGGCAGCAAACGAAAAGAGGACCCAACCCTCTCAGGCGGCCGGCTTCACTTCGGAATGGTGGCCGGCATCAATTCGGAACGGTGGCCGGAATGAAATCGGAATCCCCGGCCGGCTTGCATCGGAATTCGCACGTTGTTGACCAAGAGGCAGGAATTTGGCTGAGATAAAGATTCCTACCTGTCCTAACGCGATTGCTTCCTGGTTGGCCAACAACGCCTCTGATCTCGGTCGCGTCGGAATGGAAACAGGTCCCCTGGCGGTGTGGTTGTGGAACGAGCTTCACGAGAAAGGACTGCCGATCATCTGCATAGACGCTCGGCACGCCAATGCAGCGTTGAAGGTCCGACCAAACAAGACCGACCGCAATGACGCCGCGGGGCTCGCTCAGATCGTGCGCACCGGTTGGTTCAAGCAGGTTACGATCAAATCCCGCTCCGGATATGAACTGCGGTCCTTGTTGGCCGCTCGAGAGGTTCTGGTCCGCTCGCGCGTCAAAATCGAAAATGAGATTCGTGGTTTGCTGCGCACCTTCGGAGTTTTGTTTGGGAAATCGGTCGGCGGCTTCTCTCGGCGAGTGGATGAGATCATCAACGGCGAACTCGATGCGTCGCCCGTTATACGAGACGTGATTATCTCTCTGGCGAAAGCCAGAACCGCATTGCTGGATCGGATCGAAGATCTTGATCGACGGGTCATGGCGTCGGCGAAGTCCCATTCGACGGCTCGCCTGTTCATGAGCGCTCCCGGCATCGGCCCGATAACCGCCCTTTCCGTCGCTTCAGCCTTCGACGACGCCAGCCGGTTCAAACATTCGTCGCGCGCCGGCGCCTATCTGGGTTTGACGCCACGACGCTACGAATCCGGCGAGCTCAGTCGGAATGGGCGCATCCCCAAGCACGGCAATAAGATGACGCGCAAACATCTCTATGAGGCGGCGACGACCTTGCTCACCAGGAACATCGGCTTTTCGACGCTGAAGGCATGGGGGCTTAGGCTGGCCAAGAAAGTCGGGTTCAAAAAGGCGCGTGTCGCCGTCGCAAGGAACCTCGCCGTCATTCTCCACGCCATGTGGAAAACCAACACCGCCTTCCGTTGGAGTGCAACAGCTGCATGGTCAGATAAATGCAGCGCTGACTCCAACGGCGCGTCCCAGCCGGGACGCATGGCGCGGATCAGGCCGTCCCCTGAAATGCCGATCGTCGACTCACGATGATCAGAGCGTGGATCACTTCGGCCGATCCACCATCCGACGCCAACATGCGGCGCCCCAAGGGTCGACCGCGGAGAGAACCTTGAACCCGGCGAGAATGCGAAGGTCGCGGAATCAACGCTTGACGTCCGCGATTAGAGAACTTTTCAGGGGGCAGACCGGTGGGGCGATCATACCGCTTACGATCGAGCAGCAAGACAGTTTCTCGGCCATCCCGGCGGAAGCAGCGTCTTCCCAGCGCCCGTGCGTCCGGTCCTTAAGACCACCTCGTGGAACGAAGCCCTGCTTGGCTATGTCACGGTGCCATCGTCTTGTTTCTGCCTACCCACTATTGATGACTGAGGAAATTCGGTCATTGAAACCTTCGGTACGTAACTCAAATGTGTTCGTATCCCTCCGGTCGATGAATAAAAAGCCGCCTTGAAAATCGATGTGCTCGAACGCCATGCACAAGCTCGAGGTCCTACTAAACGAAGAAAACTTATCGTTGAAATCACCGAAGACTGGAAAGCCGGGACCGACTTTCAGCAAGTTTCTGCGGGATTCCCCAGGCTCAAGCACTAGCGCATTCCCCGAAAGATTGTCGTCCGTCCATAACGTGATCCAAGGGGGTGGTGGTTCAGGTACGGGCTGGCCCACAATTATCACTGGTCCACCCGATGCACCTCCACCCGATGCACCGGGACCTATGGGACGAGTCTGTGGGCTGATGAAGGTGTAACCGCCATACTGGTAACGCTCCAGATTCGAAGACACTGCACGGAAGAGTAAAATCGTCTTCAGGAACGGTGCCCAGACAGTTTTGTCCGCGAGCACCAGCAATTCTTTCCCTCCGGGCTGCAGCATGAAACCCAGTTCTTGGCCGTTATACTTGAGAATATCTTTCGGATCATGAAGTACCCCGTCGACGACAAAGGGGACCTCTGGGATTTGTTGTTCGATCTTCGCCAGGACGTCTGGCGGCGTAGGTTGCGAGAAAAGTGAATCGTAGGGAATGCGTTGCGGTCGTCCCTCGGGATCTTGAAGTGCGCTGGTAATTCTCTTGGCCAGGTCCTCTAGAGAACCGATGCCTTCCGCCTTGAAAGCCTCAAGCAGGGTCTCGGGTGAAAGATCCTTGAAATTGGATCTGACGACGATCTGATTGACCTTCTCGGCACTCGTTGGGGAAAGAATATCTGTCATGAGGGATCGCCTCGTCGCGCAAAACGGCCCGCAACTGAGTCGAACTCCAGCGCGGTCGCTCTTGACCAGCAGAGTGCCACTCTACCTCATCAATACATTACCGAACAGCGTGATTTCGGAATAAGGCGGACTCGGAAGGGAGTGGGAAAAAGATGGGGGTCATCCGGGTCGTGCAAGCTCGATTTTTATGAGCGAGGAGGCAGGCCTGTGACGGGAATTATCGAGATTAAGATACTTGCCGAATTTGTTGGGACCGACGGCGTCTTGGCACGGCGCGAAGTTTTCGTTGTCCGACGCAACGTGGACCAGCTTCATCTCAAAGATTTCGGCCTAACCCTGGAAGAAGGCAAGGTCATACTGCAGCGGGTGCAAGCCGAACAAACGCAATTTCAGGTCGAGCAATGCGGCCTGCGTGACCGGAATGCACAGGCTGCGAGCGGCGGCGCGCCATCCATGATTATCGAACACGTTTCATTCACACTCTGTTTGGGATCTGTCGGGTTCGCGCGCCTCGATTTCGACTCTGTAGCTGTTTGGCTCCGCATGATACGGTGCCTGCAGGTCGATTGATGGCGTTGATGGCGGGGCGAACACCCCCCGAGCTTGAGCGCGTGCAAGCGGAACTGTGCGCGCGGCTTTCCTTTCGCGAAGCGAGCCGGGTTCTTGATCTTTTCGTGCCCGCCGCCCGCCCTCACAATTACAAAAGCGTTCGAAATCGCCTCGCGCGGGTTGCAGATCGGATCGAGACGAAAGACCTGTCGAGTCCACATCGCAAGAGCGGCGTCGGACCAGGCCCGATTTCCGCAATCAATTATTGTCAGCGCTATTGGAGGATCTGCCGATTTCGAGCTCGCGAGCAGAGTCCGCGGTCAACGCCTTGGTCAACGCGCGTACGAAGAAGTTGCAGCAGATGCGCTGGTCGCCGCGCGGCGCGCAACGCGTGCTTCAAGCGAGAGCCGCTGTGTTCGATGGTCGGTTGAAATCGGGCGCATTCCATCTTGCGGCCTGACCCCCAGCTTTTTCCCACTCCCGATTCCGACAACATTGAACCACATGACGCGCGACAGGAACACCCGGAAGCACGTGAGGAATTTCTCCGTCAGCTTCTTCGTCGATCCAATTGGAAAGTGACAGCCGAAGTCGTGAGCGTCGCGCGCACGCGACTCGGTATTCCAAGGTCAACCCTTTTTCGTGTGGCGTCACGTTGTCGGAGCATCCGACTTACTTCGAGCCTCGCACAACAACAGCACTGAACTCCTGCACGCACGAATGTTACCGCTACGCGTCCAAACCGAGCAAAGAGGACCTATTTCGTCATCGAACCTTTCCGTTAACCAAATCGAAATTCAGGCCATATGAAAAGGAACTCGAGTACGGAACAAGCGCTGTGTCATTTTTGCCACGTCACCAATAAATGTCGACTGATCAGCGTTTCTCGTTCTTCCTGCGATGATTTGCTGCTGGTATAATGAAAACTATAACGGGAAGCCTCCTGATTGGCGACGGGTGTAACGGGATCAAGCCTGTTAGGCTCACGTAGCTCCCAATTTTCAAAGCGGCGTAAGAGCCCGGAAGGCTCATTCCTGCGTTGAGCAGTGCGCTTCGCGCTGGAGCGTGAGAGTGGGGTTCCATGAAATCGTTCGGTGCGCTTGCAGTCATAGGGGCAGGCCTTGCGTTGGCAAGCGCAAGTGATGTCTCAGCCGAGACAATTTCTTCTGCGCTCGCCCGGGCTTATGCGGGTAACCCGGACCTAAACGAGCAACGCGCCGACGTGCGTGCGCGTGACGAAGACGTCTCGAGCGCCTGGTCAGGACTGCGTCCCAACGCCAATATTCAGGCAAGCGTTGGCGCGCAGCGCTCGAACCTCAGGATTCCAGTGCGACTGCCGGTGATCAATCAGCGCATCCCGCTTACTGATGAATATACGGGATATCCGCGCGGGGCCACGCTGAACGTCTCGCAAAATCTCTTTGATGGCGGTCGCACGGAGAATTCGGTGCGTCGCGCCGAGTCGAGCGTATTTGAGTCGCGCGCCCTGATGCGGCTTTCTGAGCAGGAGATATTGCGTGGCGGCGCGACCGCTTTCATGGACGTGATGCGCGACGCGGCGATCCTATCGCTGCGCAAGAGCAACATCGCCGTGCTCGATCTACAGTTGCACGATACGCAGAAGCGCTATCAATCCGGTGACGTGACGAATACCGACGTGTCGCAGAGCGAAGCCTCCGTCTCCCATGCGCGCTCAGAATATTTTGCCGCCGAGGCGCAATTGAAAAGCAGCGCCGCCGTTTACCGGCAGATCATCGGTGTGGAGCCGAAACGTCTCGAGCCGGCCCCATCGGTTGAGCGGATGTTGCCCAAATCAGTGAGGGATGCGATCGACGTCGCGCTTGTCGAACATCCCGCCGTCGTCGCGGCCTTACATCGGGTGGACACCGCGGAGTCGGCGGTGAAAGTCGCCGAGGGCGCGCTTTTGCCCACGCTGTCGGTCAATGCGCAAGTATCCCAGCAGTATGACTCTTTCCTTGGACTGCCCGGCTCGCGGCAATTTTCGGCGGGCGTCAACGGCGCGCTCAATGTCCCCCTCTATCAAGGAGGAGGGGAGTATTCCTCGATCCGTAAGGCGAAAGAGGTGCTCGGCAAAGCGCGCCTCAACGCCGACGCGCAGCGCGACCGCGTTCGCGCTAACGTCGTCTCGAGCTATGGTCTGCTGGACACGGCCAGATCGCAGATCAAATCGGATCAGGCGACGGTGAAGGCGGCCGAGCTCGCTCTGAAAGGCGTTCGGGACGAGGCGCAGGTGGGGCAGCGCACGACGCTCGACGTGTTGAACGCTCAGCAGACTTTGCTCAATGCGCGCGCCAATCTGGTCATTTCCCAAAGGGACCGCGTCGTCGCCTCATACGCGATTTTGGCCGCGATCGGCAGACTGACGGCCGAGACGCTCAATCTCAATGTCGTGCGTTACGACCCTGTCGTTCATTTCGAGCAGGTCAAATACAAATGGTACGGAACCGATACGCCTGATCGATGAACCTGCGCGGCCCGGCGCCGCCCCGAGGAAACCCTGAACCTACAAGCGAGGTTTGACGCCCGACTGTTTTTCGGAATCCTCGGCCGAGGCCTCGTTCTGCCGGACAACTTCGCTGTCCATCAAGCTCACGTTGAATCGCGTGGCGTCGGGCTCGTTAAGCCAAACTTTCAAATCGTAGCTCGGACCTGATTGCCACGCCCATCCCTGGCAGTCGCGCTCGGCTTTGGGCTTTGGATGATATTTCGAATATTTCTCGCTTACTTTAAATTCTTCGATGATGAAATCGAGAAGCTCCGGACAGGTCATCTGTGAAAGGAACACGCCGTTCAGCTTGTAGACCTTGCCGGTCCGCGGGGTGAGCGCATAGTTGACGATGGAGCCGTCTTCAAATCTGCAGGAGAACTGTTTCCCGTATTCAGATGACGATGCGAAGAACTCCTCGGCGCGCATGCCGCCATGAAACGAGACCTTTCCGAAGTTGTTGCACTGCGAGCGCGCGAGTCTTGCCGCTTCATCCTTGGACATGCCGAGCGAAAAGCCCCGCAGATCGCGCTTGAGGGACTGAGCCTGGGCATCCTGCGCGCCAGAGAAGGTCAAAACAGACAGCAGAAGAACCATGAGTCGCGTCTGTCGTATGGAGCGGCTCGAGTTCAGCTGGGTTCCCTGATCGATAATCCGGCTCGAGAGTATCATTATCGATCTCCTCGCTGAAAGAAGCTGTCGATTCTAGGGAGACCAGGAAAAAGTTCGGTCAGTCAAGCGCCGCGCCTAAAACGTTACCGTTGGGCCATCTCACATTCATCTCGCTGGGGCAGACCGCCGTAGCGTTCGAGAGTTCCGTTGTTGAAATGACGCGTCTAGCCAGAGACCATCGCATCTCGCGCTTCTTGGCCTCATACGTTTACTTGTACAAGTTGATACTTGATCTGTAAACGCCGTTAGTCGATACGCGGCATCGCCTCTTCGGGAACGCGCGTCGCGCGCGCGATCGCGCGCACGCCGCTCGGAAACTGCGAGGCGAGCCATATAAGGGCGTCCTGGCCAACCGAATGCCTGAAGAACATGCTGTTCAACGGCTTTGAAACGCGCATTTGCTTCCTGACGATATTGCTGAAGCGGCGATGAAACTCATGCGACGTCGCGCCTTCGAGAAACATGTTGGCCGCCAGAACTGCGCTGCAGCTCGCCATGCCCATGCCGTCGCCAGTGAAAGAAGGGATCACCGCAATCTGATCGCCAAGCCGCCATAGTCCCGGCGGGTCCTCGGGGGAGGGATTATGCACAAAGCCATAGGGCACGCGGCTGATCGCAAGCGGGCGATCCAGCAAAGGCACGGCGCCCTCCAAGTAAGCCGCTACGTAGTCCGACTCGCTGCTGAATTGCTGCAGAACACCTTGCCAGGTTCCCCCTCCCTTGGCGAAGCGCTCCTCGCTGATCACGAAACAAAAATTGACGCGATCGTCTTCGACGAGCATTAGCCCGAGATAGCATTCCTTGAGGAGAATGAGCTCAGTCACCCACCGCAGATGCTCAGTCTTTTTCTTGTTGAAACGGTAATACATTTTCAAAGCGAGATAATCGCTTTGGCGCCCAGGCGCAGCGCGCTTGACGCCACGCAAATCGTGCTTGCCACTCGCAAGAAAAATCGCGCGAGCCGGCGCGCTGTCTCCGGAGCCGAAGGACACTTCGAAGCCGCCGTCATCCGATTGCTCGATGCGCCGCGCGGCCTTGCCGCGGATGACGTTCACGCCGCAGGACGTCGCTTGTTCGAGCAGAGCCTCGTCGAGAATTTTTCTCGATAGCGCCAGAGCCGGAAAAGGCAGCGGTTGGTCCACGCTGCGATTCCCCCGAACCAATCGCACACGGTTGATCGGTCGAGCGCCCAGGTCCACCGGGTCTACGCCAAGAGATCGCAAATTCGCGCTGACCTCACGGCTCATGAACTCGCCGCAAATCTTATGACTCGCCGACGACGAGCGCTCATAAAGATCGACGCGCCGACCCGCGCGGGATAAAGCAAGCGCCGCCGTAGCTCCAGCGACGCCGCCGCCGATGATCACGCTTGCTTCCGTCACGATACGACTCCTCATTCCACCTCTTCGCGAAGCACTTCCGGAGCGACTGGCTTGTCCTTTGGGGGCTCCTCACCGTCTGTTGAAGCGATTGTTGCGTCGATTGGCCCAAGCCAGCCGCTCGCGAGAGCGACGGGTTACGAAGGCGTGTCGCCTGGAGCGGAATTCGACCGCCGCGCCGCGAAGCAGTGCGTAAATGGCCTTGCGGGGCTCTCGTCGAGAACCCAGCCATTCTGATCTGGCCACAGCTTCGATAGATCGCGGTTGTTAAAGCCGGCGCGCACGCTCGTCTTCGCATCCCATTGCGTGATGTCGTTGCAGCCGATGACCCAGACCAGGCTGCTCGCCATGAGCGAAAAATGATCGCGACGGGGTTCGCATGCTACGAACAGCGTCGTGCGCGCCGCCGCCAATTCAAGCAAGCGGGCGAGGTCGGGGTTTTCAAAATGATGCAGAAACAGATTGGCTGAGATGATGTCCGTCGTCGCGGCGTCATGCGAAAGGTAATCGAAGACGTCTGCGACGACGCTCTCCGCCCGCCATCCGATCGCTTCAAAGGCTTGGCGCGTCTCGTCCGATAGAATGTCCTGTTGGTCGAGCAGGCGCACCGTCACGCCTTGCCACTTCGGCGCCAGGCGATTTGCGACGCCGAGCATCAATGCCCCGTCGCCGGAGCCGAGATCGAGAATGGTTTTCGGCGTCCTGTCGAAATGGCGGGAAAGCATCGTCGCCATAATCTTGGTCTGCAACATCCAGCTGTTGACGCGCTGCAGGTCGCGGCGCGACTGCATGGCTCGGGGATCGTCGCATGGAAGAGAATCCAAAAGTTCAGGATATACTGCGCGAGCGAGCTTAACCATTTTGGCGCTCTCCTTCTGATAGCCCCTGTTAGGATAATTCCGGCGCTCGCCGGGGCGTTATCTAGAATTAGCCAATCAATTCGCGCGACTTCCTCGCGCTCCGTCAGTCGCGCGCGATGGCGAATCGCCCCGCGGATTTTTGTGCCTTCATTGGTTGGAGCCAACCTGTCTGCGCCGAGAGCGGGTGGACCAAAAAATAAGCGTCAACGCGCAGCCCGACGGGCAATTTCACGCCGGGGTCGAGATCTATAAGAACCTGCAGCGCCTTGGCGTCGACGCGATCGGTCGGCCGACCGGTCTGAACCATCTTGGAACCCATTCTGGACGATACGCGGAAAACTCTTCCGCCGAATTTCTGATTTGGGAACGCGTCCGCAGTGACCTCGACGCGCTGCCCGGCGACAATTTTCCCGACGTCGGTCTCATCGACGTCCGCGCGCACGCGCAGACCGCGAACATTGCCGACGATGGCGATCGGCGTCGGCGGCACGTGCGTCACGGCTTCGCCGGCGACGCGAGAGCGACGCAGGATCGTGCCCGCGATCGGCGACCGAACCAGCGTCTTTTCCAAAAGCGCCTCCGACAGCGCCACATCCGCCTCCGCGAGCCGCACCCGCGCGCGCGCCGCCGCGAGATCTTCGGCGCGCGGCGGAGCCTCGAGCATCGCGAGCCTTTCCGCGATCGCCGCGCGCCGCGCCTTGTTGACGTTCCAGTGGGACGTGGCCTGATCAAGCGCCGCTTGGGGCGAAACGCCACTCTTGGTGAGCGGCAGCCGCCGCTCATGTTCGCGTCGCGCCAAATCGAGCGCCGCGTCCGCCTCCATCAGAGCATCCCTCGCCTCTCGGCGCTCCTCGGCGCGCGCGCCATTGGTGAGGCGCTCGAGTTCGGCCTGCCGCAGCGCAAGCGCCGCGCGTGCGGACTCCAGTCGAGCAACCTGCTCGGTATTATCGAGCGCCGCGATGATCTGACCGGCCGCCACCTCATCGTTCTCCTCGACCCGCATCTCGCGGATGACGCCTGTCGCTTGCGCGGCGATTTCGCGCTCCTCGCCTTCAGGCTCCACCATGCCCGGCGCGGCGGCGACATGCTGCGCAACTCCGGCGAGCGACGTTGTGGCGCGAGCGGTTGATTGCGTGCTCTCGATCGACTGAAAGAGAAAGAGGCTCAGCGCGGCCAGGCCGAGGAAAGTCAGAATTGCGACGACGCGTGACGACATTTTCATCACAAGGCTCCCATTGCGTGCAGGGGAGATGGACCGCGCGGCGTCGCCAAACGCTCGGCGATTTGTCCATCTTCGAGATGTATCACCCGATCCCCGAATTGAAGGATACGCGGATCATGGGTGACGATGACCACCGCTCGCTCCTGCTGATGCGCAAGCATCTGCAAAAGCTCAATGGCGCGAAGTCCGCTTTCTGCGTCCAGCGCGGCAGTCGGTTCGTCGGCCATCAGGATCTTGGGATCGCCGGCCAGAGCGCGCGCGATCGCGACGCGCTGTCTCTGGCCGCTACTCAACTGAGAGGGAAAGGAATCGAGTCGGTGACCTAAGCCCACCGATTTCAGGAGTTCGCGCGCGCGCTCCCGAGCAATCTGCCGGGACACTCCGAGAAGATCGAGCATCACCATCACGTTTTCCGTGGCGGTCAGCACGGGGAACAGATTGTAGGCTTGAAAAATGAAGCCGAAATATTTCAGCCGCAGCGCTGCGAGCTCCTCTTCGCCGAGCGCCTGCGTGTTTTTTCCATAAAGCGTCACGACTCCGCTCGAAGGGCTGAGCAGCCGACCCAGAATATGGAGCAGCGTCGTCTTACCGCTGCCCGACGGTCCCACCAACATCAGCAACTCGCCGGCGTAGACCTCAACGTCAATGTCACGCAGCACGGTGACCGGCGTCGGCCCGGTGTCGAAGGAATGACTGACGCCAGAGGCGCTGATGACGGCGCGTTTCATCTGAACACCTTCACTGGATCAATTGATGTGATCTTGCTGATCGACACGAGCGAGGCGCCGACGCACATCACCACGGTGACGGCCCCGATGCCTAGAGCAAGCCAGGCTGGGACAAGCGGCGGCGAACTCATGTTCCGGCCGAGATACACAAGCACCGCCACGGCGCCGATCCCGACGACGCTTCCGATCAGACCGCCGATCACCGCCTGTTCAATGACGATCTTGTAGAGATACCATCGCGGCCCGCCCATCGCACGAATGACTGCGTATTCGGGAAGACGATCCATGGTGCTGGCGTAGAGCGTTTGGGCGACGATCACGACGCCAACAAAAAGCGCAAGCAGCGAAGAGCAGATGATCGAAATGCCCGCGCCCGTGGTCAGAAGCCAGTATTTCTGGCTGTTGGCCGCAAATTCGCGCGAGGTCATTACGTCGACGTCTGGCATTCGGGCGGACAGTCTCTCGATCACCGTCGCCGGATCCTGACCGGGGGCGAGCCGGATCAACACGTAAGTGATGAGATTGTCTGTTCGACCCAGCAGCGATCGCGCGTTACGTAGCGAGGTGAAGACATAGGGCGATTGCGTGAATGTTCTTATTCCGTCCGTAAAGCCGACGACCCGCGCCCGGCGATCATTAATTTCAACGAGTTGATTGAGGCCGGTAACACCAAGCTTTTCGGCGTAGAGTCGATCGATGATAATCCCGTCGGGGCTGGATAGCGCCTCTCGGAAGCTTTGCCCGGCGGGCAAAGTCAGCGGCAACCCCATCTCGGCGCCCGGTTCGACGCCAATGAGGATGACAATCTGCCGAATCCCGTCGGCGCGCTTCCAAAAGCCGAAATGCAGAAGATAAGGCTCGGCGACGGCGACGCCTTCCACCGCCAGAGACTGGAATCTGCGTCTGCCGTCGATAGGCGTTGCAAGATCCACGCTCGGAACGCCATGCGCGGCGACCCAAAGATCCGCGCCGGCATGGTCCACGACGGTCGACGTCGTGTGAAGAAAATTAAGGAGCATGCCCAACTGAATGCCGACGAGGATTGTCGAGAAGGCAATTCCGACGAGCGTCACGGCGAAACGGACTCGATCGTGGACGAGGTTTCGCCAAGCGATGAGAAGCGTCAGACTCGGACGCGTCCATGCAACGCCGCTGCGTCCGCCAAATTGTCTCGTGGCGAGGCCAATTTCTTTTCCTAGCGACATTTCGAAAGGCTCCCGCAGCTATTCTCGCTCTTCAAGCTCACCCTGCCGGTGACTGCGCACAGCGCCAGGGGACATATTCTCTCCGCTCGCAACCTCGAATTGCGCAGCCGACGGACTGCGTCCTGGCGCCTCACTGACGCCTGAACCTAACGCAGCCGGCTCGCCGCTTCTCTGGTCTCTACGACTTCAGCGGCGTCCTTCGTCAGCCGTATGGCGTCACGATTGACTTGGATCTTTCTTCGCCTGAAGCCGAATCTCCACGATGGCGCCATTGACGCCAATCTTGTCCATGTCGACACAGCTTGGTCATCCGTACGATCGTCCCAGGCGTCCTCGATCGAGCGCATGATGAAGCGCCCGATAAACTGCATCTCGTCCGAGCGATGCCTGACCTCGCCGCTCGTCAAGCGCTCGATTTCACTGACGGCGTCGGTTGCCGGCGCCACTCTCAGTTCAGACGCCTTGCGCCGTGCAAGCTCGTTGATCAGCGTTTCGCCGGTCATTGAATAGAGAACGTAGACGGGGCAAACGTCTATCGCCGAGTCGCACTCGCTACGATCGATCTCGAAGTAGCAGTATCGACTTCCGTACCAGGAATGGCCCTCGTGCGGACAACTTTCGTCCTTGCGAACCCATTCGATTTTTAGATCTTGATCAGGAAGGAAATACATCGCAGTCCCTCCGTTAGAGGAGTAACAACGTTCGCGCAAAACCGTTCCCTCGATTCCAGCGAATTTCCGCTAAACGCGCATCGTCTTATCGGATGACGCCGCCACAGAACGCTTCGGAGAACGAAAACATCAGTACGCTTGCTCTGCAGGCCGGACATCATGATTCCTTTGACACAACGCAGCCGCCCTAAATCGCGCGCGGATCGGGAAGATCGCGTTTCCAGATGACGGTCTGATTAGGGCCGAGCAGTTCATAGCCGATCCCGCGCCAAACGATGCGTCGAGAGAAGCACGATACGATCACGTTCCAGAGGGCCAGAGGCGCCACCAGAGGCATTACGCCAAGATAGGCCCATCGAAGCCGTCTCAACTCGTCGCGATGCTGCGGCAGAATGCGCATCGCAAAGGCGGTCTGCAGCCAGCACTGTAAGACCATTGCAAACGCCATGCCGGGCAGCAGCACGCTGACGACGCCATCGGGAAGAGCTTGTTGGGCGAAGGCTCTGTAGAGAAGCGCAGCGACGAGCGCGAAGAGCGCGCAGAAGTATAGCGTCAGCGCCACGATCTCCCGCCACGCGCGCGGCATATAAACTCGCGTCAGGATGATCTGGCGGTTCGTGAATTCCAGAACGTCGCTCAAGCTCGCGTCGCCGCGCGAGGCGACGAGACAGCGGGGCACGAATTGAATGCGCCTCCCATGCGAACGGACCGCGGTCGTCACGCTGCCGTCGTCGCTCACCCCTCCCCGCCAGCGTCGCCGGATTTCTAGGTTTTCGAAATCAACGCGGCGCATCGCCATAGTCCCTCCCCAGGCGAAGCTCGACTCATCGCCAAACAAGAACAGCGATTGCGCGTTCCAGGCGCTCAACAGCAGAGACCCGAGGCCGCTGCCGGCCGGAAGATACCAGCGATAGCCGGTGGCGACGCCCACTTCAGGGTCCGCGAGTCCCGCGACCAGATTGGTCAGCCAATCCGTTTGCGGCTGAGCGTCGGAATCACAAAAGGCGATGATCTCAATGTCGGGAAAGAACTCATCAAGAGCGTCGACCGCAGTGGTGAGATTATGAACCTTTTGTCCGCAGGCCGCGGCGGGTCCAGCAGTGATCAGTCGCGCCGGAGGCGAAGCGCCCTCGATCAGGCCCTTGATCAACTTATGCGCCGGATCTTCCTCGCTCTCGGTCACAAACAGCAGCCCGTAGTTATTGTAGTCCTGGCGCAACAACCGCCGAACGGTCTCGACCAGAGCGTCATCTATCCCCTTACACGGCAAGATGACAGCTGCTTTTGGCTGCTCTGTTCGCAAGGACGGCGCGCGGCGGAAACACTTTGCGAAACGTAGCATCGGCGCAAGCACCACGAACAGCTGCAGCCCTACGAAAGAAATAATCAACGCATAAAGCATATTCTGCTCCTCGGAATAGCATCAGCCAACCAGGCCTGAGCGGAAATCAACGCCACCATTCTCCTCACTTGGTCGCGTAAACGGTGTGCACGCGAAACTCCCTCATCTGCGGATCCTGCTCATCGTCGATGCGCCGGAAGCCGGCGGCCTGAAGCAGGCTCCGCACCTTGTTCAATCGGCCTTCAACGTCGTGCACTTCGACGACGATCTTCTTGATCTTTCCCCAGTCGTCGGCTGTGACGCCCTGCAGGATGTCGAGTTCAGCCATTTCGGCATCGATCTTCACGAGATCGATGCGTGTGAGTTCATGGTCGCGAATTGCGTCTGAGAGCGACAACGCCTGACACGAAACGCGTCGGCCGCGGAGCAGGACTTTAAGAAGAATGCGCAGAGCGATTTCCTGCGGCTTGGGCGGCAGGCGCTGTATCCATCGCAAAAATGGCGGGAACTGAGGCAGTATGTCTCGAAAGCCAAGTCGAACCGACGCTGCGTTCGGATCATAGGGATAGGCTGTCGACATCGAGGTCAGCAGCGGATAGTGCGTGAATTCGATCGCGCCGCTCTCTCGTGAGAGGGCGTAGGGCAAGGTGACAAGGCTATCGAGCTTGTACTTCTTGGCGTTGGCCGTGAGGCATTTGAATAGGTCTGGAATCGGCTCAAAGGCGAGAATTTTTACGGCGCGTTTCCCCCAATCGCACGCGGTCAAGGTAAAGAGTCCGATGTTCGCGCCGACGTCGACGATGGTGTCTCCCTCCTCAATTTCGATCCCATGTTTGAAGTAGGGCGCGATCTGTCCAAAAATGATGGGGGCCTCCAAAGGATTCACACAGAACACCCGCTGTTCATTGGGAAGCATCGTCTGCAGCATGATCCCCTCCTCGGCGAATGCCGCCAAATGGTTTCCGATTACGCGACGGACTGCTCCAAGTCTGCGTAGGCGATAATGAATCCGTCAGCTTCGATCGTCGAAACGCGCGCGCACGCGTTCCTGTCCTTGTGCGAAAGCACGATCTGTCCGTCACCGGTCATTTCGGTTGCCTCCATCGCAAGCGGTTTGCCCTCAAGACCGACGCCCAAGAGCTTGCCGAGCGCCTCCTTCGCGCACCACAGCCGGGTCAACCAAGCGTCGCGTTCTTGGACGGGATAACGAGCGATCATTTCGCGTTCCTTCGCTGAGGCGAAGGCTTCGACAACGCCGACGTCGCGAGCGGCGATACGCTCTATATCAACGCCGATGTCATGCTCGTGAGCGACCGCTATCGCTCGTTCTTCGCAATGAGAAATGCTCACCGACGGCGCGGATCCCCAACTCGGCGCGGGCTTGACGAACGGTCGTCCGCGTTCATCCGAAGAGATGGCGAACGTCGCCGGATGCGACATCTCCCCTTGCTGTCGCTTCGCCACCCACAGGCGGACTGCGTCCTTGGCCGCGACGCGGCCATAGAGCCACTGCCGCTGGCGCTGGGGAAAACGCTCCAGTTCTTTGTAGGACAGCATTTCGTCGGCGCTCAGACAATAGCGCGCGAGCAAGGCAGGATCGAATTGCTTCAGCTCGGCGCTGGAAAGCATCAATGAAATCGAGCCCTCGAAATGCGGCGCGGGCGCCGGCGTCGTTAACAAGTGTCTGTCGGGCTGACGACGGAAATCCACCAGGCGCTTTTCCCAGCGAAACTTCCATGTCCGCCAGCCTGAAATTCGCATCCAAACGCCGCCTTCGCCATCTTGCACCTCGACGTCGGCGACGAGCGTCTTGCCTTCCGACTGCAAGATCTCAACGCGCACAGGCGCGCGCGTTCCGACGGGCGGGGTCGGACGATAAATTTCAAGCTTCGTGAGACCGATCGGGAAGACGTAGCGCTCTTGCTCCATCGCCCAGAGTCCGACGATCTGACCCACCGCGTCGAGTAAGCAGGGGTCCGTCAGAAGTTGCGGAGAACGCGTCGATCCAAAAAGCTCTTCGGGAGACCGCACACAAAGCTCGCCGATGATTCCTTCGTCTCCGAGAACGAATTCTCCAACGAGACATTGAAAGCTCGGTCCGTGAAACATGTGCCGCTCGGCATAGATTTCATCGGCTGTGAGCGAGTGTGCGCGCGCGTTGCTCAAATCGCTAAAGGTCGGCGACAATTCGACCAAGTAGCGATCTCCGAAAAGAACAGTCGCAGTGATCGCGGGAGAGCTTTTACCTTCGACGTAAATGGCGGCGGAAATGCTGAAGGCCCCGCGCTCTGCATCGTGACGAACAATCTGCGTCACGATGTTTAGCGCGAGTTCGTCAACGTCCTCGAGATCAATCCAGGTCACCGAGCGTACGTCTTCAAATCCGAGCAGACCGCAGCCCGGCGCGAGACACGCCGCCGCCTCGGCCATGATTTCGAGGCTCATCGTCATCGGCACGACCGGCAAACAGGCTGACGTCGGCTTTATGCCAGGCGCATGAACGAAAGCGTGATCGGCGAGGTAGAGATCTTCGTTGACGCTGAGTTTGCGCTCGATCGTGATGCGCTCGCCGGGAACGTAATCGAGCACGGAACCGATGAACGGCATGCGCGGTTCGCTCGTGTCCGCCTCTTGGATCTGATCAGAGCTTTCCGCGCCCGCTCTTGCCATCGGGCTGGTCC
>NZ_JADNQZ010000035.1 GCF_015709515.1 Methylocystis sp. H62
TCAAGCTTCTACGCAATACAAAATCCCCGATCGCGGAGACGGCGGTCCGCCACGCTCTACGTCATCGAAGCCGACATACGTGGCCACGCGCCGGAAGCGCGGCTGGCGACGCGTAAGAAACTTTCCGCGCCCATCGTCGAAGCCTTGAAACCGTGGTTCGAGAAGCAACTGTCGCTGATCTCGTCAGGCTCCACGTTGGCCACGGACATCCGCTACGCGTTGAGCCACTGGGCCGGTCTCACCAGGTTCCTGGAGGACGGCCGCCTCGAGCTGGATACGAACCCGGTCGAAAACGCCATCAGACCCGTGGCTCTTACGCGAAAAAATGCGTTATTCGCCGGGCACGAAGTCGGAGCTCAAAACTGGGCGCTGCTCGCCTCCATCGTCGCGACGTGCAAACTAAACAACCTTGATCCCGTCGCCTACATCGCCAAAACGCTGCAAGCCATTCTCGACGGACATCCTCAAAGCCGCATCGACGAACTGATGCCGTGGAGCTTCGTCGCCGCGTCAAGCCTCGCCGCATAGGTGATCGGAAAGGCGCTTACGGAGATTATCGAATGTCTACCCTTAAAGTGCGGGCGCGTTTATGCCATTCACGCTGATCAAAGGGTCTTTTCGCGTCGTGGGTCTTTCTCCTGACGGGGACTCGATCCGGTTTTTCCCGGATTCTCCGGAATTGATGCATGCGCTTCCCGGCGGACCGCCCGGGCAGACGCTGAAACCATTCGCGCAACTGCGGCTCGAAGGCATCGACTCCCTCGAGACGCATTATGCGGGACGGCATCAGCCAATCCGCTGGGCGCGTGCCGCCCGCGACCGGTTGCTCGATTTCGTCGGCGTGCGGAATGTGCGGTGGGACGCGATGGAGGTGACAATCGTCGGCGCAGACGACAATACGCGCGGCTGGATCTTGAGTCGGGCCAAGGACAAGTACGGCCGTCCCGTCGCATTCCTTTTCGCCGGGGAGTCGCAACAAGCCGACGGAACTGAAGTCGTATTGCGGGGGGATCTTCTGCATGCCAGCTTCAATCATCTGGCGGTGAACGAGGGCCTCGCTTATCCGACCTACTATCAATCTCTGTTCGCGGACCTCCGTAACGAACTCACAGCCGCCACTCAGTCTGCGCGGGCGGCGAAACTTGGCTTATGGCCTGATGACCGGACAGGTGCCGGACTTAACGCAACGAGCATGGCGGTGATCATCGATCAGACCCCAATCCTTCCCAAACTGTTCCGGCGCTTGAGTGACTACATGGCCGCGAAGGGTACCGCAGTCGGCTTCCGCGAGGCACTCGCGCTCGGGGAGGACGCGGTTTGGGACCTACGCTCGCAGAGCTTCACGCATCTCGATACCTTCGTCGAACAAGCGCCGGGTTCAACTATCATCCGCCTGACGCGCGATCCCGAGGAACTGGTGTTCGATCCGATGCCGCAGCGCCCGGGCAACTTCTTTGCGGTGGTTATCGGTGCGCCCGTCAGTGGCGACCTGCAGAGCACCGAGTCGTAGCTGCCTGCGCCACATCCGTTCGACGGCGTGGAGTATCCTCGCGGAACCGTGTCGGAGCATGAAAGCGCTCGCCTGTTGACGGCACCTACAGCGTTTGGACAGCGGCGGCTCTTGCGCGTGCGAGATCGCGCATCGCTTCAGGGCTTAAATTCGGAACCTAAACCGGCTGTCAGTTCGCCGGCTCGAAGCAGCTTAGATGTTTGATCCCGGAATTTGATGGTGCAATCTTTTCCAGCGGCTGGAGGGATGCGCTATGGACCAGATTCTCCGCGGTTGCGCCCGCACGACAGAGGCGGTGCGTCGAGCGATACAACATAGTCGACCTCGCCGAAGTCCGCACGGCCAGGGTAACGGGCGGGGAATGCTGCGCCAAGCTATAAAAAATCGCGACTTTCGCCCTCGTTCACTTATCGACCACTTTTCTGGGGAAACATCACTCTAACAGTCCATCGTCGATCCATTTCCTGAACTTGGCGACCTTCTCACTGTCCCATGGGATATCGCACGGCATGCGTCCTGATTCGACCGCGTCGAGAATGTCAGCGGCGTTCTGCTTCACATCGACGTAGACGAAGAGATCGAAGCGGAACAACATGCGGTTGCGGTCCTTGTCGCGGAACAGGGGACGAATATTTAGCCCAAACGAAAGCCTCTCCGGTGGGGGCGGCGGCGGAAGCGCTACCTGTGGCTCGCGCTGAGGAGACGGTTCTCCAGCTATGCCTATCTTATTGGGCGGCGCATTGTCTGGCGCGCCGCGCACAATCCAGTCTCTGAGAAAATCGATTCTTTCCGGCGCAATTCGCGGCCGCTCACGCGGCATTCGCCCACTGTCGGATTGATCCCGGGAAATTCGGTCGATTAGTTTCGATCGATCCGGATCACCGGGTTTGATAAAGTCTTCGATTCCCGAATCGTTGACGAGATTGTCTCGCGTGGCCTCACGCCAGAACGCTTGATGTGGTCGCGGAACTGGAAAACCGCGTACAGCCTCGTCAAGAACATGGGTGGCTTTGTGAAAATCGGTTGTATGTGTCTTAGGCGGCAAGCTCGCGCCTTTCGCCAAGGCGTCGGAAATCGCCGCGGCGCGGCCATCCGTTTCGGCAACGAACGCCAGAAAGTCGCGGCCGATCTCGTCATTGGTCAACATTTCTTCTTCGATGAAAGATTTCGTCATGGCGAAAACGTCAGCATGCTCCGCCCACCGATCCACGTCCGTGTGCGGCAGCCGCAGCAGATAGGGAAGCTCGAAGGGCGGTCCCGCGCGGACTTCACCCTGATCGTCCTTGCGCAGTTCGACGAGCTTTTCGGCGATCTTCTTGATCCGACGCATCTCGGCGAAGGCCCAATATTGAAGCCACCCTTTGGACGACCGGTCGCCTAACGTCTGCGGCGTCCCGTCGCCGGCCTCGAATGTCGGCGCATCGAGCAAAAGCGAATGCTGCAGGCAGCCGAGCAAGATCCGATAACGCAGATTGAACAATTCCGCCCAGCGCAGGGCGCGCGCATTGGTGATGCGGCCGGCATCGAGATGATCCTGTCCCATCGCGAGCGCGATATTCTCCGTCTTCGGCGGCGCGGGAGTGGTGTTTGGATTGGGCGCGATCGGGAGAGAGACGGGTCGGCCTAAGGTCTGCTCGAGCTTCTCGATCTGCTCATAGCTCAACAAAAATCTCTCGAAATGAGATTCCTCTCCGGCTCCGTCGCCGTCGAAGGCCTCGCCCTGCTCACCAATCTTGGCGATCGCTTCGACGGCGCGGCTCCTGAGCTCGGCCGGAGTCTGCCCCTCGATCGACTCGACCAGCACAACGCCGCCATTAGTCCCGGACGGTGCCTCATAGCCCCAATCGGACCATCTCGCCTGCAGCCCGGATCGGCCGACGCGAAAATCCTGATCCGCGAGTTCCGACGCAAACAGTTCCCTCAGTCTTTTGAATACCGCCCCCACATGCCAAAGCAGGACGTCACCATTGCTGCGCTTGGCGCGCGGCGCGATTTCGTTTTCGATTTTTTGTTTGATGAGAGCGTCGGCGGTCGGGTCCGCCCGCAGAATAATTTCGCTGAGCGGGCGGTTCGGGCTTTCGGCGATCACATATTTTGAGAGCGAATCGAGCGTAATAGGCTCCAGACGATAGCGAAAAGGCTGTATCGCCTCCTCGAATGGCGAATATTGTCGGCCGAAATGCAGGGGTCCGCCGACAATATGCAGGAGATTCTGCACCGTAATGAGATGTCCCATTTCCTCGCGGCTAATCTGATGAATCCGATTTCTGATTGCGATGGCGTCACGCCGGACGCCATTCTCCGCCGGCAGCGATTCGGGGTCGATGGAGTAGGCGGCGAAAAGATATTGCGCCATCAACGCATGTTCGATTTCGGCGGCCGCCGACAACCAGAAAATCGCCTCGTCGCGGGGCCGCATCTTCGGGCCGAGAAGCAGAGGCGCACCGCCGTCAGGGGACGGCGCGACGACGGCCTCGTTTGTCGCTAGACGCTCGGAGGGCGCCCCCACGCTACCAACCGCGCGCTCGAACGCGCGCAAATTCACTCTGCTGTTGATCGGCATCGGGCGTCTCCGATTTCAACGATGAAAGAACGGCTTTCGTTTTTCGATGTTCATCAATCGGCCTTGTATGCGATGAGACTCTGCGAGAGGCCATCGATCGTAATGCGCACAATGTAGGCGCCCGCCGGCAACGCCTCGCCGCCCATGCCGCAAAAGTTCCAGTTGAATCGTCTCGCGCCCGCAGCCGGCGGAATCTCGTTTGCGAGCACATTCACATGCCTGCCGAAACGATCCCAAATATTGATCTTAAGCCGCCGCGCGCCCTCGGGAACATTCGTTTCGATATCGACCGCAGTCTTGGACCGCAGCAGCCCGTCCTCCGGCGCGGCGACCGCAGCCGCTACGACAGCGGGCGCAGGTTGGTCCGTGAATTTGTAAACGGTGTCGCCGCTCGCATAAGCGACGGCGACCGGCTTGCCGATAAAGCGAAAGCGATTGAGCCGGAAACCGACCTGATTGGCGTTGTCCCAATTCTTCCCGCCATCGACGGTCGCGCTGGTGAAGCCGCCGGTGAAATTGACATCTCCCCAGCCGCCAACCCAACCGCGATCTCGGTCGAGGAATCCAATTCCTTCCAGATTGGCATTGCGCTGACGATCGTTGATCGGGATTCGGCGCCAGCTTAGACCGCCGTCATCACTGCGCAGGATGGCGCCGTCCAACATGTTTTCCAGCGAAACGAACATCATCTCCTCGTCGAGCGCCTGAATCTTCCAGCCCCATTCGCCGCGCGGAAAAAATCGCCGCATGGAGCGGGGGATGCGATCCGTCCATGTCGCGCCGCCATCCGTCGTATGCAGCACCACGGGCTTAACGTCATCGCGCACCCGCTCCGCCATCGGTCGTCCGACGTCGTCGCGTCCGCCGACAACCCAACCTTCGAGCGCATTCTTAAAATAGATATCGACGAGGATCGCGGCGTGCGCCGACATATCGATCGCTGTCCAGGACGCCCCGCCATCCGTCGTCTTGATAACGGCGGTCGGCTGGTCAGGAAAGTTCGTGCCCGATGCATAAATCGTGTTGGCGTCGACGACGCTCAGACCGCAAATCGCGGGAGGCGCGCCTGCGGGAAGATTCGCGACCAGGCTCCAGCTCGCGCCGCCATCTTTGGTGTGCAACAGCCTTTGCGTCGGCGTCAGCGTCCCGACCCATCCGATCATCTTATCGGCAAAGCCGACGGACCTGAGATAGACATCCTCGAATCCTGCCTGTACGACCCAGCTATCGCCGCCGTCGACGGTCTTGATGATATTGCCTTCACTGTTGACGGCCCAACCCGTCGTGGCGTCGGCAAACCAGACGTCGTCGGTTCTGTAACCGCGAGTCGTTGAACCGGGGGCGTGTGTTCGACGCCAGGAAAAGTTTTCGAATGATTTCGGCATCACAGACTCTCCAATACACCTGCTCACAATGATCCTTCCGTGATCGATACCCACTTACACGATGCCCACTAAGCGATCATGGTGGCTGGCTAGATCAAAAAAAATCCCGGTCTCTGCCCAATAAATTCACTTGAGCGGGAGCCACGCGGCCCGGTTAGACATCTCGCGTTGACGGTCGCGGCCAATTCTTCCGGCACAGCAAGTCTCAGTTTCCGTACGATCTGCCAGCGCGTAATGTGGTCGCTGCACTTCTCGTTCTTCATCGATACAATAACTCGGTGGGAATCGGACCTCGGAAGGACGCTCTTGGCTCCGTCGACTCCTTACACTACGCGACGCCGCCTGGTTTGGCTGTGCCGCGGTCTATCTTGGTCTCTGCTGATGTCAATCGACCGACTTTTGATCGCATCGAGCAGGTTGTTTCATTCAAAAACACTTCTTCTGATGCTCTGCCTCAAATACTCAATGAAACCATTTCAAGCTATAAATTTGCTCCGCTCAACGACGTTTGGCAAGTCCTCATTGCGGGCGAAGGCGCCCGTCTTTAACGGGATAACACCGTCCGGGAACTCCAGGATAATGGCGCCCCCCTCTTACGAGATGATCCCGTCCGGGCGCCGCGTTCATTGACCGGCGAGATTTGCCTCACCTTCGATTGTTTTTGGTCAGGCCGTTTTGGCGTGTTCTCCGCGGGCGCGGCGTAGGCTCTCGCCGACGAGTTCTACGCGATGCGCGTTGTGCACGAGGCAGTGCAATCGCGTCAGGGGGTTCGCCGATGAACCCCACGCCTGCCTTTTATTGTGATGATCCAGAAGAAAGCCGGAGCGGAGCTCGACGCCTGGATCGAACTGCGGATTCCGACGAAAGTGCTAGTCTGTAACGGGATAATGCCGCGCGGGGATTCCGGGATAATGGCGCCGCCTTGTGCTGGAATGATCCTACCCGGGCGCAGTCGTTGACCGACATGATCTGTCTCACCCGCCTCTGGATTTCGGTCAAGCCGATTTGGCTTGTTTGCCGCGCGCGCGGCGTAAGCTTTCGCCGGTGTCGGGAGCCCCTTTGGCTTGAGAATGTGTTTTGAGGAAAATCAATAATTTAATCGAAGCCATCATGCTTCAGAATATCCATTTAATTTGACAATATGGCTTGCAAAAGCCGTTTAATTTGAGAATTTGAAGCCGCAACCTTTTTGAGAAATCCGGTAGGCAGCAATGGGCGAAAGCGACGCTCCCGAAGACGACGAGGCTTTTCGGCGCAGAGAAGAAGGCTGCCGGCGCGAGGAAGCAATCCGGAGCCTGCTGAAGCGGTACGACGAGAAAAGACTGTCGATCGGCGCCGTCGATGAAATCGCGCAGGAATTGGGCGTCAGCCGATCAACGATTATCGTTTGATCGCAGCCTATCGAGCCAAGGGCACCGTGTCATCGGTCGAACCGCGCGCGCTGGGGCGACGAAAAGATACGCTCGTGTTGGACCCCAAGCGAGAGAAGCTCATCGCTACGACGATACACGAGATTTATCTGCAGCCCGAACGCCCGACCATGACGTATCTGATCGAGCAAGTGCGAGCGCGGTGCGCGCAAAAAGGCTTGCCGCTTCCTGACCGCCGGACGATCAAGGGGGGCGTCGATCGAATCGATCGGCGCGCCGTCGCTCTAAAACGCAAAGACTTAAAGGCCGTCAAAGCCACAAAGGCCGTGCCGGGTCAGTATGTGGCATCGCGACCGCTTGAAGTCGTGCAGATTGATCACACAGAGGTCGATGTTTTCCTGGTCGATGTAACGACAAGGGAAACAATGAAAAGGCGAACCTGGTTGACGCTCACCGTCGACGTGTTCACGCGCATGGTCGTTGGTTTTCATTTGTCGATGGACAAGCCGTCGCGCGTCTCGCTCGGCCTCCGCATGTTGAACGCGGTTTACGACAAGAGCGCATGGTTGAAGGAGCGCGAGATCGACGCGTCTTGGCCGGCCGCGGGGTTGCCCGAGGCCGTGCATGCAGACAATGGCGCTGATTTCCGCAGCCATGCTTTTGCATGGGCGTGCCGCGAAGAAGGCATTAAGCTCATCTTGCGGCCCGTCGGCGCTCCTCATTATGGCGGGCACATTGAGCGCCTGATTGGCACGATGATGGGGCGCGTGCATTTTTATCCTGGCTCGACTTTCGCCAATCCAACAGCCCGCCAAGGCAACAAATCGGAACACTTCGCGGCGATGACGTTCCGCGAATTCGAGTGCGCGTTGGGTTGGGAGATCGCCGGGCGCTACAACGAGGAAATTCACAGCGCCCTGCTCCGCCCGCCGATCGCCGTATGGCGCGAACATGAGGCTTCGCTGGCTTTGCGCATGCCCAAGACCGAATGGCGTTTTGGGTGTCATTCCTGCCCGACGCACATCGAACGCTCAGGCCGGACGGGATATGGCTCCACGATATTCGCTATTGGTCAAACGCGCTCTCTGGCCAAGTTGGACGCACGAAGGGCGAGCTTCTCGTTAAATTTGATCCACGAGATGTTTCACGAATATTCGTTCAACATCCCGACGGTCGCTTTTTAGAAGCTCGCGCGCGACCTCTCGGTTTCCCCGCCATCAGCCTGCGGGAGTGGAAACAAGCGAGGAAAGCGCTGGGCGGAAAAGGCCGCAGGGAGCGAAACGACGAGCAGATCACCAAGACTGCACTAACGCAACGCAAACTGATCGACGAAGCCATCGCCAAGACCGCCGCCGCACGAAAGGCGCCGGTCAGCACAAAAAGCGGGGATGAGGCAAATTTCGGCTCGATGAGCGGCATCGACTCGCGCATACCAACTGTGTTGGAACTCGTGGAGCGACAGCGTGACCGGAACACCCGACCATCTGACGGATGACGCCGTCGCCGTTTTGGCCGAGAGCATCGACGAGCGTATCTATTTTATCCGCTCGAAGCGGTGGATCGCCTATCCCAAAGCGCTTGAGATACTGTGACATCTGAACGCCCTGCTCAAGCATCCGCGGACAACGCGGATGCCGTCTCTGGCTGTTTATGGCGACAGCGGCATGGGCAAATCCATGCTGGTGGAAAAGTTCAAAGACGACTACACGCTGAGCGCCCGCGAAAAGCCACACGGACCGAAGGCAAAATTGTTGGTTGTCGAACTGGCGGGACGGCCGAATGAGCGCCGTCTCTTCGCGCAAATTCTTGCTGTACTGGGCGCGCCACTGAACCCACGCGCTACAATCGTCGAACTCGTAAGGACCACGGTCCGCCTGCTGGACGACCTCGGCGTTCAAGTGTTGGTTTTGGACGAGATCCATAATGTGCTCGCGGCGTCCTGGCGCGAACAGCGCGTCGTCTTCAACACGCTGCGCTATTTGAGCAACGAACTGAAACTGTCTCTGGTTTGTTTTGGGATCATGGAAGCCCGCCAGGCGATCAATAGCGACGTGCAATTGGCGCGACGCTTTGACTCCATTTCATTACCGCGGTGGATAGCGGACAAAGAGTTCGAGCAACTCGTCCTAGCCATCGTGCGCAACCTTCCACTGAAAGAACCAAGCGTTCTGACGGTGAAAGGCTTGCGGCGCATTCTGTTGGTCAGCGGTGGAGTCAGCTCAAGTATATTCCTCATGCTCAATGACGCAGCGATCGAAGCTATCGAAACTGGCGAAGAGCGGATTACCGACGAAGCGCTGGAGCGCTACAAACCCGTGGGGAAGACGAGGCGACTTTCCAATGATCGACGACGATGATGCTCATAGGCCCCTGCCCGTGGTGCTAAAGCCCGTAGACGACGAGCTGCTTTCGTCGTGGTTGGCTAGGCACGCGACCTACTATGGTATCTCGGGACCGTTTTTCGCCAACTGGTTGATGCCCGGCACACGCAATCTCTCGCTTCTCGACTATCGGCTGGGATTGGCGCAGGTTGCGCGCTTATCTGAAAAACTCCGATGCGATCCGCTCGCCCTTATCGCGATGACGTTCATTGATACGCCAGCAGGTTGCGCTGAATTAATTTGCCGCAACCGAGCACCGCAAATTTGCCGACCCTGCGCAGATCGGCACGCGCGCGACGGAGCGTCCGGCGCGGTCCCGAAGCATTGGCGAAAAGCCTGGCGCGTCACCTGCCCCGCTTGCGGCGCGCCTTTGTCGGATACGAGCGAGCGTCCCGATACCGGCGAAACATTGCGCGACACGAGCCCCTTCGCGGATGTGTGGAAGGAAGCTGTTGCTGGCGAGACGATCGTCGAGCGTTTCCTTCACGGCGATAACTCGTTCGATTATTCGCCGATCGCGCTCATGCGCGCACTGCTCGTGCACACGTGGCGGCCATGCGGTGCGAATGGCCGTGACCCTGCAGCCGGATGGGCGCTCGGCACGATATTTCCCGAATTCGACAATCTTGCGCGGCCAATCAAGCGCAGGATCAATCATGCCGCCGTTGCAGCTCTTCCGATCTCGTTCCGGCCGGCGCTCTTGGCGGGCCTTTCGCGAGCGATCGCCAATCCCGCCATCCTCAACGCTGTTCGAGATGAGACGATCCTGCGAGGGCGAAGAGCCTTCGAGCGCCTATGCGAGACCGCTCGTCTCGATGCCCAAATCCCGAGGGAAAGCCATTAAACGTGAGAATATGAAGGTCGATATTCTCACGTTTAACGGCTTTTTTTATTCGATATCGAATATTCTCAAGCCAAGATGGATCCTGACACAGGCGCTCGCCGGCGGCGTGGGTCTGCCGCATGGTGACGGACAACGTCCTCGCGAAGGCGCGATACAGTTCGCAAAAGCGCGAATAGCGATAGCCGCCGGGGTTCTCAGCGATGTATTCGTCCCACAGGATCATCAGGGTGACGTGCTTGCGCTTCAGCTCGCGATGCACGTTTGCCCAGTCCGGCTCTTCGACGCGCCGGTGACCGCGCTTGCTGCGCCGGTTGGCGTAAAGCGCCGCCTCCAGCGCGGCGTCGTTCTTCCCTCCGGCAGCGGCCAGGAGAGCCCGGCGCCCTCCGCGCGTTCGAGCGCTTCCCGAACCGGAACGCGGCATGCCGAGACGCCGGGAAATCTCGTGCGCTGAAACCGACGCGGTCTTCAGCCGAATAATCTCGCGCGCCTGGCGCATCGTAATCCGCTCCGCTGGCATGAATCGCTCCCCCTTGGATTGCCAAAGGAGCGACTTGATCAGGCCAACGGCGGCGGTGAGCCACTGCACGAAATCACCCGGACGGGATCATTCCGTTGCAGGGGGCGGCATCATCTCGGAATCGGGGGGCGCCATCATTCCGTAACGGGTGGGCGCCTTCATCTCGTTTTAGGGCGCCATCAAGCGGAATCAGCAGAAAAAACACACCGGGTATCCTTCAGTCTCACTTTGAAACCGAAATCGACACCAAGCATAATGGCTATGACTAAGCCATTGATTTTCTGAAATGCGTATTGTCACGCCAAAATGGCTCCTGACACGGGTCCCGGAACCATTGCTAAAGGAATGGGTGCGCGTCGATTCGAATACGTGTAGAACTTTTTCCTTTCTCGCGCTGCGAATTTTCGGATCACTTCAGCACGTAGTAAGAGTTAATCGGGAAGAAGGCGAGCGCCTTGCGTGACTGGCATTCCCAATCTGTCACTAGGGGCGGGGGGCCCCACGCCGATCGTCGCCCTGGAGGCTTATCGCGCGGGGACCGGTGTGAAGGAGCTGGTGATCACGCCGCCGCTCATTTCGGATAAACGGAGGCCGCAAACTCATAGTCGAGTTCGTCGATGTCAACGCCGCCTACTATCGGATCCCCGGATTGGGTGACCTCACCGGGGATCTCGTAGCACATGATCGAGTTGCTGTCGGCGCGCGGCGTCCCCAGGAGTGAGCTTTCCTCGATTGGCGTCAGCACCTGCTGCTCAACCTCTGCGCGGGTCCAGCCTTGCGTTCGCCCGAAATAGTCGATCGCCTTCTCGCGATTGATCAGCGCAACCAGATCACGGCGCATGTGCTCGTGCGGGAAGCCAAGCGTGTGCCCCGTCTCGTGCCGCACAACGCGTCTGAATTCGTCTTCGCTCGTCTGCATAGTGAACCCTTCAAGGTTCATCGTCGGCGCGTTCTTGGCGATGTGGAGAATGTCCGTCCCGAGATAGGACCAATAGCCGCCTTCGTCACCGCCTTCGCGCGAGATCCGGACCTGTGCCTGGCCCTGCGTCTCGACGAACGAGACGTTAGCGGTCTTGGCCCAGGCGTTCATGTGGGAAACGACATGCGCGCGAAGATCGGCCGGCGCGCCGTCGAGGAACCCGACCGTCAGCCGCACGCCCCCGGCCGGCCAACGCCGCGGCACCAGCACGGAAAGCGTGGCGCGATTGGCGGCGACACCAGTCCGGACCAGTTCGTCAATGATATGATCCGGCAGGCGTCGCGGCATACACGTAAGGCGGATCGTCATGGTGTTTTCCTTTTTGCTTCACATCGCGTTGGGGCGGCGTCTGGCCCTCGCACACGATCGTCACTGCTGGGCTTTATCAGGCGGAGTGGTGATCTTGCTCGTGTTGGTCGGCGCAGGCGTCGGCGAGGTCTTCGGCGCCGGCGGGGGCTTGGGGTCGGTCCCGGACAGCGCATCGTCGCCAGCGCCGCGATTGCCGCGAACAGGATCGCGCCGATCAGCGAGGTGAGCGTCGGCCCGATCTTGCCCAGGCTATCGGTACGCGCTGCGGTTGCCCTCAGAAGTTCGGTCATTTCGGGCACCGTCGCCGGGCTGAGCCCGCGCGCCTTCTCGACGATTACCTTGGCCGGCTCGACGGGCTTGGGCGAGAAGCACCCCATACTCTGCAGCACATAGAGGAGGAAACAGGTCACGCTCATTGAGAGCATCAGGAAGATGACCCAGTCAGCACTGTTCATGATCTCTTCCTCTCACGCACGGACTGGGGCCATCACGCCGTCCATTCGATGTAAAGTCCCTTCGAAACGCGGAATCCGTTTCCATTTGCAGGCTCTTGGTCAGTACGCGCGATCTTCGCATGGCGCGTATCAAGCGCTTCGAGCAACTTCTCGCGCGGAATGTTCGGCCATTGCTTGACCGGTTTCGTCGAGAACAACGCGGTTTGTTGCTTGACTAGGATCTCCTCGATCAGCGCGCGTGGTGTCGCATTGTGGCTTCCATGATGCCCCACTTTGAGAACTTCGACCTTTTCGAGCAGTGTGCGACCCTTGGGATGGGCCATGATCGCCTGCCACGAGCCCCATTGCGCGTCACCGGGGAACAGCATGAACTGGCCGGCGACCTCGATCACGATTACCAAGCTTGTATTGTTGATCGCCTTGTCGAGCGCTGCTGCAAGCACCCCCGACGGCTGTTCGAGAGCCTTCCTGACCGTCGCCCGTTCTTCGACGCGGAAGGTCTCGCGGCCTTCGTTGGTCCGAGGGACATAATCCGGTTGGGTGATCAGATAGCGCGTGGGGAAGGGCGGTCCGATCTGGCGCTTAGGTATCCGCGTCGGCCACCTGAGATAGCCAGCACCTTCAGGCGGATCCATGCTGGCAAGCGCCTTTTCGTCGTGTGTCGGACCCAGCACATGGAAGGTCACGCCTGACAAGCCCGCGACCGTACGCGCTTCGCCGATTTTGTCTTTAAGCGGTAGGAAGTGGCGCAGTGGAGTACCGGCAAAACCTTTGTGGAGCGTAGCCATCGCCTTTTCATTCGTGAGCCCGTTAAGCGCCATCGCCTTGAGGCCGCGCTCTTGCGCGTCGTTATTGCTTTCGCGTGCAGGCGTGCGTTCCAGTGGATTGCGGTCGCTCGGCTCGTCTGCGAGTGCCAGCGCCAGCGCAGACTGGCGATCGCGGATCTGCGTCGCGCGCGGATCGTTCGGATCCTCCGTCCAGGGCATCCAAACCTCGCCGACCTCGACATCGGCCCAGCGCGGGTCGTCGAAGCCCCAAACATGATCCTTGTGCCGGTGCGTCGCGATCACCAGCGCGAGCTTGCTCTTCGATTCCGCGACAATGTCGGTGACGATCTTATCGAGCTGCGCCCTCTTCTCAGTGATCGTCCCGCAGTCGATAAGGACATAGGCGCTGGAGCCTCCATCGTGAAAGCCGAGCAGGAAACAGTCGCCGAAGCCGACCTTGTACATACGGATCGTGCGCTGCATCACTCGGCCCCCTCGTGCAGCGCGCGAAGATTCATCCGCGCCGCCATTCGCTGGCCGTAATCGGATCGATCCAAATAGTTGGTGCGCGCATCGGCACCGTCCAACTGCTCGACGAAGGCGCGTTGCCCGGCGACCCGTGCATCGGCACGCGCTTTGCCGGCCTGATCAAGCGTCGGAGAGGGTAAGGGCTTGGCGATGATATAGCGCACATGGCCGTCGACCCCGATAATCGCAGTCGTGCCGCCTCGCACCGGGACCCCGCCGAACTCGGGGTCGTCGCTGGTCGTCTTGTCGGTCTCGACAAACTGCGCGACCAGCTCGATCTGGAGTGCACCCGAAGGCGCGACCCGAAACACTGCGTTGAACGCCGACACCCAGACATCCGGGCGACCAGTGAGCTTCAGCGCCGCGCTGTTGTTTTGGGCATAGGAGACAAGCGCCTCCCGCATCGTTTTCACGGTTTCGCTCGCATTGCTTTCGTTAAGGTCCTCGCTGAGCGATGGCGGCCGTTCGCGCGACTGCTTGGCGATGCCTGGATCGCTTGAGACCTTGGTGAACCGTGCGGCCTCGCGCTGTAGGAGCTGCGGCAGGATCGTGCTGAGGCTGTCGACCATCGGCGCGGCGCCTGGCTCAGCGGCCGGCCAACGTAGCGACTCTTCCGCGAGCGAGGTGGCACCCTCGGGATAAATGCCGCGCCGCCGGAAACCCTCGATGAGCGCCGCACGCTGACCCCATGCGTCGTCAGGGTCGAGCTCGAAATCCGCCGTCACTAGCGCGCGCAAATAGTCGCCGAAGGTGATATCGACCGGTGGCAGATAGTCGAACGCGCGAATGCACATATTGAGCTGTCGTTGCGCGGTCTGTGCGGCCTCGCTTGCGATGCGAGCCACGAGATCAGGATGGAGCTCGCCCGGCGGAAGCCTACCGCTGCCGCCCGTCGCGATCCGCACCAGATCGGCGATCCGCGAGCGGAACGTTGTGAGGAACCCATCGAATACCGCAGCGACCAGGATCGCGCCACGCGCATGCGGCTCGGTCAGATTGCCGTAGCGCCTGGGATCAGGCGTCGCGGTGTCGATCGCCGAGCGGAGCGCCTTGCCGGTGCCGGTCGCCTCGCCGAACTGCTTCGCGAGATTAACGAGCAGCGAGCCGTCGAGGATATCCCCGCGACCGACACGAATCTCGTCAATCAGGAGATCGCGGTAGGAGAAATGTTGCAAGAGCGCAACTAAGTCGGAGAAGCCCTCGTGGAATGCCAGCACGTCGACGTTCGACGGCTCGAGGAAGTAGCGACGAAGGTGATCGACGATCGCATGCGTCATCTCGTGCACGATGATGTCGTGGCTGAGACAGGTGAAAATCGTCTGGTTGGGGATATTAGGGCCAGGCGCGGCCGGATCCGCTGTGAAATAGCCGAACAGGATCGCGTTTAGGTCATGATCGTAAAAGGCGTTTTCGCCTTCGAAGGCGTGCGGCAGCAATCGAAGCTTGTGGCGGAACTCGCCCTTCCGGAGTGAGACGCGGCGGCCCAGCGCGCGATCGAAATTAGTCAGCGTGCGCGATGCGATCGCATAGACCATCTGCTGGTGAAAGTGCGGATCAGCCTCGGACGGGGGTAGGCCAGATTGCATGAGGATTGACGGATCGTTGAGATTGACAGCGTCGTAGAATAGGTCACGCTCGGCGTCATAGTCGACGACCTCGAGACGCGCGCCGATCGGCCCCGCGCTGAGTTCTTCATTTTCTACTGTGATCGTCGCCGTGCGAGCCGCCTTGTAGCCGCGAGCCGGATCGGTCGCATAGATCCGTAACGGCCTAAAGGTCGGCCTCGGGATGTCGAGCATGGCAATTTCCTAACTCAGTCGGAATGAAGAAGCGGCAGTTTGATTTCTGGGAAAGACCGGCAGAGCTTATCTAAATTATCGATTGTGACAATAGTTTTTGCTGAGACGTACAGGGCAATTTGTCGATCGGGCCGAGTGCACACCAGCAGGCTGCTGAATAACCCTTGTCTTATGACTTTCTGCGCCGCTTGGGCGAGAAGGAAATGCTGGGAGAGGGTTGCGAATATGCGTTAGGGACAGGTAGACGCCTGAAGAAATCAAGATATGTTCGGCAGTTGAAGCTTATTCGACATCTCGCGGCAGACGATCGAATCAAGTCCGAACGGCCGCCTGTTTATCGAGTAGGGAGCGCAATTGGGCGACAACCGACGTGAACCTAGAAGGTACAACAACGGCCCCAGGCGAAAAATGCCAGGCGAGCGGCTAAGCGTTGGCAAAGAAGGTATCCCTCTTCGCATCGACAGGAGTCGGCCACCACCCTTCCATGAGATGAGCGAAGCATCCGGTGCATTTGAACGTATGGCCGTAAGACTGCTAGCCTTGGATTCGCGGTTCATTAGATCCTCGCTATTTGGGCAGCGCGGGCGCCCCCAATACGGGATCGACGCACTGGCGTACCATCGCGATGAAGACCGCGTGACTGTGCTTCAGGCAAAGGCATGGGTGCGCGCAACCCAGGAGGACATTGTCGGTTGGTCCCAGGATTTCTTGGATCACTTCAACTCACGTTGGGATGGCTTCCGAGTCGGTCGCTTCATACTGGCGACTGCAGCCACAAACCTGCACGCGGAAGTGCTTGTTGCTGCCATTCGCACCGAGCAAGAGCGCTTCCGCGGGTTGGGGCTGCACTATGAAGTTTGGGGTCCGGAAGAGCTCTTCGATCGCTTGCGGCGTGACCCTCTTTCGTTGCGACAATTCCTCGGCCCGGATTGGGCCACTCAGGTCTATGGCGGCGACGACCCCTATCTCGATCCAATCGCGGCGGAGGCGCGTGCAAAGCTCTCGGCTCAGGCGATTTCGGTATCGCGGGAGTCTCTTATTTCCGAGTGCGAGGCGGGGAACGTCGAAGGCGTGAGGCTCCTGTTGCGCGCGGGGTTATCGTCCAATGTAAGGACCGCCGATGGCCTCACTCCCGCTGATGTGGCGCTGAAAGGCCTCTCGCTTGCCGCGTCTGTTGAAGCAGATGATCCGTACGTTGGAGTGCTAAGCGCGTTAGGAGAAGCGGGAGTCTCTGAGCGCACTATGGGTCGTCTTGCCCATGACGCACTAACGGCTGGAAATCGGATCGCACTCACTGCCTTGATCCTTAGCGGTGTGCCTGCGGATGTTTTGGATTTGCAGGGAAGGACTCTCGCTGCGCAGGCGATGAGGGCGGATGCACGTGAGACCCATCACTCATCGCGTTGGAGTGAACTTGTCTCTCGCGGCGCATGGCGAAACAAGGATGTCGCAATATGGATGATGTGTTGGGCGGCTCGAACCGGTCGGAACGAGCTTCTCCGACGCCTCGGCAATCGCGTTGTGGACCTTGACATTACCTTACCCCAAACGCCCGGCGAGCCGGTGGAAACCGACGAAAGCGCATTGTGGGTAGCGGGCGGAAGCGCCCTGCATCAAGGTGCGGCGACCGGGATCCGCATCGTTCGTCAGTTGGTGGCAATGGGTGCCGACGTTGAAGCGGTGGACAGCTCAGGACGGACGCCGTTGCACATCGCAGCAGAGGCGGATGCCGTCGAGACGGTGCGTCTCCTCCTCCGACAAGGCGCTGCGCCGCTGCGAACAGACCACGCCGAGCGTCTTCCTCTCGATTATGCCGGTCGCCATACGCGGCCGATCTTGCTCAACGCGATGGCGGATTTCCAGGATCCGTCCCTTGCCCGAGCTGCCTTGGCACGGGCCTGCAACAGGCGGGACGATGCGACGGTGCGTGCTTTGATTTTGAAGGGTGCTGATCCCAACGCAGCGAACGAGGAAGAGCCGGCACCACTGTTCCGATTCGCTTATTGGCTTGATTTTTCTTCGCCATGGGATCTCGCTGCGGGAAAGCGGTGTATTGAGACATTGCTTAGTCTCGGCGCAGATCCTCAGCGCAAAGACAAATGGGGCTCGACCGCATTGCACCGTTTTGCAGAGCGCGGAGACGTTGATATCGCCCGGATGTTGCTAGCTCGGGGCGCACAAGCACTCGATGTCGACGAGAAGGGCAGCACCGCCTTGATGTGGGCGCGTGATGAAATAATGGCTTCCCTACTAATTTCCGAGGGGTGCGATCCTCATCAGGCGGATTTCTCCGATTATCGAGCGGTCGATCATGCAGCGATGACTGGATGCAACTCGCTGGTTGAATGGTACGGACACCAAGGGATTAGTCCGCACCCAAACGCGGTCCTCTTTGGAGCCTTGCACGCAGGAGAGGAAAAGGACGCACTTGCGGCGCTCACCAACGGTGCCTCGCCAACCGCTGTCGACCTTCACGGAATGTGCGCGCTTCATCTTGCCGCTGAATGCTGGATGTGGTCGGTTGTCGATGCTCTGCTACGAGCGGGCGCTGATGTCCAGGGCCCCTCGGCTCAAGGCAGCTCAGCACTGGGACACTGTCTGCGCCTCCGAATCTCGGCGCTCCGCGGACTGGAGGAATTCGAACGAACGGTTGAAGTTCTCCTCGATGCCGGCGCATCGGTCGAGCACATAGATCGGCAGGGTCGGCCGGCGATTCTTGCTGGGATCTATCCATGGGTTTCTCCGAAAGTCGCCAACAGGCTCTTCGAACCGTGCGCCACGTCAGCAGATTCCGAGGGGCAGACCACGCTTATGTCAGCGGCCTCTTACGCCACAAGCGCATTGTTCGGCACATTTCTTCCGCGAGGAGGGCCAATCGACCGACAGGATCGAGAGGGGCGAACCGCTCTTACATACGCTGTCCGGTCGAGTATCGATGCTATTGAAAAAGTGGACCGGCTCCTCAATGAAGGCGCCGACCCGAATGTCAGAGATAATTACGGCAGGACGGTCCTATTTCCTGCCGCTGCGTCGCCAGAATACGGCATTCTTGAACGGCTGATAGAGGCCGGAGGCGATGTTAAGTCTCGATGTAATAATGGCGAGACACCGCTCCTGATTGCAGCGCGGGAAGGGAGATACCATAATGTTCAACTGTTGATAGAGGAAGGTGCGCAGGCCGCTCCCGTCGCATCGTCCGGCGAAACCCCACTATCGGCAGCGCTACGTGGTGGTCATGTTGACGTATATAATCTCATCCTCACAATAGCCGGGCGTTGAGGTTTCTGTATCTGCACGACTCGAAAAATGGCTATCTTTATGTCATACCTCTCGGCATTGGTCCATTTCGAGCTAACATGGCCAAATTGTGGCTTGACGGCAGGGACGATCCCTTCGGCAAGGTCCCGTATGTCCGGAGCCATCTTGGCGTGAGAATTTCCGATTCCGAATCAGAAAAGCCATGATACGGGTTCTTCCTCACTTTCTGTTGCAGTGACCGCTACACAGGAAGCAGGCGGGCCCGGAGGAGTTCTGGTCCCGCTCGTCCATACATCGTTCGTTTGAGTGCTTTCAGGCGATTGATCTGTCCTTCTGTCTGGCCGTTGCTCCAAGGCTCAGTGATCGCACTCCTGACGGCTTCGATGTCTCTCTGTAGCGTGCGAGAAAAACGTTGCATGGCGTAGAGGCCCGATTTCTGGGCGTCTCTCAGCCAGGCGCCGAGCTTGCCAACGCTCTTGCATTTAAACATGCCCCTGAATCGCATGGCGAGTTGACGCATTGTCGCGAACTCTGGCCAGTCCTTCTTCATCGCATCGACTTTTGCAGCCTCATTGGAGTTCAACAGCCCACGCGGCTTGATACAGAGCCCCGCGGCAACAATCGGCGAGATCGAGCGTCCGGTGGCGGGATTGAGAGGCTGCGGCCTTGGAACAATCGGTGCAGCCCTTGCCGCTCGGCGTTTCGGATTGCGCCATTTCGCCAGTAGACGTTCGAGATTTGAAAAACTGCCTGTGTAACCGCGTGCTCTGATCTCCTGGAATAGGCGACGGCCGCGCACGCAACCTTCTGACCAGCGGCGTGATAAATAATCTTCGAAATGCCGCGGAGATGTCGTCTTCGGCGCGGCGGCGCTCCGTTCAGGAGGCGCTTCGGCTCGGATCCATTTCCCGACCGTGCGGCGATCGAACCCCGTCTGTCGCGCGATGTCGATCCCATTTCGACCCTCCTTGTGTAGCACACGAACCCGATCGAAAACCGCTCGCCTTGAACGCTCGTTCGCCACTCTGGTGAGGCGGCGGTGCTCAGAGCCGCCGTGCTTGTCTCTCACGCTGGCAACCTCTCCACCTTCCGCCGGTAGCAATGGACGTGCGGAAAATTCCGCCGCACGGCCGAGTTGCGCCTGGACAATGGCTGGACGGGATTCGCCGAGCGCTTCGGCCATCTTCGCAGCGGCGCGCCGCCAAACGAAAATATCGGGCTGATGACGGCATTGCTCGCCGACGCGACCAATCTCGGCCTCGCCCGAATGGCGCGAAGCACCAAAATATTCAGCCATTCAAAATTGCTCTGGATCGCAGAATGGCATGTTCGCGACGAAACATATCAGGCGGCGCTGGCATGCCTGACCGAAGCGATCCACGCGCAGCCCTTCACAAGGGTCTGGGGCGATGGCGGCGCGTCATCGTCGGACGGACAATTTTTCAAGGCAGGCGGCCATGGTGAGGCGCGCGCCGACTACAACGCCAAATATGGCTCGGAGCCAGGCGTAAAATTCTACACGCACATCTCCGATCGCTATGCGCCTTTTCACACCAAGGTCATCGCCGCCAACGCCAGCGAGGCCGCGCATATTCTGGACGGGTTGCTTCACCACGAATGCTCGCTGGATATCCGAGAGCACTATACGGACACGGCGGGCGCCCTCGATCACGTGTTCGGCCTCTGTCATCTCACGGGCTTTCGATTCGCGCCGCGCATTCGCGATCTTGCCGATCGCCGCCTCTATGTCGCGGATCCTCGCGCGACCTACGCATCTCTCGATCCGATGATCGGTGGCGCTATCGATTTTCGTGTCATCGCCGAAAACTGGGATGAGACACTGCGTCTCGCCGCATCAATTAAAGCTGGGACGGTTGCGCCGTCGATTCTGATGCGTCGGCTCGCCGCTTACCCCAAACAGAATGCGCTGGTAAAGACCCTTCGAGAAATAGGACGCCTTGAACGTACGCTCTTCACCCTCGATTGGATCAGCGACCCCGCTCTAAGACGGCGAACAAACGCCGGGCTCAACAAGGGAGAGGCGCGCAACGCGCTCGCCAGGGCGGTGTTCTTTCATCGCCTCGGCGAGATCCGCGACCGCACCTTCGAAAATCAGCGCTACCGGGCTTTTGGCCTCAATCTCGTCGTCTCCGCCGTCATCCTGAGAGCATGCAAGATTGTGGGGTTCGTCACGCTGCAAGACGAACGGGATCGGTTTCGTTGTCTAGTCGGAAATCTGGATAAAGGCGCCTGAACGAACCGGCGAGTGCTTTGTTGAGAACGGCAACACGGACGTCGAGGAACGGCTGCACGGTCCATCTATTCCATCGCATCTGCTGTTTTTTGATCATGCGCTTTGACAGGATTTCGTTGACGGCGCTTTCGACAAAGGCGGTTGAAATCGGAAGCCGATCACGGCGCCGCCGCCCGTAGTTCACGAGCGCAAGTTCACTGACGTAAAGATACTCGATCAGATCGTTGATGTGTCGCCGAATTGCGGGCGCGCCTCTGACGTCTCTGACATGAGCGGCGTCAATCCAATGAGTCAGCCGCGCCAAGCGCCCAAAACATGCGCGCTTGAACGACCGTGCCAGAGTCTCCACTTGGCTCTTTCGAGTTCATGGATTGGATGGCCTTGCAGGTAGTCGCTGGATGTCTCGGCTCCAAGGCCACGCGCCGCCTGCAAGGCGTGTTCGAAACGCATCGCGATATGAAACCAGTCGAGGACGAGTGTCGCCTCTGGCATGACCTGACGCTGCAACTTCCAAAGTCCAGAGTCGCCATCGCACAGCACCGTCGCCGGCGTGCCGAGACGGACGCCAGCACTCACAACCGCGTTGGCAAATTCGCTCGCGGAATTGCCGTTGCGTGCAAAAGCGAAACGGTGCTGGGAGCCATCGAGATTGAGCACCTTACCCGCGATCACTTCGAAATTCCGTTCGGGGCGACGATGACGGCTGCGCAGATAGCCGCCATCGAGGCCGATCACGACTGCGGGAGTAACCGCGTCAATGTCTGGATCTGCCTCTCCCTCGGGCCGCAGCCGCGCGATACGCTCGCCGACACGGCGGGTTCGATTGCGCACCGTGCAGCCATTGACGGCGCCACCGACGGGCAGCAATTCTGCAAGCAGATCCACCACCTTCGCAAACGGCGCGAGCGCGGCGAATTTGGCGGTCACATAGGCGAGTTCCGGCGCTAGGCCGCCTTCGAGCGTCAGCGCCGAAAAACTTCTCGGTTCACCCGCGCTTACACGACATTGGCAGTTTGCGAAACGACGAACTCGAAGCGGCACGTCGCCGAACAGGGATCGAAACGTGACGGATCTGTATCCTTTGCTGGGCAAGTCCGATCCGCAATGCGCACAGCAACGAAAGCGCTCGCCCATCGTCGCCGCCTGCGCGCGGACCATTTCCGTTTGAATAGCAGCGACCAGGCGTTTCCCTTCGGCGAGCGAAAGACCCAGCGTTTCAGGGACAGCAAGCTCGTCCCTTTCGAGCCGGGCCACCTCGACGTCGATTTCCGGCGCTCCGTCCCCAAGGTCAGTGACGATTTTCACCCGCCAAACCAGCTTTTGCATAGGCTCGCCTTTCTCAAAGAGGCGATTGTAACCTTCCAAAATTTACATACTCCCCACGACTTTACATGCTCTCTCGATCGACCGGTCGATCAATCTCAATTGAAACCGAAAATTTGCCGATATAGTCTCAATTGAAACCGAAATCGGACTGAGACTGATTTTTTCCAAGCCGCTGTTTTTCAAAAGATCGTGAGTCTCATCTTGAAACCGAAATCGACACCGGCAAAAAAAGCGTCCTCACCGAACGATTGACTACGCTAACTGGCGATCGACGCCCGTTGCCGCTTGTTCGAAGCAAGCAGTGTGATAATCTTAGGTTCATCGATACGTTCTGGTGCGCGGGTGTCGGACAGCAAATTTTTTTAGGTTTTTGAGGGAGGACGTTCAATGCCGCCTCTTTTGCAATCTCGAGGGTCAGCCGCAACGTCCGCTTCCGCGCCTACAGCGCCGCCGCGTTCTGCTGTCGAGCCCATTGAGGACATCCGCGCCTCCTTCATCGACAAATTTCAAAAGAAGCGGATCGAAAATGGTGAAAAGCCAGCCGAGCGCGCTGTCTTTAGAAAGCAACACGGCGTCGCGAAAGGAAAGCTAACCGTCCTGAATGCCTGTCCGGCGACGTTTCGCGTCGGGCTTTGGGCGGGCGGCCCATATGACGTGTGGATGCGCTGGTCGAGCGACGCTCCCCCCGACACGCCGGATCACGAGAACAGTACGCTCGGCTTCGCCCTCAAACTGTTCGGCGTCGATGGCCCCACGCTTGCGACCGACAATCCGCTCGCCTCGACTGCGGATCTGATATTTCAAAACAGCGATATCTTCTTCGTCGACAATGCGCGCGACATGGCTGCGATTTCCTCACCAGAAGAAACCGAAGCGTTCACCGCCGTTCACAAGCGGTCGCTGTTGATCCTGAAGGAGATGGCGAGGGAAGAAAGGAGTCTGGTGGCGGCGCGCTATTCCAGCACGCTGCCCTACGCGTTGGGTAACGCCATCGTAAAATATTGCGTCGTCCCCGCGCACCCGGTCGAGACGCCGGCGCCTGGCCCGTCTCCAGACTATCTCGCCGAAGATCTGAAAAAGCGGCTCTTGGCCGGCGCCGCCAGCTTCCTGATCGAAGCGCAGGCGTTCGTCGACGACAGCGTAACGCCTGTGGATCGGGCGACCGAACGCTGGGAGGAGACGATATCCCCATTCGTCACGGTCGCCCGATTGGACATTCCCGCGCAGGACATTGATGAAGCGGGTCAGGCCGCCTATGGCGAAGGCCTCGCATTCTCGCCGTGGCGGACGCTGTATGAGAACCGGCCGCTCGGTTCGATAGCCGATGCAAGACGCATTTCCTATCCCGCCTCCGCTGCGGTGCGGCGCAGTCTGAATGGACAGTCGATGCAGGAGCCGGACACGCCGCGATGAACCGCGCGGCGCCGTAATATTGCCAACAGTCCTTTTGCGGCGTCGCTCATGCAAAGATCCACCGCTTTTTCGAAAGCCTCCCCATAACGAGACCCGACAATGATAGACGCCAACGCTATTTCGGAACTGAAAATCTATCCGCCGATCGGGATTGCGCGCGTCGGCAATGCGCAGGGCGCGGACGATTACGTCATCGGTCCCGAGGTGATTGGCGGCGCGCCGACTTTGCCTGGCGCGACGCCGGAGCAGCCGGCGCGCTATGTCGACGACTTCCGCACCGCCAGTGGAGAAATCAAGCGTCAGGCCGCCCGCTTCCGCATTTACGCCCATATGAAGGACGGCAGCGTGCAGGAAGTAACCGCAGCGTCGGCAAAGATAGAATGGCGCGTCGTTGTCGCGAATCTCAAGGCCGGCTGGTACGACTTCAATCAGGCGATGGACCTTGGACCGCTCAGCAAGAAAGCCCTGCAGCGAAACCGGGAACTGGTTCCGGCGCCGGAGAGCAGGTCGCGACTCGACATCACACCGACACCCCGAAGTATTGCGGGGCCCAACGCAGCGCCAGTCAGGCTGGACGACGGCGCGTTCTGGGGCTCCCCGGTCTATCTCGGCGAACTTCGCACCGATTCGGACGGGCGGCTGATTTTCCTCGGCGGACAAGGCGTGTCGCGACCGTTCCGCACAGCCACAAGACCGCTCACCTTCGCCAACAATCCGGGCTGGCATGACGACGTTTGTGACGGGCCCGTGCGTGCGAAAGTGACCTTCCCCGGGCGCAAGCCGATCGACGCCGAACCGGGCTATGTCTGCGTCACGCCGCCAAACTACGCGCCGGGATTGTTCGGCATCGTGACGATCGACGACGTTGTGCGTGAAGTCTTCTACGACAAGGCGTGGATTTCGCGGCCAACGAAGACTTTCTTCACGGCCGACGTGCTGCCGTTGTTCCAGCGCCTGACCGGGCTGCAATGGGTCAACCACGGGCTCTTCATTCTGCATGGTTTCGGCTCGGCGCTGGACGCCGGGAATCCTGAAGTCATCGCAAAGCTGAATGACGGTTCGTCGGCCAACGCCGCGTGGCGCAAGATTGTGCTCGCGGTGTTTCGAGATACCGAATCGGCGACCCCGCTTGTTGAAGATCAGATCCCCCAGATTTTCGGCGACGCCGTAGATGAGTTCTTCGGCAACCCGCCGAAACCAGCGAATTCCCTGCTCGCCGTGACGAAGGCGCACTACGCGCACCTCCAGCGGTGGGCGGACGGCGAATTTGTCTCCGACTGGTCGCCGGCTGCTTCAACGCAGCCACCGAGCTTTTCCACACTGGCGCCTGAAGCGCAGATCGAGCATCTCGAACGCGCGCCGTTGCATGATTGTCTCGGCGGCCCGTTCCATCCGGCGATGGAGATCACCTGGGTGGTACGGATTCCGCTGCTCTGGAAATCAGCTTACCGTCTGAATGTGCTGACGGGCGAAGACCCCGCCAAGCAGGATTTTGGCGACGAGCTCACGCCGGCGGTCTGTACCGGCGCCGACGGCCCCTATGACGGCGCCGCAGCGGGGTGTCTCACCCGTTTTCTCGGCGTGCCCTGGCAGACCGATCACACCTCGTGCAATTCTGCGGCCGACTATTTTCCGTCAACCTTCCTGTCGATGCCGACCTTCTGGGGACCACGCGCGCCGGATCAGGTGCTCGGCGACGGCAACTATCTGCGTGCGGCGGCGATCAGCCATCGCGGGCCGCCGACGCAACTGCAAACCCTCAAGCATCTGATGCACCGGGTCGATTGGCTGCGCGATATTCGCGGCACGGATTACTTTGACAGGCTGTCGAAGATGATCACAGAATGGGCGGATCTCGGCATGGTGCTGCCGGTGAAGAGCCCTCCTGATTCACTACGCGTGCAAGACCTGCGCGTCGAGCAGGGGCGCAGCGACAAGGGCGCGATGATCGACGTTACGACGGACGCCAAATTTCACGCGGTCGAAGACATCGAGAGCCTGTTTGCGCCACAGACGATGGCAGGTCTGTCGCAGCGGCGCGCCGAAAGGACAACGGCACCGCCGCCGAAACGAAGCTATCGCCAGGGCGAAATTTGAAACTGGAAACGCTGCGTACCCCCTGCCTCGTGGTGGGAGCGGGACCTGCAGGCGCTACCGTGGCGCGCCTCCTCGCTCTCAAGGGCCGCGAGGTAATCCTTGCAGATCCGGGCGCGGCGACGGCGACTCGCCTCGAGCTTCTCGCTCCGGCGTCGCTTGCCACCGTCGCGGCGGTCGGGCTGGAGCCGCTGCTCAATGATCCTGCGGTCGCCCGACGGTGTTGCGGCATTCGCAGGACGCGAGGTTCCGGGGAAACTGACTACGTAGACTTCCTGCGGCATCCATACCGGCTCGGCTATGTCGTCGACCGCGCCCGTTTCGATGGGCGCCTTCGTGCGGCTGCGATCGATGCCGGCGTTACGTTCCGCCGGTTGCGCGCGACGGGCGTTGCGCCGGACGGAGGCATCATTTTTCGCGAGAGCGTCAGCGGCGTGACGACACTCATACGCGCCGACGTTGTCGTGGACGCCACGGGCCGCGCCGCCGCGATCGGACGTCGTAGGGGCGCGCGCGTGATCGCTCGGGACCGCCGGGTCGCCGAACTGGTGGAGAATATCGATAGTAGTCCGAACGCCGGCGCCTCGTGGCTCGACTACCGGAGCGACGGGTCGAGCTGGTCATATCGAATCCATGGACCCGGCGGACGCGCGCAGACTTGGCGGATCCGCCCGTCCCGAACGCGGGCGGGAACGGTGTTGCGCACAGTGGACGCCTCCGCGAGCCTTCTCTCGGAGGCGGCAGGCGAGGGCTGGATCGCGGTGGGGGACGCGGCAATCGCGTTCGACCCGATCGCCTCGCAGGGGCTGTTCAACGCGCTGTCATCAGCACTTGTGGCGACTGGAACTCTCTTGTCAGCAGATCAATTGAGCCCGACTGCGGCGAAATCATATTCCGACGCCGCAACTGCTACGTTCCTTTTATCGGAGGCGGGCCGCGACAAAGTATACGGAAACAGAGCCTGGCCGGGAAGGTTTCTTCAGAACCGACCGGATTTTTGAGTGATCGTGCAGCGATTGTTCGTAAGTCGCGATTTCAATTTGCGCGTCGTTCAAATGCATTCACGGGATTGATCTTCTTTGCAAATGGAGCGCGACACGGCCAAAGTTCGTTCGGCATGGGGCGTCCCGTGACACGGCGCGATCGGGCGAGTCTGCGCGTCGCACCGATGACGCGCGGCGGGATATCGAGGACGACATCGTCGTGGCCGGAGACGGCGGCTGCCAAGACTTTCTGTCAATCAGCATTGAACCGACACCAGCTCGGCACCGAAACCAATAGGAACCCCGCCCGATTACAATAGCTTTGACAGTTCGACTTTCGGTCGCAACTGCTGACGTATATCCGGCTTTATGATGTGGCCTGAAAAAGTTCTCGAACGAGCGACCCGGGATATTGGCCTGCCGAAGGCGATCCGGCTGGAAAATGTGCCGGAGTTTGTAAGCAAGGAACTCGATCTATGGGCTTTCATGCGCGGCGTGACACTTGACTTCTCGCGGCCTGGCAAACCGACGGACAACTCATTCATCGAGTCATTTAACGGCAAGTTCCGGGCGGAGTGTCTGAACGCCAACTGGTTCCTCAGCCTCGACGAAGCGCGTCAAAAATGCGAGGCTTGGCGTAGAGACTATAACGACGTGCGTCCGCAAGCTCGATCGGCAATAAAACGCCGAGAGAGCTTCATTCCGCCCGGCAATCCCGGCCAGCCAGCCGGCGAATGAAGCCGGAATTTTCCGCCAACCCGGTCCAACGTCGGGGGCAAGTTCAGCATCTCTTAAACTAACATTGCTCCTGGATCGCTGAATGGGGGCCGGCCATTGGCTCCCGACGCTTGAGGAAGATAAAGGATGGGACCGATCACAAAATTTAGTTTTCGTATGGGAGGGCCGTCATGAATTCCGACTTCCGGTTCGCGATCGTCATTTTCGCTACTGCAGGCATCATGCCGGACTGGGCCGGTCTGGCACGCGCTCAGAATGGCGTCGATGAGCCAACATCTCGAATTCTGGAAAATCGGGTGATATTGGACTTCGACGGCAACTCGCTTGTTTCCCCAAAGCAGAATTTTCAGATTCCCGAAGGGTTCCCCGTCAAACAATTGAAATCGGATGCGCCTGCGGCCCTAATGGCGTTGGACAGCGATGGCGATGAGTTGACAGACGCCGAAGAGTCTCAGCTCGGGACAGACTCGCAAAATCCCGACACCGATGGAGACGGGCTCCCGGACGGATGGGAAGTGCATGGCGTCAACGGCGTCGATCTTCGCGCATTGGGCGCAAGTCCTCTTCATAAAGACGTGTTTGTCTGGATGGACTATATGGAGCGCGACGGCGCCACCAATGGGCTAGGGCCAAACAGCGTTGTCTTAGCGGGGATTAGGAACGCCTTCTTGAGTGCCCCGGTTCAAAACCCTGACGGCCTGACGGGAATCAACATCCACCTCGTAATCGGTAAGAAAGTTCAATATGTCGATGATCTAAATCCGGTAGTCAGCGCTCTTGCTGCGATCAAGAAGGCCAGTTTCGACCCCGCTAAAGCTCCCGTGTTTCACTACATGGTGTGGGCGAACGGTTATGATGGCGGCACCTCGAGTGGTTACTCTATCTCCATTCCGGGTTCGGACTTTGTTGTCACCCTTGGGAAATGGAACAACGCCGCTGGCGGCAGCAACGAGCAAAAGATAGGAACTTTTATCCACGAACTCGGACACAATCTTGGACTCCGCCACGGGGGTGCCGACGACGTAAATTACAAGCCGAATCATCTGAGCTTGATGAACTATTCCTTCCAGATGAGCGGCGTGCAGATCGGAGGGCGCCGTTCTTACACCTATCAGCCTTTCGCGCTTCCTGCGCTCGACGAGACTAAGTTGGACGAAAAAGTAGGCTTGAACGGCGGGTCTAAACTCGCCAAGTGCTCGACCATTTTCTTCGATCGTTCCACCGGGCAGTTTGTAGAAGTTCCGGCTGACGGACCTATAGATTGGAACAGAAACGGGGTGGTAGACGCCAAAAATGTAAGCGTCGACCTCAACTCTGACGACGGGAAAGATTTGCTTTCCGATACGCCGGATCAATGGACGACGCTCATCTATAAGGGGGGGACAATCGGAAGCAAAGCGAGGCTGAGCGGTCTGCGCGAGGTGAATGCGCTTCAAGCGCCCCTCGCCCCGAAGGACGAACTCACCGAGCAGATGAATTTCAAGCTCCTGAATCGTCAGATCCAATAGTGTGTCCAATAGATCCTGTGTGGCTGGACGAGCCAGCCTAACCTTTTGGGGGATCTTGGTTGAGGAATGGGTCCGTACGATGAACAGCGACAATACCGCTCGTCGCCTCGGAAGTCTCCCGAGAGACCGATCAATGGAGAAACCGTTCGCAATTGGATGATTGAAGTATTCAGCCCATTCGACGCTGTTATCTCTCCCTTAACAGCCCGTTGACGAAGTCGGCTGCGGGTGATCCCATTTGATTGTTGAGATTCGAACGGGATGTGGCCGATGGCGATGCCGAGTGAAACGGGCACGCAGGGCGATCTGGTTTTGACGTGATTGGAATTGCCGCGCTCTCCGGGTCACGCTTTTTGCGAATGGCTTCAAACTCTGTTGTTGGACGCTGGCTTCGACGCCTTTGTTCAGGACGCCCGCAGGCCTTATTACGCGACGAAGACGGGCGTGCCGTCGCTGCCGTCGGGCCGCTATTTCCGCATGCATATGGGCGGCTATTTCGAGGGGCTCGACCGCGAACGTGGCGTTGCCCGGCGATGCGCGGACTCTTCTTCGCTGCGCGATTTCCTGCGGCTTTCGGCGCGCGATAGAGTCCCTGATCACTCGTGGTTGTCGAAGACGCGCTCGCGGCTGCCGCACGAGTTTCACGAGCAGGTTTTCGGTTTCGTGCTGAAGCTTGTCGCCGCGCGCGGTTTCGTGAAGGGCGAGCGGCTTGGCGTCGAAGCGAAAGATTAGGACGGTGTTTGGCTGCGTCGAGGTTCGTAATCCACGCATCCTGAATTGCCAACGCTGCGTGCCGTATTTCCGCGACGCCTCGGCAGTCCTGCGGGATTTTTGCCCCGACCAGGCGACGCCGGAATTGATGGAGCTGTCGGCTCGCCTTGGCAGTTTGATGCCTTACCGCAAAGCGGCAGATGTCATCGCGGAGTTTTTGCCCGTCAAATCGTCTGAGTCCTTCGTCACGGTTCGCCATCGCACGCTCGCTCTCGGCAAACGGCTCGATGAAAAGGCGCGAGATCGCGCCTGGTTCGATCCGCCACACGCTGACGAGCGCGAGCAGGTCGAGCTTGATCTGCCAAATGATCGTAAGCGCCTTTCCGATCACCTATGCGGCGAGGCTTGACGCGGCGACGAAGCTCCACGGCATCAGTTCGTCGATGCGGCTTTGAGGATGTCCGTCGAGAATGGCTTGCAGCGTTTTGGCGATGTAGGCGACGGGATCAAGGTTGTTTAGTTTGCACGTCGCGACGATGGAGGCGAGCAGCGCCCAGTTTTGAGCTCCGACTTCGTGCCCGGCGAATAACGCATTTTTTCGCGTAAGAGCCACGGGTCTGATGGCGTTTTCGACCGGGTTCGTATCCAGCTCGAGGCGGCCGTCCTCCAGGAACCTGGTGAGACCGGCCCAGTGGCTCAACGCGTAGCGGATGTCCGTGGCCAACGTGGAGCCTGACGAGATCAGCGACAGTTGCTTCTCGAACCACGGTTTCAAGGCTTCGACGATGGGCGCGGAAAGTTTCTTACGCGTCGCCAGCCGCGCTTCCGGCGCGTGGCCACGTATGTCGGCTTCGATGACGTAGAGCGTGGCGGACCGCCGTCTCCGCGATCGGGGATTTTGTATTGC
>NZ_JADNQZ010000036.1 GCF_015709515.1 Methylocystis sp. H62
CGCGCGACTTCTCGAACCTGGCGCCGCGCGAAGAGATGCGCCGCCTGGTTGTCGAAGTGCAATGGCTTGTTGTTTACGCCGCGGCCATTTACTGGGGCGCGTCGTTCTTCACCGAGCAGGACGGCACCTGGCACATGACGGTGATTCGCGACACGGACTTCACGCCGTCGCACATCATCGAGTTCTACATGAGCTACCCGATCTACTCGGTGATCGCGGTCGGCGGCTTCTTCTATGCGAAGACGCGTCTTCCGTATTTCTCCAAGGGCTATTCGGTGGCCTATCTGATCGTGGCGATTGGCCCGTTCATGATCATCCCGAACGTCGGCCTGAATGAGTGGGGCCACACGTTCTGGTTCATGGAAGAACTGTTCGTTGCGCCGCTGCATTGGGGCTTCGTGTTCTTCGGCTGGATGGCGCTCGGCGTGTTCGGCGTCGTGCTTCAGCTGCTGATGAACATTCAGCGCCTGATCGGCAAGGAAGGCGTCGCCCTCCTGACCGAGTAATCCGAGACTTCGCCGCCCGCTTTTAAGGCGGGCGGCGACACAAAAACCGGGAGAAACTCCTATGGGGATCGTCATGCTGTTGCTGGCCGCGGCGCTTTCGCCGCTCTGCTTCCTGTATGCCGCGCCGCGTCGTGTCCCGCAGCGCGCCCGCTGCGAATTCGCGCCTTCGCGACGTCGCCAGGATTAGTGACTTGATGGAAGGCTGGCCCGCCAGCGTCGCTGTGAAAGCGATGAGGGCGGCGTCCGCCGGCCGTCGTTCGGTCTCGTCATTCCGCCTCAGCTGCTCCTCGGCGCATTGTCTTGCTTCTTTCACTGAACTAGATCGTCAATGGCGGCGCGCGAGATCCGCGCGCGGAATGGGAGAGGCCGATGAATGATCTTCTCGTGATTGCATTTCCGTCGGAAGAAAAGGCCGAAGAAGTTCGGCAGAAGCTCTTCACCATGCAAAAGGAATATCTGATCGAACTTGGCGACGCGGTCGTCGCCGTAAAGAATGCCGATGGCGCGATAAAGCTCAATCAGCTGTTCAATACGACGGCCCTTGGCGGAGTTTCCGGCGCTTTTTGGGGGGCTCTGATCGGATTGATCTTTATGATGCCGCTCGCAGGCGCCGCGATCGGCGCCAGCGCCGGCGCGGTGTCGGGCGCGCTGACCGACTTCGGCATTGACGATAAATTCATGAAGGACGTGGCGGCCGCGGTTCCGCCCGGCGGCGCCGCGCTGTTCCTGCTCGTGCGCAAAATGACGACCGACAAGGTCCTCGAAGGGTTGAAAGGCGTCGGCGGCGTGGTGCTGCGGACGTCGTTCGATAAGTCCAAAGACGACGCCATTCGCGCCGCGCTGGCGGCGCAGCCGGCCTCCGCCTGATCGGCGTGCGCGCCAAATAGCTCTTCGGCGCGCACCCCTTAGAGCGCTTCCCGATCACATCGAATCATGTGATCGGGGAGGAATCGCTTAAAATCAAACGTTCGAGCCGGTTCTCATCGAAAAAAACTGTCAACTTTTTCGGAGCCCGCTCTACATGGTCCCCTCCGCCTCGCGCGCCTTTCGGCGATGGGAGTGCAGCGTGATGTAGATGCTGGCGGCGACGAAGCCTATGCCCAGAACGGACACGAGAATGAACAGCGACGAGCGCTGAATGATCGCCACCGCTGGGACGAAAATTCCGAGAATGAAGCCGACGACGCAAATCTGCCATGCGGCCGCGTGAACGCCCGCGACGAAGGTTGCGACAGCGAGCAGCACCATCAGATTGAGCCCGGCCGCATTGACGTCGATCAGTTTTCGCAGCGGCGGCGAATAGATCAGCCACATGCCGAAGAGAAACGCCGCCCAGTGCAGTATTTGGGTCCAGACCAGCCGCGTGCGCTCATGCGTCGTTTCGGTGTGCCGCCAACCGATATAAATGCAGATCGCGCAATAGACCGGCGTCAGAAACTCCCAGTAGTAGGCGACCGGCTGTCCCGTGAAGGTGACGATGCCGATGCCGAGCACGGCCGTTGACAGCATCACGATATAGGGCAGGTCGATTTTGATGACGTCGAGGAAGAGAACGCCGGCGGACTGGGTTCTGATCTCTTCAATGCCGTGCTCGATCGACGTCGCCCAGCTCTCGTGCTGCGGCGAGGTATCAGGCAACTTGGGTTCGGCCGGGTCGGGGCTATTGGACATGAACAATCCTCGCAGTTCGGCGCGAGCGATACAGCGGCGGCAAGTTCGCCTTGTCCCACGCGCCTGTTGGCCGAATTAGAAGCTCAAGATAGTTCGTGCGCGGGAACCGAGCAACTGGGCGCGGGGGTGCGGGCGCCGCTCGTCTCGCCTGCTGGTAAACTTGGGCTCTAGGATCGCGTGGGCGGTTGAACTCTGACAGGGGAAGACGTAGCGCGCGACGCCGGACGTCGGCCTAATGTCATCCTCGCGTCACAAGGGCGCCGGCAAAGGCTAGACTTGACGAAACATCCGACGTCGTCCGATTTGATATCTGCGGGCAGGAAGCCTGGTTAGGAGCGCTCATGGCCAAAGCTGACGAAGCGGCGGCGATCATCACGGTCGAGGGCCTGCAAGATTTGCTGCAGGCGATCCGGGCGGGCGGTTATCGCGCCATCGGGCCGACCGTGCAAAATCAGGCGATCGTTTACGACGATATTGAATCTGTCGAGGACCTGCCCCGCGGATGGACGGATGAGCAGGACGGCGGCCGTTACAGATTGGCCAAGCGCAACGACGATGCGCTCTTTGGTTATTCCGTCGGGCCGCAGTCGTGGAAAAAATTTCTGCACGCGCCGAAGCTGCGGCTTTGGACGGCCGAACGCGATGGCGAGACCGCAAGCGTCACGCCCGAACCCTCGCCGACCGATCGTCTCGCCTTCATCGGCGTGCGCGCGTGCGACATTCGCGCGATTGAAATTCAAGACAGGGTCCTTGTCGGCGATCTCTATGTCGATCCGCACTACAAAGCGCTGCGCGAGCGCGCGCTGATCGTGGCCGTCAATTGCGGCCAGGCGGGAGGCACGTGCTTCTGCGTTTCGATGCACGCGGGTCCGCGCGTGGAGCAGGGCTTCGACCTCGCCCTGACCGAGCTTCTCGACGGGACCGAGCAGATCTTTCTCGTCGAGACCGGCAGCGACGAGGGGCGCGCGCTCCTGGCGCAGGTTCCGCATCGGCTCGCGTCAAGTCGCGAGGTTGAAGCCGGTGAAGCTGTCATCGAACACACCGCATCCTCGATGGGCCGCGAAATGCGTTCGGACGATCTCAACGAACTGCTGATGAGCAATCTCGAGCATCCGCGCTGGGACGAGGTGGCGACACGCTGTCTGAGCTGTACCAACTGCACCTTGGTTTGTCCGACCTGCTTCTGCACGTCGGTGGAAGACGTCTCCGATCTTTCCGGAGAACGCGCTGAACGCTGGCGCCGCTGGGATTCCTGCTTCACGATGGATTTTTCCTACATTCATGGCGGCAGCGTGCGCGCCAGCGCAAAATCGCGCTACCGACAGTGGATGACTCACAAGCTTGCGACCTGGATCGACCAGTTCGGCTCGTCGGGCTGCGTGGGGTGCGGGCGCTGCATCACCTGGTGTCCAGTGGGCATCGACATTACCGAAGAGGTGCGCGCCATCCGCGGCTGTGACACGTCCGCTGGGGACTGGCCATGAAGGACATCGCCGATCTGCTTCGTCATCATCCCTTCGCTGAGGGGCTCGACGAAGAAACATTGGCGCTTATCGCCGGATGCGCCAAAAATGTCGTCCTGCAGCCGGGCGATTATCTGCATCGCGAGGGGGCTGCGGCGGATTCATTCTATCTCGTGCGACACGGCGCCGTGGCGCTGGAGACTTTCGTGCCGGGGCGCGGAGCTTTCACCTTTCTCACCGTCAAGAGCGGCGAAATTCTCGGCGCCGACTGGCTCATTCCGCCCTATCGGTCGTCATTCGATGCGCGCGTCGTCGAATTGACGCGGGCGATCTCGTTCGACGGCAAGTGTCTGCGCGGCAAATGCGAGGCGGATCCGCGCGTCGGCTATGAAATGATGAAGCGCTTCATACCGCCGCTCGTTAAACGTCTGCAGTCGGCGCGCATGCAGGCGCTCGGGATGTATGATGCCGCCAACGCTTAAAGCCTGCACGCCGCCGCCCTATCCGATGGCGCCGAGCATGACGCCGGTGACGCGCTTCATTCGCGAGTCGGCGGAGGTGTTCACCTTCGATCTCGCGCCTGAGCGCGCGACGCCCTTTACGCCGGGGCAGTTCAATATGCTCTACGCATTCGGCGTCGGCGAAATACCGATCAGCATCAGCGGCGCCGCCGATGCGCCTGATCGACTGACGCATACGATCCGCGCCGTCGGGCCGGTGAGCGCGGCGCTCGGCAGATTGAAGGCTGGCGACCAAGTAGGCTTGCGCGGTCCTTTCGGCGTCGGCTGGCCGGTCGAGGAGGCCAAGGGCTTCGACGTCCTGCTGATTGGCGGCGGCATCGGCCTCGCGCCGCTTCGGCCGGCAATTTACTGGTTGCTGCGCCATCGCGCCGCTTACGGCCGGGTGGGCGTCCTCTATGGCGCGCGCACGCCGGACGACCTCATCTTTGTCAGCGAACTCGAAGAATGGCGGAAGACGCCTGACTTCCAGCTGCGCGTCGCTGTGGAGCGCGCCGGACCGGAGTGGACCGGAGACGTCGGCTATGTGACGCCTTTGCTGTCCAAGCTTCGCTACGACCCGGCGGACGCCATCGCCATGATTTGCGGACCGGAAGTGATGATCCGCGCGACCGCGCTCGCGCTCGAAGACGCGGGGATCGCGGATTCGCGTATTTTCGTCTCGATGGAGCGCAACATGAAATGCGCCATCGGCCATTGCGGCCACTGTCAATTCGGTCCGCTGTTCATCTGCAAGGACGGGCCGGTCCATCGCTACGATCGCGTGCGCGATCTTCTCGCCTATCGGGAGCTGTGACGTGGCGCGCATTCGACCAAGACTCGCTGTCTGGAAATTCGCCTCATGCGATGGCTGCCAGCTCAGCCTGCTCGATTGCGAGGACGAATTGCTTGAGATCGCCGGCGAGGTCGAGATCGCGCACTTCCTCGAGGCGACGAGCGCGTCGGTTGAAGGTCCCTACGATCTTTCTCTCGTCGAAGGTTCGGTGACGACGGCGCATGATGCGGCGCGCATCCAGGAGGTCCGTAAACAGTCGCGGTTCTTAATTACGATTGGCGCCTGCGCCACCGCAGGCGGCATTCAGGCGCTGCGTAATTTCGCCGACGTGCGCGAATATGCGGCGATCGTCTATGCGCGGCCGGACTATATCCAAACGCTGGCGACCTCGACCGCGATCGCCGATCACGTGAAGGTTGACTTCGAACTGCGCGGCTGTCCGATCAACACCAGGCAGCTCGTCGAAACAATTTCGGCCTTTCTCGCGGGGCGCAAACCGCAAACGCCGCCGCACAGCGTCTGCGTCGAGTGCAAGATCGCCGGCAATCTCTGCGTCATGGTCGGTCACGGCACGCCCTGTCTGGGACCCGTCACCCATGCGGGCTGCGGCGCGCTCTGTCCCTCCTACAATCGCGGCTGCTATGGCTGCTATGGTCCGATGGAGACGCCCAACGCGCCGTCGCTGTCGGCATGGCTAGGCAAGCTCGGCATGGATGAAGATGCGCTGAAGCGCGTCTACAGAACCTTCAACGCTAATGCCGACGCCTTCCGCGAGGAAAGCGAACGTCATGATCGTTAAGACGATCAAGGTCGATCAGCTCGCCCGTGTCGAGGGCGAGGGCGCGCTCAAGGTCGTCGCCCGCGACGGCGTCGTGCAGTCGGCGGAACTCAAAATTTTCGAACCGCCGCGCTTCTTCGAAGCCTTCCTGCGCGACCGCATGTATAGCGAGGCGCACGATATCACCTCGCGCATCTGCGGCATCTGTCCGGTCGCCTATCAGATGAGCGCGATTCACGCGATGGAGAACGCGCTCGGCGTCGTTGTCAATGGACCGCTGCGCGACCTGCGACGGCTTCTCTATTGCGGCGAGTGGATCGAGAGCCACACGCTGCACGTCTACATGCTGCACGCGCCGGATTTCCTCGGCTATGCGGGCGCAATCGAGATGGCGCGCGACCACGCCGATATCGTGCGTCGGGGCCTCGATCTCAAAAAGGCCGGCAATGCGATCATCGCACTTCTCGGCGGCCGCGAGATTCATCCGATCAATGTCCGCGTCGGCGGCTTTTATCGTGCGCCGCGCCGGCGCGAACTTCAGCCGCTCGCCGAAGAGCTGAAGCGTGCGCGGGACGGGGCGCTCGCGACCGTGCGCTGGACGGCCGGTTTTGATTTTCCTGACGTCGAGCGCGACTATGAATTCGTCGCCTTGCGCGGCGACGGCGAATATCCCTTGAACCAGGGCCGCATCGTCTCAAGCCGCGGGCTCGACATCGCCGCCGCGGAATATGACGAACATTTCGAAGAGAGCCACGTCGAACATTCGACCGCGCTGCACGCGCACATCAAGGCGCGCGGGGCTTATCTCACGGGGCCCCTGGCGCGCTATGCGCTGAACGCCGCGTCTCTCTCGCCGATCGCGCGCGAGGCGGCGCGCGAAGCGGGACTTGGAACGATCTGCGCCAATCCCTTCCGCAGCATTATCGTTCGCGCCGTCGAAGTTCTTTACGCCTGCGACGAGGCGCTACGGATCATCGACCAATATGAAGAACCTGACCGCCCGGCCGTCGATCTCGAACCGCGTGCGGGGGTTGGCTTTGCGGCGACCGAGGCGCCGCGCGGCATGCTGTATCACCGCTATCAGCTTCATGCCGATGGAAAGATCGCCGACGCCCGCATCGTCCCGCCGACGTCGCAGAACCAGCCGAGCATCGAAGAGGATTTGAAGATTTTCGCGACGGCGTGGCTCGATCTGCCGGACGATGCTCTGCGCCATCGATGCGAACAGACCATTCGCAATCACGACCCCTGCATTTCCTGCGCGACGCATTTTTTGCGGCTCGATGTCGACCGGGGTCGATAGCGCGCGCGAAGGACGCATCGTCGTGCTTTGCATCGGCAATCCCCAGCGGGGCGACGATGCGGCAGGCCGCGCGGTCGCGCGTGCGCTGAGAGCGTTGCGGGTCGCCGTCGAAATTATCGAGGAGGAGGGCGAGGCGACGCGCGTATTGGCGCGGCTCGAGGGCGCGGACGTCGCCTACATTGTCGACGCCTGCGTTTTCGGGGCGAAGCCCGGCGAAATTTGCCGCTTTGACGTCAGCACAGGCCCGCTTCCGCGAGTGGCTTTCGGCGCATCGACGCACGGCTTCGGCCTCGCCGAAGCTCTGGAGCTCGCCCGCGCGCTGGGCGCATTGCCCCCGCGCTGCATCGTTTATGCGATCGAAGGCGAAATCTTCGACATCGGCGCGCCCATGTCGCCGGCGGTGGCGGCGGCGGTCGCTGTCGTCGCCGATCGATTGCGGGCGGACATTCTGGGCGGATAATCAGAGAGGCGGCCGAATCCGGCGCGTCGTCGATCAATATTCAAAAAGCGGTAAATCGAATTCCAGTCGAAATGTAGTTCGACGCGCCATGGACGCCGTTGATGAGGCCGTAGACGCCGGAACGATGGTGGACGCGAACGAACACCTCAAATGGCGCTTCTTTGTAAGGAGAGACGGTGAGTTCTGGAACGAGCAGATTCAGGAATCGGGAGCTATGGCCGCTGCTGTCAAACTGTCGCTCAAACTCTGAGATTCCTGTTACATAACTCGCGCCGATCAAGCCAAGTCTGAAATTTGTGTAGATGTAATCATTCCATGGAAAATACGTCCATCTCGCCATGGGGATCAGATCGAACTCCCACTGCTGTCCGGCTTCGCGACTGCCGAAGCGCTTGGCGACTCCGCCTTCAATTTCGAGTTCGAGCGGGATGCTTTGAAACCGCCACGCCGTATAAACGGCATGGACGTCCACGAGGATGCCAGAGGCGAAGTTTGGCGCCCACGGCCGCAGGACGGTGATGTTGATCAGAGATTGGTCGCTGAGCGCTCCGACATAGGCTCCAATCCTCAAGGTCGGCGCGGCGTTCGCCTCGAGCATCCCCGGGATGAGCGGCGCAGGCGCAGTCGCCGTTGGCAGTTCACCGCCGACTCCGGGATGTATGGAGAACAGCGTAGCAACAGCCGCGCCGATACCTGACTTTTTCATAGCCCCTCCAATGCCGCGGTTTCCTCGGCCCGACTGAATGGAGCTTATCTATAAGATAAAATGGCGCTTTTTAGGACACGGCGGCAATTCCCCGCGCCGTGCAATGATGGATGGCCGCGGCGCATTGCGGCGGCCCACAAATTTGACTGAAGTCGGATACCGACGGGCAACATTGCAGCAAACCGGCTGAAACGTCTGCGTGCTTTCAGTGTGCATCGCAATCTCTCAGAGTCTGGACCGCGCCGGCCGAACGCCTCCCCCGCATATGCCGCGCCGCAGCGACCACATCATGGAGACAGGAATGACGCGTTTTGTTTCGTCGTCGACGTTCGTCGCCACCTTCACGACGGTTCGGATGCTCGTCCAATTGCCGATGCAAGTCGTTCGACGCATTGCCGCTTCGCCGGAGGCGTTTATCAACGCCATAGAGCGTTTCGCGAAGCATTAGGCTCGCCATTGGAGCGCTCATTCAGTCTAGCGCTCATTCAGTCTATAGTGTGAAATCCAAGCGCGAGGATACTGCGTAGAATCAGCCAGCAGCTTGATTCATCTTGCGTTCAACCCAGTTGAATTGGCCAACGTCGATTCAATCGGGAGGAAAAAATGCGCAGGCTCACGCTATTGATCATCGGGGCGAGTGTGGCTTTCACGCCCTTGGCTCAAGCGCAGCAATCGTACCCTCATGATGTTCAGTCATATGGCGGGCTCTGGCGCTATCAGAAGCGGGATTGGAGCACGCCCTGGCGGCCTCTTAGCCCCGGCGTGTGCTGGCAGTGGAGCGGTTCCGTCGGCAGCTGGGTATGGGTGTGCTGAGAAACACGCCAGTTCGTTGAAACGCAAGAAACGCCCCGCCGCCACTCCGCAGTCGGGGCGTTTCTATTCAAAGCTCACGGATGGAGATCGAGCGCAGTCATTTCATTGCCGCTTGCGCCTAGGTCGGGCCGCATGTCGGCCATATTGGCGTTCGCAATTCAAGGTAGAGGAACAACACCTCCATCTTTGAAGGCTGGGCATGGGCTTTCCCTTGGCGTCATCATCGGTCGGACCATCGCCCCGAAAAAGTGAGAACGTCTTCCTCTCGGCGAAGGCATTTACTGCTCGGACTGACCGCCCGCTCGGCAAGTTGGTTTGCTTGGCCAGAGCGAACGGAATTTTCGCCGTCTCGGAAATATGCAAGGGACTCGCGATACTCACCATCGGCGACATGGTGATCGCGGATGGGGTCGGCGAATTCGTGTGCATTGCGGCGCTGACGATCGAGGCGTTGCCCTTCTTTCGATGGCGATCAGCGGCATACGCCAGTTGAATATTTTAACCGCGGAATGAAGACGCGGATTGGCGGGCGCATGATTTTGACAAATCGCTGCTCACGCGCCATCGGAGCGGCTGCGCTTCTGTTTTTGCTTTTTGCTGGCGCAGAAGCGCATGCGCGCGGCGCGAAGGTCACGGCTGAACCCATACCCGACGCCGTATGGGCTTACATGCAAGGAAGGTCGTGGCGCGCAGAGCTTCCATGTCCCGGACGGGACCAGCTCGTTCTCTTGAGAGTCCCTTACCTCGATTTCGACGGCAACGCGCAGACTGGCGCTCTGATCGTTGCAAGAAGCGTCGCAAACGCCGTCGCAGCTGCCTTTCAGGACATTTTCGACAGCGGGAAATTTCGAATCTATCGAATGTCGCTGATCGATGAATTCGGAGGGGATGACGCGAGGTCGATGGCGGCGAATAATACGAGCGCCTTCAATTGCCGAACCACCGATCGCGGCGCGATGTCGCGACACGCCTATGGCAAGGCGGTGGACATCAATCCCGTTCAAAATCCCTATCGGGAAGGAAACCTCACCGAACCTGAAGCCGGGCGCGCTTACGACGAGCCCTCCGAGCGCAGGAGAGATATCGTCGGGATCATCGTTGACGGGGGCGTCGTCACCAGAGGCTTCGCGCGACGAGGCTGGCGCTGGGGCGGACATTGGAAAAGAAGCGTCGACTATCAGCACTTTTCCAATGACGGACACTGAGGGCGGCCCGTCGGGGCGGGGCGGGTTCGACCAATGTTGGAATTTTTTTTGCGGCCCTAAGGTCCAGAAAAGGTTGACAGATTTTTTCGACGAGAATCCGCTTCAGCATTGTGGCGCCGCCGCCACAGTCGGGTGGAAAGCGTGCCCGGAGGGCCGAATAGCTTCTAAATTGCTTTGACTGTGCAGGGCTGGTCGCTTTTTTTAACTGAAGCCGCCTTTGGTGCGGGGATTCGGCCCAAGCCGTTTTTAAGCTTTAGGAGAAGGCATAATGAAAAAGGCGATCTTTGCCGCTTTGGCCCTCGCGCTGACGTCTGGTTCGGCTATGGCCGCTGATCTTCCGTCCTACAAGGCGCCGCCGCCACCGCCGCCTCCGCCGATCATGACCTGGACGGGCTTTTACGCCGGTCTCAACTTCGGCGTCGGCTTTTACGCCCAAAATTCATCCAACGCCTGGGGGTGGGGCGTCAACAATCACGGCGGTAGCCGGGCGGGCGTCGTCGGCGGCGCTCAAATTGGCTACAATTATCAGATCACGCCGATGTTCGTCGTCGGCGTCGAGACCGATTTCCAGGGCACCAGCATCGGCTCTGGCGCTGGCGGCAACAGCTACGCCTGGCTCTTTGGCGTCCCTCCCGTCACCACTGCGACCCTGAACTGGTTCGGCACCGTGCGCGGCCGCGTCGGCGTCAACCTGCTGAGCCCGCAACTGCTGGTCTATGGCACAGGCGGCTTCGCTTATGGCGAGGTGAAACGCAACGGCTGGTTGAACCAGAACAGCACCGTGCAGACGGGCTGGACCGCCGGCGGCGGCGCCGAGTATATGTTCGTTGCGCTGCCGAATTGGTCGGTCAAGGCCGAGTATCTCTATACGCAGCTCAGCGGCAACAACAACAACGGCTTCAATTTCGGCCTCAACTTGAACAACGTCAACAACCGCACGCGATTCCACACGATCCGTTTTGGCGTGAACTACCACTTCAACTTCGGCTCTTCGGCGCCGGTGTTGGCGAAATACTGATCGCTCGTTTCGAGCCCGGTGAATCCAGGAAAGCCCAGCCCTCGTGGCTGGGCTTTTCTCTTGCTTAGCGCAGATGGGCAGGGACGCAGCCTGACATCGGCCTGCACCGAGCAATGTTGCTGCTCCCCAGGGGCAAGGATCGCCGCCTCGCGGAGAACGGTGAAATATTCAATAATTTCGACATACGCTGAAACGCTCGGAAAACGGAGCGATTCCGCGCACTTTTGGGCTGGGACAAACATGATCGCAGGAGACTGTATTCACCCGTGCCGGACACGAACTGTTATTTACTATATTCGTGTTTTACGTCTGTCACAAGCTCAAAAGAGTGCTCAGTCGACGTAGTCCCGAGTCGCTTCTCGATAACATCAAGATTGCGTTTCTTTCCTAAGGTTACAGTATCGCCTGTAATACATTTGCCTTCCTCAACACCATATGTAGCCTCTACAAGTTTTACGGTATTGCTAACACGAACGGCAATTACTATTTTGTAACTGCCTACACAATTATCTCTCGAGTAGCAATGTGCTTCCCCGCTTCCTGAAGGTATATTTAAGCCTTGCTTGTCGTCTTGTGATGTTGTGCCATCACGATAAAAAAAATCGCAGGCGGCCCCGATGATAACGGCATTCCATTCAGGAGGAGTGCCATTTCTAATTGTGATGTCTGCAATCGGCATTTCCACTCCTTTTGCGCTAAGCTGTCTCTGACGTAAGCATAAAGAATAAAGAATAAAGCACTCCCGCAACTCCCTCTACCGGCTCGTTCGCATTAAAACCACTCACAGTTAGCGCGAGATCGTAATTTTTTCCTGTTCTTATTGAATAGGGTGGCTGTATTTTGTTGTTATACTCCGAACAATCTTCAATGTTAGCACCCACTTCGAGCTTGTCGGCTGGGTCGTCCGCCCTTGCAATTCTCATTTGAACTACATGGCTTCGACCACTACAGCCCGATGTTGTGTGGACACGATACCTTTCGAGTCGCAACGGAAATGGCGATGATATTCGACGCGCGTAATTCACAACACCGGCAGCATCAGCAACAGCGGAGAAGTTACCGTCAATCCAAGGCATGGGATACTCCTGTCTTGCCCTAAAATGCTACTTCATGACAAAGAAACCCGAGCTAAGGATCTAAAAGTCGAATTGAAATCGCGACTCGGAAACCTTGCGCATGGATTCATTACGAATTGTATCGCTCAAATCACTCTTCGCCTGGTTTATGTCACTTGCGCATAGCACAGCTAATCCCGCTCCGCCGATTGGCCCTCCAAATGCAGTTCCTATGAGAAAGCAAACCAGCGCTCCTATTTTATCGCATCCTCTGTCGTCTGCTTGCGCGTCGATACCCGCGGACAAAGCGTTATCGTAAACCTTGACCTTTCCGCCCAAGCTGGAGCCGAATACGTCAAGTTTGCCGGTTATATTAGGAGTTTGCGAATGCAGATTGACTTTCGGAGCGCACAATGTCCCACCTACGGGAGTCTTGATCGGCGCGTAAACAAGTTCCTGCTCCGCGATTGGCAGAACGAGCTTGAACGGAATTCCCGTTAGCGGGTCGATCATCCAAGACCGGTGCGAGGCTTTTAGCGCAGTTGGACCGAGCACGAGAGGCTGAGCAAGCGTGGGCGTTAAGGTGATCGATTTCACATCGATCTGGGCCTCAAATCCAAGTTCTGACTTAGAATCATGAGCGGACGGAGTTACGAACGTATACGCCCCTTCTACGGCTGTTAACTTCAATTGAGCGTCGCCGAACCCGTTATAATATCTTATTCCATCCACATCTATTTTCGTCCTAACGAAGTTTCCTCCGTCCATAGCAACTTTCGCCTCACCTCTGATAGCGCCATTCACGATTTCCGGTTCGTCACCATCTTGTCTTCGGACTTCCAACTCAAGCTGAGCACCAGCATCAAATTTCACTTTTCCGATATTTCCTCCTTCTATTCCGGAAGAAGAGGCAACCAATTTTACGCTGCCTATGGGAAATTTTTGCCCCTTTTTGTATATCAAGTCATAACCTTTGATCTCCGCTTGGGATAGCTTTGCAACCGTGGAGCGGTCGAAGTAAAGATTTTGACCCTCTAGTGAAATTTCGAATTTGTTCACTTTGCCTGTAACGGGACTGATTGTATCAGTCGAATCAATGGCGAGTGTATCAGCCATGATTTGGCCCGTACGCAACTGTACCGTCCCAACTTCCGCGATATTAAACTGCCCTCCAATCAGCGTCGTCGAAAATGCGTTAACCGTCCCATACACCGAAAGCTGATTCGAAGACCAAGATACTGGTCTGCAATCAGAAGGGACCGGTTCTGGGCAGCCCAAGATCAGATTAATGTTGGTATAGCCTAAGCGTACGCTGTTACGCTCACTGAACCACAGTTCGCCGTTTTCAAGTTGTGTGGTCAATATACCGCGCTGAATGCTTAAAGACGACTGCGCTGACGTTCCCTTATAATTAATTCCGGTGAAAGATGCTTTTGCATAATGGATATTCAGCGTGGAGGTTTTATCTTGATTGCTCGTAAGAATTACGGAGGTTCCTTCGCCTAGCTCGCCGGACAAAGACCCTCTCTTTATATCGAAGGAGAGATCGTCCTTTTCAATCTTAACCTCCTCTGCGGTCAGCCTGCTTACAGGCTTGATTTTGAGAATAGTGTTTCCAGCAGAAATTATCCCTTCGGTGAGCGTTACATTAAATCTCTTTAGAAGTGCCGAGCCAGATTTTGCCTCCAAGTCATAAGACAGATCATTAAAGACGGCCTCAGAATTCGGGCCGATGGCCAGCATACCATTTTTTGGCAGGATTATGCGCGATCCTTCCTCAAATGCTGCGCGGAATGCAGGGAGAGGCGTGCCATCAGGGCCAATGCTCCCATAAAAATCAACTCTGCGGATAGGAATGCCATCCTGCAATGTTGTGCAACTCGCATTGGTACAACGTTTTATCTTACCGATTGATACGAATGCAGATCCGCTGAAGAATAGCGCCGGATCCGCGGACAACCGAAGAAAGTCGTTCAATCTAGATAAAGGCTCTGATTCCCTGCAGGGACCGCTCGGGATAATGTCACTATTGCCCCCCGTTAAGAAACCTCCCTCGCCATAGGTCAACTTTTTTATAGATATAGTAACACACTTATCCGCCACCCTTAATGTAGCAAATATTTCTCTTTCAAATTCCCATAGCGCGGATAATAATATCCGGGATCGATAATCAAACTTGAGAGTAGAAGTCATGTCGCTCGGGATCTCGATTATGAAGTCTGTCGAACCGCTTGTTGCTTTATACCATCCCTTTTTTAAACCTAACTTGGCTTGAGCATTTGCTGAACTTATCGCCGCTATCGCACTATCAATATAGTCGCTTCGCGCCCACGCCGGCGATAGGCAGGCAAGTGTAAGGAGTGCCATAATCAGTCGAAGCATAAATCGCATGATGAACTCCAAGGTAATCGAATTGTGGCAAAAAGAAGGAAACATAAACTCTGGCGATTGACAAGTGTCTGGGGCGCAGCATGCGCTTCCTGAAGATGTTAGGTCGCGTGGGTGGCTTACCCGGAGCAACTGCTCGTCTAGTGTTTCACCGAAAAGGCACCGCCAGTCGCGGATCGTGCAATGTGCCCGAGGGCATTAGCAAAATGCGAAATCGCGTCTAAGCGCCACGCGTGATGCTCTGAGATCGTCGATTGCCGTCATACTGAATCCAGCGCGTTCGCCTCTTGGTGATCGAGCCAGCTCCCGTAGCCTTCGAGCGCCATTGCGAGAAACATCGCAGTGTCTGGCTCAAACCAGGTCGGCCGATATCGACGCGAGATTTCGCCCGCAAGCCATCGTGCATATTCGGCGGTGTTCTGGGGGACGCGGCGGCCGCTCGACATGCGAACGAAAAAAGAACATGCGCCACGTCTGGTCAAGCCGGAGCGCAAGCCCGCGCTCGTTTCAGTGGCGGTTTCAGTGACCACCGAAGCGTTGAGGTTTTCTAAGCCATTGAAAACTTTGGTCGGAGTGAGAGTCCGCTAAAATCATTTCTCATGACGACGCAGGACGACTTAACGACATAGAAAATACCACTGATTTCATGCACTTTAATGGCGTCACCTGTCTATCCTTCTCTCATGCTCTCGCATACAATCGCAATCCAAAAGTGGGGCCATAAGTGGGGCCCAAAGGGAGGCGTGCCGATGGCGCGGCCAAGGAACAAGCTGACGGCGCGTCAGGCTGCAGCCATTACGTCGCCGGGCCGGCATTCGGATGGCGGTTCGCTCTATTTGGTCATTGACGGCGATGGCGCGGCGATGCGCCGTCGCTGGCTCTACCTCTTTAATTGGCGTGGGAAGCGACGTGAAATGGGGCTCGGCGGCTTTCCCGCCGTCTCCTTGGCCAACGCCCGCAAGGGTCGTGATGAAGCCGAACGCCTTGTTCGCGAAGGCCGCGACCCGATCGCCGCCCGCGAGGAATCCCGGCGGGCAAGGTCCCGTAAGCCGACTTTCGGGGAGGTTGCCGACGCCCTGATCGAAGCGAAGGGTACCGAGTGGCGAAACGACAAGCATCGCGGTCAATGGGTGGCAACCCTCACCAAAGACGCTGCACCTTTGCGCTCCCGCCCGATCGATGAGATCGATACTGCTGCGGTCCTCGAAGTGCTAAAGCCGCTTTGGACCAAAAAGCCGGAAACTGCTTCCCGCCTCCGGGGTCGAATCGAAGCGGTTCTCGACGCAGCCAAAGCGCAGGGCCATCGCTTGGGCGAAAATCCCGCAGCATGGCGAGGTCATCTTTCGCACCTGCTTCCAAAGCGCCAGAAGCTCACGCGTGGTCATCACGCCGCCATGGCTTACTCCGAGGTGCCAGCCTTCCTTGCGAAATTGCGAGAGCATCAATCGGAGTCGATTGCAGCGATGGCGTTGGAGTTCGCCATCCTCACGGCGACGCGCTCCGGCGAAATCTACGGGGCGCGATGGACCGAATTGGATATGGAAACGAAAGTCTGGATTGTGCCCGCTTCTCGGATGAAAGCCGCCCGCGAACATCGAGTTCCGCTATCGGACCAGGCGCTGACGATCCTCAAGAAGCTGGCCGACGCTCGGGCGGGAGAGCTCGTTTTCCAAAGCCCCCGTGGGGGGAGCTTGAGTCACGTCGCAATGGCGAAGGTCATGCGCCGCTTGGGCATAGGTGGCCCGACAGTTCACGGGTTCCGAAGCGCCTTTCGTGATTGGGCTGGGAACGAAACGCATTTCCCACGCGAGATCGCCGAGGCGGCGTTGGCGCATGTGGTCGGCGACCAGGCGGAGCAAGCGTATCGGCGTGGTGATGCGCTTGAGAAGAGACGGGCGCTCATGGAGGCCTGGGCCAGCTATTGCGCAAAGAAGGCTGGTGCCGAGTTACGCCATTACGCAAAGCAAGCCAATCCGCTTGAGGGAGCGTCTACGAAGAGTGCTCCACAGCTTTGACGCGATAGCCGGAGGGGTTAGCAATCCAGCGATCGACGGCGGACTCATGCCAGCCCGCGCCATTGATGCTGATCGGCACCTGGCGCGGGAATGTGCCTTCGGCGATCTTGCGATAGAGCGTCGAGCGAGACAGGCCAGTGCGAGCCAGCACGGTCTTTATACGGATGATCCTTTCAGCGTCGGCCAAGGGACGTTTTTCCATTCTTTGGTGGTTGATGAAGCCCCCTGAAAGCAGAATTGGTGACGTGCATTTCGCGTGCAAGAGCGATCTGGCCGGCGTAGGGCGAGAGCGGATTTAGGGCGGCGAAAACAGACGAACGGTGGCAACCGGAAACAATTTGCAGCGTTCGAAAACGGAAGATGGCGTGCGGGCGCCGGGGCGCGAGCCATCGCGCGATGATCTGGATGAGAAGACCTTTCGTAGATCGGCGCGTCGCATTTCTTTCCTTCCTCTCTATGCTTCATCGAGGTAGCGGATAGAGGGTGAATGCCCCCGCTTCGCTTACCTCGAGGACATGATTGACAATCACGTCCGGGGGTTCGCCGAACTAAGCCAGATGCGCGATGGCGTATCAATAGGCAGAGCGAAGGATCGCAGCCAATGCTGGTGAGAATGATAAGGTCGGGACGCAGGTCCTCTCGTGCAACCAGTTTGCGGAAATCGACCGCGTTGTCCGTGACATCACCCGATCCTCTATCAGGCAACCCGCGGGAGCGAGTTGATCGGGCTCGCGAACCGGCCCGTGTTGCGAATGCGTGGCGTCATGGTCGCTCGTGGGTGCGCGCGTAGAGCGCGGCGGTCTACACCGCGTCACGCGTCAGGCGCCGATTGTCCCCCAAAATGTGGTCGACGCTGTCTCCGCCATCGGGCCGGCCCGGCACGGAATAGACCGTCGTGCGTGTGCCGGGCAGGACGGGCGCTCCGCCCATAACGTCAGCGTTCGATCGCAACGGCGGAAAACGCGACTGCGCCTTTGGCGGATGGCGTTGCATGAAAACAGGCGATCGGGGGGCGGTGACTCGCGTTCGTCCGGCGTGGTTGCCAAAAGCGCAGAGCGCGCCTAATCGTGAATTCCCAACAAAATCGTCTTATGGAGTGGCGGCCATGAACGTTTTGACCCGCGGGCGCGCAGGGACGCATCTGTTGTTTGGAGCGCCCGCATGCTGAAAACCGTAGAATCAACACAAACCATTACGCGACAAGACCTGCGCGCGACCGTCTATGACTGCTGTCCGCAGCTCTCGCGCGCCGAGGCGCGCGAGATTTTTGATGCGACATTCGGTGAGCTCTCTGCCGCGATTTTGCGTGGAGAATCCGTCAAACTGGCGGGCTTCGGTACGTTCAGCATCCGCGAAAAACGTCAGCGCATGGGGCGCAATCCCAAGACTGGCGTCGAGGCGGTGATCCGCGCGCGAAAGGTTCTGACCTTTCATCCTTCCCGGGCACTTGTGGCTCGGATGAACGGATGGGTGGAAAGGGATCGAGAAATTGCCCAGTGCTTGGACGGCTCGCCTTGACGGGATACCCAGGCGGCGCGGCGCAATGTTAGCGTCGCGCCGGGGCGGGCCGAAATTGACCTAATCGCATAAAGCTTGATGCTCTGGACGATCGTGCTTCTGACCGCGCTCCGAGCTCGCTGATGACTTACCACGGTGGCGAACAAGCGGTCGTGTGGCGACGAAGGCACTCACGGCCACGGACCCTTTTCGGCTTCGTAGACTGCATTCGCCTGCGCCACTTCCATGTCGCGGGTTGTTGGCGACCACCCGCCGCCGAGCGCCTGATAGAGGCTGGTCGCCGCCCGGAAGCGCGCCAGACGCGCCTGCGCGAGGCGATCCTGGCTCTGGAAGAGTGAGGTCTGTGTTATGGCGAGCGTGACGGTGTCGATGGTCCCCTCGCGCAGCCGCGCCAACGCTGTTGCGTAGGCGCGGAGCCAGGCCGTGACTGATTCGGTCTGCAGCTTTACCTGACGATCCGTCTCGCGCGCGGCGACGAGCGCGTTCTCGACATCCGTCAAAGCGGAGAGAATCTGCTTGCGGTAAAGGGTCGCGAGTTCCTCATATCTACCTTTCTGCAACTCATATTGTCCCTGCAAGGCGTAGCCGTCGAAGAGGGGTTGCGCCAGTCCGGACCCGAGTTGCCAGGCGACGGCCTCGGGCCGCAGCAGGTTTTTCAGAAGCGCGCTTTGTATGCCATAGAGGCCCGTGAGGGTGATCGACGGGAAAAACGCGGCGCGCGCGCGAAGCACGGAAAATTCCTGCGAGGCGAGCCTTGCTTCCGCCAGCGCAATATCCGGACGGCGCAGCAACACTTCCGACGGCAAGCCGGGCGCGACAGCCGGAACAGCGAGCTTCGCCAGCGATCCGTCCTTGAGCAGCAAGTTCTCGGGGGCGTGGCCGAGCAGCGCCGCAAGGAGGTTTTCCGTTTGCTGCAAATTTTGCTCGAGCGCCGGAATCGAGGCGCGTTGATCCGCGAGGATCGCCTGCTGCTGCGCGACGTCCATCCCCGTCGCCGTGCCGACGTCGAACCGCAGCTTGATGGTCTCGAACACCTCGGTTGCGATCCGGACGTTGTCGCGAGCGATGCGGAGACGGTCGCGCGCCGCCAGCGCCTGAAAATAGGCGTTCAGCACTGCGGCGACCGTCGCGATTTCGACAACGTCGCGGTCGAAGCGGCTGGCGTTGGCGAGAAGCCGCGCGGCGCTGGAGGCGTCCTGATTCTTGCTCCAGAAGTCGATCTCATAGCTTGCGGTCAAGCCAAGCTGAAAGAAGCCGAAGGTCACCGCCTGGAAATCGGATGTGGCGAGCGTATCGGAGCTTGCCGGCGTCAGTCCGGTCGCGCCGGATGTGGGGACCAGGACCGTTCCAGGGGTTCGGTTCGTCTGGGCGATGTTATTTACCGATAAAGATGGCCACAGCGCCGCGCTCGACAGCCGCGCCTGCGCATCCGCTTGCGTTATGCGCGCGACCGCGGCGCCGATGTCGAGGTTCTGATCGAGCGCCTGGTCGACGAATCCGGTCAGTTCCCTTGATCGGAAGAGCGCCGCGAAGTCGCGCGCAGCGCGCAGCGGCGGCGCCGAACGTGGCCTCGCCGCGCGGAATCGCTCCGGCGGCGGGGCGCCAAGATCGGGCTTTTCCCATTCGAGATTGCAGCCGCTTCCGGCGAACGCCGAAAGCGTCGCGGCTACGAGCATGCGAAGCCGCAATCTCATAGTCTACTCCCACCTCAGCGCGTCGATCGGATTCAATCCCGCCGCGCGACGCGCCGGGAGATAGCCGAAGAGCACGCCGACGCCGACCGAGACCAGCAAGGCCGCCGCGACGCTCACCGGCGGGACAATGAGCGGCCAGTCGACCAGGAACGCGACGAGCGCGCTTCCCACGAGGCCGATAGTAAGACCGATGATCCCTGCGAGGACGCATAGCGTGACGGCTTCGGCGAGAAACTGCAGGAGGATATCGCGCTTGCGCGCGCCGATCGCCATGCGCAGCCCGATTTCCTGCGTGCGCTCGGTGACGGATACGAGCATGATGTTCATGATCCCGACGCCGCCGACGAAGAGCGAAATCGCGGCGGTCGCCGAGAGAAGCCAGGTAAGGGAGGTTTGCGTCGTGTTCAGCAGCTCGACAAATCTCGTCGAGTCAAAAACGCTCAGCTTGTCCTCCTGTGCGCCGACGAGATGTTTGCGCTCGCGCAGCAGCGCGAGAACCTCCTCCTTGACTTTCTCACGGACCGCGCCCGGCTTGACTTTCATGTCAATGGAACTGATTTGTCGAGGGCTCGACATTGCGGCGTTCGGGAGATGCGCGCGCGCCGTCGTGATCGGGAGGTAAACGTAATTGTCAAGATTTTCGCCGCCGACCGATCCGAGCTTCGTCCGCACGCCGATGATGCGAACGGGAACGGCGCCGAGGCGCACCGTCTGATCCAGCGGCGACTTGTCCCCGAACAGTTTTTCTTTGACGCTCGCTCCGAGAATGACGACCTTCGCGCCGGCGCGAACATCGGCCTCGTCGAAGAACCGGCCCTCGGAGAGCTTGACGCCAAAAACCGTCTCATATGACGCCTCGACGGCATAGTATTTGGTGTTCCAGCTCTTATCGCCGGCGACAACGGTCGCGCGGCCGTTTATCTCTCTCGACAGATGTTGCAGGCCGGGCACGAACTCACGAATCGCATTCGCGTCCTGATCGGTCAGAATAATCGCTGCGCCGCGCCGGAGCGCGTTTTCCACGTTGACCGTAAACACGAAGAGCACATCCGTGCCGACATTGGCGATCTGCCGCTCGACAAGCTTGTTTGCGCCGGCATTCGCCGCGCTCATGACGACGAGGCCGCTGACGCCGATGATGACGCCGATCGCCGTCAGCGCGCTGCGCAGCAGATTCGAGCGAAGCGCCGTGGCCGCCTCCCGCAAGAGCGCGCGGGGGGTCATGCCGCCGGCTCCTTCGTGAGCGCGCCCCGCCGTCGCTGCTTGCCGCCGCCAGAAAATCGCAAGGCGCTATTTCCTTCTCAATGCGTCGATCGGATTCATTCCCGCCGCGCGACGCGCGGGAAGGTAGCCGAAGATGACGCCGACGCCGACGGAGATTAGGGTGGCCGTCGCGACGCCCGACGGCGGGATGATGAGCGGCCACTCCATGAGCCTCGACACGACAACGCTTCCCGCGAGCCCGATCACGAGTCCGATCAGTCCCGCAAGGACGCAGAGCGTGACGGCTTCCACGAGAAACTGCATGAGGATGTCGCGACGGCGCGCGCCGACCGCCATGCGAAGTCCGATTTCCCGCGTGCGCTCGGTGACCGAGACCAGCATGATATTCATGATCCCGACCCCGCCGACGAGAAGCAGGATCGCCGCCGTCGCCAGGAGAAGCCCGTTCAAAGTGGACTGCGTGGCATTCAGTATCTGGATCATTTGCGTGAGATCGGTCACATCGAGTTTGTCCTCCTGCGCGCCGACGAGATGTTTTCGCTCGCGCAGCAGCGCGAGAACGTCCTGTTTGACAACCTCGCGGTCGGCGCCGGGAGCAACTTTCATGTCGATCAGGCTGAGTTGCCGCGCGCTCGACATTTCCGCGTTGGGGATATGCGCGCGCGCCGTCGTGATCGGAAGAATGATGAAATTATCCTCATCGATCCCGCCGAACGAGCCGCGCTTCTTCCGTACACCGATGACGCGAACGGAAACAGCGCCGACTCGGACAGTCTGATCGAGCGGAGACTCTGCGCCAAAGAGCTTTCTCGCAACCGTCGCGCCAAGAACGATAACCTTCGCGCCCGACCGCACTTCAGCCTCGTCAAAAAACCGTCCCTCGGAAAGCTTGACGCCAAAAACCTTCTCGTAAGACGCGTCGACGCCCCAATATTGCGTGATCCAACTCGTATTGCCGGCGACGACAGTTATATTGCTGTAAATCTCCCGATTGAGATACTGAACGTTCGACACAAGCTCCTTGACCGCGACCGCGTCCTGGTCGGTCAAAATGACCGCCGCGCCGCGCCGGAGCGCGTTCTCCGCCTTGGCTGCGGCAACGATCAGCACATCCGTGCCCTGATCGGCGATCTTGCTTTCGACGAGCTTGTTCGCGCCCGAATTCGCCGCGCTCATCACGACGAGGCTGCCGACGCCGATGATGACGCCGATCGCCGTCAAGACGCTGCGCAGCAGGTTCAGTCGAAGCGCGTTGACCGCCTCGCGCAGGAGCGTGCGAAGCGTCATGCCGCCGGCTCCTGCGCGTTTGCGCCGCGCCGCTGGCGGACGTCTTCGACAATCTGACCGTCGCGAAAGCGCAGCAGCCGCTCCGCATATTCAGCGATATCCGGCTCATGCGTGATGACGACCAGCGTCAGCCCTTCTTCGTTGAGCGACGAAAGAAGCGACATGATCTCATGCGACGTATGGGTGTCGAGCGCGCCGGTCGGTTCATCCGCGATGACGATTTTCGGGTCGTTCACCAGCGCGCGAGCGATGGCGACGCGCTGCTGCTGGCCGCCGGATAGCTGATTGGGTCGATGGTTCAATCTTTCGCCGAGACCGACCTGCTGGAGGCAGTTTCTTGCACATTCGGAGGCGTCAACATCGGTTCGCGCCGAATAGGCCAGCGGCAACATGACGTTCTCCAGCGCCGTCATCCGCGCCATCAGATTAAATTGCTGGAATACGAAGCCAATTCTATCGTTGCGCAAATGCGCGAGTTCGTCGCTCGTCATCGACGCCACCGCCTGGCCGTCGATCTTCAGCACGCCGGACGTTGGCGTATCGAGCGCGCCAATCAGATTCGCCATCGTGGATTTGCCTGATCCGGACGCGCCCATGATCGCGACGAACTCTCCGCTCGCGACGGAAAAGCTTACCCCGCGGAGCGCTGGCACTTTCTCGTTCCCAAGATCGTAAGTCTTGGTCAAGCCCACGCATTCAATGGCGGGATGCGGCGCCGCGGGTAAACCGGAGGACATCCGTCATTTCTCCGGGGTTGCGGCGTCTGTCGCCCGCAGGATCGCGGCGTCGCCGGGCTTCAGATCACCGTCGAGAATTTCGGTCGCCGCATCGCCCTTAACGCCCAATCGAACGGATCGCGGCTTGATGGAACCGCTCGCATCAAGAACCCAAACGCGGCTCTGTCCAGCGCCTAACTTCGTTTCATCGGGAACCGGCGTCGCGGGACGAAACCGAATCGCCTCATTCGGCACATTCAGCACATTCTCGCGCCGCGCCGTGACGATCCGAACCGTCGCCGTCATATCCGGGAAAAGCCGCATGTCCGGGTTTTGCGCCCGAACGACGACCGTGTAGGTCACGACGCCGCTCGTCTTTGTCGCCGCCAGCCGGATCTGCTCGACGACGCCGGAAAAGGTCTCGCCCGGAAAAGTCTCGACGGAAAACGTCACCGGGTCGCCGACATGAACGGCGCCGATGTCCGCCTCGTCGACCTGCGCCAGGATCTGAATCTGAGACAGGTCTTGCGCGATCTGGAACAACAAGGGCGTTTGAAAATCCGCCGTTACGGTCTGCCCGCGCTGCATCCGCCGGTCGATCACAACGCCGTTGATTGGCGATTTGATCAGCGTGCGGTCGAGATTGATCTGTGCTTGATCGCGTTCGGCCTGCCGCAGCGCGACCGTCGCTTTCGCCGACTCGAGGTCAGCTTGCGCCGCGCCGAGCTCGTGGCGGGTCGCGCCGCTCTCCGTTTGCGCCTGATCGAGCTGCTGGCGCGAGACGCCAGCCGCCGACGCTAGCGCGCTGTAGCGCCCGACATTGCGATCGAGCAGCCCCAGATGCTTTTGTATTCTCGCCATCGCCGCCTCGCGCCGAGCGACCTCCGCCTTGGCGATCGCCAGATTTGCCGAAGCGGCCTGCACTTTCGCCTCGAAGGGCGCGCGATCGATGACCGCCAGAAGATCGCCCTGCTTCACGGCGCTGTTGAAATCGGACTTCATCTCCGTGATCGGTCCGGAGACTTGCGAGCCTACGTCGACCGTCACCAGCGCCTTGACCGCGCCGGAAGCCGTGACGCTCCGCTCGACGATGCCGAGGCCGAGGGCGCGCGTGTGAAACAGACGCTCAGCGTTCGCGCCGCCGCTGAAATGCCGCCAGACGAGGATCGCCGTGACCAACCCAGCAAAAGCAAGCGCGGCCAATCCCACATAGTTCCGCTGCCTTTCACTGACTCTCATGGGCCTGCGATCCGATGAATACGAAAAGGCGACAATCCGCTCGTGTAAGTCTCGCGCCAGAGCGCTGCCGCGTCATTCAACGTTCTGTCGCAGGTTTGGCGCAGATCGCCGGGAAGGAGGGCGCGCAAGCTGACCAGTTCTGCCGAAGGACAGTTGGTCCAGCGGCGCGACGAAGGAGCGGGCCTGTCCATCCCCCTCAACCGTGAAACGGCACATGGGTTCATGATCCGGCGATTCGTCAATGACGTCCGTCAGAATCAATCGAGGCGACGCCGAAAGGGCAACGAGTCGTTCGCGAAGAAACGCGATGAGCGGCGCGCGCGCATAGGCAATCACGCGCCGGGGGCTGGAAATTCTGCGGCGAAGCAGTTGCATATCGATTTTACGCGAGCGCATAAATTCCTCCTAATCATAGAGGTGCAAAATGTTCAGCGGAACTCCTGCGCCAGCGCGTCCGGAAGCGCTGCTCCCGCGGCGCGGCGCCGCCGCGCGCGGCGTTTCCGCCACCAGATGTAGACGCCGGTGCCCGACAGCATCGCGATGACGACGCCGAGGACGCATTCGAGAATCCTGTACGGCAGGCCAAACACGTTCGCCTTGTGCAGCTCATAGAGCCATGTCGTGATCGTATTGCCGGCGCGCATGCCGGTCGGCGCTTCGAGCACGCGCAGCTCGCCGGTGAAGGCGTCAAACCAGATGGATGTGCGGCCGTTGTGATTGGCGATATCGAGCGACGAACGCGTGCGATATTCCCATGCGCCCTTCTCGCGCTGAAGATAGAGTGACACCTCGCGTTCGACCGCGAAGCCGTTCTTACGCGCTACGTCGGCCATGAGCGTGCGGCCGGTTTGCAGCGCTTTCTCCCACTTCATCAGCTCCCGGTCGGCAAGCAGCGGATCAGAATGGGTTTGATAGAAGGGCGGCTGATAATCGAAAACAAGCGACATGGCGCGCGAATAGAAGCCATTCAGATTCATGTAAACGCTCGACCACGCCAGAACGAACAGCAAGGCCCAGAACCAGAGGCCGCCGGCGCGGTGGAGATCGAAGTTCAGGCGGTAGAACGAGCCCGAAGTCTTTACGAGCCAGGCTGGTTTCCAACGCGTGAGAAACCTCTTGCGGGCGCGTTCGCTCGGTTCAGGCAAGGTGAGATAGAAGCCGGCAAAACAGTCGATCGTCCAGGCAAGCGCGACAAGGCCGAGGATCCACATCCCGATGTCGCCGGCCACAAGAGAATAGTGAAGATTGTAGACGAACGGCATGATCGCGGCGCGCGATGTGGGCCATGTTCCCCACATCAGACGTCCGCGCTCTTCGCCTGTATAAAGATCGAGATAGATATAGTCGAAGTTCAACGGGTCGGCGCCGGGCCGCGCCTCTATTGCGATTTCCGCGATGGGCGAATCGTATCCAAAATAAACGCCCTTGACGCGCGCGCCAGGAACGATCGCCTCCGCGCGTATTGCGAGCGTTGCGGCGTCGAGCGAGACGCCGCCGCGCTCGGTTGGAAACAGCTCCGGCGCGATGAGCTCATTCAATTCGTTGTAAAAGGCAAGAAGACTTCCTGTGATCCCGACGACCATCAGGAAGACGGCGATGACGAGGCCGGTCCAACGATGAAGCCACACAAAGAAAGCGCGGGACATGGCGTACTCCCGGTTTCACGAGAGCTTCCCCGTTCCGCGCGGGGCGCGGGGAAGCTCGTTCTCTACATCACCATTCGAATCGCAGCGAACCCACCACCGTGAAGGGCTTCGCCGGGAAGGCGTTGAACGGTAGCGTAAAATTATTGAAGTAGTTGTCAGGCCCGGTGAAATATCTGGCATTGTTAATGTTCTTGAGATTGACCTGCGCGGTCAACTTGTGACCGTAGACCAGCGTCGCATAGCTGCCAAAGGCGTCGAAACGCGCCCAGCCGGGAAGTATGAAAGTGTTCTGAATGTCGCCCCAAGCATGCGATTGGCCCGTGACGCCGCCGCCGACGCGAAAACCAAGTCCATTGTCGCCGAGGTCATAGGTCAGCCACACCTTGCCGATATGACGCGGCACATTTTCGCGATGGTTGCCGAGCAGGCCGCTCTGCGGACCATAAATCGCCGGATCCAAGAGCCCAAACGGGTTGAGCCGATTGACGACATCGTCGGAGATCACTTTGGCGTCGATATGCGAATAGTTCGCGATGATGGCGAGGCGGTCAGTTATCGCGCCAATAACGTCAAGCTCGACGCCGCGGCTGCGTTGCTGACCGGACAGGGTGGAAACGCCAAATCCAGCGGAGAGGGTAGGAACGGGCACGTTTGACCGGGTAATCTGATAAAAGGCGAGCGTTGCGGTCAGCCCAGGCAGCGGTTCAGCCTTCAGGCCAACTTCCCACTGCTGACCGAACTGTGGCGCCAGAGGCCGCCTGTTCTCGTCGAACCCGTTATTCAGGCCAAATGACCGCGAGTAGCTACCATAGACGTTCAACTGAGGAAGAATGTCGAAAACAATGCCGGCTCTGGGGGTCCATGCTCTATCGATCGCCGTCGGCGCATCCAGACGGTTTCGTATCGCCTCACCCTTGGTGGCGCTGAAGTCGAAGGCGAGATCGCCGGAGCAGCAGGTGAAGGCGCTTCCGATCGTCTGATCGGCGACGTCATATCTGACTCCCCCCAACACATGCACGCGATCGAACCAAGTCACATAGTCCTGAACATAGAAGCCTTTTTGTCGTACGACCGACGACGAATGAAATTTGTAACCCGCACCGGCGATTCCCGCCCAATAGAAGGTAGGCGGCACGAGCCCATAGACGGGCGCGAAAGGATCGAGCGGAACGAGGTTGATTGGAGGATTCGGCGGCGAGAAGCCGTCGTATGTCGTCCCGGCGTAGTAGCCGAAGTTCCCGCTGTAATAGTCGAGACCCATCAGGAAGATGTGATCTCCGCCAAGCGCCTGGAATTTGCCCTCGAGGTCGATGTTGGTCGAGAATGAATATGCGTCGATCGACTGAGCCGCCACCTGTCGCTGAAATTGGAACGTCGCCGTATCGAGACAGAAAAATGGTTGGCAAGCTGTCGTCAACACGGGATTCGCGGGCGATCGAATCTGTGAAAAGAGGAAGCGATTCGTCACCTTCCAGTCTTCAGTCAGATTCTGACGGAAGCGATAGCCGACATAGAGATTGTTGCTTTGGGACCTCGGCTCATTGGGTTCGTTGAGCGAAACATTGAGCGGGATGTTCGGCAAATTGGGACCGATCGGCGGCAACCCGACTTCGGGTTTGATGCTTTGCGTCTGAAACTGAGCGTCGGCGGTAAAGTCCGTCCACTCTGACGGCCGGTAGCTAACGACCGGCGCGATGAAGAATTTCTCCGAACCGTTTTGAAAGTTCCGAAACGAGCCCCAGTTTTGGTAGGCCCCTGTAACGCGATACGCAAGCCCCGGCGCTTGCTCGATCGGAGCGGTAATATCCCATTGCGTGCGGTACCAGTTATAGTTGCCGACCTGCTGCTCGATAACGTAGCGCGGCTGGCCGAGGGGTTCTTTGGTGATGAGATTGATCAGGCCGCCGGGCTCCGCGCGGCCGTAAAGGATCGACGCTGGTCCTTTCAAAACTTCGATTCGCTCGATATTCGCCGCATCGAATACAAATGGCTCGGTGCGCAGATTGTTACGAAAGATGTTGACGGTCCGGAAGCCGCGAATATTGAAATTGTAGCCGGCTTCGTCATTGTTGTTGGATGTCACGCCCGAGACGTTCTCAAGCGCATTCTGAACCTGAGTGATGTTCTGATCTTTCAAGACCTGTTTAGGAATCACCTGAACGGAGACAGGAAGTTCTCGAATCGGGATGTCCACCTTGGTTGCGGTCGTCGCCTCGCGAACGACATAGCCTTGCGTCGGCGTCTTCGGCTCACTGCCGAAGCGGGACGCGACCGAGGGGCCAGTGACGAGTGCGTCGCTTGGCGCGGATTGCCGCGCTGCGGCGGCGCCACGACCTGACGGCGCGCTGCGCGCCGCCCCGCCCCGGGGCTGGACGCCGCCGATGTCGATCGTCGGCAGCGATTGCTGCGCGTTGGCCAAAGTGGTGATAGCGAGAGTCAGAGCGCCGGCGGAAACGCCGCGCGTGAGGAAGGCGGGCAACATTGTTCTATTCTCCTGATACGGCGCAAAGGCCGTCGTGATCGAGTGGGACGCAAAAGCGGTGGCCGAGACCGGCCGGGTTCGATCAGGAGAAAAGCGGCGGCGCCTGCGACGACCAGGAGGTCGCCCAGCCGGTCGGCGGCCTCTTCGCCAAGCGATTGGACGACGCTTCCGATAAATGGAGACCTCGCGACCGCGGGAGGTTCGCGATGCGCAAGGCGGATAGGGGCGCATCGAACGACGCATCCCCGGTCGCATTGCATAGTGGACAGCAAGGCCAATGATTTTTACCGGCGTCATGCACGGGATCGCCAACCGGCTGATCCGGCGCACATGGGAGGTCCTGCATCACGACGCGGATTGCAGCCGCGCCGTCGGCGGCCGGATGCATCCGCACGACGCCGAGAGCCGCAAGACCTTGCAAGAGCAGCAGCAGAGCGGCCAAACCGGCAGCGAAGGCGCGCATTGGCGCCCGTTTTCCGCCGGTTATGGCCCATGCGCTCGCCACTTGTCCGCTCCATCTGCTGATTCCGGCGGGAAACGCCCTGCCCGGGACCTTTGCTCTCGCCGCGATTCGCAGCGGCTTGGATCATAGGGATAACGCCCGAAGGTCGTGGGGACCTCGCAGATTGGGGACGCGATTGAAAAAACAAGCGATGTTGCCGAAAGGTAACAGTAGGCACGGAGCGTAGCCCGACGGATGCAGCGGCAGCCTCTTGCAACGAACCGCCCCTTCGCTGACAAATAGGCGTCCGCCGACAGTTGGACGAAAGGTCCGATGGAACGGCGCGTCGAATTGCTGGGAGCGGCGCCCATGCGAATTTTATTGGTTGAGGATCAGGCAAGCCTAGCGCGTCAAGTCGTTCTGAGAATCGAAAGCGCGGGCTATGAAGTCGATCGTGTCGCCACGATCGAGGAAGCGAAACTAGCGCTGAAAAGCGGGTCTTATTCGCTCACTCTGCTCGATCGAAGACTGCCAGACGGCGACGGCATCGATCTGATCGCGCCCATCCGCGCCGTTCAGCCGGAGGCACGCATCTTGATGCTGACTGCGCTCGACGCGGTCGATGATAGGATCGAAGGTCTCGAAGCGGGCGCGGACGACTATCTGACCAAGCCCTTCAATCTGGACGAAATGATTGCGCGCATCAGAGCCAATCTGCGCAAGAATAGCGGCGACAGAACCCCGCTCGCGCGGATCGGCGCGCTCTCCGTCGATTTTAATCGGCGAGCAGTCACAATCGCCGGTCAACCAACGCTGTTCTCACGCCGCGAACTCATACTGCTCGAAGCTCTGGTTCGGAGAGCGCGTTGCGTCGTCTCTCGTGAAACGCTCAATGCTGAACTCTACCGCCATGACGACGACGTTCAGGAACATGCGCTGACTTCGCTGGTGTCCCGACTTCGCATACGTCTCGCCGAATGCGGCGCGGGCGTCGAGATCTACTCGGCGCGAGCGCTCGGATACATCTTGAGAGAAGTGAAATCCAGCGAGAGCGACGCGTGAAACGATCTGTTTCTCTGGCTCGCCGCACGGTCGGCTATCTGGTCGTGGCACAGGTCGTCGCGTTCCTGCTTGCGTGGGTGATCGTGTTTGGTCTCGGCTTGCTGGGGGTAGAGGATTTTGAAGCCGATTGGAACGAACTGGCGACGGAACGAACGGTGGGCCTGATCATCGACTCGCTGGAGCGCGATCAAGCGGGGGAAGTTACAATCGAGCCATCAGCCGGATTGAAAGCGGAGATGCGGCGCGTTCCTGCGCTGAAATTCGCAGCCTTCGAATTCTGGAAAAAGAAACCTGTTCCCGGCTCGTCGCCCGAAATCGTGACGACGCTGGAGAAAGTCATCATGATAAGCCCGACACACGCGCATTTCGTTTTGCCGGGCGACCCCGTATTGCCGTCGCTCGGCTACATGGAACCCTATTCCACGCCCTACGGTCGTTTCCAGATAGCTGTTTATCGGCAACAATTCCGCTCTGACGATGTCTATCACGAGATGCGACATTCGCTCCTTTCGCGCGTCGGCATTTATGTTCTGGCAGGAGGACTGTTGTCGGCGGCGACGGCTTGGGTGGCTGTCCGGCAGGGCTTGCGTCCGCTCCGAGACGCCGCAAAAAAGGTGGCCGGCGTCGACATGGGCGAGCTCAACGAAGGCATGCTGTCGGAAGAGTATGCGACTGAAGTCGCCCCCTTCGTAAATGCGGTCAATCAAGCGCTGATCCGTCTCAAGTCGTGGATGACGCTTCAGAGAGGGTTTGTCGCCAACGCCGCCCACGAGCTTCGAACGCCGCTCGCCATCATGCGGGCGCGGCTGGAAAATGCGGGGGACTCAACGCTGAAAAGCGAGCTGATGGGAGACGCGGGTCAGCTCCGCGCGATCGTCGAACAGATATTGTCGGCCGCTCGATTGATCGATGGGCAGGCGCCGCTCGACGAGAGCATCCACTTGAATAGCGCTGTCGGTCAAGTCATTTCCTCCCTTATTCCCTTGGCGATGGACCGCAATCGCTTTATCGATTTTGAAGCCAGTGGGACTGACGTCACTGTTCTTGGCAACCGGCGCGCGATCGAGAGCGTCGTGACAAATCTCGTGGACAATGCCATTCGAGCCGAACCCGAGAATGGCGCCGTTATCGTACGTGTCGCCGCCGACGGCGTCATTGCTGTTATCGACCACGGATGCGGCATCGGTGCCGACGATCATGAACTGATATTCCAGCCCTTTTGGCGTAAGAGCGATGCCACACCTGGCGCAGGCTTGGGATTGGCGATCGCGAAACAAATCATGGACGCCCATCGCGGCCGCATATGGGTCGAGGAAACGCCCGGCGGCGGCGCGACATTCAAATTATGGTTTCCTGCCGCGACATCGGAGACGCACGCTAATCCGAACAACGAGCATTCCTCTTCACGCGTGAACGCGCGATCGTAAGCGGCGATTTCCTTCTCGCGTTTTATTTAGCCGATGTTGTTTCGGCCGCGACGGCATGGACGCTATCGCCAGAAAAACAATCCTCAACAGCCTGACTGAGTAAAAACGCGCCGAGATCGCAGTGAAACAACACAGCTTGCTAACACGACTTCCTTGATCGCCGATATAAACAAACGCCGCTGGCCATCCACCCAGCTTGATGAAATGACCGAAATGATCGACTCGAAGCGCGCTTTTCTTTGTCTCGATTAATTGAGAGCGGGATTGTTTGTGGCGTGGCGATCTGGATGAGATAATTCTCGCGTTGATTGTCGCGCCTCAGCGAATTCGTCGCCCTCGGCGCCTGCCCGGGCATTTAGAGCATTCATAGCTTTCACTTCGCGTCGAAAACCTCGCCGCCACTGAGCTCGGCCGCGGACCTTCCATCGCGCGGCTCGACCATCATGCATCAGCCTCTCTCGGCTTGCGTGTTGCTGGCGCGCGTCGCCGAATTGATTCCGGCTTCCGCCTCGAACGCCTGCCTGCCTCTTTGCTTCCATATCGCCAGCGCCTTTTCGCGATCTTCGCCGCGGAGTTTCTCGGCGACGGCGAGGAAGGCGCCGTAGAGCGCGGCGCGATCGTCGTCGGTTAGTTCGACGAGCCCAGCCTTGATGACCAGGCCGCCGAGTTCAATCAGATGACGGGTGCGGATACGCCGTTTGAGCGCCCAGTCACGCATGTCTGTTCGCGCCTTTGAGGCTTCAAACCGACGCCGCGCCGCCATGGAGCGGTAAAGCGCTTTGCGGCTGGCGTTCAGCTCCACTCCCAGGCTTGGACGGTTTGCGCTGAAAGAAGGCCGCGCCGCGTCTGCGCCAGCCCTCCCTCGTCGCGGCGTCTTTCATAGTCGCCGCGTCGATCAGCGCGCCCGCGAGCAGATCGGCGTCGAGCGCGTCGGCGCCTGTCGCCATCACCAATTCGCCGAGCTGCCGAATGCGGCGTTCCTTGAGCGCTTTCGCCTTGTCGGCAAGCGCCTTCAGTTCCGAATCAAAATCCCTTGGCTTGCGCATCCTTGTCTCCGCGATGAGAGGATGCAGCCATAATAGTTCTGGACCCGGCGCAAAGCTGTAAGGTCTGGGAGACATGATGGGGCGGCCCGGTCCCTCGCGAGATTTTTTCTGGCGAGGGCGCGCTTATACGTCGTGCCGACGTGCGCTTTGCAGCGTAATTATTCCGCCGCCATGGCGATCTATCATTTCAGCGTGAAGGTCATCGGCCGCGCCTGCGGGCGCAGCGCCGTGGCGGCCGCCGCCTATCGCTCGGCCTCGCGCCTGCATGACGAACGCTTGGGGCGCGACCATGATTTCTCCAACAAGGCGGGCGTCGTCCATTCGGAAATCCTGCTGCCCGACAACACGACCGAACGCTTGTCCGAGCGTGACCGGCTCTGGAACGAGGTCGAGGCGGTCGAAAAGCGCAAGGACGCGCAATTGTCGCGCGAGATCGAATTCGCTCTTCCGCGCGAGATGAACGAGACGCAGGGGATCGAGCTTGCGCGTGACTTCGTGAGGGCCGAGTTCGTCTCGCGCGGCATGATCGCCGATCTCAACGTGCATTGGGATAGAGGCGCGGACGGACAGCCCAAGCCCCACGCCCATGTCATGCTCACCATGCGCGAAGTCGACGCGAACGGTTTCGGCCGCAAGGTTAGGGACTGGAACCGCGCGGCGCTTGTCGAGGAATGGCGAGAACGCTGGGCGGACCGTGTCAATGCGCGGCTGGCCGA
>NZ_JADNQZ010000037.1 GCF_015709515.1 Methylocystis sp. H62
TGCATTGAACGCACACCGGAATGCTTTGCGTCATGAAGCCAATTGTTGAGCTTGTCCGGATCATCCCCGCGCAGAATGCTGCGAAAGCGCATCGCGAGTTGGCGCATGACGACGAAGCTGGGGGAGGCCTGCTTCAAAACGACGACCTTAGCGTTCTCGGCGGGCGTGAGTCGCCGCGTCGGCTTCATGCAGAGAGAAGCGGCAATGACCCGGAGAGATTTGCCAGCCGGTCGCTGGATCGACTGCCGGGATCTCAATGAACTTTCTATACTGCTGTTCTGACTGCTTCTTTTCCCTGCTGCCGGCGCGCCATGTCGACAAAAGGCGCTCCAGATTTGAGAAGCTTCCCGTGTAGCCCCGATGTCGAAGGTCATGAAACAAACGCCGGCCTACCCGATCGCCCTCGGCCCATCGGCGGGAAAGGAACTCTTGGAAATACAGCGGGGAAGTCGGCTTCAACGCCAAGCGCCGACGGTGTAGCGGGAAACCTGTCTTGATCCATTTCGCGACGGTCCTGTGGTCGACGCCGATCTGCGCAGCGATGTCGACAAAAGTCTTGCCCGAGGCACGCAGCGAACTGACCCGGTCAAATAGAGCTTGACGCGCGTGGCCGCATTCGCCGCGCCGCGCCGCGTGACGATCTCCGGTGGTCGGCGGGAGTTGGGGACGCCCGGCAAAACGGCTGATGCGGGTCATGTGTCGCTCAATGCTTTCGCGCAAGTTCTGCAACAAATGAAAGCGATCAGCGACTTGTCGAGCTTGCGGCGCTCCCTGCCGAACGCCCTGTGCGTAAAGACCGCAGCGATCGCGGCTGACGACTTCGATTTCAGGATGTTGCTTGACCCAATCCGCAGTCTTTTTGGCGGAGCGCGTTTCGAGTACGTCTGCAACGATCCGACGTTCAAGATCGACAATGATCGTTCCGTAATTAAAACCTTTGCGCCAGCTCCAATCATCAATCGCGATGGCGCGCAGGGGCACCCTGTCGCGACGTTCGGATGAATGACGTTTGAGCTGCCGCAGAATCGCATTGTCGCTGACTGGCATCGCCAGTCGCGCCAGCAACTTCTCGCTTGTCCTGCCGCCAGCGGCATGGCCGAACAATCTCACGAGGTCGCTGACGCGCTGCGTTTTTCGCGCAAAGGGAAACGCCGTCGTCAGTCTTTCGACGAAAGTCTTTCTCGCGCACCCCTCGTTCAAGCATCGCCACCGCCCCAGGCGCAACTCGAGAACGACAGGGGCGCCCTGGATTGGAAGGTCTTGCAGGCGCCGGAGGTGCCAACTATGGCGCGATGCTGACGCTTCTCCGCACCCGGGGCACGACCGCGCCCCGGCTCCATCAGCCGATACGAACCACCGGTTCTCCCGAAATACAGCGCTGCGCACGACCACTCCGGGCCCAAAGGCTAATTTCGTCTTCGTCATGCGCCATTGAGGCGCCAAGTTCCGCTTTGGCAATCGAACCGGCCATGTGCACGTAAAGTGACGCAGACCCCGTTTGAGTGCAGCGTGACACTCCCAACCCGACCTACCTCAGACGCTGCACCGGATGTGGTCGCGCAGGACTGGATAGATCTGGTTCTCCCAACGCCGGCCGTTGAAGACGCCGTAATGGCCTACGTCTGGCTGCAGGTGGTGCAACTTCATATAGGAGCGCAATCCACTGCACAAATCCTGCGCGGCAAGTGTTTGTCCGACCGCGCAAATGTCGTCATTCTCGCCTTCGACCGTGAGGAGAAAGGTTTTCTTGATGGCGCTTGGCATGACCGAGCGCCCTTTAAAGAGCAGCTTCCCCTCGGAAAGGGCATTCTTGTGGAATACGGTCTCGATTGTTTGGAGATAGAAGTCCGCATCGAGGTCCATGATGGCAAAATATTCCTCATAGAAAGCGCGAATCCGATCCGCCTTCTCGGAATCTCCTTCGACGCGGCTTCTGAATAGATCAACGAAAGCGTTTGCGTGTCGCTCGACGTTCATGCTCACGAACGCGGTAAGCTGGAGGAAGCCCGGATAGACGCGCCGGCCGGCGCCCGGAAGCGATCGCGGCACCACACTTATCAACTTCTCGCGGAACCATTCGATCGGTTTCGACTTGGCGAATTCATTGACCTTTGTCGGCGAGGCGCATGTGTCGATTGGTCCCGCCATGAGCGTCAGGCTGGCGGGCTGATCCGGGTCGTTGTCCTCCGCCATCACCGCCACAGCGGCGAGCGCGGCCACTGCAGGCTGACATACCGCCACGACATGGGACTGCGGCCCCATGAATTTGATGAAATCGATGATGCACTGGACAAAATCGTCGATACCGAAGGCCCCTTTATCGAGCGAAATGTCGCGCGCGTTGCGCCAATCGGTAACATAGACGTCGTGGTCGCGCAGCAGAGTGCGGATGGTGCCGCGCAAAAGCGTGGCGAAGTGACCGGACATCGGCGCGACGAGCAGCACGCGTGGCTCGTTGTCCGCGTCCTTGCGCGAGAAACGGAGCAAGGAGCAGAACGGTGTGGTCAGCACCGTTTCTTCCACGACATCCACGACGGCGCGGTCATGGGTCGTCAGCTGCGTAATCTGGTAGTCCGGCCGCTCATGCGTGAACCCCGCGAGCACGACGAGTTCGTAATAGGCTTCCATGCACCGCAGTGGGTAGGCGTACTGCGTTGTGCTCCACTGGCGCAGTAAGCGCTCGCCGCTTGCCGCCACAATGCGCATTCGATCGCTTATGTCGGCATAGCTTTGGTAGGCGTCATACATCGTGCCGTCACGGAATTTTCGGTTTTCGTCAAGAGATGCTGGAGCAAGCCCCATGCCATACTGGGTTCCGATGGCATGATGTTTGCTGTGATGGCTGGAAATTGCGGGACCCAGTCATGCCGGCAACAACGCTCACGATCAGCAGCAGGAACTATTCCTCATGGTCCTTGCGCGGATGGTTGATGGCGAAGCTCTCGGGGATCGATTTTGAAGAGATCGTTATCAGTCCCGACGATGTCTCGGCGCGCGCGGAAATTTTGCTGCTGTCGCCATCGATCCTGGTTCCGTGCCTCACTTACGAAGGGGCTAAAATCTGGGATACGCTCGCCATCGGCGAATTCCTCAACGAGGTCGCGCCGACGGCGGGACTATTGCCCGCGGATTGTATAACCCGCGCCCATTGCCGCGCCGTTTGTGGCGAAATCCATTCGGGTTTCACCTCCCTCCGCTCGGCGCTCCCGATGAATCTCAAGGCGCATTTTCCAAGATTCAAGGTTTCGCAGGGAGACATCGCTCGCGTCACGCAGATCTGGCGCGAATGCTTCGACGCCTATGGCGGTCCATATCTGTTTGGCGCGATCTCGATGGCGGACGCGATGTATGCGCCGGTCGCGACCCGCTTCCGCACCTATGACGTCCCGCTCGATGAAGTTTGCCAGGCCTATTGCGACCGCATCTTCGCATGGGACGCGATGCAGGAATGGCGCGCGCAAGCGTTTCTTGAGGAAGACCAGATCGAGGAACTCGAGGTCGGATTCTGACGGCCGACTTCGCGACTTCGGAGACTCCTTTTATTTCCCATCGATGCCTCAACACTCAGGCAATGGATTTCGATCGCTAGCGCCAGTAAAATATTTCGGTTTCTAGTCCCATAAACTGAGCTTCATATTCTAGCTGTTCTCCGGTGAGCCGTTCTGCACAAGCGCCGACAGCTCGGCGACCTTTTCTGACAGGGCGTCGAATTGTTCACGCGTATGATTGGTCACGATGTCGCTGAATTCCATCGTCGACCTCACGCTCGAAAGCTTCCAAGCGCAATTTAAGGCGATGCCGGCATCGATAAAGGCGAGTTCCACGAGCGTCGCGTTGCCCATCAGGACGGTGTGTAAAAAGGCCCAGCTCGGGCTCTTCAGAAGGGCGGACTTTTCCAAGGACATTGCGCCCACCCTTGGTTTCGTCTTGCTTGCCAAAGCTCGGTATAGCGACGCAGCTTGTTCGAGCAGGCCCGGCGTCTGCTCGCATCTCTGCATTAGTCGTGCCGACACATGGTGTTGAGCGGATCCGACAAGCTAATTTTTATGATGGTTGTTGGATGATTACAGTCGCCAACCCCACGGCTTTGCGGGGTTCGCGTCATCGTATTGGATCGACGCGGTTTAGTTGACCTAGGAACGCCCCGCCGAAGCCCCTTCAGCAGTGTACTGCGGCCCGGTTTTGAGACAACCGGCTGCGCCTATTCAGGCGGCCAAGGGTAGCTCTGCGATGATTGCCTTGGCAACCGCAAGCTGCTCAGCTCTCACCTGATCGGGCGTTTTGTAGCCGTGACGGGCGACGAGCCAGGTTTTGTTATAACGCTCGGCGAACTCGACGAGCGCCACCCTGAGTTCCTCAATCGTGCGGAACGTCCTGACCCACAGCAGATTCTCCTTCAGGGTGCGGATGAAGCGCTCGGCGACGCCATTGCCTTCGGGCTCGCGCACGAAAGAGGGCGACGCTTCGATTCCCAAGCATTTGACCTCGGACTGAAAATCTTCCGACATGTAATTGGACCCGTGATCGTGACGCAGTCTCAATCCGCGGGCAATTTCTGGAGCGATCACGCCGAAGCAGCGTTTGACCCCCTGCCGAACCGGCTCCAGCGCCTCGAACCGATTGGCTGATTTTGCGGCATGAACGCCAACGACCTCCGAGTTGGCGTGTTCGACAGCGACGAACACATAGGCCTTGCCTTCGTCGGTCGTGACCGTTTGCGTCATGTCCGTTCCCCACATTTCGTTGACGCGATCGGTGACGATCGTGCCGTCATGCGTCTTGGCCGACGCCGACACCGCCCGATGCGGCGCAAGCAATCCATGTTCGCGCATCACGCGCCGCACCCGCCGGGGACTGGCGCGAACGCCGGAGAAGCGGAGCCGCGCCCATATCTTCCGGTAGCCCTCGCCATGGAATTCAGAGGCCTCGATTTCGCGACGGATGTGATCCGCCAGTTCAGCATCCGGACATGCCCCAAGGGGGCCGGGTCGGCGTCGGGGCGTGTCCTTGGGCGTCTCCACGCGGGACCGATACACGGTTGCCCGCGACAGGCCCCAGATCCGCGTCACGCGCAGTAATCCATAGATGCAGCCGAAGAAAGGGGAGCGGACCCGGCTCATTTCCTCCGCCTCCGGCGGGCCAAAGGGCGTTTGTTCTCCAGGGCGTCGATCTTGGCGTAAAGAAGCTCGTTATCCATGGTGATCTCGCCGACCTTGGCTTTCAGCCGGGCAATCTCGTCGTCGCGGTCGTCCCGCTCACGCTCCTTCAGAGCGGCGGCTGCGCCCGCCAGAGCCCGATCGCGCCATTCGGTCAGCTTCTGGATGTTGACGTTGCTCTCGCGAGCCACCAGTTCCAACGGCTCCCCGCGTAGTAGGCGGGCCACGACCGCCATCTTGCGCTGGACTGAAAAACGCCGGCCTCCGGCGCTAATCTTCTCTTCGTTCGTCACTTTCATATCTCCGGTTGCGGTTCAAGTTACCGCAGCCGGATGTCTCACCTAACCGTGCCGCACCCCAAGCCCCTTCAGCAGCGCAGCCGCGCTGATGCGGGCCTCGATCCGTTAGACTTGCGAAACAAGCTTAGCAAGCCGCGCCCACGACGGAACTCAATGAGGCAATTCCTTGCGCGTGTGAGCGGCAAGGCGCCTACGTAAACATCGGGGTGCCGCAATACGCTTAGCTGTTTCAGATTTGCGCAAAGCGGCGCAATAAGGCCCGCGCCCTGAGAACTTGCTGGTCATCCACGGAGCTTCGAAATAGACCGGTTGTGCTATCGCAAGCGGGGGTCCGACTGGCGTACTGCCGCGAAATGGGCGCGTCCGGCGCAGCTTCGTGACATTCTCCGCTGGCATGGTCCCGACCCGGGAAGCTCTTCCTGCAGATAAAAAGCTGCTTGGCTTTCTGCAGCCTAATGACGTCTTCTTGGAGCGGCGGCGTTAAGGGGCGCGTGCACTCACCGCTTGGCCGCGAGCAGCTACATCGTCGTGGATCGAAGCGAGCTCGGCGGCGCCTCCATAAAGGGGTGGGGGCGTCCGCTGTCCTACAGGGTTCGCCGTTCCCGCTGGGGTTGCGAAAAAATGTGAGAATATCGACCAAACATATTCTCACATTTGCAGCATCTGGCGCGGACCGGCGCATTCTTGCAATGGACCGGCGCATTCTTGCAATTAAGTGCAATGTGACATGGTCTGCTTGATTTGATCATATCGCAACATCCCGGCCGGGCGCCGTTTTTATTTTGCGTCGCAACATATATCTTGACTTATTTGTGCAGCGCACATAGGCGGTGAACCCTTAGAGCCGCGCTGGAATTGCCCGCGCGCCTAGACCAGAAGGGGATAAACGATGACAGTGTTCCCAGACATTAAGGCATTCGGCACGAACCCGTTCGAGGCGTTTACCACGGCGACTGCCGCGTCGACCAAGGGTCTAGAGGCCATCGCGGCCGAAACGACGGATTATTCAAAGAAGTCCTTCGAGAAAAGCCGTGCGTTCTTCGACAAGCTGACCGGCGTGAAGAAGATCGACGAGGCGATCCAGCTCCAGACGGACTTCGCTAAATCCGCCCATGAAGATTTCCTGGCCTACGCCACCAAGATTGGCGAGACGTATTCGAGCCTGGCCAAGGAAGCTTTCAAACCGATCAATGTCGCGTCGCCTGCACAGTCGCCGGTCTCCGCTTCGCCGTCAAAGGCGCCGGTCGCTGCTAAGCAGAGCTGATCTTACGCAGGTTAAACGCGTCGCATCCCAACCGACGAAACCCGCTCGATCAGCTGTGCTCATCGAGCGGCTTTTGTCGAAGAGTTTATCGGCGTGTGAGTCAGAGCCGAAACATAGGCCGCACCAGCGCCGGATTACCACATCGCTCGCAGGTAGAGCCTGGAGACGGCCATGGCGCCTCAGAGACACGCCCCTCCGAAATCCTTTGGGGTTTTCAGCCCGAGCTTTGGCGCGGATAAATTCGGCTTTCACGGTCTCAGGAGCATTTCCTATAATCTCGATGCGCCCCTCCTCTATGAGGAAGCTATCCGTCGTCACGAGGGCGTGATTGCGAAGGGCGGCGCGCTTGTCGCCGATACTGGCGCACATACCGGCCGCTCCCCTAAGGACAAGTTCATTGTCGCAGACGCGCTCACCGAAAACGCAATTTGGTGGGACAACTGCGGCCGCATGTCGACAGGCCACTTCGACGCGCTGCTCGCCGACTTCATCGCCTACGCAAGGGGCAAGGACCTCTTTGCGCAGGATCTGTGTGGCGGCTCCGATCCCGCGTTTCGCGTCAAGACCCGAGTCTTCACCGAGCTGGCATGGCACTCGTTGTTCGCCCGCAACATGCTGATTCGACCTCCGACCGCCGACCTGCCTTACTTTGAGCCGGAATTGACGATCGTCGACTTTCCATCGTTCAAAGCCGATCCCGCTCGCCATGGTTGCCATTCCGAGACCGTCATCGTGATTGATTTCTCAAACAAGATCGTCCTCATCGGCGGCACGCATTACGCCGGCGAAATGAAGAAGTCGGTATTCACCTATCTCAATTTCGTCCTGCCCACTTCGGACACGATGCCGATGCACTGCGCCGCCAATGTCGGGCCCGGCGGCGACGTCGCGATCTTTTTCGGCCTCTCCGGCACCGGCAAGACGACGCTGTCGGCCGACTCGGCCCGCACCCTGCTCGGCGACGACGAGCATGGTTGGAGCAAGGAGGGCGTTTTCAATTTCGAGGGCGGCTGTTACGCCAAGGCGATCAAGCTATCGCGCGAGGCTGAGCCTGAGATCTTCGCCGCGACCGAACGCTTCGGATCAGTGATGGAGAACGTTGTCCTCGACCCGCTGACCCGCGTCCCTGATTTCGACGATGGTTCGAAGACCGAGAACACGCGCGTCGCCTATCCGCTCGACTTCATTCCCAATGCTTCGCAAACCGGGCGCGCCGGCCATCCGACGAACATCGTGATGCTGACCTGTGACGCCTTCGGCGTGCTGCCGCCAATCGCCAAGCTCAACGCGAGCCAGGCCATGTATCACTTTCTATCCGGCTATACGGCCAAAGTGGCGGGCACGGAAAAGGGCGTTACGGACCCGCAGGCGACCTTCTCGACCTGTTTCGGGGCGCCGTTCATGCCGCGGCATCCGATCGTCTATGGCAACCTGTTGCGTGACCTCATTGCGCGCCATCACGTCGACTGCTGGCTTGTCAATACAGGATGGACAGGCGGCTCATACGGCGTGGGCCACCGCATGCCGATCCGCGTGACGCGCCGCCTGCTCGCCGCCGTGCTCGATGGCACGCTCAACAAGATGCATTTCCACACCGAAACGTCATTCGGCCTCGCCGTGCCAACCTCGGCGCCAGGCGTCGAGCCGGACCTGCTGAGCCCGATCAAGACATGGGCGTCGAAGGAAGATTACGAAGCGACCGCAAAGAAGCTCGTCGACATGTTCCGCGCCAACTTCGTCACGTTCGAGCCGCACGTCGACACGGATGTCAAGGACGCCGCCTTCGATGTAGTTGGCGCGGGGTAGTCGCACTACTCTCGTGTCCTGACTGCTGCAGCATGAGCACGATCGTCCGAGAGATCATTCACGTCTATCGTTCGACAACCGGACGAAACCGTCGCGCGGGCCGCACAGCCATATTCGCGCTGTCGGCGTCGGCTCTGGTGCAAATTCAAATGAACAGTCGCGATACCGCGTTCGGGCGTTCGACGGCGGTCAACCCGCAAGGACCGTGTTCCAAATCTGTGGCGCGGTCTTGGCCTCGCAACTAACATTTTGAGTAGCGGTTACCCTTTACCGGCATGCGTTATCGAACGGCAGAAGCTGATCGCCCGCCGCGTTAGTGCTCGCGGCCGTGGGCACGGCTTCCAAGCGGGCGAGGGACTCCTGGAGCTCCAGGGTTTTGAGATGGGTCGAAGGCGTCGCCACGCCGTTTTTGGGCCCGCTTCTGGATAGTCCCCACTGCTAATTCCGAGGTGACGGAACGCGATGAAGCAGCAAGTGGGGCAGCGTGCTGGCGTTCTGTCCGATCGAGCTGCTCGTTAACTTGGGAAAACTTCGCCGTGGTTTCGCGTTGCATGTGCTCAACTTTACCCGCTAGCTCAGCGATCGCGGCGCTGCTCTCCCTCTTCACACCATCAAGACGCCTCTTCAGCTCCTCGAGTGCGGTGGCATCCTTCGCACTCATGCTTCGTGCGGCAGGTATCGCTTCGACTCTGGCTTGAAGGGCACGAATTTCATCGGCCATTTTTTGCTTGATGCGGAGCAACTCGGCGCGCTCCACGCTCTCTTGTGCCACGGCAGTCGGGCTGTGCTGAGGCTTCATGGGGTAAAACTGAATCTGACCACCAGAAAAATACAAACCTGCCACCCATGCGAAACCCGACACGCCGGCCGCCAGCGCCGCGCGCGGAGCATAAGTTAAGAGACGTTTGAAGAGTGTGGGCAACTTTCGCGCGAAGGCTGCCTCGGCCTTCCTGAATGACGTTGAGTCGAACGTTGCATCAGCCGCCCCTACCTTTATGTCCAGCACATTCGCATCCTGTGGGGAGACAGCGGCGACGCTGGCCTCGGTAACCGGGGCGTCCACAGGATGGGACATGTACGAACTCCTACGCGCTACGAGGATAGCTAGGGGTGCTGTGACAAGCCTCGCGGGCATCTACCTAAAATTCTATTAAAGACTCGCGAGCCGGAGATGCACGAGTCCTAAGTGACGCAATCCGAATCCTAAGTGACGCAATCCGAACTCAGTGATTTCCGTTTAGCGTGAAAGTAAGCGAGGAAGGCCCGGAAAACTGGCCATCGGACACTGCAAAATTGTTAGGGTTTTCTGGATAGGCGCCATGGACTATGCGCTCGCTATGGTCAGGCGCGTTTCAAAGTCGACCAAGTCGGCGCAAACGCGCCGGCGCGGCAAAGAAAACCAAGGGACAAGGCGAAAGTCGAGCAGGCCGTCCTCATCGTCGAGCGATGGCTTGCTCGGGCGGCTGCGCCATCGGACTTTCTACAGCCTGGCGGAGGTCAACGCCGCGATCGGCGGACTGTTGACGCATCTCAACGAGGAGCGCCCTCACCGGCTCGGCGCGACGCGCCGGCAGTTGCTGAAGGAGATCGATCGCCCGGCGCTCAAGGCCTTGCCGACCGAGCCCTATGAATTCAGCGAATGGCGCACGTGCCGCGTCGGCATCGATTATCACGTCGACGCCGGCTTCCATTATTACAGCGTTCCCTATCGCTTCTTGCGCGCCGAGGTCGACGTGCGGCTGACCGTCGGGACGGTCGAAATTCAAGCGTCCGATCTCACCCGGGCGTAGGAGCCCGGCGCGTCCTCGATCACGGTCAGCCTGCCATCGCCGGGCTGGCGCGCAGGCATCCGACCGGAGGCGAAGCCCGTCACCCATTCGTCCCAGATCGGCCACCACGAACCCTGCTGCGCAGCGGCGCCAGAGAACCATTGGTCGGGCGTCGCCGGCAGGTCATCGTTGGTCCAATGACCGTACTTGCCGCCCGGCGCGTTGATCACCCCGGCCATATGGCCCGAGGCGGCTAGAACGAATTTGACCGGCCCCTTGTAGAGGTGGGTAGCTGCATAGGTGGACTTCCACGGGGCGATGTGATCCTCCCGCGTCGACAGGATGAAGGTCGGCGTCGTGATCTGCGTCAGGTCGAGCGGCACGTCGTATAGGCGGATGCCGCCGGGCTTCGCCAGCAGATTCATCTGATACATATTGCGCAGGTAGAAAGAATGCATGGCTGCCGGCATGCGCGTCGAGTCGGCGTTCCAGTAAAGGAGGTCGAACGGCAAATGCTCCCTGCCGAGGAGATAATTTCTCACCACAAAGGACCAGATCAGATCGTTCGAGCGCAGCATGTTGAACGACATCGCCATGTCCTGCGCCTCAAGATAGCCGCGCTCCTTCATGCGCTCATCGAGCGAAGCGAGCTGCTCATTGTCGATGAACACGGCCATGTCGCCGGCGTCCGCGAAGTCGACAAGCGTGACGAAATAGGAGGCGCTGGCGATCCGCTCGTCGCCGCGCGCGGTCATATAGGCGAGGGTCGAGGCGAGCAACGTGCCGCCTAGGCAATAACCAACGGCGTTGACTGAACGTTCGGCCGTCGCCATCTCGATCGCGTCGAGGGCTGCGAGCGGACCCTCCTGCATGTAGTCCTCGAAGCTCTTCTCGGCCAGCTTCTCGTCGGGATTGACCCAGGAGATGACAAAGACCGTGTGGCCTTGGTCAACGGCCCATCTGATGAAGGAGTTCTTCGGCTGCAGGTCGAGCACATAGAATTTATTGATCCACGGCGGCACAATCAGCAGCGGTCGGCGACGCACGTCGGGCGTCGCCGGCGTATATTGGATGAGCTGCATCAGGTCATTCTGGAAGACGACTTTGCCCGGCGTCGCTGCTATATTGTCACCGAGGCGGAACGCACCCATGTCGGTCATGGTGATTGACAGCCGACCCTTGCCGCGCTGCAAATCGTCGAGCAGGTTCTCGAGTCCGCGGAGAAGATTCTGTCCGCCAGTCTCAAGCGTCGCAGCGAGGACCTCGGGATTGGTTGCGACGAAATTGGACGGGGAGAGCGCGTCGACGAACTGGCGCGTATAGAAGTCGACCTTGCGCGCGGTCGCCGGGTCGAGCCCCTCGACGCCGCGCACCGCCGCGAGCACAGCCTTGGCCCAAATGAGATAGCTCTCTTTGACGAAATTGAAGACCACGCTCTCGGTCCAGTCGGGATGTTTGAAGCGCTTGTCCTGCGGCGGTTCCTCGGTCCCGGCGCTATGCCCCATCAAGCGCTCGGCCGTCGTCTGCCAAACGCGCAGGCTATCGTTGAATAGATCGATCTGGGTGCGGGCGATCGCGGCCGGATCGGTCATCATCTTCGTCGTCAGTTCGATGAAAGCGCCGGGTAGCGTCGTCACATCGCCCATGCCGAGCTGCGAGATGTCCGGCCGATCGCGCAGGAAGTCCTGGACGAGCCGCTGGCTCTGCTCGGCGATCTTGCCCAATTGCGTCGCGAGAGCGGCTGCATCCCATCCTGGCTGCGTCGAATTCTGAGCCATATGCCTACCTGCGGTCCATTCTGCGTCCATGCAATCCTTGTCATACCATCTGGTCAAGTGCTGGGCGCGAGCGGACTCTCCGAAAGTCGGTTACGGGTCTTGGTTGTGTGAAAACGCGTTTGCGGTATGCCTTGCTGATGCGCGCCACCGCCGAGGCGACAATGACGCTCGCCGAAAATCCGAGGCGTCTCGGTGCCAAGATCGGATTGCTCGCCGTCCTTCACACTTGGGGGCAGACGCTCACGCATCACCCCCACGTCCATTGCGTCGTCCCCGGCGGCGGCGTCTCGCTCGACGGGAGGCGCTGGATCGCCTGCAAACCAAGCTTCTTCCTGCCCGTGAAGGTGACGGTAGTTGTGAAAGACAGCAAATGGCGCAGAACTCAAGGACGGCGATTCCGTGACCTTGATAAAGGACCTGAAGGTTAAGGGCTCATCCGTCGTCCTCAAACGCAGGACCTTGATCAAAAATATCCGACTCACGGATGATCCGGCCGAAATCGATTGCCGCGCTGAAAAAGTAAAAGGGCTCGTGCTGCGTACGGAGTTCGTCAGGAAGGCCTAGCTGCTCGTCATCGAATGGCGCGCAGGACGAGCCGACCCATCGAAATTCTCGACCTGCGCACCTAGCGATTAGCAAGAAGACCGGTTTTCATCAGGAAACTTTGGTCGCCGGCAGTGGAACGGCTCTTCCTGGAATGAATGTCCTAGTCCGGTTCGGAGCAAAAGCCATATTCTTGTGTGTATCGCAATAAATGGCCTCTGGTGCGCATCCGCATGCGCATGCGCATCCGCAGAACCGGAACGAGTCGAAATGGTGCGGATCGCCAATTGGCCAGCAGCACTTTCCATTCCGAATCTGCATGAAGAGGATAGGGACCGACTCCAGCAAGGGTTTCCAACTGCTGTCTTGGTCTAGGTTGCTTATATCTCGGCGGTCTGCGTCTTGCCTTTCGAGCAGATCGGCGGGCGCAAGCCGGTTAGTCTCCTTCTTCAGCTTGGTCATTTAGGTTTCATAGCCCTTTCGTTAATTGGAGAATAATGTCCAAGTGGTTCGCCAGTGCGGCACGGAAGCAAAGATCAAGGGTGCCGCGCTGGTCCTCTGAGGACGGGCGGGGAGCTTCGCGTGCTGGAGGAGCAGACGACCGTCGCACGCAGGCCCCTGCTGTTCAATTGCCGCTGATCGAACGTGTGCGAACATCCGGGTTTGCGTTTCCTGGGGCCTACCACAGCATCTTGTAATAGATGACTTCGAAGAATCCTACGTCGATGGCGAGTAGCATCGCGACAATGAACGCTCCCCGATCAGATGGCCCGCGTTCCACGGCATCTTTTCCGTAAAATTTCCGTATGCCGGGCAGCTCCGGCATCTCGATGCGTTTGCTGCGCTTTAATTGATAGTGGCAAATTGTCATATTTGCTGAACTCCTTAAGCGAATACCCCTGATGTCTTGAAAATGATTCTCAAATAAGCTGCAGCAACGCCCGTGAAGCGGCGCATTCTTGCATTCACTGCAACGCGACAATGTCCGCCATCGCGCCACGACCAACCGAACAGCAAATCGAAGACGTCGCGCCTACTTCGCGAGCGTCGCGCCGCCGCCTATGCCGCCGCTGAGCGCGTCCAATGTGAAGGATATTTCCAGCGGGAACACAACCAATCATGGCGCGACGCGTTCTTCCATTTCCGTCCATTGTCCTTGGGCGGCAAGCGCGTTCATATGAGCTCGGTGAGTGAAAGCCGCCTGGGCGTCGAGAACATTGCTCGGCATTCCGGACCAGGTTTTCAACGCCGCCGTCTGCAAGGCTCGGCCGTAACTGAAAGTCAGCGCCCATGGCCCGCCAAGGCGATTGATGGCGCCGAGATTTGCGGTCGCCTCAATGTCGGATTGGCCGCCCGACAGGAAGGCGACACCTGGTACCGCCGCTGGAACGCAATTTTTCAACACCCGAATTGTCGAAAGCGCGACTTCTTCGGGCGACGCTCGCTTCGGATGTTTTTGTCCGGCGACGACCATATTGGGCTTCAGCAGCATTCCTTCGAGCAGGACCCGCGCTTCGTAAAGCCGCATGAAGACAGTCTTCAATACACATTCGGTCACTTCGCCGCATCGCTCGAGATCATGGTCGCCGTCCATTAAGACCTCGGGCTCGACGATGGGCACTAGATCGGCGTTTTGGCATAGCGCCGCGTAGCGGGCGAGCGCTTGCGCATTCGTCTCGATCGCGAAATCCGTTGGAATACCACTATCGGAACCGACGCTGATAACCGCGCGCCATTTTGCGAAGCGCGCCCCTAGGCGGCTATATTCGATCAGCCGTTCGAGCAGACCGTCGAGACCTTCAGTAATCGTTTCGCCGGGAAAATTGGCAAGCGGCTTTGCCCCCAAATCGACCTTGATGCCCGGAATGGCGCCGGCCGCCTCGATGTATTTGACGAGTGGCGTCCCGTCGCTGGCGGTCTGTCTAATGGTCTCATCGAAGAGGATGACGCCAGAAATATATCGATTAATTGCCTCTTCGGCGCGGAACAGAAATTGGCGATAATCGCGCCGCGTCGCCTGGGTAGAGTCGACGCCGATTGCCGCGAACCTTTTCGCGATCGTTCCGGCGCTCTCGTCCGCGGCGAGAATGCCCTTCCCCGGTGCGACCATGGCTCTCGCGGTTCGAACGAGCACGTCCTTGTTCATAATCCTTCTCCTCTGAGCCAGCCCGGTCGATGACTAGTTTAGAGATGCATCCTCGGGCGCTTTCCTCTTCCGCTATGCCGACGCGTATGTGCCTTTGTTGAAGCTACGAATTGAACAGACGCTGACATGAATGATGAACGCTCCCACCTGACGCCGGCCGCCGTCGCGCTTCTTGCCGAGACTGACAGTTTAATGAACTTCGCCCGCATCAAGGAAAATGGTGTCTCGGAAAAAACGCCAATGCAGACCTTCATTGATGCGCTGCCTTTGGCGCCGCCGCTTGAACCACCAACGGGCCAGCTCATGCCGTCGGTCAGATCAAGTGCCAATTGTACAGTCGATAAGACGGGTCGGAATAACCAGAGTGTTTCAGAGCGCCACGAGCGCGCCACGCCGATTTGGATCCGATCTGCGTACTTGCCATACGTGCCCGCGGCATTATGAGGCCGGACACACGAAAGCGCCCGACCACATGCTCGCGCCCAAAGAAAATCCTTGCATTCGACGCGAGCGTCCCCACACGAGACACCCCCGTTCAACACTCAGCGCTCTCGTTTCACTTGCCCCACCCGCGAAGCGAGGTGCGCGAAGGATTGGCTACGGCCCTCGGATGACGCTTGTAACTCCTGTCTCAGAAAGCGCACCGGGAAGCAGATCGCATCCACATTCGCGCCCCGCAGTTCGGCGGGCCGATTAGGATCCGCCACCAGAGCCGATTCTGCTTCCGCCAACAGCCGATCGATTTCCCCTTCCTCGAAAACTCCCTTTTCGCGCAAAGCGACAAGCAGGGCGGAAATGACGACGTAAAGGCCCTCAAGCTGAAGATTCGCGGTGTTCATGGTTGCCTCGTGGCGTTGGGATTAAGTCCGCCGCCATCGTTCAGAGGTGTGCCGGGCAATGGATCGTGCGCCTACCCAAACTCCCACACAAGAGCCGACGCGTTCTGTCGTATCGCCTGTCGATTGTATAGAGGTCGCTTTTGCTTCGAGACTTGGAGGTTTGGCGAGAGAAGGTCCGAAAAGCCCTCGGCAAATGATAGCGCTCGAATGAAGTAATTGTTTGAGCTCCCGAGTCCGACACCAAAGCAATGCTTCAGTCGTCCATGATCGGGGCCAGGGCCAGCTCCAGTGCGTCGGGAAACGGGCAACGTCAGCCTTTCTTGAAGCGGACGGCTTCTTCCGATCCGCTGGTTGCGTCGCCTGCGCTATATGAATGCGCCCCGGCGCCGGCGAGCATCCCCGCGCTAACGATGAGGTATTCATCGCGGATCGGGCGATTGTCGAACCAGCATTCGAGAATCTCCCGCACGCCAGCTGCATAACGCGTCTGCGCCGTCAGACTGGTGCCAGAAATATGCGGCGTCATGCCATGGTGCGGCATACTTCTCCATGGATGGTCGACCGGTGCTGGTTGAGGAAACCAGACATCGCCCGCATAGCCGGCCAATTGTCCGCTTTCGAGGGCACGCACGATGGCGTCGCGATCGCAGATCTTGCCGCGCGCGGTGTTAACGATGTAGGAGCCGCGCTTCATTTTGGCAATTAATGCGTCATTGAACAGATGTTCGGTCTCCGGGTGCAACGGGCAATTTATAGTGACGACGTCACAAACCTCGACCATGCTTTCCACGCTGGGGTGATACCTTACATTCAGTTCTCCTTCGACGGACTCCGGAAGGCGATGCCGGTCGAAATAGTGAAGGCCGACATCGAATGGCTTCAACCGCCGCAGTACTGCCGAGCCGATGCGGCCGGCGGCGACAGTGCCGACCTGCATGGCTTCAAGATCGTAAGAACGCGCTACGCAATCGGCTATGTTCCAGCCGCCTGTCACGACCCATTGGTACGAAGGGATGTAATTGCGAACCAGCGCGAGGATCATCATCACCACATGTTCGGATACGCTGATGCTGTTGCAGTATGTGACTTCAGCGACGGTGATATTGCGATCGATCGCTGCTTGCAGATCGGTGTGATCAGATCCAATGCCCGCGGTCACGATGAGCCTGAGCTTGGGCGCCTTCGCAATCCGCTCGCGGGTCATATAAGCCGGCCAAAAAGGCTGCGAAATGACGATGTCGGCGTCAGGAAGCTCTTGGTCGAGTACGCTGTCCGCGCCGTCCTTGCTGGATGTCACCACTAGCTGATGACCGTTCGACTCTAGGAATTTGCGTAGTCCTAGTTCGCCGGAAACGCTGCCAAGGAGCGTACCCGGCTTGAAATCAATTGCTTTTGGGGAGGGCAGCGTTTGTCCGTCGGGATAGCGTTTGGGCTGAGCCACCTCATCGCGCGCATAGGCTTTCGGATAACCGTCGACCGGATCGTCATACAGCACGCATACGATCTTGGCCATGTTCCGCTCCCTCTCTCGCTGGGATGCAGGGTGCTAAGCTTTCGTGGCTCTACCCATCAGCAGCGCCAAGCGCGAACTGGCCTCGCTCATGGATACGCGCTAGCTCCGCCTCACCAGCCTCATCATAGTTGTCGACGTAGATAGCGCAGATCGTTTCATAGGCGATGCGTTCAGGGTTATCTGTCGATTTCACCGAAGACGATATCCAGCGAGCGACGACAGCCGACATGTCTACCAGCCGACAATGCGATCGAGAGCGGCGTCGCCCCCATCCGCCCGGCATTGCCCTGCCTGCACTATAACGCTTTGGTCCGTCACTCGGCGGCGTTCCGAAATCGATCCCGTCTTTCAGACGGCGCAGTTCCGACCACATTCGCCCGCCCCGATTGTCAGGCCAACTGGTGATCGCTCACAATTTGACCGGGCTCGACAGGCCGTAATGGCGATGGGGATTTGCGTAAGTATTGGGGTGCGCCACGATTAGGTGAGACATGCGATGCGCTAATTCGAAAACCGCAACCGGGTTAAAAATGACGAAAGACGCAAGGGCTTAACGCGGGAACGAGTCGCTCGCGAAGGACGCGCCCAAAGAGATACGCCGGAGACATCGCTCCTTTCAAGCAAATTGCGAATTTTTTCAGCGTGCGGCGCCGCATTCATGTCCACTCGGCACCGTCCGGCAGGCCTTCTTGGGCGAATCGCTCATGGGCCGTTTCGACCAGAACCCCAAAGAATCGTGGTCCCTCGTCGCTATTCGCCTGAAGTGGCACAACTACTTCGCTGTAGGTGGCGCCCGGATTGCATCCATTCATTCGAAGGCGTCGTTCGCGACGTCAAGGTCCACAGAGGGGCCCCCAGCATCGCCGCTGTCCTGAACGTCTGCTGCGCAGACATTCAGGCAGCGGTTTTTTTTTGTTTCCGACGCCGTGCAGGCGAGACGCACTCGAGGTTCGCGATGAAGAAAGCACAGTTTCGAGGACGGACGCATCGGCGCCGTCTAGGCCGCGACGCGTTTGCGACGAGCATGGCGGCCGCCGTCATCATGGGGACTGGCGCAAGTGCCGCGGCCAGCGCGAAGGCTTCCGCCAAGGCGACTTCGGTTCAACCGCAAGTCGCGGCGCCGACAGCCGCGGCGCCGGCCGCGCCGCCTCCGCCGCCACCGGCGCCCATGGGAGTATTTGGCGCCGATATGCCGGCCGCCGGCAAACTCGTTCTCTCGATTACGCCCGTCTTCGCCAATCTGTCGGGCATCAAAATGGGAACCCGCACGGTCTCAAACGAATATATCGTCACGACGGTCCCGTTCTTTCTCAATCCGAGGCAAACCGTCCGCATCATCCCGCAAAACATCGCGATCGCGACGCAAATTGTCGGCCTCAGCTACGGGGTCACGAAAGATTTCGCAGTGGTTCTCACGGCCGGCATGATCGAGAAGAATCTCAACGCGCTAACCTTCAAGGGCGCGTCGGGAATTCTGCCGCTGGGCAGGAGTTTGCCGGGAACGACAAGCCTTGCCGACGTCACTTTGTCGGGCGTCTATCGCATCTATCAAGACGACGTCCACCGCATTCAGCTCTCTCTTGGCTTCTCCTTCCCCGCCGGCAGCTATACCGCCACCTTCAAGGACTTTCTCCTGCCCGATGGAACCCGCCGCAACGTCCGGGCGTTTTATGGCATGCAGCCCGGCACGGGCACGTTCGATTTCCTCCCCGGCGTCATCTATGCAGGCTATCTAGGACCGTGGTCGTGGGGCCTCGGCTATCGCGGGCGCTTCCCGCTGGCCGCAAATTCACTGGGCTATTCCGGGGACTACCTGCTCGAATATCGCCTGCGCTTCCCGCTCGGCCCCACTCCTACGGGGGGCTACCGCTGGGGCGATTTGCATGAATTCAACGCCTGGGGCGGCTACACCTGGACGCCCGGACTCACCACCACCTTCCGCGTGAGCGGTTCGACGCAGGGCCCGATTCGCGGCTTCGATCCGGAAATCCGCGGCCCGGCCGTGCCCGCCAATCCGGCCTTTTACGGCGGGCAGCGGGTCGAGCTCTTCGGCGGCGCGACGATCAGCGGCAAATTTATCGGCTATGACAATGCGACGGTCGCGGTCGAGGCCGGTCTGCCCGTCTATCAGAATCTCAACGGTCCGCAGATTATGAAAAACTGGCAGGCGGGCATGTCGCTGCGGTTCAAAATCTAAACGTGCTCGTCTACTCCATAGGGAATAGCCGCTTTTTGCCGTCGCATCAACCGAAGCTGAGGATGTTCGCGATGTCGTTGGGGAACGCACGGGGCCGCTTTGGCGCAATCACAGGGTGTGCAGCCAACTGCAAAGACGCGGATCTGGCGCGGTTATTGGCTCGCCTGGCTGGGAGCACGGCTTGGCGTCTTGCGGTCGGTGTGGCGCAAGCTGCGCTGCTGATTGCCGCGATCGTCCTTGGCACCGCAGCGACCGTCAAATTTGTCGACGCCTTATTGGATGCGATTCACCGCTGAAACCGAAAGCGGCGCCTTCCGCCGCGCTGCGCGGTCCGTAAAACAATCACGCATTCACCCCTCATACGCTACTAGGGACTCCGCTGCGCGCCAGAGCTTGAAGATCGTTGTCGTCGATGAAAGTCCGATCCGCGCGGGCTGCTGATGAAAGCAAGGGCTTCTCCGAGGAGAAGCCCTATCGGCTGATGCGCACGGCGGCAATGTGGGAAAACAAGAAATCGCCGGAATCGCGCGGGCGATCATCTCGGCGGCGGAGCTCCTCAAATGACCGGCGCCATGAAGCGCTTGCGGATCGGCTTCATGCCGCTTGTCGACGCTGCGGCGCTCGTCGTCGCCGTCGACGGCGGCTTTGCGGCCGACGAAGGTCTCGATATCGAGTTGGTGCGGGAAGTCTACTGGTGGAACATTCGAGACAAGTTGGCCATCGGCCTTTTTGACGCCGCCCATTTGCTTGCGCCTTTGGCGATCGGATCGAGCATGGGCCTCGGCCAGGTCAAGGCGCCGTTCGTCGCGCCGATGAACTCGGCGATGAACGGCAACGCCATCACTGTCTGCGGTGCGCTGTACGAGGAGTTGCTGGCCGCCGACGGCGATCTACTCAACCCGGCGTCGAGCGCGCGCGCTGGCCGCCGCCGTTCGCGTCCGCGAGGCGCAAGGGCGCGAGCTGCTCACCTTTGCGATGACCTTTCCGTTTTCGACCCATAATTATCAGCTGCGTTATTGGATGACCGCTGGCGGCGTCGATCCGGATCAGGATCTAAGGCTCGTGACGCTGCCGCCTCCCTTTATGGTCGAGTCGATGGCGCAGGGGCAGGTAGACGGGGATTCTGCGTCGGCGCGCCATGGAGCTCCGGCGCCGTCGAGGCCGGCGTGGGCCGCATCCTGCATTTCGGTTGCGATATTTTTGGCCGCGCGCCAGAGAAGGTGCTGGCGCTCAGCGCGCGCGACATTGAAGCCGCGCCCGACGTCGCGCAACGCTCACGGGAGCCATCGCAACGGCGGCGTGTTATATGGAAGAGTCCAGAGGGCGCCAGGAAATCGCGGCGATGTTGGCGCGGCCCGACCGCGTCAGCGTTGACGCGCGTCTTATCCAGCGGACGCTCGTTGGCGAACTCAAGATCGTCGCAAACGAGACCCGCGCTAACCCGAATTACCTCATCCTCGGCGAGGCGGCGCGCTGCGGCCCGACGCGGCGCATGCGATATGGCTTTACGCGCAATTGCAGCGCTGGGGGGACAAGCGGATTCGTCCATGGAGCGCGTCGAAGAGGCGACGCGCGTTTTCCGAGCTGATCTCTTCGACGCCGCGATCGGAGACGACGCGCCCGGCGCAGCCGCTTTGGCGATCCGGTCGGCGCTTTCGACGCGTCCCCTCCCGTTGACAATTTGCGCGCTTATCTTGCGGCTTCTCGATCGGCCGAAAGCTTTAGCGTTTCCCCAATCAACGCACACCGTGACGGCACAGTGCCGCTTGTTTGATCGGCCAATAGGGGCCGCCGTCTCGCTTACGCGCTGGACATGACGGAATTCCAGCACTCGGTTCTGGCACCTGACTTGCAAAGATGAGGGGGAATCGCCGGACACCCCTCCCCGGCCACGCGACCCAATGACGGGACGCATCAGCAACGCCGCTGTTCCGAGAGACAAGCGCAATTGCGCGACGCTCCCGGCAAGCGGCTTTTTTTTATTCGCTCTGCGACAAATGACGAGGACCAAAATGGGCAACGACAAAGCCGACGTTTCGCGCCAGCCGGCGATCAATCGACGCGACACACTGAAAGGCGCGGTGGCGACATTGGCCGCGGCGAAGTCCCTATTGCCTTGTGGCGCCTTTGCGCAAAACGCTGGCCCCGAGACCACTAAAGCGGCCCTTGGCTACATCGCGCTCACCGATTCAGCGCCGCTGATTATCGCCAAGGAAAGAGGCCTCTTCGCCAAGCACGGCTTGCCGGACGTCGAAGTGCTGAAACAGGCGTCCTGGGGCGCGACGCGCGACAATCTCGTCCTGGGCGGCGCCAATAATGGCATTGACGGCGCGCATATCCTGACGCCGATGCCCTATCTCATCACGACCGGCAAGGTGACGCAGAATAATGCGCCGACGCCGATGTATATTCTCGCGCGGCTCAATCTCGATTGCCAGGGAATATCGGTCGCTAACGAATATAAGGACCTCAAGGCCACCGCCAAAGCCGACGCGCTAAAAGCGGCTTTCGCGAAGAAGAAAGCCGAAGGCAAGGAGGTGAAGGTCGCCATGACCTTCCCGGGCGGGACGCATGATTTGTGGCTCCGCTATTGGCTCGCCGCCGCGGGAATTGATCCCGACAAGGACGTCTCGACGATCGTTGTTCCGCCGCCCCAGATGGTCGCGAATATGAAGGTCGGCAATATGGACGCCTTCTGCGTCGGCGAACCGTGGAACGAGCAGCTCGTCAACCAGGGAATCGGCTACACCGCGTGCGCCACTGGCGAAATCTGGGCGAAACATCCCGAAAAGGCGCTCGGCATGCGCGCCGATTGGGTTGACAAAAATCCCAAAGCCGCGATCGCGCTGACCGCCGCCGTCCTGGAGGCTCAGCAGTGGTGCGACAAGAACGAAAACAAAGCCGAGCTCGCCGAGATTGTCGGCCGTCGTCAGTGGTTCAACGTGCCGACGACAGACATCATCGGTCGGCTCAAAGGCGACATCAATTATGGAAACGGCCGAGTCGAAAAGGGAACAAAGCAGCTCATGAAGTTCTGGCGCGATCACGCGTCATATCCCTTCAAGAGCCATGACGCCTGGTTCATCGTCGAAGACATGCGCTGGGGCAAGCTCGATTCCAAGACAGACGTCAAGGCTCTCGTCGACAAGGTCAACCGCGAGGACCTGTGGCGCACGGCCGCCAAATCGATCAGCGTCCCGGCGAAGGACATTCCCGCCTCGACCTCGCGCGGCAAGGAAACCTTCTTCGACGGCAAGGTCTTTGATCCCGATCAGCCGCTCGCCTATCTCAAGAGCCTCGCCATCAAGCGGGCCGAAGTTTGAATTCGACGCGCGAGGCCAACATGACGATGCCATTGACGAAGAACGCAATCTCGGCGAGCCCGCTCGACGACGCCGACGAAATCTTTCGTCGACACCGCACGCCGCTCGCGGTCAAATATCGAACGCAGATTCGCGCCTTTTTCGCTGCAACCTTGCCGCCCATAATCACGTGCGCCGTGATCCTCCTGGTCTGGCAGATCATATGCGCGCGGCCCAATTCGGCGCTGCCGTCGCCCGCGCGCATCTGGACCGAGGCTAATGATCTCATCCTGCATCCATTCTTCGTCAATGGTCCGCAGGACATAGGGCTCGGCTGGCGCGTGTTGACGTCGCTTCAGCGCGTCGCTGTCGGCTTCGGGCTGGCGAGCGTCGCGGGCGTGATCGTCGGCGCCTTCGTCGGACAAGCGCAATGGGCGGCGCGCGGCCTCGATCCGATCTTTCAGGTCTTGCGCACGGTGCCGCCGCTCGCCTGGCTGCCGATCTCGCTCGCCGCCTTTGGCGACAGTCGACCGTCGGCGATCTTCGTGATCTTCATTACCGCGATCTGGCCGATCATCATCAATACCTCCGTCGGAGTGCGAAACATTCCGCAGGACTATCGCAACGTCGCCGCCGTGCTTCGGCTCAACGCGCTCGAGTTCTTTTACTGCATCGTCGCGCCAAGTGCCGCCCCTTACATTTTCACCGGACTACGCATCGGGGTCGGGCTTTCCTGGCTCGCAATCGTCGCAGCGGAGATGCTCACCGGCGGCGTCGGCATCGGCTTTTTCATCTGGGACGCCTGGAATTCCTCACGCCTGCCAGACATTTTCGTTGCGCTGCTCTACATCGGCCTCACCGGCTTCTTTCTGGATCGACTCATCGGCTTCATCGGCGCGTTGGTGACGGGCGGCGCGCAGCCGAACTAGGGAGGTCAACATGTCAAGTTTTCTTAAGATCGAAAACGTCGACAAGATCTTTACGCACGGCTCCGCGACGACGAAGGTCTTGGAGAACATCAATTTGCGAGTGGAGAAAGGGCAATTTGTCTCCATCATCGGCCATTCTGGCTGCGGCAAATCCACGCTGCTTAACATTGTCGCTGGCCTTCTGACGGCGACGAGCGGCGGCGTCATTCTCGAGGAGCGGGAAGTCAACGAACCGGGTCCCGACCGCGCAGTGGTCTTTCAGAACCACTCGCTGCTTCCCTGGCTTTCGTCCTATGACAATGTACGACTCGCCGTCAATAAAGTGTTCCGCAAGACCGAGACTCGCGTCAAGCGGCATGAGCGCACGATGCGAATGCTTGACCTCGTGCAGATGACGCACGCAAAAGATAAGCGCCCCGGCGAAATATCGGGCGGCATGAAGCAGCGAGTCGGCATTGCGCGCGCCCTTGCGATGGAGCCGAAAGTCCTGTTGCTCGATGAGCCATTTGGAGCGCTCGACGCGCTGACGCGCGCACATCTGCAGGATCAGGTCATGGCGCTGCAGGCGAAGCTTGGCGCCACCGTGATAATGATCACCCACGACGTCGACGAGGCCGTGCTGCTCTCGGACCGTATCGTGATGATGACGAACGGGCCGCGCGCGACGATCGGCGAAGTTCTGCCAGTCCCGCTGCCGCGTCCACGCGACCGCATCCAGCTTGCCGTCGATCCAATCTATCTCGAATGCCGGCGACGAGTGCTGCAATTTCTTTATGAGCGCCACAGCTACATCGAAGCGGCGTAAGGAGCCGCGGGTCGCGCCCTTTATCCAGCACAACATAGCTCGTGAGCCACTTTATGCCGGCGATATCCATTGCCCATCGCGATTTCTTGTCTCGCGAGCGAACCGTCGCTTCACCCGCGTTCAATCGCTGGCTCGTGCCGCCGGCGGCGCTCGCCATTCATCTCTGCATCGGCATGGCCTATGGCTTTTCCGTCTTCTGGCTGCCGCTGTCGCGGATCATTGGCGGCGCGCAGCCGAAGGAATGCGCAGAAACGCTCGGTCTTTTCGCGACGCTCGTCGCCACCGACTGCGACTGGAAGATCAGCTGGCTGGGCTGGACGTTCACGCTGTTCTTCGTATTTCTGGGCTCCTCGGCGGCGGTCTTCGGCCATTGGCTGGAGACGGCCGGCCCCCGCAAGGCCGGACTCGCGGCGGCCTGCTGCTGGTGCGGCGGCCTGCTGATCTCGGCGCTCGGCGTCTATCTCCATCAGATCTCTTTGCTGTGGATCGGCTCCGGCGTGATCGGCGGCATTGGTCTCGGGCTTGGATACATCTCGCCGGTCTCGACGCTCATCAAATGGTTCCCGGACCGGCGCGGCCTCGCGACCGGTCTCGCCATCATGGGTTTTGGCGGCGGCGCGATGATCGGCGCGCCGCTCGCCGATCGGCTGATGGGCTTCTATGCGACGCCGGCTTCGCCCGGCGTCTGGCAGACCTTCGTCACGCTCGCCGCGATTTATTTCGCTTTCATGGTCGCCGGCGCGCTCAGCTACCGGGTGCCGCCCGAGGGTTGGGCGCCGGAAGGCTTCACGCCGCCCGCGGCGGCCAAGAACGCCATGGTGACGCATCGCCATGTGCATCTCGACGTCGCATGGAAGACGCCGCAATTCTGGCTGCTCTGGGCCGTGCTCTGTCTCAACGTCTCCGCCGGCATCGGCGTTCTGGGCATGGCCTCGCCGATGCTGCAGGAAGTTTTCGGCGGCAGACTGATCGGTCTGGACATCGGTTTTGATCAGCTCGCCCCCGATCAGAAAAAGCAGATCGCGGCGATCGCGGCGGGCTTCACCGGCCTGTTGAGCCTGTGCAACATCGGCGGGCGCATCGGCTGGGCCTCGGCGTCCGATACATTCGGCCGCAAGGTCACCTACGCGATCTTTTTTATCGTCGGCATCGCGCTTTATTCCGCCGAACCCTTCGCGGCGAAGGGCGGCATGGTCGGCCTCTTCGTCCTGCTCTTCGCCGTCATCATCACCATGTATGGCGGCGGCTTCGCGACGATTCCCGCCTATCTCGCCGACATCTTCGGCACGCATCATGTCGGCGCCATCCATGGCCGGCTGCTGACCGCCTGGTCGACGGCGGGCGTGCTCGGACCGGTGCTGGTCAATTACATTCGCGAATATCAGCTTGCGCACGGCGCGCCGCGCGAAGACGCCTATAATCAGACCATGTATGTGCTCGCGGGCCTGCTGCTCTGCGGTCTCGTCTGCAATCTGCTGGTGCGGCCCTGCGCCGAGAAATATTACATGAGCGATGAAGAGGTCGCGGCGCAAAAGCACATCACGGTCGCCGAGGTCGTCAAGGAAGATGACGAGGTCCACGCCGACTTCGAGGATTTTGTCGAAGAGGCGCTGGAGCCGGCTGCGACCGACTCCGCTCCGCCGATCGCCGCGCGCGCGCCGCCCGGCTCAAAGGGCGGATCGCTGCTGCTGGTTTTCGCCTGGGCCGCCGTCGGCATCCCCCTCGCCTGGGGCGTCTGGATGACGCTTCTTAAGACAGCAGCGCTGTTTCGATAGAAACTGACGCATTATCGCAAACTCCTTCGACGCCGCATTCAATGCGTCAACGATGCGGATTTGCCGTGGCGTCATCTGTCCCCTTGGCTTTACGCAAAGCGCTGCTGCGGTTAACGGCGAAATGCGACGACCCCTCGTCGGATCAATCGCGGCCGCCTTCGAACATGGGTGAAAGTCAGTTACCGACAATGTTAACGACGATGATTTGACTACCGCCTCTGTGACTCAGACCCATAAGTGCAGCGTGACGACATGGCTTGCAAAATCATAAAGCCGAAGCCGGCCACCGATTTCGCGAGCGGATCTGCCGAAGAACCCCTTTGATCAGTGATCCCGTAAGATCTCCCGGAGTATTTCCTCGACCGAGTGCGGCGAAATTCCGAGATCTTCAAATCTTGGCATCTCTGGCGAGGACACGTTATCGACTTGCATCAGCTCTACTTGATTGCGAGTGACGGGCGGGCTCGGGAGCATTTCCGCGACCCAAGCCAGCGTGCGCCAGACGCCGAACGGGACCGGAACCAAAATAGGCTTGAGGTTAGCTTCATGGGCAACGACTCTGAGCAATGCCTCGTAAGAGTAGACGCGAGGACCGCCTGTCGGGAGCCATTTTGGCTTGAGAATGCGCCTTCAGAAAAATCAATGATTTAATCGAAGCCATCATAGTACGGAATATCCATTTAATTTGACAATATGGCTTGCAAAAGCCGCTTAATTTGAGATTTTGAAGCCGCAACCTTTTTTGTAAATCCGGCAGGCGGCAATGGGCGGCGAAGACGACTTTCCCGAGGATGACGCGGCTTCTCGGCGCAGAGAAGAAGGCTGCCGGCGCGAAGAGGCAATTCGTGGCCTATTAAAGCGGCACGATGACAAGAGGCTCTCGATCGGCGCCGTCGATGAAATCGCGCAGGAATTGGGCGTCAGCCGATCAACGATGTATCGTTTGATCACGGCCTATCGAGCCAAGGGCACGGTGTCGTCGGTCGAACCGCGCGCGCTGGGGCGACGAAAAGATACGCTCGTGTTGGACGCCAAGCGGGAAAAGCTCATCGCTGCGACGATCCACGAGATTTATCTGAAGCCCGAGCGCCCGACCATGACGTATCTGATTGAGCAAGTGCGGGCACGATGCGCGCAAAAAGGCTTGCCGCTTCCAGATCGCCGTTCGATCAAGGCGCGCGTTGATCGAATTGATCGACGAACTGTTGCTCTAAAGCGCAAGGATCTAAAGGGCGTCAAAGCCACAAAAGCCGTGCCGGGTCAGTATGTGGCGTCGCGACCGCTTGAAGTCGTGCAGATCGATCACACAGAAGTCGATGTTTTCCTGGTCGACGAAACGACAAGGGAAACAATAAAAAAGCGACCTTGGTTGACGCTCGCCATCGACGTGTTCACGCGCATGGTCGTTGGATTTCATTTGTCGATGGACAAGCCGTCGCGCGTCTCACTCGGCCTCTGCATGTTGAACGCGGTTTACGACAAGAGCGCGTGGTTGAAGGAACGCAAGATCGACGCGTCGTGGCCGGCCGCCGGATTGCCTGAGTCCGTGCACGCGGACAATGGCGCTGATTTTCGTAGCCGTGCTTTTGCATGGGCGTGCCGCGAAGAGGGAGTCAAGCTCATCTTTCGACCCCCAGGCGCTCCTCATTATGGCGGGCACATTGAACGCCTGATTGGCACGATGATGGGGCGCGTGCATTTTTATCCAGGATCGACTTTCGCCAATCTAATTGCGCGCCAGGGCAACAATCCCGGGCGCTTCGCGGCGATGACATTCCGCGAATTCGAATGCGCGTTGGGATGGGAGATCGCCGGCCGCTACAACGAGGAAATTCACAGCGCCCTGCTCCGCCCCCCATCGCTGTATGGCGCGAATATGAGGCTTCGCTGGCGTTGCGCATGCCCAAAGACCGAATGGCGTTTTGGGTTTCGTTCCTGCCCGACGCACATCGTACGCTCAGGCCGGACGGGATCTGGCTCCATGATATTCCCTATTGGTCGAATGCGCTCTCTGGCCAGGTTGGACGCGCGAAAGGCGAGCTTCTCGTCAAATTCGATCCACGAGATGTTTCACGAATATTCGTTCAACATCCCGACGGTCGCTTTTTAGAAGCCCGCGCGCGGCCTCTTAACTTCCCTGCCATCGGCCTGCGGGAGTGGAAGCAAGGCAGGAAAGCGCTGGGTGGAAAAGGCCGCAGGGAGCGGAACGACGAGCAGATCACCAAGACCGCGCTGACGCAGCGCAAACTGATCGACGAAGCGATCGCCAAGACCGCAGCCGCACGACGGGCGCCGATCAAAACAAAAAATGGGATGAGGCGGATTTCGGCTCGATGAGCGGCATCGACTCGCGCATACCAACTGTGTTGGAACTCGTGGAGCGGCAGCGTGACCGGAACACCCGACCATCTGACGGATGACGCCGGCGCCGTTTTGGCCGAGAGCATCGACGAGCGCATCTATTTTGTCCGCTCGAAGCGGTGGATCGCCTATCCCAAAGCGCTTGAGATACTGGGACATCTGAACGCCCTGCTCAAGCATCCGCGGACAACGCGGATGCCGTCTCTGGCTGTTTATGGCGACAGCGGCATGGGCAAATCCATGCTGGTGGAAAAGTTCAAAGACGACTACACGCTGAGCGCCCGCGAAAAGCCACACGGACCGAAGGCAAAATTGTTGATTGTCGAACTGGCGGGACGGCCGAATGAGCGCCGTCTCTTCGCGTAAATTCTCGCGGTGTTGGGCGCGCCCCAAAACCCACGCGCCACGATCGTCGAACTCGAAAGGACCCCAGTCCGCCTGCTGGACGACCTCGGCGTCCAAGTGTTGGTTTTAGACGAGATCCATAAACTGCTCGCGGCGTCATGGCGCGAACAGCGCGTCGTCTTCAACACACTGCGCTATTTGAGCAACGAACTGAAACTGTCTTTGGTTTGCTTTGGGATTATGGAAGCGCGCCAGGCGATCAATGGCGATGTGCAATTGGCGCGCCGCTTTGACTCCATCTCATTGCCGCGATGGATAGCGGACAAAGAGTTCGAGCAACTCGTCCTTGCCATCGTGCGTAACCTGCCCTTGAAGGAACCGAGCGTTCTGACGGTGAAAGGCTTGCGACGCATTCTGTTGGTCAGCGGTGGAGTCAGCGCACGGATTTTCCGCATGCTCAATGACGTGGCGATCGAAGCCATTGAAACTGGCGCCGAACGGATCACCGACGAAGCGCTGGAGCGCTACAAGCCCGTGGGGGAAGACGAGGCGACTTTCCAATGATCGACGACGATGACGCCCAGAGGCCCCTGCCGGTGGTGCTGAAGCCGGTCGACGACGAACTGCTCTCGTCGTGGTTGGAAAGGCACGCAGCATACTATGGTGTGTCGGGACCGTTTTTCGCCAAATGGCTGATGCTCGGCACGCGCAACCTCTCGCTCCTCGATCATCGGCTAGGGTTGACGCAGGTCGCGCGCTTATCTGAAAAGCTCCGATGCGATCCGATCGCGCTCATCGCGATGACGTTCATTGATACTCCGGCACGATCCGCTGAATTGATCTGCCGCAACAGAGCGCCACAAATTTGTCGGTCCTGCGCGGAGCGGCACGCGCGCGAGGGCGCATCAGGCGCGGTTCCGAAGCATTGGCGAAAAGTCTGGCGCATCACCTGCCCCGCTTGCGGCGCGCCTTTGTCAGACACGAATGAGCGTCCCGACGCCGGTGAAACATTGCGCGACACCAGCCCGTTCGCGCGCGTTTGGAAAGAAGCTGTCGCCGGCGAAGCGATCATTGAGCGCTTCCTGCAAGGCGACGTTTCGTTCGACTATTCGCCGATCGCGCTCATGCGCGCGCTGCTCGTGCATACGTGGCGGCCATGCGGCGCGAATGGCCGTGAGCCTGCGGCCGGATGGGCGCTTGGCGCGATCTTTCCCGAATTCGACAATCTCGCGCGGCCAATCAAGCGCAGGATCAATCATGCGGCTGTTGCAGCTCTTCCAATCTCGCTCCGGCCGGCGCTCTTGGCGGGCGTTGCGCGAACCATCGCCAGTCCCGCAATCCTCGACGCTGTTCGAGATGAGACGAGCCTGCGAGGTCGAAGAGCATTCGAGCGCCTATGCGAGACAGCTCGTCTCGAAGCTCAAACCACAAAAGAAAGCCATTAAGCGTGAGAATATTGAAGGTCGATATTTTCACGTTTAATGGCTTTTTCCATTCGGAATCGGGTATTCTCAAGCCAAGATGGCTCCCGACAGTCTCAGTTTGAATTTTCGTGGGATTGACGCGCGCTCGTGTCGACACAATTCACGTGTAATGCTTAGCGCAAAGCAGGAGATCGGCAATATGATGTCGATGACACGAGCGGAACTTGACGACGCTATTGCATCGCTGGTCGAGCAAAAAACCCGTAGGCTCCCGTTGACCCACAAAGACATGTCAGAGTGGTTGTTCGGTAGCAATTGCCATGCAGCGAGCGTGAATGCCGCTTGCCTTCGTTTGATCGAGCAGAAGCGGATTGATCGCGATGGCCTTGGGGTTTCCGGCGACCCTTTCACGTATCGGCCCTATCGGGAGCCGATTGACCGCAGGATTTGAAATGCCAATCGGACCTAAAGGCGAAAAACGCCTCGCCGACGCTATAGCCCGCGCCGTGAAAGTCATGCGGATCGCCACTGGCGATGAGCCGGAGGATTACGGCAACGCCCCCGCGAAGAACCAGCCGCCGCCGAGCTAGGCCGCAAGGGCGGTAAGAAGCGCGCCGAGGTATGACGCCAGAGCGGCGTGCCGAGATCGCGAAGAAGGCAGCTAAGTGACGATGAACCGCTAGGGCTAAGTGAAACCGGGCCTTGGACGATCTGTACAGCTTGTTGCCGCACTATTGCTCTCCCGAGGTGATTTTCTATTATCTTGAACGGCGCCGTATTGCTTAGGGTATGCATATGGCAATGATGAAGTGTTAGAACTAAATCCTGAAACGTTTGATCAGATTCGAGCCTGACAACATGGACCAACGCTAGCACATTGGTCGAATAGTATATGAGTGTTGTGTGCTCTGCCTTCATTATTGGCAAATATCTTTGCAATAGATTCAACAACTTGGTAGTGCGTCAGTTTGAACTTCAGCTCGCAAGTCAAGCGTGAGAGCTGGATCTAATCGGCGCCGACGAATGGAGCAACCGGATGGTCGACCTGATCCTCACCACCTTCGATTGGGTTCCCGAGACGCCGCGCGGTTTTGTGCGTGACATACGAGTGCGTTGGGCACTGGAAGAAGCCGGGTTGTCCTATCGCGTCGAGAGCACATCATTTCGCGATCGGCAACCTCTGCACTTCTCGCGCCAGCCTTTCGGTCAAGTGCCATGGCTGACAGATGGAGACATTGTGATCTTCGAGAGCGGCGCGATCCTGCTCCATCTGGGCGAACTGAGCGACAAGCTGATGCCTGTCGAGCGGCGCGGTCGCAGCGAAGTCAAGGAATGGCTGTTTGCCGCACTCGCATCGGTCGAGGCGGCAAGCCAACCTTGGTCTTTCTTCAAGTTCTCCGGTGATGCCGGAGAAACGCCGATGTGGAATTTTTTTGACGATTTCCTAAACAAGAGCCGACTCAGGCACATGGAACCGGTAGTGGCACAACGTAAATGGTTGGCAGGGACCTTTTCGGTCGCCGACATCCTCATGGCGGATGTGCTGCGCCTTGTTGATCGATTTGACGGGCTGGCGGAATTTCCCGCTTGTCGAGCCTATGTCGCGCGTGCCACGGCTCGCCCATCCTTTGTGAAGGCGCACGCAGATCAGATGGTCCATTTTGCTGCGGCAGACTGAGCAATATCGGGTGCCCAACGTTCCTGCCGTACAGCTCAAGACCGATGGTCACACATTTACCCGAAGTCCTTAATATCTGCGCGACTCCATCGCCAAACTACCAGCGACCTCCATCAGCGCCTCAGAGTACGATTATGGGAAATTTCTGCGATGACCCCTAAGGTGTAATGGATTAAGCTTTATACGTCGCCGGTTTTGATCTCCTCTTTGCCGGCACCAGGAGCGCCCCGACCGTGGATGTAACGGCGGGGCGTTTTTTTGCGATCAGCCCAGCTTTAATGCCAGCACGACAATTTTCTCGATTTTGGGCGGCTGCTAGAAACCTCCGGCGCCTTTGCCATGAGCGCTTTTGCGACTTCCCCGGCAAGATGAGCGTCTCTCCCGGCTTTCGTCATGGAAGATGTCAAAGATGCAAAAAAATGGTGGGCGACACTCGGATCGCTAGCCACGAAACGTGCCAGGCTCCGCCTCTACGAGCGGCAGCGCCGATTTCAAGAACGTCGCAACCTCGTGCTCCTTGCCGATCTTCGCTTCCAGCGTTGCCAAGATGCCAAACTTTACGAACTACGGCCTCCTCACCATCAGTTTGCACCTTTCGACGTAATTTGCACCACGGCATAATTCTTCGCTCGCCCGCGCTGTCGCCGATTGGCTGTTCACTTGCGCAGCCACCGCAGAACGTCGGGTGCTCGAAGAGCCTCTCGACAAGCCCAAACGGATGACGGCCGGAGGCGTCGCCATGAACGCGCCCGATTTGAATAACCAGACCACGAACGAAGCCACCGGCGGCAACGAGGATTTGGCTCATCAGCCTGCCCGTGAGAGCTACGATGTCGCCGCCGCGCTAAATCTTGTGTCGGAAACAGCGGCGGCAATCAAAGCATTCGATGAACAGGCAGCTCGATCGCTAATGCGCGCTCATGAAGTCGCCGATGCGGTCAAAGAAGAATTGGCCCGCGCAGAGCTGCGCGCCGAACGCGTGAGACGACGCTGCGCTTGGCCGAGGCTCAAATCAAGCAAATGTTGGCCGCTACCGGGTCCAGGCGGCGAGGCCTGCCGAGCGTGACCTTGTGAGATCCAGTGCGTGCGGCCGTTTAGTAGCCATGACGGCGGATAGCACGGCGCTTCTGCCGACGGGCTTCCCTGCGCCAGACACCACCGGCAATCACAGCCTGAACGAAAAGGCCGTCGGCGTTCGAGATCACGGCGCTCGATGGGACCGTCACAGGGGCAGCATCAGCGATCGGCTCATAACCGAAAAGCAACGACAGGCTAATCGCAAATCCTACAACTTTATAGCGAGTCATAGACACCCTCCCTCGTTGATCCCGAGCGACGGCTGCTCAGTTAGCGTCCCAGCATCCCCTGGCAAGTGTTTGGCGCGCTGTTCACCAAACGCCGCAAGGAGGCCTATGAGGCGCTTCACCCGGAGACGAAGTATGAGGCCAGGCCGGGACGCGCCGGTAAATGTCGCCAAGTTGGCGACATTTGAGAATCTGCCGACCGCCTCAACTCCGACACGGCCGCGAAGATGGGCCAGTCAGAGCGCACCATACAACGCGACGCTGAGCGCCGCGAGAAAATCAGCGAGTAGGCGCTGTCGCCTTTGCGCGACGACGCTGTTGCGGCAATCTCGCCGTCCTAGCCGCGCCAGGGTGCGGTCCGCCGAGCGGTTATGCTCCCCGGGGCCTGAGGAAAAGGAGCCATGACTTTAGACAAACTCAGACGAGAACTTGAAGCTTATAACCGCCGCGTTGCATATGCGAGCGAATGCCACGCATGGAGCGATTTTGTCATCGACTGCCGCAACAAATACGGTGTCGTGCCTTGGCATAACAATGCCGCGGAAATTGAGCCTTCAGGGGATTTTGTCGATTATTGGCTTGGCGTCACGAACGGCAAAAATCACGAATATGACGCTGCGACTGGCGATCGAACTTAAAACCCGAGCGCAGCAAAGAAGATGGAGGCGCATGCGCGGGAATAAAGCAGTACTCGTCCACGATCTCCGGTCGGCTGGCCTCGACGCCAACGCTTGGGTTTACGGCCGGAGGGCGGGCGCGTGTTGTCGCTGCCATTGCCACAGACAGTGGCGAGACACTTGTGATCGAAGCCTATGGCATACATGCGCTTACCGCGCTTTTGTGCCTCCCGAATGGCGCTCGCCTCAAGGTCTTCGGCGAACTAGCCGGGGGAAATTTCAGGGTCGGACGTGTCGAGCGGCGTTAACTCTTGGCGTTAACTCTTGCTCGCGCCTGAGCCATCGGCACCCACTCAAAACGGCGGCCGCCGACGGCGACGAGCCAGCCGTGGGCAAGCGTCGACGTCGCGGGGCGCGGGCTGCGCCAACAGTCACGCTTGGCAATCGATGGTGCGACTCCATATTTTTACTGGGGCATATCGCGTTGCGCACAAATGCGCACACAGGAGCGCATATGCTGAATCACTCCGAATTTCTCCGGTCTTCCTGGAAGCGCAGCGTGACGTCGATGCCGCAGGGAACCGAGCGCGAACCATGTATTGAACCACATGAGACGCTCACAGCACTGCTTCGCTCAGGAATGACGTCCGAAGCGACTACGCTGGTGTTGCTTGTCGAACTGGATCGGATCGGGCGAATTGTGCGCGAGATTGAGCGAGAACTTTCGCTGTGGGACGCTTCGGAGGCTCGTGGAGATTCCCGCGCCAATTGACCCGAAACGGTTAGAGCGCAAGGGTGTTCTACTCGAGCTCTCTCGGCGTAAAGGTGGCAATTGTCGGAGGGGCGGGCACTATAAATGACTAACATGCATGCTCGAGCTTTCGTCGACACAGACGAACAGTCAAAAATGTCGCTGAGAGGAATTGTCGTACGCTGGCGTCCGGCGACGCTTATCGGGTAAATGTGGGGCGCGCGCTAGTCGCGGGGCATCTTCAGTCGCAAGATATTGAAATCATTGGCGCGCCCAAGCGCATTTGAACCTCCGTTTTCGCCGTGAACGGGCGGCGAGCAGCGCGACCGGAGACGGGAGGGCGCGCCAGTCTCTTTGCCTGCCGCCTCGAGCGCTTCGATTGGCCGGAGCTGAGAGCGGCGGCGGGAGAAATTCGTAATGAGCGACAAAGAGGCGCAATGGCCGTTCTGGCCGACGCGCTGACGAAGATCGGGCGTGGCGACGATCGATCTCGCGATAACGACGCAGATGGTCGACCTTGCGGCGCGCACGGGCGATCTCCCGCTCAGGCGCTCGCCGCCGCCACCTATGAGCCGTTGCCATCGCCGGGGCGATCTTTTTCAAGGCTTCGTTCTCGTGCATTTGCTTATTGCTAATGATAGCAATACACATCCACTTTTTATCGATAGTAAATAACTGCGCATTCAAAATATTCATAACCAAAATGGAGGCTTCAAGAGATTTCTGCATAAAAAATGGGCATAACGCTGATAATAAATTGGCCAACGATGTTTTATTCCTGTCATAAATTTGCTTCCGTCAACTGTAATTATGATGAAACATCGTCGAGCCTCCACAGTTGCCTTTAGCAAGCACGCGGCAGCTTCCGCGTGCGCTCGAATGTCAGCCGAAAGGCTGCGGGTGAACGAATGTGACAGGTCGACCATGTAGCGGGGGCGGAGGCGGCCCAGGCAGCGAAGAACTGCTCCGGCTACTAGTCGAAAGCGCAACCGACTTCGCCATCATCTCGATCGACAGCCAAGGCAGCGTACGAGCTGGAACGCCGGTGCTGAACGTCTGCTTGGCCAGACATCAGCGGAGATGCTCAATCAAAGCAGTGACATCATCTTCACGCCAGAGGATCGGGCGGCCGGCGCACCCGAGCGCGAGCGGGCCGAGGCTAGGGCAAAGGGGCGCGCCGAGGACGAGCGTTGGCATCAGCGAAAGGATGGTTCGCGGTTCTGGGGCTCGGGCGTCATGATGCCGCTCGCAGACGGCAGCGGCTTCGTGAAAATCTTTCGCAATTTGACCGAGCGTCGAGTGGCCGAGCAGCGGATCCGCGAGAGCGAAGAATCGTTCCGTCTGCTCGCGACCAACATCCCACAGCTTGTCTTTCGAACTAAAGGTAATGGCGCGCGCGCCTGGGGCAGCCCACAGTGGATCGAATTTACAGGCCTCTCACTTGAGGACAGCCTGGGCTTTGGATGGCTTGAAGCGATTCATCCCGAGGACCATGACGCAACTGTCGCCGCCTGGGCCGCGGCGGAAGAGACTGGCGAATATTGTGTGGAGCATCGGATTCGGCGGGGAAGCGACGGGGAATATCGCTGGCACCAGACCAGGGCGAAGCCTATCGCCGAGATCCAGGGCGATTGGGTTGGCACCTCAACCGACGTTCACCAGTTGCGTGAGTTTCAAGAGCTCCAGCAGGTTCTCTTGGCGGAGCTCCAGCACCGAACCAGAAACCTGCTCGCCGTTGTGCAGTCGATTGCGCGCCAGACCATACGCACTAGCCGCTCCCTAGACGAGTTTGTACCTCAATTCGAGGGGCGGTTGCGTGCACTTAGCCGAGTTCAGGGACTGCTCGCGCGGCTTGATCACGGTTCCATCGATTTGCGCGGGCGACGATCTGGGTAATGACAAAGTGAGGATTGAGGATCCGAGCGTGATGTTGTCCGCAACTGTGGCGCAGGTTTTGGCGCTTGCAATCCATGAGCTCGCCACTAATGCGATAAAATATGGCGCGCTTAAGCAACGCTCAGGAAAGCTTGAGGTTATGTGGCGAATAGATGACGGCGACAACGAGGAGCGGCGCGTGGCGTTGGAGTGGCGGGAAACGGGCGTCGATATGCCAGACCGAGGCGCTCCAATGCGGAGAGGCTATGGCCGCGAGCTGATCGAGCGTGCGCTCCCCTACCAGCTCAAGGCCTCAACGAGCTTGGAATTCGGACTGGATGGCGTGCGCTGTGGAATCGTTCTCGCAATTGAGCGCGAGGTGGGAGCCAATGGCTGAGCGAACAGCAGACACACTGAGCGGCCGGCGCATTCTCATCGTCGAAGACGAGTACATAATCGCTGCCGACCTGGCGCAATCGCTTGAGGGCCTCGGCGCCAAGGTGATCGGCCCTGCAGGGTCGGTGGCCGACGCCTTGGCCCTGATCGCCCGCGAACGGGCGATCGACGTTGCGGTGCTCGACGTCACGCTTGGGTCGGAGAAGATTTTCCCTGTTGCCGACGTCTTGCAGGCGCGTGGGGTGGCGTTCGTCTTCGCCACTGCCCATGACGCGTGGATCGTACCTACCGCCTACGCGAATGCCCCGCATTTCAAAAAGCCAATCGATACGCGGGCGCTTGCGCGATTTTTTCCGGAATAAAAACTCTGGTTCGTAACGCCAGGCTCGCGCATTCGCCGCGCGGTGGTTTTAAACGGCGCTAGGGAGCAGAATTGTGATTTGAATGGTGGTCGCCTCCATCGAGAGCTCGACGAGGACAGGATCGTTTAGGAAATCCACTTCGTGGCGGCGGCCGCTCGCGCCACGTAGGATAGCGAACATTGTTGATCCTCCTTCACTTTCCAGGAATCCGCTGTCGCGGGACCATTGATTCTGCTTGGATTCTTTGTTGCAGAAGTTACTTGCACAATTGGGCGCGTGACCAGCGCGATTGGCCGTGTGTGCCGACGACAGACGATAGGGAGTCCTACCCGCTTGTGAATTCGAGTATCCCGCCTCGAGACTTCAGGCACGAGACGAGCACGAAGCGTGCCTGAATCAGGGGCGGCGGATTTGCCCGGCGGATTCGTGAAGAAAGAATTGAGGCACGATTTTTGATGGTGCCGGAAGCAGCGAACCTATCGACGAGGATTTTCCGTGTCATCAAATACAGATCAGCCGAATATAACCGAGCTCGCCGCCGAAATCGTAGCGGCGTTCGTCTCTCGCAATTCGCTGCCAGCCTCGGAGCTTCCCGCCCTGATCTTGTCCGTGGATACGGCGTTGCGTCGTCTCGCGACGGGCACCCCGGCGACGGCGGCTTTGCCGCGCGAAAAACCCGGGCCCGCAGTCTCTATCCGTAAGTCGGTCACGCCTGACTATCTCATCTGTCTGGATGATGGGAAGCAGTTCAAATCGTTGAAGCGGCACCTCCGTTTGCTCGGAATGTCGCCCGACGAGTATCGGGCCAAGTGGGGCTTGCCCGGCGACTATCCGATGGTCGCGGCGAATTACGCGGCGCAGCGGTCGGAACTGGCGAAGGGCATGGGGCTCGGTCACGCGCGCAAGAAGGTCGCGCCGGCTCCGGGCGGCCGCAAGCCGACGGCGAGCGCCTAACAATCGCGGTGGACGTGCGCGTCGCTGCCACGATCCTTCCTGAGCTTCACTACGTATGATAATGCCCTTTATCATATAATTGATAAGAGGCCACACCCCGAATGCCAGACGAACATGACAAACGCTTCCTCGATGACTGGCGGGCGGCGTTCGTCCAGTTGCAGCAGCGCGGAAGGAGACTGACGCAGCTCAAGGACGAGGGGAGTCGACAAAACCGATCAAACCGTCGCGGATGCGGAGGGCGAATTCGCCAGGCTCCTTGCAGAGCTCGAGCAGCTCTGGAACGTGTATTACGCGGAGCGCGCACAAGGATGACCGCACACGTCGGAAACCAGAATACGCGACGCCGCCGTAGGATCTCTCATGCCCCTCCTGCCGAAATTCGCCGTCGTCGTTTGGATCAGGAAGACCGCCGCCCTGCCCGCGCTGCGCGATGAGCTGATCGGACTCGCCGCCGATGACCCTGATGAGACGACCGAATACGAGGAGATGGTGGATTTTCGAGATATCGAGGCCGTCAGGAACGCCATCGTCGAACATTGGAGCAGTGGCCAAGCCGAGGGGCAGATCAATCGCCTCAAGACACTTAAGCGCGCCATGTACGGCCGCGCAGGCATTGAGCTGCTGCGAGCGCGAATGCTTCCATTCGAAACGGCCATGTGCACGTAAAGTGACGCAGACCCCCTTGAAAGCAAATCGACACCCCGCGTGCTGCTCTTCGCGATGTCGTCGAAGGATGCCGAGAAGCAGTTCGTCAACCGGCTCGGCCAATGCGCGCTCTCTTGCCCAGGCTCGGCCGTCTATTCGACGGTTGAGGGCGAGTTCGAGATCAAGTTTGGCGACGCGGTTCGCCAATTCGGCGACAAGTGCAGATGTGATGCACGAGTAGATGGAGAGTGTCGCCCGTCGCCAGAGATGGAAACAACTGGATGGGGGAAGGAAAGCGTCCTAACCTGCTCTTCAAGAGGGTCGGCTCACTTCTTGAAGGATACAAGAAAAACAGCTTTGGATTGGTGAGGTGGCAAATGTGGTCTGAACTGCGCGGACTGAAGGACGAGATCGATTTTGGCACCCCGCCCAGAGACGGGTCGCCCGTAACGCTTGAAATCGACGACGTGACCGTCAGCGTTCCGGCGGGAAGCTCCGTGATGCTTGCCGCGGCCAAGGCCGGCCGCAACATCCCCAAGCTTTGCGCGACCGATATGCTGGAACCTTTCGGCAGCTGCCGCGTCTGCCTCATCGAGGTCGAGGGGCGAAACGGCTATCCGGCCAGCTGCACGACGCCCGTCGCCGAAGGCATGAGTGTGCGGACGCAGTCGCCGACACTGCAAAGGTTACGCCACGGGGTCTTGGAGCTTTACCTTTCGGACTTTCCGCCGAGCGAAATTCCAGACGGCTGGAGCGAGTTCCACGAAACTCTCAAGGCGGAGGGCGTCGCGGAGAACCGCTACGGGGCGGGATGCAATCATTTCGACAGTGAAATCGACGCTTCGAATCCATATTTTCTCTTCGACCCGGCCAAGTGTATCGTCTGTAGCCGATGCGTGCGCGCTTGCGCCGAGGTGCAGGGCACCTTCGCGATTACGATCGCGGGGAGAAGTTTCGAGTCAAAGGTCGTGGCCAGTCAGGACCAGCCGTTCTTCGAATCGGAATGCGTCAGCTGCGGCGCCTGCGTGCAGGCGTGCCCTAGTCACGCACTGGTCGAAAAGAGCCTGTTCGAGGGAGAGTACCGTCATGCCCAATCCGCTGAAGCCTGAGAAATCTGTCGTCACGACATGTGCCTATTGCGGCGTCGGTTGCGGCTTCAAGGCCGAGACGCGCGGGGACAAGATTGTTCGCATGACTCCCTGGAAGGAGGGAAAGGCGAACCACGGCCATAGCTGCATCAAGGGCCGCTTCGCTTATGACTATTACATCGCTGCGGACCGCGTGCGAACACCGCTTATTCGCGCCTCAATTGAAGATCCGTGGGCGCCGGTGAGTTGGGAAGAGGCTTTCAGCCATGCAGCGAGCGAGTTCAAGCGCATCCAGGCCAAGTACGGCGTCAAGTCCGTGGGCGCCGTCTCGAGCTCGCGCTGCACCAATGAGGAAATCTTCCTCGTGCAGAAATTCGCGCGCGCCGTGCTCGGCAACAACAACATCGACAATTGCGCCCGCATCTGCCACTCGCCGACGCAGTTCGGCCTCACCAACACGATCGGCTGGGGCGCGGCGAGCCAACATTTCGACTCGATCCTTCAGGCCGACGTCATCATGGTGGTCGGCGCCAATCCGACCGAGGGTCATCCGGTCTTCGGTTCGCTGATGAAGCGGCGCATCCGCCAGGGCGCGAAGCTGGTCGTCATCGATCCGCGCAAGACGGAGACAGTTGAGTCGGCGCACTGCAAGGCGGACGTTCATCTTGCGATCCGTCCGGGCACGAATGTCGCGACGCTGGACAGCTTCGCTCACGTGATCGTGCGCGAGAAGCTCTATAACGAGGCTTTCGTGCGCGCCCGCTGCGAGGTTAACGAATTCGAGAACTGGAAGGCGCTCGTCGGCTCCGACAAATATGCGCCGGAAGTTGTCGGTCCGATCGCGGGCGTCGATCCGGAAGACATACGCAAGGCGGCCCGCCTGTATGCGGGCGGCCCGAACAGCGCGATCTATTACGGGCTCGGCGTGACCGAACATTCGCAAGGCTCGACCGGCGTGATGTGCTTGGGCAATCTGGGTCTCTCCTGCGGCATGCTCGGGCGCGAAGGCGTGGGCGTGAACCCGCTGCGTGGCCAGGGCAATGTGCAGGGTGGAAGCTGCCTCGGCAGCTGGCCGCATGTGTTTAGCGGCTATCGTTTTGTCACCGACGACGCCACGCGCCATAGTTTCGAGGCCGAATGGGGCGTGACGCTCGACGCGGAGCCGGGCCTGCGCCTGCCCAACATGCTCGACTCGGCCGTCTCCGGAGCGTTCAAGGGCATGTACGTGATGGGCGAGGATCCGGTGCAGAGCGATCCCAACCAGCATCATGTCATCGCCGCGATGAAGAACATGGAATGCGTCGTACTCCATGATCTCTTCCTCAACGAGACGTCGAAATACGCGCATGTCTTCTTCCCCGGCTCGTCGTCGCTGGAGAAGGATGGCACCTTCACCAACGCCGAGCGCCGCGTCTCGCGCGTCCGTAAGGTCGTGGAGCCGCTCGCCGGCTACGAAGACTGGGAGATCACCGTCAAATTCATGAACGCGATGGGCTATCGGATCTCCTATTCGAGCGCCGGGGAGGTTCTGGACGAGATCGCGCGGCTCTCGCCCGCCTATCGCGGCATGAGCTTCGCGCTTATCGACCGGATCGGTTCGGCGCAATGGCCTTGCGACGAGGAAGCGCCCGAGGGCACGGAGGTTCTTCATCGCGTGAAGTTCCCGCGCGCCAACGGACTGGGGACCTTCATGCTGACGGAATATGTGCCGACGGCGGAGCGTACGTCGGACCAGTATCCGCTGCTGTTGACGACGGGCCGCATTCTCACGCAATACAATGTCGGCACGCAGACGCGCCGCACCGCGAACTCCATGTGGCATCCCGAGGACGTGCTGGAGATCAACGCGGACGACGCTGCGCCTCGTGGCCTAAGGGACGGGGACTGGGTGCATATTTCGAGCCGCTTCGGTCAGATCGAACTGCGCGCGCAGATTTCGGAGCGCGTCAATTCCGGCGTCGTTTACACGACCTTCCACCACGCGAAATCGAAGGCGAACGCCGTCACCTCGGACCTTTCCGACTGGGCGACGAACTGTCCGGAATACAAGGTCACGGCAGTGGATGTGGTGCGCATTTCGGCACCCGCTTCCGCCGACGCCAATGAAGGCGCAAGGCCGGGCGTCAAGACGCCGGCGAAAGAACTGGAGCCCGCGGAATGACAGGCTCGGCGCAAGACGGCGACGTGATAGCGCTGGAGCGCATTATCGTGATGGCCAATCAGATCGGGGATTTCTTCTCTGCCTATCCACCGGAACGTTGTGCTGAGGGCATTCGCAATCATTTGCGGACCTACTGGGATCCGCGGATGCGCGAGGAGCTGCTGGAGCATATCGCCGCCGGCGGCGCGGGGCTTGCGCTCCATGTCGTCGAAGGCGCGGCGCTTTTGCGCGACGAGTCGCACGGGAAGCCCGGCTATTATGGCCCGCCTAAGGCGTGACCTTGGGCACCTTCGCAATCCGCTCGCGGTCATATAAGCCGGCCAAAAAGGCTGCGAAATGACGATGTCGGCGTCGAACAGCAGGTCGGCGCCCCGCCCTGTCGCGCAACGGCTGGGCCGTGCGCGCGTCTCATCGGACGCTGCGCCATCAGCGCGCGCCGCCTTCGTCGACCGCATGTCGGCGTCCCTCCCATCACATTTTTTTGCGCGTTTACTTCACGCAAACCGGTTCCCACTTTGCTCGAAAACGCTACAGTCCATACAGCCGAAAATTGGCGCGGCCGGTGAGTTCCCGAATGGCACCGACCGCGACCAGTCGATCGAACAGACGCCGCGCAGCGCGATCGGAAAGCCCCGCCGCCTTCGCCGCGCGCGACGCCGAAACGCAATCATCCGAAAGCAGCAAATCGACGACGCGCACCGCTCTTTTGGCGCGCAATTTCGGCGCGTGACTCAACAATGTTTCCGAGCGACGCCACAGTTCGCCGGCAAGCGCTGCATAGAACGCACCCCGGAATGCTTTGCGTCATGAAGCCAATTATTGAGCTTGTCTGGATCATCGCCGCGCAGAATGCTTCGAAAGCGCATCGCGAGTTGGCGCATTACGACGAAGCTGGGAGAGGCCTGTTTCAATACGACGACCTTAGCGTTCTCGGCGGGCGTGAGTCGCCGCGTCGGCTTCATGCCTTCAATGCCTGAAACCCGTTCTCGAAAATGGATCGCGCCGCCAAGCTGAGCTTTTTGGGTGAACCGGAGTGGAGTTTTTTCAACAAGGTCGCCAGACGCCGGGCTCAACAAAGAGAAGACCGAACGCTGCGTTAAGCGTCGGGCTGGTCATTACGCCGCAAACCGCGACAGTTTTGCTGATTTGAGCAGCCGGCGAAGAAACTTTCCGCCGGAACTCACCATTCCATTGACCGGCTCGAGCCCGCGCATGTCCTTGAGTTCGACGCGGATGTTGTCTTCGCTAGTCGGGGTTGCGCTGCCGCGCTGCTCGAACAGAACCGCGATCTTTCAGAGACCTTCAGCCTACCTTGAAAATGCTCTTGGCCTGGCCGCCCCGGCGCGGCGCCTTCTTACTGCGGCTCACGCCGAGCTGCTTCTGGCGTTCTGCGATATAGGCCAACACTGGTCCCAATCGCTTGTTTTCGACAATCGCAGCCTGATCGACCTGGAGAGCATGCAAGGTTGTGGGGGGAGGCGAGCCTATGCAAAAGCTGTTTGGCGGGTGAAGCTTGTCGCGGACTTTGGGGACGAAGCGGCGGAGGTGGCCCGGATCGAAAGAGACGAGTTCACTGTCCCGGAAACGCTTGGTCTTTCGCTTGGCGAAGGGAAACGCCTTACCGCTGCTATTCAAACGGAAATGGTTCGCACGCAGGTGGAGACGATGGGCGAGCGCTTCCGCTGCTGCGTGCATTGCGGTTCGACCTTGGCGAGCAAAGGGTACAGATCGGTCACCTTTCGATCCCTCTTCGGCGACGTGCCGCTTCGAGTTCGTCGGTTCACGAACTGCCAATGCTGCCGCGAAGTCGCGGATGAACCGAGAAGTTTTTCGGCGTTGACGCTTGAACGCGGCATAGCGCCCGAACTCGCCTACGTCACCGCCAAATTCGCCGCGCTTGCGCCGTTTGCCAAGGTGGCTGATCTGCTCGCGGAGTTGCTGCCCATCGGCGGCGCCGTCAATGCCGGTACGGTGCGCAATCGAACTCGCCGTGTCGGCGAGCATATCGCGCGACTGCGTCCCGAGGGAGTGGCGGATCCCGACATTGACGCAGTGACCCCCGCAGTCGTGATCGGCCTTGATGGAGGCTATCTGCGCAGCCGGCATCGTCGCCCCGAGCGGAATTTCGAAGTGCTAACGGGCAAGGTGCTCAATGTCGATGGATCGCAGCATCGCTTCGCCTTTGCTCGCAACGGCAATTCTGCGAGCGAATTTGCCGATGCGGTTGTGAGCGCGGGCGTCCGTCTCGGCGCGCCGGCGACGGTGCTTTGCGACGGCGACCCTGGACTGTGGAAGTTGCAGCGTCAGGTCATGCCAGAGGCGAGTCTCGTCCTCGACTGGTTCCATATCGCCATGCGTTTTGAACACGCCCTGCAGGCGGCGCGCGGCCTTGGCGCCGGCACTTTCAGCGACTACCTCCAAGGCCATCCGATCCGCGAACTCGAGAGCGCCAAGTGGAGACTCAGGCACGGCCGCTCCAGCGCATGTCTTGGGCGCTTGGCGCGCCTGATGCATTGGTTCGACGCCGCTCATGTCAGAGACGTCAAAGGCGCCGCCGCGGTCCCGCGACATATCAACGATTTGATTGAATATCTCTACGCCAATGAACTTGCGCTCGTGAACTACGGACGGCGACACCGCGATCGGCTGCCGATTTCAACCGCATTTGTGGAAAGCGCAGTTAATGAAATCCTATCAAAGCGCATGATCAAGAAGCAGTAGATGCGATGGAATAGGTGGACTGTGCAGCCCTTTCTTGACGTGCGTGTTGCCGTTCTCAACAAGACCCTCGCTGGCTCGTTCAGGCGGCTCTATCCAGACTTCGAACCAGACAATGAAAATCACCCAATGCGGCTCTCAGCGTGACGAACCCCACGACTTTGCATGCTCCCCATACCTTCTACGACGTCGAGCACCGTCTCTGTCGTCTTGGATTCCTCCACCGTGATCACGCCTTCGTTGCCGACCTTGTCCATGGCCTCCGCGACGAGCTCGCCGATGGTGGGATCGTTGTGCGCCGAGATCGCGGCGACCTGGGCCTTTTCTTTGCGCGTCGCCACTGGTCGCGATAGGGCCCGCAATGCTTCGATCGCGCCCTTGGCGGCCCGATCCAGGCCGCGCTTGATGTCGATCGCGCTTGCGCCGGCGACGACGTTGCGTACGCCGTCGGCCAATATCGCGTGAGCCAGAATCGTTGCTGTGCTCGTTCCGTCGCCGACCATGTCGCCCGTCCTTTCGGCTGCCTGGCACAGCATCCGAGCGCCCAGATTCTCCTCTGGGTCCTTGAGATCGAATTCCTTTGCGATGGTGACGCCGTCGTTGCAGACGATCGGAGCGCCCCACTTCCTTTCGATTAATACAGATTTCGATCGCGGCCCCAAAGTCACACGAACCGCATCGGCGAGCTGCGTGGCGCCGCGTAGTATCTTTTCACGCGCGGCGGAGCGAAACAGGACTTGTTTGTGCGCCATCCGCAATCAGGGCTGTTCAACGCTCAGTGCTTTGGTTTGACCGAGAGGGGTGATTTTTCGCTTTTCAGGTCGGGAAGTGTCTGAATCTATGGGGAGCAACCCGAATCGGAGGTTGCCCTATGACGACGATCGATCTTGCATCCTGTCTTGCCGCCATCCCGGATCGGCGGCGCGCCGAAGGAAAGATTTACGGTCAGGTCGGCGTCATTCTGTTTTCGATCATCGCGATGCTGAGCGGCGCTCGGTCGTATCGCCAAATCCATGCCCTGATCCGCGCGAGGCTTTGCGTGCTCAATGCGGCTTTTCCGGACGCTGCGCTGCGACGAGCGCCAGCCTTATTCCTCCGTGCGCGGAATCCTGCGCCGACTCGATCCGAACGAAGTCGAGCAGGCGTTTCGCCGTCATGCGGAAAGTCTCGACGTTTCCTGCGCCGCCGCGCCGTCCCGCTTCATCGCCATCGACGGAAAGACGTTGCGGCAAAGCTTCGACGCTTTCGCCGACCGCAAGGCCGCACATGTGCTCAGCGCCTTCGCCGTCGACCATCGGATCATTCTCGCGCATGAAGTGATCGACGAGAAATCGAACGAGATCCCCGCCGCGCAGGCGCTGATCGCCGCCATGGGCCTGAGCGACCGCGTCTTCACGCTCGACGCCATGCACTGCCAAAAAAACCTTCGAGATCGCACGCGGGACCGGCAATGAACTGATCGTTCAAGTCAAAGCTAATCAGCCGGGTTTGTCGCAACGCTGCGAGCACATCGCCGCGACGGCGGCTCCAATCGCCGTCGACGACAGCCGCAATCTGACGCGAAATCGCCAGGAAGACCGGCGTGTCGAAGTCTATGCTCCCGGCGCCGCCCTCGATGACGACGAATGGGCGCCGTTGAT
>NZ_JADNQZ010000038.1:0-35712 GCF_015709515.1 Methylocystis sp. H62
CCCGATCATGACGCGGCGCGCGCCGCGCGGAAAATCCGCGCCAGATGCGCCTCGCCCACGTCTCGTCCCACACGGATCAAGATGTCGCCAATCGCCACCTCGACGATATCGGCGTGCGGCGTTCGTTGTAGATCATCGTCGACGGTTAGCTGAACGAACGCAGGCGACGCGACATCTTCTTTCGGCGCGGCCAAAAGACCACGCCGAAAGCGCCGGCGCCAATCGTAGATCTGCCAGCGCGTCGCTCCGTATCGGCGAGCGATATCGGCCACGATGGCGTCCGGCGTCAAACTCTCGGCGGCGATCCGAGCTTTCTCCGCCTCAGAGCGTCGCCGACGGCCCGTGGGGCCGGCAACCACCTCAATCCGTCCCGCGTAGCCTTCCTTAGAGACGCCCATTTGGGCGTCCATTTTGACGTCTCTGGTCATACAGCCACCCTAAAAAGCAGAGGCTTCTTCGCATGATCAGAAAATTTTCGGCAGAAGGGGGGCGGCTAAGCGCTTACAAATCTCCGAGCCCTTTGAAAACGTAAAGAGCCTTTTCAACTTCCGGCATCGTGCAAGATATCAGCGGACCAAATGGGGGATATCAGTGGAGCGCTTCCCGGTGGCGTCTAGCCTGGCGGCGCGAGTCGATCGCGACCCCGCGTTGGCGTCGCCGCACGTCTTGGTGAGAGCGTCGACCCCCTTCACGATTTCGCTCTTGGAATGGACACCGAGGACGGTATCATCCCCTGCGGACCACGCGCCGGATGCTTACCCGGAAAGTCCAGTCGCCATCACCGCCGTCATTGGCAAGCTCGTCGTAGTTGCGAACGCCCTCTTGCGCGATAACCATCCCGGAGCCGAAGGCACCCCTCGCATAACGGATACTAGTAGCGACAGAAGGCGGCTTCGAGTTACAAGCGAGCCTAGCTCGAAGCCTTTCCCAGGTCCTACTTAGAGAAAGCTGGTAGGTATCACGCGTTCTACGCCGTCGACAAAGATGCGCCCGCCCTCAATGAGCACTTTTTTTGGCTGGCCGTCAGCTCGGCGCTGGAAAGTTCGAAATGCAAAGAACGGCCTTTCATTTGCGTCATTTGTAATACCCGCTAGTATCTCAGCAGCGAGCGCTTCGCCCAGCATAAGACTGCGCGTGTTGTCGGTGCGCCAGTGGACTCCACCCATTGATCTGCCCATCGCCACGTTCTGCGCAAGCTTATTCAGCTCTCCTTCTATAGTAAGCTTCTTCGCAGAATCCTTGTACGGAATACGATTATCCACCTTTTCAGCTGACGAGCAGGTTTCGATCGGACTGGTCGACAGATCGGTACAATGCGCAGCAATCGGGTTTGGCGGATCGAACGGTTCGTGACGCTCAACCAGCTGGCTGAACGGTATGATATGATCAATGCCCATTGTATCTGTCGTGAAAGTCTCAAAGTAGGCTTTGAGTATTGTTACACAACTGCCTGCAACCGTAGCATGGCCCGCTCCGTAGGCAGGGTGAGTTGGGCTCCCTGGCGTATACGCCATTGGCAGGAGAAGCGTTTTATTTTTTGCATTCCAGTATTTGGCGATCTTTGTCGTCGATACCCAATCAGGCAGGCCGTAGGCTCGTTTCTTAACCGGACCGCTCCCCACCTTCACGCCATTGAATTGTACATGCGCCAATCCGCCATAAGATTCGGGTCGAAGGCGCAGGTGCTGCTGCCACTTTTGCTGCCAGACAACCTTCAGCGCTCTAGTGGCAACTTCGGACACCAGAGCGAGCAGGTGCGGACCGCCGAGTACGCCGAAACCGGCTTCTCGGCTTGACAACGCGCCCTGAACAACACCATTTCCTAAATCGTGATAGGGGTTTCCCGGCGACCATTTGGCTCCGCCGGAAAGCAAGATCAGCGCGGCGTTAAAGTAGGCCTGATGCAGAGCATCCTTGTTAACGAAGCGAGCGAGATCGCGCAGCGTGGCGATGAAACGTTCGGGGCTATCAAACCGCGTTATGCCGTCTTCGTTGGCCTTACTATAAGACTGACCGGCCGCATCCATGCCGCTGTCTTGCGCAGCGAGCCAATCAGGGAATTCGGTTAGGTAGTTGACTCCTTTCTTGTATGGACGTTGGCGCTGATCAATCGTCTGAGTCCCAAAAGACGCCGGCCGCAAAAAGAATTGACTGACCATAGGCCCAACATCATCTCCGGGAAAACCAAGGCGAAATAGGGTTTGCGCGGAAAAATCTGTAAAGCTCGAACTAGAGCCGGGTAGATCGATCCCTAGCAGAAAATGGTCGGTAGAGCCGTCCTCGCCTTTTGGTATTGGCGCGCTGTTTCCCGAACCGAGCGCGGTCTTTATTGACTTGTTTATCTCTTTAACTGCCTCTCCCACCGTAAGCGTCGAGTTGGACTCAATTGTCGTCGCATCCGTAACACCACACCAATCGACATCGCGAAGCGCAGCCATCCAATATAGTTCAGTCATTTCCGCAGCGATGGTATTCGAATTCACACGCGGCGCGGGCGGCATGACGTAGAGGGCGGGGCTATGTGTCAAGCGATCGGTTGACAATCCCGCCTGCGGATTGGTCAGCTGCGTCGCAGGCTTCGTTGGCAAACGAGGTGCGCCCAGAGGTATTTGGGCAAAACCGCCGCCATTACCTCGTGTCGCCGAAACCAGTTCGGCAAACGCGTCTCTGTCGACTTCTCCAAACTTATTGTGGGGCAGGGTCTTGTGAAAGCTGCCTACGCCGACGACGGCGTCGCCATCGACTTGCCAAACGCGATTAGTATCACCGTTAGTATTACTCATGAGCAACCTCCATAATGCTCTAAGCAAACCCCTCAGGCTGCGGTCACTTGTCCTTTCGCTTGGGATCGACGAAAAAGACAGGCGCAGTGTACCGCAAAAAATTCGGAGTATTAGAGACGCAAAGTCACAAACCGGAAATTGTTAGCTCCGGTGCTTTGTGCGCAAGTCTGGCGCCGTCTGACCCTTATGACAAATGGTATTTTCTATCGACAACTGTCCGCAGCGCAAGCGAGGATCTGGAACGACCGGATAGGAACATTTCTTCGGCTCCCTGAGGGCTGGGGACTGAAGATGCATATATGTAGTGGGCATATCGGGCACTGGGCTCGGGGAGCGTCCGCTCGGATGGAGGCGACAAAAGCCGACTCCCTTGTTGATGTGACATCATTCCGTTATGGGGGCGGCATTATCCCGTTATACCCGGGCGCCTTCGTCGGAGTCGGCATCATTCACTCGTGCAAGGAAAAGGGTGGTGGCCGAGTATCGTGACTACTACACCCCGGGCGACGGGCGCAATCTGACGCTCATTCTCGAGCGGTGCTCGTCCGCAGCTGGAAGCCAAATTGAGCGGAATGTCCCGAGCCCAGGATGTTTCGCTTCGATGCGATAGGCGTCAAGGCGCATGCTGAGTTTGAACGGATGCGCCGGTCGGGGCTGGTTGTTGGTTGACCAAACTACTAGGTCGTTCAATGCGGTCCGAATCTCAATAGCAGTAGCATCTGAACCGTGATCGGGAACAATGCTCACCTCGGTTTCGATCTGCGGCGCATCTGGCAAATAGTGCAATGTCGGATCGCCAACAAGGCCTTGCAGGTTTGCAATCCTCTGCGGTGGGCCGTTGGTCCGGCGAGCCAACAGATACTTCAATACCTTATGCAGAAAGCGGGCGTTGACGGGCCATTGCGGATCGCCGTTCTCGTCCTCGATAGAAGCGTCACAGGCCTTACCGAGCGCTTCCAGCAGGGCGCTCGTGAAAATCGAGATCTGGCCAGTGGCACCGAATGCTTGCTCACCTGGAATCGTGCTGAAGAATACCGGCGCATCGCGCGTGTCCTCATCGGGGAGAACACTTGAGAATGCCGAGATACCCTGAAACGACCGCAACCCGGCGAGCTGCTCCGGTTTCTCTCTGCACGCGTCGACAAAATAGATCTGCTCACGTGCCATGTCCCTAAAATCCTCCCCCCCCCCTTGCAGCAGATGCGGCGCCATGCCCTCGAAGATATTGCTGAAGCGTACGCAAGAATTTTCGAGCGCGGAATTGGGATCGCCGAAATCCTGCAGGAGCAACACGGCGTCCTGGTCATGAACTTGAACGCCGTGACCACAGAAATAGAAAATGGCCTGTGAGTCGACGTTGTCGCCGCACAACCGTCGCCATTGCCTCGCTTCGCGAACGAAGTCGTTCGTCGTCGCACCGACAAAGTTCGCCATGTCGGGGGTCGCGGCCAACTCACTCGGCGATGGCGCAAGAAGTAGGTGACACGTAGCGAGCGGCCGACGGAGCCGGCCATCACTGGCTCGCACCCACTCGTAGAACTTGTAGGCGCTGGTCGCCGGCGACGTGAGTTTGCGAAGATTGAAGGTTGCCGGTCTCGCTGGATCGTTGTCGCCTGGGAGATGATTGTAGTCGCTTATGCCGACGATGAATGCGTGCACGCCCGCAATGCCGGCAAGGTTGTCAAGATTATTGACCGCAAGATTTGGCATCACCCGTGCCCCACGCACTGACCCGAAGCCTTCTAGCTCAAAGGCCGTACATCGCATGAACCGCCGCGACATCGCCATCGCTCAATCTGATCCGCTGGCCAACGTCCTCGTTGTTCCTCGGCGATATAGTTTCAAGGCCGTTCTTTGAGAAGGCGTTGCGTGGGTAGTGCATGATCGAGCCATAGTCGTAGTCGTTGAGGTCGTCACCGTCGGCAATGTGCTGATCGAAGTTGTGAGCCATGCCGTCGATGATGTTTTCGAAGTGGACGGTGACGAAACCGTCGCGGTCCTCGCGGCTCTGCTCATGCCAAAGCCCGACAGCATGGCCGATCTCATGGATGCAATTGCCAGTGCTACAGCCGCTGCCCAGCCATACGAACTGCTCGCCACCCTGCCGCCCGACCTGCGCCGCACAGCCGACATCCGGGACGAATGAGATGAAATCCGGGAACTCGGTAGCATTGAGAGCCGTGCGCTCGACGAACTTCAGCTTTGTCCGCTCCGTCCAATGCGCAATGGCATCGCGCACGCGCTCTTTCGACGGCAGGTCGTTGCGAATGCGATAGGGCACGACCCCGTCCTTCCATCGGAAGAACTGGCCGCTGATTCCCACGCCGAACGCCTCGAACTCCTGGCTCTCCGCGAGGCCGGGGTTCTCGTGGATTAGCTTTCCAAGAACGGTCATCTCGGCGGCTGTCCCGAGCACGATACAGCCCTCGCACCGGGCGAAGCCGTCAATCTCGACATACTTGACCTGGATGAGCTTCTTTTCGACGCCGCGTATCCAGCCATCCTTTACGGCAGTGGACGAGCGCATGCCATCGACATCTTCGATAATGTTTGTCATTGTTTTCTCTCCTCTACAATAGTTGTGCCGTTCTCCGCTTCAACTCACGAGTCGAAGGCGAAGCCGAATCGGCTCCGCTTGCCCCGGCCGCCATGGGCAAGATTCGACCGTTACCAGGTCGCCGCGGGTCACGCTCCCGTCGGCATCAAGATCGAGATGCGCCGCGAGACCGTATCGTGCGCGCTCTGGAAGTACGTCGTCGATTTCAATGCCGAAACTGATCTCGGAGATCGGGGCATCACTGTCGGCCGGTATGGCCACACCGGCCAACGTCGTTGAGGGTGCGTCGATACGGTCAACTTTGAGCAGGCTGACGCGGAGCACGCCGCCCTGGCATATCGTCGGACGTTCGAAAATTGCCGTACCTTCGATCGTCATGGTCGGTCGAGCTCCGGATCGATGACTGTCGTCAGTACCTCGCCAAGCTTCAGGCGCGAGAGCACGTTGGCGGATACGGCCTTGAGCCACGCCTCCATCTCTTCACTGGCTCGTTTGCTTGGTAGCTCATGTTGGATGTAAAGCCGAATTCGCGTTTCAGCGTAGGAAAGACCGACGAAGAAGGTTGGCAGCCCGACCCGGATCATCTTGTGAAAGTAATCCGCTGCCTTCTGATGATTGGCGAGACGCGCCTGCGTCTCGCCATGGATCGCGTAGCCATCCGGCAGCCATGGCGCCACCCGGGTGAGGTTCTCCGACCAAGCCTCCAGGGGCGAATACCGATTGAGCGAAAGGAGGCCATACCCGCCGATAGCGGCCCCAATTGGGTCGGATCGCTTCGAGTACAGCAGCTCCGTGAAATTGCTCTCCGGTTGCGCGTCAGCATAGGCCGCAATGTGCGCGTACGATTGCTGTGCCATGTAACTCAGCAGAGTATTGGCCCGACCGTTCTCAAGAATCGGGATGATCCGCAGCTGAGGCTCATTCGCAACTACGAGATCTACATCCCACGTGACTGCCGCCGGAACGGCGACCGCGAGCCTTTGCACCGTGCCCTCAGGTCTGGAGCGCTCAAAAAGCGCAAACCGACCTTCGCGGTCTTCTCCAGGGATCGTCACAGATGCGAGGCCTTCGCCTTTGTCTGACAGCTTCCAATGCCGATCGGAACGCCTGAACTCGCCCACGGTCGAGGCGATGACTTCCTCGGCCCTGATCTCTCGCATTGCCGCTGGCAAATCGCCGTCCGAGAGCCTTGGTTCGGAGGTGCGAAACTCATGGTACTGGCGTGCGAACTCGGCCGTCACATCCTCGAGGGACGTGGAGCTAATTTCCCGGCGAAAGACAGGGCGAATATCTGGCCTTGGCCCCATGCCAGACTCTTCTATGGGGTCGCGCACGGCCTCGTCGGCGGGAACAGCGTCGCTCGGCTGTAGGGTGATGGTTTGCGTACTGGAGGTGATCTCGATCTGCTCAACATGGGTTGACCCGTCCGGCAGTTCGATGGCAGCGAGATACTGGCCGGGGGCGATCTGCAGCGGCCGGCCGGTAAGACCCGTCGCCGCAATCCCGTTCGAGAGCGTACGCACACCGACGGGCAGCTCCACGGCCGATCCCTGGCCTCGGAGTGACGAGGGGAGAAGCTCGATCTGAACACTGACCCGGGCGGCTGGATGCACCGCTTCGGATCCACCATTGGTTTCCATCATCACCTGTGTCTCTGAAAGGCACCGATTCGGGCCATGCCAGTGCTGAATGCCTCGACGGCGGCATCGAAAGATGGCTGCTGTGGCCGGCGCTTCCGGCACGCTGTCATTGGCGCGGCGTTGGCAGTGCCAAAGCCGCTGGCAACCGCCGTCAATTTCATTTTGATATGATCGGCGACCTGCCCGCCAAATTCTATTTTTCTGCCGCTTATCGTGATGTCCCCGACCGTGTACCCGAGCTCAGCCGGCACCCTGAGGGTCACCCGCACAGGCTTCGCCTCTGTGCCGCGCACGATGTTCCAGAATCCGGCGGGGTTGGTGCCGTCTGGCGTCTGCCAGCTTTGTGTGTTCAGGCCAGCAAAGTAGATTCCGACCGGATTCGCGAGTGTCAGGAACGCGCGACGACGAGAGAACGCGTTCGTGGCGGCGCCGATGTGCGGATCGCTATGACGCTGGGGATCACCATAACCACCGCAAAGGATCAGCTCCTGCTCCCCCGTCAACTCGCGGCCGTCGATAACGCGGCGCACGCTGGCCCCGCCGGCCAGCTCGATTTCTGCACCCAAAGTATTGTTGACCTGTATCAGATGCATGGCGCTGCCTTCGGTCGAATTGTTCCAACGATTTCGAGGATTGTAAACGCCATCGGGGGTAAAGATATCCGAATGCTTTACATTCTCGGAGACGTGCTGCCGGTAGAGGTCCACGACTTTGTGCGGAACAGTCGACGCAAGAAAGTTCCAGTACTCCGGCCCCTCGCAAGTGAAGGTGATGCTCGTTATCTTGCCGCTTGGCTCGCGCTCGACAGCCCACTCGCAGTACTCGTCCTGGACGTCGCGACTGGCATCTGCTCGCCGCCAGCGCTGAACATCGCTTATCGATGAGATCTCGAGATTGCGCGGAAATCCAGTCCAGTCGATATCCGCTTCCACGGCGTCGGCTGCAAGTTCGGTCGCCGCGCCGTTGACGAACTGCTCGCGCGGACCATCGAACTCAAACTGAGCTGGCCTCCCCTCGCGCGCACGATCCATGTTGAATGATATAAATTCGTGCCAGGCATTCCTGCCTTGGTCATCCAAGTCATCGACAAAACCAGGCGGATCAAAGCGAACGAGCGTCATTGGACTATACTCCTGCGTACGGATCGCGTGCAACGACAGAACCATCGGGAAGCATGATGAGGTCGGGTTCGCTTGCCGGGATGTTGCTCGACGGCAAAGAGAGATCGAATTCAGCAATCGGCCGATCGCGAAATGCGCGGCGGCGCGCATCGAGCAGTTTGAAATAGTCGTCGACGCCAGCGGCAGTGTCGATGCGCGCCTGCACGCAGCGCAGATAGGCAGTGAGACGCTGCGAGAAAGTAGATCTCCAATCATCGAGTTCCAGATCTGCAAGTAGCAATCGGGCGGCCGAACCTGGCTCCTCGAACGGTGCCGCCTCGCGCATTGCACTTAGCATGATCATCTCGATCGGGTAGTTGACGTAATGCGTAAGGTCGACCACGTCAGGCACAAACCGCATGAGCGCGGCACGCATGGGCGAACTGGTGGGATTGGAAAAGTCGATCATCAACAGCGCCGCCGCGAACTTGCGCGATATCAATTCACGCTGGATCAGCTCCCGGAGCACGACGGTGTCTTCGAAGGCGCGACCCGGTACTGCAAACGGGAACGGCAGGTCGCCGTCCTGTGCAAACCCTTGTGTCGAGTCGCGAAGAGTAATTGAGTATCGTAGCAGCGCCTCGCGATAGCGGCCGGCCGAAATGTAAACAACTCCGGAATCCGGCACGACATCGAGCTCACCGAACAGAGCTTCCCGATCGAGAAGAAAGTCCATTGGGATCGCGAAGCGGTCTTCGTCCCCCTTGACCGAGAGCAGTTCAGGGGATGAATAGATGTTGACGGTTGTTGTAGTGAGGACCTGCCGCATCGCCGCTTGGACGTGCTTCAGTTCACGCGCGTCGGACAGCATGCCGTCGAATCGCCGCCTCGTCCATCGTTCTACCGCAGGGACGATCACGCCGCGCTCGAGCGACTCAGCACCGACGATGGAGCGCAAAAGTGGCGCATGCGAAATCGGATTGCCGGGATTGAACACCTCGAGTGAGATGGATTGGCTCATGGAATGCCAGTGTAGCCAGGGAAGCCTCAGCTCCTTCATCACCAGCGCGCCGTTGACGTGGCTGTCGAACGGTCCGCGCCCTCGCGTTGGCTCACTCAGCGCATGCCATGAGTTGCCGGCCCAGAACCAACGGCCATGACGGCGCTCATAGAAGTTGAATATTCCGTTGGCCTGATCCCAACCCGCGACCTGCAGAAATACGGCGTCGCCCTCGCCGTCGAAAGGGTAGGTGGTGCTGACGAGAAGACGCGCATCGCCGCCGCGTGAACGAACGACGACTACACGTAGTCCACGATCAAGGGCCTTGGTCTGCTCCGACCATGCTATCTGACCGCCCTCCGCAACGACGAAGACTTGCTGTTCTGGGAGCGAGTCTTCGCCGGTTGCCTGATTGACTGCGGACAGCAACCCGTTGAGTGAGAGTGGCGGCGATGCCTGCGACAAAACGGCGAGTGCGAACGGATCGAGCAACGCGCTCAGGTCCTCGTTGCTCAGTAGCCGGCCGGTTGGCTCAGGGTCCAGGCCCAGTACCAACCTCCGCGCGCCCTCCTCCAAGGCAATCGTCGGACTGGCCTCAATTGCATCGGAATCGAGTTGGGGCCCCGAGCGCCGGTAAGGGTAGCGACGGGTCGGGAAACGCGACTTTGCCACATACAGCTCCGTCTCTGACTGTTATAGCTCCAAGGTCACTGCCGCCTGACGATCAGGTAACTTTCTGAACGGTTATCGAAGGTTACTCGAAGCAGATACGCCCCAGCGGGCGTCGTCTGACCGCGCTCGTCGTCGAAGTCCCACACCAGCGTGCGCGCGCCGTGCTCCGTCATGCGCTCGTCAGCAAGGAGCGTGACGAACGCTCCGGATCGGTCCCAGATCCGGGCCGAAAAACGTTCCGTGCTTACAGGGACCTGGACCGGGATCTCGACTTTGTCCCATCCAACAAGCGTCCGTTCTGCGGCATCGGCAGCCGCGCGCATGCGAGCTGCCTCCTCCAGCGGCTCATCGGTGTACTTGTAGACGGTGTCGCCCGAGGCATAGACGACCCGCGTCGGCGTGCCCACGAGCCGAAACCGGTTGAGGCGAAACCCTACTTCGTTGGCCTCGGACCAGTTCTCTCCGCCATCGGTAGTCAAGCTCGTGAAGCCGCCTCGGTACGCAAGGTCACCCCATCCGCCCACCCAACCTCGCCGGCTGTCCAAGAACCCGACGCCCTCCAGATTGGAGTTGCGCTGTTTGTCGTTGAGCCGCAACCGTTTCCACGTTTCTCCGCCATCGTCAGAGCGAAGGATAGCGCCGTCGCGATAATTTTGGTTCGATACGACGATTGTCTGATCGTCGATCACCTGGATCTTCCAACACCATTCGCCCTGCGGAAATATCCCCCGGCGCTCATGCACATACTGGGGTCCGGCCGTTTTGTTTACCCAGGTCTTGCCCCCGTCGATCGTCCTGAAGATGGCCGGAACGAGGTCACCCCTCTCCGCCCGCCGATTGGGGTGCTTGACCGTGTTGACGCCACCGACCACCCATCCCTCGCTGTCGCTCTTGAAGTAGATGTCGACGAGGGTGGCGGCATGCTCATCCATGTCGATCTGGATCCAAGACTCGCCCCCGTTTGTTGTTTTCAGGATTGCCGCCTGGTTAGTCTGATCATTTGTACCGGCAACGTAGACGGTCGATGCATTTACGACACAGAGGCCACAAATCCAGATCGGCGCACCCGCTGGCAGGTTCTCTACATTGCGCCAAGTCTCGCCGCCGTCTTGCGTGCTGATGAGACGCATGTTCGGGTTGAACGTTCCGACCCACCCAATCTTCTCGTCGGCAAAGCCGATGCAGCGAAGGTAAGTCTCTTCGAAATGCGCCTGAGTAACCCAGCTCTTGCCGCCATCCGACGTCTTGATGATGTTGCCATTGCTGTTGACGGCCCATCCGACCAGTTCGTTGTGGAACCAAATATCGTCGGTGCGTCTGCTCGCCACCGGTGCGTTCGTCGGCCGCCACTTGTATCCCTCGAATCCGTCTTCCATGGTTCTTGCCTTCTTCTCGGAAAAACCGAAATTCGAGCCCGCCTCGCTGGTCGGCGGCGGGCACAGTGCCGTCACACCCGCTCGATGGCTCCCGTTCCGAGCAGCACATCTGCCGCGCGGCACCACAAGATGACGGTGTCGAAATCAGCAATCCGGATCGACGCGGGGATCGTCGCTCTCTGTGCGCCCGTTTCGTGCTCCAGCTTCGCAAACAGGGTGTCACGATCGAACTCGTCCTTCCGTCCGAACGCCCACCACGGGGCGGGAGCCCCGTCGAAGAAGAAATTGCTTGATACTTCGAGCAGCGCTTCCTTCGATCCTTGCCTGATCATGAATCCGCCGGACATCGTGTGACCAGAGGCGCCGACGAACGAACCACGGCCGACAATCTCTTCATCCATCTCAATTCCCTCCGTCTCGATGCGAACAGCAACAATCTCATTTAGTTTGCACGCTACGTTCCTTCTTCATGCCGTTGATTGGCTTCGAAGCACCTTCGATAAAACGTGCGAAATGTTGTGATCTCCTACGTAGGCCAGCTACCGGTGCACGGCATCGTGCCGCCCTACAGCCGGCTCAGAATGAGACCGCGTTTGCCTTTGAATCGTCGCAGCTGTGCATATCGAACCACCCGATCACTGAGTCGCGATCGAACGCTAGGAAGAGGTTTCGGACGTCGACTTCGAAATTCGGTGCGCCGATGGTAGGTGGTCGTGTTGAAGGCATGGCCGATACCGCGGCATGCCGAAGGCGCCTCCCTCCGGCTTTACACTCCGATGGACGACCCGTGACCTCCGCATTGCTTAGGACGATTTCAGTCAACGGGTAGGCTCCATTCGCGAGAAATCTGGTCGGCCGCTTTGTTTTGCTACAAAATTGCTATGCTTTGTGATGTCAAACTCTCGAACTCTACTTAGGATGACCTGCCATCCCGATCGCTCGCCGATCCAACGGTCTCCTCGTGAAGCCCGGCAAGTGCAAGCCGTGTAACAGATAGCCGAGCAGTAGGCGACATCGGAGATTGAACAGGTTCACCCATGCGCGCGGGCGCTCTGCCCGAAGGCGGCCTTCGTCGAGATAACTCGCCGTTGAGGGGTCAAGCGAGTAAGCGGCGAAGAGATACCGTACCATTAGCGACTGCTCGATTTGCACCGCAGCGATGAGCAAGAAAACGGCCTGGTCGCGGGATCAAGCGTGACCTCGCTCATCGATCCTCTTGTTGGAGACGATGCGTCCCACGGTATAGGTGATCGCTCGACGGGATCTCGTCGCTTAAAAAACCTTCTATTGAATGCCGGTTGGTAGCGCATGGGATTCCAAAGAATAAAGGTTAACTCCATTTGCCTTGCTCTAATCCGAGCTGAAGCGGCAGTCGGATAATGAAACTGTCCTTGTGTGAAGTCCTGATCTCGCAAATTCGGAAGAGCTATAGCGTTTTGCAGTTAGCGGTCATTCGCTTCCGTTGACTGCGCTCACCTCGTGCTCGCGATTAAAGGGCGAGAGCGTTGACTGCATCTTGGACTGATTTAGCTGCCGTTCTGCGGCTGACCATAATCATCTCCTAAACAATTGACGCAGTCGATTTCCCAAACTGACAACGTCCAAGGCCTCAATCGGGCCACTTTACTTTCGATCTGCCTCAATTCGAAAAATTTTCTTAAAATCTTCCTTCACGACCAATCTGTCAAGGTCCTAGTTTTACCTGTCGCAAAAGCAGGGAAACGCCGCAACCCAAATCCCTGATCAACGCCGGCCTCCGCTGAAGCGGCGTTGGCCAACGTCAAATGGCAGGTCAGTTGGCGCGAAGAGGAGGCGATCAGTGTCGCCTTGCGCCGTCACACGCTGCTACCCCTGGACGACTGCCTTCACGCGCTACAAGCGACGATCCCGCGCCTGACGCGATCGTCCTTGCACCGTTGCCTTCAGCGCCACGGCATCTCACGGTTGCCGAACGTCGAGCGCGAGGTCTCCGCCAAGCGGAAGTTCAAGACCTACCCGATTGGCTATTTCCATATCGACATCGCCGAAGTCCGCACGGTCGAAGGGAAGCTCTACATGTTTGTGGTGATCGACTGGACCTCTAAATGTAGCCATTCGGCACCGCTTTCAATTACCCACATCTGCGTGTTGAACCGATAGCGATGCCGAAAGCGATATCTTGCAATTTGGTCAGGCCACGCCAGACAACCATGTTCCCTGGGGGAGGATCGCGCGTGCGAGCGAGATAGCCGCCGAGCATGGCGATCTGTAACAAGTAGGTTGCGACCGTTCGGCGCATGATGCGCGGTCTGGAGCGCGCCGCATCGATGCGGTCGAGTGTTTCAATCTCGGCGGGCGTGAGGACAGTCTCGGGTTTCGCGAGGGGTTGAGCCCGCGCAGACATGGTGATCCAAAAGATGCGCCAGCTGACGACTGTGATGAGGGCGAGCAACTTCACCAGCCGTTCGGCAGTCTGCAACTTCGCATCTTCGGCGCGGCAACCAGTTTCATGACCTTGTGGAACACCTCGATTTTCCAGCGCATTGCATACCAGTCGAGCTTTTCGACGGCGGCAGCGAGATCGTCGACAGGCAAATTGGTCAGGAGCCTCCAGTCGATCGGGTCGCGATCCGAAGGCGGATCGACTTCCAGGCTTCCAGGGCGTGAATGTAGAAAAGGGTTTGTGGCGCGTATCGCTTTTGTTTGCCGATGGGCGGCAATGTCTTCACCGAGGCAAATTTGATCTGCAAAAGGGCAGTTTCGTCATCGCCGCCAATCGCGACCTGGTGACGACCAGACCACGGGATCGCAGCGAGTTGGGAAAAGACACGATGGGCCGCATCCGTCGGCGCAGCTTCTGTCGGTGGCTCGGCCAGCCGGTTGGTCTGAACGCGCACGAGGAACCGCGTTCCGAGATCCTGTGCAAGGCAGAAGAGTTCGTAAATGTCACTTTCCCGATCGCCGACGTGCACGCAGCGCTCGGGCGAACCCATAAGCGCGATGGATTGGCGCAGATTCTCAAGCCAGCGATAGCTTTCCTTCGTCTCTATCGGTACGCGCGTTTGGTTCACGAGGCGCTTGATCGCGGCCGTTCCTTTGAACTTGCTGCGTGTCCAGAACTTCACCGCCGCCAAGCCGAGCGGCGTCCCGCTGGTAGTGACGGCTAGACTCGAATGCATCAAAACGCCGCATAATGTCCGCGCATTGGGTTGGCCGGCTTTGTAGCGCCCGGCGTTGATGGTCTTCGTGAAGCCAATTTTGCCAGGCGACTCGCGGCTATAAATGAATTCGGTCGTGTCCTGCAGAATCAGGATTGGACCTTCATTAACCTTGGATCGCGCCGCGGTCGCGGCGAAGTGTCCCGACAACTCGCCATGCTCGGTGACGCGGGGTTTATCGAAAAGTCGATAGGCCGCCTTCGTCGCAGCCCAATCGCCACATGCCGCAGGAACCGGCTTACCAGGAGCGGCTGAAAGTTGCTCCAACAACCGTCGCAAACGACGTTGCAGACGTTTATCCGGAATACTCGCCGCGGCCATCTCGGCATCTTGCCAGCCGGCCTGACCGGTCTTTGATCCAACCTGCATCCATGACGCCCCAGTGATTCGGCGTCACGGACAGAATCACGCCCGATTCAGATCGGGCAAGCCCCTCCGGAGATGTGGGTAATTGAAAGCCTCCCCGGAGGGATACCTTCAGTTCGACCTCGATGACGCCACACACGGCGTCTTGTGCCGGTGTCTCCCGCGACATCGTCGCCGCCGGCGCGGCCTCGATGATCACCGGTGAAAATCCGCACGCATCGATGCGCTGATCCCTCGCGCCGCGCGCCGCCACTTGCAGACGAGGCTCGTGCAAATATCCTCGCGGCGCGCAACATCGGCGACAACAGCACCGGGTTCAGAAATCGCCGCCAAAATCCGCGACCGGTCTTCCTCGCTCCACCGCCGGTGTCGTTCGCCGCCCGTGATCAATGTCATCCGACCCATGCCGTGCAGCTTGCCTCGCTCATAAAGCCGACTTAGCTGCGCAGCTTCGCGTCTCCGCCCGATTCAGGATTTTGGGAAGATTTCTGCGATGACCCTTTTTGCGATTCAGACCGGCCATTCGGATGGCTTGCGACAAGATTTCTTCCGCAGAGAGTGAAGCGTAACGCCGCCGGACGAATGAGCGGCACAACCAGACCGATCGCCTGACGCATCATTTCGATTTCGCCGCGCCAGATCGAAGCATGCCGGCACCGCGCATAATGGTCGATCGTCTGCTTGACATGCCGAACGAACAGCAGCGCCTGACGCGCCACGAAATGCTCGAGAGCGTGCGGCGTCAGTCCAGCGCCGATACAAGCCTGAGCTAAGAGCGCGCTGCGAACGGCGTTGCCCACGCCATCGCCGCGCAAGGGATCCATAGCAACCGTGGCATCCCCGATCCGCAGGCGTCCTTCGCCAATCGGATACGTAAAGTTCGGCTGGCAGCCCACGACGCACTCAACAGCAGCGTCGGCGCCGAAAATCCGATGCGTCGCGTGGTTGAGATCCTCCGCTTGGTCGCGGCATTGTCGCTCGCCTGGCCGCACGAGCATTACCGCCGCGTCGCCATGAGGCGACGGCGACGCGAACAGCCAGCCAACGGAAGTGCTTGCGATTGAGATCGCATCGCGATCGAAAAGTCGGGCTTCGTCCATCCTTCCGACAACAGCTTGCCGCGCGCCAGCGATTACGGTTTCTGTTTCGGAAGCGCTGCGTCCCCGCGCGATCACCACGAATTCGTTGGCTCCTTGCGACGGAGCCGCTTTCACACCGCGCGGCAGTTCGTCGAACAAGGCAGCGGCAAGATCCCGTGGATCGAAGACCGTCGTCGTGGCGTCAAGCGATTCAAATGTCTCAGTCTCCCAGGCGACGCGTCGCCTCGCCAATCGTCGACCAAAGTTGAGTGTCAACTCCGGAAGGAGCCATATCTCTTGGAGCAATGTCAGGCTATCCTGCGGGACGGCGACGATCATCGGATGTGGCGTCGCGCGCTTTTCCGCCCGCAACGATACGCGCATACCCCGCTGAAAAAGCAGCGACGCAGCGGTTAGCCCTGCGACGCCGCATCCATCAATGGCGATCTGCCTCATGTCGCTTCTGCTTTCGCAGCCGCAATGAATTCGCGCGTCATTGCTTCCGAGCGCCTTTCATCTTTACGCGAGATCCTCACGTCACAAGCGCTCGATGTACCGAAACTGAGGTTTTCTTTCGCAAATAACCATGCTGTCGTAACGGCCACCTTACTCTGACTCTGTACGCGGGCATTACAACTTTGTCAGGCGACTCAGTGCCGGATCTGCCAACCCTTTGATCGCGCGGAGTACGAAGCGGTACGATCGACCGGTGGGATGAGCCCTGGATATCTTCGAGTATCTGGCTGGTATCCCAAGACAGGAGAATCGTCCTTCGCCGCTTCTTGCCATTCCCGATCAAGCGAACAAACCAGCGACCATCCGCTAACATCTTTACGGACGTCAAGCCAATAGCTCCGTCGCCACGGACATCCACGCGCTGTCCGCGTCGGTGGATCATTGTTCAGCGGCACGGATGGCTTTGGCGAACGCTGCACGCACGCGTGTCATCGCTTCTACCGAACGGCTTGCGCGCGCTTGAAGTTGAATATCCGCCGAGGTGACATCAACTGTGTTCAATTCGTCTAGCGGCCTGGTCGCATTGGCGATCACGGTATCGATGTCCAGCATCTCGTCCAGAGCGGTACGTTCGACATGGAGGCCACCCCCCATTACGACGCTCGGTTTCGCTGTGAACCGACCCAGGTTCACCTCGGTTGACATGCTTGGAGGGGTGAACAGCGGTGCTCCGCCCGCGGTGATGAGATTCTCGATCTCAACATCAAGGCTGTCGACCATGGCGATCCGCGTCGCCTCGAGAAGCTGGCCATGCTCTGCATCGCCCCGGCCGAAGACGATCATGAGGAGATTTAGGATAACTTCATAGCTGCGATCGACACGCAGCTCGAAGCCTTTTCCAGTGTCTGCCGGCTGCAATGGCATTGGATTGCTGGCCAGCCGGAGATAGCGGACATCTGGCGGAGAGGGCAGCAACTGGCGTACACGCTGGAAGCGGTGGAAGTGATCATAGCCCTCGTCGATGATCAACTTCGTGAGATGCAAGACGCGATCCTTAATCGCTTGCGAAATCTCCGTACTCTTCTCAATGCTCAGATACAGTCGGGTGTACATGCCGTCGACCGTATCTGACTGTACATCGGGGTCGACAGCGCGGCTATTCTGTTCGACCAGGATGAACCAATCGATTTGCGCCTGTGTGGCGGCGGTGAGGGCGAAGGTGTGTGGCAAGTATCGCCCGTTGCCGTTCGTATCCTTGGTCTCTGTCGCACGGCTGACCACTGGCATCCCGCCCAAAAGCACAAGGATCTCATTGACCCAGCGGAAATGGCGCATCTCATCGATAGCGACGCTCAAAATGGTGTTGGCCGCCTCGAACAGCCGCAGCGGCTCTGTGTCCGTGGGCAAGGGGCGCTGTCTCGGGGCGTTGATCGAGTAGAAGGCATAGAGATACTCGACCATCAGCGCGTGCTCAATGCCGGCGAGATACATAAGGCGGTCCACGATTGTGGCGCGGTCTGGGAACAGCTCACTTTCAGGTAGCGTCTCGGCCGGACGGTCGACGAACCGGTCCGTCTCGGTGTCATCGATGACCACGGGCAACTTCTCCCACCCGGTAATCAGCTCTGCGTGGTTCATTCGCCTGGGCACACGCTCGGCCGACGGTGTCATCGTGGCGCCGGCTGGATCCCCGGTGCTCCAAAGACCTTGTGCAACCACCGGCGGATGCGTCGGCGGCTCGGGCGCAATCTCGCCGGTGCGCACACGCTGGAAGTTGTAGATCTGCGGTCCGTCGGGCGTGACGGACACCATGTCAGGCTTGTTTGACGCCCAGTACCAGCAACCGCAGTCGGTGAAATCGTACTGCCAGGGCGAGCAGAGGCTCCGCGTCAAGTCTCCGGGCTCATAGCGTTCAGGGTCGATGACGCCGTTCTTTAGGTAGTCCGCACGCTGACCCCATATCACGACTATAGGGGCTGCGCCGGGCACTGGTATCGCGGCTGTCTGCCCAGCGGTCAGCGTCTGGATGATGCGGCTCTGCTGGTCGAGCGTCAGCTGCGGGCGGTCCGGGCCGAGCACCACGGCGGCCGGTCCGGGCTCGAACTCGCGAATGAATTGCCAGATCGAACTGCCGCCTGCGCCTTGATTGGCCATGGTGCCGATTGCCCACCGGATCGTCATCCGCGGAGTTCCTGGCTCGTCCAGCTGAGGAATGTTGCCGACCACCGCCCAAACCTTGAGCCCTGCATCGAAATCGGCTTGCGAGAAAGGGAAGCCGCGCGTGCGATCATAATCGCGCAGCCAGCCACCGGACGCGGCGTGCAGCTCCAAGAGAAGGCCGTCTAGGAATCTCTTCTCAAGATTGCGGTGATCGAACTCCAGGCCTGGAAAAGTGTTTTCCACCGTAGCATCAGGGCGGGTAGTGACTGGATTGCCGCGTACCAAAACGTCCGCCCTGGCAGTCTGGTTCAGCGGCATAATCTTGCGGGACTTGAGGTCGTTAGGCATGCGACTCTCCCCGGGGTTTAGAAATCAAGTTGCTGAAGTATGCTGGAGCAGCCTGACTGATCTCTGCGTAGGCTGAGAGGCAGAACTCTAACCAGCCACGGACATAGTCGCAGCCGATGCGACCGCGGCGGGAGACCTCATGGTAGCAACCGCCGCCGCATAGGTAACGAGCCCAGCACGAACGGCAGGGCTCCTGCCTGTCGACATGGCTGCGTTCCAAATGGGCCGCGCGCGCGGCGCTGTCTGCTCCGCTCGCGATATCACCGAACTGGAAGCCCGCATCATCGACCAGCCGATGACAGCCATAGAGCCCACCATTCGATCCGACGCTCAGATATCCGGCACCAGCTCCGCACGGATAAGGCATGTGAGCGCCGCGGTGCAATTGTAGCATCGCAGTGTGAAAATTGGAGAAGGCCCAGATCTCACCGGCTAGTGCACGTCGCTTCGCCTCAGCGCCGCATGCAATCATCTCGGCGAGAAATTGCTCCAAATCGGTAGCTTCGAAGGCTGGCGTTCCAGGCGGCGCCGCTATGACCGGCGCAAAACCAGCCTCGTCGACATCGAAAGACAATAGGTGCTCCAGGAGTTCTGGCAAGCTTCCCGTGAAGGGTGTGACCGTGCAACGCAACGACAGGTGTTTCGGCCGCCGCCTCGACATCGTCAGGCTGGACAGTCCAGCTACAACGGCATCGTAGGCGCTGCCTCGACCGGAAGCTATCTGTCGCTGAAGATCGTTACTCGCTCGGTCCCCGTCCAAAGATACGGCGACAGCAAACGGAAATGCCGACAACAGCGCCGCATCTTGGTCGGTCAAAAGTGTAGCATTCGTGGTGATCGAAAAGCGCATCCGGTGGCCAGCCGCGGCAGCGGTCTCAGCGGCATATCTTGTTGCCCAGTGCACGAGCTTTCGATTGACAAACGGCTCGCCTCCCATGAAACCCACAAGTAGATCGCTCGCGGGTGGCGAGTCGGCAATAAGGCCATCAATTGCCTTTCGGGCAATATCCTCCGGCATCGTTCGCGCCTTGCCGCCGAAGCGGCCTTCGTCAGCATAGCAATAGCTGCAAGAGAGATTACACGCTTGCGCAACGTTTAGAGACAGGCATTTAACCGGCGGGGGAGCGATCGTCTCGTCGCCGATATATCGGTTTGCGCCGAAGCCAATGAGGTCGCCGAGCTCGGGAGGAATCTCGCGCCGAGAGAGAGAGCACATCAATGATGCAGCCAGTTCCTCATCCAGATTGAAGATGCGGCTGCCATCGGCAAGGAACAGGTGCGCGCCCCGGCCGCTCCTGAAGACACGCGCCTCCGCAGTGATATCGACCGGTGTGTGCATCAAACCACCCCCTGCTGGCGCAACCCTTCCACCCAACGCTGCAGCATTTCGTATTGCCGCCGTGTGATATTCATCGGCCCACCATGTGAGCCGCGCATGAGTGGCGGCATCCGACGGTCAAACCTCTGGTTTTCGTCGAGCGGGGTACGTATCCAAGCGCTTATCAACTGTGGATCCTCGCGAAGCCGATCGCGCAGGTACTCGAGCGCGGTGTAGCGGCGGTGCTTACGTTGCCCCAGGGAAGATACGGGTAGCGCATCAGCGCGGTGCGCCGTCGGTGCATTTTCGTCTCGGGTTGGCCAGATCGTATTGATCGGCAGTTCGTCGCGTTCCCCGGTCGAACGCGGCAGGCGGTCAGATGGCTGCTGATCAGTTCTGTGGAGCCGATCGAGTTCGGCATCCTTGTTCATTGCGTCCGAGGTCTCGAGCGCGCGCTCGAACAGATCGCGCACAAGGTCGTCGAGCTCGGCTAGATCGACATTGCGTACACCGGCTCGGTCTACGCGGTCGGCAAGCCCGTCCTGGATCGACGTCAGGTGCCGACGATCTGGCGCGAAATCTGGTGGGCCGACGGCAATACGGGACACTGCGGTCAAACCGGAGACCGTGCACTCGATGATACCATCGGAGACATCATCGACGAGACCCAGGCTGATGTTGGATTGCGGAAACTGGGCATGAATACCGCTAGGAGTCTTCCGACCGTCCTGCGGTATGAAGGGCGGACCAATCGGCTCCTGGAATCGGTAGTTCGGCCACCGCGCTCCCGGGTTCAGTATCAACCGGCCGGGCAAGTCGAAACCTGTCCACTCGCCGGGCGTGGGATGCTCTTGAATGCGCTGCAGAAGGTTACTTGGTCCATAGACCAGCCCCTCGGGAGCGTAGAACCTCAGGCGCAACTCCGGTAACTCATCAATCGGTCGGGCCACCTGAACTGCACCAATGGGTATAGATGCACCTTCTCTGAGTAGGCGCTGTTCCTCGGGGCCATGCGGAGCGCCCAGTGCCAACGGAACCCGCGAGTGTGTGTCGCCGCGGATCTCCTCGAAGCATTCGAGTTTGTCGCCCTCGCTTAACGTGAACTGATAGGCCTTGAGATTGGCGAGGCGCACCCGCCACGTCACGGTGGATAGATCAATCCCCAACGCTGCAAGAAGGCCTTTGGTGATCGGACCGGAGTCTGACTGGCCATCAATGGTCCAACGACCGTGTAATTCGAAATAGGGGCACACAGGCCGGAAGTGCCACGTGCCATTGTTGTCACGATCCTTGAAAACTACCTCACCAGTCGCGGGCTTCACACTTGGGTTGGCATTGGCATCCAACTCGAGCGAGTCGAGCGCCCGAAGCGTCGTCTTGCCAGTACCTCCCGGACCTCGGTCCGTCGGCCCCCATTCAAAATTGTCGCAAATCGTCGGACTCGATCCTAGCCGCGCGACGGCCAGCGGGGGACAAAGCCAAATCTCTTCAATCATCCAAAGCTCCTTGCGAGTAAATGACACGCAGAGCGATAAACATCCTCAACTTAAGCAGCCATTGATAGCACCGGCTGCAATAAAGGTCTATGTACGCGGCAGTCTCGCTTTGAAAGCGAATCGACATCACCTCAGTGGGAGAAGTGTTTGTCGACCTTCTCCCGCACTCCCGATCAGCTAGCGGGCAGCAGACAATTCACTGTTGTTGATGCATCAGAATGAGATGCTGTCCTTGCCGCAAATCGGAATTTACCCTGCGTCGGCGGAATGGTCGCGGCGACCAGCGTTCGCGTTCCTCTGTTCGCTTAACAACCTCTTCAAGCAGCGAGCGAATATTGCAGTTGTCGAGATCGTTCCTGCGTTCCCAAAGTGCGGCCTTTTCGATGATTTCCGCCATGATTCCAAGATCATTGCTCATTGAGCGCCTCGAATGAATATGGAGCATTGCTCCGATTGAGATAGCCGGCCGGTCCTCCGCAATCCTCGGGCGGCAAGCCCCTATTCCATCAGTGCAAAACGGATAGTCTCGTTCAGACTCGAACCTTTCTTCGAGCCTCACCTAGTGACGCCAAGGAATGTTCAGATCATTTTCGTAGACGAAGCGCGCACCCTTGCGAAGGCACAAGCTTTCCAGCGTCACGTCCGGCGAGCGAGCGGCCACCAGCCAGGATCCGTTAACGAATGGCGCGCAAATGAAATTCAAAGAGATGGATGCCTTGCCAGCCCATCGCGCCCTGGATCACGCCGTGCAGCTGGCGAAGCGTGGAGGCCGTCGGCACGTCCAATCGGCGCCAAACCATTGGGCTGAGACCCAGCAGCCAAACCTTGAATCGAATTGTTGTGCCGGGCATTTCCGGGGCGGAAGTGGGAGATGAGCCTGTTCGTCTTGGCAAAGGGATCTCCAACGCCACACCTTGCTCATTGCTCATTCTACCCGCGAAAACAGAAGCCGTTAGCCGCCGCCCCACACTTCCTCATGGTCTCCCATTAGATCCCCTTTCAGGCCAAGGTCTCGATCACGCCGTGGCCCGCGGATTTTCTGCAGCGCGAGATCCTCGTCCATCTCGGGCGGGGCCAAACAGAGGTCGGGGCGTACTCCGCATGGCTCGAACAGTCTTGGCGCGTTTACTTTCGGAACCACCGTCAGGCATATTGCGCTGAGAGGCGGTGGAGCGACTATCTTTGCTGACTTCTTATATTCTAGGCGGTGTGGACGAATTTGCGATTGAAGATCGCTTGGGGATTCCCAGGCGGAATCAGGCATGATTCATAGGACTCCGACTGAGTCGGAGACCAGAAGCCATGTCGACACGGATTGACGAGGAAGACTGGGCGCATACGCTCACGGTGTTTCGGGCCTGCCTTCCGCGTCGCGGACGCAAAGGCGAAGACGATCGTCACTTCCTCGAAGCACTTCATTTCTTCACGCTCGAAAACGTAAGGTGGCGCGCGCTGCCGGAGCGGTTCGGACGCTGGAACAGCGTCTGGAAACGCTTCGATCGCTTGAGCAAGGCCGGCGTATTCGAGGCCTTCTTCGACACGCTCGCCTCCATGAGTTCGTCGGCGCATCTGATCCAGATGTTCGATTCAACGATCGTGCGCGCGCACGTATCGGCCGCAGGAGCCAAAGGGGGCAAGACGCGCAGGCGCTCGGACGGTCGCGCGGCGGCTTCACCACGAAAATTCACGCCAAGTCGGACGCGTCGGGCGACATCATCGCTTTCGATCTGACCGGCGGCGAGGCTGCCGACGCGCCGCATTTCGAAACGCTCCTCGATATCGGGCCGGACATTCAGCCCCGCGTCGTCATCTGCGACAAGGGCTACGCCAGCAAGGACAATCGCGCAGCGGCGAGATCGCGCGGCGTTGCGCCCGTGATCCCGTACAAGGCCAATGAGAAGAACAAGCCCGCCTTCTTCGCGCGCACGCTCTACAAGGCGCGTTCGCGGATCGAGCAGGGCTTCGGCCGGCTCAAACGATTCAAGCGCATCGCGCTACGTTGCGAGAAGACCGCCAGAAATTTCCAATCTATCGTCAGTTTCGCCGCTGGTCTCTGCTTGATCAAATTCGTCCACACGGCCTAGTCGCGAGAGTTCTGTCGTCGATCATTCCTAATGCTCCCCGCGTCGCTCTCCGCATCTAGATCCACCTCTCCTGCGAACAAAACATCATCGAGATCGGCCTTGGGCTTTGGCATCTCCAAGAGCCCTTCGTCTTCAAGCCTTTCGATGTCGGGAAGCTCGCGCAGCGTCGCGAGCCCGAAGACCTCCAGGAATTTTTGGTCGTTACGTAGGCGAAAGGCGCGCCGGGCTCCGGCGCGCGCAAAGCGCCATCAATCAAGCCATGGCGTTTGAGCGCGCCAATGACATCGCGGCTGATCGCCCTGCCAGCAAGACGGGACAAACCGGCGCGCGTGGCGGGTTGCAGATAGGCAATCGCCGTCACGGCCAAAATCTCCGTCGGCGTCAGCTCCGGCGCGCCGGCGTCGCGCAAACCGTCGCGGCCCGCCGCTCGGATCGCCGGCGCGAAGCGCGGCTTGGTACGGAGTTGATAGCCCCCGGCGACAAAGACCAGCTCACAGGGCCGCGTACGCAGTTCGTCTCGGATGTCGCTAATTAAGTCGTCAAGATTACAGGCCGATCCGACAACCCGCGAGAGCGCTTCTCTCGCCACCGGACTACGCGCGCAGCGAAAACGACGGATTCGACGCGTCCCATCCATTCCCGCCAGCGCGCAGCCTCCGGCAGATCGACGAGACCGGGTCGAAGGATTCTCGGAACTCGCTTGCCTGAAACGCGGTTTTAGGGCGGCCCATGATTGCGCCTCACCTTGTTCCTCAATGTCCTTCACTCGAACCCCCCACCAATTTCTCAAGTCGCCAAACCCTGATTGTCGACCCTACCCGCCAACTCGGATCTGTCGCCTGCGACGCCTTAAAGCCGGTACAGCCGAAAGCTCGACCGCCCGGTCGAAGGTGCCTCCGCAGTCCGGCGACACATCGATGATCTGATTGAATACCTCTAGGCCAATGAACTTGTGCTCGTGAATTACGGACGCCGTCGCCGCGATCGGCCGCGATTTCAAAGCGCTGTCAATGAAATCCCGTCAAAACGCATGATCAAGAACCAGCAGATTCGATGGAACAGGTGGGCAAGCTTGGAGCTTGGAGCGACGGAATAGAACTCCCGCGATTGACCCGTAGATTGGGCACGCGCCTGCAGCAACGGCTTGCATCTGGTGGTTAAAGTGAGATGCTTTCGCTCGTCAGCGATAGCCCCACTGAATTGCAGTCATCCTTCGCGCGGCGATCTTGCCAAGATTCGTCTTTGGCGGCATGCTGATCGGCATTGAGCGGTTTGAACCTTTATGAGCTTGTCATGGGCAAAAAAATCTTTCTCTTGGCCGACCGTACCGGCAATCCTGCTCAACACATTATGAATCTAACGTTCAGTGCCTTTATCCGGCGCTCGACACGTCCACAAGCGTCGAACGTCGTTGTTCAAGACATTGGACAAGTTTCTGTTAGTTTATGAGAATAACACAGCTGGCATTGAATCGTTCATCCAATGGTATTGGCCAAGTTTCACTTGATAGCGAGTAGGGGGATGCTGGGATGAGTTATTTGATTCAATCAGGTGGTTTTCCATTTGAACTTAGCAAGCACGATCAAGCCCCTGAAGTAGGCGTCAGCACACCGCTGGAAGCCATCAACAACGGCAATCTCGGAATAGCAATCCAAATGCTCGAGGATCTGATCGAGCGAGGCCGCGCATCGGTTGAGGATTGTGAGCGTCTGGCGTGGGTAAAACTCGAAACCGGTGACGCGGCTGGCGCCGCACGCGGTTATCGTAAGTTGCTCAGCGACAACCCTCACTGTGAGCACACGAGCTACTGGCGCGAAATGGCAAACAAGGCCGAAACGACTTCGCGCAACGGCGTCGCAGTGCTGCGCCCAAACGGCTTCGAGCCGTACCTACAGTCACGCGATCCGGATTTGATCGCCGCTTACAACCTGCAGTCGCCGCACGCCCGCGTCCTCGTTGACGAGGACTGGATCGAGCCAAGGGGATACATGCCGGCGATTGGGCTTATGCGAAAGACGAAGAACTGGCTCTCCGGGAGACTCACAGACCTTTTTAGTCCACTCGGCGTCGGCATACAAATCGCGTTTGCCTTCTTGAATACTCCCGATAAGCCCGGCCTTTGGACGCGCTTGCCCAAGATCGGAGCGCTCGCCGTGCTTGCTCATGATCGCGACCGGCTGCTTAACTCACAAAAGGTCCCTGACGGCGTGAAGCGCGACCCAGAATATGTGGTGCCGGGCTACGCGAAGACTGGACCGACCCCAGACGGGGCGTTTGCCGATCCGAAGTTTCCTACGGCCGGTACCGTGGGGACGCCAAACCCGATTCACGGCCCAGTCGACAAGAAACTCGACTGGTCTAACGATCCGCGTCTACCGGACCCTTCGAAGCTCGCCGAGGCTTTCGGTTTCCGAAACGGAAACATGATCAAGGCGCCGAATCTTTCAGCGCACGTCTGGGCACACTTGCAGCAGCTCGTCCACGATGTCCTGCAGACCATGCAGGACGACGTAAGGAAGTACGCTGTCCGCTCTGCCGCGGGGACTGCCGAGCAGCGGCTCGGCATCGAGAAGGTCTACTACCGCGCCGACGCGCGAGACGCGAAGTATGGCGACATGAACGGCGTCACCGGCGCCTGGGACATGAGCCACATCTACGGCAGCTCGATCTCTACCATTGATAAGGTCCGCACTCACCCTGCTACCGGTAAGCTATGCCCCGACGGAAAGCTCTATTTGGAGGGCATGAACCCGGAAGGCCGCGGCGGTAAATGGCTACCGACAGAGATTAACGCGCAAGGTGAACGCCAGATCGTCACTGGGTTCAACCGAAACTTGACGTTGCCTCTTCTCGCCGAGCACACGCTCTACGCGCGCCATCACAACTGGGTGTGCGACGTGTTGAAGTCGCGCCACCCAGATTGGCACACAAACCAGATTTTCCAGATTGCGCGACGAGTGGTCACGATGACCTATGTCAAGATTCATACCGGTGCCTGGACTGACACGCTGTTCGCGCATCCAGCGGTGGTGGAGGGGCTCCACTCGAACCTCTACGGCCGCGGAGAGCGCAAGAGGCCGTTCTACCTCCAGAGGATCTTCGACCCCGAAGGGGGCGACCACCCAATTGTCGATGGACTCGCTGGCAACCGCAAGATCGCCGATTCGATCGAAGTTCCCGAGCAGAAAGGCAAATACTTCCCTATCGCCTATCGCTTCGCGCACGCCATCGTAAACGATTACTTCGATGAAGAGTCGTTCAAGATCGGTGGGTCTATAACAGGGAGTGGCAACCGCATTTTCCTCAGCGACGTGCGTGATCTTGACGGCCATGAATTCCTGAAAAAGTGCGGGCTCGGTAGCGTTTACCATTCGCTCATGAATACCACGATGGGCGCGCCGACCATCAACAATTACGCCGACATTTTTAAACGCATGCCGTCTGAGGAGGGGGTGCTCGATCTGTTCCAGACGGAGATCGCTAAGGACAGGCAACGCGGTGTTGGCTCGTACCAGCAGTACCGCGCCGATCACTATTTGCCCGAGATTCGCTCATACCGTGACCTCTTCGCGAACCCCGAGACTAGGCGCTCGTTGGAGATCATCGCGAAGCTCGAGGAGCTTTACGGCGAATACAACACGGCCACCGGTAAGGTTGACCTGGACGCGATGCTCGGTCTCTTGATTAACGAGAACCGACCAAAGGGCTTTGCGATAACCAACGAAGGCTTTCAGACGTTCGTGGTCGAGGCGTCGGCTCGCATAATGAAACAGCCAATGCTCACAACCCACTGGCATCCGAACGATGTGGGCTGGACGGCGATCAACCTCGTCGAGGCGATTACCAAGGAGAAGCTAATTGCGCTTCATACCGACGAGAATCCAGAGATGTTTGAATACCTGAAGAATCGTCACAAGCCGATCACATTCAATGACATGAGTACCGATGAGAGGGGCCCACTCGAGGCTTTCATTGACTTCAGTAACGAGCACTTCCACGACTTGGGTCTGGGTGCCCCATGGCGCGAGGAGCACTTCACGGGCAAGGGCCTAGAGAACCACTACGTCACACGCATCACGCATGAGCCTACAGGAACGCATTACGTAGTCGACGTGACCGAGGGTCGCGTCTATCGCGACCACACTGGTGACGGCCGTGCCCGAGCGCGCGATGCGATTGCTGATGAGTCGGTAGCCGGCGTCTCGTGCGATGAATTAATCGCGGCGGCTCGAGCGATCCGTGACAGTCATGGCATTGCCTGGCCAGGCGCGCGCTCACCGAACCATAACGAGTTCGTCGGTGGTTGGCGCTTGAGCGAAGCCGAAGTGCGCAAGCTCAAGCAATGGAAAGGTGACAAGAAGGACGAAGGCGTCGCCGCGAAGCTGACAGATATCCAAAAACACACGCTCGTCTTTAACCTTGCGGGCAGTATTGATGACGCGAGCTTCTCAGAAAACCTCGCAGGCTGGAAGGTGCTCGAGAAGAGCGGCATCATGGCGAGCGGTATGGCGATCATGTCGTCGCTGCGCTTCGGTAGTCCGCTATCGCTGAGCATTGGTACTGGTGACGCGATGCTTGCCAGACGGCCAACGAACAGCACCAAGATCTTCGACGAGCAGGGGAACACCGACTGCGCGCGGCTTGCGCACTTCCGCGGCCAAGTCGCGGGCCTCGCGGCGCTGACGCAAGATGGTCATATTTCACGCGACACCTTCATGAAGATGCTCGAGGATCAGGAGGCGGTCAGCTTCACGACGCGCAAGCAATGGGACTCGCTGTTCCGCTTGCTCGCTCGCATCAACGGCCGTCCCACGATCACCGTCGAGAACTTCGACGATCTTTTCACCGGCAAGCTGCTGACCGATGCCTTCGAGAACTTCGCGCCCTCCGAAGTAGTCGAACAGCTCGCGGTTGCGAAGAGGCAGCGACGGCCGCTGACTAGCGCAGCCGCGGTCCCGACTGAGCACGCATCGATTCTCGAGGGGCCGCCGGGGCCTCCATCACATGACCAGCGAATTACAACAGCAGCGACTCTCGGCAACAAGCCCGCTGGGCCGGCGCAACGCGCCCGCTCTGGGCCAGTTGATTTGTCCGACCTAATGAAGTTCGGCGAGCCAAAACTCCCTATCGGGTCGTTCGAGGGGACGAGCCCCAGTGTCAGCGGTCGAAATGACCGCTTGGTGCTGCAGCTCCAGCGTGACTTTCGAAATCCGCAAGGCTACTACGCGTCATTGAGTGAGTACACGCGTCGTCTTCCAGGGTTCGTCGGCCGCCTCGTTCCCGGTCTCCAATTGACCTCTTGGGTAGCCCGAATGTACCCGTATTACATTACGCACAAGAGCGACTACGTTTACGAGGTACGGACCCTGCGCGTGGCAGCCGATGGCTCGCTCGAGGTGCGCCCCGACTCGCGCCCCTCTATCCTTGTGCTAGGCAAGGGCAAAAACGCGATGAAGGGCGCGGTTTTGACCCGCCTCGGCGCGAGCGGCAGCGTTGAGAAGATCGACTTCCATGGCGGCAGGGCGGTGACGACGTGGGAACGTAACATCATCGGCAATTACTTCCTCGCCATTGACCGCTCCGGCGGACAGTACTTCGAGAGGGGTATTAATACCGTCGTCACCGACACGAAAATGGAGTTCAACACACACCATTTGATGGGCCAGTACAAGATCCGGCAGCACGCGGAAGGATTGTTCTTCACGTTAGAGCCGATGAAGTCGCACCAACTTGGCGCTGCGGCCGCGAAGAAGATGATTGGCCAGGGCATGGACATCGTTAACTGGAAGCCATTCCGCACGACAATCGAGATTCTTCTGATGAACCCAGAGGATCCGCGTGACGTGAAGTTCTTCTACGAACGCCATGATAGAGACCCGAAGTTTTCTTTGAAGAATCTGTTCCTGCTTATGACCCGACGTCTGCGCGGCGAGATGCCGATGACCCGCGAAGAACTTCCCCATCAGGTCGCTAACCTATCAGGTGACTAGGCTCCAGACAGCGGACAAGGGACTCCTCAGTCAAAAACGATATCGCCGGGAGGAGGAAAAAAAGCTGGGCGGTCATGCGGGTCGTGTAGGGACGGTTAAATCAACTGGGGCGCCACGGAGCTTTAACATCTGTTAAGGAAAAGAGTTGCCGGCTTCGTAGGAGACGGCATGCGATGGACGGTTACGATTGAAGGTACGGATGAATTTGGCGCTGCGCATCGGTCCGAGATAGCTCTGGAAGAAGATTTGAGCAGTTTGACGGCGGGAGCTGTGGGCTTTTCCATCGAGGACGGCAAGACGATCAGCCTCACCTGCAGCAGGTTATCGTGAAGCAGCAATGCGGGACCTATGTCTTGGTTCGCCGATTTTGCATGGATTGCGAGCTCTTTCGGCGCATCAAGGGCTACGGCAAGCGAAAGATTAGACCGGTGTTTGGCTGCGTCGAGGTTCGTAATCCCCGCGCATCCTGAATTGCCAGCGCTGGTGCCGTATTTCGCGCCGCCGCGGCAGTTTATCGATTTCGGTTCCAATGTGAGACTGATACCAACGGCTCCGCTGACTGACTCACGGGGATTCCCCTGGCGCGAATTTTCTGACTCATTTTGGCGCGAAGGAGATTCGCGCCATGCCAGCAGCAGTGAAACTTCGAGAGGACTTCTCGGCTGAGCAGCTTCAGGGTAAGCGCTGTTACGGCCCCACCTTCAAACGAATGATGAAAGCGGCGAGTCTGATCTCCTGATTTGGAGATAAGGCTCCCTTCGCCAGGTGAACAGTTGCTGTGGCATAGCGCCATGTCGACGCGCGACCTGCGAGACGACCGCGTCAGGAGCCAGCGACTCTTCGACTGCCAGCGCCTTCTCCCCTTCGGACCACCGGCGCCGACCACCAGCTCCAGTGATCACCTCGATGCGCCGTAAACCGGAGCCGTTCGGCTCAAGCGAAGGATCAAGTCTAGACACAAGCCGAAGCAGCAGTTTTCACACGCGGCGGTGCATGGTAGGTCGGGATGATAGTCAAAGTATCGGGGAAGCTGCGGATCATGGGCTGCTCCGCAGCGCATGTGCGATGTGGGCAATATCAGCCATGACCGGAGCGCTCAGTATCTGCATGTTAGCATCGAGAACAGCCGCGGGGGGGCGCCGGCATACGGGGCCGCAAGTCCCCGCCACGGTCCCCCGCGTTCTTGCGGTAGAGCGCATGGGTACGGAGATTTTGAACCCAATTGAAGCGGTCGGCCCACGCCCTGACGAATTCCTCAAACAGCGCGGTCGCATTGGCCAACAAGATGGCAAGGATCATCTGGGCGCTGCTAACGAAAGGCGGCGTCTACAAAAAGTCGCCAGTCGCCATCGCGGCCTGACCAAACAGAGGTTTCCGACAGGAAGCTGTCGGCCAAGCGCAAGGTGCCGAGATAGAGATGAACCACAAGGGACGCCATCCCGGTGTCGGCCAGACCGTCTGACTCACTCCGCCTCGAGCGCGTAAAATTGATTAGAGTCGCCGATATCGCGGAACTCATCGTGGCCAGCGGTCAAATGCCCGCACACAAAGGCCGGACATATGACTGCACCGTCCCGCGGAGTTCAGTTCTCACAAAGCGCCTTGCCAATCGGGCCGTTCCACAAAGATCTTCACGTAGTCGCCGCGCGTGCTGCGGAACACGAAGGCCGCGCCAGAAAAAGGATCGTTGCGCAGAACCTGCACTACGTCGGCGGCGAGTCCGTCGAAACCGCGCCGCATGTCGACGGGCGTTCATCCCTCATACACGTGGTCGGAATTGGCTCGAGAATAGGAGAGCAAAAATGGTCATTCAAACAATTCCCTCATACGCGGTCACGCTCGCTATACTGATTGCGCTCACAGGTTGCAGCGGGGATCGGAACCTAAAGCGCGTTACTTTCGATCCGAACCTCGGCGTTTTCTCCAACCAGAAAGACCGCGTCCGACTCTCAGGACGACTCTTGACATCTACGAAAGAGATCGATGGTCAGTGTATGCAAAAGGAGTGCAAGCAGGGCGAGGGAGGCCCATCCTTCGACTGCGCCAGTTACGCTGCCGCGTGCGTGGGAGCCGGTGAACATTGGTCTGGTACGAAGGAAGGTGGAAAGTGCACGCACGTGCTCTGACCAAGGGCTGAGCACGACGTGGCGCTGACGAACACGCTGAAAGGCTGGAGACGCTCGACTGGCCGTCGCCAAGCGATGAAGAACGCCGAAATAGAGTTGCCTCGCGCTTTGTGAAGCGGTCGCCTTCGGTCTCTTGGCGGTCGCCTCATGGACCTGCAATCGGGAGAGGCACGGCGCGAAATGTGGATGAACGCAACGCGCGCGGCGCTCGAGCATTAACGGTCGCTCCACGCAGTCTGAACTCGGAGCCGCCAATGCCATTCTCGGGGCACCAACTTCGACGTGAAGGGCGCATAGGTCGTGTTTCCGAAGTATCGTCAACGTTCTTCAGCTCTCAATTCAAGGCAAGCATCTTAATGAGGTTGGGCAGGCCAGCGCCTTGCGCGTAGGGATCACGCCGGAGGTCAACGCAGCCAGCGAGCAGAATCTCTTTTACTCGATCAGGGTAACCGATGAATTCCCTTCGGTGAGACAAGAAAGCAGCCAACACGCCAGAAACATGGGGCGTCGCCATGCTGGTGCCGCTCATTTCAGCATAAAGCCCCTGGTATGGAGATGGACCAGCCGACGCATTCCTTTGCTCGGTCCAATTGTAATTTGCGGACAGAATTCGCTCTCCTGGCGCAACTACATCGGGTTTTCGACGTCCATCCGCCGTCGGTCCACGGGAAGAAAAGTACGAAATACCGTAGGTATGGGGGTTCGTTTTATGAACGGAACCCACGGCAATCGCTTCCTCCAAGTTAGCCGGGTCGCCGATAGAGAGGTCGAGATTGGCTTGTATTGGGCCGCCGCCTTCTGCGCCTGTCAAAACCGCGTAGCCCTCGTTACCTGCAGCAAGACAGACTAGAACTCCCTGGCGCCAGAGCCGGCGGAGTTCGTCACAAAGCGGCGTATGGCCCGTCCCAAAAATACTGGGATCAAAGTTTCCACCGAGACTGAGATTAACACCGTGTATAACCAGCTGCCCCGAGCTTTCATTCATAGAACTGATCAAATCGAGAGCTTTGATGATCCAGCTATCACGACCGTTGCCATTGTCATCGAGCACCTTGAAACCGTAAAGCGTGCAGCGCGGCGCCATCCCGGCGAACTTGACATTAGTTCCGCCGGAATTGTTCCCCTCATCGATTTCCAGGTCGTTCTCCCCAGCGATAATGCCCGCGACATGCGTTCCATGACCGTTGCCGTCCAGCTTAGCAAAATGGGTTGTCCTCGAGGTCAGCCTCGGCGGATCCCCTCTTTTTGTACAATCCCATTGCGCAACCACATTCTTATGCTTTGCGAAATGCGGGTGGTCGGCGCAGATGCCTGTATCGAGTACGGCCCAGCATATACCGTTTCCATCGGCGCCGTAGCCAAGATTTGCCGGCCGGGCTTGGACCGTATGAGTTGACTCGGATATGAATGCGCGTTTGCTCGCGTTGCGCCAAATGCCATCGATCTTGAGTTCACTGAACACCGAACGCAGCGTCTCTACTTCCAGTCGTGTCAGATCGGCGGCAACGTAGTGTCGTAGCCGTTCTAGGTTCGCGTCTTTTGGATTCTGATTTGTCGCGACAAGAATTTCCGAGATTTTGAGTTCTACGTTCGCCGCCACCTTTTCCAAATCCTTGGGACGAGCTGGGTCGCCGGGTTTGCTTTGCGAAAGTTGAATGAGTGTTGCGTGACGTTGGCTCCTCAAGCCATCCTCCAAGTCGGCTACGAGGTCTTTCGCAATCGCGAAGGGAGCGATGGCCTGCGAAAAAGCAGTACCCAACGCATCTCTCAAGGCGGCTTGAACCGAATTTGTCCTGAGATAACCAGTGCCCGAATGAGGATGTTGAGGAGAATCCAGATTGAACTCGATATCGTTCTCTATTTTTCCCTCGAAATCGTCGGAGATGTCTTTGTCGAATGCTACTGGATCGAGTGGGTCAGCCACGTTAAGCCAACGGTCAACGCAAGAGGGAAACGGCAGCGTGCCTCCTGTCCACTCGCGCAATGCATCTTGAACCTCTTGAAGTCCTAAAGGAGAGCCGATGGTGACAAACAGTGGCACGTGGCATTGTGCACGATTGAGTTGCCTCAGAACATCGTAAGCAATCATTGATCCTTGGCTGTGTCCGATAACGACAAATGGACCTCCACCTGCGGAGATGCGATCGATCAGGCTTTGTTCCATCGCTGCTCGACGCTCTTTCACGAACATGAAATCATTCACGTCACGAAGAAAGGCTCGGGTCAGGTTTCGCGCGATCAGACGACGCAGAAACTCCGGCAATGGAAAGACCTTCGCGCGGATGTCTCGCGCGGCCAAGCCGTCTACGTTCGGAGCCGTAGCACGATTCATCAACTTTTCGGCGATCTGCGTCAGACAGAGTTGGCGTTTCGCATCTGATGTCAAAGCACTAATCTCGTTCGAGAGCGTTAGCTGATTATCTCCTTTCTGGCCACTTGCTACAGCCATGATCGCCCGTGTCGAGGCTTCGTCATCTTCAATCTTGACGACATCGCCTGTGGCGCAACTTTCATCGAGCGGACGAGGATAGTAGTCTCGGTTGACCCAATAGGCCATTCGGCTGCGGTCTCCTAGTCGCGTACCGAATAGCGCATTGTCCCATTGGCATTTCAGAACCGATGCCACAGGCTTGTTGCCAATCCCATGGACGTAGATGATCGTGTTGGTTTTTTTTGCTCCCGCGGCTTTCGGTGCTTGCGCCTTTGCTCCGACTTGGTGCAATACGACTGCAGTGGCAGAGAGCTCCTCTGGCGCACGCGTATTAGCTGTGCTTTCAGAACGGCGCTTACGGTTCTTCGTTGAAGTCTTATCGCTCTTAGCCATTTTCGTGCCCCTATGGGTTTGGTTACAAAATATGTTGGCGTATTACTGATGCGATGATGCTATTAGATAGTGGCAAGGTCAATGATTTGATTGACAAGCTTCTGGGCAGCGTTTCCCGCGACTCGCACGATTAGCTGCCCGAACGCTTCATGGAACTCGGGCCAGTGAGCTCACGGCAAGGGAACGACGAAATAAAGACGCGATCCCACGCGAAATGCCGCGGCGTCTCCATGGAGATTGACCTCCATCGGGAACCGAATGCTGAGCATGGATGGATCAATGTCAATCTGAACGCCCCCGCGCCTGCCCCTCATGCGGAAGAAACTCAGAAAAGGGAAAGCCGGAGCCGATCATCAGCAATGTGTCGCACTCCATCATCAGGTCATAGCTTGGCTTCGTGCCAAGCAGTCCGATGGAGCCTGTCACGTTGCGCTTAATTGTAAGAATGCGCCAGTTCTCTCCCGTTGCTGCAGCTAATTTGAGAATGTCTCGGCGCGAGATGGGACCGTTAAATTAACTGGGGCAGCTATGCTGCTCGAAGGAGTGGCGGCGTCGGCTGAAACAGCTAGTTCAAACGCGATTTGAAGACTGGCGGTTCGTAGGACAACTGCTCACGCAAGTTTCCGTTCATGACCGCGGCGCGCACCTGCAGCATCAGATGAGCGCCGCGCTTTGACCATCGCATCTGTTGTTTTTTGACCATGCGGCGTGCGGTCAGCGAATTCACTGCGGATTCGGCCAGCGCAGTGGCGATCCGTCGTCCCGACCGATATCGAGCTCCGTAATCGACGATCGCAGACTTGTTTTGACGGATGTAAGTCAGAAGCGGTTGCGCCAATTGCCATATGCGGGCGGCGCCCAGGTCGCCTTGCTCGCGTAACATCGACATGTCTGCGATGATTTCCCCGAGGTGTTCTATCGCTCGATCGACCTGTCCATGCCACAGCTTCCACTTCAAGGCGCGGATCTCCTCATCGAGAACGACGGTTTCATTTGTCCATTCGTCGCGCCAGCGAACGATATGATCGGCGACTTGCTGTAGGGGCTGGATTTTCATAGCGATGTGGAACCAATCAACGATATTCCTGGTCGGACGCGGCAAATTGCGAGGTAGCCGCTTCATAATCTCCGCGCCATCAG
>NZ_JADNQZ010000038.1:35788-46481 GCF_015709515.1 Methylocystis sp. H62
TAAGTCAGAAGCGGTTGCGCCAATTGCCATATGCGGGCGGCGCCCAGGTCGCCTTGCTCGCGTAACATCGACATGTCTGCGATGATTTCCCCGAGGTGTTCTATCGCTCGATCGACCTGTCCATGCCACAGCTTCCACTTCAAGGCGCGGATCTCCTCATCGAGAACGACGGTTTCATTTGTCCATTCGTCGCGCCAGCGAACGATATGATCGGCGACTTGCTGTAGGGGCTGGATTTTCATAGCGATGTGGAACCAATCAACGATATTCCTGGTCGGACGCGGCAAATTGCGAGGTAGCCGCTTCATAATCTCCGCGCCATCAGACAACACGGTAATTTCGCCGCGACCCACGTAGCCCTCGCTCTGAAGCGCTTGAAGCGTGCGCAGCCGTAGTTCTTGTTTCGAAGTGTCTGCAGTCACGAAATAGTGACCGGGACGGGAGCCGCGTCGTCCGCGGCCGCATCGCGCAACTGCGATCTCAAAGGTTCGCCCGTCCGCCTCGGAGGCACCTTTGATATGGGCTGTGTCAATGCTGACAACGAACTCTCGCTCGGGATCATTTGGAAGATCAAGCTCGATCTGCTCGCGCTCGTCAGCGTGTGGCGGATCAATCCAGGCGCGAGGACCTGGAGAAGAGACGACAAGCGCGGCGGATTGCATGCAAAAATGGGTGACAAAGCGCCGCCACAACTTGCCGGCGGAGTCGTTGCGGGCCTACGATTCTTGCATGTTGGAAAGTGATTCGGACGCAGTGCTTGACGCTCGATCTTCGTCGCGCGAGACGATGAAACGGCGCGCGCAGAGCCGCGGCGATGAGGCGCAAAACCCCAGAAAATCCTTAGAAATCTAGCCGTTGCCGCCGTCATCACGCGATCCATGTCGATGTCATAGGGCGCGCGTTCTTCGATCAAGCGACCGGTTGGAGGGGCCAAGATCGATACATGCCGATTGTCCATCGCCCGGATGATGCGCTCCGTTTGCTCGTCGCGCGACAAGTCGAATTTGTAGTGAACCGCGGCGACAACGATGTCGAGCCGCCGACAAAACCTCGTCTGGCAAATCGAGGCTTCCATCGGCGAGAATGTCGACCTCGATGCCCTTCAACACGGTGAAGGGGCGCAATTTGGCGTTGAGACGATCGATCTCGTCGATCTGGCGCAATAAGGGAAGGCGAGCTAGCCCATGGGCGATCGTCACGCGCCGGCTATGATCGGTCAAAGCCATGTAGGCATAGCCGCGCGCTTTCGCCGCCTGCGCCATCTCGGCGACCGAGGCGTTTCCGTCGCTCCCATTTCGAATGGACATGAAGGTCGCCTCGAACGTCGGACAATTGCACGAGTTTGGGCAGCGCATTCTCCTGCGCGAGCGCGATCTCGCCTCGAGAATATCGAGATCGCCCACGGTGTCTCGCCGGTGCCGAAAGCTTCCCGCCGCCACGACGCGGCCGCCATCCAAGCCGCGACTGAGCCAATCGATCAGCGCGCCCGCCCGATGTCCGGTCAAAACAGGGTGCACTCCAACCTCCACCACATGTTCGCCGCGTAGACGTTGCCTGACCACGATTGCCAAAGCCTCGCGGCTGGGCGCGCCTACAGCCATAGCGTATCAGGCCTGATCGCCATGCCCATGCGTAGCGTTGATTGCAACTACAATACGCTTGTAATAGGCCAATATGATAAGTAGCCTAAGCTGCAGCGCATTCAGCTAACTGCGCAGTTGCAAATTGATTTTATGTATTTTTCTGAGAACCGCTCATGTCCAAGCTCGAGCCGTCGTTGCAACTAGCGTTTTCATCCTGGCACACGGAGCTCGGCTACGCCCATTCGGGCGAGCATCCCAGTCTGAGTCTTGCTGAAGTCGAAGGCCGCCGCGTGACGGTGCTCGTTACCTTCGAAGGCGACCTCGCGGCGCTGCAGGCTGCAGGGTTAGCGACGGGCTACAACAGCGGCGGCGTCGTTTCGGGCTCCATCGCCTTCGCCAACCTCGAGCGTCTCGAGAAAGCGCCAGGCGTCATCTCGATCGCCAAAGAGCCGAATTTCAAAACCCTGCTCGACGGTACCATCAATGAAATGCGCGTGCCTTGGAAAGTTCCTCCGACCGATCCTTGGCCCGGCAAGGGTGCCGGCGTGATCGTCGCCGTGGTCGACACCGGAATCGACATTTTCCACGATTCTTTCCGCAATCCGACGGCAAGACTCGCATCCTCGAACTTTGGGACCAGGGCGCGACCACCGGCGGCAGCGCGCCGCCTGCGGCCTTCGCGCAGATCGGCCGCGTGTACTCGGTTCAGAATATCAACGACGCGCTGACCGCCGGCCCACCCTTCGCCAGCATCGACGACAACGGTCACGGCACGCATGTGGTGGGGATCGCCGCGGGCAATGGAAGGCAGGACGACCGCTGCAGCTTTCCGGGCCGCTGCCGAAATTGATCGAGGAGCTTTCCAAAGTCGATAGCTGGCGCGCGTTGCCGCCGCCGGGCGCCAATCTTCTTGTCGCGCTGCGCAAATTGCCGGAAGCGCAGAGCCGGATCGCTCTGCATCCGCTCGGCGCATTGCAAATCAGCCAGCGCTTCGCGCCGCTCGACGCCAAAATCGATCGCGTAGGCGCGCAGAAACCGTCGGACGGGAAACGATTTTCGCTCAGCGCGGCGAGCGCAGCCTTCGTCAAACGGCGCGATGTAGACGAGCGCTTCGCGCCAGCACAGTTCGAAGATTTGTCGGACAATGAACGCTTATCGCGCAAGGCGTTTGAACCGCGGCACGGCGGAGTCGAACTCTCGGCGGCCGGGGCTCAACTCGAGTCCGGCGCCGCGATCGTGCGGGTGGCGCGATATGATCTCATCACCATCGACACCAATGCGAGAAGCCATCGCTTCCGTTTCGCAGTACTCGCTAAAGTATTCTTCAATCGGCTGTTCGCGGGGGCGGCGGTGGCCCGTTCGCCGCTCAGCATGAAATCACGGAAGACGCGCGTCCCCGTCGAAGATGGCGTGAAGGAAAAGTCCGAAGGCTTCGCCGTCGCTTTGCAGGAGAACAACCGCAGCTTCAAAGCTGACAGCGCCTATTTCGCCAGCGAGGGCGCCGCGCGCGAATGGATGCAGTCGGCCGTCGCCAAGGATCGAAACCTGGCGGATCGGCTGCATGTTTTGCCTCACTTCGAGTTAGCGGCATGAGCGACGCTCTCGGCTCATACACGTTCCTCCCATGGCTGCGCCAAGGCGTGGCGCGCACCATCACGAACCAAGACAACGATGCGGGAGTGCATCTCAGAGCGACGACACATGTGGAGCTGACCCTCGACGGGCAGGGTATCGACGGCTCCGCGTTGAAAGCTCAGGTCGCGCGCGACGTGGAGCTTTACGGCCCGGGCGAAGTGATAGGCATTGATAGTAGGGCCATTATCCGCACCGATCCGCACCCCTGGATCACCAATGTCGAGCCCAATTATCTCGCGCATATCGAATTTTACGAAGAAGACTTCCCGTGGCGCTATACGCCCGCCGCCCCGGACGCGTCGCGTCTGCGGCTGCGCCCCTGGATCGCGCTCGTCGTATTGAAAGACACCGGGGATTCGGCGACGTCCGAGTTTCGCGACGCCAAGGCGCTGGCCGATCGTCCACTTCCCTTCATATCGGTAAAGGATTTCGCCGCCTTCCCGCCGCCAAACGAATTATGGGCCTGGGCGCATGTGCATGTGAATGAGCATCTTGGTGGCGCGCCCAGTGAACTCGTCGCAGTCGACGTCGGAGCCGCCGTCGGACGGCTGGAAAACGCTCTTTCCGGCAATCCGGACATCGCCTATTCGCGCATCGTCTGTCCACGCCGGCTTGAGGAAAACGGTGCCTATCACGCCTTTCTGGTGCCGACGTTCGAACGCGGCAGGCTCGCAGGTCTCGGCATGGGCCCGGACCAGGCGCCTTTCGCCACGGCTTCCGCCTGGGTCGATTACGGCGGCCGGCCCGAACCGCTCAACATGCCCTATTACCACCGCTGGTATTTTCGCACCGGCGGAGCGGGCGACTTCGAGTCGCTTGTAAGGCTTTTGAAATGGAAGACCGCCGACCCGCGCGTGGGGCGCCGCGATATCGACGTCCAATATCCCGGCTCGAACATTGAAGGGATTCTCGACGCTGACTTGGATGGGGTTCTTCGGCTCGGCGGCGCTTTACGCGCACCCTTCGACACTCTGACCGAGTCGGGCCGAAAAGAATTCGAGAAATATGAAAACTGGGCCAAATCGAATTGGCCGCATCCGTTTCAGAAGAGGCTCGCGCGCTTCATAAATCTCGCCGACGCATATACGCGCGTTCCCGCCGATCAGGCGCGAACGGACGCCGGACTGCCGCCGCCGACCGAGCCGGACGACATGGATCCGCTCATCACATCGCCCATCTATGGCGAGTGGCAGGCCTTGCTGCATCGTCTTTTGACCGACCCCGCCGGAGCGCCGCATCGCGGCCCATCTCGCGGAGCAGACGAAAGCCGTGGAGTTGCTCGCATCGACACCGACCGCGCGTCTCGAGCGAGCCTTCGTCGAGCACATCGACACGCTCGCCTATCGGTTCGACTCTTGGCGGCTCGGCCTCGTCGATTGGCAATTGGCGCAGATGCGCCGCAGCGGGGCGAATGAAGCCGCGCACAAGGGGCTTTACCTCGGTGACTATGGTTATTTGGAAGACGTGCGTCCCAACCCGCGGCCCATCACGGCGCCGCAGCTTCCAGATTTGCTGGCCGAAGCATTCAAAGCCGGCCCGCCGCTGCAACTTGATCCCACCAACGCAGGCCATTTGCACGCGCCGTCGCTCAACCAGGCGGTGACGGCGGCCATATTGCGGGCCGGCGAGATCGCCAATCGCGCGCCTGGGGCGCTAAACGCCTTTTCTATCAATCTGTCCTCAGAGCGCGTGCGCAAAGCAGTCGCGCTGCTCGAAGGCGTGCGCTCCGGTCAGAAGCTTGGCGCGCTTCTGGGTTATCGCTTCGAGCGCGCCCTGCACGACTATGGCGGGGTTCTCGAACTCGACGCGCTCATCTTCGCCTTCCGCCGGGCATTTCCTTTGACCGCCGACCGGCTCAAGCCGACGTTGAATCCGCCGCCTCCCGCCTCAGAGGCCATCGAGGCGCGCAATGTCGTGGACGGACTCTCGCTGGTCAAGCAGGCCTCCAAACCCGGCGCCGAGAATTATCCCTTCGGCAAGCCGCTGCCGGCGCTGAGCAACGCCGACCGTACGGCCGTGGAAAAAGAAGTTTCGGAGCTGAAGAACATTTTCGACGCAATGGCGGATTTGGTTCTCGCCGAAGGCGTTCACCAGGCGGCGCAGGGCAACCCTGATCGGATCGCCGCGCATCTCGATGTTCTCGGCGATTTGAATGCGCCTCCAGATCCTGACGTCGTGCGCACGCCCAATCGTGGCTTCGCGCTCACCTGCCGGATGGGCCTCGAACTCGATCCAAGCGCCGCCGCTGGTCCGGGCGATCCGCCGAGGGCGACGGCGCAACCGGCGCTGAACGCTTGGCTCGCCGGCGCGCTTCCTGCGCTCGGCGACATCGCTTGCAGGGCGACGTGGAAAATCGCCGGCGGCGCGGAGCAGTCGCAGATTGTGCCACTCGCGGATCTTGCTCTTTCGCCGATCGACGCGATCCATCTGATCTCCGATCGCGGCGGAGCGGATCTTGCTGAGCTCGACGATCGCGTTCGCCGCCGCGTCTTCGCGACCGCCGCGCCGCGCTCCGACGCTCAGTTCAAAATCCACTACTTGGAGGCTGGCCCCGGTCGAACCAGCGTTTTCGTCGTCTCTGCGTTCGTCAAACGCTTGCGCGGACTGACGCTTGAATCGCGACCCCTGCGAGCGAGCGACGTCGCGCTTCCGAGCAAAGCTCAGGACGCCGACGCCGCGCCACACGTCGTCGATCGAAAACGCGTCGCGGACGTCGTCGGCAGCCTGAAGGCGCTGCGAGACAGGTTCGACGCCGACATCGCCGCTGGCGCGCCGCTGATCGCCGATCCTGTCGCAAATCGCGCGGCGCTGCTCGCAGGAATCGACGCTCGCCTTGTGACCGTCGTCGAACGCCTCGCGGAAACGGCCGCTTTCGGCGGCGCGCGTATCGGCTGGGGAGGCCTTTACGATTGGCGGTCGGAGCGCTTCATCGCCTTGATCAAGCGCTTTGAGGATTTGCTTGCTCGTTGGGACAAACGGCGCGCCGCCTGTGAAGATGCTTTGACGAAGGAAGCCGCGCTTCCTGGAGCGGCGACGCCGGAGGAACATGTGCAGCTGCTGCGCGCGGCGGAAGGACAGGTCTCGACGGCGCTTGCGGCGGACCTCGATCCGGTCGCGCTGCGCGCCGCCGTCGAAGCCAAACTCGTCGCCTTTAATAACAAATACGACGCCATCAGAGCGAGCGTCATCGACGCGCCAAACCCCGGCCTTGCCGACCGGCTCGCCCGCGCTCAGGCCGCACTGCCCATCGACGCGTTCGATCCTGAACCTTTCGGCCTCGCGGAAATCGAGGATTCGATCCTTACGTATTGGGCGGACCTTCAGTCCCTGCTCGTCACCGCGCGCAAGGACGTCAACGAACGGACTGTGGCTGCGGCCGCTGCGCTCGACGCACATGACGAGGCGACCACGCCAGAAGCGCGCTTGAAAGCGCTCCAAGCCGGCGCCGAAGCCATCTTTGGCGAGGGCTTCAAACTCATCCCGACATTCACCCTCCCCGCCGACGCGGGAGCCGAGCAGACGCAGGCCCATGCGCATTTCGTTTCCGGCGCATTGCTGGCCTATGCGCGCGTGGCGCTAGACGACGCCAATCCGCTCGACATGTGGTTTTACGGCGTCGCCCGCGTGCGGCCGAAGGCGCGCTTGCTCGAAGACGCGATCATGTTGTGGGAAGCGCGCGAGCTGACGCCCGGCGGGCTCGCGGCCATGCAGCTTCCACATAAAGCGGGCGCTCCTTGGCTTGCGCTCGACTTCCCCAAAGAAGCCGCGCCTGACGGGGAGCGCCTCTCTTATGTCGCCTTCGCTCGTCCCGGCTATGATCCGGCGGCGGCGCGGTGCGGGCTTCTGCTCGACGACTGGACCGAGACGCCGCCCGCTATTGAAGCCGACGAGCCGGGGCCTCAACACACAACGGGCGTCGCGTTCCATTTCGACCGCCCGAGTCAGGAACCGCCGCAGGCGATGCTGCTGCTGACGCCGCCGCGCTGGAACGGAACATGGTCGTTCGACGACATCCTCCATGGAGTTATCGACACGTTCGAACTTGCCCGCCTGCGCGCGGTCGAGCCCGACCAATTGCTCAACGGATCGCTCGCACAATTCCTGCCCGCGACAGTGGCGAGCGTGACGACGAGCGGCCTTTCGCTTTCGGCCAATTATGCGCTGGTCAACATGGACGTGCGTATCGCAAGGAGCCTCGTCGATGGTTGACGTGCGGATCCTCACCAACATGAATTTGGCGCTGGCGCAGATGGCGCTTCCCAGCGTCACACAGTGGAATCGTGTGGAGGGCCGGCCACGCACGCAATTGTTCGACCGCGCCTTGCGCGCCGAAGTGCGCGACGGCTTATGGATGCTGTCGCGCCAGTGGCAACTCGGCGAGTTCCGCGGCGACGACGCTGGATCGCCGACGCTCGCTCAAATGCGCATCGATCATACGCGGCTGACGCGGACGAAGCTTGGCGAAGACCCGCCTGAATCGATCGTCGATCCCTTGCCGCTGGAGACGCGCGTCGAACGGCTGCAAGCGCAGTTTCTGCGCGGCGGGCGCAAGATCGGATTCGACATTCGCCTGGCGTTGGGCCGTCATTGGCTGAAATCAATCTTCGGCATCGGCGACTACGCACAGGCCTATCGCGACGCCTATCCCATCGTGCCGCCCGATCCGGCAAGCGCCGACGACGCGGAAATTTGCGCGCATCCAGCGGCTTTCACCATATTAAGCGCTGTCGCCGGCCGCGCGATGGATGGCGGCGACCTTTATCTCCATCTAAAGACCGCGGGCGCTCATGCCTGGGACGGCGTCGCCGTCGCGAACGCGGATAGAGGGCCTCTCGATGCAGCCGGCGTGAAATTCGTCGCCTGGTTCGAACGTTTGGTCAGCCAGCCGCCTGAAGATCACGACGGAGCCTGGACGCCGGATCGGCTCGAATATCAATTCGATTGCTCCGCTCCTGTCGCCGCCGCCGCGAAGGTATATTCCGCCAAGGAGTATTCATCCGGCCGACTCGACTGGTGGGCGCTCGATGTCGATCCTTCCCGCACATCGCTCGACGATGGCGCGGGACCGCCAGAAGACGTCAGCGTCATCGGCTCGCAGATGCGCACCATCATTCCCTCGCCGCTGCAATTCGATGGGATGCCGAATCCGCGCTGGTGGTCCTTCGAGGACGGCAAGGTGAATTTTGCGGGAGTATCCGCCGCGACAACCGACCTCGCGAAGCTGCTCTTCCTGGAGTTCGCCTTCGTCTACAGCAACGATTGGTTCATCGCGCCCTTCACCGCGCCGGCCGGAATCGTTGCGACGCTGACGGGATGCGCAGTCTCCAACACTTTCGGCGAGCGCTTCTGGATAACGCCCGCCGCACAGGGCCGCGACGACGATCCGAGGCGCTTCACGCTGTTCACATCAAGCGTGATCGGCGACGCTCGACTTCCGGCCGACACGAGTCTGCTCTTGCTTCCGACCGCGCCTGCCGTCACCGAGGGGCCTCTTCTCGAGGAAGTGGTGTTCCTGCGGGACGAAACGGCGAATATGGTTTGGGCGGTGGAGAAAACCGTGCCGCTCCCCGACGGTTCGACCCAGCCCGGAGCCGAGTCCGCAATCGAGACGCAGACCTACCACCAACGCCTGCTGGCTCCCGGGGCGCCGGGCGCCGGCGCTCCGCCGGCTTCGGCCGCAGATGTTCGCTATCGCATCATGACGAGCGTTCCAGAAAACTGGATTCCCTTTATTCCTGCCCAGGAGTCGGGCGGCAATCGCCAGATCAGGCTGCAACGCGCCGCCATGCCGCGCGTGCTGGAGGGCGATCCGAACGATCCCAAGCGCGTCGCGCCCAAAACGACGCTGCTCCGCGACGGCCTCGACGGCACCGCGAAACATCCGTATTTCCTGCATGAGGAAGAGGTGTCCCGCGAAGGACTGCGCGTTGTCAAGCAATTCCGGCGAACGCGCTGGCGGGACGGCCGCGTCGTCGTATGGCTCGGCGCCCGCAAGACTGTAGGCCGCGGTGAAGGCGCGTCGGGCCTTGCCTTCGACTGGCTCGAGTCCACCCCGCGCAACTGACGGGCACACCGAGCGCAGGTTTTGCTCGCCGAGTCAGTCAGTATTGCGGGCTATACTTTCCAGGGCGGGTGTCGGGAGCCATCTTGGCTTGAGAATATCCGATTCCGAATCGAAAAAGCCATTAAACGAGAGAATATTAGGTCGATATTCTCACGTTTAATGGCTTTCCCTCGCGACTTGAGCTTCGAGACGGGCGGGACCGTTAAATTAACTGGGGCGCCACGGAGCTTTAACGTCTGTTAAGGAAAAGAGTTGCCGGCTTCGTAGGAGACGGCAATGCGGTGGACGATTACGATTGAAGGCACGGATGAATTTGGCGCTGCGCATCGGTCCGAGATAGCTTTGGAAAAGGATTTGAACAGTTTGACGGCAGGAGCTGTGGGCTTTTCTATCGAGGACGGCAAGACGATCATGGCCCACCTGCAGCAGGTCATCGTGAAGCAGCAATGCGAGACCTACAACAGCAAGCGAAAAATCCGAACGGTGTTTGGCTGCGTCGAGGTTCGTAATCCACGCATCCTGAATTGCCAACGCTGCGTGCCGTATTTCCGCGACGCCTCGGCAGTCCTACGGGATATTTGCCCCGACCAAGCGACGCCGGAATTGATGGAGCTATCGGCTCGCCTCGGCAGTTTGATGCCCTACCGCAAAGCGGCAGATGTCATCGCGGAGTTTTTGCCCGTCAAATCGTCTGAGTCCTTCGTCACGATTCGCCATCGCACGCTCGCTCTCGGCAAGCGGCTCGATGAAAAGGCGCGAGATCGCGCCTGGTTCGATCCGCCACACGCTGACGAGCGCGAGCAGATCGAGCTTGATCTGCCAAATGATCTCGAGCGAGAGTTCGTTGTCAGCATTGACGCAGCCCATATCAAAGGTGCCTCCGAGGCGGACGGGCGAACCTTTGAGATCGCAGTTGCGCGATGCGGCCGCGGACGACGCGGCTCCCGTCCCGGTCACTATTTCGTGACTGCAGACACTTCGAAACAAGAACTACGGCTGCGCACGCTTCAAGCGCTTCAGAGCGAGGGCTACGTGGGTCGCGGCGAAATTACCGTGTTGTCTGATGGCGCGGAGATTATGAAGCGGCTACCTCGCAATTTGCCGCGTCCGACCAGGAATATCGTTGATTGGTTCCACATCGCTATGAAAATCCAGCCCCTATAGCAAGTCGCCGATCATATCGTTCGCTGGCGCGACGAATGGACAAATGAAACCGTCGTTCTCGATGAGGAGATCCGCGCCTTGAAGTGGAAGCTGTGGCATGGACAGGTCGATCGAGCGATAGAACACCTCGGGGAAATCATCGCAGACATGTCGATGTTACGCGAGCAAGGCGACCTGGGCGCCGCCCGCATATGGCAATTGGCGCAACCGCTTCTGACTTACATCCGTCAAAACAAGTCTGCGATCG
>NZ_JADNQZ010000039.1 GCF_015709515.1 Methylocystis sp. H62
CGAGCCCATTTGGGGACCATTGGGACGCCGCCAAAATCGGAGAGGAGCTTGTCAATCGTCACTTGCGGGGCGAGCCGACGCCGCTAGCATCCCCTATTGCGATGATGCGGCTTTTGCTGATCTTAAATCGCCCGCAGACGACGCAGCCCCCCGAAGGCTACAATAAGAGCTGGTTGCTCAACGAGATCGTTCCAGGATTTGACGCCGAAGCATTACGCATAGCGCCGTCCATCAGCAAAGGCGCAAACGCTATGGTGCCGCTCTATTTACGCATCGCGCTACTCGCCGGTCTCGCAGTCGCCGCGAAAAACGCGGCGGATACGATTCAGCGCCTGCGCCCCTTCTGTCGCCCCGTCTATCGAAAGCGATTCGACGAGCTCGCCTACGCCGCGCTCGGGATGCCGCTGGAGTTCTCAATTTAAGCGTCAAAGCTCGAAAATGCGCGCCGAAATTCTCAAATATGATGTCAACGCGCCGCGCGAACAGGGATTTTCTAATCAAAGGATGTATCCTGACAACGTCCTCCATCGCCGCGACGAAGCTGGCGTCGGCCTGCGGGGGAATCACCCACTGCTGCTTGCGATGGGGTTTGAGAATGTTTTTTTAAGACACGACCGATCGTGCTGTCGCTCGCCGTCTCGACGATTTCGAGCTCGACGACTTTCTTTTCCAGCAGCCGCAACGTCCAGCGCGCATAGCCTTTCGGCGGCGTCGAGCAGGACAGGGCGATCAGCCTGGCTTCCTTCTCGCCGTCAAAAATCCGCGGCACGGAGGGACGCGTGTGCGGCTTGCGCGTCAAGACCGCGGCGAAGCCCTCCTCTATGAGCTGCTTGCGCACCCGATAGACCATCGACGCGCTCGTCTCCAATTGTTCGATGATCTCGCCGTCGCTCAAGCCTTCGCCCGCCTCGGAAACGTCCGCCTTCAGCAAAATTTGAGCCTTTATCAGCGTCTTCGCCCCATACTTGCCCTTGCGCAGCATGGCTTCCAGATGCGCCCGCTCCTCGCCGCTCAAGCGCACCACATACCGCTTCACGCCGACTGCTTCCCGCGCCATCTTCGCCTCCTGAAGGTCGAATCAATGGCAGTAGCGAATCAGGGATAGCCAGCCGGGGGAAGCGCCCTATTCAAATTCGCTGAAGCGACCCACTAGCAGGACCGGTACACTTTTGCGCCGCCGTAAAAATAACAGAGCAAAGCCGGTTTAGTGGTACACTTTGCGTCCGCCATTTAGAGCTGTAGGACCTTGCCACGCGACGATTATTTGCTCGTTCGCCGTCAGCACAAGTCGATAAAGGTCTGCATCGGCATCTTTCGTGAAACATCAGCGGCCTTGATGCGTAAACCACTGATTATAGGTACAAAACTCTATGGAGCGTAACCGAACGCTTGGTTGAGCCGCGAGATTGCGACGCCAACGTTGATCGCGGCGTTCGCCTGCATACGCTGGGCCTCGAGTTGGATCTGCCGCACGCGATAGAGGTCGAACGCGCTTACCTCGCCAATTCGATATGATTTGCGCGACAGTTCGAATTGTTCATCGGCGACTGAGAGTCGGTTGTTGGCGATTTCAGCGGCGCGCCGCGTAGCAGCGAGCATCACGCGCGCCGCCTTTATCTCCGCCGTTACGACGCGCTTGGCGCGATCATATTCGGCCCGGGCGCGATCCATTTCGGCTCGCGCTTCTGCGCGTCTCGGCGCATTGCGACCAGGTGTTGGCAATGGAATGCGAATGCGAACGCCAATAGTGGTCGAATCCGTGCGTTGGTTCGAGACGATTTGCGAAGGGTCGGTCGAATACTGATTGTTGTATTCGCGCCGTCCGAACACGCCGATATCGGGACTGGCGATGGGTGTCGCGTCGACGAGCCGCAGCTGGGCTTCAGCTCGTACGAGCGCTGCCCGCGGCGTTCGCAAAGCTGGATGATCTTCTATATCAGTTGCGGGACGCACCGATTCGAGCGTGCCCTCCGGGGGCGCGCCGCCAGTCAGCGCCATGTAGTTCACCCGAGCAACCTTCATGGCGCCTTCCGCCTGGGCGAGCTCCGTTTCGGCGGCGAGTGTCTCGTTCGTCGCGAGCAGCGCGTCGCTCTGGGCGGCGTCGCCGAGTTCGACGCGGCGGGTCATATCCCGGCCGATATCATGGGCTGTCATCACGCGCGTCCGGGCAACGGCGACATTTCGCGCCGCGCGACTCGCATTCCACCAGGCGTCACGCAATAGGCCCGCGACATCCAGCCGACGTAACGCGAAGCGTTGCTCAACTTCGCGAATCCCGGTCGTCACCGTCGCCTCAAAGGCGTCGCGCTGCCCCGGCAGCCATAGGGGCATGCCGGCTTCCATTTCCAGTTCATTGTAGTTGCGTAAGTTTCCGGATAGCGCACTACGCTGCGAGCCGCCGACATATGGCGATCCTGGCGTGATCGAATTCGCGGTGGCGTAGCGCGCGGAGATCGCGCGATATTGCGCTTCAAGCGACTTGCTTTGCGCATCGATAGCGACGGCCATGTCGAGATGTTGGGCTAGCACTTGATTGGATGCAGGCTTGCGGACGCGCGGCCTCTTGTCGACACGTAACGACTTGGCGCGTTTGACCCGGACCTTCTTCTTGCCCTCGAAAAGGACTTCAACGCGCAGCATTTCTTGTGCTGGCATTAATGGGGGTGTCGCCTTAGTTTCGGCGCGTAACGCGGAAGACGTATAGGCGAGAAATATTGCCGCGACAAGGATCAACCAAGAGCTCATAAACGCGCGTCCTCGCGCCAGCGAGCCGTTGGCGATCGAGTTCCACGGGCGCTCAGCTTCTGGCGTAGAAAAAGACTAAGATTAGCGGAGCGATCGTAAAGAATCGGCAGCAGCACGAGCGTCAGCACGGTCGCTGAAATCAGTCCGCCGATGACCACGACCGCGAGGGGCCGCTGGATCTCGGCGCCCGGCCCATGTGCAAACAAAAAGGGTATTAGACCGAAGGCTGCAATGGCCGCGGTGAGCATCACCGGCCGCATGCGCCGGCGCGCGCCCTCGACGACAGCTTCGCGCGTCGTGCGCGTGCCTTCCGCGACTAGCTTGTTAATGTACGAGATCAGCACAACGCCGTTGAGCACGGCGATGCCGATAAGGGCAATGAAACCGACAGACGACGGCACAGACATGAATTCTCCCGAAAGCCACAGGGCCAGAATGCCTCCAATCGCCGCAAAGGGCACATTGCAAAATACCAGCGTCGCCTGCAGCATCGAACTGAAGGTCAGATAGAGCAGGAGAAAGATCAACGCCAGCGCGATGGGCACGACGATGGCAAGACGCGCTGAGGCGCGCTGTTGGTTCTCAAACTGCCCGCCCCATTGGTAACGATAGCCCGGCGGCGTCTTCACATTTTGCCCGACCGCCTTTTTCGCCTCGTCAACGAAGCCGACGAGATCACGTTCCGACACGTTGGCGAGCACAGTCGCGAATCGGCGACCTTGTTCACGAATCACTTGGATGGGGCCGTCCTCCGCCTGCACCTGGGCAATTTGCGACAGTTCGACAACTTTTCCTTCCGAAGACACCACCGGCAGCCGCGCGAAGTCCACCGAAGAGCGGCGCGAAGTTTCGGATCCACGAATGACAAGCGGCGTGCGTATCGGTCCTTCGAGAACAATGCCAACTTGTTGTCCGTCGACCCAGACGCGCAGCGCATCCTGGATCTCCTCAGCATTGAGACCGAAGCGTCCGGCGGCAAGCCGGTCGACGCGCGCGGTGAGATAACGCATGCCATCGTTCTGCAGGCCGAAGACGTCGCGCGCGCCTTTGATCTTACGCAGAATCTCCTCCACGTCGCGTGTGAGGCGATTGAGCTCGTTGATGTCGTCACCAAAGATTTTGACAACGACATCGCCGCGCGCGCCGATGATCATCTCCTGCACGCGCATGTCGATCGGCTGCGAAAAGGCGTAAGAAATGCCTGGCGTGGAGTCGAGCACCGCGCGGATTTCGCCCATCAACCAGGCCATGCCCTTGCCGCGCCATTCGTTTGGCGGCGCGAGTGAGAGGAAGTTGTCGGTATCGTTGAGTCCGACAGGGTCGATGCCGAGTTCGTCAGCGCCGGCGCGCGCCATCATGCCCTTGACTTCGGGCACCCGACTCATGATTTCGCGTTGAATGCGCATGTCGGTCTCGGCGGTTTCTTTGACACTAACCGTTGGATGTTTGCGCACAGTGATGACTGGCGTTCCCTCGTCCATCACCGGCATGAATGTCTGGCCGATGCGGGAATAGGCGACGCCGGCGACAATAAGGCCGAAGAAGGCGATGGCGGCGACCCACGACGGCTTCGAGAGCGCGCGCAGGAGCAAGGGCTCGTAGATCGCGGCGATCTTGCGCACGAGCCAGGGCTCGTCGGAATGACCGGGCCTGAGCAGCGTGGCGCTCAGCGCTGGCACCACGGTTAGCGACAGGACGAGCGCAGAGCCGAGGGCGAATGCGATGGTGAGCGCGACGGGCGAAAACAAACGACCTTCCAACCCTTCGAGCGAGAGCAACGGAAGGAAGACGGTGACGATGATGATAACGCCAGAGACAAGCGGCGTTGCGACCTCTTTCGTCGCCTCCAGAGTCATGAAAATGCGGTCAGAGAGAGTCGCGTCATGCGCATTCGCCATGCGATGCTCGACATTCTCGACGACGACAACGGCGCAGTCGACGAGCAGGCCGATGGCGATAGCGAGGCCGCCGAGAGACATGATATTGGCGGAGAGGCCCGACAGCCGCATGATGCCGAAGGTCGCGAGCGCGGCGAGCGGCAGGATGACCGAGACGACGATCGCCGCGCGCAGATTGCCCAAGAATAGTGCAAGCAGAACCACGACGAGGACGATCGCTTCGAGTAGAACCTTTTGCACCGTCCACACCGCCTTGCCGATCAGTTCGCTGCGGTCGTAGAAGATTTCGAATCTGGCGCCCTTTGGTAGGGTCGGCTCGAGTTCGGCGAGTTTCGCCTTGACGCCACTTACGACGGTGCGCGCATCGGCGCCGCGCAGGCCAAGCACGAGGCCCCATACCGCCTCGTCCTCGCCATTGCGGACGACGACGCCGTTGCGCGCCAATGAGCCATAGCGCACTTCTGCCACGTCGCCGACACGCACGATGCCGGAGTCGTGCGCCGCGATGACGACCGAGCGAATATCGTCGAGAGAACGTAACCTCCCTTCGGCGCGCACCAGCAGCGCCTCCTCGCCGTCCCGTACGCGGCCGGCGCCGTCATTTCTGTTATTGTTTCGAAGGCTCGAATCGAGCATCTTTACTGTAACGCCGCGCGCCGCCATGGCGGAAGGCGATGGCGCGACTTCGAATGTGCGCACGAAACCGCCAAGTCTATTGAGATCAGCGACGCCAGGCAGGCCGCGGAGGGCGGGACGAATCGTCCAGTCGAAAAGCGTGCGCTGTTCCGACGGGGATAAATCACCGCCCACGATTGTGAACATCAGCATCTCGCCGAGCGGCGTCACGATCGGCGCAAGCCCGCCACTGACGCCATCGGGTAACTGATCCTGGGCTAAGGCAAGCCGCTCATTGACTTGTACGCGCGCCCAATAAATGTCGGTTCCCTCCTCGAATTCGAAAGTCAGCAACGCCACCGAATAGCGCGTGATGGAGCGCATCCGGACAAGATGAGGAATACCTTTAGCGGCGAGTTCGATCGGCGCTGTGACGCGAGCTTCCAGCTCCTCAGGCGTGAGGCCCGGCGCACGCATGGCGACCAGCACCTGTGCTGGAGCGACGTCAGGGAAAGCGTCGATTGGGAGTTTGAAATAGCTGACGGCGCCCCAGACCGCGAGTCCGAGCGCGGCGATGAGAACCAGGAGCCGTTGTCCAAGCGCAAGGCGGATCAGTTTTTCGAGCATTGTTTCCTGATTACTTCGCGGCCGCGGCGAGTTCCGCCAGCAGGGTCAATAGACCGCCTGTCGCGACGCGTTCTTCAGCTTTCAAAGACCCCTGCACGGAGGCGAATTGCGGCGTTTCGGAAACAAGGGTCACGGGTCGTGCGACGAAACCGTCCGCTGTACGCACGAACACCCAATTGTGATTCTGGTGGCTGACGACCGCATCCGCTGGAACACGCCATTGAGTGCGTGAATTGCCATTGATGTGTAGGATTGCTTGCACAGCCTGGCCAGGGCGCAGCGGGCGGCGACCAGGACGAAATTCGGCTACGGCATTTACCGATTGCGTGGGAGTATCGACTGAGCGGCCAATTCGAATGAGTTTGCCGTCGAGGCCGGCGATCGGCAGGTGCACACGGTCGACACTTTCAAGTGCTGCAGCGCGAATAATCGGTATTTGCAAATTAACCCAAATCGGATCAAGGCACGCGATCGTAACAAGGGGCGTCGAGGCTTGAACGCGCTCGCCCGTTTTGCCATGGCGCTGCAGAATGGTGCCGGCAATCGGCGCGCGCACTTGGAGGGAACTCGCGAGTGTTCGTTCGCGCTGCAATGAGGCGACGTCCTCGTCTGACATTCCGACGAGCGACAATATTTGCTTACGTTCCTCTAGCGCTGAGCGCGCCTGGATAGCTTCGGCTCGTGTGACGATTAGACGTCGCTCCGCAATGATATGTTCTTTGAACAGTTGTTCGTCGCGCCGCAGTTTCTCGGCTGCTAGATTCGCAGCTGAAAGCGCATGGAGAAAGCTTCTCTGCGCTTCGATCAGGTCCCAAGATTTCAGCGTGGCGATAGGCGCGCCCTGCTTCACATCTTCGTCAGGTACGACAAGCAATGTTTCGACGAGGCCTGCAGCCGGCGCAGCGACAACACGCATTTGCTGCGGGGGGACGGTGACGACCCCCGGCACGACTAGTTCGCCCAAACTCGACTCATGCACTACTAGCTGAGTCTCGATCCCACCCGCACGGATCTGCGCTTCGTTGAACTGAAGAACGACTTCGTGACCTGCGCCAGCGTTCGTTTCCGAACTCGCCCGGACGGGAATGGCCATTGTAAGGGCCAGGAGCAAGCGCTGAGCGCCAAGGTATCGGGCGTGATGCATTAGACCTTCTGGGGAATTAACGGATTCTGGCCATTAGGGGCAGCGAGCTGCGGCGTGTTCCGAGGGAGGTTGATTGCTGCTTACTGCATCATTCTCGATGCCAGCATGTCGGCTCGGGAGTTGCGTTATTGTCCGTTCCAGGAACGTCGGCGGATAGCGTGCGCATGCGCCATGATGACGCGTCCAACTAAGCGATTCGCTTAATTACGTCGATCAACCGTGGCGTCGAAGCTGCTGTGCGCATAGGGCTTTCACCTTATTGGGTCTGCTGTCCACATGTTCAACTCAATTGCGTCGTGCTTGGGCTCCACCGTCTGGATTGAGCCCCAAGAGTGACCGTTGCATTCATTTTTCGCAAACGCAAAATTGTTGAAAATAGAACAAAAGAAATTTATATGTAAAATATGGACGTCAATCTAGCGAAGACCTTCTTGGAAGTGGTTGCGAGTGGAAGCTTCATTGCTGCTGCGGATCGTCTACACCTGACGCAAGCAGCGGTGAGCGCCAGAATTCGAACTCTAGAAAGTCAGCTCAAGCGACCACTCTTCGTTCGCAATAAAGCGGGCGCGCGTCTGACGTCGGCGGGCGAACGCTTCGCGCGCTACGCGACGACGATGGTTCAGTTATGGGAGGGCGCTTGTCGACAAGTGGCTCTGCCCGTGGGGCGAGCGAGTGGTTTCAGCATAGGTGGAGAATTCAGTCTCTGGTATCCGCTCCTAGCAGATTGGCTCATATGGATGCATGCGGAATCGTATGAAACAGCGATAACAGCGGACGTTGACACCCCTGCGCGACTTCTCGAGCGCGTGCAGGAGGGCTCGCTTGACCTCGCCGTTCTCCATAATCCGCCGCAACGGTCTGATCTTGTCTGCGAACTGCTCATTGAAGAGAAATTGATTCAGGTAACAACCGACCCAAAGGGTAGAATCGATCCAAATGAGTATGTTTTCGTCGATTGGGGGCCAGAATTCGCTGTCAATCACCAGGCCGCTTTTCCCAAGCTGAGCATTGCGCCCTTGTCAATATCGCTGGGTCCGCTCGCGTTGACCTTTATACTGAGCGTCGGCGGAGCGGGGTATTTTCGTATTGGCGGTGCGCAGCCATTTTTGGCCGACGGACGGTTGCATCGTGTAAGTCGAGCTCCTGAGTTCTCATATTCCACGTACGCCATCTACGCCACGGGGCGCGAGGATGATGTCATGCAACGCGTCCTTAAGGGATTACGGTTGGTGGCGTCAGGTCACGAGAGGGCGGGAATACCGCCGGCGATCGGTGCGAGAGCGTTGTCGCGAAATTTATCGCAACGATCTCCGTCGAAGAAACGGAGAAAGTCAGCAAGAGGTACTGGTAGCGCAATCGTCGCTCAGAACGACTAGCACGCTGTTGAAACGGCTCTGATGGGGTGGACGCCCCCCGACGGCCTCGATGTGCCAGAGTGGAGGTGTTGAATCTCACTCGAGGGAGGCGTCCATGAAAAAAGTTAGCACTATCGGATTGGATTTGGGGAAGCCAGCCGCGCGCTAATTGCGCCTGCACCCAATTGCGCTGACGACGTCGAATGAATGCGCCGACGCCCACGCCAACCAGGCTGGCGGCCATACCAGCGCCAATGCCCGCAACGATCGCCTCGGCGAAACTGCCGTAGATGGTCCAAACGGCGATCGCGCCAGCAATGGCGCCAACATAGAAGAGCAGGCCGATGAGCGCAGCTTTGCCTTCATTAAGCGACTCGGCTTCGATGTAGGAAATGCGAGGAGCTTCATCGCTGTCCTCGATCTCGACCGAGCGTTTCGATCCAATCTTTTCGCGCGTCTTCGCGTCTTCGGTGAGCAGGCTGATTTCGGATCGATCGAATCCATGAGTCATCAAATAGTCAATGGCGGACTGCAGCTTATCAAGCGAGTCGAACAGGCCTACGGCTTCGGAAAATTCGCGAGACTGTTCGAGCGCAGTCGTTTCATTCGATTCCATGGAGTTCCTCCCGAAGCTCATTACTCTTGAATCGAAGCCGGCCTCTGTGTGCGCCCTTGCCCATCTGAGCGGTCATTTGCCCTGTGATCGGCGTATCAAATATCAGCATGCCCCCGCTTGAAGCCTTCGACAAGGCCAAGCGCTAACGGAGCCCCGGAGAAAAGCTCTTCCCAGGACAGATGCTGCATGAAGCGTCCGCACATAGGCGGGACGATAGCGCCAAGGCCACGCAAAACCAAAAAAGCCTCGCGAGCGCACGTCCGCACGGCGGCTGAGCAGCTGGATCCCGGCTGAAGTTGAAAAAAGGCCCGCGGCCGTGAACCGCGGGCAAAGGAGATTGGAGCGTCGCGATGAAGGCGACGCCGGCCAAATTGCGCCGAGGCGCGCTGAGGCAAGCGTGGCAGTCAGATCATAAGGGTCACGCTTGGCCATTGATGGCGCGACCCCACGCAATGCGCGCATAGGAGCGCATATGCTGAACCAGTCCGATTTTCGCCAACCCTTCAGGAAGCGCGGTTTGACGCCGACGCTGCAGATCGAGCGTGGCGCGTTATGCCGACTATCCGCGGGCCAAACAGGCCCTCGACCGTTTGGGGCTCCTGCTCGACCATCCTCGGGGAAGGAGGAGGCCTTCCGTTGCGATTTATGGCGACAGCGGCATGGGCAAAACCATGATCATGAAGCGATTCCGTGATGAACACCCGCCGGGCTTCAATGCGGTCACGGGAGCGCTCCGAACGCCTGCGCTCGCGATGGAGATGACCAGTCGACCTGGAGAACGCCGCTTCTATGCTGAACTGCTCACGCTTCTTGGCGGGCCGCAGCGTCCGCGCGCAGACATTGCGCAGATGGTGCAGTCCGCATTGCGGATCTCGGTGTTCAAGTTCTTGTTATCGACGAAGTCCACAATATTCTCGCCGGTTCCTATCGCGAACAGAGAGTCGTGCTGAACACCCTTCGATTCTTGAGCAATCGCCTTCAAATCTCGCTTGTTTGCTTTGGCGTCAACGAAGCGCGCGAAGCCATCAGCGGTGACGTTCAACTTGCCCGCCGGTTTGAACAGTTCACGCTGAACCGTTGGGCGGCGGATGAAATTTGAATCGCTCGTCGCGTCCACTCTGCGTAACACGCCGCTACGTAATCCTTCCGTGCTCAGCACGAAATCATTGCGTTGGATGCTGCAGCAACGGGCGCGAACTGGCGCATTCTTACAATTAAGCGCAGCGTGACAGACGGGCTCGCATCGCGGTCAGCGCGTTCCCGGTCGATCATCAGCGCCACGTCGTGGATGGTCTCGAACAGAAAACGGCGCATGAAGCGGCGAAACCACCAGTAGATGGTTTGCCAGGGCGGAAAATCCTTGGGCAGCATGCGCCAGCCGCAGCCGGCGCGGGCGATGTAGCGGATGGCGTTCAAAACCTCGCGTGGGTCGACCGAAGGCTTGCGCCCTCTGCGCGCAGGTGAGGGAAGGAACGGCTCAACGCGCTCCCACTCCTCATCGGTCTAATCCGTCGGGTAACGTTTGGTTTTCTTCTCAATGGCGGCCATCTTGGCGCGATTCGCTCGGGTCCACATCCCTAGCTTGAATCACGCCCCTATCTCCGTCGCAACCATTCTCAAACGGTCTCTCAGGGCTGCTCCATCAGTTCCTCGGCGGAAAGCCGTGCGAGCGATTGTTTGCGCTTCTTGGACGCGTAGCTTGGATAGGCGAGCCAGACGACTCCCGAGAGCAGGATGAACGCCATTGCGCCGAACAGAAAGACGTCGTTGAGCGCGAGGATCGACGCCTGCTGTCGAATGAGCTGCGCCGCGCGGCTCTGCGCGGCGGTGGGCGACATGCCCATCGCCTGCATGCGATCCAGGAAAGTGGCGAGCAGGTCGAGCGAGGCGAAGCGCCGTCCGCCGAAATGATCGGCGAGATCGAGCTGATGGAACGGCGTTCGGCGGAAGAAGAGAACGCCGAGCAGCGAGATGCCCAGGGCGCCGGCCACGGTGCGCAGCATCGCGAGCTCTTCCGCCGCGCGGATCAGTCGTTCGCCGACGAGCCCGGTCATGGCGAGGGTCGCGAGCGGCGCAAAGAACATCGCGAGCGAGAAGCCGAAAAAGAACATCGGCGTCTTGACGTCATCGAAATAGGCGTTCTTGTCGTATTGTCCGAGCCAGACAAAGGTCACTGCGAGACCGATGAAGTTGAGGAACACGATCAGTCGCGCGTCGACGTTCCTCGTGATTTCATGCACGACGGCCGCGGCCGCCATCGCCAGAAAAATCATGATCAGATAGACCATGCCGGCGAGCGAGGACGTGTAGCCGAGCAGCACCTGCAATTGCACGATGAACACCGAGAGCAGGCCCTGAATCACCAGGAAGCCGACGATCGAGCAGAAAGTCGCGATGGCGAAGTTGCGATGCAGAAACAGACGCAGGTCTAGCGCGGGCCGTCGTTCGCCGAACTCCCAAAAGATGAACATCGGCAGCGCCAGCAGCACGACGAGCAGCAGCCATCCGAGGAGAGGCTCCGCGAACCAGTCGAAATCATTGCCCATGTTGAGAATCGTCTGCACGCCGAGCAGCACCGCGGCGAGCAGAATGAAGCCGATCGTATCGAAGCGCGTCATGCGGCGCTGAAAGCCGCGCCGGTAGAACAGCGCGGCAATGATCGCCGCGACGGGCATCACGACCAAGACGTTGGAATAAAATAGCCAGCGCCAGTCGAAATATTCGGCCCAGAAGCCGCCCATGAATACGCCGATGGTGAAGGGCGCCATGCTCATGACGCCCCAGAAGCCGACGCCGAGCGTGCGCTGGTGATCCGGATATTGCGCAAGCGTCACGGATTGGGCGAGCGGAAGGGCGACGCCGCCGGCAAGGCCGAGGAGAAATCGCATCGGCGCGAAAAACCAGATGGTTTCGCTCGCCGCGCACATCAGCGAGAAGATGGCGTAGAACATGAGCGCGCCGATCAGCACGCGATAGTCGCCGAAGCGCCCGGAGAACCACCGCGACAGTGGCAGGCCGAGCGCGATTCCCACCATGTGGTCGGTGGTCGCCCAGGTGCCGAAGCTCGGCGTCACGCCCTGCAGACTGCCGGCGGCATAGGGCGCGAGCACCGTGTAGCCCGGAACGTTCGAGAGCATGACGACATTCGCCGCCCCCGCCGCGCCATTCAGCAGCAGGAATCGCCAGCCTATCATTCGGGCCGGCCTATCCATGATCGCCACCCTCGCTCCGTTCTATAATCGCTACTGGGCGGTATTACGCGACATCATCCGCGGTTGTCGACTAGAGCAACGACGGACTCCGACACAATGTAGAGCAGGGGTCATCAGCCGCAGGCGGTTGAGCGCGAACTCGATCGCCGGGACAAGGATAACTGAATCGGACCTAAGCCTGTCAATGGTGAAAGTAGCAGGAAGAACATCAGACAGGACGCCATCCTTGGGTGAAAGACAGAAAATTGCTCACCGATCACGCAAGCTGCATCTTTGCCGTCTTCATCGGCTAATTGCGTGCCCGTTGTTGGATTCAAAATTGGCGGGTTGATACAAAGGCTTGGCAAAATGGTAACGTGGCTGTTTGCTATCAGTATCAGCCTCAGCATGGCAATTTCCGTAGCGTGAACCTGTCCCATTCAGCAGTCATCTTCGTCCCCGCCGTCGTCATCTGCTGTTTCTTGGTCGGCAAGTCGTTCTGGATCGTATTCCAGACGGTCTGACGCGGCAATCGATCGACGACGTGGAGCGCGGCGCAATGGATTCAGATTGGGTGCCCGGGAAATCCCCTTTGCAAAGGATCGCGCTGTGTCCGATGGGTGCGCTGCGGCAGGCATTCACCATTCGCGAGGCCAGCAGCAATCAGGGCGTTGTGCTGCCTTCCAACGTCCGGGTTACCCAAGCGCCTCGCTCAGCCAGTTGTGCGACATGGTCCGTACGCGCTCATGCTCGGGCTAGACACCTACACCGCCGCGAGTGGTGGAAGCGTCCAGGGCTATCCGGTTTTTCACCATCTTGAGCGTGTGGTGGACGGAGGGATCATCTGGGCGCCCGCCATTGAAGGCGGCGTCGTGCGCACGACCTGCAGCGGTGACTTCGAGTTAGATATCGGTCGGGACATATCCGTTGGTTACACGAGCTATTCCAGCACGGCCGTCGAACTGAATTTTCTGGAGACCTTCACCTTCCGGCTGCCGACGACCTAGGCTTCCGTGGTGCTGGCGCCGGGCATAGACTTCGGATCCATCTGTTTGGGAGAAGCGCTTCTTGGAACCGGGAGGACGCGGCGATGGCAAGGAAGTTTAAGATCGGCGATCATGTGAGCTGGAACTCCGAGGCCGGACGCGTGTCGGGGACTATCATCGCCATTCACATTAGAGATTTCGATTATAAAGGCCACACGCATCACGCGTCGAAAGACGATCCCCAGTACGAAATCAAAAGCGACAAGACAGATCACATCGCAGCGCATAAGGGCGGCGCGCTCGACTATGCATAACGAAGGCCGCGCGTGAAGCTTCCGTTTTTCACCATCGGCCATTCCAACCGAACCCTCGAGGCTTTCATCGGTCTACTGCGCGAAGCCGATATCGCTCTTGTCGCGGACATCAGAACGATTCCGAAGTCACGAACCAATCCACAGTTCGACAAGAACACGCTTCCCGGCGCCTTGGCGGCCGTCGCCATCTCTTATGAACATATGGCTGCCCTCGGTGGCCTTCGTGGAAGGTCACGCGGCATATCTCCGACTGTCAACGCCTTCTGGACGAACGAGAGTTTCCACAACTACGCCGATTATGCGCTTACTGCACAGTTTCAGGCAGGCCTCCAACACCTCTTGGACAGAGGACGCAAGCGGCGCTGTACCATCATGTGTTCGGAAGCCGTATGGTGGCGATGCCACCGCCGCATCGTCGCCGATTATCTTATCGCCAGCGGGGAGACCGTTTTCCACATTATGGGGGAAGGTCGTCTGGAGCCGGCCCATCTCACTCCAGGCGCGGTCATTCAACCTGACGGCGCCGTGATCTATCCGTAGTCCGCCGCTCGCAGCATTGGCAGCGCTTCGACGCCAGAGCTTCGAGCAACGCCTCGATGCTCGCGCCCAAGCGAACAAACCCGGCCACACGCCTAAAGCTAAAAATATTTCTGCATCGGGAACGCAGCACGGAATGGTCGCATCTAATATACAGGGCGCAAGTGCGGAGAAAAACTGAGCGGCAGCTACCGCTCTGCACAGAAATATCGTACCGTCGGGAACCCCCGTAAAATCACGCTGGTGCGATAGCGGAGGCGCTATGAGTTTTAGCGCCTCCGCAGCCCGTTTACGAAGTAATGAGAGCCTATCCAGCGCTTGTGTTGTCGCAGGATGTTTTAGAGCTGACCGTACTCTGCCGCTCGACGTGCTCGGAAGCTTTCTCTTTTCCCCCAAAAAAATCTCGTGCAACGGGAACGCAGCGCGAAAGGGTCGCATCGAATATACGGGGCCGCATCGAGTCGATCACACCGGCCGCTACGCAAACTGATCGACCAAGGAGAACCGTCATGACACGCGTGCAGATGTTCCACCGGGCCGTTAATCGCCGCCTCGCCCTTGCGGGCTTCGCCGCCGCACTTATGGCTACTCCCGTTTTCCGCCCGACCGCCGCCTATTCCGTTAACACCTCGCACACCGAAGCCGCGCAGATCATTCGCAGCCCGAGCGGACTCGCGCTCAATAATGCGATGCGTGAATTGTGGGCTCAGCATATGGAATGGACCTATGCGGCAGTCACGGCCTTGGCCAACGGCTCGCCATCTTTCGACGCCACCGCAGCGCGGCTGATGCAGAACCAGGCCGATATCGGCGACGCTATCAAGCCCTTCTATGGCGATGCAGCTGGTAACGCGCTCACCAAGCTGCTTCAGGAGCATATCGGCGCAGCCGTCGAGGTCGTGAAAGCCGCCAAGGCCGGCGACAAGCCGGCCACCGACAAGGCCGTCGCAGCCGCCTACGCAAACGCGCAGGAAATTGCCGATTTTCTCGCCAAGGCGAACAAGAACTGGCCGCAAACCACGGTACGCGACATGCTCAAGGGGCATATCGACACAACTGTGGTCTACGCCACGGGGCTTTTGCAGGGCAAATATGCCGACGGCATCGCCGAATATGGAAAGGCCGAAGCTCATATGATGATGCTGGCCGATGCCCTGACCAACGGTTTGATCGCCGCCTTCCCAACGAAGTTCGAGAATTAGTCGGACAACGCCAAGGGCGACGACGGAACGGCGCCCCGCCATTGCCCGTACGCCCGGAAAGGAGCCGTGATACTCATCGACGCGTTGATCGCTTTCGCGATGGTCGCGGGCATGATGGAATTGCTGCGCGATCCGGAAGACGCGGCGCGCGCGATCCCTATAGCGGCAGCGCCGGCAAAGGCACGCCGGTAGCCTACCTGTTCAATGAATGGAGGCGAAAATGCAATCACTTCAGCGTCAGGCGGCAAATAGCTTCTCGAAAACCACGCCGGAGGCAGAGCTGATCTCGCGCGCCGCTGACGGTGACGGAGTGGCGTTCGAAGCCATCATGCGACGGCACAACCAGCTTCTGTTCCGTACGGCGCGTAGCATCGTGCACAATGATGCGGAGGCGGAGGATGTCGTCCAGGACGCCTATCTGCGGGCGTGGCGCGCGCTTGGAAACTATCGCGCCGAGAGCAAGCTCTCTACCTGGCTTGTGCGGATCACGACCAATGAAGCGCTCGGCCGCTTGCGGCGAAAGAGTGCCCAGATCATTCCTTTGGAAGCTGCCATGACGCCCCATGAATCTGAAGCCCAGACAGCGCTGAACGATGAGCCTGAGCGTAGCCCAGAACAATCGATGATGCGGGTTCAGATGCGCAAGCTCTTGGAGGCGCGCATCGACCTTCTGCCGGAGGCCTTCCGGACGGTGTTCATGCTGCGCGCGATCGAGGAGATGAGCGTCGAAGAAATCGCCGAGGCGCTGGAGATCCCCGAGGCGACGGTGCGTACGCGCTTCTTCCGAGCTCGCAGCCTGTTGCGCGAAAGCCTTGCCCAGGAGATGGACGCGGGCTTAAGCGACGTTTTCGCCTTCGCCGGCGAGCGGTGCGACCGCATCGTGACCGGTGTCCTCGAACGCTGTAAAGCGGAAGGGCTGGCCAGCGAAGAGTAGCGGCGGGTCGAGAGCCCCGTACCTCAGCCGCATAAGCCTGCTTGATGGAACTATTCGGAAGGGAAGATATGAGGTGGGATAGCCGGACGCTGAATAGGGCATAAGAGGGCCGGAGGCGGTAGACGCAGCCTAAAAACCGGGCGCGCCAACCGTCGCTAGGGGATTTGCGCTGGCGTTGGCAAAAATGGGACCGAGGAATCCGTCCAGATTGAAGGGAAGGGGCGTCCTGCTTATCACGCGTTCCCAAAAGGCGCGCAGGCGCTCGACGCGCTTTTCCAGATGATTGCCGCAAATGATCACGACGTTGATCGCGCCGATCGAAATGCCGGCGAGCCCCTTCGGACAATATCCCCGCCGCGAGCGCCCCGAACGGGCCCGCCTAATAGGCGCCGAGCGCGCCGCCGCCTTGAAAAACCAGCGCGACAACTTCTTTATTCGTCATGCGCTCATGCGCCGCCGCTCCGCATCTTCCGCGCGCGTCGCCCCTGGATCCTCCCATTCCACCGTCGGCGTGTTGCGGCCTTTGCCTTCCACAACTCTGAGCCTATTTTGGACAACGTCGGAAAAGCGCTCCAGATCCGAATTGACCCTTTTTTCTGAACCAGCCTGCCGAGGCAGTGGGAAATCGGATATTCGGCATCTATGTGGCGATGATGGCTCTCTCGGGCCATCTCGACTCGTCCGTGCCGGCCTGCGCGATCGCCGACGTGCCGACCGCTTCCGCGACATGTGGACAGGGCGGATCTGCGCGCTGGCGCCGAGACGATGGATCCATTCGACTACTTCAAATTCCGTTACTACGAGAAGTGGCTCAGCGGCATCCCCATTCCTCGTCGACAAGGGATACCTGCGCGAGGACGAATTAGCCTCGCGGACAAGCGAACTGCGTGGCGAAGCGGCCAGGCCGGACGGCGCTCGGCCAGGGGGACCCGATCGGGCTGAAGCCATCGACGAGCAGATCATCGCATATCTACGCAGCGGCGACAGCCCGCGGCGCGACGTCGCGCATCCGAAGTTCGCCGTCGGGCAGCGGGTCCGGATCGCAAATGTCCCAGCTGGCGCGCACACTCGCCTGCCCGGCTATCTGCGGGGGCGGAGCGGCACGGTGGCGCAGGTGCTCGAAGGCGACTACGCCTACTTCTGGCACACTGGCGACGGCATCGGCGATCCAATGCCCGTCTACATCGTCGAGTTCACGCCGACCGAATTGTGGGGTCCCGCGCGCGGAACCCGGCGCGCAGACGCTTTACGCCGAACTGTTCGAGGCATACTTGGAGGAACCTGCATGAGCGGCCAGTTCAAGTATCCGCAGGACCGCGAGAAGTCCAGCGCGGCCAAAGTCGCTGCGCTGAAATCGCTTCTGATCGAAAACGGCGTCATCACGCCCCAGACCGTCGATAAGGTGCTGGCCTACTTCGAATCGGAGATGACGCCGCTCAACGGCAAGAAGATCGTCGTGCGGGCGTGGACCGACGCGGGCTTCTTGGCCCGGCTGCTGGCCGACACCCCGGCCGCAATTGCCGAACTCGACCTGCCCGAGGGAATGGCCGGCGCCGAGGCGAGCACCTGCGGGCGGTCGCCAACGCGCCCGGGGTGCACAATCTGATCATCTGCTCGCTCTGCTCGTGCTTTCCATGGCCGGTGCTGGGGTTACCGCCGTACTGGTACAAGGATCCGGTATTTCGCGCCCGCGCGGCCCGCGAGCCGCGGAAAGTGCTCGCCGAGGTTGGCGTCCACCTGCCCGAGGAAACGGAGATCGGGGTGTGGGACAGCAGCGGGACGGCGCGGTGGTTCGTAATTCCTGAAAGGCCAGCAGCGACAGAGGATTTTACTGAGGCGCAGCTGATGGAGCTCGTGACGACCGAGTCGATGATGGGCGTCGCGCTGGCCGGAGCGCCATCATGAGGTTGCACGGATCCTGCACCACTGATCAGGGAGCGCCGCGGTTTGACCACGAGTGGCAGTGACGCGAGTTCGGCTTGGCCATCGCGTTATCGAATTCGGCCACTATCGCTCAGCTGCCCGCGGCGGTTCGCGGAAGAAGTCGTCGATATCTATATCGTCGCGGTCACAAGGGCGAAAAACCCCAGCGCAGCCCACACCCGTGGCGCGCGACGCTTTCCCTGCAACGCCTTCGCGATCTGCGGGGAATCCGCGTAGAAGAAGGAATGGTGTCGCAAGAGAAGGCCTATTGATCTTCCCCTCCCCTCTGTGACATTCCGCTTGGTTTCTAACGAGAGGCTCGCGACCTGCGCGCTCGATGTGTGCGTTGGTGACCGAGCGCCAGCCCATCATCAATTCCAAAGGGGAAGTCAACGATGCCTCCAATTCCGCGATATCGCGCTCAGGCGAGTCAAAACCCTGTGGCGATCTTTCTTTCCGCGGGTTTCCGCCCCTTCTTCCTTTTTGCCGCGCTCTGGGCCGCTGTCGGGCTGCCGCTCTCCATCGCCTATCTGGAGGCGGCGGCCGAACTGCCGACACGCTTCGCGCCCTCTCTCTGGCACGCGCATGAAATGGCCTTCGGTTTTGGCGGCGCCGTCGTCGCGGGATTCTTGCTGACGGCCATTCCAAACTGGACCGGTCGGCTGCCCCTGCAAGGCGCGCCGCTCGCCGGCCTCGTCGCCCTTTGGCTTCTCGGCCGCATCGCCGTCCTGACTTCGAATAGTGCGCCTGCGCTTGTCTCCGCGGCGCTCGACCTCGCTTTCCCGGCGGTCTTTATCTTCGTTGTCGCGCGCGAGATCGCCACGGGGCGAAACTGGCGCAACTTGCCCATGGTCGCCGCTCTCGCGCTTCTGTTCTTCGGGAATCTGCTCACGCATCTCGAAGCGATGGACCTTGCCGCGACGGGCGCCATCGGGGCCCGCGTCGGCGTCGCGACCCTCATCATGCTCATCGCCATCATCGGGGGGCGCATCGCGCCGAGCTTCACCCGCAACTGGCTGGCGAAGAATTCGCCAGCTGAAGTGGAGCCCGCGCCTTTCGGCGCGCTCGATCGTTTCGCGCTCGCGGCGACGCTCGTGGCGCTCGTCGCCTGGGTCGCGTTTCCCGACGCCGGACTTACCGCGGCTCCGCTCATTATCGCCGGCGCGGCGCTCTTTCTACGTCTTATCCGCTGGCGCGGCGTCAGCACGCGCGCGGAACCGATGCTCTTCGTGCTGCATCTGGGCTATGGCTGGGTGCCCTTGGGCTTCCTGCTCATCGGCGGCAATGAACTATGGGGAGTCGCGGGTCCTGCCGCGCCTCTGCATGCCCTCACCGTCGGCGCCATCGGAACAATGACGCTCGCGGTGATGACCCGCGCAACGCGCGGCCACACCGGTCGCCCGCTCCTCGCAGATCGGTGGACGGCCGCGATCTACGTCGCCATAACTTTGGCGGCCATCCTGCGCATCGGCGCGCCTTTCATGGGCGAGCACTACTTCGCAGCCCTCGCGGTCGCCGGCGGGATGTGGAGCCTGGCCTACGGCCTCTTCGTGGTGCTCTATTTCGGGATGGTGACGACGAGGCGCTTGCATCAAACCGCCTAAAGGCCAGTTCCCGGAAAGGTCGACCAAGCTTGCCGACGTTTCTCACCCGAGGGCAAACTTGCCAAGCGGGCTATGCTTGCGTGCGATGCTATAAATGAAAAGAAAAGCTGCGATCGCGCCGGCCATCGCCGCCAACCGCAACTTGAACGCCTTGGCTCGGAGCGCCCAGTAACCCAGAAAAATATAGAGCGGCAGCATGACCACGACCTTCATGGTCAGCCAAGTGTCAACAAACGGGTATTGACGCGTGACGGCCGTCAGCATGAGGGCAGCCGTGAAGAGCACGGTGTCGATAGCGTAGGAGGCAAGCCGCGCGAGCAGCGACGGTGGCCATGACGCCGCGAGCAAGTTCAAAGCGAGCGCCCGCATAAGGCAGAAGCCGCCGCTCGCCAGCGCCGCCGCGACGTGGACGGCGCGAATCTCGAAGTAATAGGCTTCCATGCAAGTGGCGGATCACGCCGCACGCTTCGCCGGTCCCGCCTCCAGTTCCCTGTCCTCCTGCTCCACTTCATGAGGCTGGCGGCGCGGCCGGAGCCACAGGCTGACAACGAACCAGGCGAAGGCCAATGCGCCTATCGAGAAGACCGTGTCGCCCGGCACGCGCATCCATACCAAAAGATCGACGATCGGCTGCTGCATGAACTGCTCAGAGCGGGCGTACCAATAACCTTCATTGATCGCGGCAAGGAGTTGCAGCGTGCCGAGCGGCAGGAGCGTGAACAACGCCATCATCGCCAGCCCCACGTTGAAGCACCAGAAGCTGATGCTGAGGATCTTCTCGTTCCAGACGAGTTCGGGCATCATTCCGCGCAGGCAGAACAACACGAGGCCGATGCCGAGCATCCCATAGACGCCGAACAGCGCCGTGTGGCCGTGCAGCGGTGTCAGGTTGAGCCCCTGCATGTAATAGAGCGAGAGCGGCGGGTTGATCAGGAAACCGAACAGACCGGCTCCCACGAGATTCCAGAAGGAGACAGCGATGAAGAACAGCACGGGCCATTTATAGCGCTGCATCCATGGCGTGGCGCCGCAAAACCGCCAATGCTCATAGGCCTCGAAGCCGATGTAGGCGAGCGGCACGACTTCCAGCGCGGAGAAACTGGCGCCAAGCGCCAGCACCGACGTCGGAGTGCCGGCGAAATAGAGATGATGCAGTGTGCCGATCACGCCGCCGGCCATAAAGACAATCGTCGCGAACAGCACCGCCGAAGTTGCCGGCTTGACTGCGACCAGGCCGAGGCGGGTGAACAGGAAGGCGACGACGGCGGTGGCGAACACCTCGAAAAACCCTTCGACCCACAAGTGCACCAGCCACCACCGCCAATACTCGACCATCGACAGATGCGTATGCTCGTTCCACATCAGCCCCGCGCCGTAGAACAGGCCGATCGCAACGGTCGAGAGGAAGAAAAGAGCGACGATGGAGCGTGACTCATTTTTTACCAGCAGCGCCGGCCACAAGGCGCGGCCGACGAGGATGAGCCACAGCAGCAGTCCGATAAAGAGGAACCACTGCCAGAAACGCCCGATATCGGCATACTCCCAGCCCTGATGCCCGAACCAGAAATTGTGTTCCAATCCCAGCCGTTGCATGACCGCGAGCCATTGGCCCGCGAAGGCGCCGACGACAATGATCAGCAAGCAGATCCAGAGCACATTCACCCCGAGCGCCTGGAACTTCGGCTCGTAGCCGGAAATCGCCGGCGCCATGTAGAGCCCAGTGCCCAGCCAGGCCGTGGCGATCCACAGCACGGCCAATTGCGTGTGCCAGGTGCGGGTGATCGAATAGGGAAGGATCTCCGCCATCGGGTAGCCGTAAAACAGCTGCCCCTCGACCTGGTAATGGGCGCTTATGGCGCCAAACAGGATCTGGACGAGAAACAGGGCAAGAAGCACCCAAAAATACTTGGCGGTCGCGCGCATGGACGGCGTGACCCTCACGTTGCGCATCGGATCACGCGCGGGCACGTCGCACGTCTCGCCGCCGCGCGCATGACTGACGGCGCGGTGCCAGCCGAGAAGCCCGATGCCGGCAAGCAGAAAAACCACGCTGAACGCAGACCAGATGAAGGTGGTTGCAGGCGGGCGGTTGTCGATCAACGGCTAGCTCGGCCAGTTGTTGGTGTAGGTGACGTGGCTTCCCGGCCGCTCCGTGGTCGCGGCCCACGCGGTCCACCAGAAGAAGGCGCATAGCGCCCGTCGATGCTCGGCGTCGGCGACAGTGCCGTTCTTCATTGCGTAGTTCTCGCGAAGCTCCGCGCTGCGCGGATCGTCGCCGAATAGGCTCTCATAGTGGCTAGAGACGAGGACGATCGCCTGAGCCCGCTCCTCAGACACAGTGATTGTCCCAGTTTTCGGATCGAACGTGTTTCGCCTCATCATCGGGCGCAGCCGTCCCCGCAGAGAACTCTGCTGCTCCTCGCTGAGATCAGCGTAGCGGCCGGCCGCGAACTCGCGGCGCGCCCAGGCGTCCAGGATGGCGACGAGTTCCCGGTGCTGCCAGTCGGCGGTCCAGTCCGGCGCGACGTAGCCGCCATGGCCCCAGACGGAGCCGAGTTGCATACCGCCGATCGACTGCCATACCTGCCGGCCGCGCTGGATGTCGTCGATTGTATAGACCGTTCGGCCTCTTTCCGTAACGACGCGCTCCGGCAATGGCGGCGCCTTGACGCTGATTTCGCGGCCAATGAGCAAAAGCACGGCGAAGGAAAGCGCCAACAGGGCGACGAGCGAGATCCAGAGTTTACGCGCGCTTTCCACGACGCCCTCCTAGAACTCAACAGCGAAACGGCCGGCGCGGCGCATCGTAAAGGAAAGCGCCCAGTGCGAGTTCAAGAGTCGCCGCTACCTTCCAAACAGACGCTCTCGGTTCACGTCATCTAGGGAGCTTCGCGGAATCGCCAATACAGGACAAGGCGCTTCGTGTATGACGCGCTCGGTTGTGCTCCCGATGATCGAGTCCAAAGCGCTATCGCGACCATCGGTCTGCATAACGATCAGGTCAGCGCGCATTTCTACCGCACAAGCAACTATCGTTCCAACGAGACTCACCGTTGCGGATCTCCAGATTTGGAAACCCCCCGTCTTCCAGATTCAAGGCTCGAGCTATTATCGGCGACAACGCTCGTGCAACGGTCTCCATCTAGAGCCGGTCCCTCAGGTCGAGGCAAAATTACAAGCGGGAGAACTTAGAGAATGCCATCTTCCATGGCGTTCCGCTCCCAATGCTTCTTTCGTCAGCCGCTGGTCCAAATTCTAGGCTCGGCGCACCATGCCGAGGAATTCCTCTCGTGAGCGGGCGTCGTCGCGGATTACGCCGAGTAACCGGCTAGTGGTCAATGTGGATCCGAGCGTGTTCACGCCACGCAAGGTCATGCAACTGTGTTCGGCCTCGACGACCACTCCTACTCCTTGCGGCTCGAGAATTTCCTGGATGGCTTCGGCGATCTCAGCGGTTAGCTTCTCCTGAATCTGTAATCGACGCGCGAATCCGTGCACGACCCGCGCCAGTTTGGAGATTCCCACGACCCTGTTTGTCGGCAGGTAACCGACATGCGCGCGTCCGATCACCGGCAGCATGTGATGTTCGCAAAAAGTAACGACGCGGATGTTCTTCAATACGACCAGCTCGTCATAACCGCCCACTTCTTCGAACGTGCGCTTGAGATATTCGCGAGGATCGGCGGCGTAGCCAGCGAACAATTCGCGATAAGAACGCGCCACCCGCTCAGGCGTATCGATCAAACCTTCGCGGTTCGGATCGTCGCCTGCCCATTCGATAAGAACCCGCACAGCCGCTTCAGCTTCAGCCTGGGTACGCTTCGACCTTCGGACTCCGCTAAAGTTGTTGTCCAAACCCATTAAACGACTCGGGCCGTCACGAAATCGATCTGCATGGGCCGAAACTAGATATTCAGTTTGTTGGCTTGACGCTCGATCATTCGCGCATCTCCTAACATTATTCGGCGGGTGCTGCGTCTGTTGCGGTAACAACTGATCACCCCGATGGAAGCCCTGCTTGGGGCTATCCATCGGAGCTGACTTGCAGTGGCTCAGTTGCCGCGTTGCTCCTTGTTCAAAAGCTTGAGCCATCCCTCGACTTCGGCGCTCAACTTGCCCGTTCCCGCGAGTTTTAGCGTGGGCGCCAGCATGCCACGCTCGACGATCGGCAAGGGCAGCACGCCCTGTCCGCCCATGCCGTTATGCGCGGTGATCTGACCGTCCTTCGAATCCGCGAGCAGAATGCGGCCTACGACTTCGAGCTTATCCATGTCGATAACGATCAAGTCATTGGCGAATTTGCTCGCCACATAGGCGTAATAGCCGCCCCCCTTCTTATGTCCGAAGTTGACGCCGTGGCAGCCTGCTTCGCAGGGCAGGCTTTTCACCACCTTGTCGGTCTTCACGTCGACAATCGTGACTGTGGCGCTCAATGTGTTCGCCGTGACGACGTATTTGCCGTCCGGGCTGACCGGGGTCTGGATCGGAAGCAGGCCATAAGCCTCGCCCTTGTGCGCGCCGCTGATCGGGTCGTAATCGGCAGCGAGGTCGATGTCTTTGACCTTCTTCTTGTTGTCAATGTCGATGACCGTCAATGAGGAGAGCATGGCGGGGGGCGTGCCGAGCAGATTGGCGGCATAGCCCTTATGGTTCATGTCGCTCCAGATCGCGATCGGAATAACGCCGCCGGTCGGAATTTCCGTCGCTTTCTCGGTCGCGAGATCGACGACGGTAACGCTTCCCGCCAGCGCGTTCGGCGTCATCATATATTTGCCGTCGTCGGTGATGTGATGGCCGTGGGGGCCGGAATGCGGGCCGACATTAATGTTGCCCATCGCCGAAGGGAATTCGCCAGGCGACAGTTTCGCCACGCGGTCCTCGCCATTGATGGCGACATAGAGCATGCCGTTTACCGGGCTCGTCATCACATGAGACGGATTTTGTCCAACGACCTGCGTGTTAAGAACCTTTCCGCTCTCGCGGTCGAAGGTGGTCAGCCGTTTGTCGAACCATTCCGTCTGATAAATGTATTTATATGTCGGATCGGGCCACATATTGTGAGGGTTGTTCATATTCTGCTCGACGCCCTTGACTTTTTTCTTGAGCGTCCAATCCGCCGCGTCGATTTGCGTCGCCGTTCCGAACTTCGTCTTGCCGCTCACCCCTTCAAACTGCGTGTTGACCCAGACCTCGCCGACGCCGGGCGTCTTGGGCGTCAGCAGCGTGTTCGGCGCCGAAAGGCTGAGCGCGCTCAGATTGATCTGCGCGCCGCCGAGATTGAGTCCGAGATCGGGAAGCTTCACCTCCCACTTCGGCTGCCGATAGTCGCGCCATAGCGCCGGCGTCGTGGCGACGAAGAAGGTGCGGAGCAGCTTCTTGGCGATGTCGCTTGTCGTCGGAACTTTGGCGCCGGTCACGAGCTGCAATTCGCCGCCGATGTCCAGCCCTTCCGTCTTCGGATCGTCGACGACAACGGCGCCGAACATGTAGGGATGGACCTTGCAAGTGAAGACATAGAGCCCCGGTTTGTCGAAGGTCTGCGTAACGCTGGCGTTCGACGGCTTCTCCTGATCGACCGGGAATTTGTCCGCGCCAGGCTGCCAGGCAAGACTGGTGATGGTGTGATCCGTATTGGTGTCCGTCATCTTGATGAGCACCGCCTCGCCAGGCTTCACCACAACGAGCGAGCCGCCGCTCTTGGGATCCTTGAACCATTTGCCGGGCTCGTCGGTCATCTCCAGCACGGCCGACGGTAGGACCCCGGGGCGGCTGATGATGACGTCGTCAGATTTCACGGCGTCTTTCGCCTGCGCCGCCAGCGGCGCAGCAAGCGAGGTCGTCGCCACGGCCAACGTCAGAAAGGATACGCGGTTCATGATTGTTGCGTGGTTCATGCCTTTAACTCCCCCGTTCCGCCATTGATCATTCGATGACGCGGAAATCACCCATCATTCCAGACTGCATGTGTTGGATAACGTGACAGTGGTAGTGCCAGTCGCCGGGGCCAACACCCTCGCCGGCCTTCACGATGAACGAGGTGCGGCTGATTGGACCGATGTTGACGGTGTCAACGCCGGCGGTTGCTCCGGGCTCGATCCAGCGATGCGCATGGAGATGGAAAGTATGGAACGCGGTGCCAATCCCCATGACGTGGAAGCGAACCTTTTCGCCCAGGCGCGCGCCGACGGTCGGATTAGTCCATAACGGAATCTCCTTGCCGCCCTCGATGATATGATTGAGCTCCTGACCCCAAAAGGTCGTTTCATGCATCCAGATGATGAATTCGCGTTTCACATCGGCAAGATCAACGTCGACGATCTTGCCGTCGATGAGCGCAGGAACCTTCCCGCTCGCCGGATTGATGATGAGCGTACCGAACAGCCCCTTGTCCTCGGCTCCGAGCATCGGATTGCCGAATGCATGATCGTGATAGGCCCACGTGCCTGCCGTTCCAGGCGCGGCCGTCCATTTGTATGTGTAAGGTTTGTCTGGGAACGCAGCTTCGTCGGCGACGCCATTCAAAACCTTCATGGTGCCATCGCTGTCGATCTTGAAGTGCACGCCGTGGACATGGATGCTGACCGGCAACGCCGAGTCGGCGATGCCATGTTGAAGAGTCACCTCGGCGACGTCCCCCTCTTTCATGACGAGCGTGGGACCAGGGATGGTAGGACCGCTCGCATACCGATCCGTAAGGTCGCTTTCTTTTCCCGTGGAAGATTTGACCTTGTGACTGACCATCTCATAGGCCAGCTGACCCGACGGCATTGCGCTTGCTTTGAGCGTGATCAAATGTTGGTCGGCGGCAGAGGCTGCGCTAGCGGCGAGAAGCGCGGCTGGCCACATGAGCAAAAACGCGAACGAACGTGAAATCCCCAACTGCGCCCAGGTTCTTAGCATCGCATCACACTCCTTCGAGCGGAGAACCGGGGACAATGCCGGCGATCGATCCGATCGCGCGCGCCAACCAGTTCGATCCGATACGACTTAGATGCGACGGAACGCTGAGGTCTTACCTCGAAGGAAAAGTTTTTTCTGCGTTCACGAGTCTCAGAAGGGCGAGATAAACCTCTTCGCACTCGGGGCACTGATGCATATGGTGTTTAACCTCGGGCAATAAGGCTCCGGCGTCCTGACCGGATGCCTCAATGTCGACGTAACGTGGAAGTTCATCAAAATATTCCGTGCACAGCATCTCCTCTCCGCTCTTAGCGGCGAAGACGGTGTCAATGAGGCGGGTAAAGTCTTTGTGTTTCATGTCGGGTTCCGGCACGACTGACTATAAGATGCGTTGAACGGAGGAAGTCTTACCCTCCGAATGGAGATGGGTTCCCGATTTTGGCTCGTCAAACACGGCAATAAGATCTTTGTGCGTCACGCCTTCTTCGAGCAAAGCCTGCTTGAGCCGTTTACGCGCATCGTGGATGAGTTTGTAAAGATTATTCCGATTAGAACCCAACCATTCGGCGACCTCGTCCAAGGGCATCCCCTGAAAAGCGTGAGCGACAAGTGCGGTCCGTTGCAAGGGAGTAAGCTTGGCGCCGATAAGTCGCGCAAGTAGAGTCCACGCTTCGCGCTGCTGTAGACTGCGCTCCGGCCCCGGTTCTTGAATCGGCCAAGCCGGCAAAGTCTGTCCAAGCTGAGCGCGCTCGATCGTAGCTTCTCGCCAGCGACGGCGGCGCAGCTCTCCGAGCACGACTCTGATTGCGATTGAATAAGCCCAAGTCATAAAGCGGCTTTCGCCGCGAAAGTCTCCAAGTTTTGATTGTATAATGAGAATGGCCTCTTGTGCGCAGTCTTCAGCAAGGTGCTGCGCTTCATCTGAACGCGTTGATTCTTGCGTGGCGTAGCCTTTCGCCAAATAGGCCCGAATTGCCGCAAGCAGTCGTGCTCGAAGGTCCGCAAGCGCCAACTGTTGGTCTCGACCGCTCTCCTGAAGCGCCGTCAGCCACTCTGCATTGGATCGTTGCATAATTTCCATCACGGCTCAGGAGAAATTAACGCGGGTGCGTGACAAACGCGTACCGCAGCCAAATGTAGCAACACTTTAGGGAAATGCCATCCTCATGAACGGCTGGGATTTTTTGCGGCGCAACTAAGTCTCTGATCCGCTGCGGGCAGGGAAAGCTGCTAAACGGCGCCCGCGGCATGGACGATAGTCCTTGGAATTTCGAAGCGCCGTTATAGCTAAAGAGAACAAGACTGATTCGGGCAGTCTGGCGCCATTGAATTGCGAGCGTCTCCCCCGTTTCGCAAAAAAGATGCTATTCAACGCCGGACCGCAACGCCTTCAGGCGCTGTCGGAACGAAGATTGTCTTCACAATCTCATCCGTCTGCGTGTCGAAGATCGAGAGGCTGTTGGCTCCCGTATTGGTGATGAGGAGCCAGCGACCGTCGCCGGCGAAGCCGACGCCGTGACTACCCGCGTCCGGCGCTATGGAGATCGTTTTGATGACTTTGTTCACGGCAAGGTCGATTTTCTGCACCGTGCCCGCCCCGTCATTAGCGACATAAGCGAAGGTCTGATTTGGCGCGACCGTGACTTGCACCGGTCCCGCATCGGTCTCGATATCCGCGATCCGCCGAAGGCTTTCGGCGTCGATCACGGCGACGAGATTGGCGTTGTGACAGGCGACATAAACGCGCTTGCCGTCCTTGGTCGCGCCTTGGCCCAGCGGCCCTGTTCCGACAGCGATCGTCGCGAGCGCCTGGCGTTTTGCGCGTGAGAGCACCGTCACGTCGCCGCCGCCGAAATTGGAGACGAAAAGCCTGTCGCCTGAAGCGAGCGCGAAATGCGGCATCGCGCCGACCTTGACGACGCCAAGCGATGCACCCGCCTGCGCGTCAAAAATTTCGACCCGGTCGTCGAACTCGTTCGTAACGTATGCTTCCTTGCCATCGGCGCTGAAAAAGATGTGTCGCGGACCCTTTCCTGTTGGCAGCGCTTTGATCACGCTGTTTGCTTGCGTATCGATGATGGATAAGGTCCCCGCGTTGTTGTTCGTGACCCAAGCTTGTTTCTGATCGGGACGCAGCGTGACGTTATGATTGTGGATGCCGACTGGGATTTTCTTCTTCAGTGCGCCTGATGCGAGATCTATAACGGAAACGACGCCGCCGAACCACGAGGTCACATAGGCGGTCCCCTTGATGGGCGTCGCAGGTTCGGCGCGCAGCTGCGGCGCGCCTATTGCAAGCGCCAGGGCGCTCGTTAAGAGAACAATGCGAATGATCGCGGAAACCAAGTGCTTTCTCCTTTTGATTTTGGATGGATTCGAAGCGCCCGCCGGCCTGCGTTCAAGGCGAGGCGCAATGAGAAAGCCGCCGCGTGCTGCGCGCGCAGCTTTGCTGGCGCGACAACAGACGCTCCGGGGCACGCCGCCAAATGTAGAGCCGAGCGGTCAAGTCCATAGACAGACGTCGATATAAAGACGGCATCCGGAATCCTCGGCTTTGAAGAGCCGTCCGCGATGCTTGGGCATACCGCCTGGAATAGGGATCGCCACCCTCGCAGGCGCGATGATCCACCAATTTCCTTCGTTGTCAACGAAAGCTGCGACACGCAAGCCGCTCGGTGCGGTAATAGCAAGCAACGCCCGCTATAAAAGGGTGACGTGATTGGCGCGTGTGAGTGAACGTCGCGGCTGAGAACGGATTGCCTTTCCCGCGTGACTGTCGATGCTAAGGGGGCACCACACCGCTCGCTTCCGCAATAGCGCGAGCGAGGCTTGCGGTCCTCCGAAATCGATACCTTGGAATTCATCCTCGCGCACGGCGTTGGTCGAACGAACGCTCGCTTGGCTCAATCGCCGCTAAGGCTCTCCAGAGATCGGAGGCATCCATCGACGCATCGCCCTGGATAATCGAGATGTGAATTTGAGTCCGACTCTAAGTAAGATTTCGTCTTTTCATCACATCTAAGAGGCGTCATGCATTCGGCACGATGGGCGATCTCCGAGTCGGCGAATAACTCCAAGTAGCAGGACCCAATGGCATGAACCACGTTTTCTACCTACTTGCGCTCGCCACTTTCCTACTCACGCCTCCGCCGGCGGCAAACGCCATTGAACTACCTTGGCGATCCGACGACGTGTTCCTTAGCCGCCCCGGGGTTCCGCCTTCCGCAAATCAAGTGAACGGAACTGGCGCGAAAAGTGTTGAAAATGGCGGAATGCAAGTCGGCGTGTTTCGGTGCGGAGAGCTTGTCGGAGATGATGCACAAAATAGCGCTGCAGAAACAAAAAATGAAAGCAACCGCACTTCTGGAGCCGATTTATATGCCTGGGCGAAGAATCCCCCTGCGCAAATGATCGTGCTATCTTTGTTTTTTGCCTTTCTAGGCCTCATCATTGACATTGGAGCGATGCCGCCCTTCCAAGGGTTGATGCCCGAAGAAGCGCTCGCAAACTACAGGACGACGTGGATAGCGATCATGATCGTAGCCATACTTGGAGGAGCGCTACTGTTGCCTGTCACAACCAGTATCATACGGTATTCGATGACTCGTCTGGATCACCGAGACGTTCCGCAAGGCGCCATGTGAGGCATTCTGCGTTTCGCTAATAGTTGCCAATTGAGATTTCTTTGCATCCGACGACCCACGCGGCTTTCCGCGCTGGGACCATTAAATTATGGCGCCGAAGATCGCCGTCGGGGACGGGGCGGTTGGGCAGATCGAACAGCGTCGCATGGGCCTGCGCCAAGACGATTTCATGCTTCTTCATCGCCGGCTCCTTTGGTGCGCAATAGGGCCTTCGCGCAGCGGTCCGGCTTATCTGCGCAACTCCATCCCGAGATACCAGCGAACCTCCATCAGCGCTTTAGCGTAAGATTATGGAATGGCTCCCCCCTTTTTCGGCATAGTTGAGTTGCCGCATCAGAAATGAACGGAGGGGAATGATGAAGAATATTGCAACCCGCCGCCTCTGCCCTCCGGCGCGCCTCCCTTCGCCAGGTGAACAGTTGCTGTGGCGTAGCGCCATGTCGACGCGCGACCTGCGAGACGACCGCGTCAGGAGCCAGCGACTCCCTTCGACTGCCAGCGCCTTCTCCCCTTCGGACCACCGGCGCCGACCACCAGCTCCAGTGATCACCTCGATGCGCCGTAACCCGGAGCCGTTCGGCTCAAGCGAAAGATCAAGTCTAGACATAAGCCTTATCTCCAAATCAGGAGATCAGACTCGCCGCTTTCATCGTTCGTTTGAAGGTGGGGCCGTAACAGCACTGACCGCTGATCAGCTCCTATCGCTCTGTGATTGTGCAAGTTCCCGACTTGATATCCTGCTCCAAGGGTCCAGCTAATTGTCAGGTTGGAGAAACGATGAATAAGGCCAATCACATAGCCGCCGGCGCTAATGCAGTCGCCGTTTTTCAACAGGAGTGCGGCACTGTCGAGGCGCATGCTATTGCGGACTTGATATGTGATCTCGGTCACTTGGCGGACGACCGCGGTCTCGATTTTCTTAGCAAGGTTAAACGGGGCGTTGGACATTGGTTCGCGGAGCGCCATGCCCAAAGTTGTAACAGCCTCGGGGCGGAGGCCATCGTCGAAATAGCCATCAGTCCACTGTCAACGAATTCGGTAGCTCGATCCTCTCCGCCTTAGATGCTACTCTGCTTTGGTTCGACGCGACTGAGCGCGTCATCAGATTTGTACCTTTCTGCAAGGGCTTATTGCCTTCATGATGCCGTGCTCGAACTGTGATTGGCGGCATACGTCCGCGTTATGGCCGCTGCTCGAGAGATCCTCTACTCGTCTTGTATGAGGGGCATCGGTGTAAAAGGACGATACGCTCGCGCCAGAACGAAACCCGATGCTTAAATGGCACGCAACTAACGGCAGCGTCCTGGTTGAGCCGGGGCTGGATCGATTTTCTGAAGTCGTGGCAGCCCGGCGAGTCGAAGATGAGCGTTACCAAGGCGCTATCAGACTTATCGACCTAATTCTGGAAGCTGGACGACCATGAACGGGTCGGCGTCTGGTGATTTAATGCGCCATTGGTAGACGAGGAAATGGTTCAAATTCGACCGCTTGGTCTGCGCATTATGTTTGACGACATTGACGCCTTTTTCTAACCTGACGGTGAGCCGTCCGTCGATTTCTGCATCTGTTCCGGAAAGTTGACATGGGGCGTTAGCGTCTGGTCGAGAGCCGCCAATCACGATAGCGCCGTCGGCTTGCGGCTGAATGCAAAACACCTTCATCTCGCGTGATGGGAAACAGGACGATTGGCCTCTAGCGACCGATCGCTCCAAGAATACTGCGTAACGTCCTCGGGCAAGATATTGGGCATATCGAAAGCCTTCGTCGCGCAATTGCGCAGCGGCATGTTTAAGTCGGGCCTCCAGGCGTGCTTCCAGGAAACCCGCTCGGCAGGCCTGAATAAGAGCGGGCACGAAAATAAGAATGCCGTCGTACGAATAAAAATAGCTTCCGTCGGCGCGGATTGCGACGCTCGCATCGAATTGCTCGGGCGCAAGTGTTCGAAAAAAGTTGCGCATTCTAGCTCCGGAGGGAAGGCTTTCTTCGCGCAACTGGCAAGTTGGCGGCATCGGCCGTAGCGCTTTGGTCCCGGCGAAATGTCGGCGACCCTAATCTCGCAACTCTGTAAAGCGTTGCGATATGAAAAGGTAGCCACAAAGATCAAGATAGAGCTTGGTTATGGGGGCGGTTACGCTAATGGGGCCCTATATCCCACGTCTCCGATCGCTCGATTAAGATCTCGCTGAACCAGAAAACCTGATCGCCGTCTGGGCAGCTCAGCCATGGCGTCCCCTTTTTTCCAGCCAACGCTCTATGGAGAGGATCAATGCCACGGTTCTCCGCTTGTTCCGCTCAGCGGAAAAGTGAGTAATCAGCTCCCGCTCGCCGCGCTCCTAACGTATCCAACTCTACTTAAGCGCGACGCCACGGGAGAGGAAGGCCTGTCCCTTGACAACGCAGTCGGCTAACCAATAATAGTAATTGCTTACTATTATCCGAGCCAAGCCGCAGCATGCAGTCCAAGTATCTTCCGGCCGAGGAGCGCCGATCACTCACCGTCGAAGCAGTTGTCGTACTTTCCGGCGCGCAGAACCCCAGCGAGATCACGACAGCAGCGATCGCTAAGCACATGAACGTGACGCAGGGCGCCTTGTTTCGTCACTTCCCCACGAAGGATGCGATCTGGGAGGCGGTGATGGAGTGGGTGACCAATCGTTTGCTGGATCGCATTGATCATGCGGCAGAAGGCGCATGCTCGCCGATGGACGGATTGCGAGCGATGTTCATGAGTCATATCGAGTTCGTGATCGAATATCCTGGCGTGCCTCGAATGATGTTCGGTGAATTGCAGCGCGCCGAAGCCGCACCCGCCACGAAAATCGCACGGATGCTCATCAAGCGCTATGCCGAGCGGCTTGCAAAAAAGCTTGAGGAGGCCAAGGCGGCTGGAGAAGCAGCCAATGATCTGGACACGCATGCGGCGGCGATCCTGTTCATCGGGATGATCCAGGGTCTGGTGATGCAATCATTGCTGTCGGGCGACATCAAAGGCGTTCGCACCCATGCTCATGGAGTTCTCGGCATCTACCTCCGTGGCGTGAAGTCAGGCGCCTCCGATGCTGAGACGCTGAATGCAAGAACTCCAAGAGGAAAGATCAGGCGATGATGCGCGCAAGTTCATGGCAAGCGGGAACGAACTTGGGAGCCGCGCTGGCGTTCTAGCTCGGCATGTCGGGAGGCTCCGACGCGACATGGCGAAAACACTACCGATCAGGCCAATCGGGCTCGATCCATGCTCAACGTGACAAGGAAGTGGGAGAGCGACGCGCCACTGCCGGCCGGCATGGAACGCATTCGCACGCTGGCCGAGGGCTGGAGGATCTCCGACGTGGCGGCAATGAATGAACGATAGTCCCTCATTGGAGCGGAACTCTATGCGACCGGGAGACTGATCATGAATGAGTCCTCCGAACGATCGGCCAGGGGGCCTGACACGTCTATTGGCGAAAAGACCGGAGCCAGCCTCTTGTATGCCGCAGCGCTTCGCGGGCGTATCGCTAGATACGCCCTGGCGACCTCCGGCGTACTGTTTGCCATCGCCGTGGCTCTAATCGTTTACGCGAACCGTCCGATCGCCGTCGAGGTCGCGTCAATTGAAAAGAACGTGCCGATCCGAGTCTTTGGGCTTGGCACGGTCGAGGCCCGTGTGATGTCGAAAATCGGTTTCGAAGTGGGGGCCACGCTGGTCGAACTGCACGCGGACCACGGCGACCGCGTGACGAAGGGCCAGGTCCTCGCGCGCCTCGCCAGTAGCGAACAAGAGGCCAAGGTCGCAAAGGCGCGCGCTGCGCTCTTGATCGCCGAGACGAACATCAACCGGGCGGATGCCAATCTCGAGAGGGCGCGGGCGGTGATGGCGCAAAGACAGGAAGCCAATCGGCGCAAGCAGGCGCTTGTTGCGCGAAGCATCGTCACAAAGCAAGTCGCAGAGGAGGCTTTCAGAGACGAGGCCGTAGCCCGCGCCGATGTTGCCGTTGCAGATAGCGAGATTGCCAGCGCGAAGGCGCAACTGGCCGATGCGCGAGCTCAGTATCAGTTCGAAGAAACGATGTTGCGCCATAGGACGCTCACGGCTCCCTACGACGCCGTGATTATGGAGCGCCACAAGGAACTGGGCTCTGTCGTCAAGGCTGGCGATCCAATTTTCACGCTCATTGCGGCTGACACGTACTGGGGTCTCGCTCATGTCGACGAAGCGCGCGCGGGATTTATCCAGGAAGGGCAACATGTCGATGCACGCCTTCGCTCGCGTCCGCAGGATGCGTTCACAGGACGGGTCGCCCGCATTGGCCTCGAAAGCGATCGCATTACGGAGGAACGGCGCGTTCTCATTAAGGGCGACAATCCGCCATTCCGAGTCTATCTCGGCGAGCAGGTGGAGGTCTGGATCACCGTCGCTCAGCTTGATAGAGCGATCCTCGTTCCAGAGGCCGTCGTGCAGGGCTACGACGGACGGCAAGGCCGGGTATGGACGGTCGAGTCCGGCCGGTTGCGGAGGCGTCTGGTAAAATTCCGACATCGCACGGAGGACGCGCGTCTTGAGATCGTGGATGGCCTGCCCGGAGATGCGCGTGTCGTGGCGAACCTGGAGAGCGGCTTACGCGAAGGCCGCTTTATTTGGACGATCGAGGCCAGCAAGAAATGAACCTTGCATATCGCGACATTATGCACAATCTCGGTCGGTTCCTATTGACCTGCCTGGGACTTGGCCTCCTGCTCGGAGTCGTGCTCGCAATGATCGGCATCTATCGCGGGCTCGTCGTTGAGGCGCTGACCATCGCCCGAGCGCCGGCTGTCGATTTGTGGGTTGTGGAATCCAGTACGCGCGGTCCCTTCGCGGAGATATCTCGCATTCCAGGAGACACGCGGGAGGCGATCGCCCGCATCGCGGGCGTGGACGCCGCCGGAAGCGTCACGTATCAGACGGTAGAGAGTGAGCACATGGGCAACAAGCTCCGGCTCTACGTCATCGGTTACGAGCCGACGCGACCAGGCGGTCCGCCAGTAATCATCGAAGGTCGCGGAGTTGCTCGCAGCCACTATGAGATAGTCGCCGACCGCGCTGCCGGTCTTGTCCTCGGCGATCGGGTCGCGCTCGGCCGAAGCATGTTCACGGTGGTTGGTCTCACGCAGCACCAGGTCAGTTCGGGAGGCGACCCGGCCGTCTACGTCACGCTGCAGGACGCGCAGAAACTGCAGTTCGATCTCGCGCCGTCGGCGGCGCGACTCAAACTCGCTCGTGGCGAGGGCGGATCAACTCGGGACACCGTCAATGCGGTCGTGGCGCGTCTGCATCCGAACTCTTCTTCGGAGGCCGTCGCTAGCACAATCAAGCGGTGGAAGCATCTCGCGGCCATTACCCAGGAAGCTCAAGAGAACATTCTGACACTTTCGCTCGTTGACCGTGCGCGCCGACAAATCGCGCTTTTTACAGGCCTGCTGCTGGTCGTCTCCGCGGTGATCATCGCGCTTATTATCTACACGATGACCATGGAGAAACTGAAGCAGATCGCCACCTTGAAATTGATTGGAGCGCCCGACAGAACGATCATCGGGATGATCGTGCAGCAAGCCATGGCGCTCGGCTTCATCGGATTTGCAATCGGTGGCGCACTTATCGTCAATATTCAGGACTACTTTCCACGACGTGTGGTGCTGGAGCCGGATAATGTTGTCATTCTGGGAGCCATTGTCTTCGTAGTATGCCTTCTATCGAGCGTCCTTGGCGTCCGCGCCGCGCTCAGGGTCGATCCGGCGACCGCGCTTGGGGGCTGAGATGCAAACCACAAGCTCTGGCGCGCCGCTTGTTCGGCTGGATCGCATCTCAAAACACTTTGGCGAGGGAGAAACCCGCGTCGATGCAGTGCGCGATGTTTCGCTAGAGGTTTACCCCCGACAGGTCGTAGCGCTGCTTGGCCCCTCCGGTTCCGGCAAGACCACCCTCCTTAACATCATCGGCTGCATTTTGGATCCGTCCTCGGGGTGCATGGAGCTCGACGGCGAACTGGTCGTCCGCGATGGCCGCCGGCTTCGGGGTGATTTGCGGCGTCTCAGGCTCGACAAGATCGGGTTCATCTTCCAGTTCCACAACCTGCTGCCGTTCCTCGATGTGACCGATAACGTGGCGATCGTGTTGCAATTGGCCGGCGTCGACATTGCTAATGCGCGCAAGCGGGCCGTGGCTTTGCTCGATTATCTCGAGATCGGCCACCGCGCAAAAGCGATGCCGGCCAAGCTCTCCGGTGGCGAAGCGCAGCGGGTGGCCATCGCGCGGGCGCTAGCGAACAGCCCTCGCATCATTCTCGCGGACGAACCAACGGCCGCCCTCGACTCCAAGCGCGCCGGCATCGTCATGGACCTCTTGCGCAAGCTCGCGGTCGAGCACGACGCCGCGATCATCGCCGTAACGCATGACGAGAAGATTTTCGATCGCTTCGATCACATCCATCAGCTACGGGACGGCAGGCTGTTCGGGATGCACGACGAGCAGATCGACGTCTCAAGACTGGACTCGCCTTTGTGAGAGGCTGAGCTCTTTTGTCTCAAGCGGAGCATCCAAAACAACAACGCGTGTCGAAGCTGCGATGACACCCATCATGGTGCGTGCGTAGTAAAATACTGGAAGCGTCTTCTCGTTGGCGATGCGATACGGGCGCCCTTTTCGAGCCCCGCCATTTCATCGGTCCTGTTAACACGGATTTGTTACGCACTGCGGAAACAACCTGCCGCGGGCGAAAATAGCCAGCCTTGCTAAGATGGCTCAACCTATCTTTCATTATGCTCGACGCCTGAGCCGCCTCGGTCATCGTCAGCCATTCTGAAGATTATAGGCTTGGATACCGCGCGCGACGCACGGGAGCGCACTTGAGGTTTGCCCTTGCCGGAGGGATGACCATTCGATTGAGCGCCCCGGCGAAACGTTCGTCTGACCAGCGCCCAACCCAGTCCCTTATAATCGCCAAGGTGTTCCTGTTCATGAGATAAGCCCTCTGAGTGAGTTTTGATGAGGTCTGAGATTTCGAAGAGGAGCAGAGCCATGCTATTCTCACGTTCCGCCGATTTCATTCCAACCTGCTCCCAGGAGTCATCTTCACTCCAAGGCAGGACGCGGTGATCGCTGAGCGTATCGGCGTCTGCGGCGCGCTTTGGAGCCCAAGGCCGCGGCGCGTGCGCAGGAAAAGAGCGGAGAAGCGCATTCTGCGGCGCTCACGCGCGCCGTTAGCACGCAAGATCGCGCGGCTGTTCAGCCGGACGGCACGTGGCGGCGATTGAGCGGCGATGAGATGTAGGTCCAGCGAAAATCGACCTCCTTTAAGCTCAGGTCAGCCCCATTGTTGCCGAAGCCGAGCCTAAAGGCGTTTTGATGAACCGCTGAATCGAAGCACGCCTCTTTCGCCGCGACACGACCCTGCCTCGTCGGCTATAAAGCAACGGCACTTGATTTTGGGTGCCGGCCTTGACCCGGCGAGCGGAGGACAGGATGGCCAATCCCAGATGTGCGGACATTGTCCGTGACGGCGAAGACTTCGTTGTGGACGCGACTTTCGTTGCGCCAAAATTCGGACTCTCCGTCGAAGCCTTTCGCACGGAACTGCAGCGGGGAACAATCGTGGCGACCTGCGAGCGGGGAGAAGGCGAGGATTATGGCAAAACTCGCCTCACCTTCCGGCGCGGAATATTGCTTTGGCGCTTCGTCCTGGATGGGGACGGCGCGGTCCACGAAGACCCGCTCCTGGCTAAACGCGCCAGCTCTTCGCGACCACAATCCCGTCCATGAGCTATGGCTGCGCCGGCGCTCTTGCCAATAAATCACATCGACTCGTCTGGGCGCCTTGCAAGTACCGCCGCCGGCGCGGCGCTAATTTCCACAACTTGCTAGGCGCAGCGCTCGCCTCCCCTGCACCATGGCAAGGAATTCCTTGCGGGTGCGCGAGTGGTCGCGGTTCACGCCGAGCAGCCGGCTCATCGTCAGGAGCGAGTCCGTCGTGTTGACCCCCACAGCGTCGTGCAGCTGTGCTCCGCCTCGATGACGACGCCGACGCCCTGCGGCCGACGTGGCGAGGGCGTAGCATTGACGCGTTGCCGCGCGAGCTGCGGCCTATGGGCTCGGGCCAACGAAAAGCTGTCTGCAAACCTCTGAGGGGTCCGACTCGCCGACCTCTTCTAATTTACAGCACGAGGCGCTGCTGCTTACCATCGACCATTCCCGCCGGCTCGCAATGCGCACCACAAAAAGGACCGCGATCCTGGCCGTGCCCCGGATTCGTTCAGAATGGCGAATCTGAATTTAGCGTGTGAGATAGAGGAGAGTTTCATATAAAAAACCGATGCATTCGTCTGATTGAGAACTCAACGCGTCTTTCTTGAAATTCCACCAACACGACAGGGTCTCAATATTTGACAGGCACCTGCGATCAGAGACGTCCTTCATAAGCAGCACCTTAATGTCGACAATGCCGATTACGTCGCTCGCGCTTGCAGCGCAATTTGGACGGCTTTCAATTCTTTTGACCAGCTCCGGATTGGCTTGGAGGCAAGCTAATGTGAGGGCTTTCAATTTGTCCTCGTAAGAAACTCGGGGGTTGACCCACATCGAAAGAACCCTTTCTGTCATAGGCAGAGCCTAAGCGTCTTTGGCATCTTCTCTCGAGCCGCGCTACCCAAGTGCATCATCGATAGGCGTAGGATGGGCGATGTGAGGGACTAGGTGCGGACAAAAAAAGAGAGCGAGATGCCTTTTTCGAAAACTCTGGGCTACAGATTCATCACGCTTGTACTGCGCGTGCAAAAACGGGGCTGGCGTCGTATGTCGTCGCCAGCCGGCGGGCCGCCCATCCATCCTCGACCGACAGCGAACGGATTCGGCAATACCATCTTACTCGAGTCGGGAAAGCCGTTCGGTGGACAAGCAACGATCGATTTTAACCCAAACGGGTTGATCTTCGAACTTCGGCTTCCTCTTAAGGCTATTACTGAACGCGCATCTTCTCTGATAAATCACAAGGACGTCGGCGAGCCGAGCTAACCAAGGAAGCTCTGTCGCTGGATTTGGAACATGAACACGGCCGATTCGCGTGCGCGGGGGCAGGAACTCAGGGGACCGCGTTTGAGAAAGGACGCCGAGGGCGCATTCCAGGCAAACACCGCAACTGCCCTTCCTTCGCCTTCGGTCGATCTCGGGCGCTTTCTTCTCGCCCTTCTTATGGGCATCGCCTATCGCTCCGATTTGGGTCGTTGTCACGGCCAGACAAGCGACGATGGTCTTTGCGCCGGTATCTGGCATGCGCATGAAACAACTTTGCGCCAAAAGTTCTTCAACAATCTCATCGCACGATAGGTCGACAGTCGACGGTATGAGCACGAAATCATGCCGCTCCGAAGTTTTAGTTCAGCACCTTCACGCTTTAGTACGCTTTTCAAGTCCAATCCTATTCCGGCCAGCCACTGGCGAGAGACAATCTAGCGGAGTCCAGCTATCCGGGCGCACACCGTCCGTAGCCGACCTTCGCCGGATCAGAAAATGGTTTGGGCGTGGCGCTTGCCATGGTAGTTTGCGGCTGACAGAGTAGAGAAATGCTTCGCTGCCTTCGCCTTTTGATCTCTGTGGTTATTCTCGCTACAGCTTTAGCTGGGGCGGGCGGAGCTTTTGCCGCGAAGATGAACCATGCTTGCATCGAAATGAGCATGGACGATTGTCCCGACCACAACGGCCATGACGGCGCAGCACTCCCCGTGTGCGCTGAGATCCTCTGCGGGCCCAGTCAAGCAGCGCTTCCGCAGTTTCAACCATTCGTTGATGCCGTTCTTTGGGTGTGTGCGCCGCCGCTAATTCCCTCCGACGACATTGAGCTCGGTGGATTGCGAAGCCCGCCCGCTCTTCGGCCTCCAATCGTCTAAAGCCGAAAGTCCAATCTCGCTCACGGTTGCGCCCGGAGCAGATTTGGCGCGACCTCAAGCGGTCGCTGCGGCTAGCCGAGGGGGATCGTTATCCACGATCCCATTCCCGCAGGAACCAGCGCCGTTGTCGCATCGACGCGTGAGGCGCGATGACGTCCCTCGTCGGGATTGAGCGCGGCTGCAATCCGCCCGACGACCATGCGCATTAATGGGATACGGAGAGAATCTGATGATGCTCGTGACCTCGAGCAAGGCGCGCTTATTCGCGCTGGTCGCGCTTGCCATCCTAGGCCTAGCGCCGTTCGCCCGCGCCAATATCAACGACTACGAATTCCGACTCGTCGCAGCGCAATTCAAGACGGGGCAAGCGATCGTATCGGTACGTCTCGTCCATAAGCCCGACGACAAGCCGGCGCCAGACGCGGTGATCTTCGCGATGCGTCTCGATATGGCTCCAGATGGCATGGAGACGATGACCAGCATGATCGAACCGGCGCAAAGCCCCGATCCCGGAATTTATCGATTCAAGGTCGATCTGACTGATGCGGGAACGTGGCGGATATCACTCGCTGCAAAGGTGCAGGGCGAGAGCGGCACGGTCCAAGGCCGACTAATTCTAAAGGTGGCGCCATGAGTCGAGGACGGCGCCTTCGCGCCATCTCATTTGTGGAATCGGCGGCGGTATTGATGTGCTCAACATCGCTTTCGGCAACCGAGCGAAACTTGCCCGGCGCCAACGTCGAAAGCGTCGTCGCCCTTGCAAATCAGCTAAGCCCTGAACTAGCGGCGGCCGCGCTGGATGCCGATGCGGCAGCGCATAAAGTGGGCGCGGCAGGCGTGCTGGCCGATCCGACGGTAACGCTGCAAGCATGGGATGTGAATGGACGCGGCATCGGCCAGCGTTGGATCGGCTTCGAGCAGGAATTCAAACTTTGGGGCAAACTCGATCTGGAGCGCGGCGTCGCAGAGGCCGACGCCGAGGCTGCGAGGCATCAGAGTCGCGCCGTCGCCACAGATTTGATCGCCCGCGTCAAAGCCGCCTATGCGCAATACGGCGCCGCGCATCGGGCGATCGACCTTTCGCTTGGATTAAAGCGCCGGCTCGACGAAATTCTCGCGCTCCTGCGCTTGCGTTATGGCGCGAGCTCGGTCGACCAGCAGGAAGTGATCAAAGCCGAGATCGAGGCGGCGACGGCTGAAACAGAGGTCGCGCGCCGTCAAGGCGAGGCAAAGGCCGCCGCCGCTCGCTTAAATGCCTTGGTCGGTCGCGGCTCGCAAGAGCCACTCGCTATGCCCAAAGGCTTTCGGCCGCTGAAAACAAAGCTGACGCTCGCCGGCGTTCAGGAGCTCGCGAGAGTCGCCAATCCAGCCCTCGCCACGACCGGCGCGCAGGTCCGCGCAGCGATCGGAACTAAAGAACTCACGGACCTGAATTACTATCCGAACGTCACCGTTGGCGCGAATTTCGTGCAGCGTCCCACCGGCGACAATAGCGGCATGTTCATGCTCGGATTCAAGGTGCCGCTGCAATATGAAGCGAAAGACGCCGAACAGCGCGCCGCCAGTTCGCGGCTCGGCGCCGCGCAGATGCGCTACGACGCCATCCGAATCCGGCTCGACGGCGATGTGGCCGAAGCGTGGTTCGGGCTGGAGGCGGTGCGCAAGGCGATCCGGATCGTCGAACAACGCCAGCTCAGTCCGGCGCGGCTGTCGGTGGAGACGGCGCGAAGCGGCTTTGCGGCCGGAGCCGCCGACTTGGCGACGTCTCTGGAAGCCGAACGACGCCTGCGAGCGATCGAACTCGAAATCCTTAAGCTCAAAGTCGAAGAGCAAGCCAGATACGCGGAGCTTGAACGTCTGGCGGGAGGCTCTCTATGACTCGCCGTCACTTCGCAATTCTTTTGGGCTTTGTCGTCGTCGCGGCCAGCCTCGCTTGGCTGGCCGAGGGACGTTTCAAATGGGTCACACCTACAGGAACGCTGGGTGACGCCGGGCCTAGTATCTCGGGTAAGCCGCCTGCAACGACAGGCCCGATCATTTACTACAGGGATCCCGACGGTCGCCCAGCCTATTCCTCGACGCCCAAGAAGACATCGGCAGGCAAAGATTATCTGCCGGTGCGCGCCAGCGAGGATGTGAGTTTCGAGGACAAGCCTCCTGCAGGCTCCGCCAAGATTGGTGGCGAACGACGCGTGCGCTTCTATCGCCATCCAATGGGCCTGCCTGACACATCGCCCGTTCCCAAGAAAGACGAGATGGGAATGGATTACGTACCCGTCTACGAGGACGAGGCGGAGAACGGCACGACCATCACGATCAGCCCCGGAAAGCTGCAAAAGACCGGCGTTCGCTCCGAACCCGTCCAACGCCGGACGCTGAGCGTCCCTGTTCGAGCGACGGGCAGGATCGACTTCGACCCGCGACGTATCTCGATCGTCTCCCTGCGCTTCGAAGGCTTCATCGAATCGGTCGGGAAGTTTGCGGAGGGCGATTATGTTCGCAAGGGCCAGACGCTGATGCGCGTGTATGGGCCGAATCTTTCGAGCGCAGCCGCCGAATATGTCGCCGTCCTCAACATGCGGCGTGGCGGCGGGATCGACGCCCAGCGTCTGGAGGGAGCCAAGCGGCGGCTCGTCAATCTCGGCCTCGACGAAAGCGCCATCGCCGCGATCGGGCGCGCCCGCAGCGTTCCACGTGTGATTGCATGGCCCGCGCCGCAAGACGGCCATGTCTTGGAGCGAGCGGCAATTAACGGCATGCGCGCCGCGCCGGGCGACATGCTGTTTCGCATCGTCGATCATTCCCTAGTTTGGGTGCTGGCGGACATCGCCGAGCGGGACATCGCCTTGATCAAGCCCGGACAAAAGGTCGATGTGCGGCCACGGGCTTACCCAGATCGAGCCTTTAAGGGGCAAGTCGCTCTGATTTATCCCCATCTCAATATGGAGACACGAACGGCGCGCGTCAGAATCGAACTGCCGAACCCCGACGGGTTGCTGCGGGGAGATATGTATGCGGAGGTCGAGATCGCAGCCGGTGGAAACGAGAAGGTGCTAACGGCGCCAGAAAGCGCCATCATCGACACCGGTAAACGGCAAGTGGCGATTGTCGACAAGGGCGAAGGGCGCTTCGAGCCGCGAGAAGTAAAGATCGGCCGGCGCGGCGAAGGCTTCGTCGAAATCAAGAGCGGCGTGAGCGAAAACGAACGCGTAGTTACGACCGCGAACTTCCTCATCGACGCCGAAAGCAATTTGAAGGCGGCGTTACGAGCTCTCGACCAAGGGGAGGCGGGCAAGTGATCGCCCGTCTCATCGCCTGGTCGGCGCGCAACCTATTGCTCATATTCGTGGGCGCTGCCTTCGCGGTCGCAGGGGGCGTCTATGCCGTGCGCACACTGCCACTCGACGCCATTCCCGATCTCTCCGATGTGCAAGCGATCGTTTATACGGAATATCCGGGCCAGGCGCCGCAAGTCGTCGAGGATCAAGTCACTTATCCGCTCACCACTTCGATGTTGACCGTTCCGCGCTCCAAAGTGGTGCGCGGATTTTCATTCTTCGGCGTATCCTTCGTCTACGTCATCTTCGACGATGGCGTCGATATTTATTGGGCGCGCGCGCGCGTCCTCGAATATTTGAGCGCGGCGAGTAAGAGATTGCCGGCGGGCGTGACGCCTGTTCTTGGTCCCGATGCGACGGGCGTCGGCTGGGTCTATCAATATGCGCTCATCGCCAAGGATATGACGCTCGCCGAATTGCGCTCGATCCAGGACTGGACGATCCGCTACGGCCTCGCCAAGGCTGAAGGCGTCGCTGAGATCGCGAGCGTCGGCGGCTTCGTCAAGCAGTATAATGTCGTTGTCGATCCTAACCGACTACGCGCGCTCGGCCTTCCACTGTCGAAAGTGCGTGGCGCCATCCGCGCCAGCAATACCGATGTAGGCGGTCGCACGGTCGAACTTTCCGAATTTGAATTCATTGTGCGTGGACGAGGCTATCTGCGCAGCGTGAACGACCTGAAAAGTATTGTCCTGCGCGTCGAAAACGGCACACCACTTCTCCTGAAGGATGTCGCGCGCGTCGAGCTCGGCCCCGACGAGCGGCGTGGCGTCACCGAACTCAATGGTGAGGGCGAGGTTGCGAGCGGCATCGCGCTACAGCGTTATGGCGCCAATGCGCTCACAGTGATCGACAATGTCAAATCGACCCTTGCGCAGATGGCGACAAGCTTGCCCAAGGGCGTTGAGATCGTCTCGGTTTACGACCGCTCCCAGCTCATTCATGCAGCCGTCGAGACGCTCAGGAGCACACTCGTCGAAGAAGGCGTCATTGTTGCTCTCGTCTGCGTCGTCTTTCTAATGCATGTGCGCAGCGCACTCGTCGCCATCATCATGCTTCCCGTTGGCGTACTCATGGCGTTCGCCGCGATGAAGGCGCTGGGAATCGGCTCCAACATCATGAGTTTGGGCGGCATAGCCATCGCTATCGGCGCAATGGTGGACGCCGCCATCGTCATGATTGAGAACGCGCATAAGCATCTGGAGCGCGCGCTGCCCGACAAGCGGCGTATCGAGATATTGATCGATGCTGCGACTGAGGTTGGCCCCGCGCTGTTCTTCAGCCTGTTGATCATTACGGTTTCGTTCCTGCCGATCTTCACGCTCGAAGCGCAAGAGGGACGTTTATTCAGTCCGCTCGCCTTCACTAAGACGTTCGCCATGGCGGCGTCGGCGCTCCTTTCCGTGACGCTCGTGCCGGCGCTGATGGTCGTCTTCGTGCGCGGAAAAATCGTTCCCGAGGCGAGGAACCCCATTAATCGCGCGCTCATTTGGCTCTATCGGCCCATCATACGTTTGGTGCTCAAAGCGAAGGTCGCCACGCTTCTGCTGGCGCTCGGCGCGCTGGCGCTGACCATCATTCCGGCGCGGCAGCTCGGAGCCGAATTCATGCCCACTCTCAATGAGGGTGCGCTCCTTTACATGCCGACGACGCTGCCCGGGCTCTCGGTCACCAAGGCCGCCGAGCTCCTGCAAAAGCAGGACCGTATCATCAAATCCTTCCCCGAAGTTCACACCGCGTATGGCAAGGCTGGGCGCGCCTCCACGGCGACCGATCCGGCGCCGCTCGAAATGTCAGAGACCGTCATCCAGTTGAAGCCGAAGGATCAGTGGCGTTCTGGAATAACGATCGACAAGCTCATTGGCGAAATGGACGCGGCGCTGCAATTCCCCGGCGTGTCGAATGCCTGGACCATGCCGATCCGAAACAGGATTGACATGCTGGCGACCGGGATCAGAACGCCGATCGGCGTCAAGATTTTTGGCCGCGACCTGTCGCAAATGGAGGGGCTCGCGCGCCAAGTCGAGGCCGTCTTGAAGCGCGTGCCCGGAACTTCGAGCGCCTACGCCGAACGCGTCATCGGCGGCTATTATCTCGATATTGTTCCTGATCGCGCGATGCTCGCGCGCTACGGCCTCATGATCGGCGACATGCAAGCGATAATCGCCACGGCGCTCGGCGGCGAGACCGTCACAACGACGGTTGAAGGACGCGAACGCTACGGCGTCAACATCCGCTATCCGCGCGACTTCCGCTCCGATCCGAGAGCGATCGCCAGCGAAGTGCTGATTCCCCTACCTGGCGGCGGGACGGTTCCGCTCGGCGAAGTGGCGAGTGTCGGACTCGTTCGTGGCCCGACCTCGATTCGCACCGAGAACGGCCAGCTCACAGTCTACATCTTCGTTGATATCCGCGACCGCGATCTCGGCGGCTTTGTCGAAGAAGCGCGCCAGGCGGTCGTCGATGCGATCGAGTTCCCGGCAGGCGCTTATGTCGTCTGGAGCGGTCAGTTCGAATATCTGGAGCGCGCACGAGGGCGCATGCAGATCGTGGTACCGGTGACGCTGCTCATCATCTTCCTGCTGCTCTACCTGAATTTCCGCCGCTTGACCGAGACATTGATTGTCATGCTGTCGCTGCCCTTCGCGCTGGTCGGCGGCGTGTGGCTGATGTGGCTCTTGAACTTCAATATGTCCGTCGCGGTTGCGGTCGGCTTCATCGCGCTTGCTGGCGTCGCCGCCGAGACCGGCGTCGTGATGCTGATCTATCTCGATGCGGCAATGCGCGAGGTCGCGGCCAAGCGCGTGGCCAAAGGGAAGATCTTCACTCGCGCCGATTTGCGAGAAGCGATTATGCTCGGCGCGGTCGAGCGCGTGCGGCCGAAGATGATGACGGTCGTCGCAATCATGGCGGGGCTTGTGCCGATCCTCTGGAGCACTGGCGCAGGGTCAGAAGTTATGCAGCGCATCGCCGTTCCGATGATTGGCGGGATGGTGTCTTCGACGGCTCTGACGCTCGTTGTCATTCCGGCGATCTATGCGCTGATCAAGGGGTTTGGCCTGCCTCAAAAAGGAGAGGTCAAACAGGAGTTGGGGGGAACTATCCACGCAGCTCCATAGAACAATGCACAACAATCTTCACAGGAGGAAAGACTAATGCTTAGACTCTCTATTGCCTTAGCGACGATGCTGGCCCTATCCGTTCCCGCGATGGCCCAAGAGCTCCAGGAGCACGACCCGCAGACTCACGGAATGGTCCCCGGCGGGCATGGCCGTCACATGCATCGTGATTGGAGCACTCCTGGCCAACACAGACATAATGTGTGCTGGCACCGCCATCATGGAAAATGGGTGTGGGTCTGTCGCTGATGGAGAGAGCTTCGTGATTGAACGCATATTCGATGCGAAGCTGACGTACGGTAATTGTCGTCGACAATAATGGAACGGTCCGACCATCGATTTGCTGTCGGGCCGTGTTCCTTAGGCAACAGTACGAGGCGCGGAAGGTCTCATCGGCGTGATATCATCCAAGGAGTCCGCGCCCCTCATAAACCGTCGAGCAAAATGGCGGACCGCATCCAGTGACTTGCAGTTCCGCCGTTAAACTTTGCGTTGTTGATCTTTTCGAGCGACGATACACGACGACATCGGTCGAGCGGGAGCCTCCGCAGCCAATGGTGTCGAGGCCGTGACTGAAGGAACCGCCATTTCTGGAAGCGGGGCGGCCGTATTGCCGAGTGAGCAACGACGATCGACCTTGCGCAAAGGACGCCTAGATCAATTACGATGCCGCTTCTGACGGCGCAAGGAAGGATGAACCGAGTGGCCCACGAGCATCGGCATGATCGCGCCTCGCATGAGGAATCGAAGACGGCCCGTGGCGGTGTCACAATCGAGGATGCGCATCAAGACCCATCCCATGTAGCGGACGTTATCTACACATGCCCGATGCATCCGCAGATTCGTCAGATCGGGCCCGGAAATTGTCCAATCTGCGGCATGACGCTTGAGCCACTCGTCGCTTCGACCGAAGCCGAACCGAACGCCGAACTCGTCGACATGACTAGGCGGTTCTGGATCGGGCTGGCGTTGGCGGCGCCGGTGCTCGTCTTGGAGATGGGCGGACATTTATTCAATCTCCATCACTTGCTAGCGCCGCAGGCGTCGAACTGGCTTCAGCTTATTTTGGCGACGCCGGTCGTGATTTGGGCTGGCTGGCCGTTTTTGGTTCGAGGCGCGCAATCGCTCGTGACACGTAATCTGAATATGTTCACGCTCATCGCCATGGGAACGGGCATCGCCTGGATTTACAGCGTCATCGCAACATTGGCGCCGTCGCTCTTCCCGCCGGCATTCCGCAACCTCGATGGCTCTGTCCCGATCTATTTCGAGGCGGCGGCGGTTATCACCGTCCTTGTTCTGCTTGGACAAGTTCTTGAATTGCGCGCGCGGGAACAGACCGGCGGCGCCATACGCGCGCTCCTCGATCTCGCGCCAAAAATGGCGACTCGGATTAACGCTGACGGATCCGACGAAGAAGTTGTGCTGGATCTTGTGAAGGTCGGCGAGCGCCTGCGCGTCCGTCCAGGAGAAAAGGTTCCTGTGGACGGCGAACTCGTCGAGGGCCGCAGTTCGGTCGATGAGTCCATGGTCACCGGCGAATCCATGCCGGTGACGAAGATTGCAGGCGACAGAGTCATCGGCGGCACGCTTAATCAGACTGGCGGCTTTGTGATGCGCGCGGAGAAGGTTGGCCGCGACACCGTGCTCTCAAGGATTGTCGAGATGGTCGCATCCGCGCAGAGAAGCCGCGCGCCAATACAGCGCCTCGCCGATCAAGTGGCGGGATGGTTCGTGCCCGCCGTCATTCTCATCGCCGTTATTGCATTTCTTGCCTGGGCAATCTGGGGACCGGAACCACGCATGACGTATGGCCTTGTTGCAGCGGTCTCCGTTCTCATCATCGCTTGCCCTTGCGCGCTCGGTCTTGCGACGCCGATGTCGATCATGGTCGGCGTGGGACGCGGCGCGCAGTCGGGCGTGCTGATAAAAAGCGCCGAGGCGCTGGAGCGCTTGGAAAAAATAGACACGCTGGTGGTGGACAAGACCGGGACGCTCACCGAAGGCAAGCCGCGCGTCACGGCCATCC
>NZ_JADNQZ010000040.1 GCF_015709515.1 Methylocystis sp. H62
GAAAACGGCAGGGCTCTCGGACCGCGGCGCGCGGCGTCTTTTCGATCGGCTCATTGAACTTGACGCGGTGCACGAACTGTCGGGGCGATCGAGCTTCCGGCTTTATGGGCTCTGAAGCGTTTCCAGCCGAAGTGGATGCCGGTTCGGCGCGGGAAACGCGTTTTGAAAATTGTTGTCGAGCAAAGTGCAAGCGGCTCCGATGAAGCAAACGCGGCAAGAAGAGGCGCAAACATGGGCCGCCCCCAAAATAACGAGCTGCACGACTCGTTTGATCCCGTGCTCATGGAGTTACCGGAAGCCGTGCGCTGGCGCGAGTGGATGGGGCGCGTCGAAGCCGTCATTTTCGCCGCGCCAAGCCCCGTACCGCGCGAGGCGCTCGCACGGGTCGTCGGCTCGACCTGCAACCTCGACGAGCTGATTGCCGACATCCGCGACGATTTGCGCGCAAGGCCATACGACCTCGTTTATGTCGCTGGCGGCTATCAACTGCGCACCAAGCCGCGCTTCGCGCCGGCGATCCGCACGGCGGGCGGCGGCGATCTGCGCGACGCCGGCGCCACCGAATTGACGCCGACCGAGATCCTGGCCGTGACCGCGATCGCCTATCTGCAACCCGCCACCCGCGCCGAACTCTCGCGGGTCGCCGGCAAAGAGATCAGCCGCGACGTTATCGGCGCGCTCAAGCGCCATGGCCTGATCGACGGGGCGTTGCGCGCGCCGGAGCCCGGCGCGCCTTTCGCCTATGTGACGACCAAGAAATTCCTGGAGGTCTTCGGCCTCGCCACGCTGCGCGAGCTTCCCGACGTCGAAAGGCTCGAAGACGAAGGACTCTTGGAGCCGCCGAGACCCGAGGCCGATCTCGACGCCGTTCTTTTCGCGGGAGAGGAGGATCTCAATGCGGCGAACGAAGCCGGAGAGCATTGGGAATGATCGGTGAGGGGAGTTCCGCTACTCACTGTCTGCTCGCCGCCCTTTCACGGCGAAAACAGGGGTTCGAATCCCCTTGGGCGCGCCACTTCGGTATAAAACTGCGAACGCCAGCAGCCGCCGATTCTACGCCCGCAGCGGCGACAAGTGTCCGTAGCAGTTCGGTTTTCGTCCCGAGGATGCGAATTTCGCTCGGGTCGACGACCTCGACGCGTTGCGCGAGCGCACGCAAATGGTCCCGCCGATAGGTTCCATCTTCGTTCCGCAGCTTGCGGCGAGCGGCGAGCGCGAACCGCCGCAAACTGTCCGACGTGATCGCCGGCCCGAGTCGCTCCACCGCTGAAGTTGCGCGCTCCGCGTCAGCCTGCGCTTGGTCGCGCACCGCGGTGAGTTCTGCAATGCGAGCTTTCAGCGACGGGTCGGCCATATCGACCACGCCGTTCTCGATCGCTTCGTAAAGACGCTTCAACTTCGCTTCCGCTTCGGCGGCGCGCTTGCGCAGCTCCGCGATGTGCCCGCGACGGCGTTCATTCCATTCCTCACGTCGCTCAAGCAATTGATCCATCATCGTCGTCAAACGCGCCGGATCGAGCAGCCGCCACTCCAGGTGATCGACGACGGCGCGATCGAGCTTGTCCATGGGCACTGTCAGACCGCGACACCCACGCTCGCCCTGCCGCGCCTTCGTCGAGCAGGTGTAGTAGCGATACATGCCGCCGGCGCTGCCCTTGCCGGTCCGTAGCGTCATCGCACCGCCACAGGATGCGCAGAAGCAAATCCCGGTCAGCAAAGTCGGGCCGCTCACCGCGCGCGGCGGCATCCATTTCGGACTGCGCGCCTTCAACGCCGCCTGGACCGCCTCGAACTCCACTTCGGTGATAATCGGCGGAACGTCCATGACAGCATGCTCGGCCTTAGGTTTTGCCGTGCGCGTTTTGTGATCGCGCGTATTGAACCGATGCTGCCCGATATAAGTCGTGCGCGTGAGGATCTGATGCACCGAGGCGATGCCCCAGCGGCCGCCGTCGCGGGTGCGGATGTTGCGCTCGTTCAAATGCGTCGTGATCGACTTAATGCCCATCGGGCCGCTGTCGCCGTCGCCGGTTAGCGCAAGTCGGTAGATCAGGCGCACCGTGTCAGCGTGGATCGGATCGATTTCCAGCTTCTTCTTGATCTTCGCGCCGCGCTGCTCTGCGGCCACGATGCGATAGCCAATCGGCGGCAGTGCGCCGTTCCAATAGCCCTGACGCGCATTCTCCTTCATGGCGCGCAGGGTGTGCTTGGCGTTCTCCTTCGACTGGTATTCGTCGAACAGCGTCATGATCTGACGCATCATCACGCTCATCGGATCGTCACCGAGGTCCTGCGTGATCGAGATCAGCCGCACGCCGTTCTTGGCGAGCTTGCGGACATAGAATTCGAACTGGAACTGGTCGCGGAAGAAGCGCGAAAAGGAATGGACGATGATGACGGTGAAGGTCGGCGGTTTCACCAGCGCCGCGTCGATCATCGCTTGAAACGCCGGCCGGCGATCGTCCGTGGCGGTGTTGCCGGTCTCAACGAATTCAGCCGCGACGTCCCAGCCCTTGGCGACGCAATAGGCCGTAATCTGCCGGCGCTGATCGGGGATCGACAGATCGCTCTCCGCCTGCCGCCCGGTCGAGACCCGCAAATAGAGGGCGGCGCGAGCAGCGCCGGCGACCGGGACCGCCTCATCACCAACGAGGACAGGACCGGTCATGAGCACATCTCTTCGTCATGCCTTGGGTCCGAAAATCCCGTCGAGCAAATCGGCGAAGTGCGCCTCCATGACTCGCAGCTCCGCATCGGTGATGGGCACGATGTCGGGCCAGTCGTCCGTGACCAAGATGGCCGACGGCTCGGTCTGAGGCGGTTTGGCGCGAGGCCGCGGCGGTTGCGCATAGTCAAAGAGATCGTCCGGCGCGGCGGACAATCTGGCGAAGCGATGTGGCGATCGTTGGCGGCTGCTGGCCATCCTGCAAGCATGCCGCCAGCTTTGCTCGCGCGGAACCATCCGACTCCACGCCATGGTCCGATGCGTAGGGTCGGCGGCAGCGACAAGCCATCGGCGCGTGCGGCGAACGCTGGCGCGTTGTCGGCGGGCCGCCATGAAGCCATCACGTCTAAAGATGTTTGGGCATTCGTCACGGCTACATCCTCTCCAATGCCGTCACCGCCGATGACGCCAGCAGGAACAGCCGGTTCGGACGCAATGGGAATCGACGGAAGCCAAGTCCTTCATAGAATGTTGCGGCCCGCTCATCCTTGGCATCGACCACGATGGCGAGCACCGCGAGCGCTTGGGCAGCGCCAAGGATGCGGCGCACCGCATCCGCCACCAGGAGATCGCCGAGGCCCTTGCCGCGCATGCGCGCGTCACGCGCCAAGCGTCCGATCAGCGCAGCCGGGACACCGTCGTCATAGCGCGGCAGCTTGCGCGCGATTTCTTCCGGCAGATCGTCGAGGTCCAGCTTGAACGCGCTGAGACTGTAGAAGCCCACGACGCCCAAATCCGAGTCCACAGCAATAAACACGCGCGCCACGTTGCGACGTTCGTCCTGGCTCGCCCGACGCCGGAACCAGTCGTCCAGTTCGGCCTGCCCGCAGGAGAACTTCGAGCGGTCGTGCTGCTTGCCCAGAGCTTCGAAGGTGATGGCCAACTTTCTTCAGCCCATGAGATCGCGATGGCGTCGAAGGGCGGCGATGAGCTTCTCGGATGGCTCAGGAGGATTCATCAACGCTTGGAAGAAAACCTCCCGATCCGCGCCGGTCAGGACCATGCGCTCGTGCTCGTCCAACACCCGGCGTGCGCCCTCATAGGCAAGGTCGCCCGCGGTCAGGCCGGTTACGGCCATGGCCCGTTGGATCAGCTCCTTGGCGGAGGCGCCGACGCGCAGTTCGATCCGTTCGCGTTTGATTTCGCGGTCCGATTTCCGACGATTTGAGGTTGCTGGCATGAGAAATCTCCTTCGTGCATAATGTACGGGATTATGCCGTGCGTTTCAACTCGTTTCTGTCGGGAAGTCGCCCGACAACCGCGCCGCCGCCGCTACGGGCATGGTCCGCCGACGTTTGAGAGTGAGAGGGCCGCGGCTGTCGCCGTGACGGGTTTGAGGTCGAGAGAGAGGCTCCCGGCCGGCCCGTCATGGAGATTCTGCCATGACCCAGACAAGCACCATCACCGATCGGGACGCCTTCGGTCCACCGCCGGTTTCGACCGGATATAAAGTCGACATCTCGCGCGGCGAACGAATTGGGCGCGTGTCGTCCGAATGGTTCTCACGGCCCGACGACGAGCGCTATCTGTCGCTCAGCGCCCTCTACGCCGCCGTTCGCGCACGCGCCGACCGCGCCACCGCCCGCACCGTCGAGACCCGGACCCTTCGTGTCGAGGCCAATCGCGATAACGCCGAACGCCTGGCCCTGATCGTGCCCGGCCGCGAGGAACCCATCGCTCCCACGCACTGGTCATTCGGCCAGATGTGCAGCTTGGTCGGCGCGCCCGCCAGCTACATGCGGCAGCTCCCCGCGCCGCTTGCCGGCATCAACATGCAGCACGGGCTGCTCTCGCACCGAGCCGAGCTGGTGAAGACGCTGGAGGCGGACGACGGGCGGATTGAACTGCGCGCTGTCACCGGCCCGGACTATGGCCGCATCTGGGACCATGAGCTGGTCGCCGCGGTCATGAAGATCGCCGGCGAAGGTACGGGCGATACGCGCTGGAAGGTGCCGGGCCTGCTCGACTGGTCGAGCATGACGCACAACCCGTTTGTCGAGGTGACCAAAGACACCACCACCCTCTACGCCTCCGATCGCGATGTCTTCCTCTTCCTTGTCGACGACGCACATCCGATCGAAGCCGGCCGCCTCCCCAACGGCGATCCCGATCTCTACTTCCGCGGCTTCTACTGCTGGAACAGCGAGGTGGGCTCCAAGACGCTCGGCATGGCGTCCTTCTATCTCCGTGCCGTCTGCATGAATCGCAATATCTGGGGCGCCGAAGGCTTCGAGGAGATCTCGATCCGCCACAGCAAGTTCGCCAGCCACCGCTTCGCGCATCAGGCGGCGCCAGCGCTGGAACGCTTCGCCACGTCATCGCCCGCGCCGTTTCTGGCGGGGATCAGGGCCGCTCGCGAGCAGATAGTTGCCCGCAAGGATGAGGATCGCGAGAGCTTCTTGCGCAAACGCGGCTTCTCGCGTCCGGAGACCGAGAAGATCATCGCCACCGTGCTGGAGGAAGAAGGGCGGCCGCCGGAGTCGATCTTCGATTTCGTCCAGGGAGTCACAGCGCTCGCCCGCGCCAAGCCGCATCAGGATGCGCGGCTGGAACTGGAGGGCAAAGCCGCGAAACTCCTTTCCAGCGTCCATTAGTGCTGGGAGGCGTGGAGCCGGGTCCGCGGCTCCACGCCTTTAGGTCCCGGGAACGGCGAAGTCGACCGGTCAATGCTGTTCCAGGCACGATCTGATGACGTAGTTCCACTCGCCGTGAAACGCTCCGCACTCGACCTTCAGTTCTCGCAGTTCCTTCTTTGAGATATCCTTGCCAGTGGGATAGCGCCGACGATCGAGTCGGACGCGCACGACGAGACCACCTCGGTTGGCCGTATTGCCAATGAGGTTGATGACGGTCTCGCAGGTCCGCAGAGGGCGTCCGCGCCGACCGCGAGATCGACGACTTCATGACGGTCCCGCGCCCGCGCCCAGGGTGAGGAGAAGCTCGTCCAGTTGCTCGAACGTCTCTCCCATCGCATCCGCCGCCCCGGTGCCGGCGGCGTCGAGAGCTTCCTTCGAGGGATAAAGCTCGTGCATGACCAGCAATGTCTTGCCGCCTGTTTCCGCGAAGGTCACCGTCGTGACCTGCCCATTCTCATCTTCCTCATTGGTCCAGACGAGGCGCGAGTGCGGTGTTACTTCCTTGTACGTGCCGAAGAACGCCGACTGTGAGTCCCCGTGTGCGAACTCCAAACGGTACCTGCCCCCGACACGAACATCCATTTCGCAGGAAAGCAGGGACATTCCCATCGACTTCGGCACCCACCACTGCCTGAACAGCTCGGGCTTGGTCCACGCCTCGAACACGAGGCGCGCCGGGCCGTTGAAGCTTCGCGTAACCACGAGCTCACGCTCGGACTTACGTTCCACCGTCGTGCGGTTCTTCATGGGGGTGGGCTCACTATCTCTTCTTTCGTCCATCGACCTTCTCCTTCCGTTTCAATTCCTCGACAATTTTGTCCAACGCGTCGAAGCGTGCGTCCCAGAGCTGGCGGTGCCTCTCGATCCAGGCCGCCTCTTGCTCCAGTCCGCGTAGGCCGAGCTTGCAGGTCCGCACGCGCCCGACCTTCTTCGTGGCGACGAGCCCCGCCTGCTCCAGGACGCCGACGTGCTTCTTCATGCCCGTAAGGGTCATGTGGAACTTCTCGGCAAGCTCCGTGATCGAAGCGTCCGCACGTCCGAGGTGCTCCAGAACGCCGCGTCGGGTGGCGTCCGAGAGCGCGGCGAACGAGGCATCCAAACGGGTCTGGGAATACTGAGCCATGTGGTTCAGTATGTAGCACACGGATTGGCGGGCATGCAAGTGGAGGCCGAGCGCGCGCAGCGTTGCCGGCCGCCTCCTCCCAAATCGACCTCATTTCGATGCAGATTCGATCGACTCGGCGATCCACAGGCCCTGGCGATTCCGCGCCGCCGCAGCCTCCTGGAGGAAGAGGGCTGCGCTCGCTTCGTGACGGGTTGGAGGTCGACAGAGAGGCTCTCGGCCGCACGTCGCGGAGTATGTCTAGGAGCAGTTAGCGCTAATCCTCAATCTTCGGCGCGGTTGCTTCCGCTACGCCCGCACGTGAAAGCCTAGCAAGCGTGGATACGAGACCAACTGTGTCGGGATAAATGCCGATAGAGGGCATCTTGCCCCAGACGATCCGGACGACATGGACCCCAGGCGTGGACGTGCGGACGCCATCGGTCCCGGAATTGCTCTCAAGCCAATCCGCGGCGACAAGCGTATTCCACGGCGGGCCGGCAATCCGGATCGAGCGTACTTCGAAGCTGATATCCGGGAGCAACCGGTAAAGCCTCTCGTACCAGAGCTTTGTTTTCTCGATCGTTGTGCGTGTGCCCCCGAGGGCGTGGTCGCCAAGAAAGATGTGCTCGAAGCGCGGGGCCAATCCTTCGAGCACCGGCGCAGCGTCGCCCTTGCTGACGGCCGAGAACAGATCTTCGACTCGCTTGCGGACGATCGCGTGGTACATGACGCCCCCATAGGGCTGTGATTGAACTTGCCCTAACATAGTCAGTTCAATCATTCAACTGTCAGGAGGGCCGGTGCAGAGAACGAGCTTCAAGAACATGCGACGCTCCTTGGCGCAGGCACTGGAGCTGATCGGCGACTGGTGGACTCCTCTGATCCTGCGAGATGTGTTCCTCGGGCTTCACCGGTTCGACGAGGTCGTCGAGAACCTCGGGATATCGCGCAATCTGCTGGCACGCCGCCTCGCCATGCTGGCGACGCACAAAATCATCGCGCGCAAGGTCTATTCGCGTCGGCCCGTCCGCTACGAATACCGGCTAACCGCCGCGGGTGAAGAGCTTGTCCCGATCCTCGTCGCGTTGACGGCGTGGGGGGACCGCTGGAGCGCTCCACCCGGAGGAGCGGCGATCGAATTCGTCCATACTGCCTGCGGACATCGCTTCGCCCCGAGCATCGTCTGTTCTCAATGCGGGGAAGAGATCGACGCGGCGACCACGGTGGGAGCGGCGCGTCCCGGCGCCAAATCCGGCCCGGGCGTCACGGTGATCGCGCGCAAGCTCGCCCAAGCCACGTGAGCGCAGGTCTACGATCGCGCGGCCTCAGCCTCCTAGAGGAAGTGGGCTGCGCTCGCTTCGTGACGGGTTGAGGTCGAGAGAGAGTCTTACGGCCGCCCGTCATGGAGAATGACCATGACCCGAGTTCAGAAGATCGTCCTGTCCTCATCGCGGGACATCCCGTTCAACAAACTGGTGCTGAGCCAGTCCAATGTCCGCCGGATCAAGGCCGGCATCTCGATCGACGAACTGGCCGAGGACATCGCCCGGCGCACGCTCCTGCAGAGCATCACCGTGCGGCCGGTTCGCGATACCGAAGGCGTCGAGACTGGCATGTTCGAGATTCCGGCTGGCGGCCGCCGCTTCCGCGCGCTCGAACTTCTGGTCAAGCAGAAGCGCTTGGCCAAGACCGCGCCCGTGCCCTGCGTCGTGCGCGAGGACGGCATTCCCGAGGAAGACGGTCTCGCCGAGAACATCCAGCGCGCGCCGCTGCATCCGCTCGATCAGTTCCGGGCGTTTCTGGCGCTGCGTGATAAGGGCCAGTCCGAGGAGGACATCGCCGCGGCCTTCTTCGTCGCCGTGTCGGTGGTCAAGCAGCGTCTGCGCCTCGCATCCGTCTCGCCCAAGCTGCTCGACGTCTATGCCGATGACGGCATGACGCTGGACCAGCTCATGGCGTTCACGGTCAACGGCGATCACGAGCGCCAGGAACAGGTGTTCGAGCGCCTGAGTCAGTCCTACTCCAAGGAACCGCACGTCATCGGCGGCGGTCGTGAAAGCGACGCCAAATGCCTTCTGGCAGGCGGCAAGACCGAGGGCGAGCGCGACGTGAGTCTTGCCGGTTCCGGATGGACCGAGCGCGATGCAGTTCTGTCGCTTCTCGATCCATTCGCACCGCGCCAGCTCCAGCACCAGGGGCTTGTTGAGCGAGGGCTGCGCCGCGAAGTCGAAGGTGTCGAGGCTTTTGATCTGCGTAAAGCGCGCCAAACGAATGCGGCGCTCGACGTTGCGCCGTTCGCGATCGATGCGCTCCAGTTCGCACAGACGCAGCAAATAGCGCGGGTAATCGGCGCGGTCCTGCGCAGATTCCATCGCCACTTTCTCATATTCGCGGGCGAAGGTGGGAAGCTTCAGCGCCTTGAGATGATTGCCCAGCAGCACCTGCGGCGCGACGATCGTTTGGGAGGTCGACTCCTGCGAGGCGCTCATGCCGAAACTCGTGCACTTGGCTCGATAGCGGCTGCGTTGGCGACGAGCCCGAGATAGGCGCGGGGGTCTGTCGCGCCGACCGTCGCCACTGGCAGATAGGGGTAGAATGTCAGATCGAGCCGGGCTGGCCGGTTCTCCAATTTGGCGAGCAGGAGCATCTTCACCGCGTCAAAACTGATTGCGCCAAGACGCAGCGCCTCCGCGATGGCCTGTTCGACGAGATGTTGATGGAAGTCCTCCATCAATCGCAGCACCTGGATGAACTCGCGGCGCCCGCTGTTTCCCATGCGCGCCTCCATCAACCGCCGCAGACGATAGACGCAATCGGCGAGGCGCCAGTCGTCGAGCGGCGCGGCCTGATCGAGCGCCTTGCTCTTGTGTTCGAGCAAGGCGAGATAATGCAGCGGATTATAAATGAACTCGGCCTTGTCGTAGCTGCGCGCGTGCACGGCGACCGTCTCGCCGCGACAGACAATCTCGACTCTGTCGACGTAACCCTTCGCCAAAACTTCTTGATGGCCATAGCGCGTTGGAACCGAGTAATCGTTGTTGCGGTAGCGCACCTGCGACATGGACGAGACGCGCGTCGCAATCTTATGACAAGCGTCGTAAGGGGTCGGCGGCAACGGCATGAACGCGGATATGTCCGCCTGCATGCGTTCGCCAATCCTCATCGACTGGCCGCGCAAGATTGCCTGTCGCCGCTTCGTGCAGGCGTCGAGCAGCCTTACGTTGAGCGCGTCGAAACTCTCCGCTACGGGCAGAGGCGTCATGAAGTTGCGCCGGACATATCCGACCAGCCCCTCGACCTTGCCCTTGTCATTGCCTTTGCCCGGTCTGCCGAAGCGATCCTCGAACGGGTAATGGCTCTGGAGTTCCGCGAACATTTGCGAGCGCAGGCGTTCTCCGCCCTTCACGATCTTGGCCACCGCGAGCCGAGTGTTGTCGTATAAAATCGATTGCGGCACGCCGCCGAAAAAATCGAACGCCGCGACATGACCATCGCAAAAGGCTTCCGCTGTCTCGGCGGGATAGGCCTTGACGAAGCAACCGTCCGAATGTGGCAGATCCACGCAATAGTAATGAAAGCGGACCTTCTTACCCGCGATATAGGCGTCCGCTTGGCAAAAATCCGCCTGCGCCTGTCCTGGGCGATGGCTGAGCGGAATAAACATCTCGCGCGACCGCAACAGCGCCCGCGCCACATACTCGCGAACGATCGTGTAGCCGCCGGAAAACCCCTCTTCGTCCCGCAACCGTTCAAAAATCCGCTGCGCCGTATGCCGCTGTTTTTTGTGAACGCTCCGGTCGCCCTCCAGGATCTTGTCGATCCCAGCCATATACGGCCCGAGCTTCTTCGATACCGGCCGCTCGCGCCGCCGATAACCCGGCGGAACCGAATACTGGAGCATCTTCGTGATCGTGTTGCGGTGAACGCCAAAGCGCTTAGCCGCCTTCCGCCGGCTCAGCCCCTCCGCCATCACTGCGCGTCGTATCGCGGCATAGAGTTCCACTGTGAACATCCTTTCGGCCTCTCAATGCCAGTCGATGACATCGAGTCGGCCTATCAGGACCGGTACACTTTTGCCCCGCCATCAAAGCGGAAGATCAAAACCGGTTCAGTGGTACACTTTGCGCCCGCGCTTTAGACGCTCGCCGCTTATGCCGCGCGCCGCGATCAATCGCGATCCCTGGTCGCGGAAGCGGCGATCGCCTCCTTCCTGTCGCCCGACGCCGCCGAGCGCCAGGAAGCCGCGACCACCAAGCGGTTGGATCAGCTCGACCGGCGCATGACGCGCATGGAACGCGATCTCGGCATTTCCGTGGAAATGCTCGCGGTGTTCGTCCGCCACTGGCTCGCCACCAATCCGCCTTTGCCAGAGCCCGCCCAGGCAGCCGCGCGCGCGCAGGCGGGCGAGCGCTACGACGCCTTCGTCGCCGCGCTCGGGCGGCGGCTCGCGAAGGGGCCGAAGGTGCGTGAGGAAATTTCCGATGATATCGTCGGAGGCCAAGGCGCAGAATGACCGTCGCTCGGCAGCAGTGTCTCAGTTTAAGTTCCGTACAGCAGCTTTTGACCGCAAACGGCCTCGCTGCAGACATGCATGATCGGACCGCCATCAGGCAGGAATTCGCCGATCGCGGCCCTACGCAATCTTCAAGGCCCGATAGGGTCGCCATTCTCACGCGCCCTTCCACGCGCCAGCATACTTCTTCCGGTACTTGGCGTCCGGTTCCAACTCGATCAGCGCAAGAGTTGTCGACTTCACAGCGGCGTCGCCCGTTTCGTCGAATAGGCGGCGAAGGACACAGGCGATGTCATAGCGGATCAGCGTGCTGTTCTTCTCTCGGGAAGACTCGACAAAGCGCGCGCGCAGGCGCTTCACGAGTTTGGAACGCAGTTGGGTGTCCGCCTTTCCCACGCGCCACAGGGCGAGCAGAACGTGGCGCGCGGTCACGAACGCTTTGTCATGCGTCGCCGCCATCAGATCATCCAGCGCGGCGGCAACAGTCTTCCTGGATGCGTTGGGGGAGAGGGCACAAAGCATCTGGCCCGCAATCGAGCGCACGCGACCGTCCTTGTGCTTCATGAGCGGTGCGATTTCCGCGCAAGCGGCGTCGGCCCATCTGGCGCTGTCCTCCGTCGCGAGCAAGAGAAACTCGTAGGCTTCGCCGTGCGTGCTAAGATCGCCGGAGGCGAGGTTGGCGATGGCGCTGGTCACTTCAGCGGGAATTGTTGCCTTGCTCACGACTGCCTCGCTCAATGCTTTTGCGCGATTTGGATGAGGTTGCCGCAGGTGTCATAGAACACCGCCGTTGTGACCGGCCCTAGCGCCGTGGGCGGCTGCGTGAAGCGCACGCCCTGCTTGGAAAGGCGGTCATACTCCGCTTGCACATCGTCGACGCCGAAGGATGCGCAGGGAATGCCGTCCGCAACGAGCGCCGCCTTGAATGGCTTTGCGGCCGGATGTTCGTCGGGCTCCAGAAGCAGTTGCACGCCGTCCAAATCGCCGGCCGACACCATCGTCAGCCAACGGTGGCCGCCCATCGGAATATCGTCCTTTGGCGCGAAGCCGAGGACGTCCAGATAAAATTTCAGGGCCTTCTCCTGGTCGTCGACAAGCACGCTGGTAAGGACAATTTTCATTTCGGCGCCTCGCTTTTTGCTTTGGGGTCGGACTCGGCCAAGGGCCTCATCCAGAGTTTCCACGCGCGCCGCAGCGGCGCGCGATCGAGAAAGTGGTGTTTGCTTCGCTAGCGCCATTCGGAACGCACGAGACCGGCGTCCTCAAGCACGGACAGGTGTCGCGACAAGGCTTGCCGCGAAAGACTTGCCCCGTGCAATTGCGTTAGCCGAACGTGCAATTCGAATATTGTTTGACCGTCGGTTTTCGACAATTCGTCAAGCATGCGACGGCGCGTAGCATCCGAGAGGGCAGCAAAAATACCGTCAAGGTCCATGCGCGACCTGTACCAAAACGCGCATCATCATGCAACAATTGTATTGCATGATGATGCGCGCTAGCTGCTGCGTACGACCCCGTTGCGATTTTTTTGACAGCACCCTGGCTCAAATGGGCCATCGATGCCGAGGTCGGCATATTGTGGCGAAGGGCGGGGTCGATCAACATCTGCCCTTCCCGCCTGCCCGGCCCATTACGCCGGAGATCGCCGATTCCGGTCGCTACCCGCGCAAAGTTCCGGAGCGTTCAGCTGCGCTTCCCCTTCGCCGCATTTTTTGCCGTGTTCAGCGCCGTGGCCTCGCGGATGAGCGCCATAAATGCCCTCTCGCCAATGTGATCGCCCTCGTGGATGTCGATGCCGCGCCGCGTTCCGCCATCGAGGCCCGCGTTGAAGAGCCGCGAAGGGTCCTTGAGCGCGGCGCCATGCATGAACGTCAGCTTGACCTTGTCCTTGTAGATTTCGCCCGTGCAGATGATGCCGTCGTGCGACCATGTGGGCACGCCGGCCGGGTTGGCCGCTTTCGGCCACTTCGCCTCTTCGACCGCGTCCGGATCGGCTTCGCGAATGAGCGTGCGGATACGGTCGAGGGTCTCGCGGGCGCCAATCGCCCCGCACTGATGACGATGAGATTGGCGCCTTGGCTGTGCGAGGGACAGGTTTCTTCGTCATAGGTTTCAGGCTCCTGCGCGACGCTTCGGCAAATACGGCGCCACGAAGATGTAAATGCCGCTCAGCGCGAGCAGGGCGAGCGGGAAAAGCGGCAGATAGGCCATCCACTGGATCGGGTCCGGCCGCGCAAGCGCGACGGTCGTGGCGACGACGCTCAGCACAAAGAGCATCGACACCCAGCGGTGAAACTGGCGAATGAGCTTGCTCACAGAGGCCTCCTTGCTCCGCGTGTGAATGAATTTGGCGTACATCAGGCGCGTGCCTCGATCATCTTCCAGGCGTTGCCAGAGGGATCGCGGAGGTTGGCGTCGACGCCGCCGAAGCGAGCCATCGGCTCCTGTGTAAACTCGACGCCCTTGGTGCGCATACGCTCATAGGCGGCGCGGCAATCATCGACGACGAGCACCAGAGGCGGCATGGCGCCCTTGGCCACCATTTCGCGCATGGTCTGCGCGGTTGCGGCGTCGAGCACGGGCTCTTGTGGCAGGAAGAGGCCCAACTCGAACGAGCGCTGATCCGGATGCTTCACGGTGAGCCAGCGGTAATTGCCGTTGCGATTGTCCGCATGGGGCACGAAGCCCAGCTTGTTGATGTAGAAGTCGAGCGCTTCGTCCTGATCGTGGACGTAGAGACCTATTACGCCAATACCTGCAGTCATTTGGGAACCTCCGTTTCGTCTGGCTCCTTTCTATCGCCGCCTTGCTGGCGACGCTTCTCCGAAACTGCGGTCTTGAGGTTGGGGCGAAACGCGGCGCTGACGAAGCAGTGCGGAACCTGTTCGAGCGCATAAGCGGTCGCCTGCTCGCGAGCGCGCAGTTCGGTGGGGCTGTCGCCGGTGATGTCCTTGAAGACGCGCCCGAACGTGCCGAGGCTCGACCAGCCGGTCTGGAAGGCGATGTCGATGATCGGCTGGTCGGTGTCGCGCAGCAGCGCCTTGGCGCGTTCGATGCGACGCGTCAGCAGATAGCGATGCGGCGGGATCCCGAAGGCATCCTTGAATGAGCGCGCGAAGTGCGCCTCGGATATGCCGCTAACGCTTGCGAGCCGCTCGACGGGCCATTCCTCTTCGGAGGCCGCGTCCATGCGGTCCTTCGCGCGCAATAGTCGGCGCAACAGCGCGGGTTCCTGATTGGACATACGATAATCCGCCAAACTCTGTTGCGACCATCGTGGCACCACATAGCGGGCTTCGGGTTTGCTGTCTCGGTGGCGAGTTGTGGTTGCAATACGTTGAGTTCGTGCGGCGAGTTCGCGCCATGAACACCCAGGGCACCCTGGTGTGACGGACGGCATTGTCGCTCAAGATCTGCCATTCCTGAAAAAAGCCAAAGAACTTGGAGGGGCATCTCGACCTGAGAAACAGCCCGCGCCGGGCATCGCAGGGGTTTGTCAATTCCGCCGTCTCCCTGTCTTTGTACGCCAGAGCACGACGACCCCATTCTGCTTGTTGTCATGCCCTGACTTCTGCCTCTTCTACTGATCCCCGATCCAGGGCCGCATGTCTGCGGTCCCGCACAGACGGGGACGACATGGCGGTTTCTCACCAGCAATCAGAGGCAATCCAGCGAGGCGCAAGCATGTTGCGCACGGCCCTCGGCCCCGCCATAGCCGGATTCCTGGAAGACCCGTCGATCGTCGAGGTGATGCTCAATCCCGACGGGCGGCTCTGGATTGACCGGCTGTCCGAGGGACTCTCCGACACCGGAGAGCGCCTGTCGCCCGCGGACGGCGAACGCATCGTCCGCCTGGTCGCGCACCGCGTCGGCGCGGAGGTCCATTCCGGTTCACCGCGCGTTTCGGCGGAGCTTCCCGAGACGGGAGAGCGGTTCGAGGGCCTTCTGCCGCCCGTCGTCGCCGCTCCGGCGTTCGCGATCCGCAAACCGGCCGTCGCCGTCTTCACGCTCGCTGACTACGTCGCCGCCGACATCATGTCGGCCGAACAGGCGGAGATGCTCCGTCGCGCCGTTGCGGATCGCCGCAACATCCTCGTCGCCGGCGGCACCTCGACCGGCAAGACCACGCTCACCAACGCGCTGCTCGCCGAGGTGTCGAAGACCTCCGACCGCGTCGTTCTGATCGAGGATACGCGCGAGCTGCAATGCGCCGCGCCCAACCTCGTCGCCATGCGCACCAAGGACGGCGTCGCCTCGCTATCCGATCTCGTCCGCTCCTCGCTTCGCCTACGCCCCGATCGCATTCCAATCGGCGAGGTGCGCGGCGCCGAGGCGCTGGATTTGCTCAAGGCCTGGGGGACGGGCCACCCGGGCGGCATCGGCACCATCCACGCCGGCACCGCGCTCGGCGCGCTGCGCCGCCTTGAGCAGCTCATCCAGGAAGCCGTCGTCACCGTCCCGCGCGCACTGATCGCAGAGACCATCGATCTCGTCGCAGTGCTCAGTGGCCGCGGCGCAAGCCGCCGCCTCGCCGAACTCGCCCGCGTCGATGGCCTCCAGTCGGACGGCGACTACCGCGTCATCCCCGCAACTCAGCCCGCTTCAGGAGACCTCACATGATCCGCCATGCCTTGCGTATTCGCAGTCATATCGCGACGGCCGTGTCCGTCACCATCGTCAGCATGATGCTGGCGCCCGCCGCCCATGCATCCGGTTCGTCCATGCCGTGGGAAGCGCCGCTGCAATCGATCCTCGAATCCATCGAGGGACCTGTGGCCAAGATCATCGCCGTGATGATCATCATCATCACGGGTCTAACACTCGCCTTCGGCGATACGTCTGGCGGCGCGCGGAAGCTGATCCAGATCGTCTTCGGCCTGTCGATCGCCTTCGCCGCGTCGAGCTTCTTCCTGTCGTTCTTCTCGTTCGGCGGCGGAGCGCTCGTCTGATGGCGAGCCTGATCGACAGCGCCAGCGAAGTGCCGGGCTACGCCGTCCCGGTCCATCGCGCACTCACCGAGCACATTCTGCTTGGCGGCGCGCCACGCTCCATCGCGATCCTCAACGGCACGCTGGCGGCGGCGCTCGGCCTTGGCCTGCGCCTCTGGCTGGTCGGCCTCGGGCTCTGGGCGATCGGGCATTTCGCGGCCGTGTGGGCGGCCAAGCGCGATCCGCAATTCGTCGACGTGGTGCGCCGGCATCTGCGCATTCCCGGCCATCTGAGCGCGTGAGGTCCCAATGATGAACCTTGCCGAATATCGCCGGACCTCAACCCGCCTCGCGGATTTCCTGCCCTGGGCCGCGCTCGCGGGCGAGGGCATCATCCTCAACAAGGACGGCAGTTTCCAGCGCACCGCCCGCTTTCGCGGTCCAGACCTGGATTCCGCGGTGCCGGCCGAACTCGTCGCCGTCGCCGGCCGCCTCAACAACGCCTTCCGCCGCCTTGGCTCGGGATGGGCCATTTTCGTGGAGGCGCAACGCCATGGCGCCGGCGCCTATCCGGCGAGCCGCTTTCCCGAGGCCGCGTCCGCCCTGGTCGATGCCGAGCGCAAGGCCGATTTCGAGGAAGACGCCTCGCACTTCGAGTCCAGCTACTTCCTGACCTTCGTCTACCTGCCGCCGGCCGAGGACGCCGCCCGCGCCGAAGGCTGGCTCTATGAAGGCAAGGCCGATAACGGTCTCGACCCTCATGAGGTGTTGCGCGGCTTCGCTGACCGCACCGACCGCGTGCTTCAGCTCATCGAGAACTTCATGCCGGAATGCGCATGGCTCGATGACGGCGAGACACTGACCTATCTGCATTCAACCGTCTCGACCAAACGCCATCGCGTGCGCGTGCCCGAGACGCCGATGTATCTCGATGCGCTGCTGGCCGATCAGCCGCTCACCGGCGGACTGGAGCCGCGTCTCGGCGACACGCATCTCCGCATCCTGACCATCGTCGGTTTTCCGACCGCGACCACGCCCGGGCTGCTCGACGATCTCAACCGGCTCGCCTTTCCGTATCGCTGGTCGACGCGCGCCGTCCTTCTCGACAAGACCGACGCCACCAAACTGCTCACCAAGATCCGGCGGCAGTGGTTCGCCAAGCGCAAGAGCATCATGGCGATCCTGAAGGAGGTGATGACCAACGAGGCGTCGGTGCTCGTCGACACCGATGCGGCGAACAAGGCGGCGGACGCCGACCTCGCGCTCCAGGAACTCGGCGCCGACTATGCCGGTCAGGCCTATGTCACCGCGACGGTCGCCGTCTGGGACGCCGATCCACGCATCGCAGCCGAAAAGCTGCGTTTGGTGGAGAAGATCGTTCAGGGCCGCGACTTCACCGCGATGGCGGAGACAATCAACGCCGTCGACGCCTGGCTTGGCTCGCTGCCGGGCCATGTCTACGCCAACGTCCGGCAACCTCCGATCTCGACGCTCAATCTCGCCCACATGATTCCGCTGTCGGCGGTGTGGGCGGGGCCGGAACGGGATGAGCATTTCGGGCAGCCCCCCTTGCTATATGGCAGGACCGAAGGCTCGACCCCGTTCCGGTTTTCCCTTCATGTCGGCGACGTCGGTCACACGCTCGTCGTCGGACCGACCGGCGCGGGGAAGTCCGTGCTGCTGGCGCTGATGGCGCTCCAGTTTCGCCGCTATCCGGGCTCTCAGGTGTTCGCCTTCGATTTCGGCGGCTCGATTCGCGCTGCCGCGCTCGCTATGGGCGGCGATTGGCACGATCTCGGCGGCGGGCTGACCGAGGGCGCGGCCGACAGCGTCTCACTGCAACCGCTCGCCGGGATCCACCACGCGCCGGAGCGCGCGTGGGCGGCGGATTGGATCGTCGCGATCCTGCAGCGCGAGGGCGTGACGATCGCGCCCGAGGTGAAGGAATACATCTGGACGGCGCTGACCTCGCTGGCCAGCGCGCCAGTCGGCGAACGCACGCTCACCGGACTCGCCGTCCTCCTTCAATCGAACGACCTCAAGCAGGCGCTTCGGCCCTATTGCGTCGGCGGCGCCTATGGCCGGCTGCTCGATGCCGAGAGCGAGCATCTTGGCGAAGCCTTTGTGCAGGCGTTCGAGACCGAGGGCCTGATCGGCACGGACGCCGCGCCGGCGGTGCTCGCCTATCTCTTCCACCGCATCGAAGACCGCCTCGATGGCAGCCCCACGCTGCTCATCGTCGACGAGGGCTGGCTGGCGCTCGACGATGAGGACTTCGCTGGTCAGCTCCGCGAGTGGCTGAAGACACTGTGCAAGAAGAACGCCTCCGTCATCTTCGCCACTCAGTCGCTTTCCGACATCGACAGCTCGGCGATCGCGCCCACCATCGTCGAGAGCTGCCAGACCCGCCTGCTGTTGCCGAACGAGCGCGCGATCGAGCCGCAGATCACCGCGATCTACCGCCGCTTCGGACTCAACGATCGCCAGATCGAAATCCTCGCCCGCGCGATGCCGAAGCGCGACTACTACTGCCAATCCCGGCGGGGCAACCGGCTCTTCGAACTCGGTCTGTCCGACGTGGCGCTGGCGCTCTGCGCCGCTTCCTCGAAGACCGATCAGACCGCGATCGAGCGCATCGTGGCGGAGCACGGCCGCGAAGGATTCCTGCCGGCCTGGCTGCGTCTGCGCGGCGTCGCCTGGGCCGCCGACCTCATCCCCAACCTTAACAACCTTGAGACACAGCCATGATCTTCCGTCGCTCACGCGCGGCGCTTCTTTCCGCGTCGATTCTTTCCGTCCCCCTGGCGATGTCGCCAGTGATGGTTCAGCCGGCGTCCGCGCAATGGGTCGTCTACGACCCGACGAACTACGTGCAGAATGTTCTCTCCGCCGCTCGGGCGCTGGAGCAGATCAATAATCAGATCACATCGCTTCAGAACGAAGCGACGATGCTGATCAACCAGGCGCGCAATCTTGCGAGCCTGCCTTACTCGTCGCTTCAACGGTTGCAGCAGTCCGTGCAGCAGACTCAGCAACTCCTCAGCCAGGCGCAGCGCCTCGCCTACGACGTCCAGCAGATCGACCAGGCCTTCACCTCCACCTACGGCAAGGCGTCGATGACCGCGTCGGACCAGCAGCTTGCGGCGCAGGCGCGCGAGCGCTGGCAGAACACGGTCGGCGGCCTGCAGGACGCCATGCGGGTGCAGGCCGGCGTTGTCGGCAACATCGACACCAACCGCGCCGAAATGTCAGCACTCATCGGCCAAAGCCAGGGCGCGACCGGCGCCTTGCAGGCGGCGCAGGCCGGCAATCAGCTCCTCGCGCTCCAAGCCCAGCAGCTCGCCGATCTCACAGCCGTCGTCGCTGCGAACGGACGGGCTCAAGCACTGACCGAAGCGGAGCGCGCGGCGGCTGCCGAGCAGGGTCGCGAGCAGCGCCGCCGCTTCCTGGCGCCGGGCGCCGGCTATCAGCCCGGCAACGCTCGCATGTTCCCGAATGGCAACTAAGGCCCCTCAAGAGGATCGCGTCATGGACGGCAAGCTCTTGGCCCGCCTCGGCGCCGTCGTCTTCGTCGCCGTCGCCGTCACTGCGACGGCGATCGAGATGACCCGGAAAGAGGAAGAGCCGCCCGCGCAGGCGTCACGGCCAAGCGAAGACATGCCGGCCGATCCGCTGCGCGACGCGCAGCGGCGGTGCCAACTGCTTGGCGAGGCCGCCGCGCGCGATGCCGAATGCCTGCGCACTTGGGCCGAAACACGCGACCGATTCCTCGGCGTTACGCCCGCGCCAGCGCGGACGGCGCCGCAGCACGACGACGGGCGGTGATCCATGGGCGGCACCGGAGTCATCGACCAATTCCTAGAGGTCTTCACCCGCTACATCGACAGCGGCTTCGGCCTGCTCGGCGGCGAGGTGGCGTTCATCGCCACCACGCTGATCGTCATCGATGTGACGCTGGCCGCGCTGTTCTGGTCCTGGGGCGCCGACGACGACATCATGGCGCGCCTGGTCAAGAAGACACTCTTCGTCGGCGTCTTTGCCTACATCATCGGCAACTGGAACAACCTTGCACGCATCGTCTTCGAGAGCTTCGCGGGGCTCGGCCTGAAGGCGTCGGGCACGGGATTCACCGTCGAAGATCTCATGCGCCCAGGCCGCGTCGCGCAGACCGGCCTCGATGCCGCCCGCCCGCTGCTCGATTCCATCTCCAACCTGATGGGCTGGATCGCCTTCTTCGAGAACTTCATCCAGATCGCCTGCCTGCTGTTCGCCTGGGCGTTGGTGCTGCTCGCATTTTTTATTCTCGCCATCCAGCTCTTCGTCACCCTGATCGAGTTCAAGCTGACCACTCTCGCCGGTTTCGTGCTGATCCCGTTCGGCCTGTTCGGCAAATCCGCGTTCATGGCCGAACGCGTCCTCGGCAACGTCATCTCAAGCGGCATCAAGGTGCTGGTCCTCGCCGTTGTCATCGGCATCGGCTCGACCTTGTTTTCCCAGTTCACCGCCGGTTTCGCTGGCCAGACGCCGACGATCGACCAAGCCATGGCGATCGTGCTCGCCGCGCTGTCGCTGCTCGGACTTGGAATCTTTGGTCCCGGCATCGCCAACGGCCTCGTCTCCGGCGGTCCGCAGCTCGGCGCAGGCGCGGCGGTCGGAACCGGACTCGCGGCGGGCGGGGCGCTGGTCGCGGCGGGCGCGGCGGGTGGAATGGCCCTGCGCGGCGGCGCCGCCGCTCTTTCCGGAACCGCTGCGGCCGCACGCGGTGGCGCGGCGATGGCCGGAGGCGCTTCGACTGCCTACAGCCTCGGCGCCGCCGGTCAGTCGGGCGCGTCCGCTGTCGGTTCGGGACTCGGCGGCGTTGCTCGCGCCGCTGGCGCGGCCGCCACCTCACCGCTACGGCGCGCGGTCGGCCGCGCAGCAGACGGCATGAAATCGACCTTCTCCGGTGGCGCCAAATCCGCGTTCGCCGCCACGGGCGGCACGTCGACCATGGGCACGATCGGCGGAAGCGCAGCCGAGGCTGCGCCGTCAACGTCCGCCGACGGCCCGCCGGCCTGGGCCCAGCGCATGAAGCGCTCTCAGGCCTTGAGCCACGGTGTGACGGCCGCCGCCCACGCCGTTCGCGGCGGCGACAGCCATGGCGGCGGCTCCTCCATCAACCTCTCTCAAGGCGATCGCTGATGTTCAAACGACCTTCTACTCACTACGGCAAAGCGCCAGAACCCGAGACGCCATACCAGCGCGCGGCTCAGGTCTGGGACGAGCGCATCGGCGCCGCGCGCGTCCAGGCGAAGAACTGGCGCTTCATGGCGTTCGGCTCGCTAGTCCTGTCCGCCAGCTTCGCGGCCGCGCTGGTCTGGCAATCGGCCCGCGGAACGATCGTGCCTTGGGTTGTGCAGATCGACAGGCTCGGCCAGGCCCAGGCGGTCGCACCGGCGGTCGCGGACTATCGTCCGACCGATCCCCAGATCGCCTTTCATCTCGCGCGTTTCATCGAGCAAGTTCGCTCGATTCCGTCCGACGCCATCATCGTTCGGCAGAACTGGCTACGCGCCTACGATTTCACGACCGACCGCGGCGCGCTGGCGCTCAACGACTATGCGCGGTCGAACGACCCCTTCGCCAAGGTCGGCCGTCAGCAGATCGCCGTCGACGTCTCCAGTGTCATCCGGGCTTCGCCCGACAGCTTCCGCGTCGCCTGGGTCGAACGCCGTTACGAGAACGGCCAGCTCGCCGAGACGACCCGCTGGACCGCCATCCTCACCATCGTCGTGCAGGTGCCGCGCAACGCCGACCGGCTGCGCGCCAACCCGCTCGGAATCTACGTCAACGCCATCAACTGGTCACGGGAGCTTGGGCAATGAAGCCGTCTTTCCGTAAAGCCGGAAACCCGGCTTTTCGCACTTCCGCACTTGCGATTTTGCTTTGCACGTCGGCGCTCGCCGGCTGCGCCACGGCCAGCAGGCCGCCGGAGATCTCCTATGACAACGCCGTGCCGGCGGCGCTGAGCGCCGATCCGCCCGCTCCCGTGCGCGTGGTCGAAATTCCGAGGCCGCTCCCGCTGCCCGGACAATTGCAGCCAGTTGAACCGGCGCGCCGAACACCGGAGCCGACCGACCCCACGGCGCGCGTCAACCAGGCCAATACCGCTGCGCGCGTTCAGCCGGTCCGCGACGGCTTCATCAATGCCATGCAGGTTTATCCCTATACAGGCGGCGCGCTCTATCAGGTCTACACAGCCGTCGGCCAGATCACCGACATCGCGCTTCAACCGGGCGAGCAACTGGTCGGCTCCGGTCCGGTCGCCGCCGGCGACACTGTGCGCTGGATCATCGGCGACACATTGAGCGGTTCGGGCGCGACTAGCCAAATCCACATCCTGGTGAAGCCGACCCGCGTCGATCTGATGACGAATCTCATCATCAACACCAATCTGCGCACGTACCACATGGAGCTGCGCTCCACCGAGCGCACCTATATGGCTTCGGTGTCCTGGCTGTATCCGCAGGATCAACTCATCGCGCTGCGGCGCCAGAACGCGCAGGCTGAGGCCAGCAGTCCCGTCGCCACCGGCGTCGACCTCGCCAACATCAATTTCCGTTATGCCGTCGAAGGCGACCGCGCGCCGTGGCGACCGCTACGCGCCTACGATGATGGCCGCCAAGTCTTCATCGAGTTTCCCCGCGGCATCGGTCAGGGCGAAATGCCGCCGCTGTTCGTCGTCGGTCCGGAGGGCAACACCTCCGAACTCGTGAACTACCGCGTCCGCGCCAACTACATGATCGTCGACAGGCTGTTCGCCGCCGCCGAGCTGCGCTTTGGCGCCGGCGACCGCCAGAAGCGCGTCCGGATCGTCCGCACCGATGGGAGGCCGGCGTCGTGAGCGAGCCCGATTCCCGGAAAGAGGAAGATGACGCGCCGCTGACAGGCTCGGCTGGCGACGCGGCCACGCCGATGCGGCTGCGTGCCGAAGCGCCGCGCGTTACGCGGCTGTCGCGCAAAGTGCTCACCGGCATTGCTCTCGTCGCAAGCGTCGGCATCGGCGGGGCGCTCATTTATGCGCTTCAAACACGCGACGGAGGCAGGTCCGCCGAAGAACTTTATTCGACAGACAATCGATCGACCGCCGACGGCCTTGCCGGATTGCCACGCGACTACAGCGGTGTTCCCCAGCTCGGTCCGCCGCTCCCGGGCGACCTCGGGCGACCCATTCTGGGCGCGCAAAATCGTGGCCAGCCGCTGCCGAACCAGCCCAATCCCGGCCTGAGCACGGAGGAGCAGCGGCGCCTGCAGGAGATCGAAACCGCTCGCGTCAGCAGGCTTTTCAGCGGCGCCGAGAACCGGCCGATGGCTTCGACGGCCCCCGGTGCTAAGACGATTGCGCCGCCGCCGCCGCCGGATCTCACCGGCCTCGGCCTTGCGCCGCCGCCCGCCACGCCATCGGCGCAGGATCGCCAGCTTGCCTTCCTCAACGCGGCCGCCGATCGGCGCACGATCGCACCGGATCGCGTCGCCGCGCCGGCGTCGCCTTACGTCCTTCAGGCGGGCGCCGTGATCGCGGCGGCGCTCATCACCGGCATCCACTCGGATCTCCCTGGCCAGATCACCGCACAGGTGACGGAGAACATCTACGACAGCCCGACGGGCCGCATCCTCCTTGTGCCCCAGGGCACCCGCGTTGTCGGTCAGTACAACAACAGCGTCCAGTTTGGTCAGAGCCGTGTGCTGCTCGTTTGGAACCGGCTGATCTTTCCGAACGGGCGCTCGATCGTGCTCGAGCGTCAGCCCGGCGCCGATGCGGAGGGTTATGCCGGTCTTCAGGATGGCGTCGACTATCACTGGTGGGAGCTGGCGAAGGCGGCGGGACTGTCCACTTTGCTGAGCGTCGGGGCCGAACTCGCCACCAACGACGACGACCGCCTGATCCAGGCGATCCGCAACGGCGGGCAGGACACCATCAACGATGCCGGCCAGCAGATCGTGCGCCGCCAGCTCAACATCGCGCCGACGCTCACGATCCGGCCGGGCTTTCCGGTTCGAGTCATCGTCACCCGGGATTTGGTGCTCGAACCTTACGGAGGCTGATCGATGGGCAAGCTAAAGCTCGGACCGCTTGAAGACGACAAGCCGGTCAAGATTTCGGTGGAGCTTCCCGGGGCCCTTCACCGCGATCTCCTCGCTTATGCGGAAATCCTTGGCCGCGAAAATGGGCAAGCTGTCGAGCCCGCCAAGCTGGTCGCACCGATGATCGCGCGCTTCATGGCGACGGACCGGGGCTTCACGAAGATGCGCCACGGGCCCCGTTCCCGTTCGCAACCGGCGGGCAGCGCTCCTCCAAGAGGCGAATGAAGTTCCGGAGCGCCGCATTTTCGTTGCCGTCTCGCCAATAGGCCCGATACCCAATCCGGGTCGAGCCATTGCCGTCGCGCGCCTCGCGGTAGACGACGCCGGCATGGCTGGCGCCCATGCTTGCCTCGCACATGATGCTAACGCCGCGACCTGCGCCAACCAGGCTCTTGATATTTTCCGGGCTCACATCGTGCCGGACGACATCGGGCAGGTCGCCGGGCGAGGAGAGCTTGGCCACGAGGATGTCTTGGATCTCCGGACCTGGATCGCGCTCGCTGAGCAGGAAGCGTTCGCGCTTCAGGTCCGTCCAGTAGATGATCTCGTTCGCGGCCAGCGGATGATTCTCGGGCAAGGCAACGATGATGCGCTCACTCCACAAGGCCATCGAACGATTGCAATCTGAAGCCCGCTCCCCCGTGACCACGGCGATGTCGACGGTGCCGTTCTGAATTCCGTCGAACAAACGCGAGCGCGACCCTTCGACCGTGCTGATCTCGACCTGAGGAAATCGACGGCCATACTCGACGAGGCTCGCCCTGAGATTGCCGGCCGATAGCGAGGTGTAGAAGCCGATGGTCAAATACCCGGCCTCGCCGCGGGCGACGGCCTTCGCCCCGTCGACGACGATCTGCAGTTCATTAAGTACCCGGCGAACGCTGTTGACAAAATCCCGGCCTGCCGCAGTCGGCCTGACGCCCGCATGCGTCCTTTCGAACAACGTGACGCCGAGTTGGTCTTCAAGGTGTCTTACTCGTCGGCTGAGATTGGACTTTTTCAGGGCGAGCGAATCCGCTGCTCTGCGAAAACTCCCGCACCGTTCAGCAGCTTCGACATATCGCAGATGCTTGAGGTCAATCGGCATTTTCGCTGCAGCCCTCTGATGGCACGGCCTCCCGCAACCTGTTGGACCAGTTGCATCCGCGGGCCGATCGGGTGCCGTAGCGACGGGTCATGTAATCTGCTTGCGCTCGATCCACTTGACCGCATCCTTGCCTTCCCACCCTGATGTTGCATCTGGCGCAACGGGAAAACGTCATCCGCGGGCAGGTCATTGCCTGCCGTATGCTGCGAGGAATACGCGCACGCCATCTGCAGCATGTCGGCGAAGCTCTGCCTGCTTTGGAATCGCCTCGTCTCCCAAAAGCATGGCTTGGTTCAAAGGGGCGGACATGATCAGCCAGTTGAACTGGGACGCCGCGACCAATGGATCATCGATCACGAGCAGTCCACGATCGGCCAGACGTATGAACAACGCCGCGAGTGCTTCCAGCGCGCGGGCAGGTCCGCGTTCGTAGAGAACCCTCGCCAATTCCGGGAAGCGGCTGACCTCACCAATGACCAGGCGGCGCAGCTGCATAATTCGTGGCGTCAGCACCACCGTGAGCTGACGATACGCATAGTTCAGCAGATACTCGGCGAGATCCTTCCCCTCGCCTATGTCCGGCATTTCGTTGAGGACCTTGCCACTGGCTTCGTCGGTCATGCTGGTCACGATCTCGACGAACAGCGCCTCCTTGCTCGCGAAATGCTTGTAGACGGTTTGCTTCGACACCGCCGAACGAGCGGCGATTTCGTCCATGCTGGCGCCGAGATACCCGCCTGTGAGAAAAACTTCCGTGGCAGCGTCAAGGATTGCTCGACGCTTCCGCGCGGAACGGTGCGAGCCTTCAACCCCTGCCATTAGGTCTGCTGAAGCCGCCTTGGTCATGGAACCTCTACCCCTCCCGCCACCGAGAACCTAGTTGTGTTGACTAGTGGTACTAGACAGTCTAGTTCTATGCAAGGCTGCCGGTGCCTGTTATCCGGATCGCTCAGAACCGAGCAGGAGAACTGACATGTTGAAGCGCAGGTTTTTGCTGGTCACGGCCACAGCGGGGGCACTCCTCTCAGTCGCCCCCGGCTTGGCCCAAACCACTGAGGCTGCGGGCGAATCCTGCTCCTCGCCTCAATCAGCAGGAGACATTGCTATGACGCACACCACCAGATCGTCCACGCAGAAAGTGCCGGGCGCTAGGATCTATTTTGAAATGCGGGGAACCGGCCCCATCCTGCTGATCATCCCCGGCGGCCCGCAGGATGCCGGCGTATTCGCCGACCTTTCGCGATATCTCGCCGACCGCTACACGGTTGTGGCCTACGACCCGCGCGGCAACTCCCGCAGCACCTTCGACGGCGAGCCCGAGGAATTGCAACTCGATGTGCAAGCCGACGACGCCGCGGCGCTGATCGGAGCGCTTGGCTGCGGGCCGGCCTATGTGTTTGGAACCAGCGGTGGCGCGCAGATCGGGCTTAACCTCGCGGCCCGCCATCCAGAGCTGGTGCGCGCACTGGTGGCGCACGAACCCCCGAGCATGATGTTGTTACCCGACCCGTCAGAAGCGGTAGCCGGCTCGCAGGGTCTTTACGACACCTATCGTCGCGACGGCGTCGATGCCGCAATGGCGCAGTTCTTTGCCGACAACGGCCTGGCGGACGAAGCGGACCGGGGCGAGGCGCCACCGGAGTTCGCCATCTCCCCAGAAGCGACGGAGACGTTTGCCCGGGTCAGCGGAAATTTTGAGTACTGGCTCGCCTATGGCGTCATGCCGCTCTCCCTCTACCGTCCCGACGTCGATGCGCTGCGCGCGGGCAAACCGCGTGTCGTGGTGGCCATCGGCGAACAGTCCGCCGGGCAACCCATCGAAGGCATGGGAATGGCGCTGGCCGAGAAACTTGGAACCGAGCCGGCCCGCTTCCCCGGCGACCATATGGGCTTTGGCCCGCACGCCGACACCTTCGCCGAGACCCTGGACCGGGTGTTCAGCGGCGAATGACCATCTGTCACGACGAGTAAGAGAACCACCATGCATATCCAGTTCGCCGAGCTGCCCGTATTCGATCAGGACCGCGCCAAAAAGTTCTATACCGACCATTTCGACTGCCAGATCGCCGCCGACGAGCCCATGGGCAAGGACGGGTGGCGATGGATCGAACTTAAATTTGCAGGCGCTGAAACCACGTTGCATTTCCTCAGGCGCAAAGACGATGCGCCGTCCGAAGAGCCCGTCCTGGTGTTGGTGGACGACAACGTCGAAGCGATTGTCAAAACCCTGAAATCGAAGGGTGTGGAGATCATCACCGAACTACAAGAGGCTCCCTACGAGCCGGGACGTACAATCGCGGAGTTTCGGGACAGCGAGGGCAATCGCATGCTGGTCAGTACAAGCGGGAATTTCATGTAAATGTCCGATGGCTCAAGCGGAAACGTCGAGCTCAAAGCGACCGGCACTCCCATATGCTCTTAGCACTCGTGCTCCTAGCCTCCGTTGGTGCTGGCATCGTCGGCGGAGTGTTCTTCGCCTTCTCGACCTTCGTGATGAAGGCGTTGTCTGAGCTGTCGGTTCCAGCGGGTGTTGCTGCTATGCAGCGCATCAACGTCGTTGTGATCAACCCGCTGTTCATGGCTGCCTTTCTCGGAACAAGCTTGCTCTCAATTGGATGTGCCGTCTCGTCCATCACACCCTGGAACGGTACGCCTTCCGTTCTGCTGCTCGCTGCGGCTCTCTTGTATTTGGTCGGATCGCTGGGCGTCACCCTGTTCTTCAACGTGCCTCGCAATGAGCGGCTCGCTCGCTTGACCAGCGGGTCGCCTGAGGCGGCAGCCTACTGGCCGAAATACTTGCACGAATGGGTGCGCTGGAACCATGTGCGCACCTTCGCCTCGGTTGCCTCGGCAGCTTGCAGCGCGGCAAGCATGGCTGTGCTGTAGCCTAGCGAGAATGACGCCTAATATACGTTTGGCATTGGTTAATGATGAGGAGCGACACGATGGACGAAACCCTATTCAAGGAACTCTCGGCGGTAGAAGAGGCATTTAATCGAGCGGTAATCTCGAATGATGTTGCTGCGATCTCATCCTGTATTTCCGAGGACTGGACGTTGGTGACACCAGAGGTGGGTCCGGTATCCAGAGACGGTTTCCTGCACGCAGTCGGGCAAGGCATTCTGAGCCACGACAGCATGACCAAAGACATTTTACGCGTCCGTGTCTATGGAAACGTCGCAGTCGTTACTGGGCGCGGTCGCAACACGGGCATATTCAAGGGCGCGCCGATCAGTGCAGACGAATGGATAACGGATGTCTACGTAAAGACAGGTGACAGATGGATATGCACGCTGACTCATTTGACGCCGGTTGCCTCTTGATGCCCAACCCTGCGCTCTAGCCGACCCGCTACAGCGTGCTTTGCACGCTTGCGCGGTCAGCTGAGCTTGAACGTTGGGCATCACTGAACAGGAGTAACTAATGTCCGGCCCTCAAAAGACCTCTGCGACTGCTTCGTGCTCGTGCGGAAGCGTTGAGCTCGAAGCGATTGGCGCTCCCATCACAAGCGTCGTCTGCTACTGCGACAATTGCCAGGAAGGCTCTCGGCAAATTGAAGCGTTGCCGAACGCAGGATCCGCTCGCGATCCCGATGGCGGGACCGCATACGTTCTCTACCGGAAGGATCGCGTTCGTTGCTCAAGAGGAGCCCAGCTATTGCAGAGTTACAAGATCACAGAGAATTCGGCCACGAACCGCCTCGTCGCCACCTGCTGCAATTCAGCCATGTTCCTCAACTTCGAAAAGGGGCATTGGCTTTCAGTGTACCGAGCACGGTTTCAGGGAGATGTCCTGCCCTTGCAGATGCGCATCCAAACAAAGTCTAAGCCCGAGAACAACGACGTTCCGAGCGACGTGCCCAGTTACCCGGCGTTCCCCCTCAGGTTTATGGCGAAGCTCCTTGCTGCCCGGATTGCAATGCTGATTCATCGATGAGCCTGGATCGTGGTGTCAACACCAGCCCCCGAAACCCTGCACCGGGCGTTCAGCGGCGAATGAGCGCTCACCGCGAGGTGACGCAACGATGCCAACTCTAAAATGGGACTATCTGAAGTGGCTGTGGCGAAACCTCAAAAGGTCGAAATCGAAAATGTTCTGTCTCCTGGGCGCATCGTTCGTGTCGATGCTGATAAGTACGGTGCCATGAAGCAGGCCTTTCTCAAGGTTCTTCCAAAAAAAACACCGGGCATGACAGCTGCGGAAATTGGAGAGGCCTTGCTTCCACATCTCCCCGATGAATTGTTTCCGCAAGGCGCCAAGGCCGGCTGGTGGAAGAAGGCGGTTCAACTCGACTTGGAGGCGAAGGGCGTCATTGCACGAGAGGCGACCAAACCACTCCGCTGGCACAAGCGATGACATAGGCTGCTGGTGTCGCGTGCTTCGTGGATATCGTTTCTCAGCGGATCGTCGAAATGGCGTGGTGCTTATTCACTGGTGGCTCGAAGCCGGCACGCGCCTTCGCACCGTTCGTGCGGCCTACTCCTCAAAGCAACCTGTGGCGTCACGATCGCGGTCGTATCGTCTCGCGAGCGGAAACGGCGGCAGCCATGACTCGCGACGGATGGTCCAGAGCTCATAGGTTGGCATCAGTAGGTCAGGGGCATCCAGGGATCCCAGGTTCACTTCGATTTCGTCTGCGGTGCGCGCGAAAACGGACGAGCCGCAGCGCGGACAGAAAAACCGTCCAGCGTAGTCGCGTGCTTCTCCATTGATCGTGACAGCATCCCGAGGGAACACTGCGGAAGTGTGAAACAGGGCCCCATGATGTTTGCGGCAGTCGAGGCAGTGACAAAGACCAACCCGGTATGGGGGGCCCGATGCCACAAGTCTAACGTCGCCGCACAGGCAACCGCCGGTGAATCGTTCCATGCTTCGACACCTCGAAAATCAAGCGGTGGCTACCTTCGGTTGGCCTTTGGGTCCGACTAGTTTGTGCTGAGGTGAGAACGTCCGCAACCGGCGAAAAATGCTTCGTTGCGCGCCGAGTCCGGAATGCCTGCCAACAGGCGGGAACTGCCGGCTGGTCGCGCCGGGCGGGCCGTTGTTTCGCTAACCGCAGGATTCTCTGGTTTCGCCGGAGAGGCGCAACTCAAGCGCCGCTGCCAGGGCGAGAACCTCCATGTCTTGGCCGGCCCGTCCTACGAGTTGGAGGGATACCGGCAATCCGTCTGCGGCAAATCCGACAGGTATCGTCACGGCCGGAAGCCCAAAGTAGTTCGCGAAAAATACATTCTCGGCGCGTACGCCCATCTCCTTGTTGCTTTCGGCGTCACTGACGGTGGGTACAGGCTCCGCCAATGTTGGCAAGGCCAAAATATCGCAATCTTGGAACAGGAGTTCATTGGAATTGTCCCGGTGACGCGTCACGTTTGCAATGTCGAAGACCGCCAGCTCCAAGGGCGTCGCGACGCTGCCTGCGCACACCGCCAATAATTCTAGTTGCGAGATCGCCGCGTCCATCGCGGGCTGCATCGACTTGTGCCAGTGGGCTGTCGATACGCGCGCGACCTTCATCGCCGTCACCCGCATTGACAATGCCTGGCTTGTCAACGCCGATAGCAGCTGTGCGATATCGGCGACCGAACGGGCTTGAAGCGCTACGTGTGCGGAAGTCAAGATTGTCTCATCCGCGGGCTGGTCTGCGAGAATTCCTTCCCCGGAGAGAAGACCGTAGGTTGGCTTAAAACCGGTGATACCACAGCAAGCGGCGGGAAGCCGGGCCGATCCAGCTGCGTCCGTATCGATACTGGCAAAGACCAGGCCTGCCGAAATCGCCGCCGCGGAGCCAGCTGACGAACCGCCCGGCACATGCTCCGGCCAACGCGGGTTGCGGACCACTCCAAAATCGCTGGCAAGCCCCGTCGTGCCGCGTCCGAAAGCGTCCATGTTCGATTTGCCGAGGATGGTCGCTCCAATGTCTTTCACCCTGCGCACGATGGCCGCATCAGATTTTGGAACTCGCTGTACGAAATGGCGGAAGCCAGCAGTTGTCGCCGTGTCGGCGGTGTCAAAGAAATCCTTTACGGCGATTGGAACGCCATCGACCACGGAGAGAGGAGTGCCGGCCGCGTATCGCCTAGCAGACGCCTCGGCGCTTTCAAGCGCGCTGTCGCGCATGATCGTGATGAAGGCGCGACTTTGATCATTCTCGGCCTCAGCGCGGTGCAGCGAGGCGTTCGTCAGATCAACAGGATTGAGCGCGCCGTGAGTATAGGCGGCGTTGAGTTCCGCCAGTGTCGAGGGGGTGTTCGTCATATTGGTCGCTGCACTCCGTGATGGAAGTTTGTCATGTAGCTTGATTGCGGACGAGCCACTTGGCCGCGTCCTTTCCGACCCAGCTTGATGGGACATCCGGCGAACGCGCCAAATCTCTCGCCACCGCAAGCGCGGCCTGATTGAGCGAAGGGTTTCGTTTGCCGATGGCCTTCAAGGCCATGCTCGCGGCTTGCTTAACCAGGCGTCGATCATCGCTCGCTTCGCGTTCTACCAGTGACAATGCCCGGACAAATGGCTCGTCTGCCGCAGACTTGTCATGCAAGCTCAGAGCCCAAAGGAGTGCAAAGCCCGCGCGCTTGACGAACTCGCTGTCGCTGGCGGCCCATTTCCAAATCTTTGCCCAAGTGTGCGGCGTGTGGTCAAACAGCTTAAAACAAACGGTGTCGCAGATCCCCCAATTGTCGAAGTCGTTGCACCAACGCTCCATCTGAGCGGAAGTGACAAGCGCCGGATCATCGATCATTGATGCCACCATTCGCGCCTCGTATCAGCCGGTCTCCCACAGCGCCAACGCCAAGCGATGGTTTACGCCAATGTCCTTGGCGATCGCCAGCATATCGCGCATGGCGACGCCAAGCGCCGTTTTCGTTTGGATGCCGTATCGCGCTGACATTGCGTCACGAACACTTTTACTTCTGACGCGTTCGAGTGACGCGAGCACGGTCCGAGCACCGACATTTTCCAGGCGCGCGATCATCGAACTTGCGGCGCGAGTCATACCTTGAGCGGCCGGTTCAACTCCGTGCGCCAGTTCGCCGGGTCGGGGGTCGATTGCGGTCCGACGGAATAGAGTTCCCAAAGGCTCTCCGCCTTCTCGTGCCCGTTTGCCTTCAGCCATGCGTCGAATTCGCCCCAGGCCGACGGGAGACCTTCGTAGGGACCGCTGTAAATCGTGCGCGCCACTTTTGCGGCAGGAAGCTCGCCCGGCTTCATGCGCCCAGCCGCTTTCACCGGCGCCGAGACTTTCACGCCCAGTTCGAAATCGAACGTGTCCGGGCTCATCTTCAGATGATGCGCGAACACCGCGCCGACCGGCTCCACGCCTTGTGCGGCGAGTGCCGCCATCAACTCGCCGACGGCGGGGCCGAACACTTTCATCATCTCGTTGCGTGGAACAGTGAGACGAATGACGGCCGCCATCTGAGCCGTGGTCTGGATGATCAGTGGTGCGGCGAGCATTGTTATCACTCCTTCGTGACATGTGGACGTGAATTGGGGCGTCAAATCATGACATCGAGCCGCACGTAGCCCGCTTCCATCCCGTGCTCCATACCGGTCGCGAGCATCGCGGTGCGCGCCGCCGCATCGGGAAACGCCATCCGCATGGTCATCAGCGTGCCGGCGCCGGCGGCTTCAAAGCGCGTCTCGACCTGGTATTCCGGCGTCGGGTCAGGCCAATACATGCGTTCCACATGCACAATGCGGCTGAATGGCTCAAGCGCGATGAACTGGCCCGTTTGATAGAAGCCGCCGCCTTTGCCGTCTGTCCATTCGTAGCGGATTTTGCCGCCTGAACGCGCCTCGCAGATGCAAACGGGCATGCTCCAGTCATCGGACCCGACCAACCATCTTTGGATGAGCTTCGGCTCGGTATGGGCGCGATAGACGGCCTCGGGGGAAGCCGCGAAGCGCCTCACAACGACGACGTGCCGGTCGCCTTCGGCCTTCACTGTAACCTTGCTCATCGTTTCGATTTTCGCTTCTTGGGTTTCATTCCAGCCAGCAGCAAGGGCCTCAATCGCATCCTCATCATCTTGCCCGAACATCTTCATCATCTCGCTGTGCTTGCTCAAGATAGCGGGCCATATTGGCCAGCGAACCAGCGTGTCCAGCCTCTGTGTTTTTAATCATGTCGTCGCCGACAAACGAGATGACCTGAGCAGTTACTTTCACCTTCGTGGCGTGGCCATCGGGTACGAATTCAGTGGTCGTGATGTTCACCGCGAGGGGCTTCGCGTCCTCATTGATCGTCTCAACCGTGACTACACACCGCTCAGGCACGATATTGAGGTACCGCGATTCAACGCAGAATCGAGGGTCGTCCTTTGCTCCGCATCGAGCGACATCTCGGCCGCCGACACGAAAATCTGCCTCCTCGTAGTTAAACACAGCCCTATCAGTGGGGGCCGCCCAACTGGTTCGCTCCTTTGCGTCAGCGAATGCGGCGTAGGCGCGTCCGACAGGCACATTAATCGCCTGTTCGACGACAACGGTGCCGTGATGTACGGGGGATGCAGCGAGCATTGTTGTTACCTTCGTGCGGTGAGGATACGAATTGAGGAATCAAGCCATGGCCTCGAGGCGCGCGTAACTCGCTTCCATGCCGTGCTCCATGCCGGTGGCGAGCATCGCGTCGCGCGTCGCGGCGTCGGGAAGCGTCATGCGCATGGTCATCAGCGTGCCGGCGCCGTCGGCTTCGAAGCGCGTTTCGATGTGGTTGTCGGGCGTGACGTCCGGCAGATGCATCCGCTCGACGTGAACGATGCGGCTGAACGGCTCCAGCGCGATGAACTCACCCGTGAGGTAGAAGCCGCCGCCTTTGCCGTCTGCCCATTCGTAGCGGATTTTACCGCCGGAACGCGCCTCGCAGATGCAAGCAGGCATGCTCCAGCCTTCGGGTCCGAGCATCCAACGCCGGATCAGCTTCGGCTCGGTATGGGCGCGATAGACCGCCTCGGGCGAAGCCGCGAAGCGCCGGACAACGACGACATGCCGGTCGCCTTCGGTCTTCAGCATCAACTTGCTCATCGTCTTGCCTTTCGTTTCTTGGGTTTCATTCCGGCCAGGACGGCGTCGAGCCGGTCGTAGTTCTTCGCCAAGGCTTGGCGCAGCGTGCCCAGCCATTGATCGATCTCATCAATCGCCGAGGGCGCCAGTCGGCACGGGCGTTTGGTGCCCTCGATCCGGCGGATGATCAGCCCGGCCCCCTCCAACACCTTTAGATGGCGCGAGATAGCCGGCTGAGTCATGTCGAACGGTTCGGCCAGCTCCATCACCGTCGTCTCGCCCAAGGCGAGACGGGCAAGGATCGCCCTGCGGGTCGGATCGGCCAGCGCCGAGAAGGTGGCGTCGAGATTCTGCATGCCGCGACTTTCGTTATATAACTTCTTTATTATATAACGAGAAGGCCAGTGTCAAGCCCCTTTCGCGGACGCCGGCAATTGCGCTGCACGCCTCGCCGGCGGAATTATCCCACAGCACCCGGTTCGGACCGCCGTCGCCGTAGCCAGGCTCTTCCTCTGCCACCATCCGCGCGGGCGTGATCGCGGGCACTACGACAGTTGAAATTGGCCCCTGGTGTCGGCGAAGATGCAAACCACGAGTTCTCGATTTCGCTACTCCCTGCTACGCCGAAGCCCTCGAAGATGCGCAAACGTGACCGGGAGCGGGCGGAGGCGCTACGCCTCGCCGCCGGGCCGAAGCCGTCGCCGAGGGACCACGCAATCAAGTCCATGATCCGAAAAGGCTCTCCTGGGTATGACTGATCGATCCTATGCCGCCGCCGCTTCCCGCCTGCGTACGCTGCCGAGGCCGGGAGACGGCAATCCGATGCAGGCGCTCGTGCATGCGGCGACGCTCGCCGCCTCGAGCCACAATACGCAGCCCTGGAGCTTTCGCATCGACGCCGACGCGATCACAATCTCCCCCGACTTTTCGCGGCGCTGTCCCGTCGTGGACCCCGACGACAGCCATCTGTTCAAGAGCCTTGGATGCGCGGCCGAGAATCTCGCGGCAGCGGCGCCCGCTTACGGACTGGCGCCTGACATTAGAATTGAATCCGATGGACGTGTCGTCGTTGGCCTGACCAAAACCGCAATCCAGGCGGGAGCGAGTGCCCTCAAAGCCATCGCCGAACGCCAGTGCACCAAATCCCCTTATGACGGCAGCGCGCTCGCTCCGTCCGACAGCAGCGCGATAGAGTCTGCGGGCATGGGCATTGGCGTCCGTGTGCTGCTCATCGACGACGCGAAGCTCAAGGAGACAATTCTCGACTGTGTGAACGAGGGCAATCGCACACAACTTTCCGATCCAGCCTTCCGGCGCGAACTCATTCACTGGATCCGCTTTAACGACGCCGCCGCGATCGGCACAGGTGACGGCCTCGGCGGACGGCCGAGCGGACAGCCGCAACTGCCGGCCTGGCTGGCAAAGCCGCTGATGGGATTTGTACTTACTCCGAAATCCCAGATGGCGAGGGACACCGAGAATCTCAGATCCTCCGCCGGCATCGCCGTGTTCATCGGCGAGCGCGATAACGTGCAAACCTCGATCGAGACCGGTCGGTCGTATGAGCGCTTCGCGCTGGCGGCCACCGAGCGCGGCATCCGCAATGCTTTCATTAACCAGCCGATCGAAGTCCGGCGCTTGCGGCCCCAATTGCATGCGGCGCTCGGCCTCAAGCGCAACGAGGTCGCGCATCTGATGGTTCGCTACGGCCGCGGGCCGCTTGCTCCCTACAGCCTTAGGCGGCCCATTACAGACGTGCAAAGCAAATGACCGATCTTCCGGTCGATACGGCGTTCGCCGATGACTTCCTCCGCCGCCTACACAGTGCGGTCAATGCGCACGATCCGTACGCCATTGCCGAACTCTGCGCCGAGAACGTGATCTGGGACGATCCCGCAGCGCCGCAACCATTGTGCGGCCGGGAAGCGGTGCGCCGATTCCACGAGGAGATCATGTTTCCGGCGCTTCCCGATGTGCAGGTTGAGTTGATGGACGGTCCCTATCTCTCCGCCAAGGGCGATGGCTTTGCTGTTCGGCTGCGGATATCGGGAACGATGATGGGTCCGCTCACGCCGCCCGGCTTCGCGCCGACGCGGGGGCGGCTCTGTTTCGAAACAGCGGAATTTTCAACCCTTCGCGACGGCCTGCTATCTCGGCACACAGTCGTTCTCAACATGCTGGACCTCGCCCGTCAGATCGGCGCCGTTCCGGAGGCGGGCACCTTTGGCGCACAGCTCGGTCTCTGGATGCAGCACGTTTCGGCGTTCTGGGAGCGCGCAAAACGCAACTGATATCGCCTGGACAGAAATGGGCTTGCTCAATGAACTGGTTGTTCGCGACACTTTTCTTGCTCCTGCTCGGCCTTCTTGGCCTTGCCAGTTGGCGGTGGCTGGACCGGAGGGCCGATGATCTCGCCAGGAAGCGCCTGATGAAGGTAGCCGGTCCTGCTGCTGCAGCCTTCGATCCGGCCATGATCGAAGGGCTCCCGGAACCGGCGCAGCGCTATTTTCTTTACATGATCGAACCTGGGGCGCCGCTCCGCCGCGCGGTCGAGATCGAGATGACCGGCGAAATCGAGTTCGGCACGAAAGAGAGGCCGGACTATCGGCCGATGTCGGCCCGCCAGATCCTCGCCCCTCCCCATGGCATGGTCTGGCGCGCGAAAGCAGGATCTATCAGCGGGTCTGATGGCGCGACACCGGACAGTTCGTGGACGAGGTTCTGGCTGTTTGGGCTGGTCCCGGTTGTTCGCGTGAGTCGCAATGACGACCATCGCCGCTCGGCCTTTGGCAGAGTCATTGCTGAAGCGGCGCTCTGGGCGCCTGCCAGCTTGCTGCCAGGGGAGAATGTCACATGGGCGCCTCTCGATGCGACGAGCGCGCGCGCCATTGTGCGCTTCGGAGAATTCACGCAGGCAGTCGATATCACCGTCGCCGAAGACGGCCGGCCGATCCGCAGTCTTATCCAGCGCTGGAGCAACGAAAACCCCGACAAGGTCTTTCGCGAGCAGCCTTTTGGCGGCGATATGTCAGAGTTCAGGACGTTCGGCGGCTACCGCCTGCGACACGGGTCGAGGGCGGCAATCATCTCGGCACGGACGCGTATTTTCCCTTCTTCAAGGCGAATGTGACGGCGATCCGCTTCCCGGCGGCGGAGGATGCGCCATGAGCGCCGCAGACCTTGGCATCATCGGACTCCAGATCGTCCTGCCGCTTGCGCTGCTCGTATGGTTCGGATTCGCTCCAATCAGGAGCACGCTCGGACACTGGCTTCAATTCGCAAGCACAGGCCTTGCGTTGATCGCCTTGTGCTTTGCGCCGCCCTGGCTCGCGCTGCCCTGGTGGACGCCGGTTGCATATCTCGCCATCTGGTTCTCGACCGTTCTTGTTCATATCATCAGCCGACGGATTTCCTCGTCGCGCGGTTTTCCCAGCCGGGCATCGGCATGGGCGTCTTTGGTTTTGTTCGGTCTGCTTGGCATGTTGAGCGGCGTCGTGAGCGTCACTGCGCTCTCGGGCCGTTGGGCGCACGGTGGCGCCGCGATTGATCTCGCCTTTCCGTTGGGTCCGGGCGTCTATCTGGTGGCGAACGGCGGATCGCGCGACATCGTGAACGCCCACTTCCTGACGCTCAATCCGGCGACTGAGCGCCAGCGCGCCTATCGCGGCCAATCCTACGGCGTCGATCTGGTGAAGCTCGGCGGCTTTGGGCTACGAGCGCCAGGTTGGCGCCCGCGCGAACCGGCCCGCTATGAAATTTTCGGTGAGCCGGTGCTGGCGCCATGCGCAGGCGCCGTGCTGTCCGCCGGCGACGGCATGCCGGACATGCCCGTGCCTGAACAGGACCGATCCCGGCTTGAAGGCAATTATGTCTTCCTCGACTGCGACGGCGTCGGCGTTCTCCTCGCGCATTTCCAAAACGGCAGCCTGCGTGTGGAAACCGGCGACCGGGTCGTGGTCGGCGAGCAGGTCGCCCTGGCTGGAAACTCGGGGCAATCAGGCGAACCGCACTTGCACATTCATGCCCAAAGGCTTGCGGACAATGCGGCGATGTTCTCGGGCGAGCCGCTGTTCATCAGCTTCGATGGTCGCTTTCCGGTGCGCAACGACCGGATTGCGGTCTCGACCCGATGAACGCGGTGTCAAGTTGACGCTCTGCGGCTTCGTTCAATGCGGAGACTCGAATGAATAGGAGCGAGGTGCTGACTTTTGGCAGGCGGATCGGTACAGGTCTGGCCTTCGTCATCTTCCCGTTGGTGTTCATCTTCGCCTTTGCGGTTCATCCAGGGTTGTTGAATCCTCGCCTGCTTGGTCCAAAGGAACTCATCCTAAGAGGGCGCAACAATGATCTTCTGCAATTCGCGCACGCCCTGGTCACTCTGAACACGGCGCTCCTGGTGGTGATCGCTCTACACTTCATGAGGTTGTTAGATCGAGGCCCCCACGGTCGGCCAAGGATTACGACCGGCATTTGCCTTTCTTCGCGTAGCAGACGAGCAAGCGCGGCCTTAACCACGGGGGCGATCTGCAATCAGTCGTAGTAGCTCTGGCGTGCCTCGGATGCTCGCGGCGGCATTCGCGCCCCAAAGGCTGGAACATCATAGCGCTCCAGCGGAATCGTAGTTGTCAGTTTCGTCTACGCTGGGGCGCCAAATACCGCCGAACCTGCGATTTCCCACGTAAGCCAAACACGGCTTGCCGTCGCAAGCGCCGCAATCAGTTTGGATCGGAGGTGCAGGGCGATACCGGCAGCGCATAGCCGCGCCAGCGCGCCGCGCGCGCCAGTATCGCGAAGGCTGTCTTCTGAAGCCAAATGGGTGGACCCGCCAAATAAAGGTGATCGTGGTAGACATCGAGAACCAATGCAATGAGCAGGAGCTTCGGATCTCCTTTGGCGGAGAACCATTGGGGCCTTTGCTGGGTCAGCATGGCGAAGTTGCGGAAAAAGCGCAGATGTTGTTGAGGCGGAAAAAAGGACACGGTGGCTTTCATCGCTTCTGCGCTCGCATTGGCGAAGTAATGGGGTGTGCCGCGTGGAACGGTGATGGTCTCACCGGCTCCGACGAAATGCTCCTTTCCCGCCATGATGACCTTCAAACGCCCGGAGGACACCGCGAAAGTCTCGTCGGCCAACGGATGCACATGGATCAGCGCATTGCCTCCGCCGGTTCCGCCTTCGCCTAGGACGACGTCGAAACCAAGATGGCCGGATTCGTCCGGCGCGCCCGAAAAAACGAAGGTTTCGTTGTTGAACGTGTTCTTGATGACCGTGTCTCGGCCGATCATGCGCATCTCCAATTCTGCCGACGCCACTTGCCGCCTGGCCGGATCGCTCTCCGTCATTCGGTCTTTCCCTGTGCAAGCGCAGCTGCCCGTTCCAGGCTGATGCTTTCGACGAGAGGGTCGGCGTGCCGATGGGCCAGCCGCCATTCAGTGCCCTCGCGACGATAGACCAGAGTGACACGCAGCGGCCATTCCTGCGCGGGAAGTCCCCCGACCTCGACATTCTGCCGTTCAATGACGGCAAGGACGACGATTTCGGCCGAGCCGTAGGCCTGCACCAGCTCCTGCTCGAATGTGCCGTTCCTGAAGAACCGAGCCATCGCCTCCATGCGCTCGTTCGTCATGTCCGAACCGAGTGTCGGCGCGCCTCCGAACGGGGACATCAACGTGAAGTCGTCCGTGTAGGTAATCAGCGCGCGGTATCCGCCGAGATCGCCGCGCATGAGCGCCGCGTGCGCGGCGGCGGACCGACGGATCAGTTCGGCGACATCGTCGGCAGTTGCAGGCGCCGCGAGGGCGGGGGCTGGAAATCCCACTGAGCCCGCGATTTCCAACGTAGCGAGGCACCCTGCGGCGGCGAGAATTGAACGTCTTGATTGCGACACGGAGTGACTCCTGATCCTGATTTTCCATTGCTGCGCGGCCGTTTCGTGCCGTGCGTTCGGTTGAAATCGCACTTCCATTACGCTGAATCAAATGATACGTTTTACACGATATGCTGAACAGAATTAACCTTTCGCGAGCCGATCTCAATCTGCTCGTACTCTTCGAGGCCGTTCTGGAAGAGCGTCACGTCGGGCGCGCCGCCGACAGGCTAAATCTGACGGCTTCGGCTGTGAGCCACGGGCTCGGCCGGTTGCGCCGGCTTCTCAACGACCCGCTGTTTCTGCGAACACCCAAGGGCGTTGTACCCACAGCCCGCGCGACCGAATTGGCTTTTCCGATCGCTGACGTTCTGAGCCGGACAAGGAGCATCCTTTCGACGGCCGCGCCGTTCGACCCAGCGATATCCACGCGCCGATTCACGATAAGCGCCCCGGACGGTTCCGCTTCCGTGTTTTTGCCCGCGCTTTTGGCCAAACTCCGGCAGGCCGCGCCGGGCGTCGACATCAGCTTGCGTCCACTGATGCCAACGAAAGGGGAGCCGTCGCCCGAGCGCGCCTGGCAATCCGCCTGCGCCGAATTGGAGGCGGGGGTGATGGATATCGCCGTGATCCCCTTGGATGGCGCGCCGGTGCGTTTCCATAGCCGGACACTCTACGAGGAAGATTTCGTCATCGCGGTGCGCGCCGGACATCCCTTCGCGGAGGATCCGACGCTTGAACACTATTGCAACGCACTGCATTTGGTGGTCTCGGCCACCGGTGATCCCGAGGGCTTTGTAGATACCGCGCTGGCCCGTGAAGGTCTTTCGCGGCGGATCGCGCTGACGGCTCCAAACTTCATGTTCGCCCTCGCCATCATCGCCGAGACCGATCTGATTTCTGCCGTACCGAGGAGGCTCGCGACCATTCACGCGGTGCGCTTTGGTATCGTGGGGGTGGACTCGCCGTTGCCGCTGAGGCGATTCCGACTCAACGCCGTCGCTTCCAAGGCGGCGATGATGGACGCAGGCGTGGCGTGGCTTTACGATCTGCTCTCGGAAGACGAGCAAGGCACATCGAAACCCTCCGCCCGTGCGCGATCACGAAAACAGCAGCGGTAATTTCAGTTTGTATGCCACCCCGGAGGCTCTCACACGTCGCGCTGGATCGAATGATCGGCGGTATGCCAAGTGCATCGCCTGCGGAGCGATCCTTCAAGTGGTCGTAGTAGTCTCGGCGAACCTCGGATGCTCATGGTGGCGCCTGCGGCCCGAAGGCTGGAATATCAGAGTGCTCCAGCGGAAACGTAGTTATCAGTTTCATCTACGCTGGGGCGCCATTTGCGTATAAAACTGCGAACACCCTTGCCGATTTGTTCTCCGGCGATGACGGCCTGTTCGAGGCTGGCCTTGGAGCCATGGATGCGGAAGTGGCATAGGCTTGGCGGCTGGGAATGCGCGCGGTGAAGGCCGCAGGGATCGGATTCTCGCAAGTTGCGTGGCCGAGAAAGAGCGAATAATCGTTAGGTTTTCGGCAAAATCATCGCAGTGGAGTGTGGCCATGAGCGTTTTTGGAGGCGAGCGTGCAAGGTTCGGATCAACTGCCGGCGTTCGTGTGCTGAAGAAAAGCGAAAGAGTGCGAACGTTCACGCGACACGACTTGCGAGCGGCGATTTATCATTGTTGCCCAACGCTGTCCCGTGCCGAGGCTCGAAGGATTTTCAATGAGACCTTCGATGAGCTGTCCGACGCGCTTGTTCGCGGCGAACCGGTCAAGCTGCGCAATTTTGGAACGTTCAACCTCCGCGCCAAGCGACAGCGCACCGGGCGCAACCCCAAGACCGGGGTGGAGGCGGTGATTAGCGCTCGCAGGGTCGTGACCTTTCGCCCGTCGCCGGCGCTACTCACGCGAATAAATCGAGAATCTGCCGACTGCCTTCCCTATTGAGCAACGATCGCTCAAATTCCAATCCCCCGCGCCCGGGTATATTCCCTTGAGATTCCCGAGTCTCGGACGACGCCGCTGATCTGGCGTCCGAGACGATCGTCCATCACCGGCCGCCATGGAACGAGCGTGAACTCATAGGCGTTCTCGATGACGGCGTATTTACCGGAGACCAGGTTTGTCGTGCCGGTGAAGACGCCCGAGACGCGCTCCCCCTCCGCTTTCATTTTGAAGGGGGCGTGCTTGTCCGCCGCCATGGATTTTCCGAAGCGCTCGATCTCGCCCCGCTCCAGTCGACTTACCAAGTCCCCCCGCGCGCGAATGACGTTATCCGGCGTGCGCCTGGCATGACCCATTTCGACGAGTGTCTCTCTGCGCTGTTTCATCGCACGGTCGACCTCGGCGCCAAATCCGGGATCATCGCAGAATCTTCCCAAAATCGTACGCTAAGCCGCATCGAGTAGCTCAGAGCGCGGGTTTCTGAGGGGCCGGAAGGCGTTTTGTAGCGGCTCCGTCGGCCAAACATAGTCCCCCTTGAAGGTGATATGCTCCCAACCGAGCGGCGCGATATGAGCGAGCAAATCCTCACGGACCGGTACTCCACTGGAACGCAGTTCGGCTACGGCGTGGCCGAGGTAGACTGTATTCCAAAGGATGACCGCTGAGACGACCAGATTTAGTCCAGAAGCGCGGTAGCGTTGATTTTCGAACGTCCGGTCGCGGATTTTGCCAAGACGGTGAAAGAACACTGCCCTGGCGAGCGCGTTACGCGCCTCTCCCTTGTTGAGGCCAGCGTTCGTCCGCCGCCGCAGAGCTGGGTCGGGGAGTGGGAAATAGCTGGGGGTCAGGCCGCGAGATGGAATGCGCCCGCTTTCAACCGACCATCGAGCACAGCGGCTCTGGCTTGAAGCACACGTTGCGCGCCGCGCGGCGACCAGCGCATCTGCCACAACTTGTTCATGCGCGCATTGACCAGCGCGTTGACCGCGGACTCTGCTCGCGAGCTCGAAATCGGCAGACCCTTCCAATAGCGCTGACAACAATTGATTACGGAAGCCTGGTTCAATCTTAAGTATGTCGCCAACTCGTCGATGAGCACCAGAAATCGTTTCATTTTTGCGTTGATCTCGTGGGTATGTTCGGAGACGGCGCTGCGAACCCAATAGCTCATCAGTCTGAGCGCGTCGCGGGTCTCGTCAACGTAGCCGCTCCATAGGAAACGACGTAGGCGCGGCACGTCTTGGTCGGCCCCCATCGGGCGATCCAGTTCGGATGTTAGTTCAAGATCGGCATTTGGACCAGCGGCTGAGCGCCCGGCGGAGCTGGCTGGGGTTGCGCAGCCGGGCGCTCGGGGAACAGAACCGCCGGGGCTGGCGGCCGATACCCCAACGACGAATGTGGCCGCACTTCATTGTAATGACGCCGCCAGCTTTCGATGATGATCCGCGCTTCCTTGAGCGAGTAGAAGATCTCGCCGTTTAGCAGTTCGTCACGAAGCTTCGAGTTGAAGCTCTCGCAAGAGCCATTCTCCCATGGACTGCCTGGCTCGATGTAAGCGGTCCTGGCGCCGACAGCGGTTATCCAATCCTGCACGGCCTTGGCGATGAACTCGGGGCCATAGCACCTGCGGAAGGGTGATGGGGCGACCGCCGAGCCAGCGGCGCGCGCTGCTATTAAGCAGCAAGCGCGCGCCGCTCGAGGCGGCCATGGCCGGGCGATGCGTCTCTAGAATGACGGTGTTTGAATCCTCATTCCGGAGAGTCCGGCCATGACCAACATGCAGCCTATCCCGAACGACCCCGTGCTGGTAGCGATCGACGTCGCCAAAGCGCGCAACGAAGTCCTCATTGAGGCGGCCAATCATCAGCGTCGACGGCGATTGACGGTGCTGAACAATCGGACTGAGCATGATCGATTCGTCGGGACACTGGCTGGCTATATTCGCCCTGTGATCTGCGCCTTTGAGGCGACCGGCAACTATCATCGACCTTTGGCTTGGCGGCTGATCGAAGCCGGTTTTGAGGCGCGCCTCGTGTCATCGATGGCGCTGGCGCGAACGCGCGAAGCGCTGCACAACGGCTGGGACAAGAACGATCCGAAAGACGCGCAGGTGATTTTGCACATGCTGCGGATCGGCGCGACCCAGCGCTATTACGATCCGCTGGTCGCCGGAATCAACGACGTCCAGGAACTGTCCAAGACCCATGAGGCGATCTCGAGGGCCAAGACCGAGATCCAGCATCGGATTCTCACGCATTACCTGCCACTGTATTTTCCCGAGATCGACCGCTTCAGGGGAAACAGCCGCAGCGACTGGTTTTTCGCCTTTCTCGAACAGTTTCCCACACCGGCGAGCATTACCACTCTGAGCAAGGAAGCATTCGTCGAGGCGGCGTGGTCGGTTGTTGGCCGGAAGGTATCAAAGGAGCGACTGCTGACAGATATCTACGAAACGGCGAAGGCCTCCATCGGGCTGCCTCTAGCGCCAGATGCGCCGGCGATACGCATGTTCCGCATGGTCATCGCAGAGGCTCGCAGCTTGATACGACAACGCGGCGAGATCGAAGTGATGGCCGGCGAGCTCCTTGGCGACAGCGCGGATTTTCGGCTCCTTCGCCGTATCCCAGGCATCGGGCCGATCAATGCGCTAACCATCCTCGCCGAGACCGGCGATCTGCGTCGGTTCAGCCATCACCGTCAGTTCCTGAAGTTCTGCGGGCTTGATCTCGCCACGATGCAATCCGGCGTGTTCCGTAGCCAAACGAAGCTGTCGAAGTATGGCAATGGGCGCCTGAGGCGAACGCTTTGGCTCGCAGGACAGGTCGCGATCCGTCAACGCGACAACAGCTTTAGGGACAAGTTCGAGCGCTACATCGCTCGGGACCGAGACAATCCCGATCTCAAGCGCAAGGCGCTCACAGCGATTACCGCCAAGATGGCGCGCGTCGTCCACGCTGTCATCAAAAGTGGTTCAGACTACCGGCCTTTCATCGAAGGGCCGGCGCCAGGCGGGAGAACCTCTCTCAGCAGGAGCCGTGAGGGCGCTTCGGCGACCCTGTAGATAATGCTCGGGTCTTCCACCTGGATCGGTATCTCGTGTTGAGGACGGTAACCGAATGCATGATCCGTCGTTCAGCCACAGTCGCTTTCGCTTGGGCTGCTTTGCTGGGACCTTCAGCCCCTCCCGCCGCCAGATCCGCTCGACGCGCTTGAGGTTCACCGCCCAGCCGGCGTCGTGCAGCAACGCCGTGATGCGCCGATAGCCATATCGCCCATATTGGAGGGCGAGCGCGATGATGTCGGCGGTCAGAGCCGCTTCGTCATCTGACGTCCTGGCGATCTTACGTTGCGTCGAACGATGTTGGCCGAGCACGCGCCAGGCGAAGCGTTCAGACACGCCGAACGCCTCCCTTGCGCGCTCAACGCAGGCGCGACGGCGGGCGGGGCTTAAAAGTTTCCCGACGCAGCCTCCTTCAGGATCAGCTTCTCAAGCGTCAGATCAGACACCGCCTTGCGAAGCCGGGCGTTCTCCTGCTCGAGATCCTTCAGCCGCTTGACCTGGTCGCTCTTCAGCCCGCCATATTCCTGGCGCCAGCGGTAATACGTCACTTCCGTAACGCCTATCGATCGAATGGCTTCCGCAACCGAATGCCCTTGCGTCGTCAGCACGTCGACCTGACGAAGCTTCGCGACAATCTCCTCGGGCTTGTGCCGTTTCCTGCCCATCTCAAATCCTCCTCATAGGCTCAAAAGCCATACTTCACGGAGGATCACTTTTCAGGGGGCGGACCACCTCACTTTTCGTGCTCCGGAAGCGCCAACATCGGCATCATACGCGCGCGCAGCAGCTCGGTGCTCGCGCGGCCATACATGGCGCGCTTGAGCGTTTTTAATCGATTGATTTGTCCCTCAGTTTGACCATTGCTCCAAGGTTCCGCCACCGCATTTCGGACCGCTTGAATATCGCCGCGTAACCTACATGCGAAGCGTTGCATGGCGTAAATTCCTGATCGCTGAGCGTCGTCAAGCCATTTGTCGAGTCGCTTCATATCTTTGCAATGAAGAACGCCCCGAAATCGCATCGCGAGCGCGCGCATGGCGACAAAATCTGGTGAAGCTTTCTTCAGGGCTATGACCTTAGCGGCTTGCCGCGCCGTCAGCATTCCACGTGGCTTTATGCAAAGCGCGGCGCCAATGATCGGCGAAATGGCCCAACCCGTTTCGGGATCGATCGCGCGAAGTGGAAGCGCCGTCGTAGTCACAGGGGAAACGTTCGGCGAGGGCGCGCTGGTTGGTGCAAGCGCTGTACGCTCCATGCCTCGCCACTTTCCCAAGAGGCGCTCCATGTTGGAACGGCTGCCCCAATAGCCACGTTGCTGAATCTCCTCGAAGAGTTGTCGGCCACCCCTGCATCCTTTCGCCCAACGGTCCGCGAGATAATCCCGAAAATAGCGCGGCGATGTTGGCGTTGGAGTGCGCTCGCGGCGTTCAGGCATTTCGCTTGCATGCACCCACTTCCTGACGGTGCGCGAGTTAACGCCCATTTCCAGAGCGATACGGCGAATGTTCTTTCCTTCAGCCTTCAGAAGCTGAACCTTTTCAAACATCGCCTGTCGCGAACGGTGGTATGCAAGTCGCTTAAGATACCTGTCCTCAGCGATCACTTGCCGCCCCGGTGTGCTGCAAGAAATCAAGCCAGAATCTTCACCTTCAGTTCTCGGCGAGGAGGGACGCGCCAGGCCTCTATCGGAACGACTTAGCTGGTGCTCGATCCTCTCGCGCAAATTCTGCAGTAGATGGAACCGACCGCCACCTGACGCGCTTGTGGCGCGCCGTGGCGTATTCCCTGCGCATAAAGTCCGCAACGGTCCCGGCTGACGACTTCTACATTTGGATGCTGGCGCAGCCAGTCCGCCGTTTCTTCCGTCGAACGTCCGGGCAAGACATCGACAACTTCGCGTCGCTCCAGATCCACCATCACGGTTCCGTAACTCTCTCCCTTCCGCCGGCGCCAATCGTCGACGCCCAACACACGAACATCGTTGATCCTGCGGGTCGCGCCCCGCTTCAACTGCCGCAGGAGGGTGTCGTCGCTCGCCGGCATGCCGAGGCGGTTTATCAGCCGCTCGCCTGGCTTGCCGCCGGCGCCATGTGCAAATAGCTGAAGAAGGCGACCAACGCGTAACGTCCGGCGCGCATGTCGGGCGGCGACGCCGGGAAGTTGATCGGAGAATGTTTTTCGTGCGCACACCCTGTTCAGACAACGCCATCGCGTCATCAGGACTTTCAATGCGACAACCGCGCCCTGAGCCGGCAGATCCTGTAAACAGCGCGAATATCGACTGTGTCGCCGTCGTGATCGCGCCCCGCATCCGGGACAGAAGCCGATCTCTCGCGCGGCGGCCGAAATTACCCAACGATCGCCATCGCGCTCCACGGCCATAGCTCTGACGCCTGGCCCGAGCGTCCATGTCGATTTTGCTTTCATGCGGCTCAATACCGACAGCGAAGTCACCAACCGGTAAAAAGCACGAAAAATGAGGCAGACCCAATTAAATGGATATTCCGAGGCATGATGGCTACGGTTAAATCATTGATTTTCCTGAAAACGTATTGTCACGCCAAAATGGCTCCCGACAGCTAGATTTCCCCATGGACGGCTTTCCTTAGATGGTGCTGCGATAGCGGCCATCTTGGCACGATGATGCCGCTCGGGGCGCCGTCCACCCCATCATCGCAGAATCTTCCCAAAATCCTACTCTAAGCCGCATCGAGTAGCTCAGAGCGGGGGTTTCTGAGGGGCCGGAAGGCAACTCCGAGGGGTTCGGCGGGCCAAACGTAATCGCCGTTGAAGGCGATATGCTCCCAGCCGAGCGGCGCGACACGGGCGAGAAGCTCGTCAGCCAGGTCTTCGCCACGGGTGCGCAAAGCGTTGACGGCGCGTCCGATATAGACAGTGTTCCAGAGAATGATCGCGGCGACCGCGAGATTGAGGCCGGAAGCCCTGTAGCGCTGGTTTTCGAAAGTCCGGTCGCGGATTTCGTCAAGGCGGTGAAAGAACACGGCCCGCTTGAGAGCGTGATGCGCTTCGCCTTTGTTGAGGCCGGCATTGGCGCGGCGGCGCAAGGCAGGGTCGCTGATCCAGTCGAGCGCGAACAGCGTGCGCTCCATGCGGCCGATTTCCCGCAGCGCCTTGGCGAGCGCGTTCTGCCGCGGATAGGCCGAGAGCCGGCGCATGAGCGCGGAAGGCGCGACAGTTCCGGCCTTGATCGACGCGCCCGCGCGCAGGATTTCATCCCAATTGTCGCCGATGACGCGCATATCGACCACGCCGCCGATCATGGATTTAAGCGCCTTATATTCCGCTCTGGGATCGAGGACATAAAGCCTTCGATCGGCAAGATCGCGGATGCGCGGCGCGAAGCGGTAGCCCAACAGGCCACACAGTGCGAACACATGATCGATCGCGCCGGCGGTGTCGGTGTAATGCTCGCGAATGTCGAGCGAACTTTCATGATGCATCAGGCCGTCGAGCACATGCGCGGCATCGACGACGTCTCGCGTCGCTTTCCATCCAGTTGCCTTTAACAGTTCGTGATGAAATTGGTCTCGGCGTTCAGTCTCTTGCCAACGCGGATCGTTTGAATCGTCGACCAGACCAGCCATGTCGTTATAGTAAGGTTGATCGACCGGTCGATCAATCTCAATTGAAACCGAAAATGTGCCGATATAGTCTCAATTGAAACCGAAATCGGACTGAGACTGGTTTTTTTAAGCCCCTGTTTTTCAAAAGATCGTGAGTCTCATCTTGAAACCGAAATCGACACTATTATAAGCCGCGCTTTGCGCCGGCGATCTGCGCGGCGGGCGGCGGCGATCAGCGCCATGCCGACGCGCCCGAATTGACCCCGACCGAGATTTTGGCGGTGACCGCGATAGCCTATCTGCAACCCGGTACCCGCGCCGAACTTTCGCGGCTCGCCGGGAAAGAGATCAGCCGCGACGTCATTGGCGCGCTCAAGCGCCATGGCCTGATCGATGACACCTTGCGCGCGCCGGAGTCAGGCGCACCATTCGCCTATGTGACGACCAAGAAGGTTCTCGAGGTCTTCGGCCTCGCGACGCTGCGCGATCTCCCCGACATCAAGCAGCTCGAAGACGAATGACTCTTGGAGAGGAGGCAACCGGGTGCCGGTCCCGACGCCATTCCTTTCGCGAAGATTTTGCGGAGAGCGACGCCGGGGAGCATTGGGAATAACCGACGACAGAATTCTCGCGAGGCGACGCCCGTTTGTCGCGGTCTCCTGATACTCCTTACCCCATCCAGTCGTTGTTAAGAAATTCGTCGGAGGGTCGATGCCGCAGAAGAAGATGTGGGCGGCGCGAGGCTGCGGCCGCGCCGTCAAGGGCAAACTGCTCGATCTAGACAGTGTGGTATATGTGGGCGAGACGGTCTTGCCGAGCTCTCTGGAGGCGGTCCCGAAAATTCGGGTGGCCGGGGGCCACTGTTGGCGAAGGTGACGACCATTGCCGCGAGATTGCGTGCGGCTACAAGCATGGTCGCCAGTCAGTTGGATCGAATGGAATGCTTCGAAATTCCGCCAAGGAGCCTCCTGTAGTGCCTTGCTGCCCGGTCACTGGCGTTTCCGCGGTTCGTCTCGTCCAAATGGTGCCAGCGCGCCTCCTCCGTCGCCTATGGAAAATAGAGTTCGGCGCGGAAGTTCGGCCGAGCTTCGGCGAGGTGAGCCAGTTCGGGCTGTGGGAATCGCCGACGGGATTGCTGTTCTTTGACCCGCCTGTCGAAGGCGATCACGTCTTTTATGAAGGGTTCTATTCGAGGCTCAAAAAACTCGGCCTCTACTCCAACCATTTCGTTCGGCCCGAGTTCAATCTCGCTGCGCGCCATGTGCCGCGCGGCGCGCGAGTGCTCGATGTCGGATGCGGCTTAGGCAATTTCCGCCATTGTGTGACTCACGCCGACTACACTGGGCTGGATCCGCATTTCGCCGAGGACGGCGACGACCCTTCGATCCACAATGAGACTCTCGGCGAACATCTCGTCGTCAACGCCGCAACCTATGACGCCGTCTGCGCATTTCAGGTTCTCGAACATATCAGCGCGCCTGCGTCGCTATTCGGCGAAATGCTGCGCGCCGCCAAACCAGGCGGTCTGGTCTTCATCGGCGTGCCGCATGTTCCGTCGGCCTTAACTCGGATACCGAATTTTCTGATGAACGCCCCGCCACATCACCTCAGCTGGTGGACAATTGGCGCGCTGGAGGAAATGACGAAACGCGCCGGCGCGATTGTCGAAAGCATCGAAAGGGTTCCTTGGGGCGAAGACGACGCGCTGCTTTACTGGATCAGCCGGTGCAGTCCGATCAAATGCGACGGCCCGTACTATCGCGAAGCGTGGTCTTGGCATGCCTCGGCCGCAGTCGGCCTGCTCGGCGGCCTGGCCGCCCGGCTAGCGCTGGGTCTTCCGTCGCGCGAGGACGAAGGCACTGGACTGCTGCTGGTGGCCCGCCGAGCGAACTAGCATTCGTCGTGGTCTTTGTGTTCGCTCCCGCCTAATTTGCCTTGGCGCCGCGGATCGACGGCTAGGCGCCATGGTTGCTGGCGTACGAAGCGCCCGCGCGTACGATCGGCCCTCGCCTGCCAACAATGCAGCGATCGAAACCGACGGACGCGTGGCGCAATTTTTGAGTCCGCGCCAAAAAGATCGGCCACCGTCAACGACTCAGCGTTCGGCGAGGAAAGCCCCTCGATCAGCCGCTTGCGCCAATTCGCGTGGAAGCCGGCTTGTCCCAGTATGGCATCCGGATCCTTGAGCAATGCTTCCCCGAATTCCGGCTCGCATAACGCGCGTCCCGCAATCTCCGCAAAAAGCTCATTTTGCTCTGCTCTATCGACGGGTGCGTCTGCCATTTTCAGCTCCCCTTATCGCCAATCCCAAAGTTTGCTGGTCCAGATTTCGGTTCAACGAGTTTGGCGCAAGCTTCGTTCCAACTCGCACAATCGCATTGCTCTTTAGAGATTTCGCAGCGCGCCCGCCTCTACGGCTTACGGAAAATAACGAAGACCTCCGTCTCGTCGCCAAGCCAATACCCGAAAAACAAATAAAATCCTGTGAGTGGGTTCAACCACAATCGCGCGCTATTCAGCGGCCGCTCAAAAAGCACATCGAGCGTCCCATCGAAACATCCCATGTAGTAATGCAAAAATTTCAAAGAAAGCATAGGCATATTCATGTATCCGGTCAGATAGGTGCGCTCGATCTTCAGGCCGATGTTTCGACCTGCTTCCTGAAGCGCCGGCAGAGCGAGTATATGGCGATGATACGGTTGATGCAGGGAATGAACATATTTTTCCGCTTCATCGAGATCGATCGCGGCGGCGTTTGGCGTGCCGATAGCGACCAGACCGCCGGGACGACACAGAGCCTCCAAGCGCGCAATCGTGGTAATGGGATCTTCGACGTGTTCAATCACGTCCTGAGAGATTACTAAATCGTAGCGTTCCTCGAGCGGCGCTGGATCGCTAAAGCGCGGCGAGTATGCGTCATAGCCGACCGCGCGGTAACCCTTCTCTCGAAGATATTGTGTGAGCGAGCCCCCGCCGCAGCCAAAATCGAGCACAGTTTGCCCTTGCTTCAGACCCGCTTGGGAGAGCCGCTGGGTCAGTCGGCGATAGGCCAGACTTAGCACCCAATCGAGCTTCATTTTGTGAAAGGGATAGGCTCGATATGCACTCTCAAGGTCTACTTGATCGCCAGCGTGGATTGAGCGGCACGACGGACAGCGCCACACCCGAAACTGGGCGTTTCCCAACGACCTAACATTCGCCGGCGCCAGAGCCGTTTCAATGCCGGTGTCAGAAATCGAAGAAGCTTCACAAACGCGGCAGACTTCAAGGATGCTCATCATTGCCTCTCTTCCAGATTTGCATTCGCTAGCTACCAGTCGCTCTCGGCGGCAGAGCGTTCGAATTGGGCGCTCGACAAGCTGCTTCGCTGAAGTTGGGTCGGACGCCTATTTTCTTCACTACTGTCCGGTTAAGCGAACGACGCAGCTGGAATAAGCCTTCATGGCTAATACGTTAGGCCTGATTTGGTTTGGTGTCGATTTGAACTGGCCTCGGTGATTTTGCGCTAGTTTTCCCTATTTTCCTGATCGGGGAGCCCTGCCGTGAACTATGGCCGGACGCTGTTTTCGCAAGTCATGGACTTCGTGCCGTGGACGAGTTTCGAGCGAATCGTCACACGTCATCGCGGTGATGTTCGCGTCCGCAGCCTTCGTCGCGGCGAACAATTTCGCATCATGGCGTTCGCGCAGAGAGCTATTCGCCGCCGCCTTTCTCGCATTAGAGGGGTCTGCGTCACTTTAAGTGCTTTGCGTTGCCAAAGCGGAACTTGGCGCCTCAATAGCGCATGACGAAGAAAGCGAATTTAGCCTTTGGGCCCGGAGTTGTCGTGCGCGGCGTTGTATTTCGAGAGAACCGGTGGATCGAATCGGCGGACGGAGCCGGGGCGCGGTCATGCCCCGAGTGCGGAGGAGCGTCAGCATCGCGTCATAGTTGGCACCTCCGGCGCTTGCAGGATCTTCCAATCCAGGGCGTCCCTGTCGTTCTCGAGTTGCGCCTGGGACGTTGGCGGTGTTTGGACGACGGGTGCGCGCGAAAGACTTTCGTCGAAAGACTGACGACGGCTTTTCCCTTTGCGCGAAAAACGCAGCGTGTTACCGACCTCGTGAGATTGTTCGGCCACGCCGCTGGCGGCAGGACAAGCGAAAAATTGCTGGCGCGCTTGGCGATGCCAATCAGCGACAATGCGATTCTGCGGCAGCTCAAACGTCATGCATCCGAACGTCGCGATGGCGCTCCTCTGCGCGCCATCGCGATTGATGATTGGAGTTGGCGCAAAGGTTTTAACTACGGAACGATCATTGTCGATCTTGAACGTCGGATCGTTGCAGATGTGCTGGAAACCCGCTCCGCCAAAGAGACTGCGGATTGGGTCAAGCGCCATCCTGAAATCGAAGTCGTCAGCCGCGACCGCTGCGGTCTTTACGCACAGGGCGTTCGGCAGGGAGCGCCGCAAGCTCGACAAGTCGCTGATCGCTTTCATTTGTTGCAGAACTTGCGCGAAAGCATTGAGCGACACATGACCCGCATCAGTCGTTTTGCCGGGCGTCCCCAACTCCCGCCGACCACCGGAGATCGTCACGCGGCGCGGCGCGGCGAATGCGGCCACGCGCGTCAAGCTTTATTTGACCGGGTCAGTTCGCTGCGTGCCTCGGGCAAGACTTTTGTCGACATCGCTGCGCAGATCGGCGTCGACCACAGGACCGTCGCGAAATGGATCAAGACAGGTTTCCCGCTACACCGTCGGCGCTTGGCGTTGAAGCCGACTTCCCCGCTGTATTTCCAAGAGTTCCTTTCCCGCCGATGGGCCGAGGGCGATCGGGTAGGCCGGCGTTTGTTTCATGACCTTCGACATCGGGGCTACACGGGAAGCTTCTCAAATCTGGAGCGCCTTTTGTCGACATGGCGCGCCGGCAGCAGGGAAAAGAAGCAGTCAGAACAGCAGTATAGAAAGTTCATTGAGATCCCGGCAGTCGATCCAGCGACCGGCTGGCAAATCTCTCCGGGTCATTGCCGCTTCTCTCTGCATGAAGCCGACGCGGCGACTCACGCCCGCCGAGAACGCTAAGGTCGTCGTTTTGAAGCAGGCCTCCCCCAGCTTCGTCATCCTGCGCCAACTCGCGATGCGCTTTCGCAGCATTCTGCGCGGGGATGATCCGGACAAGCTCAACAATTGGCTTCATGACGCAAAGCATTCCGGTGTGCGTTCAATGCAGCAGTTTGCGCGAACATTGAGCCGAGATCTCGACGCCGTCAGGAACGCCATCGTAGAACATTGGAGCAGCGGCCAGGCCGAGGGACAAATCAATCGCCTGACACTTAAGCGCGCCATGTATGGCCGCGCAGGCATTGAGCTGCTGCGCGCGCGAATGCTTCCATTCGAAACGGCTATGTGCACGTAAAGTGACGCAGACCCATTTCTGATGTGTCGTGACACGAATTCTCACACCTGCACGGCAAGGATGACGTTCGTGTGAGCGCCAAGGTCACGGGGCGTCGGGCCGCGGCCCGGGTTTGATGCACGGCTACGCTGCGCCTATCACGGCAGCGATCTCGGCGCTTATGCAGCCAGCTCGCATTTCTGACACGCTTGCCGAGCGTTCAGGCAACTCAGCCTATGGATTAATTTCAATCCGCCAGTTTCTTTAGGCAATCGCCAGCAGCCTCGGCGGTCTTCCTTGCAGTTAGAGGGCTTAATCTGCCGGAGCTTACCCTACTTAGGGTGATTGCCGTGACCACCGCCTCATTGTCAGCTCCCCGCCGCATTTTCCCGACTGCTGCCGCGTAGATAGCTTTGGAGTCAGGTGAAAGATCCGCTGCACATGCGTTCGCCCTTTTTCGGTCGGCGTAAGCTGGCGAAGCAAGAAGAGCGGCAACGATCCCGACTTTTAGTGCCCTCATGTGTATTGCCTTCGACGACGTGCGTTGTTTGTTGAATCGGAATGTCTCGACATCGAGATAGTCTCACATTCAAAGGGATTGGATCAAGGTCACTGAGTGGCAGGAAAGGTCTCAACCCTGCTGAGCACTATGCTTTCGCCATACGTGGTCGCTTCTCGCAGCATCTGTCCTACTGGACTGTCGTTGGTGTTTAAAGCGCCTCCCCCCCTTCGCGTCGGCGGCACGGCCGCCGCCCTCGAGCCACGCCTTCAGTCGGGGCTCCAGACGTTCGGCGGAGAGCTTTTCGTAGAGGGCCTGGTTCTCGGCCGAGAGCGCGTCGCGCCATTGCCCGCGGCGCGCCATCCTGAAAAACGCGTTGGCGTCGCGCCATTCGCCCAGATGCGCGCCCGGCGCGGCCTCGTCGCCGATCGCCTTCATGGACTCGAAGCGGCCGGCGGCGACGAGGGACGGCCATTTCACCTCGTCGATGGAGATTCCGAGGAAAGCGCTCAGCCGACGCATCTCGGCGTCGAGATCGTCGCTCAAATCAGCGTAGTGCAGGAAGGCGATATTACCCAACCTGCGGAACTTCCAGAAGCTGCGCATATAGTAGAACACCGAGCCCCACGGAAAACCATCCTCCATCCAGGGCATCTCGGGCGTCGTCATCCAGACGGGGAACAACACGTTGGGATCCTTTGGGAACGGCAGGCTCTCGCCCGGGACGCCCAGCCGACCCATGATCTCCGCAACGGTCTCGACGGAAAAATTGTCGAGATGGTCCATCATCGACAGGAACGCGTCGCGCGGATCGCGGCCGCAGACGACGTAGGATACGCGCGCATCGAAAGGCAGGCCGTCGAGCGGCGTGTGGGTCTTGATGACGCGGCGGAAAGGCTGCGCGTCAAGGTCGGCCACGACCTCCTCGATCGGCTGCGCCAGGCGGTCGAGCCAGCGTGAAAGGCGCGTCAGCGGCTGCGGCAGCGTCGCGTTCTGATGCACGAGGAGCGCGCATAGCATCTGCGTCCAGGTCGTGCCACACTTGGGCGGTGTGCAGACGATGATGTCGCCCGCGCGTAGCATGAAGCTGTTCCAGCGCGCGCTGTCATAGACGACTCCGGAGTAGGTGTGGATGCGCTCCGGCGCGCTCATCTTGACATCCCCCGCGTGGCGATGACATCAGAGAAAACTTGCCCGGTCAACCAAGCAAAAAATGTTCCGGGCGTCACGGCGATTGGGAGCCAGCCCGTGCGATGGTCGGCGGCTGTTGCGCTTTCTCTTGAAGGCACGCTTCAGGAATGGATCGCCTCTCAGCGCGTACTAGGTTGACGCCGACCGATCTGATCACGGAATCGCGATTTCGCTTTGTCAAATTTCTACATCAAGGAAAATCGCCGACAACTCAAAAAAATTATCACATTTGCTCGGTTTGCGAGGCAAAATTCAAAAAAAATTGCGAGCGCGATGCAACGAATTTCGGAATGAGACGTTGACAGATAGCGGTTGCTGCAGTGCACCTAACTATTAAGCGCGATGCACATAATTTGGCCAGGGCGCGGTGGCGATTTCTCTTGGAGGGACATTGATGGAAGCCATCAATGCGGTCACGCTCAATACATGCTTTGACTCGGATGAATCCCTTCGTGGGCGCCGTCCGGAAGAGTTCGGCGTAATTGTCTTAAATCGGCAATTCGCGGCCGCCGAAGATCAATCTCTCGATCACGAAGTGAATGTATCGCGCGCTAAAGCGCGTTCGGCGCTGCAACTGGCGCAGCGTGAGCGGGATATAACCAAGGCGACGAGAGACCGCATCCAGGAAGCCGTAGACCGCGCCAACAATTTTTCTGCTGCGATCCAGAGAAGGCTTTCCAGATTCGCCAATCTTGACAAGCGGATCGCTGAAGAGTGCGCGGCATCGATACTGCGTTCGACAGGACAAGAGGCGGGCCGCGCGCTCGA
>NZ_JADNQZ010000041.1 GCF_015709515.1 Methylocystis sp. H62
AGTTCGACGAGGCGTAGAAGGTATCGGACGTGATCCTGACCTTCGCGCGCCGCCTCGGCGGCGACCTTCTCGTATTCCCGCAGGATCGTCGGCAATTTGAGCTGCCGCAGATGATGGCCGAGCAAAACCCGCGGCGGCGCAGGGATATCGGCAGAGGCGGACGTGGTCATGCCGCCTCCCTGGAAACGAGCGCGAGATAATCGGCGGGCGATGTCGTCTTGACGTTCAGTGACGGCAGGTAGGGATAGGCGGAAAGATCGAGACGCGCGGGCCTGTTCTCAGTTCTTGCGATGACGAGTTGTTTGACTGCGTCGAAACCGATGGCGCCCAGCCTTATGGCGTCGAGCGCCGCGCCTATGACGACGGCTTCGGGAAACACTTCCGTCAGCCGCAGCACCTGAATGAACTCGCGTTTGCCGCGCTTGCCCATGCGCGTTTCCAGAAGTCGGCGCAGATGCGCGAGCGTCTCCGGCAGCGTCCAGCCCTGCAAGGGCGCCGCCTGATCGAGCGCGCCGGGCTTTTGTTCGAGCAGCGCCAGATAATGACGCGGCTCAAAAATAAAATCGTCGCGGGCGTAGCTGCGCGCATGACGGGCGATCAGGGCGCCGTCGCAGAAAATGGCGACCTCGTCGACGAAGCCTTTCGCCAGCACGTCGCGAAAGCCATACTTTGTGGGAACCGAATAATCGTTCGTGCGATAGCGGACGAGCGACAGGGACGAGACCTTTGTCGCGACCTTGTGGCAAGCCTCGAACGGCGTGGCGGGAAGTTCTCGAAAGGCGGCCATGTCGGCGACGAGCCTCTCGCCGATCGTCTGCTCATGCCGGCCGGCGCGCTCGTTCTGGCGAGCGCGGCAGCGCTCCGCGAGCCTGGCGTTGAGCGCTTCGATGGACGGCGCATGCGGAACGGGCGTCAGAAAATTGGCCCGCGAATATTTTACCAGTCCTTCTACTTTCCCCTTGTCGTTGCCCTTGCCCGGGCGACCAAAGCGATCGTCGAACAAAAAATGGCTGACGAGTTCGGTAAAAGCTTGCGTGCGCCGGCGTTTGCCGTCGCCGAGAATCTTCGCCACCGCGATCTTGAGATTGTCATAGAGGATCGACAGCGGAACGCCGCCAAAGAACGCGAAGGCCGACACATGGCCGTCGAGAAAAGCTTCCGTCGTCTCTGCCGCATAGGCCTTGATGAAGCAGGCGTCCGACTGCGGCAGGTCGAAGCAGAACACATGCAGCTTCATCCGCACGCCGCCGATGACGCCGACGCATTCGCCAAAATCCACCTGCGCGTGACCCGGCGGATGAGCGAGCGGCACGAAGACCTCGCGCGAGCGCGTGCGCGCCAGCCGCACATAATCCTTCACCACTGTGTAGCCGCCGGCAAAGCCGTGCTCATCCCGCAGCCGTTCGAAAATCCGCTTCGCCGTATGCCGCTGCTTCGGCGGCGCCGTCTTGTCCGTCTCCAGGATCGCGTCAATCACCGGGAGCAGCGGCCCGAGCTTCGGCCGCTTCGGCGCCTTTGTGCGCACGTAACCCGGCGGCGCCGAATAGCGGCACATCTTCGCGATCGTGTCCCGGCTCAGTCCAAACACGCGCGCCGCTTCACGCCGGCTATTGCCCTCAATGAAAACAAAGCGTCGAACCGCCGCATAAATCTCCACCGCAAACATCCCCGGCCGCCCTCCCGAATCAATGTTCGGGAAGTCAGCCTAAAACTGGCCGGGTTTTACGCCGCCACGCGGCCGCAATATGCGCCGCTCAATGGCCGATTATTGCGCCGCCGCGTACACAATCAGCGGTCGAGCCCAACGAAGCATGGTCTCCTCGCTCGAAGAGAAAACAGACATAGTTCGCGCCGCATCCCGCTTCAAGCAGTGCGATTTTGTGTCGCAAGCGCGCACTGTTCGGAGCCTCCGCTGACGAGAATTGACTGAGACGTGAGGAGCGATCGGACACCCGCTCTCAGCCGATCTTGACTCGGGTGGCGCCGATGAAGGAGTACTTGGGCACTTCGAGATTGGTTGGCGCGGGGCCGGCGCGAATTCGCCCGGATGTGTCGAAGACGGAGCCATGGCAGGGGCAGAGCCATCCGCCATATTCGCCCTCGTAACCGATAGGTATGCAGCCGAGATGCGTGCAGACGCCGACGACGATGAGCCATTCTGGCTTTTTTACGCGCGCGGAGTCGGGCTGGGGATCGCTAAGGTCCGAGAGCGGCGTATTTTGCGCCGCCTCGATCTCCTGCCTCGTGCGATGACGCACGAAGACCGGCCTGCCGCGCCATTTCACCGTGACGATTTGCCCCTCAGCAATGCCGGAGATATCGACCTCTACGGAAGACAACGCCAGCGTCGAGGCGTCGGGACTTATTTGCGCAATGAGCGGCCAGACGGCTCCGGCCATGCCCGCGGCGGCGGCTGCGCCTGTGGCGACGTAAAGTATGTCACGGCGGTTTGGTTGAGCCTCTGCCGTCTCAGCCATCTCTGAGCCTGGAACTCCCTGGCGAGTTTGATGACGATCCCCCCAGCATATAGCGCGCCCGCCAAGTCTCGCGAGGGAGACCTTGGCCAAGCCGCTTGACCGATTAAAGCGGGTAGCATCAAGGCGTCGAACACTTGCGGCGGCGCTCATTACGCTGCCAGGCGAAATCTCGCGTCCAACCACCGCCATGGAGAGCAGCCGATCCTCACGCAGCGGCCGAGCAGAAGACTGGGCGCCGCCCCGAGTTCCGGGCAACCGGGATAGGCCATCGCCGCCGCGAGGATGTGGGTCGCGCCAAGCCAGCCTGCGATGACGGCCAGCGCGATCCAGCTGACGGCTGACCAGGGGAGAGCCAGAGCCAGCGACAGCAGGGCGACACCGACGATCAGCCTGGCTCGGCGCTGCCTCGCGTTCAGCGGACGCCAGTCGGCAGGATCGCCATTGCAACAGGGCGTCAAGCGCTCTTTCATCGCTTACCCCGCGCAGCAGGACAGTTGCTTCACGTCCTTACTGAACGTCTGCGCGGCGAGCTTCAGCCCCTCGACCATCGTCAGGTAAGGGAAGAGCTGATTGGCGAGGTCGTGTACACTCATCCGTGCATGAATGGCGATCACCGCCGCCTGGATGACTTCGCCCGCGTCCGGCGCCACGGCTTGCACGCCAATGAGCCGGCCCGAGCCTGCCTCGGCGACAAGCTTGATGAAGCCTCGCGTGTCGAAATTCGCTAAGGCGCGCGGCACATTGTCGAGCGTCAGTGTGCGGCTGTCGGTCTCGATGCCCTCATGGTGCGCTTCCGCCTCGCTGTAGCCTACGGTGGCGACCTGCGGATCGGTGAACACCACGGCCGGCACGGCGGTCAGATCAAGGGTGGCGTCGCCGCCGCTCATATTAATGGCCGCGCGGGTGCCGGCCGCCGCCGCCACATAAACGAATTGTGGCTGGTTGGTGCAGTCGCCGGCGGCGTAAATATGGGGCGCGCTGGTGCGCATGCGCGTGTCGACGATGATTGCGCCCTGTGGGTTGACGGCGACGCCGGCGGCTTCCAGCGCCAGGCCGCACGTGTTCGGCGCGCGGCCTGTGGCGATCAGCAGCTTGTCGGCGCGCAATTCGCCGTCACCGGTCGTAAGCACGAATTCACCGTCAGCGAACGCCACGTTGCTCGCTCGCGTGTGCTCCAGCACTTCGACGCCCTCCGCCCGGAAAGCGGCCGTGACCGCCTCGCCGATCGCCGGGTCTTCGCGGAAGAACAGCGTGCTGCGCGCGAGGATCGTCACCTTGCCGCCAAGCCTCGCAAAGGCTTGCGCCAGTTCGACGGCCACCACCGACGAGCCGATCACCGCTAGGCGCGCAGGGATTGTGTCGCTCGCCAGCGCCTCGGTCGAGGTCCAGTAGGGCGTCTCTTTCAGTCCGGGAATGGGCGGGACGGCCGGGCTCGCGCCCGTGGCGATGAGGCAGCGGTCGAAACTGATTTCGCTTTCGCCGCCTTCGTTCAGCCGGACGATCAGGCTGCGACCGTCTTGGAACCTGGCTTCGCCACGCAGCACGGCGATGGCGGTATTGCCTTCAAGAATGCCCTCGTATTTAGCGTGCCGCAGCTCATCGACGAGCGCCTGTTGTTGGGCGAGCAGTTTTCCGCGGTCAATTGTTGGCTCGCTCGCCCCAAGGCCCTCGTCGAAGGGGCTCTGCCGGCGCAGATGCGCGATATGAGCGGCGCGGATCATGATTTTGGAGGGCACGCAGCCGACATTGACGCATGTCCCCCCGATCATCCCACGCTCGATCAGCGTGACCCGCGCGCCGTCTTCGGCAGCGCGCAACGCGGCCGCCATCGCTGCTCCGCCGCTGCCGATGATCGCCACACGCAACGGCGCGCCCCGGCGCTCTTGCTTGGCTTCGCGATTGAGTATTTTACCGGGCCCACTCTCTGGAGGGCTGACGCCGCGGGCGCGTTTTGCGACAACTGCTTGATAGCCTGCGGCCTGCACAGCGGCGGAAAGCGCCGCGGGGTCGAGCGCCCCGTCGCCGCTGACTCGCGCCGTCCCTTCGGCGTAGGACACGTTCGCCTCATGCACGCCGGGGGCTTTGAGCAAGACCTTTTCGACATGACTCGCGCAGCTGCCGCAGGTCATGCCGGTGATCTGCAAGACCACACTATTCCCTTCGCGCCTTCGATCGGATGAGGCGGGGGATTCCTCAGAAACGATTCGTTGCCCGAGGACATGGCGCAGGCGCGCGAGAAGCGGCATGGCGTGGCCCATCGCGGCGCCAAACGAATGTTCGAGCGCTGTCTTGATCGAAGGTGTTTCGTCCATGGCTCACTTCTTCAGTTCGGAAGGATAACCGGCCCCTTCGGTCGCCTTGGTGAGCGCTTCGACGTTTGTTTTCGCGTCGTCGTAGGTTACGACGGCTTCCTTCTTCTCGTAACTCACTTCGGCTGATTCCACGCCCTCGACCTTGATCAACGCCTTCTTGACCGTGATCGGGCAGGCGGCGCAGGTCATGCTAGCCACTGACAAAGTGACCGTCTTCGTTGCGGCAAAGGCCGACATGCTGAAAACGGCGGCCATAGCGATGACTGCGGTGAGCTTTTTCATGTTCGGGGTCCTCTTTCAGTAGAACAGCGGAAGCACATAGGGGAAGACGGTCGACCCTCCGATCAGCGCCGCGATGCCCCAGAAGATCATTTTGTAGGCCGACCTCACCCGCGGCGCGGCGCAGGCCTCTCCTGGTTTGCAGGCTGCGGCGGGGCGATAGATTCGACGCCAGGCGAAGAACAGCGCGACGAACGCCGCGCTAAGGAACAGCGGCCGAAATGGCTCGAACACTTTAAAATTGCCGAGCCAGGCGCCGCTGAATCCGAGGCTCACCAGCACCAGCGGCCCAAGGCAGCAGGCCGACGCCAGGATGGCGGCGACGCCGCCGGCGGCCAGCGCCTTGCGGCCGGACGCTCGATCTGCCGCCCGTTGGCCGGATGCTGATCGGTCGGATGCTGTCTCGGACATGATCTGTTCGGACATGGAGGTTTTCCTCGTTTCGTTCCGGAAGCCCCTTCGGGTTTGGCTCGCGCCAACCTCAGGCGCGAACCCAACGTATGAAAAGGAAAAACAGGGCGGCAATGCCTGCCGTCGCCGCGAGCCCCATCGGCGTCATCGCCATCTGGATGAGACCAAGACCTTCGCCGTCACACATTGCCGCTGCCCCCATCGTGTTGCTTGCCAGCGCCGTTCGGCCGGAGTAATCAGACCATAGGGCCTGTAGCTGCTACAGGGTCAAGAGGATTTTTCACGAGCGTCAAGAGGCCGGATATGAAGCAAAAAAATGGGCTCTCGATTGGCGAATTGTCGAAGCAGAGCGGCGTCAACATCGAGACGATCCGCTATTACGAGAAGATCCGCGTCATGCCGGCGCCTGATCGCAGCGCAAGTGGCTACCGCGTTTACGACGCCGACCACCTCAAGCGCTTGAGCTTCGTGCGACGCAGCCGGCAACTTGGGTTCAGCCTCGATGAAATTCGCGGCCTGCTTCGCCTCGTGGATGGACACGCTTACACCTGCGCGCAAGTTCGTGAGCTGACGCTGGATCACCTGGCGGAGATTCAGCGTAAGATCGCGGATTTGAAGCGGCTCGAAAGGGTGATGGCGGAAATGGCGGCTCAGTGCAGCGGGGACCGGGTGCCTGAATGCGCGGTCATTGACGCTCTCTTCGATACGCGGCCGCCAGCCGTTGAACCCTCTGGGCGTCAACCGCCAATGCCGACGGCGACCTCAGTCATGAGGCGGCGGTAGCGTCGGTACATTTTTCCTCTTTCCTCGCTCCAACTCATGCAGCGGCCTGCTCATGGGCTGTCCTTCTTTTTTGGCGCGAGCTGCTCGCCTCACGCCTGCGCACGCCGAACTGCGACTGCCTCGGCCTTTAGGAACTGGACGTGAAGCTCGCCGCGATTGGCAGGATCGTGAACGATCAGCATATGCAGACCATCCGCAACGGCGTTTACGCGGCCGGGGCGGCGCCATCGCGATTTTCCCGGACATGTCCGCTTTCTTGTCCGGCAATCATCCTGCCCGAGTTGCCATTGTCAGACATAGTTTCCGGACAAATTGGCGATGGACCGTGAAATGATCGATTGCCGGACACGGGGTTGAAACATGCGCAGTCTGGCGAAGGCATAGTTCGCGACGCTGCAGCTCAAGCTCTTGAAGGTTGCCGCTTGCCTCGTCGAGACGGCGGCTTTCCGGCGCAGGGATGCGTGCGCCAAGCCCGGCCCCGCGCTTTCGCCGATGTTCTTCAGACCTGGCGCATCGAGTAGCACGTGCTGCGGCCGCCAGCGGCATCCTTGATCAGAATGTCGCGCTCGAGGAGGTCGTCGATGTCGCGCAGCGCGGTATCCTGTGAGCATTTGGCGAGCTTCGCCCATTTCGAAGATGTGAGCTTGCCCTCGAATCCATTCAACAGCCGATTGATGATCGTTCGTTGCCGGTCGTTGAGCCTTTCCCCGGCGTGAGCGTCCCAAAAGCGCGCTTTTCGCAAAACGGAAGCCAAGATCGTCTCAGCGCTTTCGAAAGCTCGGTTCAGGCAGTCGAGGAACCATTCGAGCCAAGCGGTGACGTCGAGGTCGCCTCTCTGGGTTGTTTCCAGGATTTCGTAATAGGCGTTCCGCTCCTGGCGGATTTGCGCCGACATGCTGTAGAAGCGTTGCGGGTTGCCCTCCGAACGCGTGAGTGCGAGGTCGGCGACCGCGCGCGCAATGCGGCCATTGCCGTCCTCGAACGGATGGATCGTGACGAACCACAAGTGCGCGACACCGGCTGTGATTACGGGGTCGATCGACAGGTCGGCCTCGAACCAACCGAGGAAAGCCCGCATCTCTTCCTCGACCCTGACTGCGTCCGGCGCTTCGAAATGCACGTGTTCGCGCCCCGTCGGTCCAGAGACGACCTGCATTGGACCTGACGCCTTGGTGCGCCATGCGCCGACGACGATCTTGCGCATTCCGCTGCGGCCGGTCGGAAACAGCGCGGCATGCCAGGCGAACAGCCGCTCTTTCGTCACCGGCGCCGTATAATTCTGGGTCGCGTCGAGCATCATCTCGACGACGCCTTCCACGTGGCGATCGGCAGGGACGAGTCCAGCAATGTCCATGCCGAGGCGACGAGCAATGGAGGAGCGCACCTGTTCCTTGTCGAGCAGCTCTCCTTCGATCTCGCTGGATTTCAGGACTTCTTCAGTGAGAGTCTGAAGGACCGCTTCGGCCCGCAGCTGAAAGCCGAGCCCCTCCATGCGCCCGATAAGGCGTCCCTGCCGGTGGCGGACAGACGCGAGGCGATCCGCCAAGCGCTCTTGACTCCATCTGAAGGCGGGCCAGTCTTTAGTTTCATGAACGTATGTCATAATAACCGCGTCGCGTGCGGTGATTATAGGGCCCATTCGCCGCGCTCGCAAGTGTTTTCGCCGCAAAAAATGCGGCGATCAAGCCCGGTAAGTCTCTCCCCGGAAGCTGGAGTCCGGCCGAAGGTGCGAGCGGACGCGCGCGCCGCCGCAATATTACCTCGGGACCAAAGTCGACGGCCGACCCCGCAGAGGCCGCGCGTTCGCATAGACGCGCGCCGCCGCGATCCGCTCTTGCGAGAGCCCGTAATCCTCCATGAGGTCGTCGGCCGGGACGCCACGCCGCAGCGCCTCGGCGATCGGCCGCACGAGAATTCTCGTGCCGCGAAAGGTCGCGGCCCCGGCCTGAATCTCGTCGTCTTCGACGATCAAGGCGAGCGCCGCTTCGAGCGCGGAGAGACGTTTGGCCACGCTGTCCGACACGGGCTTGAAGTCGATTGTCATCGGCAATGCGGAGGAGGGAACTGCGAGCTCCTTCACGGATTCGATCGGCTTCTCCTTCAAGAGCGTGGCGAGACGCTTGCGCAGCTCCTGGCGCGCCGGCGCGGCGACATCGCGCGCGATCGATGATCGGCGGCGATAAGGAAGGCGCCTTTCGGCGTCAGGAGAGGCGCGCGTCGGCGGCGTTGCACGAACGGCCGTCCGATGCGGAGCCGATCGATCGCGCGGTCCACGACCGTGGCGTCGAGCCCCGCCACGAACGCGGCGTCCGATTTCGACAACAGCATCGCCGGCATAATGGTTCTCCGACCGATGGAAATATATTGCGCCCGAACCCATCCATGCAAGGCGCGGCCGCTCGCATGGGCTCGTCGGCGGCGCGCCGGCCGGGGCGTTGGCGCCGTCCCGTCCTCTTGGCGCTCCCACTGTTTTCCCGCGACGTACGCCGGCCTGGCCCATGCGTTCGTTCAGGCGGTGTCGCTTCGGGCGAGCGTCGCCTCCGGTCGAGCGTGCGATCGCCTCGCCGATCCGGCTTCTGGCTCCTCACCAGCGCCGCGCCATCGCGACCAGGCGGTTTGGCGCGCGCGACTTGGTCTGCGATCGGCGCCGTCCCAACGGATTTCGTTCCCGCAGGCGCTGCTATTCTTCGCCGAGCGGTTTCGGGACGGTAGCAGCGCTGAGATCGAGGCGCTGGCTCGCTGGCTTCACGAAGCCTGACGTTCCGATAATCAGAATTCGCCGCGTATTTTCTACATCGCTCTCCGTTTACGTGCGCTCGCCTCCGGTTGCATGGCGTTTCGTCCTATGGCCGCAGTCGCCGCCCAAAACCCTGCGGCCACGACAATTTTCCCCTTGGCGCGTGCCGCGCCAATTCCTCGCGCAAGACAAAATTATCGCGGCCTTCTGGTCCTCCACATCGTTTCGGCCTCGCGCCGTTCCGGGGCACGGTTATGGCGTCGCCCTTGCGGCCATCACGGCCAGCCATCGCAACCGGGGCAGCCGCCCCAACGATGGAGAGCAAGATGAAGACTTTCGCGGAATTCCAGATCCTCGGCCGCATCGGCAAGGTTCGTGAAGTCGGGCAGACGACGCGCGTTTCGATCTGCGCCAACTACGCCTTCAAGGACCGCAACGGCGAGATACAGGACAGGCCCTACTGGAACGAGATCACGATCTGGAGCGAGAGCGCCCGCAAATATGTCCGCGACTATGCGAAGCCCGGCGATCTGGTTGTGGCGCGCGGCACACTGAAGCAGAGCAGCTTCGAGAAGGACGGCGAGAAGGTCTACACGGTCGACCTCAACTGCGACGATTTCTCGATCGTCGCTTCCGCCAAGGCGGACAAGTCCGACAAGGACGAGGCCGACGCGGCGCCCGAGACGCAGAAGAAAGCCGCCAAGCGCAAGTGACGCGGAGAACGGGGCGGCCGCGCGCCGCCCCGCCCTTCAAAACGTCGCGGGCAGCGACGCGTACGCTTGCCTTTTTTCAAGTGACGGCTGCCCCGAAGTTTGTCTGGCAAACTTCGGGGGCACGCGCGAAGCGTTGCTCCTCCGCTTGCGACATCTCGCCGACGCGTGTCGCGACTCCCATGGAGTGCGATAGGTCGCGCCCTGGCGCGCCGCGCGCTTTTGCTCATCCTCTTTGAAGCATGTGCGGAAGTTTGTCTGGCAAACTTTCGAGGCGAGACCTGTCCCAAATTACGGCTCAGCGATCCGTCTCGCGCAGCCGACGATCGCTTCCTCTCGAAGTTTGTCGTGCAAACCTGATTCTACCCCTGTGAAATCTCACAGTCGCGCAAGACCAGTTGAATTTGCTTCTTGCGTTGAAACGTCCCGCCGACTGATTCGTCGAAACATCAAATGTCTCGAACCGAAGAAGGACTCATTATGCGTCCATTGCTTCGACTGGAGCCGTCTCGTGAAAGTGATCGTCGTGAACAACGAGAAGGGCGGCGTTGGCAAGAGCACGATCGCCGTCCACCTCGCCTGGTATTTTGCCGAGCATCGCAAACGCGTGCTCTTTCTCGATCTGGACCCGCAGAGCAATGGCACGACGACGCTCTCGGCTCAGATTGGCGAGCCTGAGGCCGCGACGTTCTTTAGCCGCCCCGTCGCCCTTCCGCCGCTGTCCGCGCCCGGCATCCGCGTCGCGCCCGCCACTCCGGCCTTGCGCGGAATTCTCACGGTAGACGGAAAGCTCATTCAGCAGTTTCGTTCGAATCTCGAGGATGCCTCGCGCGCCTATGATGTCGCGGTGATCGACACGCCGCCGACCTTCGGCGTGCGCAATCTCGCCGCGTTGATCGCCGGCCATTTCGTGTTGGCGCCGATCGACCTCGATGATTACGCGATCGACGGCATCGAGACGCTTTTGAAACATATCGTCGGCGTCAGGCAGAAGTACAATCCTGGGCTCAACTTTCTCGGCTTGATACCAAACCGCCTGCAGACGACCTCGCCGCGCCAGCGCGACAATCTGAAAAACCTCGTCCAGAAGTTCGGCACGAAATATCTCTTCGACGGCGTGATCCCGCAGCGCTCGTCGATCGGCGAGGCTCTGGCGGAAAAGAAACCCGTCTGGAGCCTACCGAAGACAGCGGCCCGCGACGCTGGTCGAGAAATGCGGATCGTCTTCGACAAACTCGCCGCGAAAATGGAGCTTACATGAGCTACGCCCAAAAACTCGACGACGTCGCGGCGCTCCTCGACCATCTCGAGGGGCTTGAGCCGCCCATCGGCTCCAATGGCGCGCCGCTGGAGATTGCCTTGAGCCTGATCGAGGAGGACCCTGGACAGCCGCGTCGCAATTTCGATGCGCTGGCGCTCGAAGAATTGGCCGCTTCGATCCGCGAACGCGGCCTGCTCCAGCCGATCGGCATCACCGAAAAGCAAGAAAACGGCATGCATCGCATCGTTTTCGGGGCGCGCCGATTTCGGGCGGCGAATATAGCAGGTCTGACGACCATTAAGGCGATCATTCAGCCAGGGCAGGCCGGCGATGATCCATACGATCAGATGGTCGAAAACATACAGCGCGACGATCTGTCGGCAACCGAGATCGCCGCCTTCATCGAAACGCGGCTGAAAGCCGGGGAGAAGCAAAAGGATATCGCCAGACGCCTCGCCAAGAGCAAGGGCTTCGTCGCGATGCACGCATCGGTCGGGCAGATGCCGAAGGTTCTCCGAGATAAGCTTTCAACATCGCCGCTTCGGGCGGTCTATGAACTCTATCAGCTGTGGAAGCGAGACGCGGCAAGAGTCGAGGAATTCTGCGCGCGGCATGAATCCTTTACGCGCCCGCAAGCCGAAGCGTTCATCGAGGAAGCATCTGCGAAGCCGAACGACAGCGACAAAGCAGATTTGTCGACAGATCGGAATTTCCGCCCGGAGCATCTTGCGCCTCAGCCGGTAGAGGAGGCCTCGAAAAAGGACGCACGAGGGCTGCGCACGGGCGAGCTCGCTCCGGCGGCGCCACGAAAATCTTCATCTGAGGTCATCGTACGAGTCCGCCATGAGCAACGAGGCGGTCGCTTAGTTCTTGGGCGGGTTTCGAATAGAGGGTCGCACTTTGCGCTCGTCGTATTGGACGAGCGTGACGACGAAGCCGATGTGTTGCTCTCCGAACTCGCCCTTATCGAGATGCGAATGGAGGCATCTCTCCCGTAAGGATTTGTCGAGCCACGCGTCAGGTAGCGGCTTTTCCATCCCGCAGGGACGAAGCGAAGCGGAGCGCCCGGAGGCCGAACGCGCTCATCAAATAGCGCCGTAGTGACGCCGGAGGGTGTGGGAAAGGCGCGGGGGAAAGGGGAGAGGGTCTGCAGCCGTCGTCTCGATCTTCATGCCGCCGCGAACGATCCGAGTCAGTTGAAGAACTCGCCGCGAGGCCACGGCCACCAATCGGAATCGAGCCCCGAAACTTCAAGATGGAGCGCATCGTGTTTTTCGAGGGCGAGTGCAGGATAGGCTTGCCGCCAGCCGTTTTTAAACACCTCGCCCTCTGAAGGGACCAAACGTACGCATGACGTTTCTGGGATTTCATATTGACGACGCGCTGGCCAAAAAATTCGCGGCGATGGCGGCGAACGAAGGGGGCAAGTCCGCCATGATGCGGCGTCTCGTCGAGCGAGCGGTCGGCGACGGAAGAGCAGCGGCGCGTGCGACGATGCCGACAAGTGCGTCGCGCAAGGTAACGATCAGACTGAGCGAACGCGAGCTGCATCTTCTGGCGACCATCGCCGCGCAGCGCGGCATGAACCGCACGCAATGGATCGCATCGCTGGTACGGGCGCGGATCGGCTCGCCTGTGCAGCAGCCGCATGACGAGCGCCAGGCGCTGCGAGCGGTGGCGCGCGAGCTGAATCGCATCGGCGGCAACATCAATCAGATCGCCCATGCCGCCAATCTCGATCGGCTGATCGGCCCCTCGGTGAAAATCGAGGCCGACGCAGTTCGGGAGGCCTCGGCGTGCATCGAGAGCGCGCTCGCTGAGCTGCGCGCGGCGCTGAAGCGGAACGCCGATTATTGGGAAGGCCGTTGATGAGCGGAGAGGGAGATCGGGACCTCGAACTGCCGCCGATCTCCTACGTCTGGCAAACGCCGGTCCGGAAACCGAGGCGCGCCAAGTGGGAGATTCCCGATCTTACCAATCCACATACGCTCACGCCCGCCATGCGGGCCAAGTTGCAGCGGATCGTCGCCCAGACGCCGGAGGTCATGGTCAAGATCACCGGCAAGACCAAGACCATCGGCCATCTCAAATCGCATCTCGAATATATCACCCGCAACGGCGAACTCGCGGCGGAAACGGAGGTCGGCGCTGTCATGGAAGGGCGGCACGGCTTGCACGACATCCAGGCGCAGTGGGCCGACGACGCGGCGCTCGATGCGAGCCGGCGTCAGGATGGGCCGTTATCCCATAACATCATCCTGTCGATGCCACCCGGAACGGACCCGGTCGCCGTGAAGGATGCGGTCCGCGCCTTCGCGATCGAAACCTTCGGCGGGCAACACGATTATGTTTTCGTGCAGCATCTCGACGATAAGCATCCGCATGTTCACCTAACCGTGCGCTCCCTAGGTTACGACGGCAAGCGCCTCAATCCGCGCAAAGCCGATCTTGCGACATGGCGCGAGCAATTCGCCGGCGAATTGCGATTGCGCGGCGTTGAGGCGGAGGCGACGCCGCGCCGCGCACGCGGCAAGGTCAGGCGGGCCGAGCGCGGCGTCGTTCGCACGATCAGAAAGCGCGGCGAGCAGCCGCGCGTAGAACGACTCGCTCGCGAGGAGACCGTGAGGGAGGCGCGTGGAAACAAAATCTCGGCGCATCAGTGGGACGCGAAGACGCGCGAAAGACAGATGGCGATCAAGGAGGCCTATCGACGACAGGCTGAGGAGTTGCAGCGTTCTGTGAGCGCGGCTGACCGCGACCTGGCGACGCAAGTGTTGCAGTTCGTGGCGAACATGCCCGAGTTCGAAACCAAACGCGATCGGCTTTTGAAAGAGCTCGCCAAGGCGATCAGTAAGACCCGGCCGCCGCAGCATGGAAGAGACAAGGAAAGGGGCGGGCCGGAGTCGGAGAGGTGAGCGTCGTCTGCGAGCCGTCCATCAGACGCCCTTGCGATCGTCATCGTCAAATGTCCGCTGAGTAACAACTCTCAAAACATATGCTCAGAATGGGTTCTTCTCGATTTGACCCATTAGCAGCCTCAGTTGGCCCTACTTGCGAATGGCCGGAACGAGAGACAAGCCGACGTTCTGAACTAAGAGATTGGTGCGAAGTTCACAAATCTTGTACTAGGCGGAGGCGCTCGTGCGATATGGTGAAATCGCGTTCTTTGCCCCCGTCACGCTTGCAAACGAAGAGCCGCCGATGACTCATCGCCGACAGTTTCCATATTTGCGGCTTATGTAAATTATTTGAAGAGAGATCACGTCATGCTGTGGGCCGAGCGCATCCTTCGTACATGTATGTGAACGTGCGGGCGCCGCGCGCGTACTCCGTTCGAATCTTGGTCAGTTCGAAACCGGCCGAGCGTATCAGGTTATCCATTGTCCGATCCAAGTGACAACCGCCTGATATGGGGCCCCAGATAGGGGTGAGTCGATGCTGCCAGCGCTCGACACCGGCCTCGGGGGAAAGTCCGTGTTCGATAGAGAGCAGCCTGCCATCTGGTTTAAGCACCCGCCGTATCTCGCGCAGCGCGGTCAGCGGGTCGGGAATCGAACAAAGCGTCCAGGTCATCACGATCGTGTCTATTGTGTCGTCGGCGAGAGGGATCGCGGTCGCAGACGCTTGTAGGAGTTCGGTGAGGACGCGAGCCGCCTCGGCGCGTCGGCTCGCCATCGCGAGCAAACGGGGCGAAGGATCGATTCCGATAACAATCTCGACCTGTTCGCTATAGAACGGGAAATTCAGTCCCGAGCCGACCCCGATTTCGAGCACCCGGCCGCTGGCGGCGGCCACAACCTCGCGACGATACTTCTCGAGCTGGGTCTGACGCATGACCAGATCGAGCAGCGGCGGAAAAACCCAGCGATCATAGACGTTCACGACGACGCCTCCGCTCGCCAGCGCTTCGCGGTCAGAGAAATGACCCGCAGTGACTCCTCCGCGCCATCCATGACTCCTTTTTCGAAGTCTCCCTCGACCCGGCCCATCTGATTGGTCACATGCGCGAAGCAGATTGCGGATCGACCACGCGCCTTCGCAAGAGCGTAGAGCGCTGCGGCCTCCATTTCGACCGCGAGAATTCCGGTCCGCAATGCGGCGTCGATCGCCGCTTCCGTTTCCCGAAAGGGGGCGTCGGTCGTCCAGGAGGCGCCGACCTGCGCCGAGATTCCCGCCGCAGTGAGCGCCTCGCGCGAGAGCTGGACCAGTCGTGGATCCGCCTCGCTGTAATCGGACGGCGGCAGATAGTGATAGCTTGCACCTTCGTCGCGTAGCGCGCGGTCGATGACGATGAAGTACGGCGGAGCTTGCACCGGAAGGATTTGCCCTGCCGAAGTCACGCTGATCAGGAGCCGGCAGCCGGCGGCGAACAGCTCTTCCGCGACCAGAACGGCAAAAGCGGCGCCGACGGCGCAACCGACAATTCCATATTCGTGCCCGTCATGACGAAATAGGTAAAGATCGGTGTGATAGCAGGCCCAGCCGGGATGGTGATCGGCATAGCCCGCAACACGCAGGCGCCGCACAATGTCGCCATCGGGATCGAGAACGCAGATTTGGGGAACGGCGGCGACGGAAAGGCCTTTCTGGCGGCGCGCCTCGCGCAACAGGCTCTCGGGCGTGAAGGCGGACGGCGCGTCGTAATGCTTATGAGAAAGGATCGGCGGCGTTTTCATTTCACTCTCCGGCGCGGCGCTAGCAACTTCTTGCTGTTTTGCGATAGGCTTTGTTGCCGATACGGCGATGAAGGCCGCTCCGAGAGCCGTTTTTCGCCCGAGCCACGGGTCGAACGGAGCAAGCAACCGCGCGGCGGCCCCGCAGGGCGGATAATAGACGGCGCCGCGCATCTCGATCGTATCGAGTCCGGCGGCGCCCAGGAGTTCGCAAAGCTCCCCCGTCGTGTGGAACGTCGCCTCTCGCCAAGTTGGATGGCCGAGCCAGCCGCGAATGCGCCGATAGGCGGCCCATGGGCTCCAGCGCCCGAGTTCGCCGATGATGAGCCGACCTCCTGGCTTCAGCACGCGAGCCATTTCCGCCACGGCCCGCTCGCCGTCGCGAACGAAGCAGAGCACCGCCACCGCGAGGACGCTGTCGAACGTTGCGTCCGGGAATGGCAGCGCCTCGGCCTTTCCTTCGACGAGCCGCAATTGAGCGCCCTCGATCACGGCCCGCCGTCGCGCGGCGGCGGTCATCGCCGGGTCCGGATCGAGGCCGGTTACAATTGCCCCGCGCCGGGCAAGCTCCGACGCAAAGGCGCCGTCGCCGCAGCCTACGTCGAGTGCTGTCTTGCCGGCGAAGGCGCCGAGAAGGTCGAAGAGGAGCTGTTGCTCCAATGCGTCGGTGATCTGGCCGAGACGGCTCGATCGCCAGCGAGCGTAAGATTCGCTCAGCCCTGTCGTTTGCGCGCCGCTCATAAGGCTTTCGCCTCCTCAGTTCGCGGCGCCGAGCGCGTCGGACAAACCTTCGATCACCGCATCGATTTCATCGCGGGTCGTGCCGCGCCCGAGACTGAAGCGGATAGCGCCCATGCCGACGTGAGGAGCGACGCCCATGGCCTCCAGCACCGGCGACAGCGTGACGCGGCCGGAGTGACACGCCGATCCCGTCGAGGCCGCGACGCCGTCGAGCCGCGCCAGAACTTCGGCGCCGATCCGGCCAACGAAGGAAACATTGAGCGTGTTCGGCAGGCGATGAACCGGATGGCCGTTGAGGGCGACGCGATCCCCGAAACGCTCCCGCAACTCTCGCCAGAAATGATCGCGCAATTCGCAAACGCGATCCATGGGCGAAAGATCGCGCGCAAGCTCGCAAGCCTTGCCGAGGCCGACCGCGAGCAGGGCGCTCTCGGTGCCGGCACGTCTCCCGCCCTCGTGTCCGGCGCCGTGAATGAGCGGTTCGAGCGAGACGCCACGGCGCACGAACAGCGCCCCCACTCCCTTTGGCGCATAAAGCTTGTGGCCGGCGACCGACAGAAGATCGACGCCGAGCGCGTTCACGTCGGTGGCGACCTTGCCGGCGGACTGGGCGGCATCGGTGTGAAACAGCACGCCATGCTCATGAGCGATCCTGGCGATATCCTCGATCGGCTGGATAGTTCCGACCTCGTTGTTGGCGTGCATGACGGAAACGAGGACGGTGCGCGACGTGATCGCCTTGCGGAGGTCGTCGGGCTCGATGAGGCCAGCGCCGTCCACCGGCAAATAGGTGACGTTTACGCCGAGGCGCTCCAGAAACCGGCAGGGTTCGATGATCGCTGGATGTTCGATGGCGGTCGTGACGATATGGTCGCCCTTGGCGCGCAACGTGAAGCAGGCGCCCTTGAGCGCGAAATTATTGGCCTCGCTGCCGCCGCTCGTGAAGACGATTTCGTCGCTCTCGCAGCCGAACAGCGCCGCTGTCTGGCCGCGCGCCGTTTCGATGCCGGCCTTCGCGCCGGTTGACGCCCAATGGCCGCTCGACGGATTGCCGTAATGATCGTCGAGAAACGGCCGCATCGCGTTCGCGACCGCCGGATCAATCGGCGTGCTGGCGTTGTAATCGAGATAGATGCGCCGCATGGCCTAAAACACCAAGACCTTGTCGGCTTCCAGGGTCGCCGCCGCAAGTTCGTCCATCGTGCTGCGGTGGGCGCCTTCCAGAGCAGCGGCCTCGTCGAGGCCGCGCGCGTCCATGCAGGCGCCGCAAAGAAGCACCACGCCCCTTCTGGCCAGCACGCGCTTAAGCATTTTCTCGACGTTGTAACAGCCGTCCGGCGTCTTTTGGCCAGACTTGGCCGCGATGACCGCGTCCGCCATCAGGAAGATGGTCACTTCCGCCCGCGAATCTTTCTGTAGCGCATGGGCGAGCCGCAGCGCGTTGTAGCAACGCTCGGTCCCATAGGGCGGGTCATTTAGAATGAATAGAGTCTTCATGGAAATTGCCTTTCCCTTGCCCCAAGGAACTTCTCGCATCGCTTCATGCTTGCGCTGCGTGGTCAAGCGCACAGCTCTGTCGCGTCCCGCGATCATGGCCGAGCGCGGACATTCCAAGACTCGTTCTGACGCGAACGGGTTATTGATCGAGCACGCGTCGACGCTCTTCGAACTCTTCCTTGTCGATCTCGCCGCGGGCGAAACGCTCCTTGAGAATATCGAGCGGCGTGCGTCCTGGAGGCGGTTGGTATGGCGGCTGGACCCCAATCCACGGGCCGCCAATCCAACGGACGAGAAGTACGACGACCGCGATCACCGCGGCGAGCGCCAGGATCATGAAAAGCGGGCCAAAGATCATGCCGTACCAGCCTCCGTCCCACATCATATGCGACATGTGTCGCTCCCAATCATATTTGTCGGGCTCGGTTGGAGTTTGCGCCCAGCTCCAGGCGGGTCGCATGATCAGCGCGGCGCACGAAGCCGTCGCCATAAGTGTCCTGTGACCGTTCATGTCTTCCCTCCTTCCGGTTACTTGTCATTGGTTCGCCTCGAGCCCGGTTGAGAATCGCGCATAAGCAACGCTGCAATTAGGCCGGAGAGAAATGTGAGCGCGGCGATCGTCCTGATCGCCCATGACAGCCCGAAGATATCGGCGATGACTCCCGCGGAGAGCGCGCCGATCGCGTAGCCGAGATCACGCCAAAACCGGTAGACGCTGAGCGAGCGAGCGCGCCACGATGGATGCGAAGCATCGGAGACGGCAGCGATCAGGCTCGGATACACCATCGCCGTTCCGACCCCTAGCAGCAGGCTGCCGATCAGCCAAAATTCGAACTCACGTGTTGCCGCGGTCAGAAACAGACCCGCCGCCTGGACCCACATCCCCGCGACGATCAGGCCTTTGCGTCCCCAGCGATCGCTTAAGGGGCCGGTCGCGATCTGGAGAATGCCCCATGTCGCCGGGTACACGGCTTTGAGAATGCCGATCCGCTCGACGCCGAGGCCGAAGGCGGCGAAGAACAGCGGGAAAATGCCCCAGCTCATGCCATCGTTCAGATTGTTGACGAGTCCGGCTTGGGATGCCGCGAAGAGATTGCGATCACGGAACGAGGTCAGTGTGAACACCTCCCAGAAGCCGATCGCTGCGGCTTCACGCGGGCTGTCGCCGATTTCCAGGCGAACGTGGTCGCGCGTGTCGCGGACGAGAAGGGTGGAGAGTAGCGCGCCAGCAATCGCGTAGCCGACGCCCAGATAGATCGGCACTGGACGGAGCCCGTACTCCGCAGCGAGGTAACCCGTGAGAAAGGCGGTCACGCCGACCGCGAGATAGCCGGCGGACTCGTTGAGGCCGACCGCCAGGCCGCGCGACTTCGGCCCGACGAGGTCGACCTTCATGATGACGGTCATCGACCAGGCGAGGCCCTGATTTATGCCGAGCAGCGCATTGGCGGCGATAACCCATCCCCAGCTCGGCGCCCACATGATCATGAAGGGAACTGGAAGTCCGAATAGCCATCCGAGGATCAGCACACGTTTGCGACCCCACACGTCGGCGAGATGTCCCGAGACGAGATTGGCGAAGGCTTTGATTACGCCGAAGCTGACGATGAAAGAGACCACGAGTGTGGTCGACTCGATTCTGAACTCCTCGGAGCCGATCAGCGGCACGACCGTGCGCTCGATCCCAACCATCCCGCCGACGAAGGCGTTGATCAGAACAAGCAATGAGAACTGTCGCCAATTGGCGCGCAGCCCGAGGCTTATGGCGCTGGCTCGGAGCGACGGGTTACCGTCGACCGCACTCATTCCGCCGCCGCCATCAATCCCGAGTTGATTGCGCGGATGTGGGCGGCTTGCGGCGGCGGTGGCGGCACATCGGCGACCATGGCGCGCACGAAGGCGTCTTCGTCGTCGATACCGAACGCCTTGTTGTGGCGCCTCTCGAAGCCGATCGTGGACATCGGCTTGCCACTCAAGCTGCGGCCGCACACCGAACCGGAATACGCTCCGGGCAATACTTCGAGATAATCAGGGAGGCATTTGAGTCTTTGCGCGCTGCGGAACAGGGCGCGTGCGCCTTCCTCCGCGCTCGTGGCAAGCTCGGTTCTGCCGAGGTCGCCCACCATGAGCGTGTGACCCGTCAGCGCGAGCCATGGCTCGTCGGCCCGCGTTTGATCTGCAACCAGAAGCGAGATGTGCTCGGGGGTATGCCCTGGCGTGTGCAGAACCTCGATCGAAACGTTCCCGAGTTCGAGCGTTTCGCCGTCGCGAACCCCGCGGAAAGGAAACGTCGCTTGCGCTTCGGCGAAGAGCACGTATTCGGCGCCGGCGGCTTCCGCGAGCGCACGGCCGGCAGACAGGTGGTCCGCATGCAAATGCGTATCGATGACATAGCGAATGCGCATGCCGGTCTCTTCGGCGGCGCCAAGATAGGGGGCGATGTCGCCGACAGGATCGACGACGGCCGCGGCGGCGCGCCCCGCGCATCCGAAAAGGTAAGAAAGAGCGACCGGGTCGGAGTGCAGGAACTGGCGCAAGATCACGGGAGGCCTCCGTTTTTGCCTGAAATCTGGGCGGGCCAACGCATCTTGACAAAGCGCCAGCCTGAATTCAAGTATTCAATTGAATGAAATATCAAGCGGAAGCGATGTCAAGCCAGAGTCCAAAACAGGCCCTATTCGCCCAGTTCGCCCTTGTCGCAAAAACCTTGGGACATGCTCATCGTCTGGAACTGCTGGAACAGCTTGCCCAGGGCGAGCGCAGCGTCGAGGTTCTCGCCCAGAAGACGGGTCTGTCGATCGCCAACGCCTCGCAGCATCTCCAGCACATGCGGCGCGCCGGCATGGTGACCACAAGGCGAGACGGCAAGTTCGTCTATTACCGCCTTGCCGACGACGCCGTTCTCGACTTGCTGGCGGCGCTGGGCGGGCTCGCTGAGCGCAACATGGCCGAAGTCGAACGGCTCATGCGCTGCTATTTTCATGATCGCGACGCAATGGAAGCCGTCTCTCGCGAGGAGCTGCTGCGGCGAATTCGCGCCGGGACAATCACTGTGCTCGACGTGCGGCCCGAAGATGAATTCGCCCTGGGCCATCTGCCCGGAGCGATGAACATCCCGCTGCGCGCGCTTGAGGCGCGACTCGCCGAATTCGACCCCTCGCGGGAAATTGTCGCCTATTGCCGCGGCCCCTATTGCGTCCACTCCTTCGAGGCGGTCGCCGCCTTACGCGCACGAGGATTCAAAGTTCGCCGTCTGCAAGACGGTCTTCCAGAATGGCGCGCCGCCGGCCTGCCGGTCGTTACTAGTCATGCATGATCCGCACGAACCAGCCCAGCATCGTTGAACAGAATGGGGCTAAATGCGAAAGCGGGGCTTCGCGCTCGAATTGAAAGGAGTGGGTTGGCGTCGTCGTGTCTGCGAGTTTTTCCAATGCGCCTTAGAAAAATGTCATCGATGTTTCCACGACGATTGTTCCGCGGGGAGCTCGCGGAGCGGATCGAGCGCTGCGACTTTCGTCGTTTCTTCGATATTCCAGCGCCACAGGACAAGGTTGAAACCAGCGGCCTGAACCGAGGGGACGCGAATCCCATCGACATTTTCTCTCAGCAGGCGTTCGGCGATCGACCATGTCGGAGGCGCCCGTTTCTCGACAAAGGCGATATGTTTCCATGGCGCGCGCAAGGCCGCGGTGTCGATACCCAATGTCTGAAGGGTTCGAGCGTCGGCGAGGTCGGCGATCCGCTCGCTTTGAACGTCGTAAGCGCAAAGCGTTCCCGGTCGGATGCCGAGATCCTGCTCGTATTCGGCGACCGCCGTCGAAAACTCTTCCGACATATAGAGAGCTGGCATGCCGGGAGAATTGAACCGTCCGCCGCGCAACGCCGCACCGGCGCCGTTCAACGGATCATGCGCCCACTTGGGCGCGAGCATTCGCCAATAGCGGCGAGCGATCGGAATCGTCCGCACGCGCTTGGCGGTCACGCGTAGGCGCCCTCGCGTAAGAGGTCGAGATGGGCGAGAACGGCGTCGCTGTGGCCGGCGGCGACCAGCTCCTCCGCCGTTTGTCCATCGAAACCCGCCAGCGGCTGATGCTTGAACCAGACGATCGCGCGGCCCTGGTCGCCGCCGAGAAGTTCGGTTGCGGTCGTGATGATCCGGGCGATATCGCCCAGGCGCTCTTGCACCACCGGCGAATCCGGATGCTGGGCGAGAGTGTTGCGGTGGACCTTGGCCAGGCGGGCGATCTTGGCGAGCGGCACATGCAGAGCCTCGCTCACCCGCTGCGGCGAGATAAAGCCGCCGCGCCGGTCGGTCACTTGATCGAGGAAGGCGCTGAGCATGCCGAACGGTCCTTTGTGCTTGATATGGGCAATATAAGCACATTTCAGGCACTATTTCAAGGCCGTCAGCGATTCCTGCCGCGCTGCTCGGCGCGATCTGTCTCGCGGGTCCTTCTGGCGGCCTTGCTCATTGGCTCACGCGATGGCGAGGCTTTTCTCTCGATTATTTCCGCTCGGTCAAATCGAGCCCCGCGACGGCGATGATGCGCCAGGCGCTCGCGCGCGGCGTCGAGAACACGCTTGCGCGCTTCCGGGTCTTTCGGGAAGGCCGCGAGGGCCACGCGTTCGATGAGGGCAAGGTGCGAGCGTGCGTTCCGGTCGCTGCTTCCACTTGCGCGATCCCGCTCCGTTGGAGCAGACGACGAGCGCTGCATTTGCTGTGACATTGCCTTTGATCCGTCACGCGCGAAGGCAGGCGCCTTGTCGCCCCGCTCGAATCCCCTCTGCGTTTTTGCGAGCGCCGCGCGATCGAGCTCTGTCGGCTCGTAACCCTTCGCCTCGATCCCACGCGCCGATGCGGCGAGCCACGCCTCTCTGCGGAATTCCATCGAGCCAGTCAGTTCGATCCTTTCCCAGCCGCGATGCGCGGCGATGGCGACCATGTCGCGGACGATCTCGATGCTGGCCACCTGTGTGACGAGGTGGTCGCGGCCGGCCTTCGCCACCAGATATTCGCCGCCTCGGTCGGCGTAAATCCTCGCTTCCGCCGCGTCGATCTCCACCACGTAATATTTGCGGCGCAGATGCGCGGGCAAATGATCGAACTCGGCTGCGCCGCTCGATCTCGAAGCCGCGCGTCGATTGGTGGCGAGCTCCGTCCGTTTGTCGTCGCCGTCTCGCGCGACTCGCTTCAGTTCGAACGCGCGGCTGTCGTCTCTCGCCTTCTCAGCCACGGCTCATCTCCCGATTTCGCTTGCGCCGCTGACCGCGCCCTGATGCGCCCTTCGCTACCGCGTCTTCGGCCTCCGCCGGCTGGTTCGCCTCGGTCGACTCGGAACTCTCGTCATAGCGCGCGGCGCCGTCGATATAGCCCGACACCCAGGCGTTCAGCGCTTCCTCCGAAACGTTCTCCAGATCGAGCGGCACGTCGGCGAGGCTCGAGAGCGCGTCGGCCGGGATCGACGCTGGGTCGTCGATTTCCGCCTCGGTCAGTGGACGACGAATGACGATGGCGCGCAATTCCGCAACGTCCTGCCTCAGCTGCAGAAGCTGGGAGGCGAGCGCCGCACCCGTCGCCGCCGGCATCGGTTCGATCATGGGAGGCGGCGCGAGCCGCGCCGTGAAGCGGCGATCTTCATGGTAGACGAGCTTATCGGCTAAGATTGGCGGTATGCCGGCCATCAGCACGAAGGCCTTGCTTTTTGCGACGAGTTTCAGTTCTTGCGGCAGGAGCAGGGGGCGTCTGTGATCCGAGACCGTCTCCGAGCGGGAGCGGTTGGAGAGGCCCCAGGGCCGCGAGCGGCTCTTCGCCTCTACGGTCTGCGTGCCGAAACGTTCCGAGAGCTCCACGGCGACATCGTGCTCCTTTGGCGCGAAGACGATCTCGACAGCGTGGTTGGTCAAGAAATTCTTGGCTTCGTCGATGCCGTAGATCGCGCGTAGCTGCGAGGGGCTCTGCAAGATCGTCAGAAGCCTTATGCCATAGCCGGCGACGAAGGCGACGCTCTTCGCCAGCACGCCGACATGACCGAGAGACGGGAATTCGTCGAGAAGGAGCAAGAGCTGACGCGAATGCGCCGGATTGTGCTCGGGCAATTCGCGGGCGTTGAGATCGACGACCTGCTGGAAGAAGAGATTGAGGAGCGGCGCCAGCCGGTCGAGATTGTCGGGCGTGACCGCGAGATAGATCGAGATTGATTCGCTGCGCAATTTGCTCAGATCGAAATCGCTCGCCGCCGTCGCGGCGTCGATGCGCGGATTGAGCCAGAGCCCGAGGCGGGCGGTGACGGTCTTGCGAACTGATTGCAGCGTGTTTTCCGAGGCGGCGATGAAGTCGTTGAGCGCCGCGACGCAAGGCGCCGAGAGCTGCTCCGGGCCTGTTGTTCGCGCCTTCATGACACTCTCGAAATGCGCCTTCACATCGCTCGCCGCCGTCAATTGGCGCAGGATTTCGCCGATGGTGAAGGGCAGCTGCGGCGTTTCGGCGACATAGCCGCCGATGGCGATGAAGGCCGAACGCGCCGCTTCTGTCCAGAACGGATCGCCACGCGGATCAGGCGGAAACAGCATGCCGGCGATCCTCTGCAGATCGTCATAGAGATCGGCCGGATCGCGGCGCGCGGCTGAGAGCGGATTATAGCGCGCCGTGCGGCCCTCGGGGTCCAAGGGATCGAAGAGATGGACCTTTTGGCCGTGCGCCGCGCGAAATCCCGCCGTTTTGACGAAATTCTCCTTCTTGATGTCGAGGACGACGACGCTGTCGGTCCAGGAGAGAAGATTAGGGATGACAACGCCGACGCCCTTGCCGGATCGCGTCGGCGCATAGACGATGACATGCTCCGCGCCGCCGAAGGTCAAGAGCTTGCCGTTGGTCTGGGCGAGCAACAGACCATGTTTCGCCCGCAAGTCGGCTTGCTCGATCTCGCGCGGCGTGGCGAAGCGCGCGGCGCCGTGCAGCGCCCGCGGCCGGGTGCGCAAGATCACGCCGAGCAGACCGAATGTCGCGATGGCGCCGGCCAGGACGCCGATGGTCAACCAGCGGTCGAGGCGCTTGTCGCTCCCGAAATGCCCCGCCAGCGTCAGAATATCGAATATATGAAAGCCGCCGTCATGTACGCGCAGCCCGAGCAGCAGAACGTTTGAGGCGACGAAAAGAAAGACCATGGCCGCCAGGAGCGGGAGGCCGGCGTAAAGCGCGAGGCGCGGCCAGGAGTCGGTCAGCTCAAAACGGATCATGGCGCTTTCTCCGCCTCGGGACGTGATCTTCATGAGGGCGGCGACAATTCTCGCGGTTTGCCCTTCAGAACGCATTGAGGCGCTTGGCCTCGGGATCATAGTGGATTTCCGTGATGCGGTAGCGGCCGTCGCGGCGACAGATCTGCACGACGACGTCGACCGTGAGATGGAGCAGCCGCCTGATGTCCTCGCGGGCGAGTTCGCGCCCTTCGGCGCTCTCCTTCACGAGCAGGGTGAGCTGTTCGAAGGCGAGCCGCGCGGAATCGGCATGCACCGTGGTGATCGAACCCGGATGGCCGGAATTCACATTGCGCAGATAATAGAAGGCCGTGCCGTCGCGCAGCTCTTGCAAGAGGATGCGATCGGGGCGCATGCGCAGCGCCGATTCGAGTAATTCGCGAGGGCCGATCCTGGCGACGCCTTGTCCGTCCTTGGCGTAGAGCAGGCGGACATGATTGGGCTGGGGTATGGTGAGTTCCGCCGCATCCTCGATCGTGAGCATTCGCTCATGCTCCGGGATCAGCGCGACGAGGCCCTTGGCGAGCGTCGTCTTGCCAGATCCCGTCGCCCCGGAAATGACGATGTTGCGGCGGCTGGCCACAGCGCGTTCGAGGAAGGCGCGCCATTGACCTGCGTCTCTGAGCCGCACGAGCTCCCGCTCGTCGGCCGAGAGTTCGTCGCTCGCCTGGCGAACGTCGGCGAAGAGAGAGCGGCGGTCGAATTCGTCGAGGGTCATTGTCAGCGGCGCGACTTTTCGAATCGTGAGGCTGAGCGTGCCCGCGGGCACGGCGGGTGGGGTGACGATCTGGCAGCGCTCGCCGAAAGGGAGAACGGTCGAAACAATCGGATGGTCGGAGGCGATGTCCTGGCGGGTGAAGGCCGCGGCGGCGGTCGCGAGATTCATCAGATGCGCGAAGGTGAGGCCCCTGCGCTCAAGGCGCGTCCAGCCAATGGGGCCTTCGGTGAAGACTTCGCCCGGCCGGTTAACGACGATTTCCGTCAGCTCGGGGTCTGCGAGGAGATCGGCGATCGGCTCGAGGCAGCGCAGCAGAACGCGGCGCTCCGCCGACGGCGCGGCGCCGTACATCTCGTCTTGCACGAGAAAATCGTCGAGGGCCGCCGCGCCTTCGCCGCTCATGGCTTGGTGACCCATTGCGGCCCCGTGACGCCGCCTACAATTGTGCGATCGAGAATTTGGGTGCGGCCCTCGACGATCCGAAGGCGATACACGGAAGAGAAGTCGAGATCGCGGGCGACGAAGATCGAGACGAGCTCGCCCTGGTTCTTATAAAGCGTCGGCGGAATGTTGATCGATTGTTCGGTGGCGATCGCCGCCGCGCTCTGTCCAGAGTTCTGGATCGAATTCACCTGGACATTGGCTTGCGACAGCCGATTGGCGGCGATTTGTCCGGCATCGTTGACGATCGACAGCAGCAGGGCGCCGCCAAATCGTTCGAAGAAATGATTGTCGACCTCGCCGTCGAAACCGGAGCGCCCGAGCGCGTCGGTCGCGAGGCTTGAGAGCGCAACGATCACCCCGGTCGGCGTCTTGGCCCGGGTCCAAAGGACGAACATGCGCTTTGAGCCGCGCCGCACATTGCCGCGATATTCGCCGACAATCTGCGTGCCCTTCTCCATCAGCACGACTTGGCCAGAGTCCGACATGACGTCGCGTTCGACGACGCAGGAGACGAACCCCGCCACGTCCGAGGACATGGCGGTCTCCAGCACGCAAGGAATGGCGGTCCCCTGCGTGACGATCAGATGGCGATTGGGCAGCCGCGCCGCGCGCACCCCGTCGAGCGTGGTGGGCTTGAGTTTACTCGCGAGCTCGTTGGGCGCTTCGGGAGGACCATAGCCGTTTGGGTAAATTGAACCCGTAGGCTCAGGATCTACGCCGGGAAATGGAGCGGTCGGCGCACCCGCCCGCGTCTGGGGCGGGCGATTGAAAGCGAGCACCGGGGCGCGCCGCGCGCTGTCCATGAGTTCGTCGGCTTTGGACCGCTCGGGAGGGGCCGGCATTGCGATTGGAAGCGCCGCCGGCTCCACTCGAGCCGCAGGCGGATCGCGCGGGCGTTCGAATGCGCTCGCGACAGTAATCATCGGCTTCTGGCGCGCCTCGGCTTCGGCCGGCGCGCGCTTCCAGCTCGCCCACAACACGAGGCCGCACAGCGTGACGAGACCTACAACGCCCAGCCCCTTGCGCCACGGCAGCGTCGTATCACTATCAGACGAGACGGGCGTGATCCGGCGCTCCTGATCGAGCCGACTGGCGGCGGGGTCTTCATTCATCGTGGTTGCTTTCTCGAATATGGTTGCGAGTTGACGCTCATCGTGTTCGTTGCGCGCGGCGCGACAGGCGCGCGACGCTCGGGCTCGTCGTCCGCGTCGCCTGGTTGACGCCGACGGGGTCGAAGGCCTCGTTGAAGACGCAGAGAACCTCCGCGCCTTGGCGAAGACGCAACTCACGTCCAACCGCATGGACAACGACGAGTTCGCCGCGCACATCTTTTGGAACCAAGCTCTCGGTCCCGTCGGAGACGACGAGGTAGATCGCCGGAACTTCGCGGTTGCCTTCGAAACGCAGCGTCGTTTCCTTGCCATCATCGTAGACGGCGTCGGGCTCCAGGCTCGGCGCGCCTTGCGCCGAATAGCTCCAGTTGCGCGGGGCAGTGGCGTTATGGAGCGAAAAGGTCTCATCGATGGCGCGCAACTCGGTGTCGCCGCGCCTTGCGACGCTCGCTTCGCGGCGCGCTTCGGCCTCGTCGCCGGGATAGGCGAAGCGGACCATGAAATAGCTGTCCGCGAGGGAAATCTCCGCGATCGACAGCTCGAATTGATAAGAGCGTTTGCGCCCGTCGCGGCGCGTCGTCACCACTTGCAGATTGGTTGGCGGGTGTTTTTCGCGGGGTTTGAGAAAGAGGATGTTGCCGGCGGGCGCGACTTCCCAGGAGACGGCGTCGCCGATCGCGACATGGGCGATCTCTTCGTCTTCCGCGAACAGAATCTGAGTCGAGGCGCGGATCACGCCATTGATCTTGACGACATTGCTCGGATCATAGGCGACCATGCGCACGCGGGCGTCGCGCGAGCCGGCCGTCGGTTGCTGCAAGGCGGAAGCCGGTAGCGGCGTCAGCACAATGCCCGCGGCGAGCACGACGACGCTGGCTAAGAAGAGGCGGTTCATCATGGCGCGGTCTCCGGATCGGATCGGTATTCGGAGACGAGAAAACCGAGCGGATTGATCAGGCGATCGGAAGAAGAGATCGTCGCCTTCTTTTCGAAGGAAAAGGCGACCGTCGCGATCCAATGCGAAATCTTGGTCTCATCGCCGCGCCGGGTTTCGCGCAAGTAGCGCACAGAAGCGAGATTAGGGCCAAGCAGCGAGATCGCCTTAATGCGGATTTCCGCTACGCCGCTACGGCCATAGGCGACTTGCGGGCTGTCGGGATTGGAGCCCCGATAGAGCGAAGCAAAACGCGCCTGTTCGCTCTGCGTCGAGAGCAGCGAGATGGTTCGGAAACTCGTCGGCGCCTCGATGAAACTGTAGCCTTCCCGCGTCCGCACATATTGGCCTAAGAAATATTTGACGATCGCCTCGTCATAGGTCTGCGGTTCGTCCTTGAGCCCGGAGACGACGTCGACGATTCCGGTCGCATTGTCGACGCGAATGACGAAAGGCTCGACGGTCTTGAGCGGCGTGAGAACCACGACCGCTCCGATCGAGACGAAGGCGAGGATCGAGGCCGCCGCCGCGACGCCCCAGGCGAGGCGCTTCGAGCGTTGCGCCGACAGCAGCAGATCCTGCTCCCAGAGCCGCGCGCGCTCGAAATAGGTTTTCAAATCGCCCGCCTCAACCATGATCGGCTCCACCACAGCGCCGCGTCGAGGCGGCGACATCGAAGGCGGGGAGGGCAATCCCGCGCGCCACCGCTCGAGGGCGGGCGAGTTCGCCCTTGCGGATGAGCGGTTCGCCGCTCGAAGGCGGAAGAGGCGCCGCCGTTGGCGTCTCCATCAGCGGGGCCGCGATCGGCGCGCCTGAGATCGACTTGGCGCTCTCCCACTCCCAGAGCGAACGATTGAGCGGGCGTCGCGCGGAGCCGTCGCAGGACGGCGCGCCCGCGCCCGTCAGGCTGGCGCAGCCGCCGAGCGAGCTCGCCATGGCCAGCGTCAAAAATGTGATCCGTAATTTCATTCCGTCTCCGAGATCTTCGAGATGATCGAATTCTGCTATTCCGCAGGAACATGGCGGATGCCGCCGCCTGCGCGCCGTCCGCGCAGCGCCCGGAGCGTTCGCGCCGTGGCTATGCTCGCTCCGGCGTAGGCGCCGATCGTGGCCGCCGCCGTGGCGGTTGTTGCGTAAGCAGCCATCCAGCGGTTGAGCATATGGGCGGCGAGCGAGGCCCCGCCGCCAGCGAGCGCCCCGGCGATCTCCGGCAACTGCAAGGCGATATAGGCGGCAAGCCCCAAGACCGCGCTGATCGCCACCGCGCCGACGATCAACTGGCCGCCGGTCGTGGCGTTGGCGCCGTATTTGTCGACAAAATGCCCGACGGTCGTCAGCATCAGCCCGATCAGCGCGACGACGAGCACATGCAGGATCACAAAATTGGCGAGTTGGCGCGTCCAGGCTTCGCCGAAGGTCCGCGTCGCCTCGAACAGCATGAGGGCGATGAAAATCGGGCCGAGCGCCAGCACGAGGGCGAGGCCAACCTTGGCATAGAGCATGATCGCGAATTGCAGGAAGCCGCTGACGGCAGTGAAGACCAGTAGGATAGCGGCGACGAGCGCCGGCACGATATCGGTCAAACCGGCCTGATCGTATATTTTTTGGGCGACTGAAATTCCTTTCGTCAACAGTTGGTCGAAGGGCTGACCAGACTTCATGTCGAGGCCGCCGCCGGCGATGGCTCCGCTGATTTCCCTGGGAAGCGAATCGAAAAACAGGGCCGTGACATATTGCTGATAGGATGCGGCGTTAGTCGCGAGCAGGATGACGGTCACGATCCGAATCGCCCGCCAGGCGAAGTCGAGGATCGGCTCCTGGATCGCGCCGCGCATGACCGCGATTCCGTAGATCACGATATAGAGCATCACCGCCACCCGCAGCGGCGCGTCGACATAGGATGTGAGGTTCTGGACGGAGTTCGACACGAATTGCGTGATCGGCTGTTCGAACTCTTTCAGAAATTCGTCAAAAACGGCGATGGCCATGATCAGTGACCTTCACGCGAGCGACGCAGGGCTTCTTCGCGCCCCCAAACAAAAATCTGCTTTTGCGCTTGATCCGCGTTTGTGCACTCGGCCGTGTCTCGCAGCGCTCCCGGATTGGCTTTGCACCGCCGTTTGGTTGCGTCATGCTCGGTCTCGTGCTCGAGATACCAGGCAACGTCGTGGACCTCGGGCGCCGTCTTCGACGCGGTGTCAGACGACCTGGGTCCCTTGTCGCATCCTGCGAGGCACATTGTGATCAATAGTGTCGAGATGAGTGTCTTCATTGGAGGGCGGCCTTCATTTCATCGACCGTTTGCCGCCGCCGTTCGCGCTCGCGCTCGACGTCCATGTCGGCTTGCGCGCGCTGGATCATGGCGAGGCCTTGCAGACGCACGACGTCGTTTTGTAGCAGCGCCTGTTCGGCCTGCAGGCGAGCGGAGAGATCGAGCACTTCCTTGGCGTCCTTCGAGGCGCTGATTTGGCGGCGCAATTCCTCGAGCTGGTCGACGCGACGGGAGGCCGTGTCGTAGACGGCCTGTCCGAGCGAATGTTTCGCGCCCGTCTGGCGGGCGATGCGATCGAGTTCGGAGGCATAGAACGAGTTACCGGGGTTCTCGCTATAGACGCGGTTCTGCGAGAGATAGGCGTCGATCGAAGAGGCGAAGCTGCCCGAGCCAGATCCCTTGATCAGGCCCTCGATCTGCGAGAATTCCCCCGGCAGATATTTGCGAAATTCCGACGAGTTCAAAAGGCTCGCGACGTCGTTGGCGTTCGTCAGCTTGTTGAAGGAATCATAGAGCTGCTTCGCCTGCGCGAGCTGGTCCTGCGCGACTTTCAACTGCGAAGTGAGCGTCTCGACCTGTTTCTTCATTTCGATCAACTGGTCGAACTGGCGGGCGAAGACGCTCGGATCGAAGACGACCTGGGCCGACGCCGGGAAGGGCAGGGCGACTATGATCGCGAGAGGGATGGTCACTTTGCGCGGGTTCATGCCAGACCCTTTCGGCGTTGATGGAACAGAGGGAGCCATTTCGCCGGATCGTCGCCGACCTCGGCGCGCAGGCGATTGAGAAGTTCGACGGTCGCGGTGCGCCCGGAAAGGACGGCGAGCGCGTCGTCCATGCCTTTGAGGTCGAGTTCGGCGACCACGGCGTCATGGCCCTGCTTCAAGAGGAACCGGCGGCTTTCGGTCGAAAGCTCCTCGCGGATCAGCCGGAATTCCGTCTTGGAGAGGTGGAAGCCATCGACATAATCGCGCGCCTGGCCGCGCGCGTTCGGAAAGAAGATTTGGGTCGGGCATTGCTCGACGATTGTATGGGCAATCGGGGAGGCCAGAGCGTCGCGCGGCGACTGGGTGCCAAACACCATGACGCCGTTCTTCTTGCGGATGGTCTTCAGCCCGTCATTGGCGAGATCGCGAAAGGCCTCGTCGCCGAGCGCCTTCCAGAATTCGTCGATGGCGATGACGATGCGGCGGCCGTCGATCAATTCCTCGACGTGCCGGAACAGCACCATCATTATGGGCGTGCGGATAATCGGATCATCGAGCACCTCGGTCATGTCGAAGCCGAAGGCGTGAGAATCGATGCTGATGATGTCCTCGTCAGCATCGAGAACCCATCCCAAGGCGCCGCCCTTGCACCAGCGCTCCAGCCGCGCGCCGATTCCCTCCGTATCGCGCTGACCGAGGAACACCCGCAACGCCGAAAAGGAGCGCTCTGTACGCGGCATGTCGCGCAGCGCCAAGAGGCCGTTGTCGATCCTCTGCTCGTCGGCGACGGACAGCGGCCGGCCTTCGACGCTGACGAGTTTGCGCACTAGCGCGCCGAGAAACGTCAGATTCGCCGGCGTCAGGTCGAAACACTTCAAGGGCGCGCAACCGGTCGGCGCACCGCTCTTCAACGTCAGATACGCGCCGCCGATCGCCCGGATGAAGAGTTCGGCGCCGCGATCCTTGTCGAAGAGCACGAGCTGGCAGTCGAGTTTCTCGGCCTGCGCCAGGGCGAAGGTCAGGAATGCGGTCTTGCCCGAGCCCGAGGGACCACAGATGAAGGTGTTGCCGAGATCGCCGACATGGAACGAGAAATGAAATGGCGAACCCGATGCGGTCTTCAGCACGGCGACGGCCGGTCCCCAATGATTGCCTTCGGCCTTGCCGGAGGGATAGGCGTGAAAGGGCGAGAACGCCGCATAATTGCGCGAGGTAATCGCCCCGGCGCGCGCCCGATATTTGAACAGTCCCGGCAATTGCGCCCAGAAAGCCGCCTCAAGCCCCAGATCCTCGCGCACGACGGCGGCGCCGGCGTCGGCGAGAATCCGGCGAGCGAGGCTCATCTTGTCGAGCAGGGCTCTCGGCGCATCGGCGAGGACGAGGAGCGACAGGTGATGTTCGCCCATCACGAAGCGGTTCGATTCGAGATCGTCGAGCGCCGCGTCGAGGTCGCCAATTTGCGAAGCCGCCGGATCGTTGGCCGAAAGAAGCTGGTTTTGCTTGCGCGTCATGACGGTCTTCGCCCCCGATTTGTCGAGGAAAGCGAAGCTCTGCGCGAGCACGAGCTCGAAGGGGGCGGCGAGGAGACCGTCGAGGAGGCCGGGCTTGGTCGTCGCCGGATAATCCTTGAAGGCCAACATGCCGGCAAAACGTGAACCGCCGGGGCCGCGGATTTCGATCGTCTCGCGGCCGAAGATCAGGCGATTCGCGTAGAGCGCCGGCCCGATCGGCCCCTGAACCAGCGGGAAGGGAAAACTTTCACAGGCGACGAGCTCCTGCAGGAAGGAGCCCGTTTCCGAAAAGACAACGCCATGCCGCTCCACGAGGCCGAGACGGCGCGGCCGATAGCGATCGAGCGCAGCCATCAGATCGCGCGTCACATCGTCGAGCTTCTTCAGCCCGTGAGAATCGACCTCGGCCCCGGCGCGCTGGGCGCGTCCAAGACGCGAAAAGAACAGCGAAGCGCGCTCGGCGGGGTCGCGTCCCGGATGCCAGACGAGGGTGAGGTAAAGGTCGTTTCTGTAGAGCGTCTCGGAAACGAGACGCGCCCGATAGGCCTCGTCGAGTTCACGCGCGAAATCCGAGCGAAAGGCGCCGTCCGGATAATCGACGGCCCGACGGCGGATGACATGCGTCCACAGCGCCAGCCGTTCGTCGGCGATGTTGCGAAGCGTCAGATTGAGCTTGGCGTGCAGATCGTTGAGATCGGTCGCATCGGCGGTCTCGAAGGAGACGCCAGAAAGACGTATCGTGGTGATCAGCGCGCGCGTCGACAGCGAGATCACATGCTCGGTGACATGGCGCAGATAGGGGAGGTGGACGCCAGATTCCACTTCCCGCGCCTTGACGCGCATTGCGACGCTAGCCATGGACGAGCTCCTCGGCGCTGAAGCGGCGAACGAGCCGCAGCGGCGTGCAGGACGAGCCGCCCCATAAGCGCGCGTTGCGGTGACGGCCGCGCGTCTCGATCCAAGCGAACAGGATGCGGAACTGATTGGCGTCGCGCCGGCAGATGAGCCGGCAAGCGAAATGGATGGGCAAGGCGACGAGGCCGTAGAGCAGGCTGCCTGCCAGCACAAACAGGATCGACGAGAAAATGACGTTGAGGCCCATGGCCTCCATCGTCACGCCGAGAATCATCGCCGGACGCGTGCAGGCCAAAAACAGAGTGTCCTCGACGAGGCGTTCGTCGCTCATGGGCGCGCTCATCTGCCGGTGAGCGTGGAGACGATTTCGGCGGCGCCGAACAGGATGGCGACGCCGAGAATGACGTAGCCGGCGCGCCTCAAGTCGAGATAGCCGAACATCCACGACATGCCGGTGATGATGATGGCGAGCGTCGCGAGCAGCTTCGCCACGTTGCCGGTGAGCGCGTCGACGATATTCTGGAGAACCTTTTCGACATTGGCGCTTTGCGCCGCGGCGGGCTCGTTGAGGGCGAGCGTCATGACGGCGCTGGCGAGCAGGAGGAAGGAGAGACGGCGAGGCAGTGATTGCATGACGGATCGAGGGCTCCATGTGAACGAGAGATGGTGAGTGATTGGCGGTGCGGTTAGCGTGGGGAAGGCGAGGGCGCCTCATAGACAAGGAGCGAACGTCCGGATGCACTGCCGAACACGTCCCATGGCTTCTTGGGCGGCGGCTCTGGCTCCGCGACAATGCGTTCCTCGCGATGCTCGACCTCATCGTCGGTCGGGAGCCTCGCGCGCGCCACGCCCAGGATGCGCGCTGTTTTCGGTCCCGCGAAATGCTTAGGGTCGTCACTGAGAATCTGCACGGTCGCGCGCAGCGCCGCACAAGGCTCGAAGGCTTCCGCCACACCGATCCCAGCTTTGTCGAGATCGCCGAACGTTAGACCCACGAGACCAAGCTGCGCGTCTTGTCTGGCGATCTTTGCTTGTATCGCTAATTCGATCGCTTCCGGCTTCGAGGTCGCCAATATTTTGATTGGCTTGCGGCCATCGATCGTCAGCGAAAGCGGCTCAATGCCACTCGCCGCCCGCACGATTTCGATCAACGGCCGCGCATCGACGGGCGGAGTGCAGCGTTCGGCGAGCGCCATGAAGGCTGAAGGATCCATTCGATTGGCTCCGCGGGCGGTCAGACGGCGACGCGCAGGGGGCGCGCGGCGGCGGCGCAGTGCTGCGTGTCGACGCAAAAGCTCCTTTGAGAAATGAGACCGTTGTTGGCGTGCAAGCGTCCGCGGCTGAGTGCGATGATCTGCATGAGACTGAGCCTTCCGAATCGGCGGTGAATTCGCAGCGGAACAAACCAAAAGCGTGGGCGCGCCGAACCTGCGAGATTTCGCAGGGGTTGTTTGCGCAAAGGCGTTCACAAAATCGCCGCATCCTGCTCACACACACCGTTTGCAAATTGGCGGCGGCGTTCATTCGAGCACATGCAACGTGAGGCCATTGCATAAAGCAGGAGCAGGCGGGCGCCGGGGCAAGGCGAAAGGGTTAAAAAATGCGGCAGCTAGAAAATGTGTTTCAGGAATTTGTCGACGCCGTGCATACGGCAGCAGATCCATTGGCTTTCCGCGCGCTCGGTGAGCGGGCGACTCAAAGATTGGGTTTTCGCTCGTTCGCTTATCTCGGATTCTCTGACGAGGCTCATACTCTGATCTCGACCTATTCGAAGGAATGGACGACGCACTACTTGAACGAACGCTATCAGCAGATTGATCCGGTGATCATTCGAGCACGGCGCGACCGCGATCTGTTCCACTGGAACGGAGCCCGGGCATCGAAGGGGCGGGGAAACCCTTGCAAACGCTTTTTCGGCGAAGCAGCTGAGTTTGGCATAGAAAAAGGCGTCACCATTCCGATCCGGGCCGGTTTCGACCGCTTTGCACTTTTCACCTTCGCTGCTGATAAGGGCGGTCCGGATGTTTTCGAGAAGGTCGCGGAAGCGCAGGAAATCATGCAGCTCATGGCCATGTATTTCCACTCCCATGTCGAAGCCGCGCTGAAACCATCGACCGTTTTCAAGCGATCGTCACCGCTGAGCCAGCGCGAAGCGGAGTGTCTCGCCTGGACCTCGCGTGGGCGCGCCATGGATCAGATCGGCCAGATCCTCGATATCAAAACGCGCACGGTCGCCTATCATCTCGACAATGCGCGCAACAAGCTCCATGCAGAGAATGTGGCGCACGCGGTGGCGCTGGCCTTGAGGCGAGGGATGATTCCCTGACGGCGGAGCGAAGCCGGCGTCGGGCTTTCACTCTTCGGGACTGTTTGCAGCGTTCGTCGTATCCGGTTTGGCCGTCGCCGGAATTGGGAGGTAGCCCAATTCGTCGTCGAGGGCGGCAAATTCTTTGTAGGCTAAGTCCAGCGCCGCCGTGGCCTCGCTCATGGCGAGTCTAACCTCATGGAGCCGAGCAATGGTCGCCTGGCCAGTCTGTATGAGATGCGATCTCGCGGGCGAAGCGTTGCCATTGAACGTTGCGATTTCGACACGGCCCTGCCACTCGGCAAGCGCCCGACGCGCGGCCGCCTCCTCCTGTTCCAGCCCTTCAACCCGGGTGAGCGCCTCGCGGTAGCAGTGCAAAGCCTTGACAGCTCGCTGTTCGAGATCGGCATTGTCGCCCACGGTCCCATCTCTCCGAGCAGGATTTTGTTTAAACTACCGAATTTTCGTTTTCGAACTCTAAACGGAGCGGCGCCCGAAGACTTGGCCGGCGCGTCGATCGCGTCGGCGATGTCGGCGCCGCCGTAGTAGCGGCTATGGGGCAGGCCCTCGACGGTCTACTTGGTCAAGACCGAGGCCTGCGATTCGAGCACCAAGCGCGAGATGATGTTTTCGGAGGCGATCAGCTCGATCCCGTCCTGCTGCCGGCAGAGTTCGCAGCGAATGAAATCGGCAAGTTCCGGATCAGCGTCCAGGCGGGTCGTGAAGTAGCCATCGTGGAGGTGAGACATCCGATCCTCTCGGGCGGGCGCGCATTTTCGAGCGCGGTCCAGACTTCCGCTCCCAGGCTGTCACCTCGACGAAGACGAATCGACGGGCGTTCTCTGGATACTGCGAAGGCGTTGCGAACAAAACGCGAAATGTGGTTCAGTGGACCGAGCGGCATGTGGCGGTGTGGAGAATCAGACCGTGTGCAATCTGTATTCGGTGACGAAGGGTCAGCAGGCGATCCGCGAGTTCGCCGGCGCCATGCGCGACCGCACCGGCAATCTGCCGCCTTTCCCCGCTATCTTTCCCGACTACCCCGCCCCGATCGTCCGAAATCAACCGGAAGGGCGCGAGTTGACGCTGGCGCGGTGGGGAATGCCCTCGCCGGTCTTTGCGCTGAAAGGCAGGAACTCGGATCCTGGCGTCACCAATGTTCGCAACGTCAATTCCCCGCATTGGCGGCGTTGGCTCGGGATCGAGAACCGTTGCGTCGTGCCTTTCACCAGCTTCTCCGAGAACGAGGCGCTGCCCGACGGCACACACCCGACGGTGTGGTTTGCGCTCGACGAGACGCGGCCGCTGGCGTTCTTCGCCGGAATCTGGACCCTCTGGACGTCCGTGCGAAAGGTGAAGGAAGGCGAGACGACCAATGACGTCTTTGCGTTTCTGACCACCGAGCCGAATAATGTGGTTGGCGCGATCCATCCGAAGGCGATGCCCGCCATTCTGACGACGCGCAAGGAAATCGACCTCTGGATGACCGCGCCGGGCGAGCAAGCGCTCGAGCTGCAGCAGCCGCTTGCCGACGATGTTCTCATGATCGTCGCGAGGGGCGAGAAGCAGGATGAGGGAGGCCTTGCGGCCTGAATGATCATGCTCGCGCCGAACGACGTTTCAGACAGGGAGAGGAGCAACGTCGAAAGGCGGGATCAAGACGCAGCTTTCGAACCTGCACGACAGCGCAAAATCATCCACATCGATATGGACGCCTTTTACGCGTCCGTCGAGCAGCGCGACAATCCGGAGCTGCGTGGCAAGCCGGTCGCCGTTGGCGGATCGCGGGAGCGCGGCGTCGTCGCGGCGGCAAGCTATGAGGCGCGAAAGTTCGGCATACGCTCGGCGATGCCGTCCGTCACCGCCAAACGGAAATGCCCTGACCTTATTTTTGTGAAGCCGCGTTTCGACGCCTACAAAGACGTGTCACGACAGATCCGTGCGATCTTCGCCGAGTACACGCCGATCATCGAACCGCTGTCGCTGGACGAGGCCTATCTCGATGCGAGCGAAAATCTGAAGGGGATCGCCTTGGCGACACATATCGCCGAGGACATACGGGCGAAGATCCGCGCCGAAACCGGCCTTACGGCCTCAGCTGGGGTCTCCTACAACAAGTTCCTGGCGAAGCTCGCCTCCGATTACAGGAAGCCGGACGGCCTGTTCGTCATCACGCCGAAGATGGGGCCGGCCTTTGTCGAGACTCTGCCGGTCGGGAAATTCCATGGCGTGGGGCCGGCGACGACCGCGAAGATGAACCGGCTCGGCATCCAAACCGGACTCGATTTGAGAGCGCAGACGCATTCCTTCCTTCAGCAGCATTTCGGCAATGCCGGGCCATTCTATTATTGGATTGCGCGCGGCGTCGACGACAGGCCGGTCCGAGCTGACCGCATTCGCAAGTCGGTCGGCGCCGAAAACACTTTTTCCGATGACCTCTTCACGTTCGAGGCGGCGCGCGACGCGCTCCAGCCGATCTTCGAAAAGGTCTGGCGCTATTGTGAGGGAAGCCGCATCGGTGGGCGCACCGTGACGCTGAAAGTCAAATATGCCGACTTTCGCCAGATCACTCGCAGTCGGACCAGCGCCGCATCAATTGCGACGCAAGCGGAACTCGAACATCTCGCCGTCACTTTGCTTGGACCCGTCTTTCCCGTGCAAAAGGGAATCCGGCTTCTGGGCGTATCGTTGTCATCTCTCGAAGAGGCGCGGCCGACACTTGACGCACAATTGAAGTTGAACCTTTAGCGTAACTTAGAGGACGACTGCGTTCCACAATTGCTGTTTCTTTTCCACGCGGTTTCCGCGAAATGGACGAGATCCATTCCGCCTTGTCCATAAATTTGCCCGACGCCATTTTCGTCGCAGAGGAGCCCAACATCTGCCGCCACGGCGCAAAGCATTATCTCAGGAGCCAAGTCCTTCGGGAGGAAAAATGCAACGTAGGGATAGCTTGCTTGGTGCTGGCCGCCGAACGCGCCTGCGTTGCAGCTGGACACGGGCGTCGCGCCGTATGCCGAGATTGCGATCGTCGCTGCGGCGACTCCGACATCCAGCCCCCAGAGCGCTGGTTCGTCGTCGAATGCGGTAACCCGCTCTTCTTCGAAGGCCGAGGCTTCCGCCTCGACGTCATCGGCCGTCTTCAGTCGGTCAATCACTTTGATCTCGATATCGAGAGTGGTGCGAACGAGGTCCCACCCGCAGCCGCGTAGATCGTAGTACGAACGATTGCCGGCGAGCGCGCCCTCCTCCTCCGCTTGTTCGAGTTCCTCTGGCGACACCACGGCCAAGTCCGCGACTTTCAGTTGGCGGAGAATCATTACGGGGAACAAGCGCGGCGCCCAATGCATGTGCGGTGACCTGACAAAAGATGCTCGTTGGAACATAGCACGCGCGGGCGCCGTCACGTGATCGAGACCTTTGTCCTCGATGCCGGAATTTAAGGAACAAACATCGAACATACTGGACTTGGCGCCAAAAAGGCGCCAGCCTCACTCCATGACTGATTCTTCAAAAAACCCGGCGATTCGCGGACTGGATCGCATAAATCTTCGGCTGTCGTCCGAGACGTTCGAGGCGATCGACCATGCGCGGAGCACGCGCCCCGGCAATGTCTCTCGCAACACTTGGATTGCGGAAGCTATCAAAGAAAAGCTCGCGCGGGACGACGTTCAAGTTGGCCGCCAAGCCTTCGATCGGAAGCGGCATGCCTAACTTTTATGAGTTTTTTGCCGGAGGCGGGATGGCCCGAGCAGGACTCGGCGCAGGTTGGACATGCCTTTTCGCGAATGATTTCGATCACAAGAAAGGCCTCGCGTATCAAGCCAACTGGGGCACGGGCGGAGAGCTCAAAATTGGCGATGTTCGAAAAATCACGGCAGGTGAATTGTCCGGATACGCCGACCTTATTTGGGGGTCGTTCCCTTGCCAGGATTTATCACTGGCCGGGGGTGGAGCAGGATTGAAGGGGGAGCGGTCTGGAACATTCTATCCGTTTTGGGACGTCATCACGGGGCTGATCGACGACGATCGTGCGCCGAAGATTATCGCGATCGAGAATGTTTGCGGCACGCTGACTTCTCACGACGGACGAGATTTCGAAGCGATCTGCAAGACCTTCGCCGATGCTGGATATCGATATGGGGCTGTGATCATCAACGCCTCTTTGTTCGTTCCGCAATCGCGGCCGCGATTATTCGTTATTGGCGTACGGGACGATGTGACGATCGACCCGTCGCTCTTGTCGCCGGAGCCAATCGAGCCGTTTCACACGCTCGGATTGCGCAGAGCAGTCGACGGCATATCCGCCCGCGCCAGGAAGAAGATGCTCTGGTGGAATTTACCGACACCGCCGCGTCGTAAGAATTCTTTCGCTGATATCATCGAAGAAAATCCTTCGAGCGTCGAATGGCACACCGCAGCCGAAACCAAGCAGATCCTTGCAAAAATGTCTGCGGTCAATCTAGCGAAGGTTGAAGCCGCCAAGCGCTCTGGTCGGCGGATGGTGGGCGGGGTCTATAAGCGCACCCGGTTCGACGAAAATGGCGTAAAGGTGCAGCGGGCGGAAATTCGGTTCGACGATGTCGCGGGGTGTTTGCGCACGCCGGCAGGCGGTTCAAGCCGACAGACAATTGTTGTCGTCGATGGAAACAAGATTCGCTCGCGCCTGATTTCCTCACGAGAGACCGCCCGGTTAATGGGCCTCGACGATGGATACAAACTGCCGAAGAACTATAACGAGGCTTATCATTTGACGGGCGACGGCGTCGCCGTCGATGTCGTGCGGCATTTGGCATGTTATCTGCTCGAGCCGCTTCTTGGCGTCTGCGCTGCGGCGGAGAAGGCCGCGTGAGCGTGATCCCATGCGAGCAGGATCCAAACCTGCGCCTTCAGATCGAACAATTTGCTGAAGTGCTCAAGACGCAAGCCCATAAGCTGGGCGACCATGGGCTTGCGGAGAAAGACTTCTATGCTTCCCCGATATTTCGTGGCGCTATCCAGCAGGTGCGCGGAGAATTTTCCGCGACGATGCGAGACAAGCGGGAATTCGTCCAGCACGTGCTCAATCACCTGGAGGACCGCGGATACATTGCGAGTTGGGACCGTGCTAAGCGTGGCGTGCTGCACGACTATGTTGTGAAACTTAAAAGCGGACGAACCGCAATCATCGACCTGAAAGGCTGTTTGGACGGCGACAACTCCAAAATTTTCGAGCGCCCGGGAGGCGCGGATGAATTTGTCATCTGGAGCTTGTGCACAAACGTCGGCGCCGACCCACGGCGTAACGCCTGGTCCGGCGTTCATACGCGCATAAGCGCACAGATAATCACTCGCAATCAGTGCGTCGACGGCCTCATAATTTGGGATATGGTGTGTGGAACAATTGGACGTGCTTGTCCAAAGCTGGCGACCGGAGGTGGCGTCGACAGAACGACAGTTATCGGCCCTTTCTGCGCGCCGCCGCCTTGCATCTATCTATTCCCCGCTTCGATTCCGTCTGCCGAAGCGCCGAAAGTCAGCGCTCAATCGCTGACGAACGTCGAACTCCTGGCCGCATTCCATTCTTGTTTTGGAGGTCGGGACGACGAGATCAATCATGTGAGTTTCGAATTCGCCTCTGTTGGCGAAGAGACAATGAGGCGCACGACAGTCGAACGCGGGGGCGTTGTCCAGCATTCCTCCGAAATGACGGCGATCCGACGTGCCTAGCCCGAGCGATCATCCTCCCCGCCGCGATCCGGATTACGTAAACTTTCCACCGTTTGAAACGGAGGACTTGCGGGCTAATCTGACGAGATTTCTCGACACGCCTTTCGAAGACGATTCCAGTCAGACGCGGAAAATTGGGCATTACAAGTGGGGCGTCTATGCCTTCTTCGATTATGACGGCGAACCAATTTACGTCGGGCAGACCAACGAGATGCTGCGCACTCGAATTCGCCGTCATCTGACCAACCAGCGCACCGATGCTGTGGCGATGTCAGTGCTTGATCCATTCGAAGTTCTCGAAATCGAGGTGTGGCCTCTACCACAATTCCAGGAAACAAATCGCGCTGATGTCGCCGCGCGCCAGCACCTCGACGCCTTGGAACGAGTGATAACACAGCGAGCCGTCGAACAGTCGGAGTTCAAAGCGATTTTGAACGAGAAAGACCCGCCGCTGGGGCCTCTCGTCGTCGAAGCTCCCCGATCATTGCGCGCGAGAATTGTTTCTAACCGCGTATATGAGCTCCGGTCACATCCTGATTTTCGGATCGCTCGCAGATCGCTCATTATTTCGCGTCTTGCGCAAGTGATCTCCGAGCGAAAGGTGCAGGGTGGGTTACGACGCGTGCTTCTGACGCAAGCCATGCGCCTTCAGTGGTTGGCGTCTCGCCGTTATGACGCGCTTGGCGGCGCAGCGTCAGTCGAACAGGAAACCGACGAAGATGTTTGACCCGATGTCGCCGGGCGCGGGAAAGGCGTCGCCATCCGCCAAACGTGACCGGGTGATGGTTCTCGGGTCGTGGTGACAGTGGAGAGAGTAAGAGGGCCCTTTGGGCTTTGTGATGGAGCAGAGGGTGAGAGAGAGGCTTTCGCCCGCCCGTCGCGGAGTCTTGGGACATGTCGAAGGTCGTATTGACGGCGGCGCGAGATATTGCGCTCGATAAGCTTGTGGCGTCGGACGCGAATGTGCGCCGGATCAAGTCGGGTGTGAGCATCGAGGATCTGGCGGAGGACATCGCCCGGCGCGGATTGTTGCAGTCGCTGAGCGTGCGGCCGGTGCGGGACGCCGAGGAGCAGGAAACCGGCAAATTCGCGGTGAGCGCGGGCGGTCGCAGGCTCGCCGCGCTGAAACGTCTCGTGAAGCAGAAGCGGCTGGCGAAGAACGCGCCAGTTCCCTGCATCGTGAAGACGGACGGGATCGAGGAAGAGGACTCGCTCGCCGAAAACACGATGCGTGAAGCGTTGCACCCGCTCGACCAATTCCGGGCGTTCAAGTCCTTGCATGATCAGGGTGTGACGATCGACGAAATCGCCGCGCGGTTTTTCGTCGGCGAGCAGGTGGTGCGCCAGCGGCTGAAGCTCGCCGCGGCGAGTCAAAAGCTGCTTGATCTTTACGTCGGCGCGGAGTTGACCCTCGAACAGCTCATGGCGTTTTGCGTCACCGATGATCACGCCCGGCAGGAGCAGGTGTGGGAGGGGTTGAGCCGCTCCTATAATAAGGAGCCCTATACGATCCGGCGGATGCTGACCGAGGGCGCGGTCAAGGCGGGCGACAAGCGCGCCGTCTTCGTCGGCGTCGACGCCTACGAGGCGGCGGGCGGCGTGATCCTGCGCGATCTCTTTGTCCACGACCACGGCGGATGGCTGCAGGATGTCGCTTTGCTCGATCGCCTTGCGCGCGAAAAACTTAACCTAACGGCGGACGCCCTTCGCGCCGAGGGGTGGAAATGGTTCGAAGTCGCGATCGATTTTCCCTATGGCCATACGAGCGGCCTGCGGCGGCTGCCGGCGTGCTACGCGCCCATCTCGGAAGAGCAGCAGGCGCGTTATGACGCCGCGCTCGCCGAATATAACGAGCTGTCGGACGAGCATGAGGGCGCCGACGATCTTCCCGAGGAAGTCGACCACAGAATGGCCGAGCTCGAAATGGAGATCGCAGCGGTCGACGAACGTCCGGCGATCTATAATCCTGACGAAATTACCCGCGCCGGAATTTTCGTCAGCATCGACCATTCCGGCGCGTTGAATGTCGAGCGCGGATTCGTGCGCCCCGAAGACGAGGCGTCCGCCACAACTACGCAGATGAGCGCCGGAGCCGGATCGGCGAGGGCGTCAAACGGCTCGGACGGCTCAATGGCCGACGACGCAATCGAGGGGCAGACGGCCGCCTCTTCGTCCACGCTCGGCGAGGACGAGACGGAGACCTCGTCAAAACTGTCCGACCGGCTTTTGAGTGAACTGACCGCGCATCGCACTCTCGCGTTGCGCGTCGCCCTGACCAATGATCCCGATGCGGCGTTTCTGGCGGCGACCCACGCCTTGGCTCTGAAGGCCTTCTATGGTTCGGGTCATTTCGATGGCTGCGTCGAACTCGAGACGAAAAACGTATTTCTTGGCTCCTACGCGCCCGGCCTCGCCGACACGCCGGTCGCGCGAGCGAACGACGAAGCCAACGGGCATTGGCAATTGCGTCTGCCAAAGAGATCGCAGGATCTCTGGGCCTGGCTGGTGAAATCGGATCGGGACGCCACCGCCGGGCTCTTCGCTTATTGCGTCGGGCAGAGCGTCAACGCGCTCCAGCTTCCGCACGACCTTCGGCCGCGAGCGCTCGAACATGCCGATCAACTGGCCGAACATCTCGGGCTCGATATGAGCGCTCATTGGGCGCCGACTGCCGAGAGTTTTTTCGGCAAGGTGACCAAGGCGCGAATTCTCGCCGCCGTGCGCGAGGCGAAGGGCGAGGCGACCGCGCAGATGATCGATCACCTGAAGAAAGCCGACATGGCGACCGAAGCCGAGCGGTTGCTCCAGGGAACGGGCTGGCTGCCGGAGCCTCTGCGCACCGCGTCGTTGGAAGCGGCGGCGGATGCGCAGACCGGGGAAATTGGCGAAGGCGAAGCCTTGCCGGATTTCCTCGTGGAAGACGATGGCGATACGCCGACCGACGCCGAGGAGGATGAACCGCACGCGGCGGCGGCCGAGTAATTTTCCAGCGCGGAGCGGCGATAGCCGTCCCGCATCCGTCTTCCCATCACTCCCATCCAGAGGGCCCGGCCATCGCGCCGGGCTTTCGTCTTTCTGGAGCACTCCATGGCCGACTATTTTTCACCGACCGTCGTTCAACCGACCATCCCCAACTCCGACATGACGGCGCTCGAAAGACTGCTGTTGACGCATATCTTCGAGAGCGAGCCGGACGGCGACGGACTCTATTTCTTCGCGGAGACGTCCTCGAACAATCAAATAGAGCTACCCATCGAAACCGTCCGCGCCGCGCTTGCCGCGGCGGGGGGCGTCGCCAGCGAGGCTGCCAACTTCGTGCGCGACCAACTGAAAGACGTGGGCGACGACGAGGCGTACGTCGAGATTGACCTCAGCCAAACATCGTTCGAGGTCATTTTCCAAGATATTATCAAGCGCTCGAAGACGCTGGATCACGTCGCCATCGTCACGTCTTTCACTTGCACGAAAATGCGGCCGGACGGGTTTGGCGGCATGGCCGTGCTCGTCACCGCAGATGCGATCAAGGGCAAGAGCACCGAGGATATTCTCGGCGATTTTTTGGACGAGGCCGAGCATGGTCCGCTCGCGACAGCTCCGGGATTTGGCGCCCATGTCTTGCTCCGCCTCGAGGAAAAGAGCGTCCGCGCTCAGATCGCGCAACTCATCGAGGCGGACGAGACGCTTACGCTCGCCGTCGACGCGGTGACGGATGCCGACATTCGCACTGGTTGCCTTCTTGTCGCCGAGCGAACCGATCTGACCCAAGAGCGTGGTTTCGCTGTTTTTAAGGCGGCTCTGGCCGCCATCCACGAAGCCGAGCAGCGGCTCGTTCCCGCCCGGTGATCGCGGCTGTGTTTCGTCATCACGGTGGCGTCCGCTTTCACATGACGCGTGAGCGACAACGTCACCCGGAATCTCCTGCTTCAGGAACTCGAGCCCGCCCTCATCAGCGGGCTCCTTCAATTTCAAGGAGACGACCATGTTCGATTGGCATCGCCGTTGCGCTTATGACGCCGAGCAGAAAACGCAGTTTCATCGTCACGCCCGCGCAGCGCTGCGCGCGCTCGCGAAAGAGCTGCGGTTTGAATCAGCATCTCTTGAAATTCGTTCCAACGTCGGCGGCGTCGCTGTGAGCGGCGAAATCACGCTGCATCACGACGGGGTTTACATCCAAGTCTGTCAGCCCGCGACCGGCGCCGACAGCGGCGTTCTGATCCGAACCTGCGAAGGCCGGCGCGATTACACAGGCGGCAGGAATCATTTCGCGCCGCTGTCGTTGCTCGACGATCCAAAGGCCTTGGCCGACTATGTGCGCGCGGTGATGAGCAATGATCTTTCGCTGATCAGCCGGATGTTCGGCCCGCTGGCCGCGAGGCGATCAGCGCGCGGGTTAAAGGGGAGGAAGAGGAAGAGGGCTTTGCCGGGAGGGCGAGCCCGGTGGAGTGAAGAGAGAGCGTCCCGGGCTGGTTCGCAAACCCCGGAGACAATCGATGAGCCAGATCCTCGCCGCTGCCCTTCCTGAAGAGCATCAAGCCGATCTTTCCTTCGCGACCGACGACAAGCCGAATGCCCTGAAGACGGCGGCGCAGGCGCTTGTGGCCCTTCTCGCCAAGGGCCGCGCCATCGACACGGCGATCCTTCGATCAGCGATGGAAGGCGCCTTTGGCGCCAGCGACGCCGATGGCGCATGGAGCTGGAAGGACGCCTATGACGCGATGGAGGCGGCGCAGGTTCTGTTCCTGCGCCGATACGGCACGGCGATTTTTGCGCGCGCCAATAATGAACCCTCGCGGGTGCTTGCGATGCTGGCCAAAATCGGCAGTTTGCTGCCGACGCAAACGCGGCGCTCGGAAGAGAGCCATGCGCTGCAACAATTCTCGACGCCGCTGGAGTATGGCTATGTGGCGAGTCTCGCGGCAGGGATCGGCGCCGGCGACATTGTGCTGGAGCCCTCCGCCGGCACGGGAATGCTGGCGATCTTCGCCGAGCTTGCGGGAGCGAGGCTCATCCTCAACGAATGGGCCGAGACCCGAGCCGACCTTCTCAAGTTGCTGTTTGCCGGCGCACCGCTCAGCCGTTTCGACGGCGCCCAGCTTCACGATCGCCTCGACGCCGAACTCGTCCCGAGCGTCGTGCTGATGAACCCGCCCTTTTCGTCATCGCCGCTGATCGAAGGACGTCACGCGGCAGCGACCTTCGAGCATATTCGCGCGAGTCTGACGCGGTTGCAGCCGGGCGGCCGACTCGTCGCCATCACCGGCGAGAGTTTTTCGCCAACCTCCAACGCCTGGCGCTCTGGCTTCGAGCGCCTGCAGGAACAGGGGCGGCTAATTTTCACCGCAGCGCTGGCGCGCGGATTTTTCGCGCGCCATGGCACCAGCGTCGAGAGCCGTCTGACCATCTTCGACAAGACGGCGGCGGAAACCCCCAAGCAATTTCGCGATGGCTTCGGCCCCATCGCCACCCTCGAAGAATTGCTTCAACTCGTGCAGCGCGAAATCCCGCCACGAGTAGAGTGCGTTGCGACGCCATGGTCGGGTGACGCGGTGCTTCTTTCTGCGAAAGCCGCCGCCAATTTCCCCCCAAAATCCTCCGCGCCGATCAATCTTCGCCGTTCGACCTCGCTGTTGTCGCTCAGAGCGCCTGAACGATCCGCTCGAGGCGTGCGTTCCGGCGCTGCGCCGCGACCAGCGCCTTCGGCTGCCGGCGTGCTCGCCGAAATCGTCGAATTCGCGTACGAGATGCGCGACTGGAAAGCGCCGCAGGGCGGATCGCTTAGCGTCGGGCTCTATGAGCCCTACTCTGTGCAATCGATCGTGATCGAAGGCGCGAGGCCGCATCCGACGACGCTGGTGCAATCCGCCGCCATGGCGTCCGTCGCGCCGCCAAAACCCTCCTACCATCCGCATTTGCCGCAAGCCGTCATCGAGTCCGGACTCCTGTCCGACGCGCAGCTCGAGAGCGTCATCTATGCTGGTGAAGCCCATGTTGGACACCTCGCCGGCTCCTTTCTTGTCAACGAGACTTTTGACACCGTCGCCGCCGCGCCTGACGCTGCCGAAAATGCGGTACGCTTTCGCCGGGGCTTTTATCTTGGCGATGGCACCGGGGCCGGCAAGGGCCGCCAGGTCGCTGGCGTCGTGTTGGACAATTGGCTCAAAGGTCGCCGTAAGGCGCTGTGGATTTCTAAATCCGACAAGCTGCTCGAAGATGCGCAGCGCGATTGGGCGGCGCTGGGGCAGGAAAAGCTTCAAGTCGTATCGTTGTCGCGCTTCAAGCAGGGTGCGCCGATCCGGCTGGCTGAGGGAATCCTGTTCACGACTTACGCCACCCTGCGCTCCGACGAGCGGCAGGGCCGCGACGGCGCCCTGAAGGCGTCCCGCCTGAAGCAGATCGTCGACTGGCTTGGCGCGGATTTTGACGGCGTGATCGTTTTCGACGAAGCGCACGCCATGGCCAACGCCGTGGGCGACAAGGGCGGGCGCGGCGAAAAGACCGCCTCGCAGCAGGGACGCGCGGGCCTGCGTATGCAAAACGCCCTGCCCGACGCCCGCGTCCTCTATGTCTCGGCGACGGGGGCGACGACGGTCGCCAATCTCGCCTATGCGGCTCGGCTCGGCCTTTGGGGCTCGACCGATATGCCCTTCGCGACCCGGCAGGATTTTGTCGGCGCTATGGAGGCGGGCGGCATCGCGGCGATGGAGGTGCTCGCGAGAGACCTGAAAGCTCTCGGCCTCTATGCGTCCCGCGCCCTCTCCTACGACGGCGTCGAAGTCGAGATGCTGGAACATCGACTCTCCGAAGAGCAAATCCGCATCTACGACTCTTACGCCTCGGCCTTCGAAATCATTCACAACAATCTCACCGCCGCTCTGGAAGCGGCCAATATCACCGGCGAGGGTGGCAGGGCATATAACCGCAACGCCAAATCCGCCGCGCGTTCAGCCTTTGAGAGCAACAAGCAGCGTTTCTTCAATCATCTGATTACCGCGATGAAGGTTCCAAGCCTCATCTCATCGATTGAACGGAATTTGGAGGCGGGCCACGTCTCCGTGATTCAGATCGTCTCCACCAGCGAAGCGCTGATGGAGCGCCGCCTCGCCGAAATCCCCACATCCGAATGGAGCGATTTATCCTGCGATTGTTCTCCCCGCGAGTATGTACTTGATTACCTCGCCCATTCCTTCCCGACCCAGCTTTACGAGGTCTATTCCGACGAGAACGGCGACCTGCAATCGCGGCCCGTCGTCGACGAGAACGGCCAGCCCGTGCATTCCCGCGAGGCGATGGAGCGGCGTCGTCGGCTGATCGAACATCTCGCGGCGCTCCCCGCCGTGCAGGGCGCGCTCGACCAAATCGTCCACCGTTTTGGGACCGAGATGGTCGCCGAGGTGACAGGCCGCTCGCGCCGCATCGTCAAAAAGACCAATGCCGACGGCTCAGATCGGCTGTGTGTCGAAAACCGCCCCGTCTCGGCCAATCTCGGCGAGACGCAGGCTTTTATGGATGATGAGAAGCGCGTCCTCGTCTTTTCCGACGCCGGCGGCACCGGCCGCTCCTATCACGCCGAGCGCAGCGCCAAGAACCAGCGGCTTCGCGTCCATTATCTTTTGGAGCCCGGCTGGAAGGCGGACAACGCCATTCAGGGCCTGGGGCGCACGAACCGCACCAATCAGGCGCAGCCGCCCTTGTTCCGGCCCGTCGCCACTGACGTGAAGGGCGAGAAGTGCTTTCTTTCGACCATCGCCCGGCGGCTCGATACGCTCGGCGCCATCACGCGCGGCCAGCGTCAGACCGGGGGACAGGGGCTGTTCCGGCCCGAGGACAATCTCGAATCGCCTTACGGCCGCACGGCGCTGCGCCAGCTCTATCAGTTGCTTTATTCCGGCAAGGTCGAAGGCTGCTCCCTGACGAGATTTCAGGAGGCGACCGGACTCGACCTCACGGATCAAGATGGCTCGCTCCGTGAAGAACTGCCGCCGATCTCGACCTTCCTCAATCGTATCCTCGCTCTGCCGATTGCGCTGCAGAATCGCCTGTTCGAAGTGTTCGAGGGCTTGATGGAGGCGTCAATCGAAGCCGCCGTCCAGGCAGGAATCTTCGATGTTGGCGTCGAGACGCTCACGGCGGAGAGCCTCGTCGTCACAAACCGTCAGACCATCGCCGCTCATGCCAAGAGCGGCGCGCAGACGTCGTTGCTAACCATTCTGCGCAAGGACAAAACCAGAGTCACGACGCTGGCCGAGGCTTTTGACTTCGCGACTGCGTCGCAAAAATCCCGACTGATGGTCAATGATCAGTCAGGCCGCGCTGCCGTCAAACTGCCAGCTCCTGGATTGATGCAGGACGACGGGTCGGTGCACCCGCGCGTGCGGCTGCTGCGCCCGGTGCACCGCGACCTCATCAGCGTTGAAGCTCTGGATCGCTCGCATTGGCGCGAGGCGAGAGCCGAAGAATTCCAGCAAGCGTGGGAGGCTGAAGTCGCTGTGCTTCCGGAATTTACCGAGAGCACGTTCCATATCGTCACCGGCCTCTTGCTCCCGGTTTGGAACCGGCTGCCCGACGAGACCGCGCGGGTCTATCGTCTGCAGACCGACGAGGGGGAACGCATCATCGGCCGACTGGTTTCGCCGGCGAGCGTCGTCCTTCTCGTGGAGGCGTCAGGCGCCGAAGCCCCTGCCCTCGCGCCTACCGCCGCGATCGCGGCTGTCATCCAGGACGGCGCAGGTGTCGTTCTGGCCGAGGGCCTGGTTCTCAAGCGCTCGCTGGTCATGAACCGCCAGCGGCTCGAACTCGTCGGCTTTTCCGACACTGTCGTGGATCGCCTGAAGGCACTTGGCCTCGTTTCGGAAATCATCGCCTGGAAGCTGCGGCTGTTCGTGCCGCTCGGCGACGTAGCAACAAAAATCGTCGAGAAACTTTTCGAGCTTTACCCCCTGCTCCGCGTCGCGCCGTCGACCCGCGTGAATTCCTAAACGGGAGGCGACGATGGAAAGCCCCGTCAGGACTCTGTCGCGCGGCCTCGCCGAACATGTCGAGTCCGTCTGCAAACATTATCTCTCCAACGGCTGCCGCTGCGGCAATTACTGGATCGTCGGCGACGTGAACAATCACGCGGGTCGAAGCCTTTACGTCCGTCTCAAGGGACCGCTCTCCGGCAAGGGAGCGCGCGGCAAATGGGCCGACGGCGCGACGGGAGAACATGGCGATCTGCTCGATCTCATCGCCGCGCGGGAAGGTTTTGGCTCGTTCAGGGACACGCTCCACGAGGCGCGGCGCTTTTTGAGGACGCCGCGAGAGTCTCCTCCGGAATTGCGCGACGGCCAACCGTCGGAGCGCGACACGATAGCCCTGGCGCGAAAAATCTGGGCGGCGTCGCGGTCGATCGCCGGCACGCCGGCCGAGGCCTATCTGCGGGCGCGCAAGATCACGGCCGATCTCGACCCTGCGTCCCTACGCTATCACCCGGCGCTGTTCTACCGGGAGCGTCCCGGCGCGGTGCCTCGGACATTGCCGGCGCTGGTTGCCGCAGTCACTGATCATCGCGGCGAGATCACCGGCGTGCATCGTACTTTTCTCGACCCGATGCGCAAGGATAAAGCGCGCGTTTCGTCGCCGCGTCGTTCACTCGGCGCCATTCTCGGGCATGGCGTTCGCTTCGGGAAGATCGATGAAGTCGTTCTGATCGGTGAAGGAATCGAGACGGTTCTTTCGCTCAAGAGCGCCCTGCCCGAATTGCCCATGGTGGCCGCGCTCTCCGCCGGTCATCTCGCGGCGTGGAAATTTCCGCCTGGTCTATGTCGCCTCATCGTCGCCTCTGACAATGACGCCGCCGGGCGGGGTGCGGCCGGTAGTCTCGTCGAACGCGCCGAAGCGAGGGGTATCGAGGCGGGAATGATTTCGTCGCTGCGCTCCGACTTCAACAGCGACCTACGTGCGACGTCGGCAAATGCGCTACGATCACGAGTCGCAGCATTTCTTGGTTGCGATTGTTCCGACCTCGATAAATAGGGCAGCATTTAGTTCGAAGGACTAATCGGCTCGTGCGACGCCAACACGAGTCAGGTGGTCATCGATGTCACGTATGGTCGAACGTGCGTGGAAGAGCCCTCGAGGTGATTTAGATCTGATGCCGATGTTTCAGGGTTCGCGACTACGTCCAACGGAGACAATGACGCCTCTTATTGTAAAGTTCACGCTTGACTCTGGCAAAGGTGAGAACAAAATAGGAACGTCATCTGGGGGCGTCGCCGTGGTCTACCGAAACAAGCCCTACCGGCTCGAAAACCCCGGGCCGCTGATTGGCGAGATGACGCGCTGCCGCGACGCCGCAATTCGAGCGGCATGCTCGGCCATGTTTCACGGCGTCATCGATCATGCACTCCAGATGGTTGTGGCTGCGATTGACGGAGCAGCCCACAATCATCACGGGGCAGCCTTATTACTTTTCTGAGGGTGGCACCGGGCCCAGCGAGTCCGAGCGAGCGCGGGCCGAGCGCCAAGAGGCCTTCGAGCGGGGCGAGGGGGAATTATAGGAGATCCACAATGTCGCAAGTAACCTATTACGTGGCTTTGCCCTTCCGATATGTCGATGGTGAGATGGTCGCCGGCGAGCCGCAGGAATGTCGTGATGCCTTCAAGGCTCGTTCTGTCGCGGCAGTGCTCGCCGGCAATACGGATAACTGCGGGGCGGTGGCATTCTCTCGGAGCGGGGATCCCGCGCTTGGGGAGTTCGATGACGCCGTGATCATTGCTCGGCTAGGTGAAGTCGATGACGCGCTTATGTGATCGGCGGCGTTGACCGACACGGCGTTTGCTTGGTTCTCGACCATCCGCTGTGCCGCATGGTTATGGCGGAAACGCAAAGGTTAGCCGACATATCGAAGTTGTCGCGCACGGCGGCCCGTGACCCAATGCAGGCATTTCAGTGCACATCGTAGATCACCTCGAAGAAGGGGTCGGCGGCCGCCTCCGGGCAGGTGGTGTTGGTCATGGTCTTCTCGATGTTAAGACGATGACCTCGTTACTCGTTGGGCGGAGCTTATATTGCATACCGCTCCAGTCGCTGACGCACTTCGCCTGCTGGCAGCCGGCAGCGAGGATGAGAAGAGATTGCTGTGAGCCCCGCATGCAACCTTGGACCGGGAACGTGCTGTCCGTCTTCGAACTTGATCGCAGATCCACAGGACGCCATGAAATGCGATCCGACATTCGGCTGCGAGACGACGCAAGGCGCCGTCGCCGGTAAGCAGCGGCCATTGTCTTCCTTCTGCGATGGCAAAGGCGAAGGTATCGGGAGTTGATAACTCCTTTCGTTCTCGTCGCACTGTCGTAGCGCGGGTCAACTCTGCGGGAGTGAGTTCTTCAACCCGCAGCCCAAATGCCACAAGGCGATCGCCGAGCGGACCTGCCAACTCCCGATGAAACAGCAAGTCAGGCACCGCGAATCCAAAGGGCAGCCGAAAGAGATCTTCTAGAAGCGCTCCGCGTTCCAGGTCGATAATGACCGAGGTATCTGAAACGAGGATCGGCATAGGACTATGCAGCCACCTGATCGAGCCGGGCGTCGAGTTCACGGACAGATATGCCGAGAAATTCGGCTGCCCGCGCCTCGCCGATGATCCCTTCGGCCAGCGCCCTATAGCATAGGCGTTCGAACCGCTTGGGTTCCTCCAGTTCTGGGCCCATCGTCGCCGGCTCGGCAAAAGGAGCAGTTCTCCAGCCTCGCTCCGCGAACACTTTGAATAGCTTTGCGAAAGCGGTTTGGTTGATGATGCCTAGGTCCTTGCAGCGATACGTAATTGCTTGAACACTTACGCCAAAGCGTTCTTTTAGCGCAACGAGTTCACCTAGGCTGAGAGATGACCGGTTCGCGCCGACTTCTGCGCGCAAGACGTCCGCCGGCATCAGGAAGGCGCCCGCAAACCGATGCGCGGCCTTTTCCTCGTCGATGCCCGGCATGACCTGCAGGACCATATGGCCCAGCTCATGCGCGAGATTAAAGCGCTTTCTTTCCGACCACGTGCTGCGTTTGATGACGATGACGCGTGCGGCGTCTCGATCGCCGCGGCGCACCTTTGCCGCTAGGCCATCTATGTCGTCGAGATCGAGCGACATCACCTTGATGCCGCGTTCCTCGAGAAGTTCTGCGAGTTTGGGAATCGGCTCATTGCCCAATCCCCAATCATCTCGAACCGAACGAGCGGCGTCCTCGGCATCGCGCAGGTCGGCGACAGGGTACGGCGCGCTACGTGGCTGCTCCCAGTCCACGCTGCGGAGGTGCAGCAGGTCCTCGACCGCCAAATAGCGCTCCAGCATGTGTATCGTGCGTGCTTCGAGCGTCGCCTCCTCACGCGTCGAGGATCCCGCCTTCTTTCGGAAATCGACACCTTCTAAGGCGATCTCATCCTTGGCGAGCAGATAGTCCTCCGTCACACCGAGGGCGTCGGCGAGTGCGATCAGAACGCGAGAGCCCGGCATATCCTCGTCGCGCTCGTATTTGCCGATCGCCTGCGCGGATACCAAACCATCCATAACCTCGGCCAGGCCGCGCAGGGACATGCCAGCCGCCGCGCGTGCGACCTTGAGCTTGTGTCCGATCATGTCGACCTCCTGTGTTGAGCCGGTTTACATAATGCCAATATAGTGCTGTTTTTGTAAACCGATACCCTTTAAAATCGTATAAGTCAGTCCTATTTTCGTTCCAAATAGGCTTTTTGCGGGCAGTTTTGTAAACCGCAGCACGGCAAGGCGTGATTTTGTGGGGTGCGGCGCGGCGACCTGTTTGAGGGTCGCTGCCTGATTCGCCCCCAATAGGGAAAGGGACTCCAGATGGCGTTGAGTAATACCGAGCTTAGATACTACGATAGCGATGTGCTGCGGCTGCCCGCCGACAAGCGCAAAGAATACCACGCTCAAGTTGATCGATTAGTTATGGAGCTCTGCAAGAGCATTCGAGATAAGACCGAAATAAAGATCACCAAGTTCGTGAAGGCTGGATCGTTCGCGAAATATACGATCCTGCGCAAGACGATGGTCGACCCGGTGGATGTCGACGTGGTGTTCTACATCTCTGGCCGAGATGCCAATCACGAGACGCTGAGCAGCCTGAATGATCTGATTTACGACCTCCTGATTAAGATTTACCCAACGAAGTCGGTGGACGACTTTGAAATCCAACGCAAAGCGGCGACTGTCACCTTCGTCGGCTCGGGGCTCAGCGTCGACATCGTACCCGTCATCGAAGACCCTGGCCGGCCTGGCTATGGCCGGCAGTTCGATATCCACGATGGATCGAAGATCATGACCTGCGCGCCCTGCCAGATCAAATTTGTTCGCGACCGAAAGGATCAGGACAAGGATTTCCGCACGCTCGTGCGAATGGCCAAGAAGTGGCGCAACCATGCGGGCCTGAAGCCGCTCAAATCCTTCATCATCGAGTTGATCATGGCCCATATTCTGGCTGAACAGGGTGCTGGCGGCTCGATCGAACAGCGGTTCCGCAATTTCCTGCTCTACATCGCCCAGTCGGGTTTGAACAACGAGATTCGGTTCCCCGAAAACGTCGCGCCCTTCACCATCTTCACCGATCCGGTGGTGATCCTGGACCCGGTCTACAGCCTGAACAACGTTGCCAGCCGCATTTCTGAGGCCGAGCGCCAAGAGATCGTGTCAGCGGCTCAGGAGGCTTGGGAGACGGCGAATTTCGCATCGGCTGAAAACGACAACGAGGTCTGGAAGGAAATCTTCGGGCCTCGCTTCAAGACGGAGGACTGAGCCGTGTCCCAAACGCGAACCGCAACCGCGACCTACACGGTCGTCGATATCGAGAATGTCGTTCGACGCGTGAAGGCCGATCTCGTCATGATCGCCGACAGCACGGGCGGCTGGACTTCAGAGAAGGCCAGCCATTATGCGCACGACGTCGAGATTCTCGCGAAAGCTGGATACCTAAAGTACGTCGACGTCACGCTGTTCGGCAATGGTGTCGAGGTAAAGGCTACGCGCTTCGAAGTCGATACGGATGCTGGGGACCTGACCTCCAGCCGCCCTGGCGGCGTACTGTGGCCGAAGGTAGCTGGCCCTTATCTCCAGATCGTTCTCGGCTACACCAGCGCCTATACCGCCGCGGCGAAAGAGGCCATCAAGGGCACGCTGAAAATCAGCTGGTCGCCGACTGATGTCGATACCAGCCACAGCAGTCTGAAATCGGCCGGCGGGCGCGACTACGTGAGCAACAGTTACGGCATGCAGCGAAAGGATTGGGCCGCGTGAGCCAGACTTCGATCTTCGATAGCGAAACGCCCCTTCCGGATGACGGTTTGGCTCGTCGAGAAAAGACCCTGCTGGGATTCGATGCGCGCTACTCCCGCGTTCATGACCAGCTTCGCCTTTTGCTCAACTTGGGCCAACTGGCGAGCTGGAACAAGCAGCACCATGGTGGCCGGCTCGCGCTTTGCGACCTGGTTGCCGAGCAATATCCGCTCGTCATTTTCCACGGGGATGTCGGGACCGGGAAGACGGCAATGGCCGAGTGCATGGCCAATCGGCTGGTGGCCGAGGCGCGCAGCGAGGATTCGATCCTCTTTAAACTCAGCAACCGCGTTCGCGGCAGTGGCATGGTGGGCGAGATGGGGACCCTTATCGCCGATGCCTTCAAGAAGGTGGTGCAGTCCGCGGGCAAGCATCGCCGGGCTATCCTCGTCATCGACGAGGGCGATAGTCTTGCCGCCGCGCGATCCCAGCAACACAGCCACCATGAAGATAAAGTAGCTGTGAATACCTTGATCCAATGCGTCGACGATCTGCGCCAATATGGCGGTCGGATTGTGGTCTTTCTTTGCACTAATCGCTTATCAGCGCTCGACGCAGCGCTCCAGCGGCGTGCTGCCATAATTGAAGAGTTCCGCCGACCTTCCGACGAGGAGCGGCGTCAGCTCCTGTCGATGGATCTCGCGGCGCTTTCGTTGAGCCCCGCCCACATAGGCCAGTTAGTGACCGCAACGGGTCCACGGAGCGGTCAGCCTACCTGGACCTATTCTGACATTCGCACGCGCCTCTATCCGGCGGCGCTAGCTCGAGCCTACCCCAAGGACCCGTTGCGGTTCGAGCATCTGCACGAGGTCGCGACCACGCTAAGGGCTTCTCCTATCATGGAGGACAAGTGATGGCGCGTTCGCCTCTGTTTGGCCGCCGCATCCATATCGCCGGCAGCATCGTTGAGGATGTGGCGGTGGCGACAGGCGATGATGTGCAGCGGGCTCGCGAACTTGTCGCTGCGCTGGTCAAGGAACTGGTAAAGCGCGGAGCCAACTTCGTCGTGCCTGTAGATGCAGAGCCAAAGCGCAAAGCCGATGGACTGCCAATCTGCTTCGATTGGCTGATTTGGCAGACCATCCGGGACAACCTGACTCGTCGGCCGGCCGACGCGCCGGGGCCGCTGGCGATCGCCGTCCAGCATCATAAGAGTGAGGACCAGATACCGACTGAGTTCGTCGACTTGTGGGACGATCTGCGCAGCTCGTCGCTGGTTCAGATCGAGAACGCGGCCCACTGGAACATGAACAGCAAGCGCATGGAGGCCCAGGCGAGGTTCGGTGACATTCTGGCACCGTTGGGTGGAACGGAAGGCGTGCTGTTTCTCGCCAATTTATATCACGACGCCGGCAAGCCTATTGTTCCGTTGAACCTTCCTCTATGCCCCGAGAGTACAGGTGCGCGCCGACTGTACAATTTCGGGCTGACCAGCCATCATACGAGGCGACTGTTCCAGATCGTTGATGATGGCGACGCGCACCACTGGTTGAACCGCATTCGTTTTCCGGTCCGTCAAGCGACCGCTGAGCGCGTCAGTGATCTGCTCGACGTTCTGGAATCTCTCGAACGCCCGCGGGCGTTCGCAGTGCGGCTGCTTAACCCCGACTTGCCTGAATACGCTGACGTGCAGGACTTCTTCGATGTTGTGGTGCAGCCTGTTATTGAGGCTGAGCTGGGCTATCGTCTCGTCGTGATTGACGGTCGTCAGGCTTATCAACACGCACGCATCGACGAGGAGATATTCGTCAAGCTGCACCGCAGTAGTGTTGTCCTGGCCGACGTTACCGGGGCAAGGCCCAATTGCTTCCTCGAGCTGGGCTATGCGCTGGGGCGCGGCTTGACGACCATGGTCATGGCGCGAGAGGGCGGTAACCTACCGTTCGACATCACTACGTTGTCGGGTTTGCACTGGTCGACCAAGGGCTCAGCAGAGGACCGTCGCCGCGCATTTCGTGAGCATTGGAAGGCGATCCGCAACAGGCCCCCTCTCGTTCCAGCGGAGCCCTTAATTTCATGACCAGTAAGCGCGAAATATTCATATCAGTCGACGTGGAGACCGCGGGGCCCATTCCCGGTGAGTTCAGCCTGCTCTCTATCGGCGCCTGTGACGTTGACGACGAGTCTAGGTCGTTCAGCATCGAATTGAAGCCTATCAACCGTAACGCCGATCCTAAGGCTCTAGAAGTTACGGGCCTGTCTCTTGAGATTTTAGCGGAGCGCGGTGAGGAGCCCGCCGCAGCCATGAAGGCGTTCGGGAATTGGGCGCAATCCCTTGCTGGGGAAGACGCCGCGCTGGTGTTCGTTGGCTTCAACGCGCCATTCGATTGGTCGTTCGTAAACTACTATTTTCACCGCTTCACAGGTGCGAATCCGTTCGGCTTTACTGCACTGGACATCAAGGCGTTGTACATGGGCGCCACGGGCAGCACATGGTCTAACACTCGGTCGAGCCAGATCTCCAAACATCTCTCGCCGACCCGCCAAGGCGATCATGACGCCCTTCATGACGCAAAATACCAGGCCGAGTTATTTCGGCTCGTGCGCGCGCTCCTTGAAAAGGCGACTAACCAACGCGGCTGAATCACATCACATGTCTCGTTTCCCCCAGCACGTCTTTGTCGCCAGACTATGACCTCAATCCCACGCCGACGGACGTGAAGGCGCGTATCCTATTGACCAACATCAACCTGGACGAAGGCGCCTGCTCGATTGGCCTCGTCGAGAGCGCCGCGGGATATTTTGGATTGACGCTCATTGCGGCGCGCAGCGTCCTCGGCGAGGTCGGCGCCGCAGTCTCGAACTGGCGGGATGTCGCCGTCACAGTCGGTGCCACGCCGGCTGAGATACTCCGGATGGCGAGCGCCTTCGAGCACGATGATTTGGCTCGCGCCCTTTGACAGAGCGGCAGCGAATGAAGCCGGCGCCTAACGACGGATCGCTTAATTTTGAGCTGTGCTTTCGTTCGGCCTCGGACGTCCATGGCGAAGTTGACCGACGAAGTCACGACGGAGTGCCGACGTTCGTTCAATGGGCGACGCCTTCTCGCAAAAGGTCCGCGCGCCGGCCTGATAGAGCAGCGATGACGCCACAAGCGGCTCGCTAGACGCAACGCTCCCCGCCGACTTCTTTCCCCTGCCCTGCCCTCATGGGCCGGGCATTCCTCGCGGAGCAAACAAGCCGGCGGGAAGAGTCCTCCGCGTTGCTTCGGCCCTTCGGGTGCGGCGCGTTCCGCCTGTGGCTCGAGATCGCTGTCAGGCCGCGATTGGCGCGGCCGCAAGCGAAGAAGCCACCGCCATGATCAACGAAATCGCTTCCCTACCCTTTGACGGACCTCATTCTGATCAGCATGAAGGGTCGCCCTCCTCGCATCTCCTCGACGAGCTCGCTCTTCATGGCTATCGACCCTTTGAAGACGAGCCAGATCCCCGCCCCCTACCCTCCTCCGACACCGCGTCTTTGGCGCTCGAATGTGTTGTCGAAGCCTTGTCGGGCCTTTTCATCGACACGCGGCTAGAGGCCGATCTCCCCGACCTTCTCTGGTCCTTCGTGAACCTCTTCCACCGCAAGGCGGATCGCATTGGCCGCGATCTCGACGACAATGAAACCGCGCAGCGCCGTTCTCATATCGAACAGGACGGCTCCGAAGTTCGTTCGGTCGAGTTGGAGCGATTGATCGCCCAAGGGCTGACGTTGACGGAGCGTCGCAACGCCTTCGAATTCTTCCGCGACCATCTCGCCGATCTGTATGGGACCGAGACTGGTTCGTCCTGGCGTCCGCGTTCGGGATCGCAAGTCAATCACCGGGCTTTGACCTCGGCGATGATCGACAGCCGGGATTTTCTCAACGCCAAGAAGCTGGCCGAGACACAGGTGCTCCTACCCCCTGGTCCTCGGATCGCCTTTGCGGGTGGTCCCGATTGCAACGATCACCATCGCATATGGGAAGCCCTCGACAAGGTTCGCGCCAAGCACCCGGACATGGTCCTTCTCCATGGAGCCGGACCGAAAGGCGCGGAACGCATTGCCACCTGCTGGGCCGACAACCGCAAAATCGCCCAAGTCGCTTTCAAGCCGGATTGGACCCGGCACAAGAACGCTGCGCCGTTCAAGCGTAACGACGCGATGCTCGAAACGCTGCCCATCGGCCTTATCGTCTTCCCTGGTTCCGGGATCGTCGAGAACCTCGCCGACAAGGCCCGCAAGATGGGAATTCCGGTGTGGCGATTCGGGAGGGAAGGCGCGTGAGCGCCTTCTTGGGATTTTAGATTTCGAGGAGTTTCGAAAATTGTCAGCTGACAATTGTGGCGGTCCAGAGAGTGTCGGTTCTCCACGAAGGAAAGCGGACGAGGGCTGTGTTAACGTTTCGTTTACCCAAAATTTCTTGACGGCGACTGAGAATCGCGATCATTTGCGGGAAAGCTACCGATTTGCTCTCAGGAGCGTGAATGGCGATGACGAGCAGCAAAGTTGCAAAGCGCGAAAAGCCAACGACGCTCGCAATGGATCAAATCATTGCTGGGGACTCTCAGATTTTGAGCAGCCAGCTTCAGGCGCTTCGAGAGAAGCTGTTCCCGCCGGAAGCCAAGAAGGAGTTGCGGCGCTTTTCTAGTGGTGAGGCCGCTAAACTCATCGGAGTCACTGATAGCTATCTGCGTCATTTGTCGACGACGGGCGAAGGCCCCGACCCGGAAAAAACGGCCGGCGGTCGTCGAGCATATACCTTGGAGCAAATTCATTCTCTGCGTCAGCATCTTGCAAAGGCAAAAGCCTCCTATATGCCCACAAGGGCGGGTGACGACCATTTGCAAATCATCGCCGTGACCAACTTCAAAGGAGGGTCTGGCAAGACGACGACCGCCGCGCATCTCTCGCAATATTTTGCATTGCGCGGATATCGGGTTCTAGCCGTCGATCTCGATCCTCAAGCCTCCCTGTCGACGCTGTTCGGGTATCAGCCGGAGTTCGATGTTGGAGAGAACCAGACGCTCTATGGAGCGATTCGCTACGATGCTGCGCGGTGCCCACTGTCGGAGATCGTCCGGCAGACATATTTCACTGGGCTTGATCTGGTGCCCGCCAATCTTGAATTGCATGAGTTTGAGCACGATACGCCGAAAATCCTTGCCGATCCGGACCGCGATCCGGACGGTCTATTTTTCGCCCGTGTTTCCAGCGCGTTGCTTAGCGTAGACGATCGATATGATTTGATTGTGATCGATTGTCCGCCGCAACTCGGATTTCTGACGCTTTCGGCGCTGTGCGCCGCCACCTCAGTCTTGATTACCGTCCACCCTCAGATGCTCGACATTGCGTCGATGAACCAGTTTCTTGCCATGGCCGCTGATCTGCTTTCGGTTGTTCGCGAGGCCGGCGGCAATCTTGAATATGACTGGATTCGTTATCTCTTCACTCGCTACGAGCCAAACGACGGTCCGCAAGCGCAAATCGTCGCGTTTTTGCGTAACCTTTTCGGGGAGCGGGTTCTCACGGCGATGATGGTCAAATCAACCGCCGTGTCGGACGCCGGTCTCTCGAAGCAGACGATTTACGAGGCGGGCCGCGAGACAATGAACCGCCAGACATATGATCGAGCAGTCGAGTCGATGGACGATGTCAATCGCGAGATCGAACGCTTGGTTCGTCAGGGATGGGGGAGGCCCACGCCATGAAGGGACGCGACGCACTACGAGAACTGCTGGGAGCCGGCAAGCCCGAAGCGGTTGCAGATACCTCGACCAAGCGCAGTTCGGGTGCCGTGAAGGCAATGAATCTGGGCCTACAACGATTGTCGGACGAGGCGGCCGCTGCGAAATCGCTGCGCGCGACGCTCGCCGCCGCCGAACAGGTGGTCGAACTCGACACAGCTCATGTCGACGATTCTTTCATAGTCGACCGTATCGCATCCGACTCCGATCCTGGCTTCGCGAGTTTGAAGGACGCGATGGCGATCCATGGCCAACAAGTGCCGATTTTGGTTCGTCCCCATCCGGATCACCCCAAGCGCTATCAGGCGGCTTATGGGCATCGACGGCTCCGGGCCGCCAGGGAACTCGGGCGTCCGATCAAGGCCGTTGTCAAGCATCTGACTGACATCGAATTGGTCGTGGCTCAAGGGCAGGAGAATAGCGAACGTTCGGATTTGAGCTTTATCGAACGCGCCGTGTTCGCGTCGCATCTTGAGCAAAGAGGCTTCGACCGCGACACGATAACTGCAGCGTTAGCGGTGGATAAGCCCGAACTTTCACGTCTTCTCTCAGTCGTCGGGAACATCGACACCGAAATTATTTTTGCTGTTGGTCCGGCCCCGAAAGTCGGGCGGCCTCGGTGGCTAGCACTGGCTAGCAAAATGGCCGAGCCGGAGGCGGTTGCGACGGCGAGAAAGGTCGTGAGGACTGAGGCCTTCGACAAGGGCGACACCAATGTCCGGTTCAACCTGTTGCTCGGCTCTCTGCAAGAGAGCCCAACTCGCGCGAAAGAGCCACTAGTCACGCCGAGTGGGCGACGTATCGCTTGGGTCGAACGGACGACAAAAGGAATTCGGCTGATGAGTGAGGAAAAGGCGTTTGCAGCGTTCCTCGATCAACGATTGCCGGATCTGCTTCGAGAATTCGAAGACAGATGATCAGTGGCGTATGCGTAAATAATTTTCGGCCCCGGTCGATTGTCAGCTGACAATTTGGCCATCGAAAAGGATAGACAGCAAAAGAAAAAGGCCCCCGAAACGCGTCCCGGAAGCCCTTCTCATTCTCTAGCAAGTTGAGACTCCCACTTCCGCGAATCGCTGTCAAGAGTCGGCGCCGTTTCGGCGAGCAGATTTCTTTTGCCTGAACGAGGCAAAGGGTCATGCAGACACAACCAACGACGCCCTTTGGGCGGCGGCCGCTGTCGCTTGCCATGGTGGCAAGCCAAGCCGCGACCGAGAATTTCGCGGCGAGACCAGGCGCATCCGAAATCGTTGTGCACAAGTGGCGACTGTTTCGCGCGCTCACCGAAGCCAAGGAGCCGCTTGGCGTGACCGATCGTGCGCTGTCGGTGCTGCACGCGTTGTTGAGCTTCCATCAGGAGACAGCGCTGACTTTGCCGGCAAGCGACTCGAAGTCGGCCGAAACTGATGCGGCCGGCCCGGGCATCGTGGTATTTCCCTCCAACAAGGAGCTGTCGATCCGCGCCCATGGCATGGCGCCGGCGACGCTGCGGCGCCATCTCGCCTGTCTCGTCGACGCCGGGCTGATCATCCGACGCGACTCCCCGAACGGCAAACGCTTCGCCAGAAGAGGGCAGGGGGGCGCAATCGAGGCCGCCTTCGGCTTCGACATCACACCGCTCGTCGCCCGCGCCGAGGAGATCGAAAACCTCGCCGAGGAAGTTCGGGCCGAGAACAGGGTGATGGCGCTGTTGCGCGAAAAAATCACGCTGACGCGGCGCGACATCGCGAAGATGATCGCGACCGGGATTGAGGAGGGCGTTTCGGGCGACTGGGAGAGCTTTCACCTGCGCTATGCGACGCTCTCTGGCCGCTATGCGCGCAATCTTTTGCACCCCGATCTGGAGGCTTTGGCGAGCGAACTTGCTCTGCTTGCCGCCGAAATCCGCAAACTGTTGGAAACTCACGTAGAAGCCCAAAATATGACCGCCAATGAGTCCCAAAGTGAGCGCCACATACAGAATCAAACTACAAATAAATCTGATCTTGAGCCTAGCCTTCGAAAAGGCAGGGCCGAACCGTCCGGGTTCGATGACCAGAAACCGGGGACTCCATCAACATCCGAACCCGAAATCTTGGCGTCCGCAGCGCCAAAGCCTGACCAAAAGCCCGGGACGCCGCGGACCTATCCGCTCGGGATGGTCCTGGAGGCCTGTCCCGATATCCTCGATTTTGCTTCAGGCGGAATTTCCTCGTGGCGGGATCTGGCGACAACCGCCGCGGTGGTTCGTAGCGCGATAGGCGTCTCGCCCGACGCCTGGGCGCAGGCGCTGGAGGTTTTGGGCGAGCACGACACGTCGATCATGATCGCCGCGATCTTACAGCGTGGGGAGGAAATCAAAAGCGCCGGCGGCTATCTGCGCGTTTTGACCGCGAAGGCGAGGGCAGGGGAGTTCTCGCTCGGTCCCGTGCTGATGGCGTTGTTGCGCGGGAAGGCGGCAAAGGCTGCGCGAGAACGCAAAAGGGCCGGGTGATGCGCCCTGGAGTTATCTGCAGGACTATCCGGCAACCATTCCGCTCAAACCGTCTCGGCGCCAAACAATCCGAGCTTTTCGGCGCGGTCGAGCAGGCTTTTGACCGAGGAAGGGGCCCAGCGCGTTCCGCCGCGCGGCGTGCGCTCATACATGGCCTCGAGTTGCGCGCCGATCTGCGCCAGGGTCAGCTCCGGATTGGCGCGCTTGACGCCGGCGACAAGCGTTACGAGACGTTCGCTGCTGAATTTGCGGCCGGCAGGTTGCAGCAAGGTCGGATCAGCAAGGCCCTCGGCGACGAAGCGTTTGACCGCGCGCTTCAACCGTTCGCCGCTCCAGAGGGGCAGGGGAGCGCCGTTGGATCGATCGCGCTTGGCGTTGAGCACGCGAACAATGTCCTGCCAGCGGTGCTGGGGGCGCATTTCTTTCACGATCGGCAGCCAATGTTCGGCGGTGTGGTTGACGCGCTCAAAATAGGCTTGGGCCTTCGCGTCGGTAATTTGCTGGATGGCGTCGCGATCGCCAGCGCGCAGTTTGGGATTGCCGCCGACGCGCCCGCGTCTCTTGGCGGCGCGCAGCCCGTCCTTGGTGCGCTCCTGGATCAGCGCCCGCTCCAACTCTGCGACGGCGCCGAGCACTTGCATTGCGAAACGACCTTGCGGGGTAGTTGTGTCGATTGGATCGGCGAGCGATTTGAAATGTGCGCCCTTGGCGTCGAGTTCGGCGATGACGGAGAGGAGGTGCGACAGGGAGCGCGCCAGCCGGTCGAGCCTGGCCACCACCAGCACGTCGCCGCGGCGCACGCGCGCCAAGGCCCTGGCCAGCTCCGGTCGCGACGCCTTGGCGCCTGACAAATGCTCGCGAAAAATCTCGGCGCAGCCGGCGGCCTTCAGCACGTCGACCTGAGCGTCGGTCGCCTGGTCATCGGTTGAAACCCGCGCATAGCCGATCAGCCGTCCCTTGGCGGTCGAACCCGTCATCACGAGGCGCCTTCCGTTGCGCGGTCGGAGAGCAGCGTTAGCAGAGCAGGGTTCGTGTAAATTTTCTCTCTGCCCGCTTCGATTTCGGAGAGAAGGCCGAGGGACGCGAGGGCCTTCAGATAAACGGAGGCGGACTGGCGCTTGGCGATGCCGGCGCCGACTAGATCGGCGATCCGGCAATAAGGATTGACGAAAATGATCTCGGCCAGTTCGCGAGAATAGATCTTCGGCAAGTCGCGCCGGATTTGTTCGGCTGTCCCGTCAAGCAGGTTACGGATTGCCCAGATTTTCGCGGTCGACCACGTCGCAGTTTCGCGTATCGCTGCGAGCATGAACAAAATCCATGGCTGCCACGCGCCGTCCGTCGTGACGGCGAGCAGGCCATCGTAGTAAGCCTTCTTGTTATCAATGATATAGCGGCTCAAATACAGGACAGGAATGTCGAGGAGGCCCTGTTCGACGAGGAACAGCAGATTGAGAACTCTCCCGGTGCGACCGTTGCCGTCTGTGAACGGATGGATCGCTTCGAACTGGTAGTGCAGGATGGCGAGCCGGATCAGCGGATCGACGCCGTCGTCCGCATGGATGTAGCGCTCCCAATTTGCGAGCTTGTCGCGGAGCAGTTCGGCGCCCTCGGGCGGGGTGTAAATGACTCGGCCGGTCGCCTCGTTCATCAGCGCAGTGCCCGGGGTCGCGCGAATATCGAGATCCACCCCTTTGATGGTCCGACAGATTTCGATGGCGCTCCGAGTCGAAAGCGGCCGGCTCTTCAGACTCTTGAAGCCCTGATAAAGCGCCGTGCGGTAGCGGAGCGCCTCTTTGGTTGCGGGATCGACGCCGGCTTCGGGGCGATTGGCAAAGCGGAATAGCCGGTCCGCGGTCGTGACGATGTTTTCGATCTCGGAGCTTGCCTGCGCTTCGAGGAGGGGGATCGAATTGATCAGAACCGACGGATTGGGGATCAGTTGGCCGGAGATCTTGAGCTCCGCCAGCGCCGCGCGGGCCTCGACGCAAGCTTTAAGAACGGCCTTGGTCTCGACGTCCTGGCTCGGCGGCAGAGCTGGAAGGTCATTGTAGGGGCGGGCAGGGTCGAACGACATGTCGATGAAGCCTGTGTCGATCGACAGATCGCCCAGACATGTCGATGAGATCGACAAATGCCGGAGACGTGTCGATGATTCTGCTTTCTATCGACATGTAAGCGCCTGCGCAACCCGATTATACAAAGTTGAAAGTTATCATAAAACGGTCGTTTGAAAACTCTGCCTATAGATAGCCTTGCGGGATTTCCGGGTAATCCGTATATCTGCGGCAGACAAAGGAGGGTTCTCATGCCTGCCACCGTCACCGCCGCCGAGGTCTCGAAAAACTTCGGCGCCTATCAGGACGCCGCCGTCCGCGATCCTGTCATCATCACCAAGAACGGCCGGCCGCGCACTGTGCTGATGGCCTATGAAGACTATGTGCGTCTTTCCAAACGCGACCGCCGGGTCGAGCGCACGGTCGAACTCGGCGAAGCCGACATCAAGGCCGTCGAACAATCTCACATGGCGCCGGGATTTGAGGCTCTTAACGCCGAACTCGACCCGCCTGGCGGAAAATGATCCCGACCGAAGTTAAGGTCGGCCATGTGTTCCGTTACGCCTACCTCTGGGACCGGGAGAGCCGAGAGGGATGGGAGGAGGGCGAGAAAGATCGTCCCTGCCTGGTGTTGGCGCTCGTTGCCATTGATGAGGATGGTGTTCGCGCCGTTCGCGTCCTTCCGATCACGCACGCGCGGCCCGCTGACCTGAACGAAGCGATCGAGATACCCCCGAGGGTCAAGCAGAGACTGGGTCTTGATGACGAACGCTCGTGGATCGTGCTGAGCGAGAGCAATCGCTTCGTCTGGCCGGGCCCCGATCTTCGGCCGACGCTCTCTGAGTCGGTGGACGGATATTATGGCCCGTTGCCGCCGGCTTTATTCGAAGCCGTGAAACGCGGTTTCGTGGCCTTGGCCCGGGGCGGCGGCCATGTCAGCGTCGCGCGCAGTGAGTGAGCGGCGCTGTGCTCACAGTCCGGCCGCCTTGGTGAGATTGACCTTGAAACGATCGCGTTTCCTCTGGTACCGACGCGTCATCTCGGCGGAGGCGTGGCCGAGGTGCTTTTGCACATGCGCCTCCTCAATCTGCGCAGAGGAGGCGAGGCCGGCGCGCAGCGAATGGCCGCCAAAAGCGCGCCGTCGTTCGCCCTCGGTCAAATCGCCGCGAATGCCGGCGGCGAGGGCGGTTTTCTGCACGAGCCGGGCGACATGTTTGTCGGTGAGGCGCGCGGCCGACACGCCGCCATTCTTGCGTGCAATGGGGCGGAAGAGAGGGCCGCTGTTGATCCGCCCGAGCCGCATCCAGGTCTCGAGCAGCGCGACGGGGCAGGTTTCGGGACGCGAGCCGCGGCCGATTTCGACCTCGCGCCAACCGGTCTTGCCGTTGAGGGTGAGCAGCAGGCCGCCTTCACTGGAGCCCTTGGCATTGTCGGTGCTGTCGTTGTCGAAGGGGCTAGCACCGTGGGCGTTTTCCGCGCTGTTCGAGTTCTTGGCGCGGCCAAAAATCTCGATCCAGCCGGTTCCGTCCTCGGACTGATCGGGCCCACAATCGAGGCCGACGATCTCCGAGCGGCGCAACCCGCCGGCGAAGCCGATGGCGAGAATGGCGCGGTCGCGAATACCGCGCAGATCCATATCGAGCGTCGCCAGCATGGCGAGGAGCTCATCAGCGAAGATGGCTTCCTTTTGGAGCGGCGGGCGGCCATGGGCGCGGCGAATGCCGGCGAGCACGGTGGAAATATGCCGGTCGCTCGTATCGAGCGGTTCGCCGCGCTGGCGGTAATGCCAGCAGATGCCGGCGAGCCGGCGTTCCAAAGTGGCGACGGAAAGCGGCGCGCGACCTCCGGCGGAGACTGCTCCATCCATGCAGGCGGCGAGATAGAGGCCGACGGTTTGCGGGTGCGGGGGCAGGGGATCGAAGCCTTGCCGGCGCAGCCAGGCGGCGAACTGCCGCCAATCCGACTCATAGGCGCGCTGGGTGTTGTCCGCGCGGGCGTTGCGGGCGTAATCGCGGGCCTTTTCGGAAAGCGCAGCGAGATGAGGCGTCGGCGCTCGCTCGATGAGCGACGGGTCGCCCCCTTCCCGTTCATCGTCCGTATTGGCCATCGGGTCCTCGTTTGGCGTCCGTCTGAGGCTCGCCTCGCTCTCGGGCGCGAAAATCCGACGCCTCGGCAGGCGTTTGGCGCCCGATTTCGGATCCGAGCGCCCCGGGATCCGGGCGTCTCGAATCATGTCCGATAAGCCCACATTATCGGACATGAAGGAGGAAAGACAAGCGCGGCGGAATTTGGCTGACATCAGCAAACAAAGCGCCGCCAGTACTTGCCGCTGGACCCGTTCCGCGCCTACGATTCCGCGCATGTTGGAAAGCGATTCGCCCCACCCGTTGAGCCTTGAACCCGTGGCGATGGCGCGCCCGCGGCGCGTCGTGCGAAGCCGTCCTCTAAACCCGTCGCGCCCCCCAAATCTTCCGGAAATCCAGCCGCTTCCGCGTTGGGCGAGGCTCAACGGCGGCGCCGGCGGCGACAGAAACGCGATGTTTCTCGCCGGCGCCGGGATCGCCCATCTCGATCAGATTTTGCGCGCCGGCGCCGATGTTTCGCGCGCCGGCGATAGAGCCGTCGATGTTTCGAGCGCCGGCTTAGGGACTGGCGCCGATATATCGAGCGCCAGCAGCGACTCAGTCGATGTTTCTAATGCCGGCAAAAACTTTGGCGTCGAGCCGGTTTTTTCGGGCGCGCTGCGCCAGCGCCTGGCGCTCACGGCCGCCGCGGCCTGCGCGCGGCTC
>NZ_JADNQZ010000042.1 GCF_015709515.1 Methylocystis sp. H62
TTGCGGTCTGACGTTCAAAAAAAGACCGCCCATGCGAGCGAACAGGACCGCCCGGACGTAAAGGCGCGGCGCGAAGCCTGGTTCGAGAGCCAGCTCGATCTCGATCCGGAAAGGCTCGTCTTCATCGATGAGACCTGGACCACGACCAACATGGCGCGCAAATGCGGGCGCGAACAGAAAGGCGAGCGGCTGCGCGCGAGCGTTCCGCACGGACATTGGAAGACGACGACCTTCATCGGCGGTCTGCGCTGCGACCGCATGACGGCGCCGATGGTTCTCGACGGGCCGGTCAACGGCCAATGGTTCCAAGCCTATGTCGATCAGGTTCTCGTCCCGACGCTCTCGCGGGACGACATCGTGATCATGGACATGTATGGACGCCCCCGCCGGTGCAAGAAGAATCTTCGAAGTTGCGCAGCGCATGGTCAGGTGCTGACATGTATCCGGCCTCTGATGCGGCGCAGTCACATGCCGCGGGCCCGTATGGGAGTTCGCGGATCGGATCCATTACAATCTCGCGCGCTCGTGGCGCTCGTCCATGAACTGGTTTTCCCGATCCCGTCTCGTCGACCGTTGCGCCATACCCTCCGCTTGACCTTCCTACGCCGTCGACAACCCTCGCGATCCCGCCCTATGCGGCCACGATCGGAGTTCGATATACCCCACCATTGGCGAGCAGAGCCCATGCGACGCGCGCCATCTTGTTGGCCAATGCCACCCGCACCAGCATGGGCGGCTTACGGCGCAACATTCGATCGAGCCATGACCCGGCCAACGCTCCCTTGCGAGCAGTCCAGGCTGCAACTGAGCTTGCCCCGATGATCAGCAAGCGTCGCAATGTTCGCTCGCCCATTCTCGAAGTCCTGCCGAGGCGTTCCTTGCCGCCGGTCGATCGTTGGAGAGGTGTCAATCCGAGCCAGGCTGCAAAATCGCGCCCACGCTTGAAGGTCTCAGGTGATGGTGCGAGAGCGGCCAATGCTACGGCTGTCACCACGCCGATGCCTGGAATCGTCATCAGCCGACGAGCGACCTTATCCTCCTTCGCTCGACCTGCGATCTCCCGATCAAGCCTGGTGACGCGTTCTTCAAGCGCGCGTAATTGTTCGACCAGCAGCGCGAGAATTGAACGTGCGGCTTCCGGCAGGTGAGAAGTTGGGTCGCCCACCATCGCGATGAGCTTGGACAGGTGTTGCGGCCCCTTCGCGATGATCATGCCGAACTCGGCCAGGTGACCACGCAACGCGTTGATCGTCTGCGTGCGTTGACGGACAAGCAGATCGCGAGTGCGGAATACGATCGCCGCAGCTTGCGCCTCTTCGCTTTTGACGGATACGAATCTCATCGTCGGTCGTTGCGCGGCTTCAGAAATTGCTTCGGCGTCGGACGCATCGTTCTTCTGCCGCTTGACGAACGGCTTCACATAGGCCGGCGCAATCAGTTTGATAGAGTGGCCGAGCTTGCCGATCTCGCGCCCCCAGTAGTGGCTGCCGGCGCAGGCTTCCATGGCGACGGTGCAAGGCGGGAGGGTGGCAAAGAACGGCAGAACCTGTTGGCGTCGTAGCTTCTTACGAAAGACCACAGCGCCGCTCTTATCGGCTCCATGCGCTTGGAATACGTGCTTCGCGAGATCGAGGCCGATTGTGCTAACATTCTTCATGGACGCATCCTTTGCGAGTGGCTTGAAACACCACCACTCTGGCACACGATGCCGTCGAGGGGGCGTCCACCCCATCAATCTTGGCAGCCACAAGGGCGCCGGCGTGCGCAAGGCCATCGAGGCGGCGGGCGCGACCCTGCTGTATCTCCCGCCTTGCAGCCCTGACGTCAATCCGATCGAAAAGGCGTTCTCAAAACTCAAGGCCCTGTTGCGCAAGGCCGCAGAGCGAACCGTCGACGCGCTATGGGACAGGATCGGCCTGCTGCTGAAGGAGTTCTCGCCGACAGAATGCGCAAACTTCTTCGCCGCCGCAGGATATGAACCGGTTTAAGGCGAATCCGCTCTAAGCGTAAAGGGCTTGCCCGGCGCCGAACTGCCCAAACTGCGTCACGCAAGCACAGCGATGATCCCCTCGTTGTCGGGCTCAAAGCCACAACGTCTTGGAAGCTGTGTTCTGCTTACCGAATGCTTACCGAGAGTGATTGGCCAATGCAAAACAGAAAAAAACGTGACATAACTAATTTATATACATGGTACCGCCACCCCGGCTCGAACGGGGGACCCCCAGATCCACAATCTGGTGCTCTAACCAACTGAGCTATGGCGGCGTTTAGCGGCGCGAACCTAAAAGCAAGCGTTCGCGATTGCAAGCCTTCGCAAGGGCGGATCGGGGCGCCGTCAAGCGTCGCCGGGCGCGCCGCTCGGGCCGGCGAGCGCATGTTCGCCGAGCCTGATGAGCGCGTCGCGCAGGCCTTCCTCGGCGACGCCCTCGGCCGCCGCGATGGCGCGGGCGCGCGCCGCCGCGTCGGGCTTGGGCGCCCGGGCAAGGCTTGGCCGAGACGCCGTTGCGAGGGGGATGGCTTCCTGTCGCAGCGCGATCCGCGCGACGCAGCGCCAGCCAAGATGCGCATTGACCCGATCGATGATGGTCGGGGCGAGATGCTGCGCCTCAAGCCCGAAGCCCGGGTCCACCCGCAGCACGAGAGTCGCCGGCTCGCGCGGCGTCTTTTCGCGGCGCTTCCCCGGCGAGGGGTCAGCCGGCTTCGCCCGCCGCTGCGGCGGCCACTGCAGCGAGGCGGGCGCGCAGATTCGCGCGATTCGGACGCCGACGATCTCGCGCCAGCACAAGAGCAGCGAGGCTTCCCCGAAGCCGCGCGCGGCGATGAGCGGGTCGAGTTCGCGCGCAACGTAATCGGCGAGCGAGCGCGCTTTGAAGCCTTTGGCGCGCATGGGGACGCTCGAAGATACGCTCATCGGACTTGCGGCGACGCCGCCCTCCTTGCCGGGGCGAGGCTTCGCCCTCTATCAATCGCTCTCATGATAAAGCCTCGCGCGAGATCGACCAAACCGGGCGCGGCGCTGCTCGTCTGGTACGACGTCCATCGGCGCGACTTGCCCTGGCGCGCGCGGGCCGGCGAAGCGCCGGACCCCTATCGAATCTGGCTTTCCGAAATCATGTTGCAGCAGACGACCGTCGCGACGGTGAAGGAGCGTTATGCGGCCTTCCTGACGCGCTGGCCGGCGATCGATGATCTGGCGCGCGCGCCGCTCGATGACGTTCTCGCGCAATGGGCGGGGCTCGGCTACTACGCCCGGGCGCGCAATCTGCACGCCTGCGCCCGCGCGGTCGTGGATTCTGCCCGCGGATTTCCGCGCGACGAAGCGGCTCTGCGCCGGCTTCCCGGAATAGGTCCCTATACGGCGGCGGCGATCGCCGCCATCGCTTTCGATCAGCCCTGCGTCGCCGTCGACGGCAATGTCGAGCGCGTTATCGCGCGTCTTCACGCGATCGAGACGCCGCCGCGCAAGGTTGCCTCGCTCGTTCGCGAAAAGGCCGCAGCGCTGATGAGCCCTGCGCGCCCCGGCGATTCCGTTCAGGCGCTGATGGAGCTCGGCGCGCTTGTGTGCGCGCCGCGAACGCCGGACTGCCCGGCCTGTCCGCTGTCGTCTTTCTGCGCCGCGCGGCGTCAGGGCGCGCAAAGCGACTACCCGGTGCGCGAGGTCAAGCGGCCGAAGCCCAGACGCCGCGGCGCGATCTTTATTCTGCGGCGCGGCGACGAGGCGTTGCTGCTGCGCCGGCCGCCGCGCGGGCTCTTTGGCGGCATGAACGCCTTTCCGTCGACGCCTTTGACGCAGGACATCGCCGCCGCGGAATTCTCGGGTTTCGCGCCCTGCGCGGCGCGGTGGCGCGCGCTCGAAGAGCCGGTGACGCATATTTTTACGCATTTCGCGCTGGAGGCGACGGTGTTCGTGGCGCAAACGCGCGCCAAAGCGGCGCCCTCGGATTGCCGCTGGGCGGCGCGCGCCAATCTCGGTAAAGAAGGATTGCCCACCCTCATGCGCAAGGCCGCCGCTCACGCCGGACTTCTCGACGCATGAGACTGCGAGGCTGGAGGGAGCGATGGCGCGACGCGCAGGCGGCTATCAGGTCGAAGTGACGGAGGGCGCGATTCGCGTGCGCCGCGCGGGGAAAACGCTCACCATCCCCGCCGCGCCGCCGGACGGCGAATCAGAAGAAGACGCCGATTTCATCGTGCGTCTCGACGACCTCGAACATTGGGACGCGCCCGATGAGGAAACGCCGATCGGCATCGAGGAGCTGCAGAAAATCCTCGACGCGGTCGAAAAACAGCTCGAAAAGCACGGTTTGAGCGCGGATTTCGAATAGCGCGCAAGTCTCAAACTTGTCAGACCGCCCAGCCGAGCGAACGCTCGACGGCCTTTTCCCAGGATGCGATGAGGCGCGCCCGCTCCTGCGGCGGCATATGGGGCGTAAAGCGACGTGATTGTCGCGTGTGCGCGGCGATGTCATCCAGGCTTTTATAAACGCCGACAGCAAGACCCGCCGCATAGGCGGCGCCGACCGCCGTCAACTCCAGCTGGCTGGGACGGACGACCGGCGCGTCGATGACGTCGGCCTGAAACTGCATTAACAAATCGTTCCCCGCCATGCCGCCGTCGACCTTGAGCGCGCCGATCTCGACGCCCGCGTCGGCGATCATCGCCGCCAGGACTTCCCGGGTCTGAAACGCCGCGGCTTCGAGCGCCGCGCGCGCGATATGGCCCTTGTTGGAGAAACGCGTCAGCCCGGCGATGATCCCGCGGGCGTCGCCACGCCATCGCGGCGCAAAAAGACCAGAGAAGGCCGGCACGAAATAGACGTCGCCATTGTCCGGCACGCTCCTCGCCAGCGCCTCGATCTCGCGGCTCTCTTTAATGATCCCGAGATTGTCGCGTAGCCACTGCACCAGAGCGCCGGCGATCGCGATCGAGCCTTCCAGCGCGTAGCAGGGTTTGGCGTCTCCAAGCTGATAGGCGAGCGTCGTCAGCAGGCCCTTGGTCGATATGCGCGGCGTCTCGCCGACGTTCATCAGCAGAAAACAGCCGGTGCCATAGGTGTTCTTGGCGTCGCCAACATTGACGCAGGCTTGCCCGAGCAGCGCGGCGTGCTGGTCGCCAAGCGCGCCGGCGAGCGGAACGCCGGCGAGCGCGCCGACGCATTCCCCATAGACCTCGCTCGAGGAGCAGATTTTCGGCAGGCAGGCCGCGGGAATGTCGAAGATCCGCAGCAGCTCTTCATCCCATCGCAGGGTTTCGAGAGTCATCAGCTGTGTGCGCGAGGCGTTGGTCGCGTCGATGAGATGGCGGCCGCCGCCGGGGCCGCCGGTCAGGTTCCAAATGATCCAGGAATCGATCGTGCCGAAAAGCACGGCGCCCTGCGCCGCCCTCGCGCGCGCGCCGGGGATTTCGTCGAGAAGCCAGGCGAGTTTGAGCGCGGAAAAATAGCTCGCGAGCGGCAGGCCGGTTTTTGCGCGGACCAGATCGCCCAGGCCTTGCGCCGCGATCCGGTCGACGGCGGCTTGCGTGCGCGTATCCATCCAGACGATCGCGTTGTGAAGGGGCGCGCCGGTCGCCGCATCCCACAAGACCGTCGTCTCGCGCTGATTGGTGACGCCGACGGCTGAGAGGTCGCGGGGCGAGAGCTTGGCCTCGGCCAGCGCCGCCTCGATCACGGCCTGCGCGTTGCGCCAAATCTCGGCGGCGTCATGTTCGACCCATCCGGGGCGGGGATAGATTTGCCGGTGCTCGCGCTGCGCCTGGGCGATGATCCCGCCCTGACTGCGCATGACGATAAAGCGGGTGCTCGTCGTGCCCTGATCAAGCGCGCCCAGGAGTTTGGACATTCATAACCCTCTGATGAACGGAAGTTTCAGCCTCGGTTCAGCGCGCCGGCCGCAATTTGAAGCAGTTAAGTTCTTTCCCCTCAGGAGGATGCTCCATGAAATCGGCAGCCGTCAAAATCCTATCGGCGCCAGTCAAGCCGGCCGTCGCTGCGCTTCTTTTCGTTCTCGCTTCGAGCGCATTCGCGCCAGAGGCTTCCGCGCTGCCGGGGATTGATCGCGCGCCCGCGGCTCAGCTGGGGCAGGGCGTCGAGAAGGCGCGCTGGGTGTGCGGACCCTATCGCTGCTGGTGGCAGCCTGGCTACGGCTGGGGCGGCGGCTACGGCTGGGGTGGTCCCCGTTGGGGCGGCGGCTGGGGTGGCGGCCCGGGCTGGCGTCGCCAAGGCTGGGGCGGACCTGGCTGGGGCGGACGCGGCGGCGCTTGGGGTGGCGGCGGCTGGGGCGGCGGCGGCTGGGGACACCGTCACTGGTAGGAAAAATTTAGCCCCGAGATCAGGAGCCGCGGACGTCGTTCGCGGCTCATCTTTTTTCACTTGCCGGGAGACCAACTCGTCCAAAATGTATTTGATGAACCGGCATGGTCCTTGCCAATTAGAGTTCATCAGCGCGCGTTTGTCCGAAAGGCGACACGCGAGAGTTGGCAAACGAGAGGAGATGTTGTAACCTACTGATACGAAAGGTAGTTTGCAATGTTTCCAAAGAAGGAAATTTGCAACCTTTCCAGAAAGCAGTTTGCAACCTTTCCAAACTAGGCTAAGTAATGATCGTCTGTTCGTGCAACGTCCTGTCGGACCGCGATGTGCGCGATACGCTTGGGCCACGCGGTGACCGGCCTTCGGTTTCAGCTGTGTTCCGGCATATGGGCTGCGAGGCGAAATGCGGGCGCTGTGTGCGCAGCATTGTCGCCATCGTCGACCAGCACGCCGCGAGAGGATTGGATGAGTGCTCGGGCAGCGGCGATTGTGAAGGCTGTCGCGCCGACGAACTGGCGGCCTAAGTCTATTTTCATGGAAAGGATGCGGATATGCGCGGTGACGCGAAGGTCATCGATTATCTCAATCGTGGGTTGCGCGCAGAATTGACCGCGGTCAATCAATACTGGCTGCATTACCGCATTTTCCACAATTGGGGTTTTCTCGAACTCGCCAAGAAATGGCGGGAAGAGTCGATCGAGGAGATGCGTCACGCGGATCATTTCGCCGAGCGCATCCTCTTCCTTGAGGGCTTCCCGAATATGCAGGTGCTCGATCCGCTGCGTATCGGCCAATCCGTCGAGGAGATCGTCAAGGCCGACCTCGAGACCGAGTTCGCCGCCCGCGAGCTGTATCTCGAAGCCGCGGCCTATTGTCTCTCGATCAACGATCGCGTTTCGGAGCAGCTTTTCGAAGGCGTGGTGAAGAGCGAGGAGAAGCACATCGACTTCCTCGAGACGCAGCTTGAGTTGATCAAGCAGCTCGGCGTCCAGCTTTACTCGCAAAAGCACATCGGCGAGTTGCATTCCTCCTGACCGGGGCCGCCATCGACCGCCGCAGGATGCTCACGCGTCCGCGGCGGCGGCGGTTCATTCCATCACCGCCGCCTTCAGAATGCACACCATCGTCGCCTGCGCCGGCGTTTTGCCGAGGTTGCGGATAATGTGCGGCCGGTCGCAGCGATAGCGCAGGGTTTCCCCAGCTTTCACGCACGATTTCGCGCCGGCGACCTCGACCTCAAGCTCGCCGTCGCGCACGGACAGGCTTTCGACCGAGCCACGCTGATGCGCCTCGGATTCCAATACGCCGCCGGGCGCGGCCGCGAATTCATAGCACTGCAGCCATTCGACGGTCTTGATCCAGCCGATGATCTCGAGCCGGCATTTGCCGTCGTCGGACACCAGGAGGGGCGTGTCCGCTTTGCTGGTTTTCTCGAGGAAGGGTCCATCTTCCGTCGTCTGCAAAACCCGCTCGATCGAGACGTCGAGCGCCTGCGCGAGACGCCAGATGGTCGCGAGCGTCGGATTGGTTTCATTGCGCTCGATCTGGCTGATGATCGACTTGGCGACTCCAGACTGCGAAGAGAGTTCGGAAAGCGACAAATTATAGGCTTTCCGCAGCCGCTGCACGGTCGCGCCGAGCTGTCCAGAAAGCGCCAGCGCGCCCGCCTGCAACATTTTCTGCTTGTCCTGACCTTCGACGCCCATCATCCCCAGCGCTTCAGCTGCGCCCGTTACGTTGCAGAATCGATCGGCAAGATAGCCGACTGCGTTCGAAATATCGAACAGCGAACCCCCGCGCGTGCGTCTGCTCGAGCCGAGATGGCCATGTCATCTGGCTGTGATGCGAATCTGGTCAATCAGCCCAAGCGGCGAAGGCGAGAGGCGAACAGCTCATGCTCGACAGAAACGCCAGGGTGAAGGTCTCCCAAGCGGTGCGCGCCAACACGGCGCAGATGTCGGATCCGGCAAGTGAACATGCAGTGAGGCGCTATCGGACGCTGTTTTTGTCCGATCTGCATCTCGGCGCACGCGGCGCCCAGGCTGAACTGCTGGTCGATTTTCTCAAACATAACGACGCCGACACGTTCTATCTTGTCGGCGACATCGTCGACGGCTGGCGGCTGAAAAACGGCTGGTATTGGCCGCAGGCGCATAATGACGTGATCCAAAAGCTGTTGCGCAAGGCTCGAAAGGGCGCGCATGTCATATATGTGCCGGGCAATCACGACGAATTCGCCCGCGAATACACCGGTCTCAACTTCGGCGGCGTCGACGTCGTCGACCACGCGCTGCATAAAACCGCCGACGGCAAGACCATGCTGGTCATCCACGGCGATCAGTTCGACATCGTCGTGCGCAACGCCCGGTGGCTCGCCTTCTTCGGCGACTGGGCCTATGATTTTGCGATCGTCGTCAACACCTGGTTCAACCGTGCGCGCCGCATGTTCGGCGTCGGCTATTGGTCGCTTTCCGCCTGGGCGAAGCTGAAGGTCAAGAACGCCGTCAATTTCATCGGCGATTTCGAGAACGCCCTCGCGTCCGAGGCGGCCCGCCGCAACGTTGACGGCGTGATCTGCGGACATATCCATCACGCGACGATCAAGACGATCAGCGGCAAGCTCTACGTCAACACCGGAGACTTTGTCGAAAGCTGCACCGCGATCGCCGAACATGACGATGGCGCATTTGAGATTTTGCGGTGGCACAAGACGGCGGCTGAACGTGAGGCGGCGGACGCTGTCGAGCGCGCCAAGTCCTTGCCCGAGAGAGCGGCGGCGGCTTGATGCGAATATTGGTGGCGACGGACGCCTGGCGTCCGCAGGTCAATGGCGTCGTCCGATCGCTCGAGACCATGGCGCAGTCGGCGCGCGCGCTGGGCGCCGAGATCGACTTTTTGACCCCGCGCGATTTCAATTCGCTGCCCATGCCGACCTATCCGGAGATCGCGCTGGCGCTCGCTTCGCCGCGCGCCGTTCGCCGGCGGCTCGAAGATGGTTATGATCACGTCCATATTGCGACCGAAGGGCCCATCGGCCTTGTGACCCGCGCCGTCTTGCTAAGGGCGCGCCGCTCTTTCACCACGAGCTTCCACACGCGCTTCCCGGAATATATCCAGGCGCGTTTTGGGCTTCCCGTCGGAGTCGCCTATGCGGCCTTGCGCCGCTTCCATAACGCCGGCGCCGGCGTGATGGTGTCGACGCCAAGTTTGTCGCGCGAATTGTCAGAGCGGGGATTTCGGCGGGTCCTGCGCTGGTCGCGCGGCGTGGACCACGCGTTGTTTACCCCCGATGCGGCGACGCCGCTCCCCTATGAGCGGCCGATTTTCCTTTACGCCGGGCGCCTCGCCGTCGAGAAAAACATCGAGGCGTTTTTGTCGCTCGATCTGCCGGGCACGAAGCTTGTCGCCGGCGACGGACCCGCGCGCGCCGGGCTGGAAGCCAAATTTCCGCAGGCGAAATTCCTCGGAGTCAAAACGAGCGCCGAACTCGCGGCGCTCTACGCCGCATCTGACGTCTTCGTTTTTCCGAGCCGCACCGACACGTTCGGCATCGTGCTGCTCGAAGCCATGGCCTGCGGCCTGCCGGTCGCAGCCTATCCGGTCACGGGACCGCTCGACGTCATCGGGGCGAGCGGGGCGGGCGCGCTGAACGAGGATCTCCGGAGCGCCGCGCTGGCCGCGCTCGACATCAGCAGGGCGGCGGCGCGCGCGCATGCGCTGACCTTCACCTGGGAGAATTGCGCGCGACAGTTCCTCGACAATATCGCTTATGCGCGCGGCGCGGCCGCGCTCGGCGGCGTCGGACTTGAGGCGTTGCGCGAAACGAGCCAGGCCTCCGCCGAGGACCGTCGATCGGTGAAAAAGCGGCAGCCCGTCCAACCCTGACTCATCGTCATTTCAGCGCTTGCAACGGTCACTGCTGGAGACAAGAGAGCGAAGCCGCTATGGTCGCGCCGCCGCAATCCCCGCGCGGCGCACCGGAGAGTCTTATTGAGCCTTTCGCCTGAAGAAATCGAACGCTACGCGAGACATCTCGTGCTGCGCGACATCGGCGGGCCGGGCCAGAGCAAGCTCAAGGATGCTCGTGTACTCGTCGTCGGCGCTGGCGGGCTCGGCGCGCCGCTGCTGCAATATCTCGCAGCGGCCGGCGTCGGCGCGCTCGGCGTCGTCGACGACGACGCGGTTTCACTGTCCAACTTGCAGCGCCAGGTGATCCACGCGACGCAGGATGTCGGCCGCCCCAAGGTCGAAAGCGCGCGAGACGCCATCGCCCGCATCAATCCGCACGTCGTTGTGGAGCCGCATGCGCTGCGACTCGATGAGACGAACGCCCGGGCCTTGATCGGGCGCTACGATGTCGTGGCCGACGGTTCGGACAATTTCGCGACGCGCTATCTCGTCTCGGACGCCTGCTACTACGAAAGAAAGCCGCTCGTGACCGCGGCGCTCGGCGGCTTCGACGCGTCGCTGACGACGTTGCGGCCCTTCGAACGCGCCCCCGACGGCGGCCCTAACCCGACCTATCGCTGTCTGTTTCCGACGCCGCCGCAGGCGGGGGAAATCCCGACCTGTGAAGAAGCCGGCGTTCTTGGCGCGCTTGCCGGCGTCGTCGGCGCGATGATGGCGCTCGAAGTCGTGCGTGAAATCGTCGGCTTTGGCGAGGGGCTGGTCGGCCGTCTGCTGCTCATCGACGCGCGCGGCATGCGTTTCGAGACCATCCGCTATGCCTTTGACCCGGAAAATCCGCTGAGCGGCGCTAGAGCGCCGCGATGACGGCGATCTCGACCTTGTAGGCCGGCGCCACGAGCTTCGCTTCGACGGTGGCGCGTGCGGGCGGATTGGCCTTGTCGACCCATTCGTCCCAAACGCCGTTCATCTCTGCGAATGTCGCGATGTCGGCAAGGTAAATCGTCGCCGACAGGATATTGGCCTTGGCGCTGCCGGCTTCGGCGAGAAGCGCGTCGATCTGCGCGAGGATTTCGCGAGTCTGATCGGCGACCGATCCGCCCTTGGTCTTGTCGGCCACCTGGCCGGCCGTGTAAACGGCGTTGCCGCGAACGACCGCCTGGCTCATACGCGGCCCCGCGCCGATCCTTTTAATGTTGCTCATCTCGCCTCCATGCGTCCCGCGCCGGTCTAGGCGAAGCGCGTGTCACGGGCAAGCCGGGAGATAAGGCGGAGCGCGGCAAACCTACCGCTTTGCGCCCTGGCGAGCGGCTCCTGGCCCGAGCGGCGCCACGGGGCGCGACTTGCATGATCGCGAACAAGTCTTCGCCACGTCAGTGCGACGCGTGGCGGGACAATCGATGTAACCTAGGAGGCAACGTGCGGCGCGGGCCTGCGTGACTGCGCAGCTGCGTTTCCGTCAGACTAACCATTGACGAAATTTTTTCGCGAAGCGCGAGTTAGGAGAAGAATGAAGCCGATGCTGAGCTGCGCCGCAAGGGCTAGACCCCCAGCGTCCCGTTCGCCTCAAGATAGGCGATGATCTGATCGGCGATGGCTTCGGCCGAGCGCTCGGCTGAACTCAGCTTCAATTCCGGAAACTCCGGCGCTTCATAGGGCTGATCGACGCCGGTAAAATTCTTGATCTCGCCGGCGAGCGCGCGTCTATACAATCCCTTGGGATCACGCTCCTTGCACACATCGAGCGGCGCGTCGATGAAGATCTCGATGAATTCCTGTTCGCCGACCAGCGTTCGCACCATGCGCCGTTCAGCGCGGAAGGGTGAAATGAAGGCGCAAAGCACGATCAAGCCTGCGTCGACCATCAGTTTCGCGACTTCTCCCACCCGACGGATGTTTTCGACGCGGTCGGCTTCGGTAAAGCCGAGGTCCTTGTTGAGGCCGTGCCGCACATTGTCGCCGTCGAGCATCAGCGTATGGGCGTGACGTTCGACAAGCTTGGATTCGACGAGATTGGCGATCGTCGATTTTCCCGCGCCGGAGAGTCCGGTAAACCATAGGACCGCGGGCGTCTGATGTTTGAGACGCGCGCGCGTCGCCTTGGAGACGGATTGCTCCTGAAGATGGATATTCGTCGCACGGCGCAGCGGAAAGGCGATGATCCCCGCGGCGGCGGTCGCATTGCTGAAGCGGTCGATCAGGATAAAAGCGCCGGTCGTGCGGTTTTCATCGTAAGAATCGAAAGCGACGGGCGCGGCGGTCGCGACATTGCAAAAGCCGATCTCATTCAGGCTCAGCGTTTTGGCGGCGCTCTTTGCGCCAGTGTCGACGTCGAGCTTGTGCTTGATGTCCGTCACGCTGGCGGCGAGAGACCGGCCGTTGATTTTCATCAGATAGGAACGGCCGGGCATAAGACTGTCGTCGCTCATCCAAATGAGATGCGCGGCGAATTGGTCGGCGACGTTCGGGCGCGTTGTCGGGTGGCAGAGAACGTCGCCGCGAGACGCGTCGATTTCGTCGGCGAAGGTCACCATGACCGAGTCCGGCGCGGCGGCGCTGAACAGGTCCCCGCCCATGGCGACGATACGCGCGATTGTGGTTTTCCGTCCGGAGGCGGCCGCCACGATTTCATCGCCGACCTGGAGGCGGCCGGAAGCGATGGCGCCGGCGAAGCCACGGAAGGCGTCGCTTCGGCGATTGACCCATTGCACCGGCAGCCGCAGCGGCGCCTCGCCGCCATCCGTCTCGACGTCGGCGTTTTCGAGATAGGTCAAGAGACTGGGGCCGCGACGCCACGGCATATTCGCCGAGTCGGCGACGACATTGTCCCCATGGCGGGCGGAGATGGGGATTGCTTCGACGGAGCGAAAGGCGAGCGATGCGGCGACGCTTTCAAATTCGCCGACAATTCTTTCAAACACGGCTTCGTCGTAATCGACAAGATCCATTTTGTTGACGGCCAGCACGATGTGCCGGACGCCAAGGAGAGAGGCGATCGTCGCATGTCGCCGCGTTTGCGTCAGCAGACCTTTGCGGGCGTCGACGAGCAGTATGGCCAACTCGGCGTTCGACGCTCCCGTCGCCATGTTGCGCGTATATTGCTCATGGCCGGGTGCGTCGGCCAGGATGAACGAACGCGCCGGGGTGGAGAAATAGCGGTAAGCGACGTCGATCGTGATGCCTTGCTCGCGTTCGGCCTCAAGTCCGTCGACAAGCAAAGCGAAATCGATCTCCTCGCCCAAAGTGCCGTGCCGCAGCGAGTCGCTGCGCAGAGCGGCAAGTTGATCATCGAAGATCAGCTGACGTTCGTAGAGAAGGCGCCCGACGAGCGTCGACTTGCCGTCGTCGACCGATCCGCAGGTCAAGACCCGCAAAGTGGGTCGCGGCCGGCTTGGTTGAGCTTTTGAGAGAATTTCCGCAGCTGCGATAAAGGGGGCGGTCATCAGAAATAGCCCTCGCGCTTCTTTCGCTCCATGGACGCAGACTCATCGAAATCGATCAGCCTGCCCTGACGTTCGGAGGTCGAGGCCAGTCGCATTTCCGCGATGATCGCCTCCAGCGTATCCGCCTCGGATTCAATCGCGCCGGTCAGCGGATAGCAGCCCAGCGTTCGAAAGCGCACGCGCCGCGATTCGACCACCTCATCCGGCGCCAGCGGAAACCTTTCATCGTCGACCATGATAAAAGCGCCGTTACGGCGGACGATTGGCCGTTCCTTTGCGAGATAAAGGGGCACGACCGGGATGTTTTCCGCGGCGATGTAGTCCCAGACGTCGGTTTCGGTCCAATTCGACAGCGGAAAGATCCGCATGGTCTCGCCGGCTCCCAGACGAGTGTTGAAAATCCGCCAAAGTTCCGGGCGCTGAGTTTTAGGATCCCATCCGTGCGAAGCGGTTCGATGCGAGAAGATGCGCTCCTTCGCCCGACTTTTCTCCTCGTCGCGGCGCGCGCCGCCGAAGGCCGCGTCGAATCCGCCTTCGTTCAGCGCCTGTCTGAGCGCCTCGGTTTTCATTGCTTGCGTATATGCGGATGAGGAGCAGGTGAAGGGCGAGACGCCGCGCTTTCGCCCGTCTTCATTCGTATGAACGATCAATTCCATTTCGACGCGCGCCGCGGTTTGGTCGCGGAACGTAATCATTTCGCGAAACTTCCACGTCGTGTCGACATGCAACAGCGGGAAGGGCGGCTTGGCTGGGTAGAAGGCCTTGAGCGCGAGATGCAACATCACGCTCGAATCCTTGCCGATGGAATAGAGCATCACCGGACGCCGGAACTCGGCCGCCGCTTCTCGCAAAATGAAAACCGCTTCGGCTTCGAGCCGGCGTAGATGGGGCGTGAGGGGCATTCTTCCTCAAAATTAGCAATAATCTCATCATGTTGGACGTCAAAGGAGTCGAAAATGTGATAGACTGGCTGGGCAGAAGGCGCGCTTGAGCGGGCTCAACGCGCGCCAACTCTGCGCGCGTCACCGAGCTGTTCGCACCGTTCTGAAATAGCGCTCAAATCCTCATAGGGTTGAGCGATCGGGGGAGGATCCGGGGGGCCCCCGTTCGAGCCGGGGTGGCGGCTACCATGTCCTCAGCCCGGCAATGTGGCGGGCCGCTTCCGTCATGATCCGGTCGCCGCGGATGCTTCAAGGCAAGTCGGCGCCGCCGATCTGTGTCCTGCGCTTCAGCTACTGATTGGCGAATACGCCCTTCTCAAAAAAGGCGTGGCGGGAGCCGTGTTCGGCTCCCGCCTGATTTTATTTACGGCGACCCAACCCGCCGATTGAGGCTGACGGGCGCTCGCGCGCCCGTCCAGACGCTTAAAGCAGAGCGCCTTCCGAGATCGCCCGAAGGCCAAAGCCGAGAGCGATGATTCCCCATCCTTTGAATAGCAAATCGATGCCCAGGAAGGTGCCGATCGCCCACAGCCCGGTGAACGGCCATCCGGTCACCAACAGCGCGCCCAGCAGCAGCGCGACGCCGCCCTGCAGGAGATACATCCACAGACCGTCGATCTGGGAGGTCAGCGCAAAACCGATGACGAGTATGCCTTCGGCGATGAAATAGAAGGCGATGAGAAGCGTGATCGCCTCGGCGCTGATCGCCGGGCGCGTCAGCAGCATGATTCCGACGATCGCCAGAAGAACCGCCCAGATGACGTGGACGAAGAAATCTGTCCACAGGCCCGCGGCCGAAAAGGCGAAGATGAGAACCGACACCGCGCTGACGATGAGCAGCGCGCCAAGAAAGCCGACCGCGATGAACGTCGCCATTCTGGCTCGGATGATTGCGAGGATTCCAAGCGCCCCGACCAATATTCCAAGGGCGATGACCCAGCCCCAGTGAACGGCGAGAACATCGGGGGCGCCTGAAACGAAAGAGTCAAACTGTCGCTGCATCTAAGGCTTCCATGGTGAGATGAGGAAAGCGGAATCTTTGCCGATTGGGCGCAAATAGCAAGCCGATAATTGTGACCGCATGATTTGACCGACAGCGGCGTTCGGGTCCGCGCCGAAATCTCGAATAGCGGGACGTGGCTCTCGTCGCAGCCGCCATCCGCCCGCCGCCCGTCCTGAGCGGCCCCTTCAACGCCCTTCGCTGTCGACATGCGCCATCTGCGCCTTCGCGTAGCGCGCTCCGGAGACGGAAGACGCGAGATTCTCCAGAGCGGCCAGGTCCTCGCGATCGAGCGTCAGCGCGAGCGCGCCGAGCGATTCGGCGAGCCTGTCGCGCCGTCGCGCGCCGATGAGCGGCACGACGTCGTCGCCGAAGCGCTGGAATTCGCGCTCTGGATGGCGCAAAAGCTCACCAAAACCGCGCGTGGCAAGGTCGCGAGCCTGGGATTCATGCGCGCCTTAGGCGACAGCATGGAGCCGCTAATCGAACCCGGCGCGTTGCTGCTGGCCGATGAGAGCGACTCCGATCATCGACGATCGCCCAAGCCGAGAAAGGCCTCGGATCACCATAATATTAGATGGCGACGCACTCACGCCTATTATCTCGCCATAGGCAAAGCCAACAGGGCGCGGGGCGGTAGGTCAGTTTGAATTTCAGGTTGTGACCCGACTAAGCTGTTCCTAAGGGCACAATCTTGGATGAAATACCGCTCAACTTTTGCAACAGACTTTTGCACGCTCCAAGGGCCTGATTTTCAAGGCTTCGACGCTTGTTGCGAAAGTCTTGATATTTGCGCCGTGCCCATAGCTAAGGGATGCGGTAGAACTCGCCGTCATGACGGCGAGTGCAAAGGAAGAAATCAAGCCCCACGCGGGCGACCTGTTGATTTTCGGTGACGACACCGGGCACGAGACGTTCGCCGGCGATCAGCCTTTCTACGGACTGGGATGCTGCCTGATTCTGGCAGAACATTACGAGCATTTAAAATCGAGATGGCGCGACGTAAGAAAAATTATCAAAGGCGACCCGAACGCTCCCCTGCATGCTTCGGACATCACCATTAGTGCGAAGCCGGAAGATTTCGTCGCGCTGGGCGATGCCTTCAAAGACCCATGCTTCGCAAGGGTTGCGGTGACAACAACAAAGACCGTCCTACTGCCGGCACTAATGGAACCTTGCGAGCCGGTTATGGGTCTGCTCGAAGACCAGATTAGGGCGATAGCTGATTTGTTGCCCTGCAAGCGCATATGGATCGTCCTGGAAGCGTCGAAGCGTGCTGACCCCACGGTTATGCGGTGCTTCGGCAAGCTCGCATCTCTCCGGCCTGTGTCGAGCTTGCCTGCCGAGCATCGGTTTCTTCCCAAGAGTGCAAACGAGCCGGGACTAGAGGTGGCAGACTTTATCGTCAGCGCTGCCGGCACACAGGTGCGGCACTGCATGCGCGGCAAATCCGGCGAGCCACCCGATTTCAAGCTGGTCTTTCGCCAGCTCCCTCGCATCGGCTGCCGTTATCGGGAGGTCACAAAGGTGACTGATCACCCGGACGGCACCATAAGCATCGACAGTATTAGCCCGCTGTAAAATTCCGGGTGGTGCGCATCCGCGCCGCGCCACAGTTTCTCAAAACCCCTGATTTTCGGCCCGAATCCTACGTCACGGATTTCTTGATTTATGCAATCGCTCACTTGTTCCGCAAGTCTTTCAGATTACGAAACCGAGTGCGCGCCGACTCCTCAATTGCACTGATAACCTTCGCATGCTGGACTGCAGCGTCCATCATCTGTGTTGAATCTTTCAAATCAATGTCCGGCGGGAGCTCAGTCAGCATCGACCGAGCAAAAATCAGCTTATCGATAGCCCGCTTATTGCCAAATTCAATTTCGTATGAAGTTTGTGCCGCACGACATGCGTGTTTGCCAGTGGTATCACGTTCATCTTGATATTCCGCAAGATAATGAATGAATGAGCGAAGTTCAGCTTCCGACATTTGAGCAATATCAGCGAGCGCGCTAGTTAAAATCTTCTCACTGTAAAATGTCTCTTTTGGCGTATACGATCCCGTATCCGCCTTCGTAATCCCAGCGGACAGGGCAAGCACCACGGCAACGTAGCACGCCGCTAATTTTTCAAATCCTTTTTGGCGCATTTTCAAGCCATCCGCGATCTAATGCTCATAGAAAATCACGGGAAGGTGATTTGTGCGGCTAGGAGACCTTACCAGCGCACGAATTTGAAAATTCGCTCCATCATCTTGCAATGGCTTTCCATACAATTTTTCGGCCGCCTGCTTCGCAGTTGTAGCGTCCACCTTTAGGTATGGTCGCCCGTCCCATCGTCCTTTAGGCCACAACTGAACTTGAAAGGTCGTCATCTCGACTCCCGCGGGTTTGAAGCCAAGGTTTGTCAATGCGTCTGTAGAATTAAAAATACCAGATTCTTCTGTGAAAATCACTCACGTCAACACTCCTTATACGCCTTTTGTGAATCCGCGACGCGTGTGGATCCGATAAGGCCCATTAGGGAACCGAATGAAAGATATGGAAATGGCGCTTTGCGGATTTCAAATCGACCCACGGCTGCCTTCAAAGCCCTTTCCGGTTCCTAGTTTGCAAATGCGCTAGAATATTAAAGACCGGGCGCTTTCCTTAGATGTTTGGACGTTTCAGCTGCTTTGATCCTTGCACTCTCGATCGGCGCTGACTTCCGAGTTCGCGCGCCAGGCCAAGCTTTAACTCCCGCTTTTCCCGGCTTTTTGATTTACTAGGCGCCGCTCCGCGCAATATTTTAGGCCATTTGATCTGTCGCCGCGCACACCGCTATCAAAGCCCTGCGGAACGCGCCATTGCCCGCTTTTCGGGCCCTATGACCGCTCAATCCCGCGCAATCCCACCTAAACCCGCCTGGGCCATGTGATCTGTCGCGTTACAGATTTCGCCACCGTAGCGGGTCTGGACAAGTCGTTGCGCGCTTTCTATAAGCCCGACACATCGCGTCCGCGCGAGCCCAGGTAGCTCAGTTGGTAGAGCATGCGACTGAAAATCGCAGTGTCGGTGGTTCGATCCCGCCCCTGGGCACCAGAATGCTATTTTAAATCAAATATTTAAGGCAGGCTGCAAATTTCTCGCGGCCAAACCGCGCCGAGCTGCGCACTGTAAAGCGTCCCTCGAGATTTAGGTTCGCGAGCGCGGCGGAAATATTCGTGTCGCAACTGAAGCAGCGTCAGCCGATTTCCGCGCATCCTCATCAATTTGCATGATCACAACCGCGCTGAGCGAACTATGATTTGTCAGTAGCTCACGAGCGGCGTGCAAATGCGAGGACGAGGGTCATGACGCAGGTCGCAGTAAATTTGAAAACCATCGACCTCCGGAAGGCCGAACTGCATTCAATTGAAGTTGACGACATCAAGACGCTGCAGGCGCTGCTCAATCTCTTCCTCACCGCCGGCGATGTCGGCGAGGATGGCAGTCCGATTTCGCCCCTGATTCTGGACGGGACAGCCGGCGCGGACACCAAGCAGGCGCTGCTCGCCTTCCAAACGGCGGCCCATCTCGCCAAGGACGCCATCGTGGGTCCGCTGACCTGGAGGAAGCTCATCGAGCAGGACTTCTAAACGCGAGCGACCGATGAACGAAGGGAAACTCGACATGCCGGCGACGATCAAACTAGGCGACACCGGAGACGACGTGCGGCGACTTCAGCGTGTCTTCGCCCGCAACAAGGTCTTGGGACCAGACGAGGTCGACGGGGTCTTCGGACCGCGGACGGAAGAGGCCGTGAAGGACTTCCAGCAAGCGAACGGGTTGGTGGCGGACGGCGTCGTCGGGCCGGTCACATGGAGCCACGTGCACCCGTATCGCGAGGCGTCACCGACGCTTCAGGCTGGATCCTTGGGCCCGGTGGTGGCCATGCTGCAGGGCGTGCTCAAGACGGGCTTTGGTTACGCCGGCGCGATCGACGGCGTTTTTGGCCCCACAACCGAGAATGTCGTCCGTCAATACCAGACTAATGCCGGGCTCCCGGTTACTGGCGTCATGGACGAGCGGAGCTGGATGGCTCCCGCGGGCGCGGCCGGCGCGACGCTCGAGAGCCTCTCGGGTCTTATCCTTTAATCGAACTGGCAGCGCGGTCCGTATTGACAGCCGTCGTCATCTTTCAGTCGAGGCTCCTAGATTTTTTATTTCCATTAATATCGCGGGGAGGCATCGTAATGTCTGGCAGCATCAGTCCTTGGCCAGTGGTCAAAACCGGCTCCAGCGAACATCCCACAAAGACGCTGCAATATCTGCTGCGGGCGCGCGGACATAGCGCTGTCGTTGACGGCGTGTTCGGTCCGCAAACCGAAGCCGCAGTGAAAGCTTTTCAAGCAAGCCAGGGGTTAGCGGCGGATGGGATTGTCGGGCCTTTGACTTGGGCGGCTCTTGTCGTGGAGGTCAAAAAAGGAAGCCAAGGCGACGCGGTTAAGGGGGTGCAGGAGGAATTTCAGTTCCGCAACCTGTCTGGCGATCCTAGCAAAGGACCGCAAGTCGATGGAATCTTCGGACCCGTGACAGACGCATCGGTGCGTGGGTTTCAGCAAGCGCTTTCGCTCGATATCGCTTCCGTGAAAGTGGACGGAATCGTCGGTCCGGTTACGTGGCAGGCTCTGGTGAGCGGCATGCTTTCTTTTTAGCGTCGGCTTCAAGGTGGTCCGGAGACCAACCGGGCTCGTGTTTTTTGACAGGATGGCACCCCATGGCGGAACCGATATTGAAGTCAGGATCCAGTGATCCCGCCGTGCGGGACCTGCAAGAGGCCCTTAAGTCTCTCGGATATGATGTCGGCGCTGTTGATGGAGTCTTTGGGGCGAAAACCGAGAGCGCAGTCAAGAAATTTCAGCAGGCGCGGGAAATCGCGGTTGATGGCGTGGTGGGCCGAGTTACGTGGATCAACATCGACGAAGCTGATCAAAGCCATCCGGTGCTGAAGGTCGGCTCGACTGGCCTACCTGTTCGCCGTTTGCAGAGCCGAATGAGCGCCGTCGGTTTCAACACCGGCGGAGTCGACGGGCGCTTTGGCGTCACGACTGAAGCAGCCGTCAAGAAGTTGCAGCAAGATAACCGCCTACATATCGACGGCATCGTTGGTCTGAAGACTTGGCAAGTCGTTGACGCCCTGGAGAATGAGGGAGGCGTAAGCTAATCTGATCACGATTTCGCAGCCATGTTGCGCTTCCAACCTCGCCATCCCCCGCGCCGATCCCTGCCGGGCGAATTGGTTAACGGCGCGGATTTAGCTATATTGACGGGACGCAGCCGAGGACGGTGATCCCCATGCCTCCCAGAATCCGACAAATCCTGATCATATTTGCCTCAGCAGCGGCTGGGGCCGGCCTCGCCGGATGCGCCAGCACGCAGACGCCTGCGACGCTGAGCGCCTCCGCCGTCGCGCCGACGCCGCGCAGCGATCCCGCCGGGACGGCGGGACGCGTCGACGCGGTCGGCGTCCAGGGTGGGAATCTCTACGGCGAGATGAAGGACGCCGGCTTCAGCGTTCCCGCAGTCAGACCGGGCCTCGTCGATGCAGCATTCCATCGCGCCAACGTCGCCTACTCGACCAGAGAAACGCCAGGGACGATCGTGGTCGATCCCGCCGGACACTATCTCTATTACGTCGAGGCGGGCGGCCGGGCGACCCGCTATGGCATCGGCGTTGGACGCGACGGTTTCGCCTGGTCAGGGGAAGCGACGATCAAGAGCAAGCAGGAATGGCCGGACTGGTATCCGCCAAAGGAAATGATCGAACGCAGGCCCGACCTTAAAAAACAGCTGGTTGAGCTGCAAAGCGGTCTTGGCATGCATGGCGGTCCTGGAAATCCGTTGGGAGCCCGCGCGATGTATCTCTGGCAAGGGGACCGAGATACCCTCTTTCGCATCCACGGCACGAATGAGCCATGGACCATCGGGAAGAGCCAATCGTCTGGCTGCATCCGGATGATCAATCAGGACGCGATGGATCTCTACCAAAAAACGACCCCTGGAACCCGAGTCGTCGTTCTTCCCGCCAGAGTGGCGCGCCGGTAGCCCCGGCTAAAGCCGTTCCAGCCAGCCGGTTGCGGATGGGATTTCGGCGGCGCGCCGGATGATCTCGCGCGTTGGCCCGCTATCCGCCTGGCGCCCGCGCTCGCAACGGAATTTCCTTGGGCGGGCGAACCCCGCTCATGCCGCCGGATAATCCGTGTAACCTACCGGACCCTTCGTATAGAAGGTCGCCGGTTGGGGTTCATTCAACGCGGCATGCCTGTGAAGACGCTCGGGCAGGTCCGGGTTGGCGATGTAGAGCTTGCCGAACGCCGCCGCGTCGGCGTCGCCCGCGGCGATCGCGGCTTTGGCTGTCTCTGCGGCATAGCCCTCATTGACGATATAGGCGCCGCCGAATTCCTTTTTGAGAAAGGGCCCCAGCGCGTCTGGCCCCGCATGTTCGCGGGCGCAGATGAAGGCGACGCCCCGCTTGCCGAGTTCGCGCGCGACATACCCGAACGTCGCCTTTGGGTCGGAATCGCCCATCGAGTGGGAATCGCCGCGCGGCGCCAGATGCATGCCGACGCGGCCCGGCCCCCAGACGGAGATGGCGGCGTCGGTCGCTTCAAGCATCAGGCGCGCGCGGTTTTCGACCGAGCCGCCATAGCGATCGGTTCGCGTGTTCGCGCTGTCCTGGAGAAACTGGTCGAGCAGATAGCCATTGGCGCCGTGCAACTCGACGCCGTCGAACCCGGCCGCTTTGGTGTTTTCCGCGCCGCGCCGATAGGCCTCGACGATTTCCGCGATCTCGGAAAGCGCCAGGGCGCGCGGAATCGGATAGGGCTGGTAGGGGCGCAACAGGCTCACATGTCCGGCGGTCGCGATCGCGCTCGGCCCGACAGGAGTTGCGCCGTTGAGATAGATCGGATGCGAGACCCGGCCGACATGCCAGAGCTGCAGCATGATCCGCCCGCCAGTATCGTGCACCGCCTCGGTGATCCGTCTCCATCCTTCGGTCTGCGCGTGCGACCAAATCCCCGGCGTGTCGGGATAGCCGACGCCCATCGGCATGATCGACGTTGCTTCGGTGAGGATGAGGCCAGCGGAAGCGCGCTGCACATAATATTCCCTCATGAGCGCGTTAGGGACGCGCCCTTCGCTGGCGCGGCAGCGGGTGAGGGGCGCCATGATGATGCGGTTCGGCAATTCCATCTCGCCGATGCGCACGGGTTGAAACAAGATCGACATTGGGATGCTCTGCCTATGTGAGGACCTAATTTTCAGGGAAGGAATTCACGTGCTCGGCTCCGCGCGCCGAGCTTTACAAACGCCAAGCATCGTCTCAGCCTAGCTTTTGAACCGTTGAGACACAGTGAAAGCTTCTACGGGATTTTCCGAGGCTGACAATGCCGCGCAAGGCGTCTGATGCGAACATCGAAAGACTGGAGTGAAAGATGAGCAAGACCCTTCTCAGCGACTGGATCCTCGTCGCGTTCAAACAAAGGGAGGAAGAGCGTCGTGGAGGAGAAAATCGTCGCGTAACAGAGCAGGCCCGTGCGGCCTCATGCGCGCCAGCCGAGGCGCCGCCGCGGGACAACGAGATGTTGCGCAGCGAGTGGACGATCGCTGCTCTGCAAAAACGGTTTGCCGCTTTGGAGCAAAGACTCGCCTCCATGGAACAAAGAGAAGAAGAGCGCCAGCGATCTGAACGCGTCGAGGCCGCGGCGCGCGCCCGGCGAGAGGAAGAGCAGGAACAGGTCGTTTTGGGGACCTCGACTGACACAGCTCCTGATCAGAGTCAGGCGCACTGGCAGGAGGTCGAACAACCGCAATTTGTTCAGGCCGAGGTTGAACCGCGAGAGGCGGGAGCGATCTTACACGCCCACGAGCAAGTATTTGAGCAAAAAGCCCCTGAGATTGTAAGAGACAGTCAAGGATACAAAAGCCGTTTCGAAGTCCATCCTGCTCCCCGTCGCGGGATCGTTCGGACGATCGCGTACGGGTTCGTTTCCGCAGTCATGACGGCTTTGATCGCCGCAGCGATAGGTTTCGGGATCGCCGTTTTCACCGTGCCGATCGAGAAAGCGACGCAGTTCCACACTTACGTCAATCGCGCGCTCGCCGGTTTGCACGACAAATACCGAGTCGAGCGGCGCACGCCTCCCGCTACTCCACCCGATCAGGGACGTCCGTCATCCCCTGATGGATCTCGCTGAGAGAGGCAAGAACGTAGATAAGAGTAATTGCTACATGCAGAAATTGGGTCAGCGTGGCAATTTCGCGCCGCCTTAGTCGGCCGCTTGAAGCAATGCAGCTTCAAGCGCGGCGTCGAGATATCGGCCGACCTCGGTTACGCGTTCATCGTCGAACTGCCCGAAGAGCGATGACGGCTGGTCATATTCGAAGACCGAACTCCCATCTTCATCTTCGAACAGCACGACACGTAGCGGCGCATAGAGAGCGGCGGCGAGACAGTGACGCGTCATTTTGGATGCGGTTAAGGGATTGCCAATCTCATATTGAATCGCGTTGCGGCGTCCTCCAGCGATTTGCAATAAGGCGCCATGGTCCCGGGCGAGGAAGATCGATAGCTTGGCCCCGGCGTCTTGGTAAACCTTGACCGCTTGCTCGTCGTTCCGGCTTAAGTGTTCGACGATTTGCGCATCGAGCTCCGGCAGCGCAGCTTCGAGTTGTTCTCTAACCTCCGCAAACGTTTTTGCCGAGCGAATCTTGATGTGCTTGATGGCGACTGTTTTTGACGTGACCTCTGCTTTCGTCATCATGCCTCTCCTGCTTCGTGATGCGTTGCAGTTAGAATACGAGCATCACGAACGCTGAGGCTAAAAAAACGGCTCGCTGTAATCGCTGTATAAGTTTGAAACGAAGCGTGGGGACTGCCGAACTCGGAACAGAGCCAATGCCTAAGACCTACGACGCCATCGTCATCGGAGCAGGAGAGAACGGTCTCACCTGCGCCTGCTATCTCGCCAGAGTAGAGCTTTCGGCGTCGCAGTCCCGACTGGATCGTCGGGAGCGGCTAGTTCGTGCAGCGTTTGGACAGAAACTTCGCGTCGATCGTGAAGCCTGAGCGAGTCCCCTTCGCGGTTGCCTTGGACTGCGCGCGATACCAGCTCTTGAAATCGCCGGTGAACAGCAGGCTCGTGACGTCGCGCGCATCCTTCGGGTCGCATTCGATCGTGACGATGATCTGATCATTCGCGTGCGTAACGGAGGGCTTCGCGCAGCTTTCGTCCTGCGCGCCGATGATGCTGTCGCCCTCTTCGATGCAGACGTCATTGGTCTGCAGCCCGATCTCTGGCGAGATCGTCGAAATGCGCCAAAGGCCCGGCCGGCGCTTCGGCGGTTCAGCGTCGCTCGAAAGGGCAGGCGAATGTGCGCCCGCCAAAAACAAGAGAGCGACGACGAGACCGGAGGAAAAAAGTTGTGCGCGTTGCATCTCCATTCCTTATCGCGAAAGCGTATGGCGATCTACGTGCTGCCGGCGCCGTGGCCGAGGGCTGCCGCTGTTTCCCCGCACGCCCGGGAGATTGTTCTGTTGCGTCTTTTGAGCCGCCGTACATACCTTTGCAGAGCCATATGCATATGCCGGGGATTCGCGTGATGAGTTCGCCCAATCTGAAGCGCGTCGGTCGCGAACTCTTTTTTGTCGCGACCGCGCTTCTTTTCGCCGCCGCGCCCTTGTGCGCCTTAGCTGCGGAGATGACTCGCGCCGAGATCGAATATAGGGTCACCGAAGCGCAGGGTAAGCCGATCGATCTTTCAAATCTCGATCTCTCAGGCGTCGATGTCTCCGGCCTTAACCTGCATGGCGCAGACTTCTTCTCCACCAAGCTCGCGGGCGCGAAGCTGGCGAAGGCCGATCTGTCGGGCGCGAATTTCACGCGCGCCGATTTGCAGAACGCCGACTTCTCGGGCGCTCAGATGAAAGCCGCGATGCTCTATGCCGCGCTTCTCGACGGCGCGAAGTTTGACGATGCCGACCTCTCAAATGCGCGCATCATTGGCGGCGGAAAAAGCGTCAACTTTCGCCATGCGAAGCTGATCGGCGCGGATCTCGGCGCCGATCCCGCCAATCAGGGCATGGTTCCCGTGCGCGCCGAACTCCCCGACGCCAATTTCGACGGGGCGGACCTTACGCGCGCCAATCTCACCCATGCTGTTCTTACAGGCGCCAATTTCACCGCGGCGATCGTCACCGGCGCACGTTTCGACTATGCCGTCCTCGACGGCTCGAACCTTTCTCTCGGGCGCTGACTCCTGCGGCGTCTTACCGAACGTTCCTGCTCCATCTGGGAATATCTCCGCGAGACGCAAAGAGAAGGTTGCATTGAGTGCGCCATATCCGACACCAACGAATCTGCATCATGAGCGCTAAAGGACCGCCATCGTCTCTGGCAATGCTGCTCGCGTTCTGCCTGATCGGTCCTGCAGCCCATGCTGGCGATAGCGAACGCGGCCGCTATCTCGTCGAAGCGCTGACGGCCTGCGACAATTGCCACACGCCGCGCGGCGCAGCAGGCTACGACCTCTCCAGTCGCTTTAGCGGCGGCGCGCAGACATTCTCCGACAAATCCTATGTCGTCCGGGGTCCAAACATCTCTTCAGATAGAGAGACCGGCGTCGGGGCATGGACTGACGAAGAATTGCGCGCCGCGATCGTCGACGGCGTCGGCCGGGATGCCCGCCTTGCGCCCGTCATGCCGTCGGACTCGTATAAGCCGCTAACGCAGAGCGATCTTAACGCGATCATCGCTTTTCTGCGCTCGGCGACGCCGATCCGCGCGCCGCTTCAGGCGCCGCAGCAGCGCAGCGGCGAATGGGCGCCCCATCCGATGCCCGGAGCGTCGGCGGCCTTTGATGAAGCGTCTCTTGCCGACAAAAACACGCGCGGCCTCTATGTCGCGTCGATCGCGCGCTGCCTGTCGTGTCACAGCGAGGAGATCGACGGCGCGCCTGATTATCAAAATCGTCTCGGCGCGGGCGGAAAAACCTTTCGCAACGCCGCGGGCGTCGTCGTCGCCTCCAACATCACGTCGCATCCGGCAAAGGGCGTCGGCGCCTGGTCGGACGATGAGTTGAAGCGCGCGATCACACAAGGCGTGGCGCGTGATGGCGCGCCGTTGAGGCCGCCGATGTCGACGCTCTCCAAGGCGCATTTTTCGAAAATGTCGCCCGATGATCTCGACGCGCTCGTCGCCTGGATACGGACGATTCCACCAAAAGAATGAGCTAACGCGGCTTCGACGCGGCGTCACGGATCGCCTCGGCGAGTTCGCCTTCGAAAAGCATCGCCGAACCGAAATGCGTCTCGATATCGAAAGGCCGCTTCTGATTCATGTCGAGCGAAGCGCTATGCATGGCGATCAGACGGCCGTCTTCGGTGAACAGGCCGGAACCCGAGCCGCCATAGCCGTCATTGCAGTCGTGGCGCACGCGACGAGTGTGGCCTTCGGTAGGTTCGTCGACGCGATAAACATCGCATGACTCAGTGGTGGCCGCGAGGCGGGTATTGGAATGTCCGGCGGGCGAGACCATCACGACCTTGAAGCGCGCGCCCGTGGCGATATCGCTCGTATCCGGCGCGGGCTGCGGCCTCACGGGTTCAGGCGTTGGCTGAAGCAGACGCAGCAAGGCCCAGTCGTCTGTGATGTGCAGGGCTTTCGACTCGACGGACGCGCCGATGCGCAGGCTGTCCTCATCGAAATAGTAATCGCCGCCGGCGATCCTGAAGAAGCAATTCGTCACCGGATGCGTAGGGGCGAGACGCCGGTCGACGAAATTATGCGCGTTCATCACGACGAGGTCATGCGAACCGATGAGCCAGGCGGCCGCCGCGCGCTCCAGCGTTCCGAAATCGGAGTAGCACATGAGCACGCCGGCGCCCGTGAAGCGATTCATGTCCGCCTCGGTCATCGCTTGCCGCCTGTCGTCGGGATAAAGCGCGGCGTGGGCCGTTTGCGCGCCGATGCGCGCAAGCGTCGCGCCGAGCAGCATGAGCATGACCAGGGCGACCGGAAGAGCGGACGGGCGCAGAATCGCCGGAGTGAGCAGGCGATGACGGCGGGCAGGCGAAGTCATTGGCGAGAGAGGTTTTGGCATTCGATGCTTCTGATGAGGAGGGGATGAACGCCCTTCAACAAAATCTGTGTGCGGTTTTGCGTCAAGCGCCCCGACGTCGGGAAGCATGGGCAGCAAACATGCCAATCTTTCCCGAGACACATTACCGATAAATCGTGAAGACTCGGCCTTGCGCTTAAACTTATATGCCGGCGGATCGTCTCTCGAATTTGCGCCGACGCGCAGCGAGAATAAGCGACCGTCAATGAACCACGGCGGCTGCATTTTGCCGTCTATTTGCGGGGCGACGTCGCCGTCGAAGACGCCATGAAGGCGTCCGGGCGAGGTTGCAGGAGGACTCGTCGATGAGGAAACTGCTGAATTCCGTGTCCCTGTTGTCCGTGCTGATCGCGGCGCCGATCGTGACGATGTCCGCTGCGACTGCCGAGGATAAGCTCGAAGCTCTGACGAAGAGCGAAGACAACTGGGCGATGCAGGGCAAGAACTACAGCTCCAACCACTACAGCACGCTGACCCAGGTCAACGCCGATAACGTCAAGAACCTCAAGGTCGCCTGGTCGTTCTCGACCGGTCTGCTCAGCGGTCACGAAGGTTCGCCGATCGTCATCGACGGCAAAATGTATGTTCACACGTCTTTTCCCAATAATACGTTCGCGCTCAACCTCGACGACCCGACCCGCATTCTCTGGCAGCATAAGCCCAAGCAGAACGCCGCGGCGCGCGCCGTCGCCTGTTGCGACATCGTCAATCGTGGTCTCGCCTACTGGCCCGGCGACGGCAAGGCGCCCGCGCTGATCGTGAAGACGCTGCTCGACGGCCATGTCGTCGCGCTGAACGCCAGCACCGGCGAGGAATACTGGAAGATCGAAAACTCCGACTTCAAGGTCGGCTCCACGCTGACCGTCGCGCCGCACATCTATAAGGACATTGTGCTCATCGGCAGCTCGGGCGCCGAACTGGGCGTGCGCGGCTACATGACCGCCTATGACGTGCGCACCGGCGAGCAGAAGTGGCGCGCCTACGCGACCGGTCCGGATTCGGACGTGCTGATCGGCGACGACTTCAACAAGGCCAATCCGCATTACGGTCAGAAGGGCCTCGGCACGGCGACCTGGGAAGGCGACGCCTGGAAGATCGGCGGCGGCACCAATTGGGGCTGGTTTGCTTACGATTCGGGCACCAACCTCGTCTACTACGGCAGCGGCAATCCGGCGCCGTGGAACGAGACGATGCGTCCTGGCGACAACAAGTGGACGATGACCATTTGGGGCCGCGACCTCAATACGGGCGAGGCGAAGTTCGGCTATCAGAAGACGCCGCACGATGAATGGGACTACGCCGGCATCAACTTCATGATGCTCAGCGAGCAGAAGGACAAGGACGGCAAGCTGCGCAAGCTGCTGACCCATCCCGATCGCAACGGCATCGTCTACACGCTGGACCGTACCGACGGCACGCTGGTTTCCGCCGACAAGATCGACGACACGGTCAATGTGTTCAAGAAGGTCGATCTGAAGAGCGGCCTGCCGGTGCGCGATCCGGAATATGGCACGCGGATGGACCATCTCGCGAAGGACATCTGTCCCTCGGCGATGGGCTATCACAACCAGGGCCTCGACTCCTACGATCCCAATAAGGAGCTGTTCTTCCTCGGCGTGAACCACATCTGCATGGACTGGGAGCCCTTCATGCTTCCCTATCGCGCGGGTCAGTTCTTCGTCGGCGCGACGCTCAACATGTTTCCGGGTCCGAAGGGCGATCGTCAGAAGGCTGAAGGCCTCGGCCAGATCAAGGCCTACAACGCCATCACCGGCAAGTTCAAATGGGAGAAGATGGAGCGCTTCGCTGTTTGGGGCGGCACCGCCGCCACCGCCGGCAATGTCGTCTTCTACGGAACGCTCGACGGCTTCATCAAGGCCCGTCATAGCGACACCGGCGAACTGCTGTGGAAGTTCAAGCTTCCGTCCGGCGTCATCGGACATCCGATCGTCTATCAGCACAAGGGCGTCGAATATCTCGCCATCTTGTATGGCGTCGGCGGTTGGCCGGGCGTCGGCCTCGTGTTCGATCTCCAGGATCCGACAGCCGGTCTCGGTGCGGTTGGCGCCTTCAAGCAGCTCGCCAATTACACGCAGATGGGCGGCGGCGTGATGGTGTTCTCGCTCGACGGCAAAGGCCCCTACGACGATCTGAGCGTGGGCGAATACAAGGCGAACTAATCGCCGCTCGTTCCATCGATCTCATCCGCCTGAGGCGGTTACGAGACGCCTGTTCGGACGCGCCCCCATGCGTCCGAGCAGGCGATCGAAATGATCACGGAAAGAAAGCCATGTCGCGATTCACTCGCTTGCCCGTCGGCGCGTGCTGCGCACTCTTCGTCGCCCTTGCGGCCATGAGCGCAGAAGGCGCGTCGCTCGGCGTTACTGGCGACGCCGTCTCGAACGCCGCGACCGCTTCGGCGGCAGAGCCGTCCGATCCCAATACGCTTCGCATCTGCGCGGCGAAGAACCAGCCGCCGCTCTCGATGGAAGACGGCTCGGGACTTGAGAACAAGATCGGCGTTGCGCTCGCCGACGCCATGAAACGCAAGCCGCAGTTCGTCTGGTCGCAGCAGCCGGCGATCTATTTCGTGCGGGATTCTCTCGACAAGAAGCTCTGCGACGTCGTCATCGGGCTTGATACCGGCGATCCGCGCGTCGCGACGTCGAAGCCGTACTATCGCACCGGTTATGTCTTTGTCAGCCGCGCCGATCGCGACCTCGACATCAAGTCATGGTCCGACGCGCGTCTGAAGAAGCTCGGCCACATCGCCGTCGCCTTCGGCTCTCCGGGCGAAACGCTGCTCAAGGATATGGGCAAATACGAAGACAACATGGCCTATCTCTATTCGCTGGTGAATTTCAAATCGGCGCGCAATCAATACACGCAGATTGATCCCGCTCGCATGGTCGGGGAGGTGATCAGCGGCGCCGCCGACGTCGCGGTCGGCTTCGCGCCCGACGTCGCGCGCTACGTCAAGGCGTCATCGGCGCCGCTGCGGATGACGCTGATCGAAGACGATGCGGCGAAGAGCAGTGGCGAAAAAGTGCCGCAGCGCTTCGACCAATCGGTCGCGGTGCGGCGCGACGACAAAGCCTTGCTGACTGAAATCGATCAGGCGCTCGTAGCCGCTCGGCCAAAGATCGATGACATCCTCAAAGCGGAAGGCGTTCCTCTGCTTCCCGTCACCCAATGATGCGCCGCGCGCAAACGAAAAGCAGGACGAAATACGTGTCGAATAGCAAAAGAAGCGTTTCCCTGTCCCTCATCGGCGCCGCGGCCTGTTTGGTTGCGCTCGGCGCCATCGCGCAGACTGCAGGGATCACATTCCGCAATACGATCACGGGCGAGGTGCTGAACTTTGATGACGCGCTGCCTGAGGGAAAGGACACCGCGGGCGTCAAGGAATTCATGGCGTCGGGCAAGAATCCCTATAACGAGGATGCAAGCTGTCTGAAGCTGGGCGAACAGCTCTTTCTTTCCGCCTGCTCCGGCTGTCACGGCCACCTTGCCGAAGGAAAGATCGGCCCCGGCCTCAACGACGCCTATTGGACCTATCCGCAGAACGAGACCGACGAAGGCCTGTTCTCGACGATCTATGGCGGCGGGCAGGCGTCGATGGGGCCGCAGTACCAGAACCTCACGCTCGACGAAATGCTGAAGGTCATGGCCTGGGTCCGTCACGTCTTCAAGGAAGCGCCGGAGAAGGCGACCTGGCTGACGGACGCTCAGCGCAAGTCTTTCAAACCCTATGCGGGTCACGAAACCCTGCCGGACAGCCCGCCTGGAAAGTGCCAGGAGAAGGCGAAGTAAGTTCTACGCCGCCGTCGCCGGAGGCGCAAACACCGAGGCGCAAGCCTCGCAAAAAGGAGGAAACAGGGATGCGTAAGATGCATTTCGCCGCGGCGCTCACCGTCGGCATTCTATTTACCGCCGGAAGCGCGCTCGCCTATGACGGCACCAAGTGCAAGGCCCCCGGAAATTGCTGGGAACCCAAGCCCGGCTTCCCGGACAAGGTCGAGGGGTCGAAATACGATCCCAAGCACGACCCGAAGGAAATCGCCAAACAGCAGGCGTCAGTCCAGGCTATGGAAGAACGCAACAAGAAGCGGGTCGAGAACTTCAAGAAGACCGGCAAGTGGGAATATGACGTGAGCAAGATTGCTCAATAAGTTTCATCGCGACAAAAGCGCGATGATCTAGCGGCCACGATCTGGAGCCGGCGTATTCGACAACAGCGCATCGGCTCTATTCCCGAGATCGTGGCCGCCTCTTTATGTTTGGCGCGCTAGGTCAGGCCTTGAACGAAACTCTGCACGTCGTCCAGAAGCTCTCCGATTGGCGCGCGCGCGCCCTTGAGTTTGAACAGGAAATTCAAAAGGCGGTCATCGGGCAAGCGCGCGTCGTCAGGCTCGTGACGATCTGCATTTTCGCGCGCGGTCATGTGCTGATCGAAGGCGATGTCGGAGTCGGCAAGACGACGCTGCTGCGCGCCGTTTCGCGCGCGCTTGGCGGCGACTTCGCTCGCGTCGAAGGCACCGTCGATATGATGCCGAGCGACATTCTTTATCATACCTATCTGGGCGAAGACGGCCGCCCCCGCGTCGATCCATCCGAGCTTCTCCGCCATGCGGAGACGCTGCCGGTGTTCTTCTTCAATGAGATCAACCGCGCGCGCCCGCAGGTTCATTCGCTGTTGCTGCGGCTGATGGCCGAGCGTAGCGTGTCGGCGTTCAATCGCGTGCATCACTTCCCCTATCTCAATGTGTTCGCTGATCGGAACATGGTGGAGCGGGAAGAAACCTTCGAATTGCCGGCGGCCGCGCGCGACAGATTTTTCATGGAAATTCTTATGGCCGCGCCGGATGATGAGGAGGCGCGCCGCAGGCTGGTTTTCGATCCAGCGTTCCATGATACGGAAACGCTTCTCGAGAGGGTGAGCCCCGGCACGCTGGACTATCGCGAGACGCCTGCTGTTGCGCGCGCGATCCAGACGCATGTGAGATCGAGCGAAGCGCTTGAACGCTACGTGCTGAACCTCTGGCGGGCTCTCGTCGACCCAAGTTCGGCCGGCGTGTCGCTGCCGGACGTCGACCTCGACAGCCTCGTCAAGGGCGGCGCGAGTCCACGTGGACTGGCGGCGCTTGTGCGCGCTGCGCGGGTGCGCGCCTGGCTCGAAGGGCGGGATTATCTCATTCCGGAAGATGTGCGCGATGTCTTCATTGAAGTCATGGCGCACCGCATCTTTGTCGATCCGATCCACGCTTTGCGCAGCGACGACATCGTCAAGCGACTGTGCCGCGCGGCTTTCGACGCGACGCCCGTTCCATGAATACGCTCGTCGATATCCTATATCGACCGCGCGGTCGCTTTGCCGCCAACCACGTCGGCGCTCACACGTCGAGCGAGGTCGGCGGCTTTGGAGTCTTTCGCGACCAGGCGCCTTTCATGCGCTATCCGGACGCCCGCCGCATCGACCTCCGCGCGACGCTGCGCGATCCGTTCGGCGTCACCTATGTGCGTCGCTTCGAGCAAAGGGCGGCGATCGACGTTTACGCGCTCGTGGACCTTTCCGCCTCGATGGGCTTCGCCGGAGCCGTCAACAGATTTCAGGTCGCCGTCGATCTTTGCGGCGCGCTGGCGTATTCGTCCACACGCAACGGCGATCGCTTCGGCGTGTTCGGTTTCAAAGAGGCGTTGATTGATCGGGCGACGTTGCCGGCGACGCGTTCGAGAAGGGCGGCGCTCGCCGCCGTCGAAAGGATCGGCGCCGAAACGCCCGGCGGCTCGAGCGCCAAAGGCGTGCTCGATGCGGCGGCGGCTCTCGGCGCCACGCGCAAGCTCGTGTTTCTCATTTCCGATTTTCGCTGGCCGGCGCAATTGATTGAGCGGGCGTTGGAGGCGCTTTCACTGCATGATGTCGCGCCCCTCGTTCTGATCGACTCTCTTGAAGTCGCGCCGCCGAAGTGGGGCGTATTGGAGCTTTGCGACAGCGAGAGCGCTCGCCGCCAGCTCCTGTTGATGAGGCCCGCGCTTCAGCGGCGCTGGGTCGAAGCCGAGAAGCTCCGTCGCAAAAATCTTGACCGCGCCTCTTCAAGACGCAGCCGCGCGCCAATATTCATTCAGGACAGTTTCGACGCCAGCGATCTCAGCATGCGGCTGACGGCGGCGTGAGGCCTGCGATGCGCATGGCATGTGTCGCCCTCATGCTCGCCGCGTCGCTTCCTGCATTTGCGCAGGAAACGACGGTGCGCATCCACTCGGCGCGCCCGTTCGGCTATTTCGTGGGCGATCTCATTCATGCGCGCATCGACGTCTCCGTCCCCGCGGACGCCGTGCTATCGCGCGCCTCCCTGCCCAATCCCGGTCCGCTCAGCGGTTCGCTCGATCTCCGGGACGTCAAACTTCGCGAGACGATGGAAAACGGCGCGCGCCTATGGCGTCTCGACCTCACATATCAGAATTTCTATGTCGCGCTCGATGCGCGTGACATCGAGGTTCCTGGGTTCGATCTCTCCATTACGACGGCGACGGGCGCGCAGACCATCGCCGTTCCTGCATGGAGGATTGGCGTTTCTCCTTTGCGGGAGATCGCGCCGCAGAAGCAAGAGCAGGCGTCGGATTATCTGCGTCCCGACGGTTCGTCGGCGTTCGTTGACGAAGCCACGCCGCTCAATCTGGCGTTCGGCGCAGGCGCCGCCGCCCTGCTGGCGCTCGCTCTCGTCGCGCGTGATCGCGCCTGGCCGCCCTTCCAGCAACGGAAGGCGCGAGTGTTTTCAGCGCTCGCGCGTCAAATATCGACGCGGCGCGGCGCTGATGGCGGCAATCTCGCCGTGGCGATTCAATCGGTGCATCGCGCGCTCGATCAGGCCAATGGCGCAATTCTGCTGTCAGGCGACGTTCCGGAGTTCCTCCGCAGACATCCGGAATTCGAGCTTCTGCGCGTTGATTTCGAGCGATTTTTCGAAACCTCGAAGCGGCTTTTTTTTGGCGGCGAAAGCTCGGAGGACGACGAAGCCGCCGAGCAGCTCGCGCAATTTGTCAGCAGGCTCGCCAGGCAGGAGCGCGCAGGATGAGCGGCTTCGGCTTTGAGCACATCGAGCCGCTGTTCCTAGCGCCTTTGGCCCTGCTCCCACTGCTGCGGTCCGTCCTGCGCGGCGCGACGATCCCCTCGCTCCTCGCAGCGCCCGTCGACGGCCTTTCCGTCGTCGCCGGCATTCTTCTGAAGTTCTGCGGCGTCGTGGCCGTCGGCGCCAGCCTACTCGGCGCAGCCAGCCCCTATGTCGCAGGCGCGGACGTCGAGCGCTTTTCCGAGGGCGCGCAGATCGTCATGCTGATCGACCGCAGCGGCAGCATGAACGAGACCTTCGCGGGGCGAACGCCGTCCGGGGGGGAAGAGTCGAAAGCCGCGGCGGCGAGGCGCATTCTCAAGCGCTTTGTCGAAGCGCGCCGTCACGATCTCGTGGGCGTCGCGGCGTTTTCGACGGCGCCGATGCTGGTGACGCCGATTTCGGATCATATCGGCGCCACCGAAGCCGCCATCGACGCGATCGACCGTCCGGGCCTCGACTATACGAATATCGCGCGCGGGCTCGCCATGGCGCTCTCGATGTTCAAGACGAGTCAGGCTGATCTGTCGCGCGCGGTTCTGCTGATATCCGACGGCGCCGGCGTGATCGATCCAAAGCTGCGCGATGATTTACAGGCGGAATTCCGCAAGACGAACGTCAGCCTTTACTGGCTGTTCCTGCGCACCCAAGGCAGCAGAGGCATCTCCGATCAGCCGGCGGGCGACGATGAGTCGCCGCAGGCCGCGCCAGAACGCCATCTCGATCTCTTCTTCAAATCGCTCGGCGTCCCTTACCAGGCCTTCGAGGCAGAAGGCGTCGAGGCGACGCAGGAGGCCGTCAAGCAGATCGACAGGCTCGAACGCCATCCCGTCCGATATGTCGAAAAATTGCCGCGCACGGATCTGAGCGCATGGGCCTTCGCGCTCGCGCTCGCCGCCATGGCGCTTCTTCTCGCTGCGAAGCTCGCAGAGGTCAGGCTGAGCGTCGGGGACAACGCGCGATGAGGACCTTCGAGACCAGGATGACGATCGTGCGCAACAAGGCGCGCGCGCTTTGGCGAGAAGGAAAATCGTCAATTCTGGTCGCGCTTTGTCTCGCGCTTATCCTGACGACCGCTGCATTGCTTACCGATTGGCGCGGCGCCGTCGACGCAAATGACGCGATCGAGGCGATGCGCGAGGGCCGTGACGTCGCCGTCGACGCGAACGACAGGCCGGAAACGATTCTCTCGCGCGTCGCCTTTCTTGCGGCGCGAAGCGAAGTCGATCGCGCCCGAGCCTTGGTGGAGGCGCTCGACCGTAGCGGGAGCATCGAAATGCGCGCGCGGGGACATTATCTCTTGGCGAACGCGCTGCTGCGCAAAGCGTTCGATCATATCGAACGATCGCAACTCGAAGCGGCCAACCCGTTCGTCAATCTCGCCAAGCGCGAATATCGACGTGCGCTGCAACTCGCGCCCGACGATTGGGACGCGAAGTTCAATCTCGACGTCGCGGCGCGGCTCGTCCGGGACTTTCCGGATTTCGAGAGAAACAGCGGCGACGAATTGAGCGCCGATCCCAAAAAGCTCTGGACCGATATTCCCGGCAAACCGAAAGGACTGCCGTGATGCGCCCGGATGTGCGCGATCCCCGCGTCGCTCTTCTCGCGTTGGCGACGCTGTCGCTTGCAGCCACTTTCTTTGCGCCAAAGATTATGATCTGGCGGCCGTCATTCGATTTTCTCGCCATCGTCGACATCACCGGCAGCATGAATGTTCGCGATTACGCCGCGTTCGGTCGGCCGGTCAGCCGTCTCGACGCTGTGAAAGCCGCGCTTCGCGCCATGCTCGCGGAATTGCCCTGTCCGTCGCATGTCGCGCTCGGCGTTTTTACCGAACGCAGGCCATTCCTGCTGTTCGAACCGATCGACGTCTGCGCAGATTTCACGCCTCTGCAAGCTTCGATTGAGGCGCTCGACTGGCGCATGGCCTGGGAAGGCGACAGCCGGATATCCGCAGGCTTTTTCCGCGCGATCGATATGGCGAGGGAGTTGAAAAGCGATTTGCTGTTTTTCAGCGACGGCCAGGAGGCCCCCCCGCTTCCCGCGCGTGGCGCGCCGACGTTCGAAGGGCGTGCGGGCGAGGTGCGTGGCCTTGTCGTTGGCGTTGGCGGCTACGAGCTTTCGCCCATCCCGAAATTTGACGATAGGGGCCGAGAGGTTGGATTCCACGGCGCGGACGACGTTCCGCACGAGAGCCGCTTCGGCTTGCCGCCTGAAGGCGCGGAGCGGCGCGAGGGCTACAACGCCCGCAACGCCCCCTTCGGCGCGAGTGCGGCGGTCGGCGTCGAGCATCTGTCTTCCGTAAAGGAGGACTATCTTCGGTCGCTCGCCGAAAAGACCGGACTTTCCTACGCCCATCTCGAAGACGGCAAGCGACTGTGGAAGGACTATGCCGCAGCTGCGTCCGTTCGACCGCGTGAAGCAGCGCTCGACCTGCGACCGTTTTTTGGCGTGACAGCTGCGCTTCTCACGTTCATGGCCGTCGCCGCATCTTTTTTCGCGCAGGCTTTCATTCAGATTCGCCGCGCCACGCCGTTCTACCGCTTTCCCCAACCAAGGAGAATAAAATGAGGAAGCTGCTGGGGCTCTTCGCCCTTCTGATTTGCGCGCCTGCGCTCGCGCACGGACCGACGCCGATCAAGGTCGACGAGACGATCGTCATCGCCGCCGATCCCAAGGCCGTATGGGCTGTGGCCGGCAAGTTCGACGGGCTCGCGAACTGGCATCCTGACGTTCAGAGCGTAGCCGCCAAGGGCGGAGACGCCGCCGGCGCGGAGCGCGAAATAACCCTCAAGAAGGGCGGCGTTCTGAAGGAAGGGCTCGACGAATATGACGCTTCGGCGCTCAAACTGTCTTGGCGCATGTCTGATCCAAATCTCGATGCGCTGCCCGTAAGTTCCTACACCGTCACCTTCACGATCGAACCTGCGTCGGCGGGAGGGAGTTTGGTGAAATGGTATGGACGTCTCTATCGCGGCGACACCAGCAATGAGCCGCCGGAAAATCTCAACGATGACGCCGCGCGCGCGGCGATGACGAGCTACGTGCGCGACGGCCTTCAGGGCCTGAAGAAGAAAGTGGAAGGGAAATAGCGCCGCGATGCGCTTTCGCGAAGCGATCATTCTTGCAGGCGTCTGCGCGCTCTTCGCCTCATGCGGCGAAGAGCGGCGCAGCGCCGAACAGGACGATCTGATCGAGTCTGAGGCGCATAAGGGCGCTGACGTCTGGCTGCGCGCGACTGATCGCACTGAACCTGCGCTCTGGCTCGCCCAACGCGAAGCCGGCGGCGCCGTCGGCGTGCGTGAACCCGCGGTAGAGCGCATACGCGCGGCTCTGCTCTCGGCGCAGCCGCATTTCCTCGAGTCCGACCGCATGCTCGCGAATCGCACCGCTCAGGTCGGACAGATGCTCGCGGCCGACGGCCATGCGGAGGATTTCGCGGGGCTGATCAACTCGCTTGTAGAAGTCGCCGCGATCGCCGGCCAAAAGCAGACCTATGGAGAGGTTTGCCAGCACTATTACAATCTGCGCCACAGCGGAGTTGAACGGGAGGAGGCGCTGCGGATGCTCGCCGCCCGTTATCGAACGCAGAAGCAATTCAGATAGCGACGCCTAAAGCGCTTCCCCGATCACATGGGAGCCATGTGATCGATAAGGAAACGCTCGAAATCAAATGTTGAGCAGGTTCTCATCGAAAAAGTCTGTCAACTTTTTCGGAACCTGCTTTAGGCAAGTTTCATCGCAACCTTGTTTTCGACGGCGATACGCAGAAGATCCGCTTTCGAACGCGCGCCGAGCTTGCGCTTCAGCAAAATGCAATTATTCGCGACGGTCTTGTAGGAGACCTTCAGAATATGCGCGATTTCGGTCATATCCTTGCCGTCGGCGAGATTGCGCAGGATCTCGATTTCCCGACCGTTCAGCGCGTCGAGCGGGTTGCTTGCGCGGCTCTGGTCGGCGAATGCGAGCTTGAGCGCGAGAGTGTTTGACAGATAGCGCTCGCCCGCCGCGACGGCGCGGATCGCCTTGATAAAGACGCGTGGGTCCTCGTTCTTCGCGACATAGCCGCGCGCCCCGCCCTCGATCGCCCGCGCCGCAAATACCGGATCGTCGTTCATGGTGAAAACGATGATTTGAGCGTTCGCGTCCCGCTTCAAGATGCGGCGCAACAGTTCGAAGCCGGAGACGCCGGGTAGATTGATGTCGAGCACGACGACGTCGGGCGCTGCGGACGCGTAGGAGTCAAGCGCCTCGTTGGCGTCATGCGCCTCGAGCACTTCGATGTCTTTTTGTCCCGAAAGCATGCCGCGGCAGCCCTCGATCACCATGGGGTGGTCGTCGACGATGAGAATGCGCATCCTTTTTCGCTTGTTTGAGAGCCTGAACCTATGTTGTGAAAACCGCTAGTCTTGTCAATCGACTGTGAATGGACGTCAACGGTTAAGCATGGAGACGAGGGCGTTCATCATGCGCGGAGTTTCGCTTAAAGCCAGACTGGGCGGATTGATCGGCGTCGTGCTCATCGCGACGTTGCTGATCAATCTTGCAATCCAGCTTCTTCACGCCGGCCCGCGCGTGCGCGCGGAAGCGGGAAGCAATCTCAGATTGATGCGGGAATTTGTCTTAACAACGATTGCAAATCTTCCCGAAAATGAAGATCCGCTCCCCGCGTTGCGGCGCCTCTACGGATCGCTCGGGAACCTTCGCCATGCTGACGTCGAGATCCTCGCCGCCAACGAGGCGGCGCCGCGCGATTGGCTGGAGAAGATCCGCCATTCCGGTCAGGACGTGCCCGAATGGTTTGTGAAGCTGGTTGGCGCCTCGCCGCGCGTGTTGACGATTCCCGTGATGGTCGGCGGGCGCGCCTACAGCAATATTGTGGTGATCTCGAACCCCTTCGACGAACTCGAAGAGATCTGGTCCGACATGCTGTGGCTCGCCGCGATCAGCCTCGCCGTCACGATCATCTTCCTGACGCTCGTGCTCCTGTTCCTGCGCTACTCGCTTGCGCCTTTCGATGCGCTGAAGTTCGGCCTGGCGCAATTGGAGGCTGGCAGGAGCGGCGTGCGCCTGTCAGTCAGCGGCGCGACGGAATTCCGATTGATCGCCGCCGCCGTGAATTCGCTCGGGGCGACGCTCGATCGCGTCAAGCAGGAGAATCGCGAGCTCGTCGACAGGCTTTTTCAGGTGCAGGAAGGCGAGCGCAAGGATATCGCGCGCGATCTGCATGATGAAGCCGGTCCTTGTCTGTTTTCGATACGCGCCACGGCGGCGACGCTACAGGAGCTTCTCTCGCATCCCGCTCCCGATCTGGGCCGACTGAGACAGATGAGCGCAACGATCGACAAAGCGAGCGAGTCGCTTCAATCGTTGTTCAGAGGCCTGCTCGGACGGCTGCGGCCGAAAGGTCTTGAGGAACTTGGTCTGGAACCAGCGCTGAAGGCGCTCTTCGCCTCATGGGCGCTCACCCATCCCGAGGTCGATCTGCGGCTCGTCGCGCGCCACGATCTTTCGTCTCTCGACGAGGAGACGGCGCTGACGGCCTACCGTGTGGTGCAGGAGGGCGTCACCAATATCTTCCGCCACGCGGGCGCAGATAAGGGCGAAGTCACGCTGGAGTTCGGCTTGGACGCGTCTGGGAATTTCTCTGAACTCGACGCCGAAGCGTCGCCGCAACTGAAGATCACGATTGAGGATAATGGGGTCGGCATTTCGGAGCGCTTTGCTCCAGGCATGGGTCTGCTTGGCATGAACGAGCGCGTGCGTGCGCTTGGCGGCGCGCAGCGGATCGAAAGGCGGGAGTCCGGCGGCACGCGGATCACGGTGTCGCTTCCGCTGCAAGACGACGGTGAATGATTTGGCAAGGAGTATGTTCGACTGACGCCCGTCCGGAGCAGGAAAATTTGGAAGCATGGATGGCGAAAGTTTGAAGGTGTAACGATGCGCGCCCTTCATTATTCTCCACCGGAGCCGTCATGTCGGACGGACTACGAAAATTGGAGGAGCAACGCCATGGTCTGGTCGCAACCGATCGTCGTCGAGATCTGCGTCGGTATGGAAATCACCAGCTACGAATCGGCTGAGATCTGATCAGCCCGTCGCGGCCGGCCGCGGCTGGCCAACCGAGTAAACATGAGCTGGCGCCGTCGCTTGCGACGGCGCTGCTGTTTCTGCGCGCCTTCCGCGCGCAAAATTTTTTTTTAGCTGCGCCAGCGTTGACAAGGGCATTTTTGGCACTCACGCAAGTCTGCTGATAGCACATTGTTTTTTCAGGCCTTTGCCCTTCCTGGCGCTTGCACTCCGAGGATTTGCTCCTAATCTGAAAGGAATCAGATCGTCAAGGAGCATGGCATGGCGTCCAGCGGCTTCCGTTTGCAGCTTCAGGGCTACGGCCTGACGACGGCGAATATTCTCTATCGTCTGCCGGATTATCCGAAGATCATCCAATCCTACATCTGGCAGGAATATGATCTTCATCCCGAGTTTCCGGAGCTGCGCAAATTTCTCGATTTCTGGATGCGCAGCCTCGATGGCCCGCTGCATTCCGTCACCGTCGCGCATTCGAACCTCATCAAACCGGCTGAGTTGAAGCTCCTCGATAAAGAATTCAAGCTGCACTGAAAACTAATATGACCGCTGCCTTGCGCTACGCGCTTCGTCGAGACAAAATCGACGCGGGTTGGAGCGAGGGCTGCCGTGAGGGACGAAGGCGATACGAAGTCATGGATGGGGGTCTGGGAAGCGGCCGCGCTGATCGTCATCGTGGCGACGGCTTTCCTTCTCGCGAGGCAATATCGGGAAAGCCTTAATATCGATGAGCCGCCGGAGCCCCTCTCGCTGGCTTTGGAGCGAGAAGCGGCCGAGGTGAACGCGACGCTTCCAGAGATGGTCAGCGAGGGCGTGCGTCTCGACAAGGCGACGGCCGGTCCGGGCAACGCGTTCAACTACAGCTATACGATCGTCGACGATGAAACGGCGCGAACTCTGGTCGGCAACGCCAAGAAGCTCGCCGCATTGAGGGCCCAGCTGCAGGAGCGCGTGTGTCTGACGATGCCGAATCATCGCACGACCGGCGCCATCGTCCGATATTCGCTGAAGGACAATAAGGGCGAGGTGATCGCCGACGTCTCAATTGATGCGGGCGACTGCTGAGAAGGGTGGGCGCGCCGACTTTAGCGCGGCGCGCGCGGGGGACGACGTCGACGGCACGCCACGATTGTCGGCCGTCGAGCAAATCGCCGAGCTCTTCGCCCGCGCCAGGAACTCAGAACTTCTTTACCTCGACGCCATGTTTTTGCAGCGCGTAGCCAATCTGACGAGGGGTTAGTCCAAGCAGCCGGGCCGCCTTCGCCTTGACCCAACCCGCGCGCTCCATGGCGTCCACCAAACGTTCGCGATCGGAAGGGCCGTCACGCTCCACGGCGGTGCAGTTTTCGGCGCCGGGACAGGTCTCGGGCGAAGGGTCGGCGTTCGGGCGCTCACTCGTCGTCGCCGGCGGCGGGGCAGGCTGACGTTCGCGCGGCGGCGCCAGGGCCGGCAAGCTCGCGACGGGTGGAGGCGGCGCCGAACGCTCCAATGAGCCGCTCCAAAGCACCGAAGAGAGACAGCCGTCGTTGCGACAGGAGAAATCCTTGTCGGTGATGACATTCCCTTGCGCCAAAGTCGCTGTCCGAAACACGCAGTTTTCCAGCTCTCGGATGTTGCCCGGAAAGGCGCAGGCGGTGAGCACGTGCATGGCCGACTCCGAAAAGCTCAGCCGTCCGCCTTGCTCCGCGTTGAAGCGACGCAGAAATTCGTTGGCGAGAGGTTCGAGATCGCCCTTGCGGTCGCGCAGCGGCGGCACGAAGATGGGCACGACGCTGATGCGGTAGTACAAATCGGCGCGAAATTCATTGCGCTTGACCGCCTCTTCGAGATTTTTGTTCGTCGCGCACACGAGTCGAACGTCGACCTTCTGCGTGCGCGTGCCGCCCACCCGTTCGAATTCGCCTTCCTGTAAGACGCGCAGCAGCTTTGCCTGAAACGCCGGCGTGATTTCGCCGATCTCGTCTAGAAACAATGTGCCGCCGTCAGCCAGTTCGAAACGGCCCTTGCGCATGTTCACGGCGCCGGTGAAAGCGCCGCGCTCATGGCCGAAGAGCTCCGATTCCAACACGCTCTCGGGGAGCGCCGCGCAATTCAGCTTGATGAAGGGTTTTGAGCGGCGCGGCGAGAGATTGTGTATCGCCGCGGCAAACAGCTCCTTGCCGGTGCCGGATTCGCCGCGCAGAAGGACGGTGGACTTGGCCTTGGCGACGACGCGAATCTTATCGATCACCGCGCGCAGCGCCGGGCTGCTGCCGACAACGCCATTGATGCCGCTGTTCTTAGTTTCGATCTGCGGAAGGCGATCGCCTTTTTCGAGCCAGGCCTTTTCCTGCATCAAACGTTCGCGGTCGCGTGCGATGAGCTTGTGCAGCCGAAGGGTCTGGCCGACGAGATTGGCGATCATCGTCAGGAAGCGCACGTCATGGTCGAACAGCGTCACGGAACGATCGTCATAGACGCGATCCACCGTCAACGTGCCGACGACGGCGTCGCCCTCCTTGATCGGGACGCCGATCAGCGAGAACGGCCGGCCGTCGGTCGGTCCCCATTCGGAAAAGTCGGAGCCTTGGAAAAGCGGCGAGGCTGCGACGTTCTCGACGACGAGCGGCATTTTCGTCGCGACGATCTGCCCCACGGCGCGTTCGGGAAGCCGGTCGAAGAAACGCTTGGCGGAATCTTCGCTCCAGCCCGATCCGACCACAACCTCGGGCCCGCCTGCCGCGTCGAGCAGCGCGACCAAGCCATGGCGCATATCAAGAAAACTCGAAAGCAGCGCAAGCACGCCCGCAAGCGTGGTTTCCAGACGGTTTGGCGACGCCAGGAGCTTCGATATTTCGTAGATGCCGACGAGAGCAGTGTCTCTCACATCGAATTCGCGCGCCTTCGGCGCGCACGCGCCGCCTGCCAGCTGCAAACCCATACTATTTAGCCTCACGACATGCGTGGGTGTTTTCACTGGTTTTGACGCAAGCACCGTGCCATACCGCCTTTTTGTCCTTAGCCTCACAAAAACAATGGCCTGCAATTGCCGCGACATCGGCGTTGGCGCGCAGGCTTGATCAACTCTTGCGCCTTCTGCCGTCTCCTCCGGCGCCGCCGCCCGATTGATCGGCGACCGGCTCCATCCAAACCGTGCTTGCGCCGTACCGATTTTGGTCTCGCCGCGCCGACGCCGGCGCGAAGACTTGCGAAGCGCTTAGCGCCACGCGCATCGTAACGAGTCGATAGCTGATTTACAGGCGCGTCCATGCCTTATGCGGCATTTCGCCGCCATGAGGCTTCTGTCGCGCTTAACGCTTTCCGCGCTCCCGATCCCGCTGCGCAGCGGCGTGACCTATTGAGCACAATCCTTGACGATCTGGCGGAGAGCCGTGCGCGTCGATCGACATGTACGCAGATTCTTCCTTACCTTGGCGCAAGAGCGATCGACGCAAAGACGACCGACTGCGTGTGATCCACGCACTCAGCGGCCGACGGCAAGCCGCCTTGGTTGGATGCAGTCGAAGCTGACTCGGCGATCTGACGTGAAAGACAGGATCGCTGCTGCCTAGATTTGTAACAGATTGGATAGTTATTGGTCGGTTATGCAGAAGGCGTGTGATATGCGCCGCGCCATACCGATGATATAGACGCGATTGCAGTCTCATTTCATCGAAGGAAACCCGGCTTAAGCGGCTGACTATTATGCCGCAGTCGTGGCGACGTCGGGCGCCGTCGAGGGGAGGCCATAGCGATAACCACTTTTCTTAGGAGCCGACGGCATGAAGATTTCCGCGCGCAACAGCCTTCCCGGGACGGTCAAGCACATCCAGAAGGGCGCAACCACGGCGCATGTGACGATCGACGTCAACGGATTGACCGTCACAGCTTCAATCACCAACGAATCTGTCGAGGAGCTTGGACTCCGCGAAGGGTCGAAGGTCAGCGCGGTCATCAAATCGTCGGATGTGATGATCGCGGTCGACTAACGCTCGTGGGCGGCCGATGGGCGCTATGGCGCTGGAACGCGCGACGGCTTTCCATCGGCGCCGACGAAGGGGAACAGCCCAGACTGGAAACATTGCGTCATGTGGGCGGCTTTCGCGATCGCCTGCTCGGCCTGCGTCTTAGGCAGCGCTTCATTGGCGCTTACGCTAAAGAGTTCGAGCCAGCGCGTAAAATGCTGAGGCTCAATCGGCAAATGGATATGCGCGGCGAAGGGCTGGCCCTGATAGCGCTCCGTGCCAAGCAAGGTCCTGGACCAGAAATTCGCGACGATCCCTATGTGCTGGTCGAGACCGTCAATCGCCATAAAGATGGGACCCAACAGCGGATCTTCGGCGCCCTTGGCGTAGAAGCGACGCACGCAATCGTCGATTGCGATCTCTAACCTGTCACGTTCGGCGCCGTCCTCGATCGGCGGAATGACAGGCTCCATGGCGACCTCCCTGCATCAGTGTCGATTGGCGGCTGTTCCGGCGCTAGCGCAGGTTCAGAACGGCCTGCGGGATCGTGCCGGACTTTTTCCTGGCGCTCAGCAGCGCGTCGACCTTATCGCGCAGCAGTTCAATTTGCAGCGGCTTCGCCAAAAAGCCGTGCGCGCCCTCGGCGACGCACTCCTGGCCGAATCCGCTCGATATCTGATCAACGATGACGATGATTTTGGTTTCCGGAACCCGCGCCAGAAACTCCTGAATGAGATCAAGCCCGTTGACGCGGATGACCCCTTCGGCAAGCACCAGTAAGTCCGGCCTTATTTGCTCTGCTTTTGCGAGCGTTTCGGACGCGCTCGCGAGTTCATGCGCCTCATATGTGTCATGGAGCATGAACTCGATCGCCGTGCGAAAGCTTTCATTGTCGTCCACGACGAAAACGCGCCTGCGTTCAATGGCTTTCGCCACCTTTACGCTGATCTGCATGGCAGCCTCGCGCGGTGATTGACTGACGATCGTCAAGCAAGTCGCGTGCCGCGCTTGATGCTGCAGCGTTGCGCAGCGCCGCGACTTTTCGACCTTTTTGCATTGGCGCACCTGCGTCAGCAGCATAGCGGCGCCGAAATTAGGGGAGGGGCGGCCGACCGCTCGGCTCAGCCAAACGCGAACTCTTCCGTCGCAACTCAACGGCGCTCGGCTCTGCGCTGTGATCAAGAACAATATTTTCGCAGGAAAGTTACTACCGCTTAGTTTGGAATTAAAGCGTTTCCAAACTAGCGTGTGGCCGAAAGGTAACAATTGTCCAAAAAATTGTTGTATCTGTCTGAAACTATACAGATTACAATACTTCCATTCAACAGTTTATCAGTTGACCGTGGCCGCCGCCAAATTTAGCTTTAATCAACTTCTTCGCACGAGGCGAAAGTAGACAACGCACAAACCTCCCTGGCGGTTCCCCATGAGCGACGTAAAAACTCCAATTTCTCTAAGAATGCTGACTCAGTCGCTTCCGCGGACTCGTGCAGGAGATCTGACGTCGGTGAAGGCGCTGAGCGTTGCTGCGGCGCTTGCGTCGAGCGTCAGCGCTTCGGCTCTGGCGCAATCCGCGTCGACGACGCTGCCGCCCGTTAAAGTCGACGCGCCGCAGGAGAAGCCGCGCGCGGCGGCGCCGGCGAAACCCAAGCCCATCGCCGCCGCTCAGCCGCAACCGGCGCGTCATGCGGCCGCCACTCAGGCCTCGGGGCAGCGGCGCGGCGCGCCGGGCGCTTCAAGCGCCGGCGGCCAAGGCGCAGGCAGCGGAGGCCTTCCGATCTTCGCTGCGGCGCCCAACGCCAATCCTTACGCCGATCCGGTTGCGCCCTATAAGGTCGACCGCCTGTCTTCGCCGAAATTCACCGAGCCGGTGCTCAATACGCCGCGCACCATCACGGTGCTGACCAAGGAAGTGCTCGACGACAAGAACGCCTTCACGCTGCGTGAAATCGGTCGCAGCACGGCGGGCGTGACGCTGGGGACGGGCGAAGGCGGCAACGCCTTCGGCGATCGCTTCTTCATTCGCGGCTTCGACGTGCGCAACGACATCTTCGTCGACGGCGTGCGCGATCCTGGCGTCAGCATTCGCGAGAACTTCTATACCGAGCAGGTCGAAATTCTGCGCGGGCCGGGATCGACGTTTGCCGGTCGTGGCACTGCGGGCGGCGCGATCAACATCGTCACGAAACAAGCGACCGACCGCGATTTCGTCGAACTCAAAGCGATTGGCGGCTTTTCCGACCACATGAAGCGGGTGACGGCTGACGTCAACAAAGTGATCAGCCCGATCCTCGCGGTGCGCGTCAATGCTCTTTATCATGACTCGAATGTCGCGGGCCGCAGCTTTGTCACCGACTATCGCGACGGCGTCGCTGGCTCGGTGGTGTTCAAGCCGATCGAAGACCTGACGCTGACCGCTCAATACACGCATGTCTATCAGAATGGCCTGCCGGACTTCGGCGTGCCGTACAACCGGGTTTGGAACCGGCCGTTCCCCGAAGGCGTCATTCCTCGCAGCAACTGGTATGGCTTCCTCGATCGCGATTTCCAAGTTGCGATGCAGAATTTCGGCACCTTCACGGCCCACTATCGCTACAACGACAATCTCGTATTCGACAATCGGTTCCGGCAGAGCCGCTCCATGCTGGACTATATCGGATCGCTCGCGGGCAGCGCGGATCTATTCGCTTCGACTGTGAGAATCGGCGCGCAAAGCCGCTACCAAGTGGTGAACACGCTCGACAACCAGACGGAGGCGACGCTGAAAGTCGAAACAGGCCCCGTCAAGCATGCGCTGGTCGCCGGCGTCGAGTTCGCCCGCGAAGGCGTAACGCGCACCAACTATCAGGGCCTCGCTTCCGAGTTGAACGGAATACCGACCGGCAACAACGTTACGTGTAACCTCTATCTTCCGTGCACCTATCTGCCGTTCCTCAACACGCCTTACCGCAATACCAATCCCACGCGGATCGCCGTCGACACGAAATCAGGCTATCTGATCGAAACCGCAAACTATCAGGACGTCGTGATCGTGAACGGCGGCGCCCGCTTTGACGATTACAACATCACGAACCGCACGGAGACGCTTTCGACTTTCTCTAAGAGCCATTCTGGGCTGTTCAATTGGAACGCCGGCGTCGTCTTCAAGCCGCTCCCCAACGTCAGCGCCTACGCCGCCTACGCCACCTCGGCGACGCCCGTCGGAGCCGAGCTTGACGGCGGCGCGGCGAATTACGGCGGCTTGACGACGGCGTCGCAAATCTTTGCTCCCCAACTCAACAAGGCGGCGGAGGTCGGCCTGAAATGGGAGCTGTTCGACAGGCATCTGCTCGCGACAGCCGCCTTCTTCAAGACGGATGTGAGCGGCGCTAGAGAAGTGAACTCCGGCACCACCACGGGCGACGCGTCCTATTACGTCCAGGGCGTTGATCTCGAGGTTGCGGGCAACATCACCGACAAGTGGATGGTCCTTGGCGGCATCGTGCTGATGGACTCGCGGGTGACCAACTCCTACGCGCGAACGAATATCGGTCTTCAACTCGCCAATATCGCGCATGAGTCCTTCAGCTTGCTGTCCAAGTACAAATTCGGCGACCTTATCGGCCTCGCTCCGAATGCGCTCGAATTCGGCGGCCAAGCCATCTATCGTTCCAGGATCTATGGCGGCAACAATATCGTCGCCAATGGCGGCACATCGTTCAACGCGTTTGGCCTGCCGACTCCGACCGCGACCAATTTTCTTAACGTTCCGACGATCCTGCCTTCGTACTGGCGCTTCGATGTTTTTGCTGAGGCCAAGATTGGCCAAAACATCACGATGAAGTTCTCGGTCAACAATCTCTTCGACCGCACAATCTATGACGCCTTCTATCAGACTGCGACGCCCTTCGCGCAGATGTCGCCCAGCCGCTCCGTCTATCTCGAAACGAGCATCTTGTTCTAAAGGAACGCTTCGAATGCTTGCTCACATACAACGCGCGCTTAATAGGAAGGAGGTCGACGTCCTTCGCGAGGCGATGGCGCAGGCGGCGTGGGAGGACGGCGCCTCCACCGCCGGGGCGAACGCCGGCGAGGCGAAGCGCAACGAGCAACTCCCGCCTGACTCTGAAATCTCGCGCGCGCTCGGCAAGCGGCTGCTTTCGTCGCTCCTCGCCAATGCCGCTTTCGTTTCAACGGCTGTCCCGCTGCGCATCTATCCGCTGTTGTTCAACCGCTACGGCGTCGGCGACCACTTCGATCCGCATGTCGACAATGCGATACGCGGCGACGCCATGACCGGCGCGCGTATCCGCGTTGACCTCGCCGCGACCGTGCTTCTTTCTGATCCCGGCGAATATGAGGGCGGCGAACTGATCGTTGAAGACATATATGGTTCAAGGCGCTTCAAACCGCCGGCCGGCGACCTCATTCTTTATTCGGCCGGCAGTCTGCATATGGTGACGCCCGTCACCAGCGGCCTACGTCTCGCCTCATTTTTGTGGCTGCAAAGCATGATCCGCGCCGACGAGGCGCGCAGCCTCGTTTGCGATCTCGACGAATCAATACAGGAACTCGCGCCGCGCGTGGGCGCGGACGATCCGGATCTGCGCAAGCTGGTGACCGTGTACCACAATCTCATCCGCTACTGGGGAGAAGCATAGCGCTGATGCTTATTTGCATACCCGAAGTTCTTTCCAAGCAGCAGGTAGCCTTTTTCCGCGCGGCCATGGGCCGGGCGCAGTGGGAGGACGGGCGCACGACCGCTGGTTCGCAGTCGTCTCTGGTGAAGAACAATCTTCAACTGCCGCAAGCCGGCGAAGTCGCGCGCGAACTTGGCGAACATGTGCTCGAGGCGCTTGCGCAGTCGTCGATGTTCGTCTCGGCGGCGCTGCCGCACAAGATTTTTCCGCCGCTCTTCAATCGCTATGGCGTTGGGCACGACTTCGGATTGCACGTCGACAATGCGATCCGCGGCATTCCCGGAACGCCGATTCGCATTCGCACGGATCTTTCTTGCACGCTGTTCCTCTCGGAGGCGGACGAGTACGATGGCGGCGAATTAGTGATTGAGGATCGGGTCGGCCAGCAGGAGGTGAAACTTCCCGCAGGCGATCTCGTGCTTTATCCTTCGACGAGTCTTCATCTTGTCAAAAGCGTCACTCGCGGCGAGCGCATCGCCTCGTTTTTTTGGATGCAGAGCATGATTCGTGACAACGTGGCGCGCGCCTTGCTCTTCGATCTCGACCAGGCCATCCAATCCCTGACCACTCGACTGGGCGCCGGCGATCCTGCCTGCGTCAAAATGTCGGGCGTTTATCATAATCTGATCCGAACATGGGCTGAAGCATGAAACGTTCTTTGCAGTTTCTCGTGGTCTCAATCATCGCGCTTCTCGCTGCGCAGAGCGTCGCAGCCGCACCAGGGTCGCCAGCGCTCGACGCAGCGATAGCGGCCACTAAGCCTCATGATCTTTCTGTGTGGACGATGTTCGTCAACGCCGACATCGTCGTGAAGATCGTCATGATCGGCTTGTTGTTGGCGTCCGTCGCGACATGGACGATCCTCATCGCCAAAACGATCGAATTGAAACGGGCGCGCGAGCGCGTGACGACGGCGATACGCCGCCTCTCCGAGGCGCGCGGTCTCTCCGAGGCGCGACTGGCGCTTGGCGGCGGCGACCGTTTGACGCAGGCGCTGCTTGGCGAAGCGACGCGGGAAATGAAGCTGTCGTCCGATATTCTTGGGGCGCCGGGCGTGAAGGAGCGCATCGCAGCGTGCTTCGCGGAAATCGAGCGCGCCGAAGCGCTTTCGATCAAGCGGGGCACCGGACTGCTCGCCTCGGTTGGATCGACGGGCCCCTTCATCGGACTGTTCGGCACCGTCTGGGGCATCATGAACAGCTTCATCGGCATTTCCAAAGCGCAGACGACCAATCTGGCCGTGGTCGCGCCCGGCATCGCCGAAGCGTTGCTCGCAACGGCGGTCGGCCTCTTCGCCGCCATCCCGGCTGTGCTCATCTACAATCATCTTGCGCGCCAGGCGACGGCCTATCTCGAGCTCGTTTCCAATCTCTCCGGCGAATTGCTTCGCATCGTCTCGCGCGACCTCGATCGCGCCGGACAAGCCGGCACAAACAAGATTCATGCGGCGGAGTAGATCATGGCCGTTCATCTCAAAAGCGATCTTCAGGAAACGCACGAAATCAACGTCACGCCGTTTATCGACGTGATGCTCGTGCTGCTCATCATCTTCATGGTGGCGGCCCCTCTCGCCACTGTCGATCTTCCGGTCGATCTTCCGGCGTCCAACGCCGCGCCGCATGAAAAGCCGGACAAGCCCATTTACGTGACGATCCAGGGGGATCTCGCGCTTGCCCTGGGCGAGACGCCCGTCAAACGCAATGATCTTGTTTCCGCACTCGACACGCTCCTGGGCGACAAGTCGAAACGCATCTATTTGCGGGCCGACACCAGCGTGCCCTATGGCGAGATGATGGCGATCTTGGAGCGTCTGCGCGCTGGCGGTTATCTGCGCGTGGCGCTCGTCGCGCTCGACGCCGGCGGCAAGGAGCAGGCCCCGCAATGAGCGCCGCCGCCGCTCTCCAGAAGCCGCAGTCGAACGGCAAGCTTTGGGGCGCCGCAGTCGCGCTCGCCCTGTTTCTGCATGTCGGCGGCGCCGTCGCGGCGCTGGTGACCTTGCAAGGCGATCTCGACGAGAACGCCTCCGGCGCGCCGGCGATCGAATTGTCTCTCGAGCCCGCCGCGCCGCGAGACGCCGAGGCCGCGGATCTGCCGCCTGGACCGCTCTCTGACGAAGCGGCCGCCGCCGCGCCTTCCGTCGCCGCATCAGAGGCGAAGGAGACGAACGAAGAGCGGATCACCCACGCCGAGTCGGAAGAAGCCGAGCTCACGCACAATGTTCGGCCGGAGAAGCCGATCGAGGAGGAGAAGAAACATCAGGCGCAGCCGGTCGTCTCGGCCGAGTCTGCCGCCTCCGAGGCGACTGCGCCGCCCAAGTCCGACGCCGACCGGCAATCCGACAGGCCCGTGGCGCCTGTTCAAGGGGCTGACGCCGTCGCCAACGCCGTCAAGCTGACGTGGCAAAAAGCCTTGCTCTCGCATCTCAACCGACACAAGCGCTATCCGGGCGCCGCCGGTCGTCGATCCGCCGAAGCGAGCGTTTCCTTCACGCTCGACAGGCACGGCCATGTCGTCAGCTACAGCATCAAACGTTCTGCGGGACATCCACTCTTCGACGACGCTGCGCTCGCGATGATGAAGCGGGCCGACCCCGTTCCGCCGCCGCCGCCGGTGATCGCGGACGAGGGGCTGACCTTCGAAGTGCCCGTGCAATTCCGCGTCGGCAAAAAATAGCTGCGGCTTGATCGAACGGAGGCGGTTCGAGAGCCGGAGGCTTCCGACCCGCCGCAATGAACATTCAGCTGCGACTGAACCTTGTGAAGGTTAGTTTTGGGTTCTCCACAGCGCTTATTTGCGGCTAAGCTTTTCTATTTCTTAAAAAATATGGAGCATCGTCGGAACAGATTTTCGAATCGGCGCTTCATCTCCGTGTGGAGAGGTCCTCATGCCGCCACATGAACAACGAGCGAGACTGGCAGAGACGACAATGAGAGGAAGTCGATACATACGCGATGCGGTTGATGTGGAGCCGAGCGTGAGGCGGCTCGGTGAGCAGCTTCGGCGCCAATTTTCCGATATTGCTTCGGAGCCGCTGCCGGACGACATGCTGGCCCTTCTGGAAGAGCTTAGCCAGATAAGCGCGGTCGAGTGACGCGCAGAGAGATTTCTAGAATCTCAGCGCATCTTGTTCGGACGATCCGCGAAGTCCAATTTGATCAGGAGACCTTTAAGGTCCTCGGGTACCGGCTTCATGATCAAGTCGAGATATAAAAGCGAGAAGCGTTTTCCGAGCGCCTCGCTTATAGAGCGCTGAAGCAGCGCTCTCTTGCCCTGTCTAAGGGCGAGTTTCGGAGAAGCTGCAGTCATCATAAAGAACGCGCCTCCTGCTTGAACAGCGACTGCCAGGCGGAGAGTTCATCGCGCATGTGTTTGCGCGCGGGCATACGTTCGGTTGATTGATCCGAAAAGCGGAACGCGCCGCCGCCACGGGCAGCGTGCGATTTGCCGCGCTTCGATCGATATTCGACGGTGAACGGGCGAACAGTTTTCTTCATCGACAGACCTTCGTCTTGGGCGCCTTTATAAAACTTCGGCGCCAAGCCAGATGTTCCGGCGCTCTGAATGCTGGACGCAATTTCGGGAACACATTCGCGCGCGTTTCAAAATGAAAACGCCGGCGAGGGCGACTCGCCGGCGTGTCCTAATGACGCTGTGGAGTTAGTGGCGCGCCATCCAGCTGTCCACCTGCTCCTTGGCCTTGTCCTTGGCGACGCCGTAGCGTTCCTGGATCATGCCTTCGAGCTGCTCGCGGTTCCCGTTAACGCGAGCAATATCGTCGTCAGTGAGCTTGCCCCACTGCTCCTTCACGTTGCCGGTAAACTTCTTCCAATTGCCTTCGATCGTGTCCCAGTTCATGAATTCCTCCTGGTGGGGAGGCGGCCGCAATCGCGGCGACGCCGTGGAAAGCCGAGCCCGGGCCTAGCTTTCACAAGCATTAAAACCTTTCGCGGGCGCAGATGTTCCCTGTCGACTTGCGCTCGCGCTCTAAATTAGCAGTCCAGCCCATGTCTGCCGCGATCACTTCTCGCTCGCCCAGCTTGAGAATCCCTGATTTGCGCCGGCGCTATACTGAACGCTCGCGCATGCAGCCGAAATGAACCGGGGAGTCGAAGCCAAACGGCAGCAGTACATCACGAGAGAACTGCAAAGCTCATTTCGCAAAAGCGGCAGCCGTCGCATCCCGATTTCAGATTCGCGGCTGGGTCCTGGCCGAAGTAGGTCGTCAATTATCTCAACCCGTCATCGTGAGGCGCTTGAGCAGCGCGTCGCGCGCCTCGACGATACGACGGTACTGTTCGTCGCTGCCGCCTGCGTCGGGATGCGCGGTCTTGGCCAATAGCCGGAAGGCGGCGTTGATCTCCGACAGATTGAGCAGGCCCTCGAACGCCAGCCCTAAAATTTCGCGATGTTCCTGGTCATCGTCGATATCCGCCCGAAACAATAGCGTCCGGCGCTTTTCTCGCGCCTCGAGACGCAGTTTGAGCTGATCTTCCTGCCATCGCTGGCGCGACATAACGAGACATTCGCCAAAGGCGATCCGCCCCAGCGTTTCGAGTTCGTCAAGGCTGAACGGCCCCACGACGCCATAGGGCGGCGCCAGAGACGCCGTCCTGCCGGTCTCCTCATGCTGGATATCGCCGATCGTCGCCATATCCAATATGCCCATCGAGCCGTTCCAGACGACCCATTCCTCTTTGTCCGTCATACGGAGCGCTCATGCGTGACCCGACCCGCGCTTCGCTTTTTTTTGTACAAGAGCGTTCGCGAGAGCTGAGCCGTGAGCCATGCATGTTCGGAGCCAAAGGGGCGCGCTGCGCATGGAGCCGAGCCGAGAGATCGCGCTTAGAATTGAGACAATCGCGTGATGTCGAACTCCGCGCCGCTTGTGCGCCTGGCTTGAGCCTTGCATGTTAGGCGCTAACGGGAGCAGGACTCGGTGCTTGACGCTACACAGACACGCAGCCTCACGACGGAGAAGGACCTCGAACATCCGATCGAGGCCATTTGGCGCGCGATGACAGATTCCGAATGGCTCGCCGTTTGGTTCTTTCCAAATGACATTGAGCCGGTTGTCGGCCACAAGTTCACGATCTGGAGCCGCCCGATCGAGCGTTGGGACGGCGAGTTCAAGTGCCAGGTTCTCGCTGTGGAGCCCGGCCGTATGTTGCGTTTCAGCTGGTCGGGCGGGGATGACGAGCTGAAGGGTTTTGGCCGATACATCGACACGACAGTGACATGGACGATCTCCCAGCTGCCGGATGGCGGCACGCATTTCGTTTTTATCCAGGACGGAATCGACGCGGCCCCCACGGCCGACGCGGTCTACGACATCATGCTCAAAGGCTCGCAGAGCGTGTTGAACTCTCTCGCCAAAAGACTCCCTGACCTCATCGAACACGGAGCCTGAAACGCCACGCTTGCCCAAGCTCATCGGAGCGGCGACCAATGGCGACCTCAGAGCAACATGTCAGCCACATTCTCAGATTCGACGAGCGCGCCTAACGAGCCCATCCAACCGGCCGTCGGCGACACATGCGTCGCGGGCGCGCCGCTCGACTTTTCCGGCGCATCGCTCTTCTTTCCGGAGAATTTTGCAGGATCAACGCTCGGCACGGATGCGCCAATAGGTTCGCCGCAATCAGCGGTGGAAGCAGCGGCGCTTTCCGATGCTTTATGCGCGAAGATTTCGCCCGTTTCCTTTGGCGACCGCGTGCTTTTGCTTCCCTCCGAGTCCGAGGCTTGGCGTTCCGCCGTCGAAATGGTTCGGCGTTACCATCGCCTCGTCGGTCGCCCCAAGCGCCGCCGGTTCATCGTCTGCGTCGGGCCTGCTGATGCAACGGCGAGCCTTCCGCCTGGCCTTGAGGGCGATGACGAAATCGTCATTCTCCAAACGGACGATCACGCCGCATTGCAGGCGGAAGTCGATGTGAGGACCGCAGGCATTCTGATCGCTCCGGTCAGGACGCACGCTGGTTTTGAGGTCGTCTCAGGGAGCGTGCTCGCCCGACTGCGCGAGACCGCAGACGAGTACGGGCTCATACTCGGTTTCGACGAAAGTTTTTGCGGCCTCGGCCGCTCAGGCATGCTTTGGGCGCACGAATGGACAGGCGTCACACCAGACTTGATGATCGCCTGTCATGCGCCTGTCGACGCCCCGCCGCTGGCTGCGCTCATCGTGACGCAAAGACTGGCGCGAGGGGCGCTCGGCGGCTCGGCGCTCGCTGAGGGGGCCGCGCTTCTGGCCGGGCACGCCCTAATCGACGCTCTGTCGGCGCCAGGCTTTCAGGAACGCGTGCAGAACCGAAGCTGGCGCCTCGAAGATCAGCTGTCGGCGTTGTTTTATCGGCGTCGTTCAGCCTTTAAGGACTTGAGCGGCCTTGGCCTGATGCAGGCGCTAACGCTGGCGGGAGACGCGGAGCCGATGCGCGCGAAGCTCGCCGAGCACGGGCTCCTCACCCGCGCCATGGGGCCGGTCCTTGCTTTATTTCCGCCGCTCACAGTGGATGAAAACGACATCGACGCCGCGATATCCGCCATCGATGTGATTTGCGCGCAGGAAGAACGATGAGCGCGGGAACACAGTCGGCGCCTCTGGGCGTGGTCTCAGCGAAGCGCTTTGCTCGAGCGCGCGCATTCCCTCAAATCGCGGCGGACCGTTCAACATCATGATCGAGATAAATGCGGTTGATCCAAATTTACCATTCATCGGGCGAGACCCTGTTCCCCCCGCACTGCGGCGGTTCATCTGGGACATTCAGTCGATGGTCGAACTCGCCGAAAGCGAGCGGGAGATTTTGCTGATCGGCCGCGATCTCATGGTCCGGCTCTTCACGACCGACGATTGGCTGCCAACGGTCTTCGCCGTCCCAAATCCTGCCGGAGGCCAGCAATTCCAGATTTATCACGACGGGCTGGACCGCTTTTCCGTCGCGAGCACGATTTTGTCGGGCGGGGCCTGCGTGACAATCTCTCAGCCTTCGGTTTGGGAGATCGCGGGCGTGTTGCGCGGCGCAATCAACCGCCAGCGACTCGATGGTTCTCCGACGAACAGCGCGCAGGCCGGCGCGTCCCGTCTATTGCAAGCGAGCGCCGTGGAAGCTGCCCGGTCTTCCGCGAGCGGGGAGGTCTTCGAGCTTCGCAACGCGCTGGATGATCGAACCTCCATTATCATCCATGTTTATGGCGGCGATATCGGCCAGATCAGTCGCCGATCCGGCGCATCAGGCGGAAGCGTCGACGCGCCGCCATTGGGCTACGCCAATTCGGACAACGATCCTCCCTATGATATTTTTTCAATTCAAAGCGAGATCCGAGACTGAGGCCGGAACTCTGAAGGTTTCCGCCATCGGCGCTCTCTAGACGCCGCAACGCACGGTGGCCACGCGCGTCAAATTGAATACTTGCAGAGGGAGCAATTTCTATGAGGGATCGAAATATTCGATCTTTTGGCCTGGGTCTCTGTTCGGGCAGGGGATTTCCTTGAACAGCACTTCGGCGAAGGCCTTCAGGCCCGTGTTCGTGCGCAGGGACAGGCGATTGGGGTCGGACGTCCAGCTTTGATAAGTGACGATCCCACGGGTGATGCTGATCACCGTGTATTTTTCCGAGTTGGCTTCGCCGCCCTTCGTCCGATAGCACTTCCCGGGCAGAACGCTTTCTTCCTTCATTGGCATGGATGCTCACCCTGCATCTTGGCGCTGCGTGCATGGCGAATGAGCAAGTTCCAGACCATGTAGAGGATTCCCGGGATCGTTCGCTGCAACGCCATCGACGTTCGAAACCGTGCGGGGCGCATTAAAAGCTCGTCGCATCCTCCGGGGCGATGCGGATCGCCATTCCGTCAAACGTCTCGTCGAACCTGATTTGGCAGGCGAGACGCGAATTGAGTTTGCGATGGCTGGCTGTTGCAAGCATCCGGTTTTCCGCCGGTCCGGACTCGGCCATTTCAATCCCCTGGGGCAAGGTGAGATAGACATGGCACGTCGCACAGGCGCAGCTGCCGCCGCATTGCGCGACCAGCTCTTCGACGCCGGCGCGCCGGATCAATTTCATCAGCGAGACGCCATTCTTGCCGGTGATTTCCTGTCTGGCGCCGTCTCTGGTTTCAAGAGTGAACGTGGCCATCTTTCTCCATCTGCCCGAGGCCGTCAGCGATATTTTTCCTTTTCGGAGGGAGCGCGGCGCGCGTCACGATCCCAAATTCAGCGACGCGAAATCAAGGCAAACCGCATGGCGGCTGTCTGCAGGACCTTCTCGCGCGATGAGCGTCGTCGCAAGGCCCGCCGATTGGGCGGCGTCCAATTCCTCCTCATCGCCCGAAAGCGCCAGCACCGAACCCGAAGGCAAATCGAGACGCTCACAGATCGCGCGGTAGGAGGCGGGTTCGATTTTCTGACCGATGGACGTGTCGAAGAAATCCTCGAACAGGCTTGTGAGGTCGCCCGAGGCGCTGTGGCTCAGCAAGAGTTGCTGCGCCAATCTCGAATTGGACGAATAAACAAACAGGCGACGGCCCGATGAGGCCCATGATCTCAGCGATTCCGCAACGTCGGGGTAAAGCTCGCCTTTGATTGCGCCCGCCTCAAAACTCTCGCGCCAGATCAGGCCCTGGATCGTCTTCAGCGGGGTCGCTTTGCGGTTCTGCTTCATCCAGCGCAGCAACAGCGCTTCGGCTTCCTCCAGCTTCAAGTCGAATCCGCCAAGGAGACGCCCCGTTTCCTCGAGTGCGTCTTCCACATCCGGGTCCGAGGCATGTTCCGCGATGAAGGCGCCAAGCCGCGCCTGCGCGAGCGGCATGAGAGTCCCGGTCGCGAAAGCCATCGGAACGGCGGCGCCTTCGAGCTCGATCAGGACGGCGCGCACCGGTTCACTCATCGCGGATCCGTTTGGTGTAGAATTGTCGCAGTCGCGGCGCCGGCCGCCTGCGCTTCAGCCGTTCCCAAGGTTTCGGCGTGGCAAGCATCATATGTGCCGTATCCCCGCGTGAGGCGCCGGGGCGACCGTGTCGCTCCCTGCGCCACATCGACGAGGTGCGAACCCAGCGGGGCAAAGCGACGCATGCGCGGCGTCGGCGATGGCGAGACGATTGTTCGGAGGCCCACAATGGCTGCAAGCGCAGACGATTTGAAAGCGGTCACGGGCGGCACGCGCCAACATTACAATCAGCGCGCCGAGGCGTTCTGGGAGGGAACGCGCAGCCACGACGTCACACAAAATATCGCGGCGATGCTCAGCCACATTCGCGGTGAGCCACCTTTCACCTTGCTCGATTTCGGTTGCGGACCGGGACGCGATTTGAGGGCGCTCGCCGAGCTTGGCCATGTCGCGATCGGGCTTGATGGAGCGCCGCGCTTCGTCGAAATGGCGCGCAATCACAGCGGTTGCGAGGTGTGGCTGCAGGATTTTCTCGCGCTCGATTTACCTGAACGCCACTTTGACGGAATCTTCGCCAATGCGTCGCTGTTTCATGTGCCGCGCAGCGAATTGCCACGCGTCCTGCGCGCGCTCCGCGCCGCTTTGAAGCCCGGGGGCGTCCTGTTCAGCTCCATTCCGCATGGCGCGGATCAGGAAGGATGGAGCAATGAACGCTATGGCGTGTTTCACGCCCCCGAAAGCTGGCGCGCGTTCGGGTCGGCGGCGGGCTTCGTCGAAGTCGAGCACTATTACCGGCCCAGCGGCGCGCCACTGGGCGAACAGCCATGGCTGGCGAGCGTATGGCGCCGCGAATAGTGGCGCTGGGAAGCGAGAACTGCGTCACATCTCGCGCAGAGCCGCCGCGAGCGCGTTGGGTTCGACGATCGGCAGCGAGCAAACCATTCCGCGACAAACATAAGCCGTGGCGCGATCGCCGAGCATGGCTTTGCCAAAAGCCGGATGCGCGCGAGGCAGCGCCGCCCCCGGCGTGAGGACATTCAAAACACGGCCGGGCCGACTGACGCCGTAGATCACGCGCTTCAGCGCCGTCGTATCCGCGGCGTCTGTTTCGCCAATCACGACGATCTGCAACGCCTCTCGCAGCATTTCGATGCCGTTCAGCAATGACGAAAATCCAAGAACGCGCTCGCGAATTGTCCCGGCAAAGTCCTTCGCGATCGCCTCGGCGCGTTCGCGGTAGACGCTCTCGCCCGTCAGATAATAGAGCTGCGCCAGCACCTGCAGCATCATGCCATTGCCAGAGGGAAGGGCGGAATCCTCGGCGATTTTCACGCGCGCGATCAGCGTATCAGCGTCGTCGGCGGCATAGAAATAGCCGCCAGTTCGATCGCGATAGTGATGTTCGACATTTTCGACCCAGCGTCGCGCGCGTTCGAGATAGGACGGCGCGCCGGTGGCTTCGTAGAGCGCCAGCGCCGCGCGGCACATTGCGCCATAGTCGTCGAGGACGGCCATATGACGTGCGCGTCCGCATCGCCAGGAATGCAGCAGACGACCATCGTCAGTCGTCATCGCGCTGTTGACGAACTCGAAGGCCTCGATGGCGACGTTGAGCCAGTCTTCGCGTTCAAACACGCACGCCGCCTTCGCGATGGCGGCGATCGTCAATCCATTCCAGTCCGCCAGGACCTTATCGTCGCATCCGGGCCTCACGCGGCGTTCGCGCACCAAGAACAATTCGGCGCGGTCTCGCGCCAGCGCCGCCTCGGTTTCCTCTTCCAGCAGCTCGATCGATCCGAGGCGATTGAGGACGGACTTGCCGTGTTCGAAATTGCCTTCGCGGCTGACGCCATAGGCGCGTTCGAAGACTGGCGCGCGCGCGCCCAGCGCTTCTCCTATTTCGGTTTGGCTCCAACTGTAGAACTTGCCTTCTTCGCCTTCGCTGTCGGCGTCGAGACTGCTGGCGAACCCGCCGCCCGGCGCGTGCATCTCGCGCGTCATCCACGCGATCGTCTCTGTCACGCGCAGGCGATACAGTTCGCGACGTTCGTCTTGCCAGACCTCCGTCAGCAGGTCGATCAGCTGCGCATTGTCGTAGAGCATTTTTTCAAAATGCGGCACGAGCCATCGATCATCGGTCGAGTAGCGTGCGAAGCCGCCGCCCAAATGGTCGTAGACGCCGCCCTGCGAAATATGATCGAGCGTCAAAACGACCGCTTGCCGCAACGGGTCGCGACCCGTCCGCTTCCAGGCCCGCCAGAGAAAGTCGAGGCTGGTCGCCTGCGGGAATTTTGGCGCCGCCCCGAAACCGCCGTCGACGTGGTCGAGCCGTTGCTCCAGCTGCGCGCAAATGCTCTCGACGAGGTCGGGAGAGACCGGCTCTCCGGGAGTCGTTTCGGATAGGCTGGCCAGTCCGGCGCTGAGCTCGGCGACATTATGTTCGATCGCATTGGCGCGGGTGCGCCACAGTTCTGCGATGGTTTTTAGAAGCTCGGCGAAGCCGGGTCTCCCGCCCCGCGCAGTAGGCGGGAAATATGTGCCGCCCCAGAAAGGCTTGCCCTCCGGCGTCAGAAACATCGTCAACGGCCAACCGCCGCGCTGACCCATCATCATCAAAGCTTGTTGATACAGATAGTCGACGTCCGGCCGCTCTTCGCGATCCACCTTCACATTGACAAAAAATTCGTTCATCACCGCCGCGATTTCGGGGTCCTCGAACGATTCATGCGCCATCACATGGCACCAATGACAGGCGGCGTAGCCGGACGAGAGCAATATCGGTTTGCCCGCCTGCTTGGCGAGCGCGAACGTTTCCGCGCTCCAAGCCTGCCAGTGCACCGGGTTGTGCTGGTGCTGCAACAAATAGGGGCTGGTCTCTTGACCGAGCCGGTTGCTCTCGACGCTCATGGAGCCGTCCTCCGCGCGCCGGTCTTATACGGCTGCCGGACGCCAAACGCCATCGATTGCTGGCTGATCTTGCGGATGCATCGCAGGCGAGGGATTTCGGCGAGCGTTGCGAAACGCGCGGCGCGCGCGGGAAAGAAACGTTTTCGGTGAGGGGCGTTCGCGCGGCGCCTGGTTCCGCCGTGATCGGCTCATTGGCGCCGCGCGTTGGTCAATGTGAGGCGGCTTCGTTGCTCGGGAGCACGTCGCGGATGCGCTTGCCTTCCACCCAGACGAAAGCGCCGGCGGCGTCGGCGCAGGCGATGTCCTGTTCGACGATCAGCTTGTCGCAGAGCATGATGCAAATGGCGTCGATCGGCGCGTCTCTGTCGTTTTCCTCGGTCATGCGGTCGATCGAGATTTCACCCATCTCCTCGTCCTCGACCAAATGGATAATAAACACTTCCTCATGGCCGGGAGAGCCATGCGCGTTCACCCGGAAGGTTTCCCCCTTGTAGCGGAATTCGCGTATCATTCCTGGCCCTTTTTTCATTTGCTTGGTTGTGTCCGCGATTGCGCGCCTCGGCTTTCGGGCGACTCCCGCGTGCCCGGCGCGCACGCAAACTGCGTGCCATTTGTGCGTCGTTGACCTTCGTTTTGCGCGAAGAATCGCTGAAACTGCTTTTGAATGAGGCAAGAGGCGCTAAGGAGATTAGAAAAGCGCCACGCCGGCCCCGTCCTCGTCGAGCGTCATCTCCGTCTCCTCCTCAGCCATCTCGATAGCGCGCGCGAAAATCGCGCCATGCGTTTTGCGAATGACGTCCGCGGCGACTCCCATATTGGCTCAGCGATTGCTTTGAGCCGGCCATGAACACTTCGCGCGCCGACGCTGACGTCGTGAACTTCGGCGAACTCGACCCAAAGACCAACGATCTCCTGCAACAGGGCGTCGTCGCCTATCGGACCGACCGCGAGAAGGCCGACCGCCTCTTCAAGCAGGCGTTGGCGCTGACGCCGCAGGAGCTCGCGCCTTATTACTGCCTCTACAAAATCCACACCTACATGGGCAGTCTCGACTACGCCGCCGACGTCGCCGCGCTAGGCATGAAGGAGGCCACGCGTCAGGCGGGTTGGCCAAGCGATCCTACGGCTTGGCCGGCGAAGGCCGAGGCGCATGACGGGCCGGCGCGCTTCGCCCTCTATACGCTGAAGGCGCTAAGCTTCATCGAATTGAAGCGCGGTCGCAGCGACACCGCAAAGGAATATCTCGATATCCTCTCCCGCGCCGATCCGCAGGGCAGCGTCGGCTGGAAGGTGATCGAGGAATTGGCGCAGGGCAGCGTGTGATCGATGCACATGACTCCGCCATGTCGTAACATCAACAAAACGTCGCGCGAATGTCACGCTTCGGCCGTCGACGCGGCGCCATTGTCGCAAAGCCGACATTGTGCGCTGCGCTTGGGCGACACGGCGCTGCTTTGCGTGGTTCTTGCATAAAACAAACTATGAACCGCGTGAGACGATCGAAACCGATCCTCGCATGTGCGAACGGCGACCACGGCTTCGGGCTGACGGCGGCTGTTCGAGGAAGGCGGCCATGGACGACGTAGCCACTTCACGCTCTATGCTCACGGAAGGCATGGCGGCAAAGCCGCCGCGGGCGAGACCTCCGTCCGCCGATACGGCGCTGCTCGGCATCTATGAAATCTCAAAAATCCTGACCGCGCCGGCCCGCCTCGAGCAGACGCTGGGCAATGTCGTCGCCGTGCTCAGCTCCTTCCTCGACATGAAATTGGGGATGATCACGATCCTCGATCAGCATGGCAATCCGGAGATCGTCGCGACCTCGGGTTGGACCAGCCGCGACGGCAGCAAGCCGATCGACACGCTGCCCGCCAAGGTGATCGATCGGCTTGTCGCCACCGCCATGCCTGTCATTGTCGAGGACGTGTCCCGCGACCCCTTGTTCGCGACCGCCGCGGAGACGATCACCAGGGCGGTGGGCGCGAAAGTCTCCTTCCTCGCCGTTGCGATCAAGAGCGATAGCCGCGTCGTCGGGACGTTGTCGATCAATCGAACGTCAGAAGATTGGATCTCCTACGCTTTCGACGCCGATCTGCGTTTATTGACGATGATCGCCAATCTGATTGGCCAGACGGTGAAGCTGCACCGCATGTTTTCGGCCGACCGGCAGCGGCTGCTGAACGAATGCAGCACGCTGGAGAAGGCGCTGGTCTCCTGCCTGCCGAAGGAGATTCGTGGAGAGCGGCCGGACGTCGCCGGCATCATCGGCGAGAGCCCGGCGATCATGGAAGTGCTCGACACCATCGCCATCGTCGCGAAGTCCAATTCGACCGTGCTGCTGCGCGGCGAGAGCGGCACAGGCAAGGAGCTTTTTGCACGCGCGGTGCACGACCTATCGCGCCGCAGCGCCAAGCCCTTCGTCAAGCTGAACTGCGCCGCGCTGCCGGAAAGCGTTCTTGAATCGGAGTTGTTCGGTCATGAACGCGGCGCTTTCACGGGCGCTGTCGCGCAGCGTGCGGGTCGCTTCGAATTGGCCAACGGCGGCACGCTGCTGCTCGACGAAATCGGCGAAATATCGCCCGCCTTCCAGGCGAAGCTGCTGCGCGTGCTGCAGGAAGGCGAATTCGAGCGGGTTGGCGGGTCCAAGACCTTGAAAGTCAACGTCCGATTCGTTTTCGCGACCAACAAAAATCTCGAAGAGGCCGTTGAGAAGGGCGAGTTCCGCGCCGACCTCTATTACCGCATCAGCGTCGTGCCGGTGTTCCTGCCGCCGCTGCGCGAGCGACCCGGCGACGTTTCGCTGCTGGCGCAGAATTTCATCGAGACGTTCAACAGCGAAAACGATCAAAAGCACGAACTCTCGGCGAGCGCCATTGAGACGCTGCAACGCTGCTACTTCCCGGGCAACGTGCGCGAACTGGAAAACTGCGTGCGCCGCACGGCGACTTTGGCGCGCGACGAAACCATCGTCGATCACGATTTCGCCTGCGCCTCCGGCAAATGTCTCTCGGCCTTGCTGTGGACCAGCAGCGCCAGCGGCGCCTATCCGCATGCGCATGCCGAACAAGCCGGCATGCGCGCGCCCGCTCCGCCTGAGGAGATCGCGTCGGCGAGCCGCGGCGCAGCTGCGTCGGTTCCGACCTTCGCCAAGGAGACCTCGTCGCGGCTGGGCGCTGGCGGGGAGGAGGAGGGCGACGGGTTTGCGTCCTCCCGCAAGATGATCGACCGCGAGCGCCTTATCGAAGGCATGGAAAGGGCCGCCTGGGTCCAGGCCAAGGCAGCGCGTCTGCTCGGCCTGTCGCTGCGCCAGGTCAATTATGCGCTGAAGAAATACAACATCGAAATAAAGCGCATCTGAGCGAATCCGGCGATTGTCGCATTTAGAACATTTGTTCAAATTCATGCGGGCCGCGCGGGCTGTGTCGATGCAGCCAAAAAGTGGTCCAGCATGCGCGCCTGGAGGCGGGCGGACCAAAACAGATCCAGCAAGCCTGCGGGCTTTCATTCGATCGTCTGCTTTCAATCCGCGGGTTGTCGCAGAAGGCGGACATCCGGATTTGCGAGTGGCATGCGAATTGAAGGGAGGGATTAAACTTGCATTGAATGGATGAGGAATCGCGACATGGCGTACAAAATCATAGCCTCACAATGCACGGTGTGCGGGGCTTGCGAATTCGAATGTCCGAATGCGGCGATCCGCCTCAAGAACGACATGTACATCATCGATCCGAAGAAATGCACTGAGTGCGAGGGGCACTTCGACGCGCCGCAATGTGCGGTCGTCTGCCCTGTCGAGAACACTTGCGTGCCGGCATAGCGCTGAAAGCGCTGCCTAGCGGGACGACGCATCGCATGGATCGCATGGACGCCGTCGACTGGCTTGGAAACTTCCTATCCTGCCGCGATTGTCCGCATGGGGAGATTCGCGAGAAAGGCCTTTGCGATCTCGGCCAGGTTTGCGTGCGCGACCGAAGAGCCCGCCGCATAGACAGGTTCTTCGCCGCGAGTCCGCAAGAATCGACGAAATATCTCGACCATCCCTATTTTGAACTGCGCGTCGGCGCGGTGAAATATGCAAGCGTCTTTCAGTTGCGGGCGCTGATCGACGACGAGGAGCCGGACGTCAGAGCCATGGTGGCGCAACGCCTGCCCTTGCGGTTCGCTGAAAAACTGATCGGCGACCGCGACCGCAAGGTGCGCATGGCCATGGCCCAGCGAGTCGAGGGCGCGGGCCTCGTAAAGCTGCTCTTCGATGAAGACAGCGGCGTGCGCCTGATCGCCGCGCGTCGCGCGCCGCCTGATATTCTCGCCGGCGCGAAGAACGATGACGACCCGCAGGTGCGATGCGAAGCGGCGCGCCGCATCGCCCTCGACAGGCTCCCGGCGATGGCGCGCGATCCAGAACCCCGCGTGCGCATGATAATTGCAGAGCGGTTGGCGCCGGCGCAATTGGGACTACTCGTCGCCGACGAAGATTTGCGAGTCCGCTTCCTGGTGGCGGAGCGATGTGGGACGGAATTGCTGGCGCGTCTGCGCGACGATCCTGATCCGGAAGTGAGGCGCCTCGCCCAGGCGCGCCTGGACGAAGCGCAACAATGAACGGAGAGCGAAATGGCGGCGGTGCAAGAGACAGTTGAACAGGTTCGCCGTGTCGGCGCTGATCAATATAAATACGGTTTCGTCACCGACATCGAATCCGACCTCGCTCCAAAAGGCCTGTCCGAAGAGATCGTCCGTTTCATTTCTGCAAAGAAGAACGAGCCGGAATGGATGCTCGAATGGCGGCTCGAGGCCTATCGCCGCTGGCTGACGATGACCGAGCCGAAATGGGCGCGCGTTGATTACCCGGCGATCGACTATCAGGATCTCTATTATTACGCCGCGCCGAAATCGAAAGCCGGTCCGAAATCACTCGACGAAGTCGACCCCGAGCTGCTGCGCACATACGAAAAACTCGGCATTCCGCTGCATGAGCGCGAAATTCTCGCCGGCGTCGAACGGCCGGAGGGCGAAGAGCGCCCGCGCGTCGCCGTCGATGCGGTGTTCGACTCGGTCTCCGTCGCGACGACGTTCAAGGAGGAGCTGAAGAAGGTCGGGGTGATCTTCTGCCCAATCTCGGAAGCGCTGCGCGAGCATCCCGAACTGGTGCGCAAATATCTCGGCACCGTGGTGCCGGCCTCAGATAACTATTTCGCGACGCTGAACAGCGCGGTGTTCTCGGACGGCTCTTTCGTCTATATCCCGCCGGGCGTGCGTTGCCCGATGGAATTGTCGACCTATTTCCGGATCAACGAAAAGAACACCGGGCAGTTCGAGCGGACGCTCATCATCGCTGACAAAGGGTCTTATGTCAGCTATCTCGAAGGCTGCACGGCGCCCAAGCGCGACGAGAATCAGTTGCACGCGGCGGTGGTCGAACTCGTAACGCTCGACGCCGCCGAGATCAAATATTCGACCGTGCAGAATTGGTATCCGGGCGACGAGAACGGCAAGGGCGGAATCTATAATTTCGTCACAAAGCGCGGCGACTGCCGCGGCGCCAATTCGAAGATCAGCTGGACTCAGGTCGAGACCGGTTCGGCGATCACCTGGAAATATCCGAGCTGCGTGTTGCGCGGCGATAATTCGCGCGGCGAATTCTATTCGATCGCGATCTCCAACGGTCGTCAGCAGGTCGACTCCGGCACCAAGATGATTCATCTCGGCAAGGGCACGACGAGCCGCATCATCTCGAAGGGCATTTCGGCCGGCCGCTCGTCAAACGCCTATCGGGGCCTCGTCTCGGCGCATCGCAAGGCGGAAGGCGCCCGCAATTTCACGAATTGCGACTCGCTGCTCATCGGCGACGCCTGCAGCGCGCACACGATCCCCTACATCGAAGCGAAGAATCCGTCCTGCGTGTTCGAACACGAGGCGACGACTTCAAAGATCTCGGAGGACGTCTTGTTCTACTGCATGCAGCGTGGGCTATCGCAGGAAGATGCGACCGCTCTGGTGGTCAATGGGTTCGTGCGTGACGTGTTGCAGCAACTGCCGATGGAATTCGCGGTCGAAGCGCAAAAGCTGATCTCGGTCAGTCTCGAAGGCAGCGTCGGCTGACGCCTCTATAGAGTGGGAGTGGTGGAATGACGGCGCTACTGGAAATTCGCGACCTTAAGGCCGAGATTGCCGGCAAGCAGATCCTGAATGGCTATGACCTCACCGTGAAGGCGGGCGAGGTGCATGCGATCATGGGGCCGAACGGCTCGGGCAAATCGACGCTGTCCTATGTGCTCTCCGGCCGGCCCGGCTATAAGATCACCGAGGGACAGGCGCTGCTCGCCGGCGCCGATCTGTCGCAGATGAGCGTCGACGAACGCGCCGCGGCGGGGCTGTTCCTCGCCTTTCAATATCCGCTGGAGGTGCCGGGCGTCGCGACTATGACCTTCTTGCGCGCCGCGCTCAACGCGCAGCGCAAGAAGCGCGGCGAGGAGGAAATGTCTTCGCCCGATCTGATCAAGCGCGTCAAGGAGCTCGCCAAGATCCTCGACATGGACATGGAGATGCTGCGGCGTCCGGTGAATGTCGGTTTCTCGGGCGGAGAGAAGAAGCGCGCCGAGACGCTGCAGATGATGCTGCTTGAACCCAAGCTGTGCATCCTCGACGAGACCGACTCGGGACTCGACATCGACGCGCTGAAAGTCGTCTCCAACGGCGTCAATCAGTTGCGCTCGAAGGATCGCGGCATCGTCGTGATCACCCACTATCAGCGGCTGCTCGATTACATCACGCCGGACGTCGTTCATGTGCAATCGGCTGGCCGCATCGTGCGGACCGGCGGGAAGGAGCTTGCTCTGGAGCTCGAGGAAACGGGCTACGCGCGCTACCAGAGCGAGGCGGCGTAAGTCATGGGCAACGCACCGACCACTCCCGCTCGCAAACTCACCGACGCCGAGGCCCGGCTGGCGGAAATCTTCGCTATGCAGCAAAGCGCCGGCGCGCCGCAACTTGCGAAGCTGCGCACCGCCGCCTTCGACGCCTTTGCCAAGACCGGCCTGCCCAACCGCCGCGACGAGGCATGGAAATACACGGATTTGCGCGCCCTACTGCGCGACGTGAAGCCCCTGGCCGAGCCGCCGGAAGATAGCGCGAAGCAAAGCGCGCGGAGTGCGGCGGTTCTTGAGGGCGTCACGTCACGTCGCGTCGTCTTCGTCGGTGGCTATTTTGTTCCTGAGCTTTCCGATCTCGCCGATCTGGAAGCAGGGCTGAGTGTGGTATCGCTGTCGGAGGCGTTAGCCAAGGGCGACGCCGCGGCGATGACGCAGATTGGGAATGTGGGAGAGGTCGACGATCCGGCCTTCGCGCTCAACACCGCCTTCATGGGCGAAGGCGTCGTCATTCGCGTTGGCGCAGGCGTATGCGTGGACAGACCGATACAATTGGTTTTCGTGGCGGGCGCGCAGCCGGCGACCTATTTCCTGCGCTCGCTGGTCGTCGTTGAAAAAGGCGCGCGGGCGACTCTGATCGAGAGCTTCGAGGGCGAAACGACGCAGGAATACCATGTGAACGCCGCGACCGAAATTGTGCTGGAAGAGGGCGCGTCCCTCGAGCGACTCAAGATCAGTCGCGAAGGCGCCGCGGCGATGCATGTCTCGACCTTCGTCGCCTCGCTCGCCGCCGATGCCCAGCTGAGTGATTTCGGATTCAATCTCGGCGGCGCCGTGTTGCGCAACCAGTCCTTCATCAACATCAATGGGCAGGGAGCCCATGCCGGCCTGCGCGGGGCCAACATATTGAAGGGCAAGGAGCACGCCGACGCGACCTTGTTCCTCGATCATGCGGCGGAACGTTCGGAAAGCAAGGCGCTGTTCAAATCCGTGCTGGACGACTCGTCGCAGGCGGTGTTTCAGGGGAAGATCCTGGTTCGGCCCGGAGCGCAAAAGACCGACGCGCGCATGATGGCCCGCACGCTGTTGTTGTCCGAAGGCGCGCAGGCCAACTGTAAGCCGGAGCTGGAAATCTTTGCTGACGACGTGCAATGCGCGCATGGTTCGACCGTCGGCGCTTTGGACGAGAACTTGATTTTCTACCTGATGGCGCGCGGGATTCCCCAGGTGGAAGCCCAATCGCTGCTGACGGAAGCCTTCGTCGGGGAAGTGATCGACGCCGTGGCGAATCGCAGCGTTCGAGACGCTCTATCGGCGCTCGTTTCCGAGCGGCTGAGAACGCGATAAAGATCCCACAACCTGTGAGCGACGCATCAATGACGTCGCTCGATTGCGTCGTGACGTTCCGCTTTGGACGTAAAAATCCACGGTAGCCACTCTTCTATCTGGATAATGCGGCGTCGCCGAAAATGCTGCGACACGGATAACGCGCCAGATGCTCGTCAGAGCGGATGAGCCGCCCAGCGTCGCCGAACCGGTCGACGATGTTGAATCTGTAACAAGTGTCGCCACACAGAATGTAGGGACGTGTTTGAATATTTACATTGTTTTGTCGCGTTAAGTCTCGGAAATAACAGGATATTTTATAGATGAGGCGCTGGCATGGTTGTTGCGATCCCTTCGACAAACTGATGCAACGGTCCGTCTCAGCCGAGAGTCGGCGCAGGCGACTTTGCAGCGACAGAAGGAAGCAAAGCCATGACGTCTCTGGATGTTGGAACGGCGGAGGCAGCTGAAGGGGTGAACGCGGCGGTCGCCATGGGCGACGCGATGCAGAAGATCGCCGAGCACAAGGGGTGCGGCACGTCGGGCGGCAGCGGCAAGGCGAGCTGCGGTTCGGGCGCCGGAGAGGGCGATCTGCCGACCGAGATTTGGGAGAAGGTCAAGAACCATCCCTGCTACAGCGAAGAGGCGCACCACCATTATGCGCGCATGCATGTCGCCGTCGCGCCCGCTTGCAACATCCAATGCAACTATTGCAACCGCAAATATGATTGCGCCAATGAATCGCGCCCCGGCGTCGTCAGCGAGAAGCTGACCCCGGAGCAGGCCGCGAAGAAAGTTTTGGCCGTCGCCTCCACCATTCCGCAAATGACGGTTCTGGGCATCGCCGGCCCGGGCGATCCGCTCGCCAATCCGGAAAAAACCTTCAAGACATTCGATCTGATCTCGCGCACCGCGCCGGATATCAAGCTCTGTCTGTCGACCAATGGCCTCGCGCTGCCGGATCACGTCGACACGATCGCCGGCTACAACGTCGATCACGTCACGATCACCATCAACATGGTCGATCCGGAAGTCGGCGCGAAGATCTATCCTTGGGTGTTCTGGAAGCATAAGCGCTACACCGGCGTCGAAGCGGCGAAGCTCCTCACCGACCGCCAGCTTCAGGGTTTGGAAATGCTCACCGAGCGCGGGATTCTGTGCAAGGTGAATTCGGTGATGATCCCCGGGGTCAACGACAAGCACCTCGTCGAAGTGAACAAGGCCGTCAAATCTCGCGGCGCGTTCCTGCACAATATCATGCCGCTGATTTCGGCTCCGGAGCACGGCACGGTGTTCGGCCTCAATGGTCAGCGCGGCCCGTCGGCGCAAGAGCTGAAGGCGCTGCAGGACAGCTGTGAAGGCGAGATGAATATGATGCGCCACTGTCGCCAGTGCCGCGCCGACGCGGTCGGCCTGCTCGGCGAAGATCGCAGCGCTGAGTTCACCACCGAAAAGATCATGGCGATGGAGGTCGACTACGATCTTGAGTCCCGCAAGGCCTATCAGGAGAAGGTCGAAGAAGAGCGTGTCGCCAAGGTGGCCGCCAAACAGGAAGAGCTGGCGACGCTGGCCGGCGCGGCGAGCGACATCAAGTTGCTGATCGCGGTGGCGACGAAGGGTTCGGGCCTCATCAACGAACATTTCGGCCACGCCAAAGAGTTCCAGGTCTACGAACTCTCGACCTCGGGCGCGAAATTCGTCGGACATCGCCGCGTCGATCTCTACTGCCAGGGCGGATATGGCGACGAGGACAGTCTGGAGACGGTTATCCGCGCCATCAACGACTGCCATGCTGTGTTCGTCGCGAAGATCGGCGGTTGCCCGAAGAACGACCTGATCAAGGCCGGGATCGAGCCCGTCGATCAATTCGCCCATGAGTTCATCGAGAAGTCGGCGATCGCCTGGTTCAAGGCCTATCTCGACAAGGTGAACAGCGGCGAAATCGAACATCAGGAGCGCGGCGACGCCGAAATCCGACAGGGCGCGCTCATCAACGCGGCTTGAGACATGCGTCAAGGAACCAGCTAGGGAGCAAAGCATGACGCTTAAGATCATCTCCTCGCAGTGCACGAGCTGTTCGGCCTGCGAGCCGGAATGCCCGAATGTGGCGATCACCGAGAAGAACGGCACATTCGTCATCGATCCGAAGAAATGCACGGAGTGCATCGGCCATTTCGACGCGCCGCAGTGCGCGGCGGTCTGCCCGGTCGACAATACTTGCGTGATCGACAACGCCTATCCCCGTTACCAAGCACCGGCTTGAGGAGCCCGCAATGAAATTTACGCTTACGCCCGCCGCACAAAAATTCATCCGGCGAATGATTCAGTTCAGCGCCAATCCAGGCGGCGGTTTTCGCCTGATGGTGTCGCCGGGTGGGTGCTCGGGCCTCAGTGCGCTGTTCGACGTCGAAGTCGCGCCGCGCGCCGGCGATCAGGAATTCGTCGTCGAAGGCGTGAAGTTCTTTCTGCCGGCCGAAAGCCGCCTGCTGCTCGATGGCGTCACGATTGATTTCGCCGATTCCTCTTCAAGCGGGGGGCTCGTTTTTCACGATCCGAAGAATACGGGATCGTGCAAGAGCACCGGCGGGCCCGTCGCGGAGCATGTGCATTAAAGGCGCGCGTCATGGTGAATGGCGAGCAGACCTCTCTGAGCCCCGACGAGAAGCAACTTCTCGCCGGGGCGCTGCTTGGCGAGGGCCTGCCGCTGGAGGCCGAAGAATTTCTCCATCTCGCCAGCGAAACCTACGCCGACTCTGAAACGGCGGAGCGTTACTTACGCCAAGCCCAGCAATGGGCCCCGGATCATGCCGCGGTGCTGATCGGCTTCTATCGCTTCTACTTTTACAAAGGCCGATTGCGCGAAGCACTGGAGATCGCCAATCGCTGTCTTGAAAAAGCGGCGCGCGAAAACAACATGCCGCGGGATTGGCGACGCGCCTCGGCGCAGGACGCGGTTTTTGATCGCTACGACGAAATTCTGCCGCGCTTCTTTCTGTTTACGTTGAAGGGCTACGCCTATCTGCAGATGCGCCTCGGCGCGTTCGAAGAAAGCCGGATCGCCATCGCAAAACTTCTCGAGCTCGACCCAACGGACAAGATCGGCGCCAAGGTTCTTCTCGGCGTTCTCGACAGAATCGGCCTCGACGATGACGCGTGAAATCGACGAAGCGCGCGACTGGCGCGGGTTGGATATCGATTGTGCGAACTGCGCGCATCGAGACCTGCTGGCCGCCGGGCGATGCGAATTGCGCAAAGCCTGCGTGCACGACCGATATGCGCGGCGCATCGATCGCTTCTTCAATTGGAATCCCGAGTTCGCCGACGGCTATCTCGCGCATCCGCATTTCGAAGTGCGCGCCATCGCGGCGAAATTCGCCAATCCGTTTCTCTTGCCGCGCTTATTGTCGGATCCCGATGAAACCGTGCGCTGGGAAGCCGTGCGGCGATTGCCTGCGCGCTATCAATGCGAATTGCGCAACGATCCGCATCGCGAGGTGCGCATCCGCGTCGCCACTCTGCTCGATGATCCAGACCTTCTGCCGATGATGCAGGATGAGGATTATTACGTGCGGATCGTCATCGCGCGAAAGGTCGCGCCGGCGCTGCTGGTGATGATGTTCGATGACCCGGAAGTGGAAGTTCGGCGTATTGTCGCGCAACGGATCGACGCTCAGTGGCTCGGGCGAGTGTGTCGAGATTCGAACGCCGATGTGCGCCTTGAAGCGGCGCAAAGGCTGACGCCGGAACAATTGTTGGATTTGAGAGATGACGCCGACTGGCGCGTCCGCCATTACGTCGCGACCAGACTGAACGTGGAAGAAATCGGACATTTGATCAACGACAGCGATCCGCTCGTCGCGGAAGCGGCCCGCGAGCGTCTCGCGGGCGAGGCTTTGAAGTGATGACGGCCTGCCGACGAGGTCACGCCATTGGCGCCGCCGCGTCGCCGCGTCAGTTTTAAGCCGGCTTCAACTCGCTGCCCGCTCCACGACGAATTCCAAGGACACGCCGCCAGCGGTCAGGACCGTTCCGGCCGTCATAGCGTCGGCAAGCCTGTCCAGGCGGATCAACGCGAGGCCCCGATCGCCGCTGTGTGAGCCCGCCACGCCGATTTCGATCTCGCCCGCCATGACTTTTGTTCCGGGCGGCGGAGCTTCGCCCGCCACGTGGTAAGGCGTCACGCGCTTGCGCGCGAGGTTGCGATGCTTCGTGCGCGAGACCACTTCCTGGCCGATATAGCATCCCTTGGTGAAATCAACGCCGGCGAGCAGGTCCATGTTCGCTTCGTGGGGAAATGTGGCGCCATAGGCGAAATCAATCCCGCCTTGCGGAACGCCGGCGGCGATCCGCGCCGCTTCATAGTCTTCGTGAGCGTCTTCCGCCGTCGCGCCACGCGCCGCGATCAGGCGCCAGCCGAGCGTCTCGGCGCGCGGGTCGCGCGCCATCGCCAGTGCGGGAATTTCCGGTTGCGCCTCGCCGAGAACGCAGAAGGCTGCGAGTTCGTCGCTTTTCGATGTGACGCTCACCGCCGCGCGCAATTTGTACATGCCGAGACGGCGCAGGAGATCCGGCTCCAAGCTGCTCGGGCAATCAAGCAAATAGCGGCGCGTCTCGCCGTCGCCTTCCACAAAGACAAGGAAGTCGACCAATATTTTACCCTGCGGCGCCAGCAGCGCGCAAAAGCGGGCTTCGCCCGGGGCGAGCTTGGCGATGTCGTTGGTGACGAGATTATGCAAAAATTTCGTCGCGTCGGGTCCGGCAACTTCGACAATGCCGCGATCCTGCAGGCTGATGATTGCTGACATTGTGTCTTATGCTCCAACCGCGTCTGTAAGCCGCCGCGGTTTGTCGTAAGCGCGCGACTCGCCGGATCGATTCTGGAAGCAACGATCCTGCCATGGCTTCAAACCCCAAACCGGAAAGCGCGCGCGGCGCAACACGCACGGGGTTCGCCATGGCGGCCGCGTCTTCCAGGGAAGCGACCTATCAAAACCTCCCGCGCGCGGCGAAAAAGCGCGCAAAAACGTTCGACCGCGTCGGCAATAACTTTGTCGCCCACATCACATGGTTGTTAGCTTTTTGACATCGAACAACCCGCCGTCGCTCATTTGTAAATGATTGATTCCAAGCCGTGTTCATTCGGCGACCGCACTCGGCAAGTGCTGGCATGGACATTGCGAAAGAGGGACCGGCTCGACAGAATCGAGGGCCGTCGAAGAGAACCTCTTACTGGGAGTCCTTCTCTAACTCGGCAGCGAAGCAAGGCGCCGCGAGAGAGCTGCGGCAATGAGTAGGGGCCCAAGAGGAGATAGACATGTCGTCACTACGGCAAATCGCATTTTATGGCAAAGGGGGCATCGGCAAGTCGACGACGTCCCAGAACACGCTCGCCGCTCTGGCCGAGCTGGGTCATCGCATTTTGATCGTCGGCTGCGATCCGAAGGCGGACTCGACGCGCCTCATCCTGCACGCCAAGGCGCAGGACACCATCCTGAGCCTCGCCGCCAATGCAGGCAGCGTCGAGGATCTGGAAATCGAAGAAGTGATGAAGGTCGGCTATCTCAACATTCGTTGCGTTGAGTCGGGCGGACCGGAGCCTGGAGTTGGCTGCGCGGGCCGCGGCGTCATCACCTCGATCAACTTCCTCGAGGAAAACGGCGCTTACGAAGACATCGACTATGTGTCCTACGATGTTCTCGGCGACGTGGTCTGCGGCGGTTTCGCCATGCCGATCCGTGAGAACAAGGCGCAGGAAATCTACATCGTCATGTCCGGCGAGATGATGGCCATGTATGCCGGCAACAACATCTCCAAGGGCATTTTGAAATACGCCAATTCCGGCGGCGTGCGCCTGGGCGGTCTGGTCTGCAACGAGCGTCAGACCGACAAGGAGCTCGAGCTTGCGGAAGCTCTGGCGAAGAAGCTCGGCACGACGCTGATCTACTTCGTGCCGCGCGACAATATCGTGCAGCACGCCGAGCTGCGCCGCATGACGGTGCTGGAATATGCGCCGGAGTCCGAGCAGGCGAATCATTACCGCAATCTCGCGGTGAAGATCCACGCCAACCAGGGCAAGGGCATCATTCCGACGCCGATCACGATGGACGAGCTCGAAGACATGCTGATGGAGCACGGCATCATGAAGGCGGTCGATGAGAGCCAGATCGGCAAGACCGCGTCCGAACTCCAGGCGATCGCCTAACCCGTCAACGCATGAGCGTCGACCTCCCGCACGCGGGAGGTCGA
>NZ_JADNQZ010000043.1 GCF_015709515.1 Methylocystis sp. H62
GCGGATCGCCGGCGCGAAGCGCGGCTTGGTGCGCAGTTGATAGCCGCCAGCGACATAAACGAGGTCGTATGGCCTTGCGCGCAAATCGTCGCGGATGTCGGCAATCAGCTCGTCGAGGTTGCAGGTCGAGCCGACGACCCGTGCGAGCGCCTCGCGCGGTACGGGGCTTGGCGCGGCGAAAATGACGGCTTCGACGCGCCCCATCCACTCGCGCCAGCGCACGGCTTCCGGTAACTCCATGAGCACGGGATCAAACGAGTCGTGCAGCTCGTTATTTTGGGGGCGGCCCATGTTTGCGCCTCTTCTTGCCGCGTTTGCTTCATCGGAGCCGCTTGCACTTTGCTCGACAACAATTTTCAAAACGCGTTTCCCGCGCCGAACCGGCATCCACTTCGGCTGGAAACGCTTCAGAGCCCATAAAGCCGGAAGCTCGATCGCCCCGACAGTTCGTGCACCGCGTCAAGTTCAATGAGCCGATCGAAAAGACGCCGCGCGCCGCGGTCCGAGAGCCCTGCCGTTTTCGCCGCGCGCGCCGGCGCGACGCAATCATCGGCGACCAACATGTCGATCACCCGCAACGCGTCCTTGGCGCGCAGCTTTGGCGCGGCGTCGAGAAGTTTTTGCGTCTGGCGCGACAAGGCGCCAGCGAGATCCATCGCCTCACCCGCGGCGAGCGCGTAGGCGCCGGCGAGCGCGTTCGACCAGTCGCGGTCGCCTGGACGCGGTCGCCGGCCGTTTGGGGGGCGGCGCAATGCGGGGTGAGCGATCACCGTGGCCAGCAGCGGAACCGGCGCGTTCCAGCCAAGTTTTTGCGCCAGGGCGACGTCGGCGAGCCAGAGCGCGAAGATCTCCGCGTCGATCGCTGGCACGGCCGCCAAATCATGCATCGCCCTTGCGCTCGCGGCCGCCGCCGCGGCGAGCGGATCATTGGCGTTGGCGACGGTTTGTCGCAACGCCTCGGCAATACCCTGCGCGTCGAAGGCGCTCGGAGCCCCGACATATTCGGCGGCAAGCGACAACGTCGCCGCGTCAAATTTGATGGAACGCGCCGCAAACAGCCGAAACAGCCGATGCAGGCGGCCGGCCGGGCTGGTCTCGCCGCCGCAGCCGGAGAGATGCTCGGCGTCGCGGAGCGCCGCTTCGTCCTCGCGCAGCCGCGCGAGCCGCGCGCAGGCCGCGGCGGCCGTGAGCGCCAGGCGCTGGCGCAGCGCGCCCGAAAAAACCGGCTCGACGCCGAAGTTTTTGCCGGCATTAGAAACATCGACTGAGTCGCTGCTGGCGCTCGATATATCGGCGCCAGTCCCTAAGCCGGCGCTCGAAACATCGACGGCTCTATCGCCGGCGCGCGAAACATCGGCGCCGGCGCGCAAAATCTGATCGAGATGGGCGATGCCGGCGCCGGCGAGAAACATCGCGTTTCTGTCGCCGCCGTTGAGCCTCGCCCAACGCGGAAGCGGCTGGATTTCCGGAAGATTTGGGGGGCGCGACGGGTTTAGAGGACGGCTTCGCACGACGCGCCGCGGGCGCGCCATCGCCACGGGTTCAAGGCTCAACGGGTGGGGCGAATCGCTTTCCAACATGCGCGGAATCGTAGGCGCGGAACGGGTCCAGCGGCAAGTACTGGCGGCGCTTTGTTTGCTGATGTCAGCCAAATTCCGCCGCGCTTGTCTTTCCTCCTTCATGTCCGATAATGTGGGCTTATCGGACATGATTCGAAACCGGCGGACTTCCGGGCGAAAATGGCCGAAATCGACCTCAGAGAGCCTTCCGAGGCGTCGGAATTTTTGCGCTCGAAACGACGCAGGACCCTAGCCGGACCGAAAAGAGGACGAGATGGCGGACATCGACGACGACTTCGAAGATGACCCCGCGCCCCTCACGGAGCGGCCCCCCTCCCCCCATCTCACGGCGCTCTCCGAAAAGGCGCGCGATTACGCCCGCAACGCCCGCGCGGACAACACCCAGCGCGCCTATGACGCCGACTGGCGGCAATTCGCCGCCTGGCTGCGCCGGCAGGGCCTCGATCCCCTCCCCCCGGACCCGCAAACCGTCGGCCTCTATCTCGCCGCCTGTGTCGAGGGTTCCCCCGGCCGCGATCCTTTGAGCGTCGCGTCGCTGGAGCGCCGGCTTGCCGGCATTTGCTGGCATTACCGCCAGCGCGGCGAACCGCTCGATACGTCAGATCGGCATATTTCGACGGTGCTCGCCGGCATTCGCCGCGCCCATGGTCGCCCGCCGCTCCAAAAGGAGGCGATCTTCGCTGACGAACTATTGGCGATGCTCAGCGTCCTCGACATGGATCTGCGCGGCATCCGCGACCGCGCCATTCTGGCGATCGGCTTTGCCGGCGGCCTGCGCCGTTCGGAAATCGTCGGGCTCGATTGCGGCCCGGATCAGACCGAGGGTGGCGCCGGGTGGGTCGAGATTCTCGACGGCGGCGCGGTGCTGCAGATTTCTGGCAAGACCGGCTGGCGCGAGGTCGAAATCGGCCGCGGATCGCGTCCCGAAACCTGTCCCGTCGCCCTGCTCGAGACCTGGATGCGGCTCGGCCGGATTAATCAGGGCCCGCTGTTTCGGCCGATCGCGCGCAAGAACGGCGGCGTCGCCGCCGAGCGGCTGACCGATAAACATGTCGCCCGTCTGGTGCAGAAAACCGCGCTCGCCGCCGGCATTCGCGGCGATTTAACCGAGGGCGAGCGGCGTCTCGCCTTTGGCGGCCACAGCCTGCGCGCCGGCCTCGCCTCCTCGGCGCAAATCGAGGAGGCGCTTGTGCAAAAACATCTCGGCCACGCCTCCCCCGAAATGACCCGCCGCTACCAGCGCAAACGCGATCGTTTTAGGGTCAATCTGACCAAGGCGGCAGGCCTTTAGAGGCTAGCTCATCTCGATCAAGCTTTCGCCGCGTTCCAAGGCGTCGATCATTCGTGGCAGCACAGCCCCGAACCAAACCAGCAATTCGCGCCGCCGCGTGTTGGGCCGTCTGATCCAGACAATTTGCGGCCCGGCGTTCTTCATCACCTTGCGCTGCGCGAAGTCCTCGTCCTTGGAGACGATCACCGCTCCAACGCTGACCGCATAGGCCCAAATCGCATGGTCTTTTGCGCCGCCAAGGCCGACGTCGCCGACATGTTCGGCCTCATATCCAGCCGCGACAAGCCATCGGGCGAGCGCCGGCGGCAATTGCGCATCGACAAGAAATCGCATTATGCGACATGCAAGATCGGATGATCGCTCTGACGTGCGGCGAATTCCAGGACGGCGGCGATATCCGCCGCTTCAAGCAGCGGATAGTCCGCGAGAATCTCGTCGTGCGAGGCGCCCGCCGCCAATAAGTCAAGCACGTCCTTGACTCGGATGCGCAAGCCTCGAATGCAGGGACGCCCGCCGCACTGCTGCGGGTCGACCGTGATGCGATGAAGTTCACTCACTCCTGCGCCCCTTGTTGCGCCGCTTGGCGCTCTAACTTATTTGGGCAAGTATAGCCGAAATCCTACCGTTTGCGATTGGATCGAATTCGCACAGGCGGGGCCTGATCGAGGTCGAACCGCTGCCGTTGTTCAGCCTTCGTCCTCGGCAAACCTAGCTCTGAGGACGGCCATCCAGTTGCCCGCCGACGGACTCCGCGAATGGCGCAACGGACCGTAGGTGGCGGCGGCGGTCAGCGCCTGCGCGGCGATGTCGCCCGCTCGGGTCAAGAGGAGCGGGCTCGGCCTTCCTTGTCGTCGCCAGGGGACAAAGGTCAATGATTTTGACCAATGCATCGGAAAGAATGGCGAGTTGGGTCGTCGTATCAATCATGGCGTCCGCCTCCCTCGATCGGCAACGATAATCGCCAAATCCACGGCAGCGAAAGCCCACGCCTATCACCCCGCTTGCTGCCGGTCGCGCGCCGCTCTTGCGGCCTTGCCGCGCAGCAGCGCCATCAAAACCGGCCCCAGCGAGAATTGCCCTTCCCGCGCTTTTCCGGTTAGCACCCGCAAATAGCCGCCGGCGGATTTGATTTCCTCACCCCGCTGCAGGATTGCGGCGATGACGATCGAGGCGTCATGCTCGCCCAAAACGTTGAGCGCCTGTTTCCAGGCGTCAGGCGAGACGCCGAGCGCCGATCGGACAATCGTCGCAGCGTCGATGAGATCGCGCCAGCAGGAAATCTCGCCGTGTTTGCCGTAGTCGACGATGTCGGGACAGGCCTGCAGCACCATGCCGAGGGGGTAGCTTCGCGTCGATGTCGCCTGTCGCGCCTCAATTCCGGGACTTGCCTCAGCTTCTGCACCCCCTACCCTTTCAGCTTCCGGCTTTTCCGGCATTGACCTGAGCGGTTCGGCCCTGCCTTTTTGAAGGCTAGGTTCAATATCAGGAATGTTTGTGATTTGATTCTGTATATGACGCTCAGTCTGGGACTCATTGGCGCTTCTTTTTTGCTGTTTTACGTGAGTTTCCAATAGATTCTGGATTTTCGCTGCGAAGGCCGTCAATTCGCCCGCCAAAGCCTCCAGCTCGGCCCGCCCGAGACTGCGCGAGTAACGCGCCGAAAGGGCTTGGGAACGCCCATAGAGGCCTTCCCAGTCGCCAATCTCCTGCCCGTCGATCGAGACCCGCGCGAAGCGAACGCCCTCCTCCATGCCGGTCTCGATCATCTTGACGATGTCGCGCCGAACCAGCGTGATCCTTTCCCGCAGGAGAGCGATGGCGCGGTTCTCGACTCGCACTTCTTCGGCGAGGTTTTCGATCTCCGCTGCGCGCGCGATCAAGGGCGTCAGATCAAAGCCGAAGGCTTCCGCAATTTCTCCGCCCTGCCCTCGCCGCGCGAAACGTTTGCCGTTCGGCGAGTCGCGGCGGATGATGAGCCCCGCTTCGACAAGTGACGCGAGATGCCGACGCAACGTCGCCGGCGCCATGCCGTGAGCGCGGATAGAAAGCTCGCGGTTCGATGGGAACACCACAATTCCGGGAGTTGGCGAATCACTCTCCCCCTCGCCGACTTCGGCCTCGGGAAGGGTCAGCGCGGTTTCTTGGTGGAAGCTGAGCAAGGCGTGTAAAACTGAGAGCGCCCGGTCGGTGATGCCGAGCGGCTCTTTGGCTTCCGTGAGCGCGCGGAACAGGCGCCACTTATGGACGACCGTCTCGGACGCGTCAGGTTTTGACGCGAAATCCCGCGTCGCCGCCTGCGCCGCCACCATGGCGAGCGACAACGGCCGCCGCCCGAAGGGTGTCGTTGAATATGTGCGCATGATCTTTGCCTCGTTCAGGCAAAAGAAATCTGCTCGCCGAAACGGCGCCGACTCTTGACAGCGATTCGCGGAAGTGTGATTCTCTGAGTGCTAAGTCTGAGAAGGGCTTCCGGGCGGAGACGTTTTCGGGGGCCTTTTTCTTTTTGCGAGTTTCCTTCTTTCCAGTATTTCTACGCAACAATCCGCTTACGCACGACGTGTGCGGAATTCCTCATAGAGATCGCTCAGGCGCTCAATGACATATGCGCCGAAGTCCGGCTCGGCCTTCTCATCGAAGCGGACGATGGTCGCCTTAGCGTCGCGGCTTATTCGCGCAAGCGCCGCGCCATCCGGGCGCTTCCAAACCTCGGCGCGGTCTGATGCGATTGACTTGTCCGTAGCCGCTGTGAGCGCTCTTAGAAATCGAGTGTCAGAGTCAGCCGGAAAGTTCGGGTCGGAGAGGGCGGTTTCGACGCGAACAAGCGACTTGCGAGAGCGCAATAATTCGGCGAGCTGCAGCCAACGTCGTCGGCCAGCCCTTGGGGCCGGACCAATCGCGCGAACCAATGCCTCTGGCAGCGATCGAGCAACGGTGATCATTTTCGAGAGGTCTGTTTTTTCCGTTGAGAGCGCCGCCATGATGACGCTGCGGTCGTGCCCGCTATCTTCGAGGGCTTTTGCGAACAGAGCGCGTTCGATGAAGGAAAGATCCCGGCGCGCAGTATTTTCAATTCCCTGCGCAATGATCAGCTGTCGATCATCGAGGTTGCGGACGACGGCTTTGATCTTGATTCCGAGATCTTGCGCAGCCTTCAAACGTCGATGCCCATACGCTGCTTGATAGGAGCCGCCTTTCGTTGGATGCGGTCTTACGAGGATCGGCACCTCCTGTCCGTGAGAGCGGAGCGATTCCTTGAGCACCTGAAATTCGTGATCATCAGCGCTGGAAAGCCGGTCTCTTATGAACGAAACATCGATGCATTCAGGATCCAGTTCCACTACAGCAGCGCCTGTAGCGAGCGCCTCCTGCAGCGTCCGGGACTCTTCGGCCATCCGATCGAGCGTCAAGCTCATCGTCCTCACCGGGCCTGCAAGAACCCTGTCTGGGTTGGCGGCTTTGGAGGGTTCCGCGGAGTTGGCCGCGGCCAACTTGTTCTCGAGTAGCGATGTTATGATGTTCCGTCGGGTCATGGAATCCGCCCCCATGTTCGAAGGATGAGCCCGAGAATTTCGCTGTTGACTGCTTCAAGCGACTCGATTGCGCGGTCGTAGGTCGCACGCCCGATCGCCCCGCGCTCGAGCTCGTAGAGCGATTGCTTCGTGAGGCCTGCGTCCGCAATGGCGGTCGACTTCCAAGCGGACGCCGCCAGAACCTCTTCGCCAAAAAGGCTGCGGAGAAGAGCCACTACTTGTGACTGCGGCCCGTCGTGCGGCTCGTGACGGGTGATTACATAGCGAATAAAATCGTGGCGCAGATCGCCGCCGGCCTTTCCCACTACCGCCATCAAGTCTGAGGCCATCAGCAAGAACTGCGACATGGAGGCAACGTCGACCATCTGGGGATGGATGGTGATCAGTAGCGCTGTCGCGGCGCAAAGGGCTCCAAGCGTCAGATAGCCAAGCTGCGGCGGACAATCGATCACGACGATGTCATAATCTGCCTCGACTTCCGCGAGCGCATGGCCAACGCGTTCGAAGAACATGCCGCCCGGCAGCCGCGAACCAAGAGCCAGCGCCTGCGGCGTTTCATGTTCAAACTCCATAAGCTCAAGATTGCCAGGAATAAGATCCAGTCCGTCAAAATAGGTCTTGCGAATGCAGTCCCGGACGGGATGACGGGCGTCTTCATACCGAATCGCCCCATAAATCGTGTCGCCTTCCTTGAGGTCGAATTCCGGCTGCAAGCCAAGCATGGCCGACAGAGATGCCTGAGGGTCAAGATCAACCCCAAGCACCCGAAATCCCGACATTGCTAAATATTGGGCAAGATACAGGCACGTCGTCGTTTTTGCCGATCCACCCTTAAAATTGACGCAGGCTATAGTTTGCATTTTTTCCCCAACGCGGCGGTGAGGCAAAACGGAAAGTGCTTCGCGTGGTTTCACCGTGGCAATGTGCCTGCGCAGCTCGTTAATTTGTACTAGGGAATAGGAGCGTCTCCCGGAGGCGCTTATTTCAGGCGCGGGCCCGATCCCGTCGAGAGAGAGCTGCCGAAGATATCCATCCGACACATGCAAGAGTTTGGCGGCTTCCCCGGATGAAAAGGAGCGGAGTAATTTGTGACTGTCCGGCGGGAAAAGTCGGGAGCCGAGCGCCTGAAGCTGTTCGGACAACAGGCGAGCGTGGGCGGAAATTCGCGCATCTGATGGTGCTGTCGCCTCAACTGTCTGCGCGCCCACGATTTAATCCCGCGATACGATTTCAAGCACAAAATTGCTCTTCTTCCGTATCAGGAACACGATTCGGCTTCTTCAGCAATGGTTTTTGAGTAACCGAAAAGTTAACGGGTGTTTTACGAAGTTGGCCGCGGCCAACCGGCAACGCTTGCGCGCTGCCTTATCGAATCGTCACGCCGGAATTTCCCTCTTGCACGCTTTATCTGCGAGGTTTTCGACGATACCGAACCCCGGGAAAACAATCCCGCCTGTCGGCAACTTCTCGAGCATCCCGTCATTGCGTTTGAAGGGCGCGGCGTTCTTGCGATGACAAGTCCTGGCCAGACGGGCCCAGCCGTCAGAGCGCGGTGATTCACTTTTGAAGCCGGAGCAGGGACGCCAGACCGAGCCCGTCGGCCGCATAGAGTTCGGCGAGATGGTCGCGGAAGAATTCAAAGGCGTTCCGACGTTCAGTGAACGTTAGCCCCTGCACGATCAATCGCTTCAGTTCGACCGAACGGATTTCCCAGCCGTCCTGTTCGCCCGCGCGTGACGCTGCGCAGTTCGTTTCGCGATCGAGGCGCTCCGCTTCGCGATGAAAGAGTTTGCCGAAAGCGCAAAGCCGGTCGGGCAGGCGAGCTTCTGGCCGCGCATTGAGTAAAGAGACTTGAAAGCCACTCGACTGCGGATTCTAGCGCCATGACCGCAAGGTCGGAGGAGGGCAGGGGACGCCGATCTGGCTCGTTGCCAAAGGGCCGACGGCCGTGAAGGCGAGAGTTCTTTGGGGAAATGTAACGAAGGCGTTTCGTTTTGACCGTCGCAGGGGAGGGGAGTGATATCGATATTCATGGTCGTTGCTCTTTCGCTTACGACCGCGCGGGTCCCGGGCTAACAGCGATCACGAGCGAGAGGCGAATCGCGCCGCACCCGAAGCGCAGCGGAGACGCTTCCAGCCGACTTGTTTGCTCCGCGCTGAATGGCCGGCGGTTGAGCGCCGGGCGGGGAAAGAAGTCGGCACGACACATTGCGGCAAGCGAAGCCGCTTGTGGCGACATCGCTGCTCTCTAGCCGGCGCGTGGCCCTCCCGAACAGCGCGAGCCAGAGCGCAACTCAAACTCCACTCAAACCGAAACGGAGGATGAGGTCGTTGGCGGTGGCGAAGGGGTGCAGCAGGAGAGATTCGTGAATGCGCAGAGGAAGAATTGGTCCGTGCCTGACAGCGCCGTTCTTACGGACTTCTAAAACGCGGTGATAACCTGCGGGGCGCGCGCTAGGGATAGAGAAGACGATTGCGCAGCACGCCGTTGGCGCAAAGAAAGAGCGTCACAAGTAGACGTTCGACACGACCGTTGCCGTCGAGAAAGGCATCCGAGAAAGGCCTCGACAATTAATCGATAAAGTCGGGTTGCGAATTACAGCGCGGCCGACGAACCGCCGATGACCGAAGAGATGATGAGCCGTCACGCGCCCGTGGAAAAGGCCCCGACCTCTATATTTTGCGGGAGATGGGCGGCTTCGCCGCCCATCTCCTGAGGGAGAAAGAGGTTTGCGCGCTGACGCGCGCCGTCGCTCATGACGAGCGTTGGAGCGGGCGGATCATTAGCGCAACGACTATCGCGACCGCGACTGGCAGACATGGGCCGGCGGTAGTGGAACTGCGCATCCGTAAGCTTGGCAAGGGCTCTCACTTTCCCGTCTCGCTGAATGCCGTGAGGAGGCCTAAGTCCAGGACGTTTTCGACCGCTGTGTCGACGAACTCGTCAAAGCCATGGGTGGCTCGGAATCTCCGAGAACCAGCTCAGCCGGCTTTTGCCAAAAGATCGACGAAAAGGTCAAAGCCTTTCTCGATGGCCGATCGAGGAGACTGACCCTGTGTCTTCATCTTCATCGACATGACCTAGGGTCTGTTGGGATTTGGGATTCTCATCTGAGCTTGGCTGTGATTCAAGCTTTTGATGAACCGATTCGTTTTGAATGACGCCCAATGGGCGAAGATGGAGCCCTTTTGTCTTGGCAAACAGGGCGATCCCGGCCGCAGCGGCAACAATAACCGTTTGTTCGTGGAGGAGGTGCTGTGGATTGCTCGAACCGGCAGTCCGTGGCGCGATCTGCCGCGCGCATTCGGGCACTGGAACAGCGTGTTCACACGGTTCCGCGACTGGGTGAAAGGCGGATGTCTGGAATCGGCTGTTTGACGCCGTCTGCGACGAACCCGACATGGAACACGCCATGGTCGACGCCACCATCGTCAAGGTTCACCGTCACGGACAGGGCGCAAAAGGGGGACTTCGAGCCAGGCCATCGGCCGGTCAAAAGGCGGCATGACCACCAAAATCCTGGCGCTCACCGATGCGCTCGGCAATCTCGTGCGCTTCACGCTCATGCCCGGACAGCGTTTCGATACGGTTGCGGTTGCGCCGCTCCTTGAGGGCGTCGCTTTCGGCGCGCTGATCGCCGACAAGGCGTTCGATAGCAACGGCATCATCGCCTATCTCGACGCGCGCGGCGCCAAAGTCGTCATCTCCCAACATCCGCCGGGCAAAACCTCTTGCCATTGACGAGGAGATGTACAAATGGCGGCATTTGATCGAAAACTTCTTCGGCAAGCTCAAGGAGTTCAAACGCATCGCGCTCCGCGCCGACAAAACCGATCAGAGCTTCGCCGCCATGATCCACATCGCCGCCACCGTCATAAACTCCCGATGAATCTCAACAGGCCCTAGTCAAAGTCCGCAGGAACGGCAGCATCGTCTCCATCGCCGTCATCATGGCGATCGGCGTCACGAATGCGCCCTCCCTCGGAGGCCGAGACCTTCTGGATCCAGTTCTTGCGCGAGCTGATTGCCGAGGCTTACGTGGTGTGAAGCTCGTCGTCTCGGACGCCCACGAGCGGGATCAAGGCCGCCGTTTTTCAAGGCAATGAGCGCGCTTGGCAACGCTGCCGCGTCCACCTTGGGCAATGCGCTCGCACACGCCGGCAAGAACGGCCGGCTGAATGGTTCCCGGCTTCATCGCCGCGGCTTTCGCCCAGGACGACGCCGCGGCCGCAAAAGCGCAGCTGCGTAACGTCGCCGATCAGTTGCGTCGCACGCTCGGCAAACTCGCCGCCTTCCGCCGGCGCGACACTTGCGCGAATATTTAAAATGGCTGCCCGATTGCGACGACACTGAGTCCGAAAACCGAGCGCTCGATCTCGCAAAAGAATTTCACAAATTTGCCTGGCGCTGTCATTCCGGACTCCGCAATGTTGGGACGAGACGGCAAAAAGGCGACGTCCCTTTTTCGCGGCATGCCACAAATCCGGCGCGATTATTCGTTAGTGGCGTTCAAATCATACAACCACTTTCGATTCCTTCCTTCCGTCCGGCGATCTGGTGGCGCTTAAATAACGGAAGCGTGACACCCGAAAGAATGCGGGCGCGGGGGTTGACGAGTTCCGCCGTCCGATCCGCCGTGGTGCGCGGCAGCAGTGGCGGGAGGCGAAGCGCGGTCGCCCTCGCTTTTCGGCTTTTTCCTTCAGTCTCGCCATGATTGCGAACAGCGGGCCCGTTGTGAGGAGGTTCGCGACCAGGAAGAAAATCGGGCGTCGAGAGATTGTCGGCTTCCGTTCGGCGCCAGCAGTCGCATTCCATAATTCATGATTTTCGGATAAAAAGGTTGTAATATTTTGATCGGCGCCACTACGCAGGGGAAATTGATGAGGGCAAACTATGATATAAAAACATGTTGTTTCGGGAGGGTCGATCAACCGGCGCACCAGCCGCGCCCGTCAGTGCAAGAATCCGGCGCCGCGACGGGACGATGTTAAATGTCATCCGGTTTTTGAGGTGAGGCATGGTGAGGCGACGGCTAGAGCACTGCGGAGCGGAAGCCGCACGGTCGTTCGGAATGGTGTTTTTCGCAGTCAGTTTCGCTGTCCTAGCAGGCTGCAACGGCGTTCCCAATGAAGGTGCCGGCATTACGGATCGAACTCCGGTCGAAAACAAAACGCCGACCGAACAGGCGAGCCAATATTTATCGACTTCCTCGCCAGGAAGTCGGCGCTATCTCGTCGGACCTCAAGACATGTTGGACATTTCCGTATATGGGGCGCCGGACCTTTCCAAGACGATGCAGGTCGGCGAAGACGGAACAATCAATATGCCGCTCATCGGCCAAGTACCCGCCGCAGGTAAAAGCCCTTCCGAACTAGAGCGCAACATCCAGTCTCGCCTCAACGCGCGGTATTTGAGAGCGGCTCAAGTCACGGTGGTTGTTAGAGAATACAACAGTCAGCGAGTTACAGTACAAGGAGCTGTCAAGAGCCCCGGCGTCCATAAAATGCAGGGCGAGGAAACGCTGATGCAAGTTCTTGCCAGGAGTGGCGGGGTGGACGCAGCGGTTGCGTCGAGCGATGTCGTCCTTTTCCGGACCGCTAACGGCGCACGCACGATGACAAGATACGACATCTCGGCAATTATCGGCGGAACTGCGCCGGATCCCTCAATAGCGCCTGGTGATGTTGTCGTCGTAAGTGACTCAATGGCTAAGATGGGACTCAACAACGTTTTGAAAGTGTTGCCCCTGGCCGGCCTAGCGATGGCGCTCTAGTCGCTCACCGAGACGCGAAAACACTGGACAAGGAAATACCGAATTGATCGACGAAGATCGCAACGACGCGTCCGACGGCGGCGCGCCAGCGGGCCGTTCGCTGGTCCAAAGCCCCGCTTACCTGCCGCCGAGATACGCTTATGGCGAGATCGGCGACAACCTCACTGGCGACGGCGAGTCAGGCATCGACGTTCGAGCAATCTTGCGCGTTCTGATTAAGCGAAAATGGTTGATTGGCGGCGTCGCCGCGACATTTGCAGTGCTAGGTCTACTAAAGGGTCTACTGGAGAGGCCGCTTTATTCAGCGACAATTCGATTGCAGATCGATCGCACTGCGCCAACGATCATAAAAGGTTCAGAGAACGCTTCGATTGAAGCGGACAGTGATTTTGAAACAGAAGTCGAACTGCTCAAGAGTTCTAGCCTAACGCAACGTGTGGCGTCGCTCACGCGCCTCGATCCGAGCGCGCTAGGCGGCTTCAGCGTGAAAGCTGTGCCGTTTACGAAGCTCGTAGACTTAACCGTCACGAATGCCGATCCAGCGTCGGCTCAAAAGGTCGCGAATGCTTATGGCTCGGCCTATACCGCTGCTCACCTTGAAAAGCGCTTTCAAGCCAACGCTTACGCCAAATCGTTCCTTGAGGATCAGCTCAAACAATTGAAACTGCGTCTCGAACAATCCGAAAACCAATTGGTTGCCTTCGCGGAAAAACAGCAGATCATTCAGACAGGCGAGAAGACGTCCATTGCAGAAGGCAATCTGGCGGCCGCGAACACCGCGTTGGGTGTCTTAACGGCCGAGCGTATGAAGAACGAACAATTGTGGCGCCAAGCCGAAAGGTCGACAGGAATCGACATTCCGCAGATCTTAACAAACAAGGCGATCGAGGACTTACGTTCGCGACGTGGTCAGCTCATTACCGAATATCAAGAGAAATCCGAAACATTCCGCGCGGACTATCCGGGAATGTCGCAACTCAACAATAAAATCAAAGAAACCGACCGCCAGATCAACCAAGAGGTGAAGGCCATAAAAGCCTCTCTGAAAGCCGCGTTCGAGTCGTCATTGAGCCAAGAAAACGAAATGAAAGAGCGGGTCGAAAAACTGCGCGACGCGACGCTCGATTTTCAAAAGCGCAGCATTCGATACAACATCCTTAAACGCGAAGTGGACACAACCCGCTCGCTTTATGAGAGTCTTTTGCAGCGCTATAAAGAAGTAGACGTCGCTAGCGGCATCGGAACCAACAATGTGTTCATTATCGACAAGGCGCAACTCCCGGGTGCGCCGACCTCACCGAATATACCTAAGACCTTCGCTCTCGCGTTCGCGGCCGGGCTCGTCCTTGGCGTCGCCGCGGCGTTTGCCCGTGAGTATTTCGACGACGTGATCTATTCGCCGCTCGATGCGGAAACCGCATCAGCCTTGACGCTTATCGGCATCATTCCGAGGGTCAGGCAAAATCAGACATTCGAGATAGAGGCTCACGATCCGCGCTCCGCCATCTCGGAGGCGTTCCGATCGACGTGCACGTCACTGCAGTTTTCAACCGAATTTGGCATCCCTAAGACGTTGATGGTCACCAGTGCGTCGCCGGGCGAAGGGAAGTCCAGCACCGCGTTAGGAATTGGGCGACAGTTGGACGCTATGGGTCTGAAGGTGCTCATCGTGGATGCTGATCTTCGCAATCCTTCCCTTCATACAAAAGCCGGCATTGGCAACACTATCGGTCTTAGCAATTATCTTTCGCATCATTGCGAGGCGGATGACGTGATCCAACAAATTGATTCCACCACGCATAACCTTCATGTTATGCCGTCGGGTCCGTTGCCGCCCGCCCCGATGGAATTGCTACATGGTGCGCGATTTCGTTCCTTGTTGTCGGTGTACAGCGAAATCTTCGATGTAATTATTGTGGACGGTCCTCCTGTGATGGGCATGGCGGACGCGATTGTACTGTCCAACGCAGTGAGCGCCACATTGTTGGTGATCGCTTCGGGAGAGGGACGGATTGGGTTGGTTCGCAACGCCCTGAAACGCTTGGCGCAGGCGCGCGTGACGCCGCTGGGTTTGGTCCTGACCAAATACGATGCAAGAAAAGCAGGCGGCCATGGATATGGATATGGATATGGTACGGATCTTATCGGCACAGATGGCGTCGACAAAGGAGCCGAGGCGAGAGACGAGCTCGATCACGCTGCAAATGATTCGGCGATTTGATCGAAGCGGCGCGGGCTGAGGACGATGTTGCCTGACGACGATATCGCCGCAGTGAGAGCCGCCCTTGATTTGGCTTCGACTCCGTCGCGTCGCCGCCAGTTACGAATTAGCTCTTTACCAGAGGGCATGTTGTTGTTGCTGCGCATCGTTTCGGATGATCGCGGCGCCATCGAAGCCGCCGCGAAACGCACTCAGAGGTCTCCACAAAAGCTGTGTGAAGCGGCGGCGTTTTACATCGAACAAATCCTCCTGTCGCCAAGCGCCGACAGTTATCGCGCGCTGGGCGCGCGGCGAAGCGCCCCAGCCGCCGATCTGCGTCGAAATCTTGCGCTGCTCTGCAAATGGCTGGATGCAGAGGATCGTCAGGGCTCGGCGCGGTCCGTCTATTTATTGCGAATCACCCACGCATGGAACAATCTCAAGACGCCGGAGCGGCGCGCAGCTTATGATGCAACATTGGACACACGTCCGGCGGCGCTTACGGCTTCACACGACGGTCGAGCTATCTACCGAGCAAGGGACCCGAATGGCGTCGCGGGCATCGGGCATCTGAAGCGGAGGATCTCAGGCGAGCAAGTGCAGATCGCCAAACCTGGGAGGCGCGGGCGGGGCAGTTTATGGGAAAAGTTCGTGGCGCTCGCGCTGGGTTTTCGCGCTCACTGAGATAAGCCGGAGTTCTCCAAACAAAGTGGCTAACGCGTGCTGTAGGCTTTGACCATGCCAAAATTGAAGCAGCCGCTTGCGCTGAACACCGATGCCGACGAAGCTCGGCCTCACGCCATCCGAACGGTGATCTTCAGCATTCTCGGATTTGCGCTTTGCTGGCTTATTGTCTCTCATACCGTTGTCGCTTACCTAGCCACGGCCTCGCCGAAAATAGCGCTCTTGCTGCGAGGGAGCGAGCCAACGTCGCTCCTTGCACTCGCCGAAATTGAGATCAATTCAAAACCCAGCGAAAAAGGCAAGCCTTCTGGTCAGACTCAGCCGACGCCAAAACAGTTGAAGCTTTTGCGCGATCAGGTTGAAACGGCTCTCGTCGCCGATCCCCTTTCATCCCGCGCGTATCGGCTGCTAGGCCAAATCTCAGACGAAGAAGGCGCGGCGCGGAAAGCTGAAGCATTTATGCGTGCAGCCGCGCGCCATTCGCTTCACGAAGGATTCGCCATCAACTGGATAATGTCGAAAAGTTTCGAACGGAAGCAATTCTCGACGGCGGCCTATTACGCGGACGCTTTGTGGCGCACAGGAGACGCATATGCGCAAAATGTGATGCCGATCCTGGCTCGCATGGCGGAGGACAAAAGGGGCGCGCAAGAGATAAAAAAGCTTCTAGCTGCAAATCCAAGATGGCGCCCTCAGTTCTTCGGCAACCTCGGAATGTACATCACCAATGCGCGCACTCCTCTTGACTTACTATTGAGCCTTCAAGACACACATGCACCTGCAACGACGAGTGAGATCAACGCCTACCAGTCGTTCCTGTTTGAACACAAGCTTTATGGGCTGGCGTATTATGTCTGGCTGCAATTCCTCCCGCCCGAAAAACTCGAGGCGTCCGGGTTTCTTTATAACGGCGATTTTGAGGCAAAGCCATCTGGTTCACCATTCGATTGGCAGGCTCCCGCGGGCGAGAATGTTATCGTCGATTTCGTGTCGAAGCCTGGAACCGCGGTCGACCATGCGCTTGTCGTCGAATTTGGTTCGGGCAGCGTTGAATTCCCTGGCGTGTCGCAATCGATCGTATTGCCCCCTGGCGCTTACGCATTTAGGGGTTCGCTAAATGGCGAGGTCATCGGGCCGCGCGGTGTTCAATGGAGTATTAGCTGCGTGGGCGGAGCCAAAATCGGCGAGAGCGAGATGATCCTGGGATCGTTTCAAGATTGGCGTGCTTTTGAATTTTCGGTGGTTGTGCCAGAGAATGGCTGCTCAGTCCAGTTGCTTCAACTTAAGCTGGCGGCTCGTTCCCCTTCCGAGCTACTCGTGTCCGGCGCCATTTGGTTCGATGCGCTCTCGATCACGCGAGAGGGAAAAAAACCCTAGAATAATTCCTAAAGTTCGAAGAGCAGCGGAACAGCGATGTACGGCTTGAGTGTCTTCGCGATGCCTTGGGAGGCTCCGCCGGAAGCTATTAGAGCCGAAGACCTTCTCCCGCGCTGAAGTAGCGCGCGATAATTATGCAACACTCTCGAGAAAAGATTCGTCTGAATATCTTTAGGGGTATCCAGAAGAGGACGGACGCGTATAATCGCATCGGTTCGCCCGCCGAAAGCTCCTTGATCCGCGGCACAGAGGACGGCTCCCGTAAGAGGAATTAGCTATGAAGGCATTGTCGAGAATTAGAAAATTGTCTTCGATTGCGGGGTTGGCGGCGTGTCTAACAACAGTTGGAGCATCGGCCCAGGACTTGCGCGAAGCAGCCTGCCTTATTGAAAGAGCGGCAGCGAACGGTTCGCTGCAGCAGTATTCATGTCGAGGCGGCGTACTGTCGAGCCTACGGTCGGGGAGGCCCCTACTTGACCAGAGCGGACAAGCGGTGAGCTGTGATTGTGGCTGCTTTGTCGAAAGAGCGGCGGTTAACGGCGTAACGCAACAGTTTTTGTGTCGAGACGGCGCGTTGCACGCCCGCTCAGGAGGGCTTCTGCGGGACCAAAGCGGGCAGCCGATAAGCTGTGATTGTGCCGGATGGAATCCCGCCGTGCTCCTGCCGCTCGTGGGATTGAGCGGCTTGGCGGCGATCAGGGGTGGTGGCTCCAGCACGCCGATCATCTTCCCTCCTATCAGCCCGTAAAATGTCAGTGACGATGCTGACCTCGGCCCGAACTTTGCGCGACTTCTGGACGATTGCGGCGTAAAGTAACGTCGTAACGGAGTTCTTGTGGCCGATGGTCGATCGGACCGACGGCGTTCGATTGAGCTGTCGCGTGTTGATGTTCGGCCTGGCTAGCTGAGTGGCGATTTTTTTCGCCTTCGTCAGCGACGTTGCGTCGAAGATGTTTGCATGGACGTCCTGCCGAAACTCTAGTGTCCTTGAAAGGTTATGTTCGTTTAGGCGCTCACCCAACGTCGAGGTTGGGCAGTACTCTTTGAGGATCGTGAGTCTGATGTGGTGGATGCCTGCCTCTCCTAGGCGCGGATGTGCCAAAATGTGGTCGCGTCCGGTCGCATAAAAATGTGGTCGCGTCCGGTCGCATAGCGGAAGAGCACGATCGGCAGTTCGGTCCCGCTGCCGTGCCCCCGATCGCCCAGCAGACGCTTTTCTTGATTGAAGGCGACTGTGATCAAGAACCAGCGCGGTCGTCTGGTCCATCTGCCGGTCGAAGCAGATCCTCGCCTGCGGTGAAGACTCGGGACTGCGGCAATGGCGCTCGGTCGGCAGCCGCCGGGCACGATATGTTAGGATGCGCTTGCGTGACAGCACCGGAGCGGGCACGCATATTTCGGGCCGGCGCGCAAACCGCGTGTGAAGTTGTGCGAGATTACGTCGAAACCAGTCGCGGGAGCGCGACAAATCGGGAAAATGCGCCTGATGCCCGGATGAACTGCGCATGAACGACCGCTCAATTAATTGGCGCGCTTCTAGCGAAGCCTAGCTGAACAATTGGGCCTCAATCTTGGGCTTTACCTGACCGACTCATCGCCCACGCGGGTTGGAGTTTTTAAATCTCAAGACACAGGAAGCTGGTTCGAAGGAAAGTTGACTTGTTTTTTTACCTCTCCGCGTTCGGTTTGTTGTCCTGCCTCCTTCTCGGCGGGAGTACGAAGGGGGGGCACCTGTCCGACGCGGTGCTTCAGCTGCTATCCATCCCCGTTTTGCTCGCCGCATTCTGGCGTCTCTTGGACGCCGCACGCGACCTAGAGGTGCGCTGGGCCTTGGCGTTTTGCGGCGCGCTTTTGGCCGTGCCAATGATTCAGCTCATTCCGTTGCCGCCGGCGATATGGACGCATTTGCCTGGGCGCGAAAGCGTGGTCGCGGCCTTCGAGCTCCTCGGTCGCCGCCCCCCCTGGATGCCGATCAGCATGGCCCCGCAGTCGACTTGGCTGACCGTCCTATGGCTGCTGCCGTCTCTTGCAGTGTTTCTGTCTGTTCTGACGCTCGACTGGCGCGAGCGCAGACTGTTAAGTCTGCTCGCTATCGCCGCCGGAGTAGCAAGCGCCTTTCTCGGATTGGCTCAGCTTGTCCAAGGGCCGACGAGCCCCCTGAGATTCTTTAGCATCACTAACGCGAGCTCTCCCGTCGGCTTTTTCGCAAATGTCAATCATTTTGCGGCGTTACTCTATTCCACCATTCTACTGACGGCCGCTTGGCTTACGACTGGACTGTCAACGCTGCGCCCCGCTCGCTGGAAAAGCCCCGATGTCATTGACGCGGCGTCGGTCACAGTGAGCATCGCAGCTTCCGTTGCGCTCGTAACGCTCTTCGCCGTTGAATTGACGACGCGTTCACGCGGCGGGACAATTTTGACGATGGCAGCGCTGTTCGGAGCCCTGACGTTGTCGGGTTCACCTCTGCAATATTTAAGAAATCGAGCGATCGTGGCAGTGCTGATCGGCTTAATGGTCGTCATGGTTTTCATGGGAAAATCGGCCTTATTTGATGCGCTGGATCGTTTCGCCGTCGACCCTTTGACAGATGTGCGGACGGTTTTTGCTCGTACGACTTTCGAAGCCGCCCAAGCGCTCATGCCGATCGGGGCAGGGCTTGGCACTTTTGTCCCAGTCTTCGCGCTGTTCGAGAAGCCCCGTGACGTAGAAGCGTATGCAGGTGATTACGCCAACCATGCCCATAATGATTTGCTCGAATTACTACTCGAGACCGGCGTCGCCGGTCTATTACTTCTGGGCCTGTTCCTCTACTGGCTCGCCCGTAGAGCATTCCAGATGTGGGGAGCGTCAAATCCAGGTCCGCTTGCAATCGACAAATCTTTGGCCCGCGCGGCGATTCTGGTCATAGCGATGCTGCTCTGCCACTCTCTTGTCGACTATCCTTTGCGCACCGGCGCAATGATGGCGATCGCCGCTTTTGCATGCGCTTTGTTGATCAATCCGGCGATCCCGGCCGCAGTAGCAGAATCTGTCGAGATGCCGATCGACGCTCGGCGGCTTTGGCGGCGCTCGCGCGCCGAACCAGCGCATACGGGCGCTCGTCGCCGTTATTGGCCCAGCGTTCAGAGATCCGATCAGTGAGCGGAAAGCACGCTACTACGGGCTCTGGACTTCGACAGCATATGGATCGTCAAATTCCGGCTCCTCGTTTTTGAGAAAGTCGCCCGCTCCGCAAGGGTCTGGACATGGTTCAGTCACGGTCTCGACGTTGTCGCCGATGACGTTGCGCAAAATGAAGCGATCTCGAGAAGAATGACTCCCAGGCCGACCTATGGCATAATTTTAGCGGTAGGATGCGAGCGCGACTCCGCCAATCGGAGGCTTAACGGCAAGGGAAATGTGGCAGCTAAGCAAGGACAATCGCGTTTGGCTCAAATAGAATGTTGGAAGCGCCGTCGCGAGACGTTGATCCTCACAGGGGCGGAAAGGTGGTATGTCGTGCGCTCGCGTCCGCGGCAGGAGGCGAGGGCTCAGTTTCATCTCCTTCAGCAAGGTTTTCCCACTTTTTTGCCGCTGATGATGAAAACAGTTAGGCGCGCGCGAAAATTGCGCGACGTCTGTGGCGCAATCTTCCCGACCTACATATTCGTCGTGCTCGATTTGGGTCGCGATCGCTGGCGAACGGTCAATGGCACCTTTGGCGTCGCAAGCCTCGTCATGGCAGGGGAGGGACCGGCCCGGGTGCCTATCGGCGTGGTCGAGCAATTGCTCGATTACACCGATGACGATGGCCTGGTCCGATTTGATCGCAGTTTGTGCGTAGGCCAGTCGGTGCGCGTCACCGCCGGCCCGTTCGCAAACGCGATCGGCTGCTTGGAGAGGCTCGACTCTAACGGACGCGTGCGGGTCTTGCTTGACATCATGGGCGGAAAAGTGCCCGCGCTCCTGGACCGTTCGGCGCTCGAAGCGGCGTAAAGATCACTGTCGCGCGACGGTGCGCGGTGGTGCCAAAGTGATAGCAACGGGACAAGCGCTGCGTTTGACCCGAACGGCGGTAGCGTCTGCGGAAGCGTCTTGAGCAGTGCGATCGACCTCGCGCAATTTTTCTACCTTGGTCAGTTTGCTCAGGCGACATAAGGTGAACCTTTCGAATTTGCGCGAGAAATCATTGCGCGCCATCCGAGCGTCGTAGAGCGCTCCATTCAATGAGGGCGACCGCTCGCGCAGACGTCGCGCCCATTCGCAAGTTAGCTTTGTAATTTGCAGCTCGCCGAGGGCCGAAGATATAGCCGAGTCGATGTCACGAAGCGACGTCTGCCGTTTAATGATGAACCAACGTGGGAGGGCCATCTTCGCTATGCGAGCAAGGTCGGTTGCTGCGCCTCGAATTTGCAGTCCCGGGTCGTCGGCTCTCGTCGGATAAGCGCCGAAAGCGGGGACGGCGCGGGAAATGCCATTATCGCAACTTGTAAAAAAACGAGGTTTCTTGAATGAAGAGAACAAAAAATAAAATTAAGAGAATCAAAAACTAAAACGTTCGATGACAAGTATCAAAAAATAGCTCAAACCATGCGACTTGGGCTTGACGGCTGCGGGCGCCCCTTCTGGGCGCCGCCCTACGTCCTTCGGGCGCGATAAGAATGCCGCCAAACACGCGCGACGCCTAGGCCGCACTGTCTTTTTGCGCGCGCCCATACGCCTGGAGATCAGCGCAGCGTGTGGGCGGATTCAATTGGTCGTCGCAACGTCTGTAAAATAGTTCATCCGATGAAAGCGTTCGCCGCTTCTGGCGAGGTCCGAAGACAATATTGTTGTTTTCGACAAGCTGACCTACGCCGGCAATCTCGACTCGCTTCGAGCCGATGCGAAGCGCCCGCGTTACGCCTTTCGCCGCGCCGACTTAGGGGATCGCGCCGCGGTCGCCCGGACCTTTGCAGAATTCCAGCCTGACGTCGTCATGCATCTTGCCGCCGAAAGCCGTGTCGACCGGTCAATCGACGGGCCCGCGGCCCTTATCTGGACGAATGTCATCGCGCCTTCACCACGCTGGACGCCGCGCTGAAACATTGGCGCGGCTTGCCGAAAGCGCGAGCCGAGAAATTTCGTTTCCCGACGAGGTCTTCGGATTATTGGGAGAAGAAGGGCGCTTTCGCAAAACACGCCCCGATGCGGGCTCGGACCGTCTGGTAGCGCGAAACCTATAGCCGACGATCATCACCAATCGCTCCAAAAATTGCGGGCCCTATCATTTTCCCGGCGTTAACGCCCCACGAGCGCACGTTATGCGTCAGTCGGGTTGGTTTTGGGAAAGACACGCGCGGCATTGTTCTCGCTGGCGGCTCCGGCGCCAGACTGCATCCGATGACGCTCGCGGCGTCGAAGCAACTGCTTCCTGTCTATGACAAGCCAATGGTCTATTACCCGCTTTCCGTGCTGATGCTCGCGGGCGCACGGGAGATACTGGAGATTTCGACTCCGGAGGACTTGCCTTCCTTCAAGCGTCTGCTGGGCTCGGGCGCGCAATGGGGAATTTCGCTTTCCTACGCCGAACAACCGCGCCCCGAAGGTCTTGCGCAACCCTATATAATTGGCGCGCCATTTATCGAAGGTCGAAATTCGGCGACGGTGTTGGGCGATAATATTTTCTATGGCCACGGCTTGACGGAGGCGCTGAGGTCCGCGCGCCGGCGCCAGACCGGCCGACGGTCTTCGCCTATCGCGTCCGCGACCCAGAGCGTTACGGCGTGGTGGAATTCGATAAGGAAAGCAGGGCGGTTTCGCTCGAAGAAAAGCCGGTTGCGCCGAGATCGAACTGGGCCGTGACCGGACTTTATTTTTATGACAGGCGCGCGCCCGAATATGCAGCGTCTCTTTAGGCCGTCCGCGCGTGGCGAACTCGAGATCACCGATCTCAACCGCATCTACCTCGAGGCCAAAACGCTCACCGTCGAACAGCTGGGGCGCGGCTTCGCTTGGCTCGACACCGGAACCCCCGCCTCTCTACTGGAAGCGGCGCAATATGTGCAGGCGATCGAGCAGCGCCAGGGGCAAAACGCGTCGCTTGCCTCGAGGAGACCGCATTCACGCAGGGCTGGATCGACGCGCAGGGGATGCGCGCGGCCGCGACGCGTCTCGCCAAGAGCGGCTATGGCGACTATCTGCTTCAGATCCTGAGAGAGGCCGGCGACACGCGGGAGCGACACATGTCGCCCTGATGCTGACAACTGTTCACGACGCTCCTACCGCTCACATGCATTGAGGCTGCGGCCGTCTTGCGATCCGCAGCAACGCAGCGTAGACCGCCACGAGCCGGATATCTGTCGATGGCGAGTTCCCATCAAAAACGACGATCTGAATTTATCGCCTCATTAGGCTTCAAACACTCCTTCTCTTTCGCAGGCAGGCTCGATTTGCCAACAGAACCCAATGTCGACCAAACAACGATTGCAAGCTTTGGTGACGAATGGTCGCGCTACGACCAGTCGAAGCTCGACGAAGAAGAGCTCAAGAAAATCTTTGAGAACTATTTCCAGCTGTTTCCATGGAGCGCCTTGCCGCCGCAAGCTGAAGGGTTCGATATGGGCTGTGGCTCCGGGCGCTGGGCGAAGCTTGTCTCGCCTCGCGTAGGTCTCCTCCACTGCATCGACGCGAGCAGCGAAGCGCTAAACGTCGCAAAGCGAAATCTTGCCGGACATGCCAACGTGCGCTTTCTTGTCGCGACGACGGATTCGGCGCCGCTCGGTCCTGGTTCTCAGGATTTCGGCTATTCGCTGGGAGTTCTGCATCACATCCCCGATACGTTCGCGGCGATGCAGGCCTGCGTGAGGCTGCTCAAACCAGGCGCCCCATTTCTCGTCTATTTGTATTACCGGTTTGACAACCGGCCGGCTTGGTTCAAATTTGTGTGGCGACTGAGCGAGACAGTCCGCGCCGCCGTACGCGCCATGCCGGCGCCGCTCAAAGCTGTCACAACGGACGTGATCGCCTTGATGGTGTATTGGCCGCTGGCTCGCATGTCGCTGCTTGGCGAGCGACTGGGCTTGCACATGCGACACATGCCGCTCTACGGATATCGAAATTTGAGCTTCTATACGATGCGCACCGACGCCCGTGATCGATTTGGGACGCCATTGGAGCAACGCTTCACGCGGGACGAAATTGAAGAAATGATGGCGCAAGCGGGGCTCGAAAACATCGTGATCGCCGACGGCGAACCTTTTTGGTGCGCGGTAGGAACGAGAAAATGAGCTTAACTGAAGAATAGATGAAAAGTTTATCGGACATCAAGCTCGCTATTATTGGCCTTGGCTATGTCGGGCTGCCGCTCGCCGCGGAGTTCGGCAAGCGACGCAAGGTTGTTGGCTTCGACATAAGCCCGTCACGCGTTGCGGCTCTCAAAGCCGGCCACGATGTGACGCTTGAAGTCAGCGTTGAAGAATTGCGCGAGGCCAGCGGCCTCCATTACACCACCGACCTCACCGATCTTGCCGACTGTAATTTCTATATCGTCACTGTGCCGACGCCGATCGACGAACACAAACGTCCCGATTTGTCGCCGCTGATCAAGGCCTCGGGAATGATCGGTCGCGTTCTGAAGAAGGGCGACATCGTCGTTTATGAATCGACCGTCTATCCCGGCGCCACCGAAGAAGACTGTGTGCCAGTGCTTGAATCTGTGTCGGGGCTGACATTTAACGTCGATTTTTTCGCAGGCTACAGTCCGGAGCGGATCAATCCAGGCGACAAGCTGCATCGCGTCTCGACGATTAGGAAGGTGACGGCCGGCTCAACGCCAGAAATCGCGGATATTATCGACGAGCTCTATGGCGAGATCATCGTCGCTGGCACCCATAAGGCTTCAAGCATCAAAGTCGCCGAAGCCGCCAAGGTAATCGAAAATACCCAACGCGATCTCAACATTGCGTTGATCAACGAGCTCGCGATCATCTTCAACAAAATGGGCATTGACACGGAAGCGGTGCTCGAGGCTGCCGGCACCAAATGGAATTTTCTGCCGTTCCGGCCGGGCCTCGTCGGCGGCCACTGCATTGGCGTCGACCCCTACTATCTGACGCACAAAGCGATGGCGATCGGCTACCATCCCGAGATTATTCTCGCTGGCCGCCGTCTCAATGACGGCATGGGCGCCTATGTGACGTCGCAACTGGTCAAGGCATTGATCAAACGGCGCATTCATGTCGAAGGCGCGCGCATCCTAATCATGGGGCTGACCTTCAAAGAGAATTGTCCTGATCTGCGCAATACAAGGGTGATCGACATCGTGCGCGAACTCGCCGATTACAACGCCAATGTCGATGTTTACGATCCGTGGGCCTCCCGCGAAGAAGCGCAATACGAGTATGGCTTGGCCCTTATCGAGGAACCGGAGTCAGGCGCTTACGATGCTATCATCCTGGCGGTCGCGCACGACCTGTTTCGCGAGCTCGGCCCGGCGGTCCGAGACTTTGGTAGGGAAGAACACGTGCTTTACGATCTCAAATATGTGCTGGATTTCGATCAATCTGACCTGCGTCTTTAGGGGGAGCTGAATGACCCCTTATGATCGAATCCGCCTGAAACTGCGCGAAAGCCCGCGGACTTGGCTGATCACCGGCGTCGCTGGCTTCATTGGCTCGAATCTTCTGGAGACGCTTCTCAAGCTCGATCAGCGCGTAGTGGGGCTCGATAATTTTGCGACCGGTTATCGGCGCAATCTCGACGAGGTGAAGGCACTCGTCGAGCCCTCCCAATGGAATCAATTTACATTCATCGAAGGGGACATTTGCGACTTCGACGGCTGTCGCCGCGTTTGCGAGTATGTTGATTATGTGCTACATGAAGCCGCGCTGGGTTCAGTGCCGCGCAGCATCGCAGATCCGATCGCAGCCAACGCCGCAAACGTCACCGGTTTTGTCAACATGCTGGTTGCCGCTCGCGACGCTAAGGTCAGGCGCTTCGTCTACGCCGCCAGCAGTTCGACCTATGGCGACCATCCCGGCTTGCCGAAGGTCGAGGACGTAATGGGCAAACCCCTGAGTCCTTATGCGGTTACTAAATTCGTCAACGAGCTTTACGCCGACGTCTTCGCCCGTTGTTACGGGATGGAGACGATTGGGCTGCGGTATTTCAATGTCTTTGGGCCGCGGCAAGATCCTAATGGCGCTTACGCCGCGGTGATCCCGAAATGGACCGCGGCGATGATCAATGGCGAGCCCGTGTTCATCAACGGCGACGGCGAAACCAGCCGCGATTTTTGCTACGTCGCGAACGCCGTGCAGGCCAATTTGCTGGCGGCGACCACTCGCAGTGCCCAAGCGATCAATCAAGTCTATAACGTGGCGGTTGGCGAACGCACAAGCCTCCGCGAGCTGTATGAGCATTTGCGCCGCCTGCTCACGCCGCGCTTCCCGCATCTCGAAAAGGCAAAGCCACAATATCGCGAGTTCCGGCCCGGCGACGTGCGCCATAGCCTAGCGGATATTCACAAAGCCATTGCTTGCCTAGGTTATTCTCCGTCGCATCGCGTCGACCAGGGCCTCGCCCTGGCCATGCCATGGTACATAGCGTCAAGCATTTGAGTAAGTTTGGGAATTTAATCTTTCCCTACGACGTTACTATCTTGTCTTCTGTGGCAATTATCGGCTAAATAATGAGTGCTGCCAAGCATACGGGCTATAACCTGTTGGGGGCCCTGATTCCAATAAGTGTTTCTTTACTGACAACCCCCATCTATATTCGCCTAATTGGCGAGGCGCGATATGGCGTTTTGGCAATCGTCTGGTCGTTACTCGGGTATTTTGGAGTATTCGACCTAGGGCTCGGTCGGGCGACGTCGCAGCGAATCGCGGCGCTCGGTAATTCGTCCCCACAGCTGATATCGTCGACCTTTTGGACTGCGTTAGCGATGAACGCCGCATTGGGCAGCTTTGGCGGCATGCTCATTTGGCCGGTCGCGAACTATTACTTTCGGTATACGATTAGCTTGGGCTCTGACCTCAGATCGGAACTTTGGCCAGCTCTGCCTTGGCTCATGTTCGCAGTTCCTCTGACGACAATGTCAGGCGTTGTGGGTGGCGCACTTCAAGGACGCGCGCAATTCTTGGAGTTAAATGTTATTTCTGTAACGAGCACCGTTTTGGTGCAGACCTTACCCCTTATCGTTGCGTGGGGATTTGGTCCTGATCTGGCTCTGTTGCTTCCTGCTGTCATTCTTATAAAGTTCTTCACATTCATCGCGGGTTTTTGGCGGTGCAAAATTCACGTGTTTCGGGATCAAGCGCCGTTGCTAGCATGCAGTGATGCCAAAAGTTTACTCCGGTTCGGCGGCTGGGTGACGATTTCGTCACTGATTGACCCACTTATGAGCATTCTCGACCGCTTTGTAATTGGCGCCAAGGTCAGCGCGAGCGCCGTCACTTATTACTCAGTGCCGTTCCAGCTCGGCGAGCGCTCCCTCGTTTTATCTGTGGCGATCACATCAGCGCTCTTCCCGCGTTTCGCCACCGCCAACGCGATCGAACGCGAACAGCTGGCGAAAATTGCCTTGCGCTCGCTCGTGGCGGTCACGACACCAGTAATGGTCGTCGCCGTTTTGTTGGTCGAACCGTTTCTGGGGTTTTGGATCAGTCCCGAGTTCGCCGCCAACGCGAACGGCACAGCTCAAATTTTGCTCTTGGGCTTTTGGATCAATGGAGTGGCCGCCGTGCCCTTCGCACAGCTGCAGGGGGCCGGACGGCCCGATGTGACCGCAAAATTCCACATGGCCGAACTTCTCCCGTATTTGATCGCCCTTTTTGTAGGCTTGTACATTTGGGGCCTTCCCGGAGCCGCGGCGGCATTTAGCCTGCGCGTGGTTGGAGACTGCGTTTTGCTGCTTTGGTTTGCGGAAATGTTGCCTAGCGAGGTTGCGACGCTAAGAGTTCCAGCTCTGCTGCTGTTAGGCGCCTTGGGCTCAGCCATCGGTTGGACTTTTTGCAGTACAATGTGGTGGTTGGCCGCTGTATCCTTGTCGGTAGTAGCGCTGGGGTGGTCGTTATGGTGCGCTCCAGCCGAAATGCGCGAATTAGCCATTGGTGTTCTCAAGAAGCTGCTTGCTTCCATGCGGGAGGCGTTGCGGTGAGGATGAGCCTGGTGCCTCCTGTCAGTGATTTTGAGTTGTTTCTGTAACTCCGTCGGCGACGTCGTCGACGTTTCGGGGAGAGGCGCCATGTCGCAAACGGCGGTCAAGAAATATGTTGTGGGTCTAGCACTACTTTGGCAGTTTCAATCATTGGCTTTTCGCAGCATGGTTTTGCAGTGTGGGCATCTATAGGGCGGCGCGCGGGAGAGATGGGCGAGAACGGCGCGGCGGATCGCGGGCAAACTCGGTTGCGGCGGTCCGACGGCGATTCTTTTTTTTCCCTTTCGTCTCGGTGAGGCGGCGGCTTTGCAGAAAAGCGTAAGCGATCATCGTCATCAGCGCATGACGATGCAGACCATGCCAGGATCGCCCTTCGAAGTGGTCGAGGCCGAGTTCTTCCTTGAGTTGCTGATGCGCTTTTTCGCAGACCCAACGCGCCTTGATTGTTGCGGCAACGGTTTTCAGATCGGCGTCGGCGGGCAGATTGGAGAGATAATACTTATGCTCGCCTGAGACACGGCGCTCGCCAATGAGCCAGGCTTCCTCGCCGGGCATATGTTGCATGCCTTTGTCGCCGATGCGTTGCGGCGGCCCGTCAGCGATACGGACGCGAAGCGCGGCGAAGGCGGCCCGCAGCGGTTTCTTCGTTCCCTTGCGCCAACTGAGCGAACGCCATTTGGCGCAAGCCAGCATGTCTTCAGCGGGAACGGAGCGCTGGTTGGGGACATGACGTTTGCGCGGGCGACCGCGGCCGGCGACGGGGAAGATCAGCTTGACGTTCTGTGGATAGACCTTCTGATGTTTTGGGACGCCGACGGCCCAATTGAGGCTGCGCGTGTCGAGCCCATGTCGGAACGGGGCGGATAGACCGTAGCCGGCGTCGGCAAGCACGACGCCGAAACGCGCGCCGGCGCTGATCACGCGATCGATTTCGGCGAGCGCGATTTGCGGCTTCGTGCGCGCCTTCCGACAAGCGTCGGGGACGGCCGCTTTCACCATGCGCGCGGCGTTGCTTGTCCAGCTTTCGGGCAAGAACAAGCGCAGGCCGATCATGACGGGAACCTCGCCTTGCGCCAGCGTCAGCGACACGAGCGTCTGGCAATTGGCGTTCTTGCCCAAGACGGAAGCGTATTGCGGCGCGACGCCGACTGAATGCGCTCCCTTCTTCGGCAGGGCTGTGTCGTCGATGATCAGAAACGCTTTTGCGCCGCCGACCAGCCTGTCAGCCTGAAGGGCAAGTTCTTCCTCCAGCGGCGTCTCATCCCAGACGCCGCTGGAAATAAAATGATGCAGCTGATCATAATCCCCCGGCGCCAGCCGAGACGCCATCGGCTCGACGCTCTTGCGGTCGCCAGGACCGATCAGACCCTCAACGTAAAGCGGACACATGCGCCGGCGAGCCTTATGTCCCAGCCGCGCCAGAAACGGCGCCAGCCAAGTCTCGAGATCTCTCTTCCACGACCCAGCCATGGCCGGCCCTCCAAGAAGCCGACCCCCTATGAATCACGCATGCCGACAAAAAGGAATCCCCAAACGGCGCAGCCTCAAAAAAATCTGCCAAAGTAGTGCTAGGTCGTGTGGACGAATTAGCGCTTGAAGATCGCTTGGGGATTCCCACGCGGAATCAGGCATGATTCATAGGACTCCGACTGAGTCGGAGACCAGAAGCCATGTCGACGCGGATGGACGAGGAAGACTGGGCGCATACGCTCGCGGTGTTTCGGGCCTGCATTCCGCGTCGCGGACGCAAGGCCGACGACGATCGCCGCTTCCTCGAAGCGCTTCATTTCTTCACAGTCGAAAACGTAAGATGACGCGCGTTGCCGGAGCGGTTCGGACACTGGAACGGCGTATGGAAGCGGTTCGACCGCTTGAGCAAGGCCGGCGTATTCGAGGCCTTCTTCGATACGCTCGCGTCCATGAGTTCGTCGGCGCATCTGATCCAGATGTTCGATTCAACGATCGTGCGCGCGCACGTATCGGCCGCAGGCGCCAAAGGGGGCAAGAAGCGCAGGCGCTCGGGCGTTCGCGCGGCGGCTTCACCACGAAAATCCACGCCAAGTCGGACGCATCGGGCGATATCATCGCTTTCGATCTGACCGGCGGCGAGGCTGCCGACGCGCTGCATTTCGAAATGCTGCTCGACATCGGCCCGGATATTCAGCCGCGCGCCGCTATTTGTGACAAGGGCTACGCCAGCAAAGCGAAGCGCGCGGCGGCGAGAGCGCGCGGCATCGCCCCAGTCATCCCGCACAAGGCCAATGAGAAAGACAAACCGAAGTTCTTCGCCAGGACGCTCTATAAAGCCCGCGCTCGTATCGAGCAGGGCATGGGGCGCATCAAACGGTTCAAGCGCGTCGCCCTACGCTGCGAAAAGACAGCCAGAAATTTCCGATCCATCGTCAGTTTCGCAGCAGGCCTATGCTTGATCAAATTCGTCCGCACGGCCTAGTCATCTGGAACTGAAGTCCATTTCATTATAGGATAGGGCTTTCGCATGAAAGCGGGAGCAAGTTATGGCCAATTCGACGGGGCGTCCGATTGCTCCCTTGATCCTCACTGCGGCTGAGCGAGTCTATCTCTAACGACAGGTTCGTCGCCATCGCGTGGCGCGGCGTTATCTGAACGCTGCCGCGTTATCCTCCAATGCGCGGATGGCGTTCCCAGCAAGTCCGTTGCGAGCGAGATTGGCGTCTATGAGCACACGGTTGGCAAGTGGCGACGGCGCTTTCTGAGGGACCGCATCGATGGGCTATTGGATGAGGCCCGTCCAGGCAGACCTCGAACAATCAAGGATGATTAGGTCGCCGCCGTTATTGAGCGCACGCTCCGGTCCACGCCAATAGGCGGCGGTGTGCAGAATGAGGCGTATCTGATTGTCGAGCGGCGACCGACAGGATGTGCGATAGGCGCGGGTGATCGCAAGAGCATGCAGCCCATGGCAGCGCGCGATGGCGAAATCGGATACGACCAGCTTCATCACTTTATCTCCAGCGGAGGCTGGCGCCATCGACAGCCAACGGTCAAGGCCCCGGCCACGCAAGTGCGGGGCTCCGACGCGGGCAGGAAATCGCAGGGCGCAAGCGCCAAATTGTGGTGGATACGGACGGACGGCCGCTCATGTTCAAATCTGGACGACTGCGGATATTTCCGACTCCGCGGGCGCAGTATATTCTCGGTGCTATCCGCAACCGCTGGCCGTGGGTCAAGCATCTCTTCACCGACGGTGCCTACGGCCGTAGAAAACTCATAAACAAGGCGGCGTTCAAAGAGTTCGTCATAGAGATCGTGCGAAGGATCGACGCTGATCCGGGCTTCAAGGTTCTGCCGCGGCGCTGGGGTCGTCGAGCGAACCTTCGGCTGGATGACCCGCTGGCGGCACCGTCTCCCGTGAAGAACTCTCATGTTTTTGACATGACATCAGTTTCGGTTTCGGCGAAGTAATCGTTTTCGCAAGGTTTTGCGGGGTTGGGCGGGTTTTTCTTGCAAATTGATCCGGCGTCGATGTCGTGATTCTCTCTGTCCGTCGAGTGGCGAGCGAGGAGATTCGCGATGCGGCCGAAGGAGCGGCGGGACGGCGGGCAGAAGGATTTGTTTCGGGCGCGGCTCGATCAGATCGTCGACATGGGCCATCCGCTGGCGAAGCTCGCCCAAGCCATCGCCTGGGGCTTTCTCGAGCAGAACTTCGGCGCGGTTTACGCCGACGTTCCGGGCCGTCCGCCCTTGCCGACGCGGCTGATGGCCGGGCTCGCGATCCTGAAGCACACGCACGATCTCTCCGATGAAGCCTTATGCGAGCGCTGGGTGGAGAACCCCTATTTTCAACTCTTTTGCGGCGAGGAGTTTTTCCAGCACCAGCCGCCCTTCGACCGCTCGTCGCTGACGAGCTGGCGTCAGCGGATGGGCGAGGAGAAGCTCGCGGCGCTTGTCCAGGAGAGCCTGTCCGTGGCGACGAAGACAGGCGCGGCGAAGCCGTCCGACTTCTCCAGGATCATCGTCGACACGACGGTGCAGGAAAAGGCCGTCGCTTTTCCAACGGACGCCAAGCTCATGCATCGAGCCGAACGGCTCGTTCGGCTGGCGAAGAAGCACGGCGTCGCGCTGCGGCAATCCTATGAGCGCATCGGCAAGCACGCGCTGATCGCGCATCAGCGTTACGCGCACGCCAAGCAGTTCAAACGCGCGAACAAGGCGTTGCGCAAACTCCGCACGTTTCTGGGCCGCGTCGAGCGCGACAGAGCCGGCCCCGCAAATTCGGACAGTAGCATAAGTGGATTTCCTGCCTGACAGCGGCGAGGATTCTCGCCGCGAATCAGGAGCAATCGATGACGAAGACGAGCCGCCGGACACATTCTCCGGCCTTCAAGGCGAAGGTGGCTTTGGCCGCCTTTAAGGGCGAGAAGACGCTGGTCGAGCTGGCGCAGCAGTTTGACGTTCACCCGAACCAGATCACGACCTGGAAAAGCCAGCTTCTGGAGGGCGCTGCGGGCGTGTTCGGTCAGGAAAAGACCGAGACGAAAGAAGCGGCTGTCGATTTGGAAGCGCTTCACGCCAAGATCGGCGAACTGACCCTGGCCAATGATTTTTTAGAGGGCGCGCTCAGCGAGGCCGGCCTGCTGAGCGCAAAGCGATGATCGACCGCAGCCATGCCTTTCCGATCGCGGGGCAAGCGAAGATGCTCGGCGTCGCCCGCAGCACGGTCTATTGCAAGCCACGGCCGGTCTCGGCCGATGACTTGCAGCTGATGCGCCGCCTCGACGAGCTGCATCTCGATTTTCCCTTCGCCGGCGCACGAATGCTGCGCGATCTGCTGCGGCGCGAGGGCGTCGTTGTCGGCCGTCGCCACGTGACGACGCTGATGAAGCGGATGGGGATCGAGGCGATCTATCGCCGGCCGAATACGAGCAAAGCCGCGCCGGGGCACAAAATCTATCCATATCTCCTGCGCGGCGTGAAGATCGAGAGACCGGATCATGTCTGGGCGATGGACATCAGCTACATCCCGATGCGGAGCGGCTTCATCTATCTCGCGGCGGTGGTCGACGTGGCGAGCCGGCGCGTACTGGCTCATCGCGTGTCCGACCCGCGGCAATTGCTTTCCAGAATTGAACAAGCTGCTCCCGGACGGCCGCTGGCGGCCTGCCAGGCGAGCGCATCGCCTTTGTGTCAGATGTTTTGGTATTTGCTCTCGTCCGCGCCATCGCCGTCTCCATTGAGATCGTTGCGACGACCAATTGAATCCGCCCAGTTCACCAGCATCGATTTTACGAGCGTGCTGCTGGACGCGAAGGTCACGATCAGCATGGACGGCAAGGGCGCCTGGCGCGACAATGTCTTCGTCGAGCGATTATGGCGCAGCGTGAAATACGAGGAAGTCTATCTGCGCGCCTACGACAGCGTGTCCGAAGCGCGCGCGTCGATTGCCAGATATCTGGCGTTTTACAATGATCGGCGCCCGCACTCGAGCCTTGACGGACGCACGCCTGACGAGGCCTACTTCGGCAAGCAAGCGATGGCGGTCGCCGCATGACCGTCCTTCGATTTTGTCGCAGCTCTGGTCGGGCTACGCCCTCCCGGCGCCGCGACAAAATCGAGACGCCCCGCATTCAGCAAACCCGGCAGGAAAGCCACTTAAAATCCGCGGGGAGCTGTCCAAACAACCGGGGCCAGCTCTATGATCCACGTTCCAATGGGCGGCCTCGTCTTGCCAAGGATCGCTCATTGATAAAGATTCTCAAACGGACTCTCAGGCCGTCAAATGAAAATTGGGGCCGCGTCTGCGACCCTACAGCCGCTATGAGCAACAAGCGCAGGACCTTCGAAATGAAAAGTTTCCTCAAACGCATTGAAGCCAAATTGTGGACAATAAGGCTTGGCGAGCCGCCGTGTTATACATCGTTTCGCGCAACTGTGACCGACAAACTGAGAAGGAATTACACAGGAAAAGCCGCAAGCATTTTTTTTGAAAATAGGGGACGCATTATCCACAAATGGCTCCATTACCTTCCAATCTACGACAGCTTGCTCGGCTGTTACCGACAGGCAGACGTCAGAGTCCTCGAAATTGGTGTATCGAAAGGCGGCTCGCTGGATATGTGGCGAAAGTTCTTGGGAGATAGAGCGACGATCTTTGGCGTCGATAATAATCCTGAGTGCGCGCCCTTGGACACACAAACGGGGCCTGTCCGTATCGGTTCTCAAGACGATGTGGATTTCCTCCTTAGTGTAGTGAAAGAAATGGGCGGGCTTGATATCGTCCTGGACGATGGCTCACATATTGCCTGCCATCAGCGCGCCAGCTTTGAAACTTTGTGGCCTCTCATAAGTGAGGGTGGACTTTATATTGTTGAGGATACTCATACAGCCTATTGGCCGCAATTCGAGGGCGGGTTGCGCAGGCGCGGGACAATCATCGAATACTTCAAAAACAAGGTAGATCATATGCATAAGCACTACCAAGCCGGTGGGTCCAACACCCCGGAGGCAATGACAGACATCGAGAGCGTCCAGTTTTTCGATTCAATCATAGCGATTCGGAAACGCAAGCAGTTCCCACGATATACTGTCATGACAGGAGAGACGGATGGGGAAAAACAAACGAATGCAGTGATGTTGGAAACACCAAGATGCTCGTGAGAATGAAGAAGCAATTGGCGAGTTCGCGCAACAGCTGCGGGACTTTCAGCCAGAATGATTCAATCTTAACCCGCTCGAAGGTGCGCCAACATCTGGCGCGTTCTTATTATGGCCTTAACGTCTGTCCCATGATCTGGCGTGAGCTCGACAATTTTTCCTCGGGCTCAGTCTGCTTGGTCCGAGCTTCCAATCGCGATCGTCGTCCTTTCCACGTGACCACCTTGTGACCTGCCCCTGAACTTTCATCCAACGGCAATTAGAGTCCCGTTTGTTGTACGCCCGAGGGCGCGGGTGGAGCAACAGGCGATCGGCGGAGCTGGTCGGGGTTGCGCAGCCGATCGCCTGTTGCGGTGAGATTGGCCGCATATTCCGCCGGCGTCGCGTAGCCGAGCGAAGAATGCGGGCGTCGATGATTGTAGTCGCTGACCCATGCGCCGATCTTCTCCCGCGCGTGGTCGAGGCCGAAGAACAGCGTTTCGTTCAGCAGCTTATCGCGCATACGACCGTTGAAGCTTTCGCAGAAGCCGTTCTGCATGGGCTTGCCCGGCGCAATATAATGCCACTCGATCTTGCTTTTGGTCGCCCAGGAGAGGATGGCGTTCGAGGTGAATTCCGTCCCGTTATCAGAGACGATCACTCCAGGTTTTCCGCGCCCACGGATCAGCGTCGACAGCTCACGGGCGACACGCTTGCCCGAGATCGATGTGTCGGGGATCGCCGCCAGGCATTCGCGCGTCACGTCGTCGACGATGTTGAGGACGCGGAACCGCCTGCCGCAGGCAAACTGGTCATGCACGAAGTCCAAAGACCAGCGCGCATTCGGCCTTGGCTCGACAACGATCGGCGCCCGCGTGCCGACAGCGCGGCGGCGGGCCCGGCGTTTGCGCACCGTAAGCCCTTCTTCGCGGTAAAGCCGGTAGATACGGTTTTTGCCCGAGCGCTCGCCTTCCTGGCGCAGCAGGATGAACAGCCGCCGATAGCCAAAGCGTCGGCGGGGGTTGGCGAGTTCCCGAAGTCTTTCACGCAGTTCCCGATCCGCCGGCCGCTTTGGCGTATAGCGAACCGTCGTGCGGTCGATGGCGACGATGTTACAGGCCCGACGCTCCGACAGGCCCATGACGGCCCGAAGGTGCGCGACGGCTGCGCGCTTCACGGCGGGCCCTACCATTTTTTTCCCAGAAGCTCTCGCAACGCTGCTGCCTCGAGCATCTGGTCCGCCAGAAGCCTCTTCAGCTTTGCGTTCTCGTCCCCCAACGCCTTCAGCCGCTTGGCTTCGGAAGCGTCCATGCCGCCGAATTTGGCTTTCCAATTGTAGAGCGTCGCTTCCGAAACCGCGTATTTGCGCGCCAGATCCGCGACCTTCGCGCCCGCTTCCTGCTCCCGTAAAATCCCGATGATCTGCTCTTCCGTGAACCGCTTCTTCTTCATCTCGTCCGTCCCTGCAATGGGTCGGACTCTAATCGAAGCTGGAGGAACTTTTCAGGGGCAGGTCATGGCGGATCCAGGTGGACGAACCGCTTCAACGCATGGCTTGAAAAAGCCGCTCTAGAGAATGGTCTCGTCTTCCTGAGCCCCGACCGCCGCAAGCGGGATATTGGTGCAGCCGTCACGAACGGCGACCGAATGTGAGTTTGATCTGGCCGGGAAACGACCAGGTCCCGGAAACAGGCTCAGACCTTGGACACCGACACAGCCAACGGAGTTTTATTCATGCGCTACTGAAGCTGATCCCCTTGACCTGAACCTCCCCATGTGAGCGTTGAACAGTCCTGGTATGAGTAGTAGGTTCGGGACAAGATGGGATGAGATTAAATGAAAATAGCAGCAGTTGTCATCTGGTTCAATCCAAAAGAGGAGTTTGTTGAAAACATAAGCACCTTCTGTAAATTCGTAGATAGAACGATTATCGTTGATAATTCCACCAACGATAACAGCAATTTGGTTCCAGCGCGTCCAGATATTGAATATATACCACTAAATAAAAACATCGGAATTGCAGCCGCACTCAATCTTGGTTGCGAGCGAGCCTCGCAGCTCGCGGTGGAATGGGTTCTAACGATGGATCAGGATAGCTGGTTTAACGAAGAAGCTATTCGTAGTTATTTGGATCCAAGCGCGCCGCACTTCAAAGAGAGAGGTGTAGCAATATTTTCCCCTTCGATCAGAGAAATCGCCTATGAAGGGTTGGAAGGCTTAACTGAATGCAAAAGCGCCATAACGTCTGGAAGTCTGGTACGGTTGGCAGCCTTTCTGGCAATTGGTGGCTTTAATGAGCAGCTGTTTATTGATCAAGTTGATCATGAGCTTTGTTTCCGCTTGTTGCGGATGGGTTATCGAATTGTTCGAGTTAATAGAATATTGCTTAACCACTCCCTCGGGGACCCTATAACAAGAAAGATATTTGGTCGAAGGGTAACTTCGTGGAACCATAGTTATTTACGGAAATATTACATGACGCGCAACAGGCTCTTTATGAGACAGGCCTATCCCGAAATTAGGCGTGGTTATCTGAAGATGATAATTATCGATGCAATTAAGGTATTGTTAGTAGAGGAGGAAAAGATGAAGAAGCTACGACACATGTTTTTGGGCTGGCGCGATTTTGCATTTGGGCGAATGGGCCGTTTCAATGATCGCTCCTAGTCCCTATGATTGCTGGGCCTGTGGGTGGCCCGTCATCCGATATTCGACGGTACGAAGGTTAAGCCCAAACCGAAGAAGCGCCTACTTGTGAAAGCACTGTTGCTATGAAGATCTCGATCGCGATGGCGACTTTTAATGGAGCTAATTATGTACGCCACCAACTCGAATCGTTTACCCGACAGACGAGACTCCCGGATGAGCTTATTATCTGTGACGATTGTTCGACCGATGAAACTACAACAATCATTTCTAAATTCGCAAAAGCAGCGCCATTTAATGTAACTTTAATTAAAAACGAAGCGAATTTAGGCTATAATAAAAACTTCCCAAAGGCGATATCGGAGTGTTCTGGTGACTTAATATTCATTTCTGATCAAGACGACATCTGGCTGCCAGAGAAAATATCATACATGGAAACAGTTGCTGCATCAAGGTCATCCAATCAATTGCTTTGGATGCACGATGGAAGACTTGTTGACGAGCATCTGAAGTGGGGAGGCTCGACAAAGCTTGGCCAAGTGAGCAGAGGGTATGGCAACGTTACCGGTGTTGTAACAGGAGCTTTGACTCTTATTCACCATGACTTATTGCATTATATATCCCCTTTTCCCGAAGGGATAGAGTACGATGGCTGGATACATTCGGTCGCACACCGTCTCGGGGCTAGGTGCATTATCGACGAGGAACTCCAGCTAATACGGCGTCATTCCTCAAACGCGACAGAATGGATAGCGTCCTCAACGGCACGAATAAACAGCCTAGACGTAATTTGGAGCGCGTTTAAAACACCAAGAGCTCACTCTTATGAAGACAGAATAACAATCAACAAAGCACTTCAGCGTCAGTTTGACGAGAAGCTAAGTAATGGCTGCTTATCTCTCCGTCATGATGAAATATTCAATATATTAAAATACATTTCAGATGAGGCATCCGCCTTGAATTCTCGCACGAGGCTCGTGGCAGCAGGGCCGATTGAAAGGAGATTTCTTGCTGTTCGCATGTTAGCTGAGGGGAAATACAATTTTTTCAATGGGTTTTCTAGTTTTTTAAGAGATTTTACGCGCTAAATCGTAAGGGAATTCCCAGCATGGCTCAACGCCGTTGACCGAGAGTGGGTTGCAACGCCTGACCTGCCCCTGAACTTTCATCCAACGGCAATTAGAGTCCCGTTTGTTGTACGCCCGAGGGCGCGGGTGGAGCAACAGGCGATCGGCGGAGCTGGTCGGGGTTGCGCAGCCGATCGCCTGTTGCGGTGAGATTGGCCGCATATTCCGCCGGCGTCGCGTAGCCGAGCGAAGAATGCGGGCGTCGATGATTGTAGTCGCTGACCCATGCGCCGATCTTCTCCCGCGCGTGGTCGAGGCCGAAGAACAGCGTTTCGTTCAGCAGCTTATCGCGCATACGACCGTTGAAGCTTTCGCAGAAGCCATTCTGCATCGGCTTGCCCGGCGCAATATAATGCCACTCGATCTTGCTTTTGGTCGTAACCGGCCGATAAGGGCCGCCTTACGGGGATGAGGTCTGCGGTGTAAATTTACGTCGTTATCGACGTCGTTATAGCGTCGACTCAAATCGAAGAAACCAAGCTGTCCCACGCCAAACTCCTACGTTCAGAGCCTGCGAGGTTTGAATCTGATTTGCGTAACGGTTGGAAGAGGGAATTTTTCGAGGTGCCCTTATGCTAATCGGTTGGGCGCCGCTTGGTTCATCAAACATGTCGTTCCCCATATCGGCATTAGGACGATCATTGTAGGCACAGGCCTCGAAGTTTTGAGGCACGATGGCGAACCGAACGCAAAAATCGAGGTGATTGGAGAGGTGCAAAATCATGCTGAATGGTATCTTGACGCCCATCTTGTCGTCGCCCCAATATTTGATGGTTCGGGAATGAAGACAAAGGTCGTTGAAGCGCTGATGTTCGGCAAAAAGGTCGTCGGCACGCAGGCTCACGCTCCATCTTGCGCAATGTTTTCAAGGATAGCTAGAAGCAGATACGGCACAAAAACGGGGGCTGGCGGTGTTTGAGGCGGAAGCGCGCTGGATTGCGAAGTGTCTGGAACATGCGTCAAATAACTTAGAGGACAATGCTAATAGTGTTTTGAATCTAGGCAGCTCAACGAGACATTATCGCGAAATCGCTCAACCATATATAAATAAACTAATATTCGAACCGATGAAAGAAAGGTTTAGCTTTACTCATGCGGATGCTAAACAAGGAGATGGAATCGATTTAAGCGGAGACTTTTGTGAGCCCGCATTTTGGGAGCAAATAAATGATCGCTCCTATGACGTTATAATATGTTCAAATCTGCTAACTCACGTATTTGACAGGGACATAATTATTAACAACATCAAAAGATTAGCGAAAGAAAAGTCATACATTGTTGTTACGTCGCCCTTTATATATCCATACTGTGCTGATCCATACGATTCAAAATTTAGGCCAGACTGTCAACAATTGTTAGGTTTGTTTCCAGAACTTGAGCTTTTAGATGCCGCCACGGTCAGTAGTGGGACCGGGCACGTTTATCGATTGTTGAGAAATAAGCGGGATCTAGCTTCCTTCCTTATTAACGTTATCCTTCCGAGAAAAGGCATGAAGCGGTGGAGAAATGTTGCGTCAGACGTGCCGAATATTTTCATGCATTTTCAGACTAGTTGCGTATTTCTTCAGTCTGTCAGCAGGACTAAAGCCGTTTCGGACTTCGCAGCGGGACGATGATGGCCCACCTTATTCAGCGATGGGGTAATTTTGGGCTGGCGAGCGTAGCGTAAAATGTTGATTTAGTGTATGGATCGGTTGTCTACGCCGAGCATTCACGCTATCGCATCGACGCCACGCGCGCCATGACCGAAGATACCTCCCTCCCATTTTCGTTTCCAGCCGTTGGCCGCAAGAAGATCACCGCCGCATTCGACGGCGGACGCATCACCTCGGACGCCGGCGTGATGTTCCTGGGGCAAGCCGAACGTCGTCTGGGGCTGGTGGACAAGCTCGCCGCCGTTATTGCCGATCCGCGTAATCCTTTGTTGATCACCCATTCGCTCGCCACCATTTTTCGTGCGCGCATTCTCGCTATCGCTTGCGGTTACGAGGATGCGGACGATCTCGATCATCTACGCAAGGATCCGGCCTTCAAGATCGCCTGCGGGCGCTTGCCCGATACAGGGAACGATTTGTGCTCGCAGCCGACCATTTCGCGTTGGGAGAATGCGCCGACTTTGCGCGAAATCGTGAAGCTTGGCGGCGTGCTGATCGATCTTTATTGCGCCAGCTACGCTGCGCCTCCGAAAGCCGTCACGCTCGATATCGACGAGACCTGCGACGCCGTGCATGGGCAAATTTGCCACCTTGCGCGAGAAGCTGCTCAAGATCGGCGCGCGCATCGTCGAGACCGCAAGCCGCATCCGCCTTGCGCTGGCCAGCGCTTGCCCACAAGCCGAGCTATTCCGACGTCTGGCCGGCGCGTTACAGCCGGCAGGACCGTGAACGACGGGGCAGAGACCGCGTCCGCAAGCCCCAGAGAGCCCGTCCTTTCAACTCCAACGCGTTCCAAAAGTGCAGAAATTACTCAGCGATCAAACGCAAAGCGGACGCGCGCCGCGATCATACCGCGGAAAAAACTCGGGAAAGACCGTCGGCTGGCTGAATAGGACGGGCTTCCGTAATGGCCCCCGCGTTGTCAAGTCCCTCGTATCAACTTCGCCAATCTACGGTGCGCCGCGCGAGCGCGCCATTTAATTGCGCCATAGCGAGCGCGGTGCCTGCGATCCGTCTCCCTCGTCTTCGTCGCCGGTCTCTTGCTTCCGTCCGTGGTCGACGCGACGGCCGCCACATGATGCTCATCAGAGGAAACAGTGAGCCTATCTAATCACGCGTGGTCCGCCTTTGTGACGGCCACTGCCCGCTCTTACGGCTTCACCGGCTCCATCGTCCCAGCGACGGGACCTTGGATGAAACGGCTCCCTTCAGGACCGCTTCGAAAGCTTTTTTGTTTCCTATCAGGCGCGGGTGATTCACGGTGGCGCGGATTTGGGTTGAAGATGGGCGTTGTGACACGCACAGGTTTCGAGGCGCGCGTGCGGGACTGTCAGGAATCTTGTGTGTGGGGCCAGGTTGACCATCACACCACGACGAACCTTTCGTCGAACATGATGGCGAATTGGGTCTTCGCCTCGCACCATTCGCGTGGCGGCATTTTCCATTCTCCCGCGACCTGACGCAAGACGAGATACAGCAACTTCGTCGCGGCCTCATCGGTTGGAAAATGCCTTCGCGTTCGCACGGCGCGGCGCAATTTCGCGTTGAGCGATTCAATGGCGTTCGTCGTGTAGATGATCCGACGCACCGCGACGGGAAAGGCGAAAAACGGAATGACTTGCTCCCAGTTTCGCCGCCAACTCTGCGCAATAGCTGGATATTTTATACCCCATGGTCCGGCGTCGAATGCCTCCAGCGCCTCTCGGCCGGCGTCCGCGTCTTTCGCGCGATAGATCGTCTTCAGTTCGGCGGCGATGGCCTTGCGGTCCTTCCATGACGCAAAGTCCATGGAGTTGCGAATGAGATGCACGATGCAGGTCTGCACAATCGTCTGCGGAAAGACCGCGTTGATCGCGTCCGGAAAGCCCTTCAGTCCGTCCACCACGGCGATGAGAATGTCGTCGATGCCTCGGTTCTTCAGCTCGTTCATGACGCGAAGCCAGAATTTGGCGCCCTCGGAAGTCTCGATCCACAGGCCCAGAATATCCTTGGTTCCCTCGGGCGTAACGCCCAGCGCGACATAGACGGCCTTGTTGCGAACCAGCCCTTCATCGCGGATTTTGACGCGCAAGGCGTCGAAGAAAATCAGCGGATACATCGCCTCCAAGGGCCGGTTCTGCCATTCGGCGACCGTCTCCAAAATCGCGTCGGTGATCGTCGAGACGAGATTGGGCGAGACCTCCAGCCCATAAAGCTCCAGGAGATGGCCCTGGATCTCACGAACCGTCATGCCGCGCGCATACATTGACACGATCTTCTCGTCGAAGCCCGGGAAGCGGCGCTGGTAACGCTGGATGAGCTTGGGATCGAAAGTTCCTTCCCGGTCACGCGGGATTTTGATGTCGATCTTCGACGTCTCGGTCAGCACGGTCTTCTTCGAATAGCCATTGCGGTGATTGGCTCTACCACCCACTGCTTCGCCATCGAGATGATCGTCCAGCTCCGCGTTCAGAACCCGCTCGGCCAGGGCCTTTTTCAGCTCGTCGAAAAGCCCGTCCTTGGAAAACACTTCCTTTGGATCGCGCCCCGAGAGAAGTTGGTCCAGTGTGTCCTTCTTGATCGCCATAGTCCGCCTCCAGCGGTTCTACTATGGCCCACACACACACAAGATTCCTGACAGTCCCGCGCGTGCGAGAGCTGTGCGCCGGCCAGGCGATGTTGGAGCAGATCGCCGAGGCAGTGTGGAGCGAATGAATCGCACTCTGAAAGAGGCGACGGTCAAACGCTCCCCCTATGAAAGCCATAACCAGCTGCGAGAGCATCTCGCGACGTTCTTGGCGGCCTACAACTTCGCGAAACGACTGAAGACCCTGCGAGGCCTGACGCCTCACGAGTATGTCTGCAAATCCTGGAAAGCCTAGCCCGTCGTCTTCGAAAAAGATCCGACCCAGCTCACACCGGGACTATACACCTAGCGAGAAGGTGCCGCATGAATCTCCTTGGCCTATTTAAAAAAAGAATAGTTTGGCGCACGGCTATATATAAAGTTTCATCCCTTGATCAGATTTTTGATTTGGAACGCTTAGAACCTTTTTTCTTAATAGGAGCCCAGGGACGACGAAAGGATAAAAGCTACCCATCAGTATGTGCCGACCCGTTTTTGTTTGTTTATCATGACAATTTATACGTGTTTTATGAGCTAAAAACTGATGGCGATCATGGAGCAATAGCTGCAGCGGTGCTGTCCTCAGATGGACTGTTAACGGACCTTGGCATTGTTTTGCACGAGCCTTTCCATCTCTCATACCCTCAGGTTTTTGATTACAATGGTGTAGTGTATATGCTCCCTGAAACAGCGCAGCTTGAACGCGTTGTTCTCTACCGCGCAAAAGCATTCCCAAAAGAATGGGAGATAAACTCAACATTAATAAACGGGCCGCTGCTTGATCCGACGCTTCTGCGTATAAACTCGCATATCGCATATTTGTTTGGAACAACTAGAGATAAAACTCTGAAGATATTTGAGTTAGATAGCATGCTTCGTATTAAGCCGGGCTCCTGCCGACTGGCACATGTCGATAAAGCCATCTCTAGATGTGGAGGCAGCCCATTGAAGTTTGGAGAAAGCTTTGTGAGGGTAGCGCAGAGAGAGATAACTAAATACGGAGAGTCTGTTGCGTTCTATAAAATAGACAATTTATCTGAATCCTACGGAGAGACGTTGGTTGTTGGTAGACATTTATTTAGTACTCCTCCATCATGGGCTTCTGAAGGCCACCACCACATATCAGTGTCCTCTTTTAGAGGCGAATTATACGTTGCTGTCGACGGCTATACGAAAGATGGATACTGTAATACATTGACATATGCTTGGATCGTATTAAAAAACAAACTTGTTTATTTAAAGAAAATCGCCTTGTCTTGTTTTCAGTAGCTGGATCTGTATCAAAGAGAGAATTTTGGCCTACGGTTTGCTGTCGGTTTGGAGAGAAGCATGAAAGTGTCGATCGCAATGGCGACGTATAACGGCGCCTCGTGGCTAAGAGATCAGCTCGAGAGCTTCGTGGGCCAGGATAGACCTCCCGACGAGTTGATCGTTTGTGACGACTGCTCCACCGACGAAACGTTTGAAATATTAGATAAATTTAGAAGCCGCGCTAAATTTAAGGTTGTCATCTATCAGAATGAATGTAATATTGGTCACCTTAGAAATTTCATGCAGGCCCTATCGTATTGTCGTGGCGACGTAATATTTCTCAGCGATCAAGACGATAAGTGGTATGTTAACAAGATATCGACGCTAATTAAAATGTTTCAGCGAGACAAAACATGCCAAGTTGCGCTCAACGATGCGATGTACGCAAACTCCAATGGAGCTGAGCTTGACCTGACCGTACTGGAAAAAATTAGAAGCATACATGGACATCCGAATGGTCACATCGCTGGTGCCTGCACCGCTATGACGAGAGAGTTCCGTGATTTCATCATACCATTGGATTTTAGGGACATACCGCAGCACGATGTGTACATTCATAGATGGGCGGCTGTATTGGATTGCAAGCGGCTAACGAGCGAGGTTCTGCAGATCTGGAGAATTCACGAAACGAATTCATCTCAGAATGAGATGACAAGGCCGCAAAAAATATCTATTTTTTCCTGGTATCTGAAATTCAGAAAGGTCGATTCAAGAGCCGATTATTTGAACAAGGTAGACCAATTCACCCGAATGAAGCAGCATCTACATTCTAGAATTTTGGAGTTCCGCGGAATGGACCTGCTCGTGAGTGAGAAGCAAGTGATTGATGCGCTTGATCGTCGGATTGTCGCATTTCGTAATCGAGCGTCATTGTTCGGTATGCCGTATGTGAAAAGATTGAAGCTAATATTTGTTATGGCGACTACAGGCCAGTATAAATTATTTTATGGATGGAAAAGCCTTCTAAAGGATTTAACGATTATCTGAGCCACAGACAGGATATAATGGACAACGATCGATCGGTGGCAGGCGGCTTGGCCCATAGGGGACGATGAGAGGATGGTTCAGCTGATGGCGGGGGTCTTGCTGATAACAAAAAAAATTGAAACTCGACCCGCCGGAGGGCGGGAACTGTTGTGCAAGCTCAACCGTGATTGCCTAAAGGACATTTTCGGCGAGGATCTGCATATTTTGGAGCTCGACGGCCGACCCTTGACCGGGGTGTGCTCTTTTATTGGAGCTTTTAGAGGGCATATCGATGGCTTGAACAGCGCCGTCATCGCAGAAGCCGTGAGGCAAATTCGCACCAATCGGATCGGCCTCGCATTCGTGGACGGCTCGAACCTCGGCGAAGTCGCGGCAGCGCTGCGTAAAGACGCGCCGGGCGTCAGTATCATAACGTTTTTTCACAATGTGGAATCCCGCTTCTTCCTCGGTTCTCTGATGGCGTCGCCCAGCCTGCGAGCGCTCGTCGTAATGGTGGTCAATTATCTCGGAGAGCGGAAGGCGGTTCGCTGCAGCGATCGCCTAATAGCGCTAAACCGTCGCGACAGCGATTTTCTGCGAAGCATCTACGGCCGCTCGGCAGATTACATCGCGCCGATGTCGCTCGAGGATAAGCTGCCGCAAGCGACGGGTGGCCAAGTCGACTGTGCGCGCATCCGCAAAGAAAAGTATATACTCTTCGTAGGTGGAGCGTTTTATGCTAATCGGTTGGGCGCCGCTTGGTTCATCAAACATGTCGTTCCCCATATCGGCATTAGGACGATCATTGTAGGCAAAGGCCTCGAAGTTTTGAGGCACGATGGCGATCCGAACGCAAAAATCGAGGTGATTGGAGAGGTGCAAAATCTTGCTGAATGGTATCTTGACGCCCATCTTGTTGTCGCCCCAATATTTGATGGTTCGGGAATGAAGACAAAGGTCGCTGAAGCGCTGATGTTCGGTAAAAAGGTCGTCGGCGCCCCCGAGGCCTTCTCCGGCTACGAAGATGTCGCCGAAAAGGTGGGGTGGATCTGTGCGACCGCAGACGACTTCATTGAAACGCTCAATCGCTTGGAGCACGCGGCATTGCCGCGATTCGACCATGAGGTCAGGGCGCTGTTTGAGCGCCGATACTCTTATGAAGCTGCGCGCGCTCGTCTCGCGCATGCGCTGGAAGCGGCGTCCCATGCCGCGAACTGAAAGGCGCCAAGGTCAGGTTCGACCAAGCAAATCCACAGCGAGCTAGCCAGGAATGAAGATCTGCGTCGTTACGCCGCGATTTGCGGTATCGGGGGTTCCACTAGCACAAATCAGATTCGCGGAAGCGTTGGCTGCCAATGGACACTCTGTCGACTTCGTAATCGGTTGCGTGAACCGAGGCCTCGCGATGCCGAAAGTGTTGGGAGTCAATGTAATGCTTTTCAATCGCGCGAACGTGCGTGGAATGCTATATCCCCTATGGAAATGTTTTCGTAAGAACAAGCCTGACATTGTCTTCTCGGCTGAAGATCACCTCAACACGATCGTACTCTTAGCGGCTATCCTCTCGGGATCGTCGGCGAAAATCAGCGGATCTTCGAGAGTCACGCCATATGACACATATTCAACCAAAATATTTACCAAGCGGTGGGTTCTTAAGCAGGTCTTTCGCACCGTGATGTGGCGAGCGAACGTACTGACATGCGTTTCGAAGGACATGGTCGAGCAGTACCGAAAGGTGTTTAGTAACGCGCCCCATGTCTGTGTCTACAACATCGTCGATAACCCGTTGTCCAGACAAAAAATGCTTGAACCAGTCGATGCCGAGTGGTTTCTGCAAAAGGACATCCCTGTAATTGTCGCCGCCGGACAATTGGAGCCGTGGAAAGGTTTCGCCGATCTGATCCGCGCGGTGAAGGAGGTCTCGCGTAGGCGGAGCGTGCGGCTGGTAATATTCGGCGAGGGCTCGCTGCGCGACGAGCTTGAACGCTTGATTCAAGAGCTCGACCTCACCGACAATGTGAAATTGCCAGGCAATGTGGCGAACCCCCTCAAATATTTCACACACGCACGAGTGTTCGCGCTGACCTCCTACGTCGAGGGCATGCCGAACGCATTGATTGAAGCGATGATGTGCGGATGTACGCCGGTCGCCACCAATTGTCCCACTGGCCCTCGGGAACTGCTCGATGACGGGAAATTCGGCTATCTCGTTTCTGTCGGGGATCCGATCTCCATCGCAAGCGGGATTGAGCAGGCGCTAGAGAAGCCCATAGATAAGCATCTTCTCGCCGAAGCGATCGCTCCATTTGAAGAGCAGACCATCATCGCGCGACACTTTGAACTCTTGGGCTTGACCAACGATCGGAGAAAGCTCGCGCACGCCGACGACCAATGTCAATTATAGCGACGCATTGCATTTGAATAAGCGCGGCGAACCGGTGGCGGACCACCATTTCCCCTTGAAGATCGCCTTTGTGATCAAGGCAATGAGCAATCCTGGCGGGGGTGCAGAGCGCGTTCTTGCCTCTGTGTGTTCTGGATTGGCCGAGCGAGGTCACAACGTAACGATAATTACCAGCGATCCATCCGACCAGCCGTCCTTCTATCCTCTCTCGTCGCGCGTTCGACGCGTTTCTTTGGGCGTGGGGACAGTGGAGGGGAACTCTCGGCCTTGGGACGTCGTGCGTCGGATTTGGGTGCTGAGGCGCAAAATATTAAATTGCGCTCCCAACGTGGTCGTCGCCTTCATGCACAGCTCATACCTACCCGTAGGAATGGCGCTCGTAGGAACCGGCATTCCCATGGTGGCAAGCGAGCACATCGGGCCCGACCATTACCAGACGCGACCATTCCAATTGGCGCTCGTCATGCTGACCCCTTTTATGGCGCAGAAAATCACCGTCGTTTCGGAGCAGATCAAGCAGCAATACGGGCCCTGGCTTAGGCGTGTTATGGTTGTCGCGCCAAATCCTATCGCTGCGCCGTCAACGAAAAACGAGAAGCGTGCCCCGCGCGCAAGAAGGGTGCTTTCAGTTGGAAGGTTGACGACGCAAAAAAATCACGGCTGTCTCATCGCCGCCTTTGCTTTGATCGCGTCTGACTTCCCCGACTGGACATTGCGGATCGTCGGCGAGGGCGAATTGCGCGGAGCGCTCGAAAGGCAAATACGTGAATTTGGACTGGAGCGCCGCGTCGAGCTGCCTGGCGCTATCAGTGACATCTGGCGGGAGTACCGGAACGCTTCTTTTTTCGTTTCCCCATCGACATACGAGAGCTTCGGGCTCGCGACCGCCGAAGCGCTGCTGAGCGGCGTGCCGGCAGTCGCATTCGAAGACTGCCCAGGCACCAATGTCTTAATACAGAACAACGTCGACGGGATTCTCGTGAATGAGAGCAGAGACCGCACCCAGGCCCTGTCGATTGTGCTAAAGCGACTGATGGCCTCCCCGGAAGAGGTAGAACGGCTGTCTCACGCCAGCGTTCGGAGACTGGAAGCATACAGCTTGCCGAGAGTGCTCGATACATGGGAAAGCATTTTGCGCGACGCTGCTCAAGCCACGACCTCCACACAGTTCGATCGGGTCAAGATCTCATAGTACAAAATTGCGCCGCGACCTTCTCAGTGGCGCCCCACCTGGAAATGAATTCGGAAAAATGGCCCTGTCAACTTTTTTTCCATGTTCCACGAGGCGGTAGCCTAATCGAATGTGCGGCATCTCCGGCTTTCTGACTTCCGGAACAAACCCGCGCGGGCTGAATGCGATTAAGGCGATGACCAACGCATTAGTTGCGCGCGGGCCTGATGGCGCAGGATATTGGAGCGATCCCGAAGGGCGGCTGTTTCTGGGGCACCGGCGTCTGTCCATCATAGATCTTTCGTCCGCAGGTCATCAACCGATGGAGTCTGCTAGCGGACGATTCGTGATGACTTTCAACGGCGAGATTTACAATCACGCGGCAATACGTTCGCAATTGGAAGATGTCGGCGCTGCTCCCAAATGGCGCGGACATTCGGACACTGAGACGTTCCTCGCCGCTATTGAGCATTGGGGTCTAGACGTCGCCCTGAAACGCGTCACGGGCATGTTTGCCATCGCGTTATGGGATATCGCTCGCCGCACGCTGTATTTGGCGCGCGACCGTTTTGGCGAGAAGCCTCTTTATTACGGCTGGGTAGGCCATGGCGGTCAGGCCGCTTTTGCATTCGGTTCCGAGCTAAAGGCATTGCGCGCTTATCCCGGATTCGCCAATCCGGTGAGCCTTGAAGCTTTGGCGCTGTATTTGCGTTTCATGTATGTTCCCGCACCGTACAGCATCTATGAGGGCGTCTACAAGCTGGAGCCGGGTTGCGTGCTCAGCATCTCAGGCGACGGGCCGCCTTCGCTTGCCCAGCCGCTGCGGCCGCCGGCGACGCATGGAGGAGCGACGCTGAGCCGTTGGTGGTCGCTCGACGCGCTGGTGGAATCGGGAGCGCAGCATCAATTTGAAAGCGAAGCAGACGCGATCGGGGCGCTGGAGCAAAGCCTGAGAGATGCAGTGAAGCTGCAATCAGTGGCGGATGTACCGCTGGGCGCTTTTCTCTCCGGCGGCGTCGACTCATCGACAATCGTGGCGCTCATGCAGCAACAAGCCGCGCGCCCGGTCAAAACGTTCACCGTCAGTTTCGAGGAGGCGGGCTTCGACGAAGCGCCTCACGCTCGGGCGGTCGCCCGCCATCTTGGCTCAGATCATTCCGAGCTGTACGTGACGGCGGCCGAAGCCTTGTCCGTCATTCCGAATTTGCCGGTGATCTATGATGAGCCGTTCGCAGACTCGTCTCAGATACCGACGCTTTTGGTTTGCCACGCCGCGCGCCAGCATGTCACTGTAGCGCTGTCCGGCGATGCCGGCGACGAGCTGTTTGGCGGCTATAATCGCTACTTGTGGGGGCCGCGCCTTTGGAGCCGCCTGAGCAGGCTGCCTTACTCAGGGCGCCAGGCGCTTGGGGGAGCGCTCGCCGCGGTTCCGGAATCGGTCTTGGAACTTCTCAGTCGTCCCGTCAACGCAGTATTACCCGGAAGCCGTGGCATCGGCCACCTCGGTGAAAAGGCGCACAAGTTGGCTTCTCGGCTCCGCGGCGCACACAACTTTGACGATTTTTACCGTAACCTAGTTTCCGAATGGCAGGATCCTTCGGAAATATTAAGCGCCGGCTGCGGCCGAATAGAGGGGCCGCTGAGTCTTCTGGACGACCCGTTGCCGACCCGAGGCGCGGAGCCACGTGAACTGCAGATGATGTACCGAGACAGCCTCACCTATCTGCCCGACGATATTCTATGTAAGGTGGACCGCGCCGCCATGGCGACGAGTCTGGAAACGCGCGTGCCTTTTCTGGATCAGCGCGTGGCTGAAGTCGCATGGCGACTTCCGCTCCACATGAAAATTCGTGACGGTCAAGGCAAGTGGGCGCTTCGCCAGGTGCTTCACAAATATGTGCCGCGCGAGCTGATCGAACGGCCGAAGGCCGGCTTCAGCATTCCCGTCGGCCAATGGTTGCGAGGACCATTGCGCGGCTGGGCGGAGAACCTATTGGACGAAACTCGGCTCGTGCATGAGGGATACTTCAAGCCTGCGCAGATTCGCGAAGCATGGAGACAACATTTGAGCGGTCGACGCGACCTAACGCCCAAACTATGGAGCATATTGATGTTTCAAGCCTGGTTGCGAGGGATTTCCTGAGATGTGGCCGTACTGGGTCATGTTTTTGCTGCCGGCGTGCGCCGCTCTGAATTCGGCAGGTTCGAGGCTCAGCCGGCCCAATCAGGCGCGAGGCTCGGTAATTTGGGTGTCCTTTGGAATATTCCTCGCCCTGCTCATAGGCTTTCGTTATCAGGTGGGCGGCGATTGGGGCTCATATCTGAAGATGTTGAAAGAGATAGCTACCAATGGAATTTCGACTAAACTAGACCCTGGTTATGGGTTACTGAACTCATTTAGTTTGGAGATGGACTGGGGAATATTTGGCGTCAATGTTATTGGAGGCGCAATTTTTACACTTGGCCTTATGCGGTTTTGCCGAGCCCAGCCCCGGCCCTGGCTGGCGTTGGCAGTCGCAGTTCCATACCTAGTGGTAGTCGTCGCTATGGGATACACTCGTCAAGCTATTGCATTAGGCGCGGCAATGCTTGGACTGGTGGCCCTGGGCAACAAGTCTAACATCCGGTTCGCGGCGTGGGTGCTCTTGGGAGCTACGTTCCATAAATCAGCTGTCCTACTGTTACCGCTCGCGGCGCTCGCGACGGCGCGCAGTCGACTCTGGACAGTTGGATGGATTGCAGTGATCACGGCAGGGGCATACAAGCTGCTTCTGGAGAAGGATGCCGAGTCGCTCTACGTCAACTACGTCGTCGCCGATTATCAATCAGAAGGCGCGATGGTGCGACTGCTGATGAACGCATTGCCGGCTGTGATTTTTTTGGTTTGGCGACAGAAATTTCAATTTGCCGAATCCGAACGGCGTTTGTGGACTTGGGTTGCAATTTTTTCGCTGGGGATGTTGGGAGTATTCGCGGTTACCACCGCGAGCGCGGCGATCGATCGGATCGCGCTTTACATGCTGCCCTTACAGCTCGCGGTTTTTTCTCGCCTTCCCGATGCGATTGGCGTCAAAGTCAAGCGTCGTCTGGCTTCTACAAACTCGACCGCCTCGTCTCCGCGCGGTGAACTGTTGCCAGTCAGACCCGAAAGCGCGCGCCAATTAACGGCAGCCGTGTTGCTGTATTACTCTGTAGTTCTTTTCGTGTGGTTGAACTTTGCCACGCACGCCGGCTATTGGCTGCCATACCGATTTTATCTTTTGGAGTTCTGAGTTTGAAGGTGATCCTGTTCGCGAACACCGACTGGTATCTCTATAATTTCAGGCGCTCTCTTGCCGCCGCTCTCCGCGATGCGGGCCACGATCTTTTACTGGTTTCTCCCCCAGGGCCCTACGGCGAGAAGCTTCGCGCCGCGGGGTTTCGATGGATTCCGGCGCCGATGGAGCGCATGAGCCTCAATCCGCTGCGTGAACTGGCTTTGCTTAGCTGGCTGTGGCGCTTGATGCGCAAAGAGCGGCCTGACATCGTACACACCTTTACCATTAAATGCGCCGTTTACGGAGGGCTCATCGCACGCCTGGTGAAGGCGGGACGGCTCAATTCGGTCACAGGGATGGGCTATGTTTTCATTAGCGACTCCTTCAAGGCGCAGCTGCTACGGCCCTTGCTACGTTTATTGATGCGCGCTGCGTTCGGCGGCGATCGCGCGAGCTTAATCTTACAGAATCACGATGACGTTCAGTTATTCGAAAAGGTCGGCATCGTTCCGTTGGAGCAGATTCGTCTAGTACGCAGTTCGGGCGTTGACTGCTCGCGCTTCCTTCCGCCGAATGACGAACCCGCTTCTGTCGGGGAACCTTTGCGCATTGTGTTCGCTGCGCGAATGTTGTGGGACAAGGGCGTTGGCGAGTTGGTCGAGGCGGCCCGGCTCCTCAAATCGGAGAGTCGGCGCCTTCGCTTCGTTCTCGCTGGCGATCCAGATCCTGGCAATCCGGCTGCGATAGCGGAAGAAACCCTACTTGGGTGGCAGGCGGAAGGGCTTGTTGAATGGCTCGGCCATGTAAGCGACATGCCTACTTTGCTGGCCGACGCGGGTATTGTGGTTTTGCCCAGCTATCGCGAGGGCTTGCCAAAAAGCCTCATCGAGGCGGCTGCATGCGCACGACCTCTGATTACGACTGATGCTCCGGGATGCCGAGAAGTGGTCACGCACGGCGTGAACGGACTGTTAGTACCCGTCCGTAACGCTGAAGCGCTGGCAAGAGCCATCGCCATGCTGCAGGACGATCCGGAACTCGCTCGGCGTCTCGGAGAGGCTGCACGTGTAAAGGCCTTAATTGAATTCGACGAGCGTGTCGTGATCGCGCAGACGCTCGCTGTCTATCACGAAATTGCTGTTTAGCCGGCTTGATCTTTTCTTCGGATGGCGGCACGAGCTTTTTCAAGCAATGCGCTGAGGTTGGCGTTTTCAACATATCGGCTAACGACATTCATCGACTTCCACCCTCCGGCCTGCATAATTGGCAGGATGGTGAGTCCTGAAACGATCATGTCCTGAGCGGCGCCGACGCGCATTGAATGACCTGATAGCCTCGTGACGATCTGGGGAGGAAGTCCCGCTGTGCATGCTGTCCGCTTCAAGATCCGGTTGATTGTGAAAGGATGTAGTGCGGATTCGGCAATGGATTCGCTACGGACAGAACGAAAAATATAGCCTGTCTTGATCCGCGCCGCGCCTAGCCAATCCTGCACGAATGCATTCGACTCCGGCGAAACATACCCGAGGCGCCCATTCCCGTACGGATCGTTTTTTGATCGGCGGATCAGAACTTGAATTGATCCATCAGTTGATGTGCTCAAGTCCTCCACGCGAAGCGCGACAAGTTCAGAGCGACGACAAAGCGTGTCATAACCAAGAGCCATTATCGCACGGTCGCGTTTCCCGGTGAGAGAGTTCGGGCACGCCGCAATCAGCCGATCGCGCAATTCGCTGGTCAGGCCTAGCGCCTGTTGGGGTCTCGCGGAGCGCCGTCGGAACGCACGTCGCATAGCAATTGTCACGTCCTCGTCTACGACGGGGTTTGTGAGGCGCAGAAGTTTGTGAACCTTGCTGACAGCCGCCAGTCGACGCTTAAGTGTGGCAGCTGAGAAGCGCTCCGCTTCATGCTCGACATAGGCCGCGACCGTTTCCGGGCTCGCAGGAAGCGTCCGTCGCCGTGCTTCCGCGCACCATTTTTCGAAGGTCGCCATGTCGGCGCGATACGATCGGAGGGTATTGTCAGAGTATGCACCTTCGATCCGAGAAAGTGCAGAACGCCAATCCTTGAGATCGGAGACGAGAGTGGATCTATAGTTCGACACCTGATTCCCAATTGGTCTGATTGGACTCACTTACGGGTCTATATAGACCACTAGCGCCGTAAGGTCAATGATCACTTCGACACAGATTCGATCCGCTCGCGCTGCTCTTCGTTGGTCCGTCATCGAACTTTCTACACACGCCAGAATAAGCGTGCAGACGATTAAGAGATTCGAGGCCTCCGAAGGCGTGCCATCTAGTCGGTCATCGACCCTTTTTGAGGTGCAGAAGGCGTTCGAAGCGGCTGGAATCGAATTCATCGGCGCCCCAGACGAAGGGCCTGGCGTACGCCTCTGGCGCAAAGCGAATCGCTAATCGAGCTCCTTGGCAGACAACGCGTGTCCGGCGGCTGAACGCACCGCTTGTGCAAACTTCAATTTCGCGGCGTTTGGGTTTGAATCTGTCGCTCAATCCGCTTGCAGGAGGTCGCGAGAGTTACTGGCTCGCCATCGGATGGGCCGCCAATTAGCAATTCGCGCCCTTGAGCGGGCGCGCGGCTGACCGCGCACCTGCTCCGGTCAGGCTTTGGTCGCGCGGCGAAAACGACGTCAAAAAATCCCCCTCGCTTCGCCTCAGCGTGCGATAACGCCTCTTGGCGCTCGCGGGCAAGATCCCTTTCCCTGCAGTTCGGGGCAAATGCAGTGTGATATAAGCAATCGTTAGAAAGGCGAGTCGGGTTGCGATGGCGCCGACGGCGAATCGCCTCCCCGGGACAAGCGAAGAGCCGAAACTGGCGGAGTTATCCATACGGATGCACTATATAAAGCGCATCGGCGCATGTCTTATTTTGTTAGCTATTTCAGATACATGAAAATGACAGAATTGGCTGCTGAACCTCGCGCGCGGTTGACAAAGCTTCCGCTGGGAAATAGAGTTTACGCTATTATCTCCAGATTTGAGGAATCAACATGTCCGGGCCCGACGGGAATCCTTCGCCAGAGAGAGACGTGGCGGAGTCAGAACCGAGCATGACGTCTCGTAAAAAATATGTCGCGCCGGCGCTCTCGCGGTACGGTTCGCTCGCCGAGCTTACAAAAAACAGTGGGGTTAAGTACGGGAACGATGGTCAAGGCATGGGGTGCGGCGAACAAAAAGACACAAGTTGCCCACGTTGACTGATTGGGCGATTCGAGACATTGGAGAGAGCGCACCCGACGGGTGCGCTCTCTCCGCGTTGAGCGATCTCGATTAAGGCCGACGGTCTCGTCCTTTCAGGTCTAACGCGGTTTGCAGGAAGTCGTGACGAATAAAAATGGCGCGCGCGGCATAATCGTCGGCGTCGCTTGCGCTTGACTTTTCGACTTTGGCGCGTGTCATCGACGCGGATGGCGGCGAGAAAGTCGAACATGGGCGGTCTTTTATGAATCTATCAACTGACTCTTGGGTAGCGGCGACAAGCAATCAGGCGTCCTGTGAGCTAGAAGGCGAGGCTGTGATCTTGAGCCTCGAAGATTGCGTCTATTACGGATTGAACGAGGTCGGATTCGCTGTCTGGGCGTTAATCCAGACGCCAGCGTGCGTAGTCGACATACGCGACCAAGTGGCGCGAAGGTTTGAGGTCGAACTCGATGTTTGCGAGAAAGACATCTTGAACCTGCTCGAACAGCTCAGAGACGCCGGCCTGGTGCAAGAGGTTCCAGCGCCAGAAAAAACCGCTAGTGGATGAGGACGCCACGAGCGGTAGGCCGGTTTTTAACGGCAAGCAGGCGTTCTGCCCGTTCACCTCCGCCCATACCACGGCGCTGGGCCATGAACTCAGCAAAGGCTTGAAGCACTGCGCTAATGGAGAGTAACCTCCAGCACTACTCATTATCCCTGGATTGGAAAAGTAAGCAGGTTCTTGACAGTCAAGGCGCAGATCGCCAGCGTGTCGCGAAAAATGAGGTTCTCTTGAACATGCGCCGGTTCCAAGTATACGGGCTCAGCATCGCCAGCGACATCGATCTTTTGCTACAGGGCGGCTCCGATGCGGCGCCGCCAGCAATTAACATTGCGCGTGCGCCTCCTGACTTTTTCAATAGTTTTAGATCGCATCGGGCGTCTGTGGGCGAACCCAAATGGTATCGACACGAGCCTCTTCCGGATGGGTCGAGCTATCTCAGTTGGAATGAGCATTTTGATTTTTTCATTGCTTCCGACGGTCGTTCGATCCTCTGCGACCCGCGCGGTGACATTTCCGAAGCGTACGTTAGCTTCCTGGTGAGCTTTGCATTGAGCTTCGCATTGTTGCGAATCCGCGACGAGGCGCTTCAGCTTCATGCAACTGTCGTAGAAGCTGGAGGTCTGGCTTTTGGCTTTCTGGGAGATAGTGGTGCAGGTAAATCAACGTTAGCGTCATATTGCATGAGCAGGGGCGCTCGTTTGGTGACAGATGATCTATTGCGAGCAAATTTGTGCGACCGATTTGTCATTGCTCACCCAGGCCCGCCAAGGATAAAACTATTTCCCGAGACCGCCGCCGTCCTTTTGCCGGAAGAAATTTGCGACGTCCTGACGAGCCCTTTTTCGAAGAAGCAGCTCATTGCTCCCGCGGCGAATCAGAGGGTAGATAAAGGTGTCCCCCTAAAAGCTCTATACTTGCTGGTTGAGCCAGAAAATAGTGACGATGGTTATGCTGTGAGTGTTGAAAAGTTGCATAGTAGGGATGCTACATTGATTTTACTCGGGTCGACGTTTAATTCGGTAGCGCAGACCGAAGAAGGGCTCGTACAACAACTTCAAGTCACCGGGCAGGTCTTGTCGAGAATCCCAGTGTTTCGACTGTGTTATCCTCGGCGATTTGAGGTCCTTAGCGCTGTATACGAGCGCATGGTTGGGCAATAGAAAATGCAAAAGCTGACGAAGTTTTTGTCTTTGAAGACGCAAGATCAGGCGCTTTTGCTCAATGCTGCACTGATAATGCTCGCATGCAGGCTGGGCCTGCATCTCCTTAGATTCGAAGACCTTCGGATCTTAACGTCGTGCGTAAGAACAGAAAAATTCGTCCCAATCGCGAAGCTAATCTGGGCGACCCAGATCGCACGGCAAGTTACGCCTAATCCAACCTGCTTGGTTCGGGCGTTGGCGGCCAGTAGGTTACTGGCCAAATACGGTTACAAATCCACACTTCATATCGGCGTGAGACGAGGAGACAGTGGGTTTGAGGCGCACGCTTGGCTTGAACATGACGGCAACGCAATAATCGGCAGCGTTGAGGCGCCAGGCTTCACGCGGCTTTGCTCATGGGAGATCGGGCGCGGAGCGGCTTGACGCTTTGCCCTGAGGTTGCTGGGAATGCGTTTCGCTCTTAGGGATCCGAGTTTTTCCACGTAGGGAAATCAAATTATCTAGGATGGGCAATGAGCGGATTTGTTGCGTTGTGGAACACGGATGGAACGCCGATCGACGAAGCCCTCCTGATAAAAATGGAGAATTTTCTTTCTTCGAGGGGCCCTGACGAACAACGCCACGCGATTTTGGGGGCAAACCGCAATGTCGGGCTTGCACACGCCGCCTTTTATACAGCATCGGAATCTCATTTGGAGCGCCAGCCTTGCACTGTTTATGGCGACGCATGGCTGGCTGGCGATATTCGCATTGATGCGCGCGAGCAGCTCTGGAAAGAACTTGGCGCTGACCCCTCCAAAAAACATTTGCCAACCGATGCTGAGATGGCGTTGCGGGCCTACCATCGCTGGGGCCCCAAACTGGTTGAGCGCCTGATTGGCGATTATTCTTTCGTGATTTGGGATGCGAAAACGGAGCAAATCCACGCCGTCCGCGACCATTTAGGAGTGCGGCCGTTGTTTTATGCCCGCGCCGGGCAGTGCTGGATTTGTAGTAATTCACTCGAATGCGTCAGACTGCATCCAGAGATCGGCGACGAACTTGATGACATTTGGATCTCAAATTTCTTAGCGGTTCACTTCAAGGTCGAATTCGAAAGAACGGCATACCGTCAGATTAAAAGGCTTCCGCCGGCTTATATTCTAGAACTGTCGCGTTGTGGAAAAACAAAGAAAAAATATTGGGAATTTGATGTCGGAGAACCGATTTATTACAAAAAACGTGAACAATATCACGAGCATTTTCGGGAGCTCGCAAAAACGGTCATCGGGGACCGAATTCGAATTGAGAGAGTCGGGAGTGAGATGAGCGGCGGGCTCGACTCTACGACTATGGTCGCGTTTATCCGAGAAATTCTTGGAAAGGGCGCGAACAACATCGTTGTGCAGACCAATTATAGCGAGACGCTGATTTACGACGACGAGCCGAGGTATGCGACTGCTGCGGCGGATCACATAGGGATTCCGATCACTCTCGAAAACACGGACGAGATGTTTTATGACCCTCAATGGTGGCAGAAGGGCCTAATGCCGCCCGAGCCCCATGAGGTTGTTTTAAATCACTCGGTGTGGATCGATGCGATAAAGCGAGGGCCGCTGAACGACGTTCGAGTATTGTTCGTTGGTCATGGAGCCGATGAGGCGCTCAATTACGCAGATTTCAGACCCTATTTGCTGTGGCTTCTCAACACAGGCCGTCTCACAAGACTCGGTTCGGCCCTTTATTCTACGCTGCGCGCAAGGGGCTTGGGGGATGCGCTTCGGAAGATCGGGACGGCGCTTACGCCCCGAATGACGCCGCCTCCCGTGCAAGAATACCCCCCTTGGGTGCGGAGTAAAGTGCTTGATGATTGCTCAAACTCCGGCGCGCCGCATCCATGGCGTCCTCATACTGTTGCGCATCTTCGTCACCCAGTTTGCCAGGGCGTGTTCGAATCCTTCGATCCCGGCATCGGAGGTTGGCTGGTCGAAGCGGTATATCCATATCTCGATGTCCGCATGATGCAATTTCTGTCGTCAGTGCCCGTCGTGCCGTGGTGTCATAGGAAGGCCTTGATCCGCGAAAGCATGACTGGCATGCTGCCGGAATCTGTATTGAGAAGGGAAAAGACCTACTTGTCCGCCGTCCCTTCGAATAGAGCCAGGGAACGGCACCCGTTTCCTCCTATCTTACAGAGTCCAGAGTTGTCTCGATACGTTGACATGTCGAAAATTCCGGCGGAATGGCCGACGGGTCTTATGCCAAGTCGTATGATTCTACGGTTGCTTGCTCTCCAGCACTGGCTGTCAGCGCGGCAACAGCAATAGAGACGCTCGTAAGGACTAGCATGGTCAACTATCGCCTGGGGATCATTCTCGAAGCGGCCGGAGTTCGGCCGTCGCCTTGCGATTTTCAGGAGGCGCGGGCGCCCAGTCGCAAATGAGCCGCCGGAGAGCAGCAACCTCATGCAAGGGATGTATTATTTGGGCATCCCTATTTGACGTTCCGGCTGGCTTAAGCTTTTATATTCTGTCATCATCTATCCGCGCCTTGAAGCGGCGTTAAGGCATATGAGCCAAGACTTGCCCAACTTTAATAACTTAAGCAACATTCCACCTCTCCAGACGGCTCGGTGGATTATAAAGCAAGATCCACATGTCTCATTCTTGATCATTATCTTGATTTTTGTTCTCAGGTCAGGGGTTGGATTTTACTACGGCGCAGATGGCGATGTAATTGCAATAGCCGAAGCCTTCCCGACGCCGCTGGCTGATTACAAGGGTCTTTCCATCATTAGCCCTATTATTGCCCATTACGTTGGAATCCACACAGAATTGGAATGGTGTATCCTACATATTATTTTGGTTTGCGTCATTTTCTATTTAGCCTGGCGCCTTGTTCAACGCCAATTTCCTGAAGCTTCGACGCGGCAATTTATTTGGATCGCACTTTGTGGGTCCGGGGCTGGGGTTGTGGCCATTGGCAAAATTGGTCATTACGACATTTGGATGTTTGCAGCCTCCATGCTTCTTCTCTTCGATAGAAACTGGCGTGGAGCCGTTCTTTCAGGGCTTTTGTTTGGTTTTACGAACGTCGAACAGGGTCTGGTTGCGCTTGCTGCTTTAGCGATATGCGCATACGCTATCGACAGGGAGTTTATCAAGATTATATGCTTATCGGTATTGTCTATGTTATTTGCGCGAGCCATTCTGGAGTTATGGTATCTACACAATAACGTTGACGTTCACACGAGAGCTAGCGTTGTTAGCGGTTGGCTACGTCTCTCATTAAGGGGCTTCTTGCAAGCTTGGCCAGTTCAGATTTATAGCTGGTTTTCAGCTTCGTGGGTGTTAGTTTTATACATGATTTCAAATGGCGGCCATGCTACTCGTGCCTTAATAGCCAGCGGCGCTATTGTGCTGCCCGCGCTAGCAACATTAATTACTACAGATGGCACAAGGGTATTCGCCGTGACATCGTTTCCTTCCTTCTTACTCCTAATCAGATATATGAGCGCTGACACAAGCATGGAGGCAGTTCGTGTTCACCTTGCTATATTTACAGTTTCAATGATGCTGATATCACCGGGTGTCATGACGTGGGTCGGGGGCTCTGTTGAGCAGCCGTACGCACAGTTACTTGATATCATTCTCACGTTGGGGGGGCTGGCCCATTTACGGTAGAATGCCTTCGTCTTTTCATCCCACTTTAGCTTCCGAGGATTCTGGATGTCCATAAGCGCCTCGTCCATGGGGAATTCTGACGCGAAGTGCGACAGCTGCATACGCCGAACTGGCTCGAAACCCCAACACCCTGCAAGGCTGAAAGCCCGCCAATTCGGTGATTGCAGACGTGACCGGAGCTACTCTCCCATAGAAACCAAGGACTCGAGGTTGTCGCGTTTCGCGTCAGAATCCACCGACGGGTTGATTGGCGCTATCGGACGCCTCGAAGAAACTCGCGCGACCATCGCCGGCGCTGTTCAATTGGCGTACGGGTGCGGAGGGAATCACGATGGTACGGCAGCCCAGCTTGTTCGATCTTGATGAGCGGCATCACAAGCTCTCAGAAGTCGGCGAGCCGCTGAGCCGCTGACACGGCTCAAAGAATTGATCGACTTCGAGGTCTTCCGTCCGGCGCTGGCAAAGGAGCTCAACCGTCAAGCGCCAGACGAGCGGTTCAGCTGGGGGGGGGGAGTGGGCATGTCCAAACAAGCTGTTAGTCGCGAAGCAGATGATATTCCAGCATTGAATTGTGAATTGGCGCTTCCGTTGGTTCTTGATTTGGATGGCACCCTTGTCACAACTGACACGCTCCATGAGGCGTTGTTATTGCTGTTCAAGCGGGACTGGTCGAAGGCGTGGCGGGTTCGGTTTTGGACACTCAAAGGGCGTGCTGTTGTAGAGCAAAAGTTGGCGGAAGTTGTTACGGAAGAAGATATCAATCGCTTCCCGATCAATCTGGCGCTGCAAGAGTTTGCCGAACGCGAAGCGGGACTTGGCCGCGAGATCGTGCTGGCCACGGCCGCCGATCGAGCCATCGCGGAAAAGATCCAGAAGCGTTTTTCGTTCATCTCCAAAGTCATCAGTTCAGACGGTCGCGCAAACATGCGAGGCCGCGCCAAGGCCGAGGAGCTGCGCCGACTCTATCCCAATGGTTTCATTTACGCCGGCGACTCCTATCCCGACATTCATGTCTGGCGTCATTCCTTGGGCGCGGTCTTCGCTGGCGCATCTCCCCGTCTCTTCCTGCGAGTTCGCGAGGTCGCCGACATTATGGCCTCGTTTCCGCGCCGAGCGCTTGGTTTAGATGGGCTAAGGCGCGGCTTACGCTTGCATCAATGGGCGAAGAATGCGCTCATTTTTGTGCCGCTGATTCTCGGTGGCAAGGCGATGGACCTTATCGCATGGATTCATGCACTAGAGGCCTTCTTGGCTCTTAGTCTTCTCGCTTCCGCAACCTATCTGCTCAACGATCTTTGGGATTTGCATGAAGACCGTCAACATTGGTCGAAAAAACATCGGCCGATCGCGAGCGGCGAGCTGCCGATAGCTTTAAGTGTGGGACTGATCGTCGCCTGCTGCATTGCCGCGCTTGGCCTGGCGCTCGGCGCCGGCGCGGGATGCGTCGGAATGCTCGCGCTCTATCTCGCTCTCAGCCTGTCTTATTCCTTCCGACTGAAGCGGGAACCGATTATCGATGTTTTCCTGCTAGCGACGCTTTTTACGATGCGCCTAGCCATCGGGGTTGTCGTAACCGAAGTGGCGTTTTCTCCATGGCTGATTGTTTTTTCGATGTTCATTTTCCTGTCGCTATCATTGGCAAAACGGCAAACCGAAATCACCCGCATGGCCGCGCATGGGCAAGAGGCTGCGCCAGGTCGCGGTTACAAGGCCAGCGACGCGCCCTTCGTGTTGGCGACAGGCGTCGCTACGATGATGGCGGCGGTCCTCATCATGGTCATCTATCTAATCGAAGACGCTTTCCCAAAGGGGTTCTACAAACACCCGGATTTCCTTTGGGGCTTTGCCGTGATCATTTTCCTTTGGCTCGCACGAGTATGGCTGCTGTGCCACCGCGGCCAATTGCGTGACGATCCCGTGGCCTTCGCTTTGAAGGATCGGCTGAGCCTCTGTTATGCTGCTGCGATGGGCGCGATCTTTATCGCCGCAGTCCTGTGATCGAGACGCTTTATCTTGAGTCCTACTCCTTTCATTAGCCGCAATGATGTGTTGTCGTGGGGACGAGTTCATCGGCAGTTACAAGAGGTCGCTGCGCCACGTTTTTGTGATGAATTGCCTGCGCTGCTCGACGGCAGCGCATCGACCTCTTGTCTTGCGATCGGTTTGCGTCGCTCTTACGGCGACTCCTGTCTCAATAGCGGCGGCGCGGTAATCAACATGGGCGGCCTGGATCGTCTCATCGCTTTCGATGAGACGACGGGAATGCTTCGCGCTGAGTCCGGCGCATCTCTGTCGCAAATTTTGGCCTTCGCCGTTCCCCGCGGCTGGTTTTTGCCGACGACTCCTGGCAGCCGTTTCGTGACCTTAGGCGGCGCGATCGCCAATGACGTCCATGGTAAAAATCATCACCAGGCGGGCTCGTTTGGTTGTCATGTCAGTTGCTTTGGTCTTCTGCGCAGCGACGGCTCTAGCCATGTCGTCACAAAAGACAACCAACCCAGGCTGTTTGCGGCAACGATCGGCGGCATTGGTCTAACCGGCGTTATCGAGTGGGCGGAAATTCAGCTTCAGAGGATCGGCAGCGCCTATCTTGACGTGGAGATCATCCCCTATGTCGGGCTCGACGAGTTTTGGACCATTGCCGAGGAAAGCGTCGGAAAATTCGAGCACACGGTGTCTTGGATAGATTGCAGCTCTCGCGGCGCGAACTTTGGGCGAGGCATCTTTTCACGGGCGAATTGGCGCGAGGACGAGGTTTTCACGCCACATGACGATCAGGCTTGGAAAAATGTTCCGTTCGACGCACCGGCCTTCCTCCTCAACCGGTTCAGCGTCGCCGCCTTCAATGAATTGTATTTTCGAGCGAGCAAAGCGAAGACTGGAATCGCCCGTCAGCATTACGCGCCATTCTTCTATCCTCTCGACGCCTTTCTCAATTGGAATAGGCTTTATGGGCGGCGTGGTATGTTCCAATATCAGTGCGTAATTCCTGCTGATGAGGCGCGGGTTGCCATTACAAGTCTGCTTGATGGAATCGCACGCTCTGGACAGGCCTCGTTTCTTTCGGTGCTGAAAACCTTTGGAGAGCGAGCGTCGCCTGGTCTGCTTTCATTTCCACGCCCGGGCGTGACGCTCGCCATCGACTTTCCCAATCGCGGAGTGGACACTTTAAACCTGTTGTCGCGCTTGGACGTGATTGTCAGCGAAGCGGGCGGCGCGCTGTACCCGGCCAAGGATGGACGGCTTTCGCCTGAGATGTTCCGGCGCTCCTTCCCGCGCTGGCGTGAATTTCTCGAACACAAGGACCCCATCATGAACTCTGACTTCTGGCGCAGAGTGGCCGAATGACAGGCGTCAACAAGGGGATCATCATTCTTGGAGCCGCCTCCGCCATTGCCGAGGCAGCGGCGCGAATTTGGGCGGCGCAGGGCGCGCGCTTCGTCCTTGTCGCGCGAGATCCGCGCCGTCTCGATGTGATCGCCTCAGACTTGAAAACGCGCGGCGCGGTGGAGGTCGCCGCGGTCGCCCTCGATTGCTCCAAACTGAACGCTGACGTCGAATTGGATGCGATGGTCAAGAAGCTGGGCGGACTCGACATCATGTTGTTGGCCTATGGGACGCTCGGCGAGCAAAAACGCCTCGAAGCCGATCCAGACGCAGTTCGCGAACTTATTCAGACCGATTTCGCCAGCGCCGTCGCCTGGTGCCTGGCGGCAAGCGCCGTCCTGGAACGGCAACGGTCTGGCGCGTTGCTCGTGATCGGATCGGTGGCGGGCGATCGCGGGCGGCGATCGAATTTTATTTACGGCGCTTGTAAGGGCGGCTTGGCCCGCCTCGTTGAGGGAATAGCGCATAAGCTCGCTCCGATTGGCGCTCGTGCGGTCATCGTCAAGCCGGGGTTTATCAAAACGCCCATGACCGCCGCTTTCGAAAAGAGAGGCCTGCTCTGGGCGAAACCGGAAGCGGTGGCGCGGGTTATAGTCAAGGCGGCAGAACGCGGCGGCCCCGTCGTTTACGCGCCGGCCTTCTGGCGTTGGATCATGCTGCTGATCCGCCATCTTCCGACTTTCATCTTCAACAAGCTCGACATTTGAGGGCCGCCAATGACGCCACAAGGCGAGACGAGCCTGAACGCGCGCGCGGAGGCGCTGCAATTTGTGCGCTTCCTCGCTCTCGGCGGATGCGCGGCGGCCGTCAACTGGCTCTCGCGTTTTCCCCTCGAACGCCTGATGGGGTTTTCAGCCGCTGTCGCTATGGCTTATATGATCGGCATGGCGGTCGCCTTTGCGCTGTTTCGCCGCTTCGTTTTTCCAGCCTCGGACCAACCTTTGGAGCGTCAGGTGAAATTCTTCATCCTTGTCAATCTCGCTGGAATCGCTCAGGTCTGGGCGGTCTCAATGGCGCTCGTCTATTACGCGTTTCCAGCCGTCGGTTTCATTAGCCCGCTGGCGGAGCCTCTCGGTCATGGCATTGCGATTGGAGTGCCAACGATTTCCAGCTATTTCGGACATCGTCTTCTTACGTTTCAACCAAGCTGAAGCCCTGAGCATTGCGAATTTATGTGAACTCAGACTCGTTGGCTCACCATGATTCGTCATGGGAGCCCGGCAATAAGGGGCGCTTCGATAGAGACGATATCGATCGACTTTTGGCGCAACTAGGCGGACGGCTTGAAGGAACGCCAAATAGCGGCATTTCGATCATGTACTCAAACGGCATTATCGGAACCGGTTATGACGTGCTGCCGGCGGTGCGCAACTCTCGTATCGGCGACCACGTTATCGTGTGCTTGGTCAGCATTCCGAAAGGTTGTCCTAACAGCGCGGTGATGAAGTCGCTGTTTGATCAATCGGCCTCGGGCGCGGCGACGATGGCGAGCAAGGCCATTTCGCCGTCGATCTCGGCGACTATGACAATGGCCATCGCGACATTGGTCTGAATGACGAGCAAAAGTGCGTTTTTGGCGCTTGCGGCCTCTCTTGGAGTGCCGGCTCCGAACAGCGCGCGCATTAAAATGCCGAGATTGTAGCCCGCGACATGAACAAGATAGCGCTTGTGAACGTTTTCGCGACCTCGCAACCATGTGCGGCGCATCCCGCCGCGTTCCAGAACATGGGCGAAGCTGCGCTCGACGATCTCGCCGCGTTTGCGCATGGCCTCCCTGCCGACACCCGACTTCAACCGGTTGCGGTTCCCATAGACCGCCGCTCGCGCCTCGTCGTCGCCATGCCATCGTGAATAGCCCGTGCTCGGTCGCGACTCGGAAATGCGCGTCTTCCATGGGCCGTCGTCGAGGTCTTTCAGAACGTCGCGCGAATGGTAGCCTTTGTCGGCGACGAGATCGCGAGGATCTTCCGGCGTCGGCGCAAGTCCGACGGCGGACAGATTCTTTTCCGCTTCCTTCAGCGTGGGATCGAGCGTTGTCGTGTCGCCCTTGTCGGCCTCGTGGATCGGCGCCGCCACGATCACGCCCGTGTCGAGATCGACCGCATGTTCGGGCTTGTAGGCGAGATGCGTCGAGCCGTCCTTCATCTTGGCGATCTTCGCCTCCGGATCGGTCTTGCTCGTCCAGTCTTCGTTGGAGAGCTTCTTACCTTTGCGCTTACGGTCGAGCCGGATCAGGTCGTCGATCGTCGGCGTCTCGACACCGCTTTCCTTGGCCATCCGCGTCAGCATCTCGCGATAGCTTTCGCCATTGTCACGGCGCACGATCGTCCGCAGCGCCGCGTTGGCTTCCATCGTCGACCCGTCGACGCCGAGCCGCTCGCCCTTCACCAGACCATGCTCGGCGACGAGCTTCAGGACGAAGGCGAACACCTTCTCGTGCACTTCGTGCGGCAGACGGCTGCGCGTCTTCGACAACCAGGAATGATCGGGAACCTTGTCGCGCTTGCCGAGCCGAATGAAATCTCCCAGCGATCTAGAATCCGAGCAGCGCCAGACAATGCCGCGCTCGCTGTCGAGCCCTTCGAAATAACCGATCATATGCATGCGGAAATAACGGCCAGGCGGCAACGACGGAGCGCCCATCCTCGGCGCATATACGGCTTGCATACCTCCTCGACGAAAGCGTCGAAGCCGGCTTCAGCCAAAAGCTTCTGGAGACCGTCGTAAAACACATGGCCTGGCGAACGCGGCATCTCCCCCCAACTTATCATGAGGTCGCCCTGGACTTCGCCCTCACGCCCCATCGCCATCGACGCAGTCCGTCGAGAGTTTTTGTTCTTCAGACAGAATCAGGCGACCGAGACTTCGTCAACACGCTGCTAAGGGCGAAGAGAACTTGGAAGAGAAGCGGAAATACGGCCAACACTTACTGCGGCTCTTTAAACAGATAGAAATAATCAAGTCTCTAATCTTAGAGACCGTTGAAGGCGCATTGGCGACATGACTCAAGCTTGGGATGTGGACCCGAGCGAAGCGCGCCAAGATGGCCGCCCTTGAGAAGAAGACCATGCGTTGTCCGACGGATTTGACCGATAGAGTGGGAGCGCGTTGAGCTGTTCCTTCCCTCGCCGGCGCGCAGAAGGCGCAAGCCCTCGGTCGACCTGCGCGAGGTTTTGAACGCCATCCGCTATATCGCTCGCGCCGGCTGCGGTTGGCGTATGCTGCCGAAGATTTTCCGCCTTGGCAAACCGTCTACTGGTGGTTTTGCCGCTTCATGCGCCGCTTTCTGTTCGAAACCATTCACGATGTGGCGCTGATGATCGACCGCGAACGCGCCGGCCGCGCGGCGAGCCCCTCGGCTGGCGTCATCGACAGCCAATCGGTCAAGGCCCAGGCGGCGCAAGCGCGAGGTTACGACGCCGGGCAAGAAAATCAAAGGGCGCTGCCACATTGTGGTGGATACGGAGGACGGCTGCTCATGGTCAATCTGCGGATATTTTCCTACTCCGCAGGCGCGCAGCATATTCCTCGACGCCATTCGCAAGCGCTGGCCGTGGGTCAAGCATCTCTTCGCCGACGACATCCGTTGCCCGAACGGTTGGAAGGGGCCGTCCTTGTCGGCTAGAGCCAGAGAGTTCCGCGACAGCGAGTCGATTTGTCGCAGACAGTTTCGAGCAAAAGGGGGGAGGGGTGATGCGCGTTCGGCGGCGTGTCGTCACGCCTTAAGCCGATGGAGGCGCACATGGCCCGGCGCACGGATCGGATCGTCCTCTGTTGCAAGTGCGCGTATCATTCGAGACGACAAGGTGGACGCTTCTAAAAACTGGCGGCGGGGGCCGGTTTCTGATTCCCTTTGGCGGAAGGGATCGGAGGCGAGTCGATGAGCGGTCAGGCGGGATTTTTTGATGTCGACGAGCGTTTGAAGCGGCTGAGCGGTCTTGGCGATCATCTGGAAGCCTTCGCGGCGGCGGTGGATTTTGAGATGTTCCGCGCCGATCTCGTTGCAGCCCTTGGCTATTGCGACGGGTCGCAGGGCGGCCGGCCGCCGTTCGATCCGGTGATGATGTTCAAGATCCTCGTCATTGCGGCGATGGACAATCTCTCGGACGAGCGCGCCGAGTTTCTGATCAACGACCGCATGTCGTTCATGCGGTTTCTGGGGCTGTCGCTTGCTGATCGGGTTCCGGACGCGCGCACGATTTGGCTGTTCCGGGAAAAACTCACCAGAGCTGGCGCGATCGAATCTTTGTTCGCGCGCTTCGACACAGCGCTGCGGGCGTCTGGCTTCATCGCCATGGCCGGACAGATCATAGACGCGACTCTCGTCGCCGCGCCGCGGCAGCGCAACACGCAGGAAGAGAAGCAGGCCATTAAAGAAGGCTGCATTCCCGAGGACTGGAAAGCGAAGCCCGCCAAGTTGCGCCAGAAAGATCGCGACGCGCGCTGGACGGTGAAGTTCACCAAGGCGAAGACGAAAGAGGACGGCTCGACGCCGCCCTGCGACATCGCGATCCCATTGTTTGGCTATCAAAACCACATCTCGATCGACCGCGGCTTCGGCTTCATCCGCACATGGTCGGCGACCGACGCCGCCGCTTATGAGGGCGCGCGGCTGCGCGACGGCTTGCTCGATAAGACCAACACGGCATCGAGCGTTTGGGCAGACACGGCCTATCGTTCGGCGGCTAATGAGACGTTCATGGAGAAGAACGGCTTTGTCAGCCGCGTTCATCGAAAGAAGCCGAAGGGCAAGCCGATGCCCGAAGCCATGCGCCGCGCCAATGCGGAAAAGTCGAAAGTCCGCTCGCGCGTCGAGCACGTCTTCGCCGAGCAGAAGGATCGAATGGGGCTCTTTATCCGCACGATCGGGATCGCCAGAGCCAAAGTGAAAATCGGCATGGCGAACCTCGTTTACAACTTCAAGCGGCTGGTCTTTCTCCAACGAACCGCCGCCGCCTGACGCCGAAGAATGGGCGCCAAGCGACGCCCTCAAACCCAGCGCACAGTCCCAAAACGCGCGCCGCGCACGAAACGATGCGTCGCTGCTCTCAAAATCGCGAAAACGCGGCGTTAATTACGATAAATGCCAAGAAATTCGTTTTGGCGATGGGCGGAATTGAAAATTCTCGTTTATTGCTCTGGCTAGCAAAACTCTATGGCAATACGCTCTTCGATGACTTTACGCCTATCGGAAAATATTGGATGGAGCATCCACACTTTACGCTTGGGCGAGCAATCGTTGACAGGGCTATGTCCGATAATAATTTTTACTCGTTGACTGCTGAAGCTCAAATAAACCGGCAGATCTTCAACTGCGGGTTTCGACTTGAGACTCAACGCTTCGAGGGAACAAAAAAAATTATTCGAGAGCTAATGTGTGTCGCGCCAGCGCTAGGCGAGAGAATGGCCTCATTGGCTAACAAAAAACTTGTTTGTGCAGTGACATTCAAAGCGGCTTGGGAGCAAGCCCCTGAAATATCGAATCAGGTGTCGCTCAGTGAAGCTCGCGACCGCTTCGGGATTCCCCGCGTTAATTTATTATGGAAAAAGAATGAACTTGATAGGAGAACAATTGTGGAATCGGTCGACGCGTTTAATAAGTTGATTATGGGAAATAATTTGGGGCGCATTCAACTGGACGCCTGGATGCTAGATGATGGAGAGTATCCGCTGAATGATGAACTTGCTGGATATCATCATATGGGAGGGACGCGCATGTCAATTTCTTCTAAATATGGAGTTGTAGATAAAAATTGCAAGGTGTTCGGTTCTGATAACTTATATGTCGCGGGATCATCCATATTTACAACGGGTGGCCATAATAACCCAACTCTACCCATTGTTCAATTTTCTTTGCGGTTAAAAGATCACTTGTTATCTCTAATGTGACCCGGGCGGATTGCAACTGATTTGGTTTTCGACCAAGTTCGTATCTATCTCGACGCGGCCGTCCTCCGGGAACAGCGTCAGCCCGTCCCAATGGTTGAGAAGACAGGCGACCGCCTTGGCCATATCGCTGCGCCCCGACAGACGCGCGCGGCCTGGGCGCGCAGGAAGACTTCGAGCTTAGCCCGTCCTATACATCGCGGCGCTGCAAGCGAGGCGTTCGTCGCCCGAAGCGTGGTAAGCATCCGGCGTGGGCCGCAGGGGTCTGGCAACGAGGCGTCAACGCTGGGGGCGGGACTTTAGGTCTTTGTGGATTTTGATGAGCTCGACGAGATTTTCGATGCCGAAGTCGGTGAAGGCCATGACGCCGTCATCGCCGACGCCGTAGACCCAGAAGACGCCGTCCTCCGTTTCCATTTCATTGGCGACGTCGTAGAGCCAGTCGACGCTTTCGCCGTAAGCGGTACGATCGCCCCACCTCGCATTTTTCCGCGCGATAAGCGAGACTCGCCGCGTTCTATTGGCGGGAGGTCGCAAATTCCATGCATCAAGCCAGGCATGATGCCGACTCGTACCGACGCGTCGAGGTGATCACGGGTGGTCGACGACGGCGCGATTGGAGCGAGGAGGAGAAGGCGCGGATTGTCGCGGAGAGCGCCGATCCCGACGCCAACATATCGGAGGTCGCGCGGCGCAACGGGGTGAGCCGTGGGTTGCTGACCGTGTGGCGGCGGCAAGCGCGTGAAGCGTCGTGTGGCGCGTCGGCGTTCGCGCAGGTGCGGATCGAGGGGACGCGAAGCTGTATGGCGGAAGGAGACCCCGGCGTCGACGTGGCCGCGAGGATCGAAATCGAATTCGCCGACGCGCGGGTGCGCGTGCCGCTGGGCGCCGATGTCGCGACACTGAGGAATGTCGTTGCGGCGCTGAGGTCTGCGCGGTGATCTCGTTCGGATCGGAAGTTCGCGTGTTCGTGGCGACGGCGCCGGTAGACTTCCGTCGTGGCGTACATGGCCTCGTCGCATTGGTCGCGGAGGGTCTGCAAGGCAGTCCCTATAGCGGCGACGTCTTTGTGTTCCGGTCAAAACGCGCGGACAAGCTGAAATTTCTGGTTTTCGACGGATCCGGAATGATTCTGGCGACGAAGTGGCTCGAGGAGGGCCGTTTCACGTGGCCGCCGATCGGCGCGGGAACGATGCGGCTGACGCCGACGCAATTTACGATGCTGTTCGACGGTCTCAGCGAGTGGATCCGGATAGCGCCGCGAACCGTGAACCGGCCGACAAAAACTGCTTGAAACGCCCGGTTTTACTGGCGATTCAGCGCGTCTTTTGCTATCTTATTTTCATGGCGCTCCGCCCCGAAGACCTGCCCAAAGACCCGGCGCTTCTGACCGAACTGGTGCTTGCCTTCGATGGCGAAATCGAGAGCTTGCGAGCAACGGTCGCGACGCTGACGAAATTGATTTTTGGCGTGCGCTCGGAGCGCTCGGCCGTGATCGGCGCCGAACAGTCCGCACTCGATCTTTTGGACGACGCGAGCGCCGCGCCGCGCGCGGCCAACGATGATGACGAGAGGCCAAGCCCGGCAAAGCCGCGTCGAAAGGCCAAACGCAACATTGGCGCCTTGCCGAAGCATCTGCCGCGCTGCGAACTGGTGATCGAGCCGGAAACGACGACATGTCGGTGCTGCGCTGGCGCGCTGCACCGCATCGGCGAAGATGTCAGCGAAGCGCTCGACAGAGTTCCGTCCGTGCTTCGCGTGCTTCGCACGATCCGCCCCAAATACGCGTGTCGGACTTGCGAAGGCGCGGTTGTTCAAGCCAAGGCGCGCGCACGTCTGGTCGAAGGCGGCATGGCCTCGACAGCGCTCGTCGCCTGGATCGCCGCGGCGAAGTTCGCGTGGGGCTCGACGCTGTATCGCCAGGCGCAGATCCTTGCCGGGCACGGCGTCAAGATCGACCGTCAGACGCTGGCTCGGTGGATGAAGCAGGCGGCATGGACGGTGAAAGGCCTGTACAGCTTGCAGCTTGCCGCCATGCACAGCCATCCTCGCCTGTTTTGCGACGAGACGCCCGTGCGGGTTCTGGATCCTGGGCGAGGGCGAACAAAGATCTGCCAGTTCTGGGCACACGCCACGGATGATCGATCCTGGAACGGACCGGCGCCGCCGGCCATCGCCTATGTGTTCGCGGGCGGCCGAGGCAAGAAGGAGATCCTTACGCAACTCGCGGGCTTCGAGGGCGTGCTGCAGGTCGACGGCTATGCGGCCTACGCCTCGCTGGCCGGGGACAAGAAGGCGTCGGGGAAAATCCGCCTAGCGTTTTGTCTCGTTCACGCACGCAGAAACTTCGTGGACGTCTACAAGACGACGAACTCGCCCTTCGCGAAAGACGTCATAGAGCGCATCGGCGCCGTCTACGCGATCGAGGAACGGATCCGCGGCCTTGACGCCGACCAGCGCCGCGCGGTCCGGCAGTCCGAGACGAAGCCGCTGATGGATACATTAAAGGCGCGCCTCGAAGCGACCAAGGACGGCATATCACGCCAGTCGAAACTCATCGGAGCAATCGACTACGCGCTCGAACGCTGGGCGGGTCTGACGTTGTTCCTCGAGGATGGACGGCTGGAGCCGGACACCAACGTCGTCGAGCGCTCGATCCGACCGATCAGCATCGGAAAAAAGAACAGCTTGTTCTGTGGCGACGAGGGCGGTGGGGAGACCTGGGCGATCCTCGCCTCGCTTCTCAACACGGCCAAACTCCACGGCGTCGATCCCGAGACCTATTTGGCCGACATCCTCGAGCGCATGGTATCTGGCGCGACGAAAAATCATCAGCTTCACGAACTCCTCGTTTGGAATTGGAAAGCCGCGCGCGAGGCCGAGAAGGTAGCGGCATGACAGTGGGAAACAGGCGAAAGGCGGCGAGGGCGACCAAGTCTGTCAAGACGATGGCCGATTACGCCATGCCGTTCGATCGGCTCGGCCTTTGGATCAGCGAACGCGCCCGATCAACATCGCTTCGCCGTCCCCAGGCGACATCGCTGTCGATGCTCGACGGCGCCGTAGCCGCGGTTGTCGCCGGTCCGATCTCGATGAATCCCGAGGAGTGGGTTTGTCCTCTGCTCGGCGTCGATGCGGACGCGTTCAATCACGACACTGAAGAGTTCTCTGCGATTGCCGCCACGCTTATGCGGCACAACGCAATCAGCAACACGTTGTCCACGAAGCCCGAAAGCTTCGAGCCTCTATTCGAGCGCAAGCCGGATGGCGAAATCGACGCACAGCCCTGGTGCATGGGGTTCTATGCCGTCATGAACCTCCGGCTGCTCACATGGTCCCGCTTGATGAACCCAAACATCATCGAGCATAGGTTGCTGCTGCCGATCCTGTTCCATTGCGTCGACCCGTCCGGTCGCCCAGTTCTCGCGCCCGAGCGGCGCGGTCCAGGCACGCGGTCCTTCACTCAAAATGCGTGGCGTGACATCCCGGCCGTCGTAGAAGCCATGCGCCAGTTCTGGATGCCGAACAGATACCAGAAAAAAGTGTAACCCCCGCCGGCGCCGCGGGACCAAGGGTGTCCTCGTGCCGCTTACCTTTCGCCGAGCGGACGCCTCGAAAAACCTCCCGGTTTTTGCGGCGGCGTGATTCGCTGTCTGTCGCGGCGCGGGGAGAATCGCGATGGGGCAGCAGCCGGGATTTTTCGATCTGGACGTAGCCATCCGGTGTAGCTTTCAATTACCCACATCTCCGGAGGGGCTTGCCCGATCTGAATCGGGCGTGATTCTGTCCGTGACGCCGAATCACTGGGGCGTCATGGATGCAGGTTGGATCAGAGACCGGTCAGGCCGGCTGGCAAGATGCCGAGGTGGCTGCGGCGAGTATTCCGGATAAACGTCTGCAACGTCGTTTGCGGCGGTTGTTGGAGCAACTTTCAGCCGCCCCTGGTAAGCCGGTTCCTGCGGCATGTGGCGATTGGGCTGCGACGAAGGCGGCCTATCGATTTTTCGATAATCCCCGCGTCACCGAGCATGGCGTGTTGTCGGGACACTTCGCCGCGACCGCGGCGCGATCCAAGGCTAGCGAAGGTCCAATCCTGATTCTGCAGGACACGACCGAATTCATTTGTACAAGTTGATATTTGATCTGACAGACGGCATGAGTTGGCCGATGTCGTTTCAGGCGGCGTTGCTCTCCTCGATGGCCTGAAGATGACCTGATTTTTCGCGCGCCAGCGGCAACGCGTCAATGAAGGTTTGCATCGGTGTCTTGCCGAAGCACCATTTGCCCTGATGCGGACGGATTTCGTTGAACGCGCGCATCCACAGGTCGAGATCGGCCTGCAGCTCATCGATCGTCGCATAGACCCTCTTGCGGAAGGCGATGCGATAGAATTCGTCGAGCATGGTCTTGTGGAAGCGTTCGACGATGCCGTTGGTTTGCGGGCTCTTCGCCTTGGTGCGTGTATGGTCGATGTCCTCGACCGCGAGATACAGCTCGTATTCGTGCCGCTCGGGGTTGCCGCAATATTCGGTTCCGCGATCGGTGAGCACGCGTTGCAGTGGAATGCCGTGCTCCTCGTAGAAGGGGATGACGCGGTCGTTCAAGAGATCGGCGGCGGTGATCGGCGTCTTGCGGTCATAGAGCTTGGCGAAGCCGACCTTGGCGTAGGTGTCGACGAAGGTCTGCTGGTAGACGCGGCCGACGCCTTTCAAGGTTCCCACATAGAAGGTGTCCTGCGCGCCGCAATAACCGGGGCATTCGGAAACGAATTCGCCATGCGCTTCCTTGTCGGACTTGGCTTTTTCCAGGGCGGCGACCTGCGCCTCGGTGAGGATCAACTGCTCCTGCGCCATCTTGGCTTCGAGCGCCTTCAGCCGGTGTTTCATGGTCGCGAGGTCGTGGCGCAGCCAGATCGAGCGCACGCCGAAAGGCGATACGCTGACGCCCTTCTTAGCCAGTTCGTTGGCGACACGCGTCTGCCCCCAGGCCGGCTGGTCGATCGCCATGGCGACGACCGCCGCCTCGGTCTCGGGCGCGACCCGGTTCTTCAGCAACGGCTTGCGGCGAGACAGTTCCTGCAGCGCCTGTTCGCCGCCTTTGTCATAAAGGTCCTTGAAGCGATAAAAGCTGTCGCGGCTGTAACCCATGATTTTGCAAGCTTGGCTGACGTTGCCGAGCTGCTTGGCCAGCTCGAGCAGGCCTGCCTTGGCGCGGATGATTTTCTGTTCCTGGGTCATTTCGGTGTCTCCTGGAGACGCCGTGGCGGGGGCTGCGCTACCCCGACCAACTCCGCCCCCGCCACGGCTCACATGCGTGGCTGAAAACACCGTCCGTCAGATTAAGTCAAAACTTATACAGATTACCTGTGCTGCTGAAGGGCCAATCAGCGACGACCTGAAAAACAAAATGCTCAGCGGCAAAACTATTCTAGTAACGACCTACCTCAAGCCCGGCGAGGGACTTCGGCACATATTGACTCTCGACGGCTTCAAAGAGGTCTACGACGCGCTCCGGGAGTGAGAGCCGAGGTAATGTGCGGTCGCTTCGCACAGCATCTCTCTTGGGAAGAGCTCCAGCGCCTCGCCGACCTGATCGGCCAGCCGCGCAATCTCCAGCCGCGCTACAACATGGCCCTGACGACTAGGATCGAAGTATCCGACCTTCGGCGGGCGGCAATGAGCTTGTGCCGATGCGATGGGGGCTTGTGCCGTCATGGTGGAAAAAACCGCTGCGCGACCTTCCTTCGACGTTCAACGCTCGCGCCGAAACGGTCGCCGAAAAGCCGATGTTCCGATCGGCGTTCAAGAGCCGCCGCTGCGTCATTCCGGCACCCGGCTTCTATGAGTGGACAGGCGCGAAGGGCGCGAAGACGCCCCACTACTTCAGCGCCAGATCGCCGGTCGCTCGCCTTCGCTGCGCTATGAGCCGCGAAGACCGGATAGTCCGAGCGCGCCATCCACGATTGGCTGTGAGACCTTCAAGATGGGATACAGCATTTTGGTCACGCACCCCGATGGATCGGACGCGCGCACTTCGAAGTAGTGGCGGGCGTATCGACGCCCTATACAACGGCGCTAGGCAGCCATAACTGCCATGGATGCCGACAAGACAACAATCGAGCGAGCGTTCGAACTTGCTCGCTCCGGAGATTGCAGAAGGGTCGGTGATATCGTCGCACGCCTTGACCGCGAAGAATACGACGGTCGGCAAATTCATGGGCGCGTTCTCAGAAAGCAGCTCGCGGACTTAATTAAAGAGACGAAGGTTAGAGCTCGCGATGCGGCAGGCTCGCGAAATGCTGGAAAAGACGCTGAACCTTGAAAACGCAGAGCCTCCATTTGCGACATCCGCCCTCGAAAGAATTGTTACGCTTGGCAATCGAGGGCATGACCACATGTTTTCGAGCGGAGGGCATATCGCTTGCGCACAAGCGCGAGGCGAACTTCCCGGCGCCGGGAAGTTTGAAACTAACCGACGGCGGTTAGTTCTATAATTCAGCCAAGAAAGAGAGCTAGCCCCGGTTGTTTGGACAGCTCCCCGCGAATTTTAAGTGGATCTCTGCCGGGGTTTGCTGAACGCGGGGCGTTTCGGTTTTGTCGCGGCGTCGGGAGGGCGTAGCCCGACCAGAGCTGCGACAAAACCGAAGGCGACAGTCATGCTGCCATGGCCGTTTCCTGTTTGCCGAAGTAGGCCTCGTCGGGCGTGCGCCCGTCAAGCGATGAGTGTGGGCGCCGCCCGTTGTAAAAGGTCAGATACCGGCCAATCGACGCACGCGCTTCGGACACAGTGTCGTAGGCGCGCAGATAGACCTCCTCGTATTTGACGCTGCGCCACAGCCGCTCGACGAAGACATTGTCGCGCCAGGCGCCCTTGCCGTCCATGCTGATCATGACCTTCGCATCCAGCAGCACGCTCGTGAAGTCGAGGCTGGTGAACTGGCTCCCCTGATCCGTGTTGAAAATCTCGGGCTTGCCGTGTTTCGCCAGCGCCTCCTCAAGCGCCTCGACGCAGAACGCCGCCTCCATCGTGATCGACACGCGATGCGAAAGGACGCGGCGGCTCGCCACGTCGACGACCGCCGCGAGATAGACGAATCCGCGCCGCATCGTAGCTGATGTCCATCGCCCAGACATGATCCGGCCCGCCACGCAGAAGATACGGGTAGATCTTGTGGCCGGCCGCCGGCTTGCTCGTATTCGGCCGCCGGTAGATCGCCTCGATCCCCATCCGCTTCATCAGCGTCGCGACATGCCGGCGGCCGACGACGGCGCCCTCGCGCCGCAACAGATCCCGCAGCATCCGCGCTCCGGCGAAGGGATAATCGAGATGCAGTTCGTCGAGACGCCGCATCAGCTTCAGGTCCTCGGCCGACACCGGCCGAGACTTGTAATAGACCGTGCTCCGCGAAAGGCCGAGCATCCTGGCTTGTTCTTTGATCGGGAAGGCGTGGCTGCGATCGATCATCGCTTTGCGCTCAGCAGGCCGGCTTTGCTGAGCGCGCCCTCTAAAAAATCATTGGCCAGGGTCAGCTCGCCAATCTTGGCGTGAAGCGACTTCAAATCCACGGCCGCCTCTTTCGGCTCCGCCTTCTCCTGCCCGAACACGCCCGCCGCGCCTTCCAGAAGCTGGCTCTTCCACGTCGTGATCTGGTTCGGATGCACGTCGAACTGCTTGCGCCAGTTCGGCCAGCGTCTTCTCGCCCTTGATCGCGGCCAACGCCACTTTCGCCTTGAACGCCGGAGAATGCGTCCGGCGGCTCCTCTTCGTCATCGAATGCTCCTGATTCGCAGCGAGAATCCTCGCCGCCGTCAGGCAGAAAATCCACTCATCTCACTGTCCGAATTTGCGGGGCCAGCTCTAAAGCTTGGCACGTTACGAAATGGTCGAGACCGTCTGTGATTGTCTCGCCGCCCTCAAAAGCTGACGAAGCTTCGCGACAATCTCCTACGGGCTTGTGCCGTTTCGCTCAAAGGCTTAAGCGCCGAATTCAAGGAGGATCGCTTTCAGAGGTCAGACCAGAAAATGCTCGCCGGCAGGAGGGGCATTCTTCGGTAAGCCTCGACAGGACCAACCACGCCTGAGTTGCTGGCAATCTGACATAGGGTTATCGTCGCCTGGTTCTTGCCGGCAATACGGGAAATGCATCGCCTTACCAGCGACCATCTGGAATTCAAAAGCGGGTGTATTTCGGCAAGCATGGCGTAAGGACCAACGACCAAATTCCCGCATTCCCCAGAGCGAGCGTATCATTGCCCTCCATTCAACCACACGTAATCTTTTCAGCCGCTGGCTGCACCGGTCTCGTAAACGGAACATCTCGATGCGCTGTCTCGTCGTTTCCGATCTGCATTACGCGCTTCCTCAGTTCGACTGGTTGACGAGCGTTGCGCCGAGATACGACCTGATCGTCTTCGCCGGCGACGCCTTGGACGTCGGCTCTATGGTGGACTTCAGCGCACAAACGCTCGTCGTCCAGAAGTATCTGCAGCGCGTCGCCGATAAAACACAGCTCATTTTCTGCTCCGGCAATCATGACCTCGACTTTCGTTCTGAATCTGGTGAGAAGGTTGCGCGCTGGATCGAGCGGCTGCATAAGCTCGGCATCGCGTGTGACGGCGACGCCCTCGTGATTGGGGACACGCTCTATTCGGTGTTTCCCTGGTGGGACGGTCCATCGGTGAAGGAGCGGTTGATTGCACAACTTTCCGCTGACGCCACGCGGCGCGCTACACGGCGTTGGATCTGGGCGCATCACGCGCCGCCACGTGATTCTCAGACAAGTTGGTCGGGCAAACAGAGTTTCGGCGATACGGAACTGACGGACTGGATCGCGCAATATTCACCGGACGTCGTCATCTCTGGCCATGTCCACCAATCCCCATTCGTCGAGAATGGCTCTTGGGCCGACCGCGTCGGATCGACTTGGATTTTCAACTCGGGTCGCCAGTATGGCTCGCCGCCCGCCTATATTGTGATTGACACCGCGATCGGGGAAGCGCTTTGGATTTCAGCGATGGGGGCCCAGTCCGTGCGGCTCGACGCGCCGCTTCCCCGGCCGATTCCGTCCCTGCATGCCTTACCCAATTGGTTCGAACCGGCGCCTTGACGTTGCGCTGCTAGTCGATGCCAGGTTCGCGGTCGGAACCGGGGTAAAAGTGACGTTCTTGCTGATGCATAAGGCTTTCCAGCACTTCCCCGACCATTTCGAGGTGATTGCCATACCCGGCGAATTGGCGCTTCAGATCAACGAGATAGGTCGTGCCGGCATTGAGCCGCCGTGCGAGCAGCTGTGCTAGAAGCCAGGACAGTTCCGGACGCGATTCAAAAAAAGCAGGGGCGTTCTCGACCGCATGTACCTTCGCGTCGCCGAGTGCGCGCACCGTAGCGGTGTGGGGCGCGACAAGCAGAACGGACATTTCCCCGACAATCGAGCCTGGCTCGTCAAGAATGGCGACTCGCGTGTCGCCGCGCAGTACTTCGAGCTGCCCCTCCGCGAGTGCATAGACGCGGCCGCTCAGTTCGCCTTCGGTGAGCAGCAGCGTGCCATCGGGGACGGCTTCAAGCGGAACCTCGGCGAAGTGTTGCAAAATCTCGCGCATCAATTTTGCCCAGCGTCTCTTCACGAAAGCTCGATCGGCGTCTTGCCCCTCGACACGCGATCGCCCCCCAGCGACCAAATGTCGGGTTATTCGAGGTAATGCAGGCCAAAGATAGCTTGCATTATGCATGCCGCGAATCCGGAACTCCAACTCAAGGCGCGCCCATTCCTAACCACAAAAATCGGCGTTCATCAAAGGGTGCCGGGCAATTTCGCTCCGGTGGCGACATAGTGGCGACATATCGATGAATAGGATGTCACGCCGGTGAAATTTTAAATATAAATTATTGATTTTTTTGGTGCGCAAGAGGGATTCGAACCCCTGACCCCATCATTACGAATGATGGGCTCTACCAGCTGAGCTATTGCGGCACAATTCAGGCTTGCGCCCTACTAAACCCCTACTTTTCTACTCTCGCCTTTGTCAAAGCATTAAGAACACGTCGTTTTCAGCGGTCCACCCGCTAATTACAATGTGTGGCCATCGGCCGCCAGCCCTGGCGGTTCTGTTCCCCGAGCGCCCGGCTGCGCAACCCCAGCCAGCTCCGCCGGGCGCTCAGCCGCTGGTCCAAATGCCGCTCTTAAACCAACATCCGAACTGGATCACCCGATGGGGGCCTACCACTACGGCGCTATGAAAAAAAGCGCGCGTCGCGAGCGGCTTGCTCCCAACCAGCTACACCATCACTGGGGGCACGACCGACGGTGCCGGCCATGACCTCTGACAAAGTCAGTCCCCATCACCTGGAGCGCAAGGCGCTGCTCTATGTACGCCTTCGGCCCATCAGGTTCTGCACAACCGCGAGAGCAGCACGCTGCAATACGCCATGCGAGACCGGCTGAAGATGCTTGGCTGGTCAGACATCGAGATCATCGATGACGATCTCGGCAGTTCGGCTGCGGGCGGCGCCGAGCGCGCCGGCCTCGAGCGAATGGTCGCACAAGTGTGCCTCGGAAAAGCTGGCGCCGTTTGCGCGCGCGAGGTGTCGCGCTTCGCACGCAACAGTCGTGACTGGCAGCAGCCGATCGAGCTGTGCCGGGTGGTTGAGCGCTCGAATGCTCGAACAGAATCAGCCGAAACCGACTTCGTCAACGGGCTGATAAGGACTACTCGCCTCCGAAATTCGCCAAAAACGCTCAATACATTTCTTGCGGTCGCAATTTAATGTTATTAATGAAACGTATGATCGACCTCCACTCACATATTCTACCGGGAATTGACGACGGGGCGGCCCATCTCGACATTTCCATCGAAATGGCCCGTATCGCGGAGGCTAGTGGGGTCACGGTTCAGGCCTGTACGCCGCATATTTTGCCCGGCGTGTACAACAACACAGGTCCACAAATTCTTCTTGCAACGATCGAGCTTCAGCGCCGGCTGGACGAAAAAGGGATTTCGCTGCGGCTGGTTGCCGGCGCCGACGCCCATGTGGTTCCTAACATGGTAGCAGGACTTCGCGAAAAAAGGATTCCGTCGCTTGCGGGTTCTCGATATGTGCTCGTCGAGCCTCCACATCACGTCCCTCTGCCTAGGATTGAAAATTTTTTCTTCGATATCTTGGGCGGAGGTTTTGTGCCCATTTTGACCCATCCTGAAAGGCTAACGTGGATCGAGACGCATTATGCGGTATTCAAAGAATTGTCCCGCGCCGGCACCTGGATGCAAGTAACATCTGGATCGTTGACCGGCGCTTTTGGCAGGAGGCCCAAGTATTGGGCGGAGCGGATGCTGAATGAAGGTCTTGTGAATATTCTCGCGACCGATGCCCATGGGGCGCGTCGCCGTCGACCCGATCTGGCGGAAGGCCGGGCTGTTGCGGCGACGTGGCTCGGCGAACAGGAGGCGGAAGAACTCGTACTTGTCCGCCCGCAGGCAATTCTCGATAATAGAGATCCTTCCGAAGTCAGTGCGCCCCCCAGCGTGGCGGACAGGCGCTGGGATAAAGGCATGAGTGGAACTGGCCATTCTGATGAGCACAATCGGCGTTCTCGCGGTTGGCGTAATTGGTTCTCTCAGACCATCAAAAGTCCGCGGGCAAATCGCGACCGGTAATCTTTATTGATCATTACCTTGGCGGACGGGTTGGCCAAGCGTCTCGGCGCTCCACGCAAGCATGGTAATCTGGCCTTTGGACCCAGTCGGTTGACGATCAAGCGAGCGTGAGAGGCCCTTCAGCATGAATGGTAACATCCAACTAAGTAAGATTAGATTTCAAAGTCGTGACACGCGCCGGGAAGTGCGTCACGTCGCCCTCGTTATGGACCGCCTCTCAGATTTGGCGGATCCCGATTGTTTGAACAATGAGCAGCATCAGCACCCGGCTCAAGCCGTGCGCGAAGCCGTCCGTGCCGCGCTTTTGCTCAGTATATCATATCTGACGATCCATTTGTCCCCTTTTAGATTGCCGATGACCCCGCGGGAGGATTGTGCGTTGTGCATGGAGATACTAAATCAGTTTATTCGCGAGAATCTCCCCGAGGTGCGGGCTCGGAATGTGCGCATAAAGATTATCGGAACGCCGTCGGACATTTCCTCCAGCGAAGCTAAATTTCTCCGCGAAAGCGTGGAAGCAACTGCTCGAAACACTGGAATGACATTGCTACTTGCCTTAGAATATGAAGCTCGGGAGGATATAGTGGCGGCCATCCGCTCCCTTGCGGGGCAAGTTGCCGAGGGCCGCCTCGATCCAGCTGAAGTCGATGCCAACAAGATTGGCATGAGCCTCGAAACGGCTGGCATTCCTGATCCGGATCTTATAATTCGTATTTCGCGCAAGCAGTGGTTGTCGAATTTCTTTTTATGGCAGTCAGCTTATGCAGAATTCGTCTTCCTGCCTATCAATTGGCGAGACTTTAACAAGGAGGCGTTCGACGCGGCAATCGGTGAATATACTCGTCGCGAGCGTCGATTCGGAGGTGTAACATCCCGCTCAGCGCCTTCGAGACAGATTGCTGGTTGAGGAAAGGGGAATCTCAGAGCCGATCTCAACCGCCCCGGGTTTGCCGAAGGCTCCAACTCTTGAGAGATTGGGGCCATGGAAACGAAGAAGACGTCGAAGAGCTTTTCCCCTGATGTATGGGATCGTGCGGTGCGGATGGTGCGGGAGCACCAGGGGGACTATGGCTCGGAATGGGAGGCGATTTTGTCGATCGCCTCGAAGATCGGCTGCACGGGAGAGAGTTTGCGGCGCTGGATGCGGCAAGCGGAATGGGAGAACCGCGAGCTGCGCCAGGCCAACGAGATTTTGCGTAAGGCGTATTTTGCGCAGGCGGAGCTCGACCGCCGGTTCAGGCCATGATCGCTTTCATCGACGATCATCGCGAGGCGCACGGGGTCGAGCCCATCTGCACGGTGTTGCCGATCGCCCCTTCCACTTACCACGCGCGGGCCGCGGGCCGCCGCGATCCCGCGCGGTTATCGCCCTGCGCCAGGCGCGACGCCGCGCTCTGCGAAAAAATCCGGCGCGTCTTCGACGAGAACTTCGGCATCAATGGCGCGCGAAAGGTCTGGCGACAATTGATCCGGGAAGGCGAGACAGTGGCGCGCTGCACGATCGAGCGGCTGATGCGAGCCATGGGCCTGCAGGGCGTGGTGCGCGGCAAGTCTATCAAAACGACGGTAAGCGACACAGCGGTGCCCTGTCCGCTCGACAAGGTCAACCGGCAATTCGTGGCGGATCGGCCGAATGAGTTGTGGGTGTCCGACTTCACTACGCCGCCACCTGGCGGGGCTTCGTCTATGTCACCTTCGTCATCGACACGTTCGCGCGCCGGATCGTCGGCTGGCAGCGAGCGGGACGGAAGATGAACTCGCGGCGGAACGGGCCGCGGCGAAAACGACGAGCGTCGCCAGCTTCGCACGCAAACGGCCGGAGCGCAATAGGTTTCCCGAGCATCTGCCGCGCGAGCACGTCGTGATCGAAACGCCGACGACCTGCGCCTGCTGCGGGGGCGCGCGCCTGCGCAAGCTCGGCGAAGACGTGACGCAGACGCGACCGTGCGGGAGAAGTTCTTTCGAGAAGATCACGCAAGCGCCGGCGCCGTTCCATGTCGTCGCGCGCGGCTGGGCCGGGCCGAGCCTTTTGGCGATGATCGCCTTCGAGAAGTTTTGGCCAGCATCAGCCCCTGAACCGTCAGGCGGAGCGTTATGCGCTTGAGGGCGCGCCGATCGCGCTGTCGACCAAAGCCGACGCGATCGGCTCCATTTGTGCGACGCTCGATCCGCTGCGGCGTCTGATCGAGGCGCATGTCTTATACCAATGGCTATGCGGGCTGACTCACGGGGGATTCCCCCGGCGCGAATTTTCTGACTCATTTGGCGCGAAGGAGATTCGCGCCATGCCAGCAGCGGTGAAATTACGAGAGGATTTCTCGGCCGAGCAGCTGCGGGCTTTGGCCCGGCGTTCGAAGGACGTCAATCAGAGCCGGCGGCTTTTGTCGCTGGCGGCGGTCCGCGACGGCAAGGACCGCGGCGAGGCCGCGAGGATTGGCGGGATGGATCGGCAGACGCTGCGCGATTGGGTGCATCGCTTCAACGCCGCTGGCCCGGAAGGTCTCTTCGACAATTGGACGGATGGTCCGAAATCGCGCCTGTCGGCGGAGCAGTTGGCCACATTTGCCAAGATCGTCGAGGCGGGACCGGATCGCGAGCGGGACGGCGTCGTGCGCTGGCGACGCGTAGACCTCAAGCGCGTCATCGCTGAGACATTCGGCGTCGATTTTCACGAGCGTTATGTGGGAGCGCTCCTCAAGAAACTCGGCTTCTCCCACATCAGCGCCAGACCGCGCCATCCCGCGCAGGACGGCGAGATCGTCGAGGCCTATAAAAAAACTTCGAAGCGACGCTGAAGGCGCATCTGGCCGATCTGCCCCCGCGAACGCCCGTCGAAATCTGGTTCCAGGACGAAGCCCGCATCGGCCAGAAGAACGGCCTCGTGCGACAATGGGCGCGGCGTGGAACGCGTCCGCGTCAGCCCGCTGATCAGCGCTACGCAAACGCTTATCTCTTTGGCGCAATCTGTCCGGCGAAGGGCAAGGGCGCGGCGCTGGCGCTCCCCTACGTCGACACCGAAATGATGCAGCTCCATCTCGACGAAATCTCGCGCCATGTCGAAAAGGGCGCACACGCCGTCCTGCTGCTCGACCGCGCCGGCTGGCACACGACGGCAAAGCTCGTCATGCCCAAAAACATCACGCCGATCCTGTTGCCGTCGCGCGCGCCAGAGCTGAACCCGGTCGAGAACGTCTGGCAGTATCTGCGTCAGAACTGGCTCTCCAACCGCGTCTTCGAGAACTACGACGCTATCATCGACGCCGCCTGCGACGCATGGCGAAAGCTCACCGATCAGCCAAAGACCATTGCTTCAATCGGAATGCGCGACTGGGCGCATATAGGTCAGGCGTTATGACCGTTGGTATTATCGGCCCTTTCGTCCTGACGCTCAACGAATGGCGCGTAGAAAATCACGATCCAGGCAAAGGAATAAGCGTCACCCCGCCGACCCAACCCAACTCCTTCGGAAAAGTCGGCCGCAACGATCCGTGTCCATGCGGATCAGGCAAAAAATACAAAAAATGTTGCGGCCTCAACTGATCCGCGGTCGTCCGATCACGCTTACCGGGGAGCTGCCAAAATAGCGGCTGAACTTCGAAACGGCGTTAAGGTAGGATCGCTGGGTCGCCGGCGAGAGATTGCGGACGGTCATGTCCTCGAGCATGCGACGGCGCAGAGGGCTCATCTCGGCCGTCTGGAAACCTCCTGTTTGAGAGTGGGCTGCAACACCCAAATCCTCTCAGACAGGAGGCCAATCACCAGACATCGCCGCACCCGCCGCGATCAGCGGCTTCGTTCAATCCCCTACCGATCTTCAGTCGCAAATTCGTCCACACGGCCTAGTTTTATAAATAGCTACTGAGAAATACATCAATTACTTAACAACAACCGAATCCTCAATAAAGCTGGACGCTTCTGTAATCGGTCAACCCTCATAGCCTTTGGGATCAGTCGCACCATAAACGCATCAGTGATTGAATATTTTTATTAAACAAAAGAAGAGTATCATCGTAACCGTACTCTTCAAAATAGTGCCTGCATATAAGGCGCATTTCTCTCATTATCTCTCGTTGTTTTTCGTCACGAATTCGGCTCTCAATCCAGCCTACACAAGCAATGCGTCGACCCTTGGTTATCTTATTCACTCGATGGATCCATCCAGTAGGGTATAAGTATATACTTCCAATGCGTGGCTTGATAGCTACTGGAAAAGGCCCGCCGGGCAGCTCCAAGATGAGCGCGCCACCCTTATAATTCTCTGGCCTTTCGAGGAAAATAGTGAACGAAATATCGGAGCGAATCTTCCCCATCAGTGCGCTGTCAGTGTGATTTCCATATTCCATACCCTCGTCGAACCGATTTATGATGGGCCACGTAACATCTCTTGTGAATGCATAATTCGCCACAGCCTCGCTCTTTAATACAAGTGATCTTATGTGCTCAGAAATTTCTTTGCCTTCGGCAGGTTCTAATTCCAGATTATTTTTAATATTTGCTGGTAGATCAGGCACAGTTATCTCACCAGATCTGAAAGGGAGTGTGAGAATTTTGTCACGTAACTCAATACTTTTAGCCTCATCGATAAAATCCTCTATTAGCAACATTTGCCGTCGGCCTTTCATCCAGTGTCATGTCCTGCATTACAGGAGCGGTTAAACGCATGTCAAATATTCTGCGAGCATCAGGCGCGCCCCTTTGTGATCGCTCATTAGGCCTTTTCAAAGCAACATGACCAGGGGCTCGCGCGAGGCGTCGCACACGACGTGGAGTTTGGAGGCTCAAGCGCCTTTCGTGCAACCGATACGATCGGACACTTCGAAGAACGGTTTTTTGGCGACACGAGCGGCATTAGGGCGGCGCGTGCGACGGTTATTGACGTGGGAAACGGGCTTTTGCCGTTGGCGGCGCGCCTGCTTTCGCGGCGAGCAAGGCGGTCATGCTGCCAGGGGCCGCGTCATCAGCCAGATGAAACGCGTCACATTATAGGCGATGTTGGCGAGGCCGATCTTCACCTGGCGCGCGTCGCGCCAATGCTGCGCACGAACAGACCGAAGCGATGTTTCTGCGCCGCGAACACGGTCTCCGCCGCTGAACGCGCTTTCGAGCGCGCCGCATTGGCCTTGGCTCGCGCCGCCGTCAGCGGCGATCCTTTGCGCCACTTCGAGCAAGCGGGCGCCGTCATGCGCCGCGTCGTTCATCACGGCAAATCGCCGGCGCCAATCGTAGATCTGCCAGCGCGTCGCTCCGTATCGGCGCGCGATATCGGCCACGACGGCGTCAGGCGTCAGACTCTCGGCGGCGATCCGAGCCTTCTCCGCCTTAGAGCGTCGCCGACGGCCCCGTCGGGCCGGCAACCTCAATCCGTCCCGCGTAGCCTTCCTTCGAGACGCCCAATTGGGCGTCCATTTTGACGTCTCTGGTCATATAGCCAGCCTCGAAAGCAAGGGCTTCTTCGCATAATCAGAAAATTTTCGGCAGAAGGGATCGGCTAAGCGCTTACGATTGACGATACAATTCGATCCTTCTCTCTTCCCCGAAGCCGATCTCTTTCGCTCTCTGCCGACGGCGCTTACGTTCAGCGGAACGTAAACCGCAGGGCATGAAGCCCTTTCACCCCGCTCCCAGATCCCTCCAACGCGTTCGCGTCGTCGCTCAGCGTGTAGAGCGTTTGCAGGATTAAAAAAGCTTGAACATCAGCACGGCGTCATAAGGTGGGCGTCCGCCCTCCGCGCCGTCGGAACGCTTCAGCGCGGCGGCGAGCGCCGGGCAAAAGACCTCGAAATCGACGAGCTCTTTGAGACGCGTCAGCGGATCGTCGACTTCCGACAGTTTCCGATGGCGCTCGTCCAGATGTAAGCGTCCGGCGAGACTTTCAATTACCCACATCTGCGTGTTGAACCGATAGCGATGCCGAAAGCGATATCTTGCAATTTGGTCAGGCCACGCCAGACGACCATGTTTCCTGGGGGAGGATCGCGCGTGCGAGCGAGATAGCCGCCGAGCATGGCGATCTGTAACAAGTAGGTTGCGACCGTTCGGCGCATGATGCGCGGTCTGGAGCGCGCCGCATCGATGCGGTCGAGTGTTTCAATCTCGGCAGGTGTGAGGACAGTCTCGGGTTTCGCGAGTGGTTGAGCCCGCGCAGACATGGTGATCCAAAAGATGCGCCAGCTGACGACTGTGATGAGGGCGAGCAACTTCACCAGCCGTTCGGCAGTCTGCAATTTCGCATCTTCGGCGCGGCAACCAGATTTCATGACCTTGTGGAACACCTCGATTTTCCAGCGCATTGCGTACCAGTCGAGCTTTTCGACGGCGGCTGCGAGATCGTCGACAGGCAGATTGGTCACGAGCCTCCAGTCGATCGGGTCGCGATCCGAAGGCGGGTCGACTTCGAGGGCGTGAATGTAGAAAAGGGTTTGTGGCGCGTATCGCTTTTGTTTGCCGATGGGCGGCAATGTCTTCACCGAGGCAAACTTGATCTGCAAGAAAGCAGTTTCGTCATCACCGCCAATCGCGACCTGGTGACGACCAGACCACGGGATCGCGGCGAGTTGGGAAAAGACACGATGGGCCGCATCCGTCGGCGCTGCTTCTGTCGGTGGCTCGGCCAGCCGGTTGGTCTGAACGCGCACGAGGAACCGCGTTCCGAGAACCTGTGCGAGGCAGAAGAGTTCGTAAATGTCACTTTCCCGATCGCCGACGTGCACGCAGCGCTCGGGCGAACCCATAAGCGCGATGGATTGGCGCAGATTCTCAAGCCAGCGATAGCTTTCCTTCGTCTCTATCGGTACGCGCGTTTGGTTCACGAGGCGCTTGATCGCGGCCGTTCCTTTGAACTTGCTGCGCGTCCAGAACTTCACCGCCGCCAAGCCGAGCGGCGTCCTGCTGGTAGTGACGGCTAGACTCGAATGCATCAAAACGCCGCATAATGTCCGCGTATTGGGTTGGCCGGCTTTGTAGCGCCCGGCGTTGATGGTCTTCGTGAAGCCAATCTTGCCAGGCGACTCGCGGCTATAAATGAATTGTATAAGTTTTGACTTAATCTGACGGACGGTGTTTTCAGCCACGCATGTGAGCCGTGGCGGGGGCGGAGTTGGTCGGGGTAGCGCAGCCCCCGCCACGGCGTCTCCAGGAGACACCGAAATGACCCAGGAACAGAAAATCATCCGCGCCAAGGCAGGCCTGCTCGAGCTGGCCAAGCAGCTCGGCAACGTCAGCCAAGCTTGCAAAATCATGGGTTATACCAACGGTCATAACGCCTGACCTATATGCGCCCAGTCGCGCATTCCGATTGAAGCAATGGTCTTTGGCTGATCGGTGAGCTTTCGCCATGCGTCGCAGGCGGCGTCGATGATAGCGTCGTAGTTCTCGAAGACGCGGTTGGAGAGCCAGTTCTGACGCAGATACTGCCAGACGTTCTCGACCGGGTTCAGCTCTGGCGCGCGCGACGGCAACAGGATCGGCGTGATGTTTTTGGGCATGACGAGCTTTGCCGTCGTGTGCCAGCCGGCGCGGTCGAGCAGCAGGACGGCGTGTGCGCCCTTTTCGACATGGCGCGAGATTTCGTCGAGATGGAGCTGCATCATTTCGGTGTCGACGTAGGGGAGCGCCAGCGCCGCGCCCTTGCCCTTCGCCGGACAGATTGCGCCAAAGAGATAAGCGTTTGCGTAGC
>NZ_JADNQZ010000044.1 GCF_015709515.1 Methylocystis sp. H62
GGATGGCCGTGACGCGCGGCTTGCCTTCGGTGAGCGTCCCGGTCTTGTCCACCACCAGCGTGTCTATTTTTTCCAAGCGCTCCAGCGCCTCGGCGCTTTTTATCAGCACGCCCGACTGCGCGCCGCGTCCCACGCCGACCATGATCGACATCGGCGTCGCAAGACCGAGCGCGCAGGGGCAGGCGATGATGAGGACGGAAACGGCTGCAACTAGCCCAAAAGTCATACGTGGTTCCGGTCCCCACATCGCCCAGGCAAGAAATGCTAGAACGGCGACGAGAATGACGACGGGCACGAACCATCCCGCCACTTGATCGGCGAGGCGTTGTATTGGCGCGCGGCTTCGTTGCGCGGAAGCGACCATCTCGACAATCCTTGAGAGCACGGTGTCGTGGCCAACCTTCTCGGCGCGCATCACAAAGCCGCCAGTCTGATTGAGCGTGCCGCCAATGACGTTGTCGCCTGCAGTCTTGGTCACCGGCATTGATTCGCCGGTGACCATGGACTCATCGACCGAACTGCGGCCCTCGATGAGTTCGCCGTCCACAGGAACCTTTTCTCCTGGACGGACGCGCAGGCGCTCGCCGACCTTCACAAGATCCAGCACAATTTCTTCGTCGGATCCGTCAGCGTTAATCCGAGTCGCCAATTTTGGCGCGAGATCGAGGAGCGCGCGTATGGCGCCGCCGGTCTGTTCCCGTGCGCGCAATTCAAAAACTTGTCCAAGCAGAACGAGGACGGTGATCACCGCCGCCGCCTCGAAATAGATCGGGACAGAGCCGTCGATGTTACGAAATGCAGGTGGAAAAAGAGACGGCGCGAATGTTGCGGCGACGCTGTAAATCCAGGCGACGCCAGTTCCCATGGCAATGAGCGTGAACATATTCAGATTGCGTGTCACGAGCGACTGCGCGCCTCGAACAAAAAACGGCCAGCCAGCCCAGAGCACGACCGGGGTCGCCAAAATGAGCTGCAGCCAGTTCGACGCCTGCGGCGCTAGCAAATGATGCAGATTGAATAAATGGCCGCCCATCTCCAAGACGAGGACCGGCGTCGCCAACGCCAGCCCGATCCAGAACCGCCTAGTCATGTCGATGAGTTCGGCGTTCGGTTGGGCTTCATTTGAAGCGACCAGCGGCTCGAGCGTCATGCCGCAGATCGGACAATTTCCGGGTCCGATCTGACGAATCTGCGGGTGCATTGGGCATGTGTAGATGACGTTCGACGCGTGTGTCTCGCGTTCAGCCGCATCCTCGGTTGCGCCGCCGGCGCCGGCCGGCTCCGATCCCTCATGCGAGGCGTGATCATTCCGATGCTCCTGGGCCACGCGGTTCATCCTTCCTTGCGCCGTCAGAAGCGGCATCGCAATTGATCTAGGCGTCCCTTGCGCAAGGTCGATCGTCGTTGCTCGCGCGGTTACCTAAGGAACACGGTCCGACAGCAAATCGATAGTCGGACCGTTCCATTATTGTCGACGACAATTACCGTACGTCAGCTTCGCATTGAATATGCGTTCAATTACGAAGCTCTCTCCGTCAGCGACAGACCCACACCCATCTTCCATGATGGAGGTGCCAGCACACATTATGTCTGTGTTGACCGGGGGTGCTCCAATCACGATGCATGTGCCGGCCATGGCCGCCGGGGACCATTCCGTGAATCTGCGGGTCGTGCTCGTCCATGCCTTGCGCCATCGCGGGAACGGATAAGGACAGCATCGCCGCTAAGGCGATGGGGAGTCTAAGCATTGGTGTTCCTCCTCTGAAGATTGTTGTCATTACATTATGGAGCTGCGTGGATAGTTCCTTCCAACTCCTGTTTGACCTCTCCTATTTGAGACAGGCCAAACCCCTTGATCAGCGCATAGATCGCCGGAATGACAATGAGCGTCAGAGCCGTCGAAGACACCATGCCGCCAATCATCGGAACGGCGATACGCTGCATAACTTCTGATCCTGCGCCCGTGCTCCAGAGGATCGGCACAAGCCCCGCCATGATCGCGACAACCGTCATCATCTTCGGCCGCACGCGTTCGACAGCGCCGAGCATGATCGCCTCATGCAAATCAGCTCTCGTGAAAGCAGCGCGCGAGACGTTACGTGCAGTCCTGATTTCGCGCATCGCTTGATCGAGATAAATCAACATGACGACGCCGGTTTCGGCGGCCACGCCGGCGAGCGCGATGAATCCCACCGCCACCGCGACGGACATGTTGAAGTTCAACCACCACATCAGCCACACGCCGCCGACCAGCGCGAAGGGCAGCGACAGCATGACAATCAATGTCTCGGTCAAGCGGCGGAAGTTCAGATAGAGCAGCAGGAAAATGACGAGCAGCGTCAGGGGCACGACGATCCGCATGCGCGCGTCGGCCCGCTCCAGATATTCGAATTGGCCGCTCCAGGTGACATAAGAGCCGGGTGGGAACTCGATCGCTTCTGTGACTGATTTGCGCGCTTCCGTGACATAGCCGCCAAGATCGCGGTCCCGAATATCGACGAAAATATAGACCGCAAGCTGACCGTTTTCGGTGCGGATCGAAGTTGGACCACGAACGAGTTCGACCCTCGCCACCTCGCCGAGCGGAACCGTCCCACCGCCCGGCATGGCGATGAGCACTTCGCTGGCGATCGCCCTCGGATCAGAACGAAAGTCGCGCGGATAGCGCATAGTGACGCCATAGCGTTCACGCCCCTCGACGGTCGTGGTTATGGTCTCGCCGCCAAGAGCCGTCGCGATAACCTCTTGCAAGTCGCCGATCATGAGTCCGTAGCGCGCGAGCATCGCGCGGTCGGGAACAATATCGAGATAATAGCCGCCGATGACGCGTTCGGCGTAGGCGCTCGAAGTTCCGGGCACGCGCTTCAGGACCGACTCGACTTGACGCGCCAGCCCCTCCATTTGCGATAGATCGCGGCCGAAAATCTTGACGCCGATCGGCGTTCTGATCCCCGTCGCCAGCATGTCGATCCTGTTTCGGATCGGCATGGTCCAGGCGTTCGACACGCCGGGGAATTGCAGCGCCGCATCCATTTCCGCAATGAGCTTGTCGATGGTTATTCCAGAACGCCACTGATCCTTAGACTTCAATTGGATGACGGTCTCGGACATTTCGAGCGGCGCCGGATCGGTCGCAGTTGAGGCGCGCCCGGCCTTGCCATAGGCCGATTCAACCTCGGGGAAGGCTTTGATGATACGGTCCTGCCTTTGCAGGAGCTCGGCGGCCTTGGTGACCGAGAGCCCGGGCAGCGTCGTCGGCATATAAAGGAGCGCGCCCTCATTGAGAGTGGGCATGAATTCGGCTCCGAGCTGCCGCGCCGGAATGATGGTCAGCGCCAGCGCGCCGAGCGCCAGCAGAATCGTGGCGACCTTCGCTTTGAGCACCAAACGTATGATGGGCCGATAGAGCCAAATGAGCGCGCGATTAATGGGGTTCCTCGCCTCGGGAACGATTTTTCCGCGCACGAAGACGACCATCAGCGCCGGCACGAGCGTCACGGAAAGGAGCGCCGACGCCGCCATGGCGAACGTCTTAGTGAAGGCGAGCGGACTGAATAAACGTCCCTCTTGCGCTTCGAGCGTGAAGATCGGCAGGAACGAAACCGTAATGATCAACAGGCTGAAGAACAGTGCGGGGCCAACCTCGGTCGCAGCGTCGATTATAATCTCGACGCGCCGCTTATTGGGCGGTGCGCGCTCTAGATGCTTATGCGCGTTCTCAATCATAACGATGGCGGCGTCCACCATCGCGCCGATGGCGATGGCGATGCCGCCCAAACTCATAATGTTGGAGCCAATTCCCAGCGCCTTCATCGCGGCGAAAGCCATTAATACGCCAACGGGAAGCATGATGATGGCGACAAGTGCGCTGCGCACATGCATTAGAAAGACGACGCAGACGAGCGCGACAATGACGCCTTCTTCGACAAGTGTGCTCCTGAGCGTCTCGATGGCGGCATGAATGAGCTGAGAGCGGTCGTAAACCGAGACGATCTCAACGCCCTTGGGCAAACTTATCGCCATCTGCGCAAGGGCCGATTTGACATTGTCGATCACTGTGAGCGCATTGGCGCCATAACGCTGTAGCGCGATGCCGCTCGCAACCTCGCCCTCGCCATTGAGTTCGGTGACGCCACGCCGCTCGTCGGGGCCGAGTTCGACGCGCGCGACATCCTTCAGGAGAAGCGGCGTGCCGTTTTCGACGCGCAGGACAATACTTTCCAGGTCGCTCACGCTGCGCAGATAGCCTCGTCCACGCACAATGAATTCAAATTCGGAAAGCTCGACCGTGCGACCGCCTACATCGGCATTGCTGGCGCGGATGGCGCCGCGCACTTTCGACAGCGGAATGCCGAGCGCGCGCAGTCGGTTAGGATCGACAACGACATTATACTGCTTGACGAAGCCGCCGACGCTCGCGATCTCGGCGACGCCTTCGGCCTTGGCGAGGCCGTAGCGGATCGTCCAATCCTGGATCGAGCGCAATTCGGCGAGCGTCATATCCTTGGCGATGAGCGCATATTGATAGACCCAGCCGACGCCCGTCGCGTCGGGACCGAGAACTGGCGTCACGCCCGCCGGCAATCTCTTACTCGCCGCGCTCAAATATTCGAGGACGCGCGAGCGCGCCCAATAAATGTCGACGCCATCCTCGAAGATGACGTAGACGAAGGATACGCCGAAGAATGAAAATCCGCGCACCACTTTGGAGCGCGGAACGGTCAACATCGAACTGGTGAGCGGATAAGTGACTTGATCCTCGACGACTTGCGGCGCCTGACCGGGATATTCGGTGTAGACGATCGCTTGCACGTCGGAGAGATCGGGAATGGCGTCGAGCGGCAGTGTGCGCAAGGCATAGACGCCGCCTGCGACCGCGAAGGCAGCGCCCACGAATATGAGCAAAAGGTTGCGCGCCGACCAGGCGATGAGACGCGCAATCACTTGCCCGCCTCCCCTTGGTCGAGAGCTCGTAACGCCGCCTTCAAATTGCTTTCGGCGTCGATGAGGAAGTTCGCGGCCGTGACGACGCGTTCGTTTTCGTTCACACCGCTCTTGATTTCGACGAAGCCTTCGCCACGCCGACCGATCTTGACTTCGCGTGGCTCGAAGCGCCCTTCGCCCTTGTCGACAATCGCCACTTGCCGCTTCCCGGTGTCGATGACCGCGCTTTCTGGCGCCGTTAGCACTTTTTCGTTGCCGCCGGCTGCGATCTCGACCTCGGCGTACATGTCTCCCCGCAGCAACCCATCGAGGTTCGGCAGTTCGATCCTGACGCGCGCCGTGCGCGTCTCCATGTTGAGATGGGGATAAATTAGCGCGACTTGTCCCTTAAAGGATCGATCGGAATACGCCCTTGGCCGCACGTCGACCTTTTGTCCGGGCGCAATCAAGGCGATGTCCCGCTCGGCGATGTCAGCCAAGACCCAGACCACGGAATGATCGACGATGCGAAACAGAATGTCCCCAGGCGCGGCGCGCATGCCGTTAATCGCCGCCCGCTCCAGGACATGACCGTCTTGCGGCGCCGGCCATGCAATCACACGTGGAACGCTGCGGGCGCGCCCGATCACGGCGATGGCGCTTTCGTCGAGGCCGAGATTGACGAGCCGCCGCTTGGCTCCCTCCAGACGCTGGGCGTCGATCCCGCCGCCACGCCGCATGTTGAGGACGGCGACATATTCGGCGGCTGCGCTCGAAAGATTCGGCCCATACACGCGCATCAGCGTCTGGCCCTTGCGAACGTAATCGCCCTCCGCAAACCTCCCGACCGATTCGATGAAGCCTTCGAAGCGCAGGGAGACGATCGAGATACGGCGCGGGTCGAACTCGATCCTGCCCGTCGCTCGAACTGGGACGTTCAGCGTCCGACGCTCGACGGGTTCGGAGCGAACGCCGGTCTTTTGCAGCTTTCCGGGACTGATCGTGATGGTCGCGCCGTTCTCCGCCTCGTCCTCGTAGACCAGTATGTAATCCATTCCCATCGCGTCCTTCTTGGGAACGGGGGAAGTGTCGGGCAGGCCCATTGGATGGCGATAGAAGCGCACGCGCCGCTCGCCGCTCGCGACGGTCGCGGGAGGCGGCTTGTCTTCGAAGCTGATGTCCTCACCCGCACGCACCGGCAGATAATCTTTCCCTGCCGATGTCTTCTTGGGCGTCGAGGAATAGGCCGGGCGACCGTCGGGATCTCGGTAGTAAATGATAGGGCCAGTCGTTGCAGGCGCCTTGCCCGAGATGTTAGGCCCGGCGTCGCTAGGCGTTCCTGTAGGTGTGACCCATTTGAAGCGGCCCTCAAGCAGCCAAGCAAGGCTGGCCGCGACGACGACAAAGCCCAAAAGAATAACGATGTGACGGCGAGTCATAGAGAGCCTCCCGCCAGACGTTCAAGCTCGGCGTATCGGGCTTGCTCTTCGACTTTGAGCTTAAGGATTTCGAGTTCGATCGCTCGCAGGCGTCGTTCGGCTTCCAGAGACGTCGCCAAGTCCGCGGCTCCGGCCGCAAAGCCACTTCGCGCCGTCTCTACCGACAGGCGCGCCGGAATGAGCTGGCGTTGTTCGACAATCCGGATCGCCTTGCGCACCGCCTCCAGCCCGAACCACGCTTCGGCGACATCGCCGTCGAGCCGGATTCGGATGGCGTCGTAGCGCATCTGCGCAGCGCCGAGCCGCGAACTGGCGGCGCGCTGTTCGGCGTCTTTCGCTTCATACTGCAGCGGCACCTTGAATCCGAGCATGAACATGCCGCTATTGTCGCCGGTGGGACGCTGCACGAAATTCGCGCCAACGGTGACGTTTGGGTAGTAATTCAGGTCCGTGAGTTCTTTAGTTCCGGTCGCCGCGCGAACCTGCGCGCTCGTCGCGGCGAGCGCTGGATTGGCGACTCTCGCGAGCTCCTGAACGCCGGCGAGCGTCAGCTTTGTTTTCAGCGGCCGAAAGCCTCTGGGCATAGCGAGCAGCTCTTGGGAGCCGCGACCGATCAGGGCGTTTAAGCGAGCGGAGGCGGACTTTGCCTCGCCTTGACGGCGCGCGACTTCTGCTTCAGCCGTCGCCGCCTCGATCTCGGCCTTGATCACTTCCTGCTGGTCGACCGAGCTCGCGCCATAACGCAAGCGCAGGAGCGCAAGAATTTCGTCGAGCCGGCGCTTTAATCCAAGCGAAAGGTCGATCGCCCGATGCGCGGCGCCGTATTGCGCATAGGCGGTTTTAACGCGGGCGATCAAATCCGTGTCTGCCGCGCGGCTCTGATGCCTCGCGGCATCGGCGTCGGCCTCTGCGACGCCGCGCTCCAGATCGAGTTTGCCCCAAAGTTTGAATTCCTGTTCGGCGCCGATCCAACGTTGGCCGACGCCGCGTCCATTCACGTCCCACGCTTGGAGCGTGACTGTCGGATCGGCGAGGACGCCAGCCGCGCCCACTCTGTGCGCTGCCGCATCGGCATCCAGCACGGCCGCCGCCAGTTCGGGGCTTAGCTGCTTTGCAAGGGCGACAACGCTTTCGACGGAGGCGCCAGGCAGCTGACGCCGCTCGACTTGACGATCTTGCGCTTCGACCTGAAACAACCATGACGCCGTGACTGCGCCGATCATAGCGAGTCGACACATTTGGCTCGCCGGCCTCATGGCAAAGCCTTCAGCATCAGCTTGCTTTGGAGGGTGCCGTTTTCGCCTTGCAGCTTGGCTGCCAACGATAGCCGCCATCTGCCAGCCATGGTTAGCGCCGTCTTAAATCGGTAAACGCCACGCTCCACACTCGCCAGACGCTCGATGTCAGTCGTCATCATCTCCATGCCGTCAGGCGCCATGTCGAGCCGAGTCGCGAATATTACCGCATCAGGAACAAGCTTGCCGTCGGGTTTGTGAATAAGGCGCACCGAAACGATTGCGTCACCCTTCTTGATTTCCTGTTCAACAAGAGTGAATTCGTAATCGTCGATGTTGGCGCGGGCCACCGGCGCCACTCCCAACGCGGCGAGCACGAGCAGCGCGAATAAGCGCGCATTGCCCAAAGTCGCGAGAATCATCAGACTCTCTCCATGTCCCTCTAGTTCGTCTGATCGGCGTGCGAATCGCAGCGGCGATCGGTTCCGATTGAAAGCGTCGTCTGCCTCAGCCGATGCTGGGTTTCGCGGGAATTGATCGCGGATATCGAACTCCCGTCGAGTCAGTCGGCGGTCATTTGAACCGCGACTAACGGCGCATCTGCGAGCGACTGGACTTTCGACGTTAGGCGATAGGAGGTCGGAGGGCTGGCGGGCTTCGTAATCTGCCGCGCTCAATGTCGTCGGAGGGGATTAGCGAAGGCGCAAACGCCCAAAGAGCGGCATCAACGAACGGTTGAAACTGCGGAAGCGTTGCCTGACTCGGCCCGCACAGGACATCACTGCACACGGGGAGTGCTGCGCCATCATCGCCGTGGTCGGCGGGACAATCGACCATGCCCATTTCAATGCAGGCGTGGTTCATCTTCGCGGCAAAAGCTCCGCCAACTCCAGCCAAAGCTGTAGCGAGAACAAGCGCAGAGATAATAAGGCGAAAGCAGCGGCGCATTGTTTCTACCGTCATGGCAGCAGCTTACCACGACGGACGTCATGCCCCAATCCGTTTTTTGATTGCCGGCCCAGGGACGGGAACCGCAATGTTCGACTTAAGTGAGCCAAAATCAGCCCCCAAAAGTCTAGTCAGATTTTGTCCCCGCGGGCGGCGGGGGATCTAATCTATTTCGTGCCCTGCTTTGCGGGCGCTGAGGTGGGTTGGGTCGGCGCTGATGGAGGCGCGCATGCTACTACCTTCCTCATCCGATACCAACCGCATCACTCGCCCGTGGAACAAAGGGTGCCTGCTGGGCCAAAAGCGCCCGCTGCGGCCAAAGGATGTCTGGACCATTCGGGTCCGTTTACAGATTGAAAGCCGCAAGCGCGATCTCGCAATGTTCAATCTCGCTATCGACAGCAAGCTGAGAGGATGCGATCTCGTGCGCTTGCAAGTGAATGACGTTTGCGCGGGCGGCAGAGTTCGCGATCGTGCGGTCGTGATTCAGAAGAAAACTGGCCGTTCTGTGCAATTCGAGCTGACCGAGCAAACGCGATTATCAGTCCAGGAATGGCTGGATCGGCGTTGAGTAGCCAACAGCGGATATGTTTTCCCTAGCCGATCTGCGAAACATCCTCATATTTCGACTCGGCAATATGCTCGCATTGTGAAGAAGTGGGTGGCGAGCGCAGGGCTCGATAGCTCGGCCTACGGAACGCACTCCATGCGCAGGACGAAGGCTGCTCAAATTTACAAAAAGACGGGAAATTTGCGTGCCGTCCAACTCCTGTTGGGTCACACTAAACTGGAGAGCACGGTCCGCTATCTCGGAATCGAGGTCGACGATGCTCTTAGCATTTCAGAGCAAGTAGAACTCTGAGGCAACAGGCGACTCGGACTAGCCAATTGCCATGGCCGCGTCGCACCATAAGCGGACGTTCGGTCTTATGTGACCGGCGCAGGGTGTGATGGCAGTGCCGGTTCATTGAGGCGACGAAATGAGGCTGTCAGCTCCTGGCGGCCACATGGACTGTATCGAGAGCTGCGCGCAATCCACGCGCCAGTTTCACAGCGTCGTCATTCGCCCAGAAGTGCACGAAAAAGAGCCGCGGCTCGTCATCGAGCATGTGGTTGTGGAGCGCCGTGACCTCGATCCCGTACGCCTCAAGGGTCTTCAGCAGCGGCTCCACCTCTTTCGCCGTCGCAACAAAATCCCCGCTGATGGCGGCTTTGCCGTCGCCAGTAGGTTCGAAATTGATGGCGATGGCGGTTCCCATGGCGGGAGCGACCGTCATTCCCCCCGCTCGAATTTGCTCAGCCTTGGGGATGCTGAACTGAAGCACGCCGCCGTTGTTTCTCCCCGGAAACCCGAGGACATTATCAACCTCCGCCGCATCAAAGCCAAGCTTGGGGGGCTCGCCAGCCGGAGCCGCGGGCGGCTCAAAAGGCGTTTTTGTTTCCGCGAGCGCCTCCCGAACCACCGCAGCGAGTTTCGCCGGGTCGCCGTGCGCGCCGACGTGCATATAGAAAGTTGCGGGGCTGGCACGCAGGAGGTGGTTATGGACGGCCGTCACCTGGACGCCGTTGGCGAGTAGCGACCGCAAAACGGGATTCACCTCGGTTTCAGTCACCACCAGGTCGCCCATCATCATGGCCGTATGTCCGGTTGGCTCGAAGGCAATCCAACCGCCGAGGGCGAGACCGGGCTTGATGCTGACGCCGTCGAGGGTGACGTGAAGATCGCTGCGCGGGAGAGCGTATTTGTGCACGCTTCCAGAGACAGCGGCCTTCTTGCCGATCGCGGCGTCAACCTGCGACCAGTCGGTTTCAGCTACAGCAACAGACGCGGGCAAGAGCAGACATATTGTGCAGAGAGTGGCTTGCGGCCTCTGTTTCATGGCGTTCTCCCTTTCCGCCGAAAGTCTAAATCGCTCCTACGAGAAACAGCCCTATTCCCGCCAGGCAGGAACCCGCCAAGGTCTGGAGCACGCCGACACGAAGCCGGAAGATCGCCATCGCCGCAGCGACCGAGAGGGCGAGACTCCAGAAATCCACGCTTGCGAGCACGGGCGCGTCAAAAGACAGCCCATAGCCGGCCACGGCGACCGTCTTGCGAAAGATGGCGTGGATCGCAAACCAGATAGCGAGGTTCAGGATGACGCCGACGACGGCGGCGGTGATCGCCGCCAATGCGCCGGAGAGCGCCTTGTTGGAGCGGATTTTTTCGATGTATGGCGCGCCGAGAAATATCCAGAGAAAGCAGGGCGCGAAGGTGACCCAGCTTGCGAGCAACCCGCCGAGCATTCCTGCCAGAAGCGGCGGCAAGTCGCCTGGCGAGCGAAACGCCGCCATAAAGCCCACGAACTGCAAGACCATGACCAGCGGGCCAGGCGTCGTTTCCGCCATGCCGAGTCCATTGAGCATCTCCGCAGGCGTCAGCCAGTGATAGGTCTCGACCGCCCGTTGCGCGACATAGGCGAGGACCGCGTAGGCTCCGCCAAAGCTCACGACAGCCATTTTGCTGAAGAACACCGCGATCTGGGAGAAGACGTTCCCCTGACCGGCGACAAACAGGATCGCAACAACCGGGATGAGCCAGACCGCCAACCAGATCAGCCCGATTTGCAGCGCCCGCTTACCCGAAGGGTGGGCGTGAACGGGCGTGCCATCGCCTAGAACACTTTCGCCGTCCTCATGCGCCGCCCCATGTCCGACTGACACGAAGGCGGGATTCCCGCGCGCCGCGCTGACGTAACCGAGCAAGGCCGATGCAAGGATGAGCGCAGGGAACGGCAAGGCGAAGAAGAAAATGCCGACGAATGAGGCGGCGGCCAGAAGCTGCATCGCCGGAGATTTGAGCCCGCGCTTGCCGATCCGCGCGACAGCTTCGATGACAATGGCGAGAACGGCGGCCTTCAACCCGAAGAACAATCCGCCCACGATCCCGACATTCCCCCAGCGCGCGTAAATGATGCTGAGCGCCATGATCGAGATGACGCCGGGGAGAATGAACAGCCCGCCCGCAACGAGGCCGCCGACGGTGCGATGCATGAGCCAGCCGATATAGGTGGCGAGTTGCTGAGCCTCGGGGCCGGGCAACAGCATGCAGTAGTTGAGGGCGTGCAAGAAGCGGCTCTCGGGAACCCACTTCCTCTCATCGACAACAATTCTGTGCATCACCGCAATCTGTCCGGCAGGTCCGCCGAAGCTCAGCAAAGCAATGCGCGCCCAGACACGAGAGGCTTCAGCGAGGGATACGCCATGATCGTGGGCGGTAGTTTGAATATGGACGTTCACGACGCTTTTCCGGATTTGGTGGCAGGCCAATTATGGGCTTCATCAGTCGCATCACGACACCAGCGATAAAAGGCGTCGTAGAGCGCCATCCCGGCTTTGAGCTGTTCGAGATCATCCGCATACATGCGGGATTGACCGAGCGACGCCGCGAGCAGCCCCGCTGCTTCAGGGGCAAGATCGAGGCGCGCCGTATCCGCTCCACGCACGATGACCGCAAGCCTTTGTAGCGGCTCTATCGCTAGGCCCCATTCCTCGAGCATGGTGTCGAAGGTGCAACGTTCACCTCTGTGACTCCAAAAAGCGCCTTCTATATCGAATGGCGCACCGCCAAAGCGTTCCGTAACGGCGGACACCTCTGCTGGCGCGACGAAAAGAAAGATAGCCGCGGGATCGAGAAACCGGCGAATGAGCCATGGGCAGGCAATACGATCAACCTTCGGGCGTGAGCGTGTGACCCAGATCGTTCGCCCGAAGGCATCGCGCTGAGGCACTTTTGAAGACGGAATGAGCGGGCCGCCTGACTTTACCCAGGCCAAGTGCCCGCCAGCTAGCACGTCGGAGGAACTTGCGCCTGCATGACGAAGCCATGCGGCGACTCCTTCGCTGACCTGTTCGCCACACGGATCGATGACGATGGACGGGCGACCGACGAACTCCGAAGCCCAGTCCGAGACAGATTCGGGACGGCGGCGCGAAGCGCCGGGCGGAAAGCGCGGATCGGCATCATAGTCCCCATCAGTCCTCACATCGATGAGGGCTGGGCAATGCGGGACGCCGATGAGACGCGCAAGCTTGTCGGGAGAGATCGAGTTGATTGACGACATGGTGCGCCCTTGGTGGAAAACCCGGACGCGATTCTTGGGCATGTCGCCTCGTGGGGAGATCGCTTCCCCATGGGACGACAATCCGCCGCCTTGGCGTTAAAAGTCAAGGCCGGTTTCGACACTCCGCTTTTGTGCGAAAATCAAGACTTCGGATAATGCGGTTACGCTAAAGATTAGCGGATTGCGCGCCGCAAAGGATACGACTGAGGCGCAGTTTCTCTGGCGCTCGACTCGATCGTAAAGGTCCGCAATGGGTCAAGGTGAGCCCTCGAGGGAGAGCATCGGGAACGTCTGCTTTCTTCGAACTCCGTCATTGCAAGTGATTAACTAGCCGGCGCAGAAGATGCTCCCGTGTGACGCGCCGCAAATCATCGTTGAAATCCTTTTCTGTTGAAACAAACGTTTGCACTTTGACGCCGTCTGCTTTGGCCTCGTCAGCAAGCTTGTGCGCGGCGTTTTGTCCGGCGCGATCATTGTCTGCGGCGACGATCAGGCGACGCATCCCGGCCGGAATTTTCCACGCCGCGAGATGCCCCGCCGAAAGCGCCGCGACCATTGGGAGATGTGGCATTGCGCTCTTGAGCGAAAGCACGGTTTCGATTCCTTCGCCGATGATCGCGAATTCTTCGACAACTCCAAAGCGCACGCCATTGCCGAGAATGGCGCCGAGCGCGCGGCGCGGCGACGCGACCTTTGCTTTTGCGTTCCGCACGGGGTCGAGGAACGTCCGATGAATGCCTGTGATCGCGCCGCTGTTGTCGGTGACGGCGGCGACGAGGGCCGGCAATTTGCGCGACGGCGAATTGCGGCTCTCGCGATAAATCAGCGCCGGGTGATAGCGCAGTGGCGCGTTGCTCAAATCAGCGGTGATTTTTCGCGCGCGCAGATAGGCCTCGGCTTTTGTGCCGATGATCGGCTGCGACGCCGCCCAAATTTTGCGGGCGAACGCGATCGTGTCGCATGCCTCTGAATTCCGACCGCGACTCTCGGTCGTCGTCTCGCGCGGCGCGACCAAGAAGCGCCGCGCCTCGTCGAGCGTGTCGCGGAAGGACGTAAGCCCTTCTCGTTCCCGGATGAGATCGAGAAGGTCGCCATGTTGGTCCGTCGCGCCATCCGTCCACTTTCCACGCGCGCCCTTGCCGGAGAGCGGCCCTTTGAGCCGCACATAAAGACTGCGGCCCGCATTGTTGTTGACGTCGCCAACGATCCAGTAATTGCCGCATCGACGACCGTTCGACAGATAATGTTTGCAAACGGCCTCGACATGTTCGGCGAGGCTGCTGGACAGAGTCCGGGCCGGGCTTTCCATCATCGCTTCCCGCATTACGAATTGACGCGGGTCGCGGGCGCGACGCGGAGCAGCGGATAGAGGGCAAGAAGTCTCTCGACGATTTTTGAAACCTCATCGCCCAGCGGAGCGAAGAGCCGTAGCTTCCAGGCGATGATCTCGGAGACGAGACCCTGCGCTTTCAGGCGCTCGACCATCGTGTCGGAGAAGCCTGTGAGTTCGAGCCGATGCCGGTTCATCACGAGCGCACGCTTGAGCACCAGCCCGTCAGTCAGGACGAGGCTCGCGCCATCTTGCATGACCGCCGCAATGGCGGCGGGTGGCGCGAGGGCAGGCGCGCCGGCGCCCGTCGCCTCAAGGAGCATAGCGGCGCTTGCCGGCGAGACGAGCCGGCCAATGGCCCGTTCGCGCTGATCGGTCTGCAGGCGATAGACCCGCGCGGCCTCGTCGGGGAACCTATTCCAGACCGGCAGCAGGAGGCCGGTCACGATATGGAACGTGCTCTCGGTCAGTTCGGGAAGGGAGGCGGCCTCGCTCTCCCATGCCCGCTGAAATTCTTCTGAAGATGCATCGCGCCAATGCGAGCGCTCCAGCGCCTCAACCGTGATCACATCGGCATGGGCAGGCCGCAGCAGCCGAACGCGTGGTACGACCGAGCCGTCATCCTGCATCAACGCGGACGCCGGCAGCTTCACCGCCGCGCGGCCCGACTGGTCGTTGATCATCAGTCGCAACTTTTGCGCAGCCGTCGCATAGCCGAGCGCCGCGTCGAGCGTCGTGATCCGCGTCTTATCCTTGCGCAGGATGGTCAAGAGCTGCGTTTCCGCGCCGCTCCCGCCATGGACGGCGATGGTCTGGCGATTATTGACGACGAGGCTTTCCGCCATCAGCGTTTCTACGCCGACATCGAAGACGCCGGCCTCGATCGCCGCCTCGATTTGCGCCGCCATCAGCCCCTCGAACACGTCGAAGAGAAGATTCTGCAACGCGATCGGCAGTGCGAGGATGCGGTTGAGGAAAGTCGAAATCGGCGGCAGCTCCTCCTTGAGGCTGCCGTCCTGATCGGTGAGATCGAGGCCGGTCGCTTCCGTAAAGCCCGTCAGCGAGCAGCCTTCGACCTTGCCGGCGAAGACGAGCTGATACAGCCGGCGCAACGCCGCGCGACCGTAAGGGGATTCGAGATTGTCCTCCGGCCGGAACAGGCCCTGACCTCCTGTCTGGCGCTGGCCGCGCGTGATGGCGCCGAGCGTGTCGAGCCGACGGGCGATCGTCGAGAGAAAGCGCTTTTCTCCTTTCACGTTGGTCGCGACCGGCCGGAACAATGGCGGCTGCGCTTGATTGGTGCGGTTGGTGCGCCCTAAGCCCTGAATGGCGTTATCCGCCTTCCAGCCGGGTTCGAGCAGATAGTGGACGCGCAGGCGCTGGTTCCTGGCGCTCCGCTCGGCGTGATAGGAGCGGCCCGTGCCGCCGGCATCGGAAAAAACGAGGATGCGCTTCTCGTCATCCATGAAGGCCTGCGTTTCACCAAGATTGGCGGAGGCCGGCCGGTTCTCGACGCAAAGCCGGTCGGAGCCATCGGCGTTGGTCTTGCGCACGATCCGCCTTGAGCGGCCGGTGACCTCGGCCACTATATCCGTCCCGAAACGCTGAACAATCTGGTCGAGCGCGCCCTGCACGGCGGGCAGCGCCGCGAGATGCTCGATCAGACGATCCCGTCGTTCCATCGCCTCGCGCGACTGGACCGGATTGCCGTGCTCGTCGATTACCGGGCGCGAGTGAAGATCGCCATTCTCGTCGGAATAGACTTCAAAAAGCTGTGTCGGGAAAGAATGGGCGAGGTAGTCGAGGACATATTCGCGCGGGGTGATATCGCAGGAAAGATCGCCCCATTCCGAGGACGGGATTTCCGCAAGGCGGCGCTCCATCAAGGCTTCGCTGGTCGAGACGATCTGGATGACGGCGCTATGGCCGGCTTCCAAATCGCGCTCGATCGACGCGATGAGGCTTGGGACCTTCATCGCCGTGATCAGATGATTGAAGAAGCGCTGCTTGTTGGATTCGAAAGCCGAACGCGCCGCGGCCTTGGCGTTACGATTATAGGCCCTGCCGCCTTCACCGGTGATGTTCGCCGCCTCCAGCGCCGCGGTCAGATTATTGTGAATGATCTCGAATGCGCCGGCATAGGCGTCATAGATACGGATTTGCTCCACTGAGAGCGGATGCTCCAGCATCTCGACCTCGACCCCCGCATAAGAGAGGGCGCGCGACGCATAGAGACCGAGGCTTTTCAGATCGCGCGCCAGCACCTCCATGGCGGCGATGCCGCCCGCCTCCATCGCCACGACGAAATCGGCGCGCGTCGCGAAGGGCATGTCGGTCGAGTCCCAGAGGCCGAGACGCGTCGCATAAGCGAGATTGGCGACCGTCGTCGCCCCGGTCGCCGAGACATAGAGGACACGCGCGCCGGGCAGGGCGTTCTGTAATCTCAATCCGGCGCGGCCCTGCTGCGAGGCGGTCTTCTCGCCGCGCTCGCCCTTGTCGCCCGCCGCATTGGCGAGCGCATGCGCCTCGTCGAAGACGATGACGCCGTCGAAATCGGCGCCTAACCAGTCGATGATCTGTGACAGACGCGACGCCTTAACCGCGCCATCGCGGCCTTGCCGTTCATCCGAGCGCAGGGTTGCATAGGTCGTAAAGAGAATGCCCTCAGAGAGCTTGATCGGCGCGCCCTGCTTGAAGCGGGACTGCGGAACGATCTGCAGCTTCTCCTGGCCAAGCGCGGACCAATCGCGCTGCGCGTCCTCACACAGCTTGTCTGATTTCGAGATCCAGAGCGCCTGGCGACGGCCCTTCAGCCAATTGTCGAGGACGACGCCCGCGACCTGACGTCCTTTACCGGCGCCGGTGCCGTCGCCAAGATAATAGCCGCGGCGAAAGCGGACCGCCTTCTCGGCGTCATCCGGCGCGACGGAGACCGTGTCAAAACTTTCAGTGACGAGGAAGGCGCCGGCGAGAAGGTCGCTATGGGCTTCGCCGGCATAGATGACGCTCTCAAGCTGCGCGTCCGAAAGGCGCCCAGACTCGATCACGCTCTTTGGCAGATGCGGTCGATAGCTGGGCTTTGGCGGCGCGACCGACGCCATGGCGGCGGATTGAACGAGCGTCGTCGGATGCGGCTTCGCGCCGTCAATTGAGATCGACTGCACCGCATAGGGCTCATAGAGCCCGGCGCTGAGCGCGCCGCCCTCGGGCGCTTTCCAGTCGCGACACTCATAGGCGAGTTCGACGATCTCCGCGCGCGGGCTAGGGGAGGGAAGAGCGACGGCGTTGCGATGCGCTGACTCCGCAAAGGCGAGACGCGGCGCGGCGCGGCGCGGTTCAATGATCGGCGTGAAACGCTTCGCGGTCGAACGGACGCCTACCTGGATAGGCTTATCGCTATAGCCAACCGCGGCAGCAAGAGACGCGCAGGGCGGAATTTCGCGCTGCACCTGCGCGAGCAATTCCGAGAGATCGGCGACCGGACCGAGGCCCGCGACTAATTCTTTCGGGTTCTCCGAGGGCGTTTTGTCGAAGACCGAAAGCCGGCTTTCGACGCTCGTCCCATGCCGCGCGAAAAATCCGCGCGCGAGCGAGGCCGTGAACACCAGCCGGCCCTGTTCCTGCAAGCGTTCGAAGCTTCGACGCCAGCTGTTCGCGGTCGGGGAGAAATTCTCACCCGTGATGGCGACGAGGCGTCCGCCATTTTGAAGGCGCGCGAGAGAAGCGCGGATATGCTCGAAAGTCGCCGCGGCGTGCCGTCCCTCGATCAAGGGCGACGCGGAGAAGGGCGGGTTCATCAAGACGACGCTGGGAACCAGATCGGCGTCGAGACGATCGTGGAGCTGCGCGCCGTCGATGCGGCTGAGCGGCGCTTCAGGAAATAGACGTTTCAGGAGATCGGCGCGCGTCTCTCCCCATTCATTGAGGATGAGTTTCGCGCCGGCGCGTTCGGCCTGGATGGCCAACATCCCCGTGCCGGCGGAAGGCTCAAGCACGACATCGCCCGGAACGATCCCCGCCGCGATGCTCGCGACATAGGCGAATTCCAGCGGCGTCGAGAATTGCTGCAGCGCTTGGGCTTCCTCCGAGCGGCGCGTTTCGCTCGGCAGCAGCGCGGCGATTTTCTTGAGCATCGCGAGAATGCGCGCCGGATCATTGGCAGTCCGCACAGCCATTGCTGGCCCATAGCGACGCAGGAACGAAACCTGCGCCGCCTCAACCGCCTCGTAGGCGCCCTTCCAGCTCCAGGCGCCTTGCGCATCGCTCGCGCCGAACGCGCCTTCCATTGCCGCGCGCAGGGCAGGGGCGTCGATGACGCGTCCCTTTGCAAGGTGCGTGACGAGCGTCTGCGCCGCCATCATCAGCGCATGCGGCTTGTCTGTCGAAATGAAGGAAAGTTCGGCTTGTTGGCGGGGCGTAGCGGCGAGGATCGGGCTCATCGAGTGTCTCCGGGATTGTGACCAGCCCGGGACGCTCTCTCTTTGCGCCTCCCGGGCTCGCCCTCCCGGCCAAGCCCTCTTGCTCTTTTCTCCCCCGCCGCCGCGCCGACGATCAGCGCCATGACGCCGCCGCCAATCCGTCAGGACGACCACGCGGATTTTTGTGTTGCTTGACTGCGCCGCGCGGCGGCGTTCGCGCGACAGCGCGCGCGCCAGGCTATGGCGTAAGGCCGATCCGTCGGCGTCAGCAGATCCAGAATGTCCTCGGGGCAGTCGCTCTCGCAGGGCCCCATGTGCTCGGTCATATCTTTGTATCCGAACACGAAGCCTTCGGCGTCGCGCGGGTTGTAGTCGGTGAGGCAGACGAACGCGAAGACGGCGCTCTCGCCGCCGTTGCGGCGCTGTTGCTCGACGGCGGCGTAATAGGTGTCGCCAAGGAGCGTTGAGCGCAGGATCTTTGATCGGCCTTCCGCATTCTCGAAGGTGAATTGCGCGTCGAGATACTCACGCGGTCCTGCGTGACCGCCAAGCGATTGCATATAGAGCCAGCCCATGGCGGCGCCTTTCAAAAATGGAAGGAGGACGCGCGCGCCAGTGCGCGCGCGACGGTGTCGGAAGACAGAAATTCAGGGCGCGACGAATGCGCGTCTCGAGCGGACGCGCCGAACGTCAGCATCGACGCGGCAGCCGCGGAGGAGGGCGGGACAGCCCGCGCCATCCCGCGTCCAGCATCATTCCGCGGCCGTGGCGTGCGGTTCCTCTTCCTCAGCGTCGGGCAGAGCCGCGTCGTCATCATCGCCGAGAAAATCCGGCAAGGCGTCGCTTTCCTCCGTTTGGACGATTTGCGCGTCGGCCGCCTGCGTTGACGCGCCGCGCAGGGGCTCGGGCAGCCAGCCGGTTCCCTGAAGCAGGCGCTCCGCTTCGACAGCCATGTCGGATTTTTTCAGATGATCGATCATCTGCGCCGTCGCTTCGCCCTTCGCTTCGCGCACCGCCGCCAGGATCCGCGCCTTGGTGACCTTGCCGAAATAGCTCTCAACCGTCGGCGTCCAATGCGCGCTCATATCGAGTCCGACATGTTCGGCCAGTCGATCGGCGTGATCCAGTGGCTTTGAGCGACGTTCGTGTGGAAGCTGCAGCGCGTTGACGCTCTGGCCGACACAAAAGGCGAAAAGCCCGGCCGTCGACTCGCGATCCGCTTTGACCAGCCAGTCCCAGAGATCGTCCGATTTCTTGGGCAATCGCAATTGCCAATGGCCCTGCGCCTCATCATGTGCCCGCGCCGTAACGCTATCGGCGAGGCCGGAAGTATAGCCGCCGAGTAGCGCGGATTTGGCGTCGATCTCCACGCAGCCGTCGAAGCGACCGGAAGAGTAAAAGCTCTTCAGCGCCAGCGCATGGGTCGCCGCGAGAAACGCCGCCTCCGGATCATTGGCGAGGGCGACGCGCAGAGCCAGCGTGCGGTGCGCGGTGAGGTCGCTCATCAATCGGTCGGAGAGTTTTGACGAGACTTCCGTCTCGTCCCGGTCGGCCGCGGTTTCATAAGGGTTGCGGACTGCGCCGTCGCCCGCAGGCTTTGGGGCGACCACAGATCCCCTGGGTTCGCCAGCGGCCGGCGCGCCGGCGGGCTCCTCATCTTCGGGACGGACAAAGCCGCGCTCGACCTTCAGGGTGCCGTCATAGTCGATGCTGACAAAAATCCCGGCGCGCGGGAGTTCGGTCGGATCGTAGATGGCCGGTCGCTCGTCAACCGCCGCGATTTCCTTTTCGAGTTCCGCGAGCCTGCGGTCGACCTCTTCGGGAAGATCTTCCGCGCCCTCGTGCTCATCCGACAGCGCGTCATATTCGGCGAGCGCGGCGTCGTAACGCGCCTTCTGCTCCTCCGAGATCTGCGCAAATGTCGCCGGCAGCCGCCGCAGCCCATTCGTGTGACCATAGGGGAAATCGATCGCGATCTGCGACCATTTCCAGCCTTCGGCGCGCAGCGCGTCGGCAGCTTCCGCGAGCTTCTCCCGTGCGAGACGGTCGAGCAGCGCCACATCCTGCAGCCAGCCGCCGTGATCCTGCTGGAAGAGATCGCGAAGGACGACGCCGCCCGCCGCCTCATAGGCTTCAACGCCGACGAAGACCGCGCGCTTGTCACCGGCCTTCACCGCGCCTTCGGTCAGCAGGCGCCGGATCGTGTAGGGCTCCTTATTGTAGGACCGGCTGAGAGTCTCCCAAACTTCCTCCTGCCGCGCACGGTCGTCGGTGACGCAAAAGGCCATGAGCTGCTCGAGGCTCAATTCCTCGGCGACGTAAAGGTCGAGCAGTTTCTGGCTCGCCGCCGCGAGTTTCAGTCTCTGTCGCACCACCGGCGCGCCGACGAAAAACCGCGCGGCGATCTCGTCAATCGTGACGCCCTGATCCTGCAGATTCTTGAACGCCCGAAACTGATCGAGCGGATGCAGCGCCTGGCGCATCGTATTCTCTGCGAGGGAATCCTCTTCCTCGATCCCGTCGGTTTTCACGATGCAGGGGACGGGCGCGTTCTTCGCGAGGCGCTTCTGCTTGACGAGCGATTTAAGCGCCGCGAGACGTCGCCCGCCCGCGCTGACCGCGAATTGCCCTGTTTCGGCGCCCCCGTCGTCCAACACGGGCCGCACGCTCAACGACTGCAGCAGTCCACGCCTTACGATATCCTCGGCCAGATCCTCGACACTCACCCCCGCCTTGATCCGCCGCACATTCGCATCCGACGCCACAAGCTTGTCGAGCGCGATATCCCGCGCCGCCGTCAGAACAATCTTCGCCATGTCCCTGAACTCCGCGACGGATGGGCGAGAGCCTCTCTCACCCTGTTCTCCGTCGAAAAGCCCAAAGGGCTCTCTCGCTCTCAGGCCGCCGCCTCCCCGCCGCCGCAGCCGGGCACGTTCCGCACCTCGGCGCCCGCGCGCGCGTAAGCCTCGGCGACCGCGGCGAGCGGCGCATAGGAGAGCGCGCGCCAGGGCGGCAGATCGGCTGGCTTGCCGACCGCGATCATCGGACCAGGAACCGCGAGGTCCGCGACCTTTCCCAAATCGACCATGCGGCTATCGATCACGGGCAAGCCCGCCGCGATCGCCGCGGCTTTGACTGTCTCGCAGTCATAGCCGCTCAGCCAGCCGGCCTCGTAATGCAATGAAAACCCGCCTCTTCCGATACTGAGATGCCCACCTTCAGTGGCGAGGGCCTTGGCGATCGTCTCGGCGTAACTGTCGGTCATGAGCGCAACCTCCGCGACGGGCGCGCGGGAGCCTCTCTCTCGCTTTCCATCCCGTCGTGAAGCGCGCTCCCCGCTCTCGCTCTTTGGAAAAGCTTCGGCGAATGGCCCGGCGCGCGGCTGCGGGCGGCAGACTGTCCCGCGAGCGTGGCTTGACCGACGATGGTCCCGTTTTGGGTGCGCTGCGGCGCGACGCGCAAGCCGGCCAAGTCTAATAAACTGGCAAAAATTCCCGAATTGCCCTTGGCAGCCGCACGGGAATCTATGACAGTGCGCGGGCGGTTTCGTGAGTTTTTCGGGGCAAGATGGTCGGCAGCGGGCCAAAGCGGTCGCGTAAGGCTAATAAAGCGGGGGGTAAGGCTGAGGCGGATCGACGACGCCGGCTCATGGTCGTCACGATCGCTGATCGGCTCGATTCGCCTTATCTTGCAAACCTTGCGAACCGACTGATCGCCGAACACGCGGCAAGCGGCTTGTCGAAGCCGGAATTCGCCGAATTCGTCGGCATGTCAGGGTCGCAATTTCGCTATGTGCGTCGCCGGCTCGGGAACCCGTCCATCACGATGTTGGCGGAAATTTCGAAAAAGCTTCGCGTCCCGCTCTACGAGTTGCTCGAAGCCAAGCCGGTTCGCGATCGTAAGAATCCCTCCGGGGCGAAAATGGTCGAGACGATCGGCGCCGTCGTAAACGAGCGCTTCCGCAATAGCGGCCTGACCAAACAGGAATTTGCAAAATTTCTGAACGTTTCCCTACCGCAGCTCTACCTCATCACCGATGGCGTATCGAACCCGTCGCTGCTCGTGCTCGTCGAACTCGCGGAACGATTGGACATCAGCTTGTGGGAATTGCTCGGCGTCGAATCAGCACGCAAACCGGCGAGCGGCGCCAACCGCGCGGCGAAACCAAAAACTTCGCGAGTTGCGCGGCTTCCTGCTCAACGAGGAGCATAAGGAGCGAGCGCACAGGGTCCATTCCTTGGTTTGCGCCCCCAGCGCCCGCCTCGACGCCTTGTTGGGTCAGCGATTAGGTCTCCCGCGCGAGGCCGCGCATTCTGATGAGATATTCACCGCCGCCGCGCTCGCCCAAGGCCGGCCTCAGCCGCGCGGAGTCCTGTTCCCGAACCAACCCAAGACCGCCGCGATCAAGGCGCGGAGGCCCGTCGCATGGGGCGGTGCCTCCTGGGCTGGGGGCACATCCAGGCGATCCAGATACCGCCGAACGTCGAACATCGGGTCGCCGACAGCCCTCGCCGGATAGTGCGGGCAAGCCTTGCCGTGCCGCCGCGTCAGGCGGTCGGACGGGACGACCGTCCCCAGGTTGGCGTCGTAGGCAAAGTACGCGCTACGGGGCGGGTCTCCCATCCAGGGGCTCACCAGTTGCACGACCAGGCCCACGGCCGTCGACGCCAGCACGCCGTTCGGCCAGACGACCTGCGGCCTGCTGCCGGCGACGCCGTACCGCTGGGCCTCAGCCTTCAGTCGTTCATCGGTGACCAGCTGCAGGCATCGCAAGCAGGGCTCGCCGGGCATCGACAACACGACCTGGCCGCTAACCAGGCTTTGCCCCGAGCTCGGCAACGGTGTTACGTCCATGCCCATATCGATGTAGGGGATCATGAAGCGGCGGCAGAAGGCCTCGAGTTCGTCCTTCGAGCCGATATGATCGAGGCCGCCGACAATGATGTCGCAGCCCTTCAGAAGGTCACCAACATCCTGCCACTTGGCGCGGCGCATGACGATCCGCGCGTCCGGGTTCACCGCGCGGATCACCTGTGCGGCGATCTCCACCTTCGGGCGCTCAGCCTTCACGTCCTCCAGGGTGCCGCCGACCAGCCTGTTGAGATTGGTCAGGGTGATGATGTCGTCGTCGAGGAGGACGAAGCCGCCGATCCCAAGGTGGGCCAGCTGCTGGGCCACATGCGAGTTGCCGCCGCCCAGTCCGACCAGGCCGACGGTCGCCGCCGCCAGCCGCGCGTCACTGTTCGCGCCGAGGAAGCTTTGTCGATCAAGCCAGGTCATGGGCCCCCCATTCGCGCTGCATCGGCGCGTCGATACGCTGGAACTGGTCGATGGTCACCGGCGGCCGGTGGTTGGCCAGCCACAGGAGGCCGTGGGCGGCGTCGTTGCTTAGGACAAGCAGGCCGTGCGGCATACGCGGCGTGGTTTCGAAGAAACCGGGGACGAAGTCCTTGGCGCTGTTCAAGTCCACGCCGCTGAACCCTGGCTTGCCGTGGCCGCCGTGCGTGTGGACGTGCAACAGCGCCGCCGCAGGCCGGTAGGCCGACTGCACGGCCTTGCGCATGGCTGCCGAGCCGATCTTGGCTCCGACCTTGCGGTTGACCTCGTAGTCCTCATCCGCGACCGGCATATAGTCGCGGACCGTTAGAAGCAGGCGGTCGCCGAGGTCGGCGGCGCCGGCCGTGAAGAAGCCCACGCGTTCGTAGGCGAAGGCGTGCGGCCGATGGAGGTCCTGGCGGACGGCGTCCAGCAGCCGGCCGTCGATCTTCAGATGTACCGTCATTGCAGCGGCCTCAAATGCGCGCCCAGGATCTCGTCCCAGCCGAGGCCGGGATCGACGCCGTTCCACGACATGGCGTGCCATGGCGCGCCGAGGATGTTGTGCGTGGTCCAGTTCTGGCCGCGGTTGGGGAAGGGCTTCGACAGGAAAAGGCGGGAGACGTAGCCGCTGTGCTGGCGGGGGCAGAGCAGGCCGTCGACCGTCTCCACCGCGCCCGCGTGCTGGACCCGCAACTCCGGAAGATGGACGAGCGGTTGCCCGCCATCTTCGTGGAGTTCGGCCCGACGGCAGATCCGGCGAAGCTTGCGCAGTTCTGACGCCGGGTCCCTCACGACGAGTGCCCCGCCGGCGGGTGCGAGGAGAACTCCATGCCCTCGCGGATCTTGATGTGCTCGCCCGGCTTCAGCTCGCGGAACTCGCCGTCCCGCTCAATCAGGTCGAGCAGGTAGCCAGCCGGGGCGGAGAACACCGCGATCAGCTGTTCGGTTGTGTAAACACCCCGTTCCAGCTCGAACGGCGCCTCCTTGTAGTAGACCGTCACCGTCTTGGGCGGGTTGCGCAGCATCAGCCGCTCCACACCCTTGCCGGCCAGGTCCACCTGGTCGTCGTCGTCGAGGACGACGTCGCCGTCCTCGTTGTCGAGCACGAGCACCCGCCCATCCTCAACCTTGGCCAGGAACTTGATGTGCTTGGCCGCCAGCTTCGCCTTCGGCCACTTCATCGAGAGCCCCTCCACGGTGAAGCGGTGGAGGTCATCGCCGCGTGTGACGAAGAAGCGCTCGACGCCTTCCTCGCCCAGGTCGACGGGTTCGGTGGGGCGGATCGACTCCAGCTCGCCAGAACGCAGGTGGCGCAGGATGACGAACGCCTCGATCGGATGGGCGCCGGCGGCTTCAGCGATCTGCGCGCCGACCACCGTGCGGTCGTCGAAACGCACGCGGCGGAACTGGAAGGTTTCGTCACCAAGCTCGACCGAGAAAACGCCGGCGGCGTCTCGGTCGATGGCGCTCTCCTCCTGGGGAATGAGCTGGGTCATGGGGTGGTTCACCTCGGTCTTGGGTTCAGGGCCAACGCCGGCCCGCGACAATGGTGATGACAGCAATTCCTCACGGAGTCAATATAACGCACTATCGCTGGCGTTTATGTTTGTGTAAAGCACATTAGATGTCAGCTCCATTGACACAGCTTCGCAAAGCTGTCATTATGTTTGCATGGACGACATGGAAATCTACCGGCAGCTTGGCAAAAACGTCGCACGCCTACGGAACGAGAGGGGCAGCACTCAGGCCGAGATCGCCGCGCAGATCGGGCTGACCCGCGCGTCGCTCGCCAATATCGAAACCGGTCGCCAGAAGGTCCTGATGCACCACGTCTTCCGCCTGGCCAACGCGCTCGACTGCGCCTCCATCATCGAACTCGTGCCCGCGAGCTTTGATTTCTCCGACGACGTCCAGCCGATCACCACCCACGGCAGTCCACTCAGCCAGCAGCAGCATGCGCTGGTGCAGCGGTTCGTTCAGTCAGCCGGAAAGCGCTGACCATGGCGGACAAGGCCAAGGCCCGCGCGGCGGCGCTCCGACTCATCGAAGAACACGGTGTGCGCGCCGCGCCTGTACCGCTTGATCGCATCATACGGGCGGCCGGCGTGGTCGTGCAGTATGGGCCTTTCGATGGAGAACTTTCGGGGATGGCCTTCATCAAGGACGGCCAGCCGATGATCGGCGTGAACTCTCTTCACGCCTCGACCCGCCAGAGGTTCACCCTGGCGCACGAGCTTGGACACATCCTCCTCCACCGACCTGTGCTCGAGGCCAGCGGCGTGCATGTCGACAAGGGGAGCCTGCGGCGCGACAGCTTGGCCTCTGAGGGCGTCGATGATCAGGAGATTGAGGCTAATAACTTCGCGGCCGAACTCCTGATGCCCGAGCCGCTACTCGCCGCCGCCCTCGATGGCCACAACCTCGACTTCGAAGACGAGGAGGCGGTCCAGGCCCTGGCTAAGAAGTTCAAGGTCAGCACCATGGCGCTGCAATTCCGAGTTCAGCGGATCTAAAGGGTGGACCAATGGGCTTCGTGATCTATGACCTTGAGACCACAGGCCTCAAAAAGCGCTTCGACCAAATCATACAGTTCGCCGCGGTCCGGACGGACGAGAGCCTTGCCGTGGTCGAGCGGGTCGAGTTCGAGGGCCGCCTTCGGCCGCACATTCTTCCCTCGCCCGGCGCCCTTCACATTACCGGGGCCCGCTACGGTGATCTGATCGACCCGCTGCGTCCGTCATATGACGCCATGATGGGCAGCATCCACGAGACCCTGATACGTTGGACACCTTCGATGTTCATCGGCTTTAACTCGGTCGGTTACGACGACGAGGTGTTGCGCCAGGCGCTTTATGAGGCCCTACGACCGCCGATCTTCATCACCAACATGAAGGGCAACTCGCGCGGCGATCTGCTCAAGCTCGCCCGCGTGGTCGGGACGCTCCGACCCGATGTCTTGAAGTGCGCTCGTGACGCGGATGGCCGCCGGGTCTTCCGGCTGGCCGAGCTTGCTCGGGCGAATGGGATCGATCCCGGCCGATCCCATACCGCCGACGCCGACGTGGCGACGACCCTGGCGCTCTGCCAGCTGATCGCCGCCAAGGCGCCGGTTCTCTGGTCGAGCTTCATGCGTTTCTCTAACAAGGCGGCCGTCATTGAGTTCATCGCCGAACACGACGCCTTCGCGGCGTTCGAGTTCACCGGCGGGCGGCAGGACGTTCATCCTGTGACGGCCATCGGCTTTAAGCCGGCCGACAAGAACGTGCGCTACTGCCTGGATCTGACGGCCGACCACAACACCTTGCGGCGAATGACGGCGGACGAGTTGCTGGCCGAAGTGTCGAAGCGCGAAGGGCCGATCCGCCGCCTGAAGGCGAACGCTTCACCGATCGTCACCGAGCTTTGGGAATTGGACGCCGAGTTGCTCGGGGATTTCACCGAGGCGGACCTCGAGGCGACCGCCGCCGCCGTTCGCGGCGACGAGAACTTCGTTCGTAGACTTGTTGCCGCCGCCATTGCTTCGGAACCCACCTGGTCGAAGTCGAGCTACGTCGAGCTTCAAATCTACGACGACTTCATCGAGGACCACGACGAAGGCGTCTGCCGACGCTTCCACGCCGCGCCGTGGCCCGACCGCCTCGCCATCATCGACCGCTTCCAAGACCCTCGGCTGAAAAAGCTTGCGCGTCGGCTCATCTACTTCGAACGTCCCGATCTGCTGGACGCCGACATGCGTGGGCGGATGGACTTGGCCGTCTGGGGCCGCCTCAGGGGCCAGGAGCCGAACGCCCCAGGTCGCACCTTCGCCGCGACACTTCACGAGCTCGACGCGCTGCAGGCCGAGGTCGTGACGATTGATCCCTCGCTGCGGAGCTACCGGGCCTATCTGCAGGCGCAGCTGGTCGCCGCCGCGTGAGGCCACTGGCCACTCGGCCTAGCATCCCGTCTGGACCGGCGGGGGCCCATCGCGGGGGCGGCAGCCGAGCGACCGCCATCACCAGGTTTTCCGGAGGCAGACTGCGGGCGCATCGCCGAGGACGGTTGTAGATGGCGCGCATCGTCAATGCGCGCGAACGCGCGCGCTCTGGCGGGACGTCCGCTTCGGCAGGTTCGCCACCGAATAGCTGCCGGGCGGCAAGTGGCCCATTTGGTACCGAAGCGAAGCGGGCCAAACTTCCGCTTTTGGCGTTCATTCCTCGATTATGCGTTTTAGGGCTTCGGCGCGATCCCCAGCCACGGTCTTGTAGAGCTTGTCGAAGTCCTGACCCTTCGCGACGCAGTAGAGGATTCGAACCGTGATTTCAGGGTGCGCGGCGCGCAGTTCACGTGCGGCCTTGAGGCCCGGCCCATCGTTGTCGGCATAGATCGTGAGCCTCGTCACGTCGTTGGGCCAATTGACGACGCCGAAGCGGTCGGCGCCAAGCGTCGCCCATACAGGCTCGTCGAATAGCAATTGCGCGGCCCACGCCTTCTCGAAACCCTCGGCGATGCCAAGCGCGAGAGCGGCCGGTGCGAGGCGGAGCATGGACGCGCCGAGCGGGCCGATCGCACGCCTGGGATATTCAACGTCGGCTTTGCGCCGGCCGCACGGATGCAGGAAGGTGAGTTGAACGCCAATGATTTCGCGCGTCGGCGCCTGGACGGCGGAAACAAGACAGGGCAGGGCGCTTCGCGGCCGCTCTTTGTCGTAGCGATAGGAGGGTAGGAAGCGGATTGACGCCGGCGGCGTGGTCGGTAGACCGCGCTCCGCCAAGAAGCCCTCGGCGATCGTCCCCTTAACGGACACCGCCGATTGCCAGATTCGGCGCGCATAGGCGCTCGTGGTTTTCGGCGCCGGCTTGTCCTTGAGCGGCGGTCGATCTGTGATTTCGGCGCGCGCGTTCAGGTCAACGGCGTTGATGGCGGCGATAACATCGCGCGGATCACAGCCAGCGAAACAATGCAGGATCACGCCCTTGTCGCCGTTGTTGACGCTGAGCGAGGGCCGTCGATCGCCGCGTTGCTTTCCATGAGTCTTCACCGGACAATGGCAGAGATAGCCACGTCCCTCGCGTCGCCCGCCCAGGAGCTGAGCGACGGCATCGGCGCTTACCAGCATCGCTATCGCGGTCGAGCGCCGCGCGCCGCTTCGATGAGGATCTTCGACGGGTGGGGTAGGTCGGCCGCAGCCCAAAGGCCACGCTTTGCTTTCGACGCCTCGCGCTCGGCGACGGCGTATTCGAATTTCGTCGCTTTGCCGGCGGCGTCAGTCGCCGCGAAGGCGAAGCCCTGCGTGATAAGCACGGTGCCGAGGTCGAGCGTATTCCTTCCGATATGGACGGCGCAAACCGAGAAGATGACTGGTGGCGCGCCAGCCCGCGCAATAGCAGTGCATCGAGGCTTCGCGTCGCGAACGATCGCAGCGAGATAGGCGACCGATGCCTCCCCACAATCGGTGCGGACCTTGGCCGAGTTCGTGAAAAACGTCCCGCGAATACAGCTCTGAACGCCATAGAGCCGAAAGGTCTGACCGTTGGCGGACCAAGTGTCGCCGGTCTGGAAGGTAACGCCGGATTGCGGGAAATTGAACACTGGCAGCGCACTCACCGTTTGCGTCTGTGCGCTGGCGAGCAAGGGGAGCGCCGTCGATGCGACGATGAGGGCGAGTCGTGCTGCGGCGCGCATGGTTTTCGTCACGCCAGATTTGGCGGAAGTTGCACGGGCGCGTTGCCTGGCGTCGGTGGGATGACGCCATTCGGCGTCGTGCCGTTGCCGGGGCACTCAGTGCCGCCATTGTTATTTCCGTCATTGCCCGGTCTGCAGGTGGCGGCTGCCTGGTTGATCTTGTTCTGGATCGCGCCACCCCAAGAGCAAATCGACTGGCTATTTCCGTCGAGATTTGCAGAACCGTTCGCGAGGGTCGCATTTGTTGCCCGCACGCCGCCATTGCCTGCGGTTGCGCAAGCCCCGCCGTGTGACTGCATGAAGGCGATGTCGTTTTTGCAGATCAGCTGACCGAACTGAAAGCAGGCCATTAACATACCTGATGTGACGGGCGTTCCACCGACATTACGATTATTGGCGAGCGTAGCGTAGCCGCCGCGTGTATTGGAATTGCCGACCTGCTGCGCCCAGGTGCACACCTGCTGTTGCATCGGGAGGCGCAGATATTCATCGGACGTCATGCCTTGCGGAAGATTCCCGCGTGTAAGCTGAAGGACGCCAAAGTTGTTGCCATTCGACTCGCAGGTATTGCCCCCAGACTCGGCCATCGCCGCTCCGCCAAAATTGCATGCGTTGCTTTTCAGTGTGTCACTGGCGCTGTCGCAGTTTTGGATTGCAGTGGCGACGTCGGACGCGGAATAATGCTGATTGGTGCAGCCCGCCGCGAAAAACGCCTCGACCGGCGAGCCGCCCGCCGTGGTAAGCAACGCTGCGATTGTGAATGAGTGGCGTCGCATTTCGGGCCTCTTGCGGGAAACGGCTATCGGAGATTGACGCGAACGGAAAGCGCGGTCTTCTGACCGGCGGAAACGTCGGTGAAAGAAATTGCGCGCGACACGGGGTCGAACGACGCGATGGTCATGTATTGCGAATTTGCATTGGATGACGCGTCGTAGCCGGCATTGCCGCGTACCGACGAAATCGGCAGCGTCGTATCGGCGACAACCTGCACCTTTCCACCGACAACTTCGGCGATGCGGACCGGGCAAATCAAGGCGTTCTCAGCCGCGGAGCTCGATTCGCAGCCGTCATTGATCGCAGATACGACATAGGAGCGACCGTTTCCCGAGAAAGTCGCCGTCCAGACTTGCGCGATCGATTTTAGGTGAGCGCTCGGAGCCGCCCGCTGCAGGGCGTTGCGGCTCGCTTGAAGCTGCGGCAGCTTGTCGGCCCAAATGACGCTTTGCAAGTCGCCGGCGCCGACAAGCGAAAATTCCTGAGCGATAAGGCGATGTGATTCAGCTTGTGCGGCGCCGGCGGTGAACGGAATGAGAAGCGCGATGACGGTTGCAGCGCTCATGACGACCTCCTTCACATTGCCAGCCAATGCCATGGATACGGCGGGACCGCGCGGCGGCGTCAAAGGCGCAAAGCGCCGACAGAAAATCCGAGGGTCCGCTTGTGGAGACGGATTTTGTGATTGACGCTCATAGCCGCCCGCTCGCGCTATCATCCGCATGGTCGGCCTTGATCGCGAGGGAAGGGTGATGTGCTGCATGGCGTGGCTCCTTTTCATCAGCCGCTGACGGCGCGCTACCGCACCGCATTCTCCGGGTGAAGTGGCACGGATTGAGCGCAGCGGTCGATCTCTTGATGCGACACAGTGTAGCGCAGGCGGATCGTGCGCGTCGGAACATCGTAAGCGGCATAAGTGACGGTCGCGGTCGAGTCCTCAGCCGGCGCGCCAGGCGTCTTCTCGACAAAGCATGCGGCGCCGTCGATGACGCTGTAGCTGTTGTTTTCAAACGTCGCGAGACGCGACGGGCAAACCTTGATTCGGATACCTTGTGTTGGCGACGGATACTCGTCGGTGCACAGGTAGGGCGTGCTGAGCACGCTGAAGGCGACGAGTTTCGTCTGGAAATTGATCGAGAAGTGCCACTCGCTGGCGCCGCGATTGCCAACAGCGATGCTCATATTGAGCCCACCAGAATCGATGGGCGCCGACTTCCTGTTGCTCTCATCGAGGCTGTCCTGCCAAAGCGACGCGAATGATTCGGCTTCGCCGCGCGGGAACGTAAGGTCCGAATAGGCGACGGGGCGCCAAGTTCCCGGGTCCGCCGTGTAGGTCTGCGCGATTGCAACGGCGGAGTAACAGCCAACAAGAAGGATCGCGGCGCTCTTGGCGCGCAAAAGCTCCCAACAATTCATTGCGGGCGCTTCGGCAGGACAAGGCGCAGAACGGAAATCGCCGCTTTTGCAAAGCGATACAGAACGTAGCTCAGCAAGAACATCGGGAGAGCTTCAAGCAACGCGGCACCATTCTTTCGCAAACGCGTTTCCGTCCCGGGAAAAAATACAGCGTTCAACAGAAATTCGATCGGAAAGAGGAACCAGCCAAAAACCTGCAAGGGCTGCTCGTCCAGCCACTGCACCACTGCCATCGCGCCGACGGTCATCACAATGATAGCGCCTTCAATGAGGCCTAACGACCGAACGGCAGGCTCGTAATAATGGTTGTTTGGTTCGTTATTCGACATGAAACGCCCAGCCTGACTGGTTGTCGCGCGCGGTCGCGCAAGCGCACGCCTCAACGGCACGCCTCGCAAACTTATTAGCGCAATTTTTGGTAGTTGCCAATTTCTTAGATGCCCGTTACAGGAAGGCGACTCCAGCGGAGATTCGCCATGCGGAACCTTTTGCTGCCTGCCGTGTGTTGCGTGTTCCCAGCGTTAAGCGCCCATGCCCAGAACGACGGCGCGCGCAAAAGCACGCCGACCGCTGTGGTCGCGAGGGCTGAAGACGTTCGTCAGGATGCGCCGACCAAGGTTGTGCCAGAGAGGTTCGGGCGTCTCGTCGCCGTTGACGCAGCGGCCGAACAGGCGGGCCCCGTCGCTCACCCCCCCGCCAAGCGGCGTCAGACGTCGATCGGCGCGGCACAGGCCAGCGAAGGCGCTCGCGGTGAGCGTTGTGAAAGCGCGATGGACGACGCGAGCCTACGCAATCTCGTCGAGCGCGACGCGGCAAGCGTCGGCGTCGACGAAAAACTCGCCCTCACCATCCTCTCGCTCGAATCGAATGACGGAGCGGCTCTTAATTCGCGCAAGGGCGCGCGCGGCCCCATGCAACTGATGCCGGACACAGCGGCGCAATATGGTGTTCGCGACATATGCAATCCGGTTGAGAACGTGCACGGGGCGATGCTGTTCCTGAAGGAGCTCAGCGCACAATTTGGCGGGAATCTGATGCTGATCGCCGCCGCCTACAACGCCGGGCCTGAACGTGTTCACCAATCGCGCGGCGTGCCGGCGATTGCGGAAACAGTACGCTACGTCGCGAATGCAACCAACGAATATTACGGCTTTGAAGGGGATTTGAATCGGCAAGCTGGGGGCGTGGCCAAGCAATCCAGATCCCACGAGCCGTCCGTTCAAGAGGCTTCGGAGAAACCCAAGGCTGATTCCAAAGGACAGCAATGGATCGGCGGCTCGGTGCTTTACGTCAGCAGCGATAATGATGGAGAGGTGAAATGAACGTTGGGAATGGGCGTGGTTGCCTGTTGCTGAGTTTGATTATTTGCGTTGCGATTTTCGCGTCGAGCGACGCGGCTCTAGCCTCATCCGCAACCTTTCAGCCGCTCAACACCGCGCTGTCGAGCGTCCTTGATTTTATGACGGGGACCTTCGCGACGACGGCCGCAACGGTCGCGGTGGCGGCGGTCGGCTATCTCGCGCTCACATCGCGCATTCCATGGGGATGGGCGTTCTCTGTCGTCATTGGCGTCGCGCTGATCTTCGGGGCGGCGCAGGTGGTGACGTCGCTAACCGGCGGGATGGGCGGGCGCTGATGGCGTCAAGCAGGCCGAAGCTCGATCCTCTCGTCGGCGGATTGACACGGCCGCCGATGATGCTCGGCGTTCCCTATGTGCTGTTTGTTCTCGAATGCTGCGTTGTCGTGCTGATCTTCATCAACACGAAGAATCTGCTGATGTTCCTGTTGTTTCCGCCGATACATGCCGTGGCGTATGTGCTCACGGTTCGGGACAATCGTTTTGTCGATGTGATCCTGACGCGCTTCGGCAAGTGTCCGATTACCCGCAATCACAGATTTTGGGGTGGCGACTCCTACCAGCCGTGAGGTGGCGACGTGGCAAAACTCGCAAAGCACATTCTGCGGTCTTTGACGTTCGGCGCGATCGAGGCGAAAGAGGCCTTGATTGCGAAGCATATTCCCTATCTCCGCCACGTAGGGGAAGAGATCGTCAAAACCAAAGACGGTCATTTCCTCATGGTCGTGAAAGTCGGCGGCTTCTGCTTCCAGACGGCCGATCAAGCCGACATCGATATGCGGCTCTCGGCGCGCAACACGCTGCTACGGGCGATGAACGATAGCCGCTTCGCCATCTATTGCCACACGATCCGCCGAGAGGTCACGCCCGAAATCGGCGGCGATTTCGACAACTGGTTCTGCCGGGAGCTGGATCGCCGCTACATGGCAGGACAGGCGAAAAAGCGCATGTTTGTGAATGATCTCTATGTGACGATCATTCGGCGCGGATTCGTCGGCAAGGTCGGCATGGCGGAGAGGGCCGCGACTCTCTTTCGCAAGGGCCTCGGCGTTGACGAGAAGGAAATCGAACGGGAGGCGATCCGCGAGCTGAAAGACACGACGGCGAACTATTGCAAGGAGATGGCGAGCTATGCGCCGCGCGCCCTCGGCTGCGTGATGCGCAAAGGCGTCGTCTGTTCCGAAATCGCGGAGTTTCTGACGATGCTCATCAATGGCGGCGCGCCGCTGAGCCTTGCGCTGCCGCGCATGCCGCTCGACGCCTATCTCCCGACAAAACGCGTCACCTTCGGAAAAAAGGCGTTGGAACTGCGCGGCGCCTCATCGGCCGATACGCGGTTCGGGGCAATGCTCTCGGTTCGCGAATATCCCGCCTATACGGGGGCCGGGATGCTCGACGGGCTGCTCCGCATTCCCCATGAGCTGATCGTGTCGCAGTCCTTCGCGCTCGAAGATCGGGCGCCGGTCATGACGCATATTGCGAAGGTGGAGCGCCAGATCAAAGCCTCCGACGAAGCCGGAACCGAAGTCGAGGCGGCGATCACGATCGCGCGAAACGAGCTGGTCACAGGCGCGACGGTGCTCGGCTACCATCATCTTACGGTCTGCGCGCTCGGCCGCACGATCCGCGAGATGGAATCCTGCGTGCAGGCGGCGACGCAGGAGCTGCAGAATTTCGGGACGATTATCGTTCGCGAAGACATGAACGCGGAGCCGTGCTTCTGGGCGCAGTTACCGGGCAATTTCGGCTATATCGCCCGCCGCTCCCTGATTTCGTCCCGCAATTTCGTCGGCTTCGCATCCCTGCATAACTTCGCGGTCGGTCAGAAGGACAAGAACCGTTGGGGACCGGCGATCTCCGTCCTGGAGACGACGAGTCAGACGCCATACTGGTTCAATTTCCATCGGCGGCAGGTTGGCAACTTTACCGTTGTCGGCCCGACCGGCTCGGGCAAAACCGTCGGGCTCGGCTTTCTGCTCGCGCAAGCGATGCGCGTGACGCCGCGCCCGCGCGTCGCCTTCTTCGACAAGGATCGCGGCGCCGATCCGCTGATCCGGGCGATGGGCGGCTCCTATGAGGTTCTGGCGCCGGGCGTGCCAACCGGCTTCAACCCGCTGCAACTGGCGGGGTCTGCCGAAGACCGCGCCTTTCTCCACGACTTGCTGAGCTTCATGGTCCGGCCACGCGATGGCTCGGACCTGTCGGCGCAGCAAATCAGGATTATCGAATGCGCGGTCGACCAGATTTTCTCGATTCCCGCGCGCGAGCGCCGGTTTTCCGACGTTGCGCAATTGCTGCGCGGCGCCGAACGAATGGGGCAGGACGATCTCGCGTCGCGCTTCGACGTCTGGACCAATGCGCGCGGCTGGCTGTTTAATAATGACGTCGATCGCTGGTCGGCCACAAACGGCGTCTTCGGCTTCGACATGACGAAAGTGCTCGAAGACGACGATATTCGCACCGCAGCGCTCGGCTACATTTTCCACCGCATTGAAGCGATGATGGATGGCACACCCATGATGCTGTTCATCGATGAGGGATGGAAAATCCTGACCGACGACAAGTTTGCGTCCTTTCTCAACGACAAGCTGAAAACCATCCGTAAGCTCAACGGCATTGTCGGATTCGGAACGCAGTCGGCAAAAGACATTATCCAGTCGCCCATGGGGCACACGCTGCTCGAACAGACGCCGACGAATATCTTCTTCCCGAACGCGAAGGCGGATTATGCGAGCTATGTCGAAGGCTTCAAGCTGTCGGAACGCGAATTCGTATGGGTTCTCAACACCCACCCCGACTCCCGTCAGTTTTTGATCAAGCATGACCAGGACTCGGTCATCGCGCGTCTCGATCTTTCGGACATGCCCGATTTTGTGAAAGTGCTCTCGGGCAATGTCGAGACGGTCGCCGAATGCGAGGAATTGCGCGCGCGGGTCGGGAATGATCCGCGCATCTGGGTGCCCATCTTCTGCGATTGGACCGAAGCCCGAAAGGAGGTCGCCGATGCGGCTTAGCCTTGGCGTCGCCGTGGCCGGCTTCTTGTGGGCCGCTACGGCGGGAGCGATCGAGCCTGTGATCGATCCGCCACGCGAGGGGACGGAAAAGAGCATCGCCGACTGCATAAAAAAGGCGCGGGTCTATAAGGACCAGACGCTCGAGCCGTCGCAAGCGATCACCAAGAGCCATAAGACGCCGGGTTCGGCGGCCGGCTCCGTGCCGCCTGTGGGCAGCGCTGACGTGTCGGGTTCCCGGTCCGACGCGTCCGGCGGTTCGCTCTCCAATATGGATCTGAGCAATCTAACCCCGACGCAGCCGACAAGTGGGCCCGCCGCCTATACACCGCAGTCCCTCAATCTGAAGGCGTCGGCGCAAACGGTTTCATCGCTGCAACAAATGGCGCCAGCGCTGGCCTCGAACACGTCGGATCAACGCTACGCGTCGCTGGCGATCGGCGCGCTGCCGCTCGCGCAGGGCGCATGGGACCAAAACAGTCAAGCGAGATCGAATATTGGCGCGCTTTGGAACCAGCTGATTATGGCCGGGCTTCTGACCACGCAACTCGTGAATCAGCGCAACGTCAATGTCACAGGCGGCAGCAGTTACGCCGCCAATATTTTTAGCTTCGACCCCGCACGGGCGACATTCGTCGACCCGCGTGTGTCGCCTCAATAGGGGAGTGCGATCATGAAGACTCTGCTTTTCATTTGCCTCGCATTACTCGCCGGCGCCGGCACCGCCCATGCGCAAATGGCGGTGCATGACAATCCAACATTTATGCAAGCGCAGCAAACAGCGTCGCATACGGCGCAGATCATGAACTCGAATGAGAACATATTGAACACGGTGAACCAGACACTCGCCGCCGTCACCGGAAGCCGCTCAACCGGGTCGCTGTCCTCGATGGGCCTTGGCGGCGGCTTTCAAATGTCGAGCGTGCCGGAGCTGGGTTCGCTTCTTGGCGGCGGCGGCCTGTCGATGAACGGCCTCGGCTCCTATGGCGCGCTGGCGTCGGATATCATCAACGGGCTCAATCTTGTCAAAACGCTCACCGGCGGCTCGTCCGCCGGGGCGCCGACCGACCAAGCCTATTCGGGCGCGGTCAATACATCCGCGGCGGTTACGGCGGCGGTGGCGGGCGGACAGGCGGCCTCCACCGCGCGCTCCTCGGCCTTCCAGGGCGCGCAAGGCCAAATCGGCTCGTCCGCCGACATCAAGGCCTCGGTCGATCAAAACTCGCAGATACAGACGCAGACGGGGCTGACGATCAATGAGCTGATCGGCTCCGTGAATCTCACCAACGCGTCGCTCAATGCGCAGCAACAGCAGGATCTGGCGGCGCAGTCGAAACTCTCGAACATGATGTCGTTCGATGCGTCAAAGGCGACGCTGGTCGGGCAGTGAGAAAGGGCAGGCGAATGCGGCGATGGTGGATAAGATCGGCGCTTGTCGCCGCCCTGGCGGTCGGGACGGTTGCACTTTCGTCCTGCGCGCACAGGGATTTGATTGCGCCCTGCACACGCGATAGCAGGATGACGTTCGGCGCCGCCTATGCCGACGATTGCGGGCCGATGCGCCCTGTCAATCGCTGAGGCCACGCCACCATGGATATGGTGACGCAGCTCTTTCAGAGGGTCGACACGATCGCGGTTAGCGCCATTGAAGTGATCTACGATTCGATCGCGACCGAGCTGCTTCCCGTCTTCACCGTCGCTTTGACGGCTTACATCGCATATTGGGGCTATGAAATGGTCTACGGCCGCGCGCCGCTGACAGCGGGCGCGTTTCTGTGGCGAATCTTTCGGATCGGCCTGATTTACGCCGTTGGCTTTTACTGGAGCGACTTTTCGCAGATCGTCGTCGAGGTGTTTACGAAGACGGCGAACGGAATCGCGACGGCCATTTGCACGGGAACGGGAGGCACGTCGTGCGGCGCGCCGGAAACGACCGTCGCGGCCCAGCTCTCGAATTTGTTTTCGACCGCGATGCAAGCGGCAAAGGTGATCGCCGCTTCCGGCGGATGGGGAGCCGCAATCGGACTTTCGCTAATGGCGATTGTCCTGGTTCTGCTCACAGTGATTTTCGTGGCGCTCGCGATCACCTACGTTTTGGTCGGCAAGATTGCGCTCTTCATTCTGCTCGGGCTCGCGCCGCTCTTTATCGCAATGGCGCTATTCGAGTTCTCGTCGGCTCTCTTTTCCGGGTGGCTGCGGACCTGCGCCCAATACGCAATCGTTCCCGCGATTGTCTATGGCGTTCTCGGCTTTCTGCTCACGCTGATGACGGCGACGGTCAACAATCTCAGCGGGATCACAGACGTGAGTTCAGGTCTGACGGTCATCGCGCCGTTTCTGATTTTGTGCCTTGTGGGATCGTTCATCTTGCCGCTCTCCCTGTCGATCGCCGCGTCGATCGCCGGCGGACATGCGTTGCACAACGCCTTGCCCGGGACCGCTATGCGCGGCGTGAGAGATTATGCGTATTGGCGTATCGCGCGAGGCTGGCAAAATGGCGGCGGCGCGCGGTCGGAGCCGGCCGCGCTCCCGCCCCCACATGCAACCATAACCCAAGGGGCGGCGACGATTTCGCCCGGGGCTGGCAGTCGCGACTTTTCCGCCGATCCACGCGCCGAGCAAGTGGCGGGCGCGCTGATCGAAGCCCGCGTCGCGCAAGCGCGCGCCCGAAATCGTGAAGGCTGAGGCAGATGCAAATCAAGGCGGGAAACGGGGTCGACCAGCCCCTCGTGAACGAGTCCTACTTTCACGACGGCGCGCGCTGGGAGCGGGATATTTACCGGCGTCTCGAGATTTCAAGAAATGTCTGGCGCGTCGTCGCGGTCGCGGCGCTCGTTTGTCTTGCGATCGGGCTGCTGACCCTGCTGTCGCTGGTTCCACTCAAATCAACCGAAGTCGTGACGTTGCTCGTCGACAAGGCGACGGGTTTTGTCGAGGTCGCCAAACCTTTGGAAGAAGGCGGGCCGATTTCGCAGCGCGAAGCGGTCACGCAAGCCAATATCGTTCGCTACATTCGCGCCCGCGAAACCTATGATCCGCCCGCCCTACGGGACAATTTCGAGCTGGCGTCGCTGCTCTCAGCCGGACAAGCCAGCAAGGATCTGCAGGAAGCCTTCTCGCCGAACAATCTTCATAACCCGGTCAAGCTCTACGGGATCAACGGCCGCATCCGCGTCATCGTTCATAGCGTGAATTTCCTGTCGCAAGGGTGGATGGAGAACCCCAAATCGCCAGCGACAGCGGCCGTGCGCTTTACCTCCGTTCGCACAAGCGATCGCGAGCGGATGGAAGAGCACTGGGCCGCGAATGTGCGCTTTCGCTACACGGCGGAGCCGATGAAGAACGAATGGCGGTGGGACAATCCGCTCGGCTTTCAGGTTATCGAATATCGGAAGGACCAGGAGACTGTCGCGCCAATCGTCGGCGCGGCCCCGGTCGAAGCGCCGACCGTTGCGCCACCGACGGGAGCCCCCGCGCCATGAGAGCGATCTCCCTTCTTCTGGTGTTGACTATGTTCGCCGCCGCTCCCGCGCTGGCCGAACAGGCGCCGCGCGCAGTCATCCAGGACTCCCGTATCCGAACCGTGCCGTTTCAGCGTGACAATGTTGTCGTGGTGCATGGCGCGCTCGGCGTCTCGACGATGGTCGCGTTTGGTGACGATGAACGCATCGAAACCGTCGCGATCGGCGATTCCGTCGGATGGCAGGCTGTGCCGGACCAGTCGAAGCGCTTTCTCTTCATCAAGCCGCTCGAAACCCATGCCGTCACCAATATGAACGTCGTGACGCGAAAGCGCATCTACAATTTTCTCCTGCGGGCCGTCGATAATCGGGCGTCGGTGGTGTTCAAGGTCCGCTTTACCTATCCCGATGTCGAAGAGGATCAGCGTCTCTTGGCGCTCGCGAAAGCGAAGGCCGCGATGCCCAATTATCGCGCGCTCATGTCGCGGCCCGGCACGAATTTCGATTACACCTACAAAGGCCAGATCACGGCAAAGCCCGATTTCGTCTTTGACGACGGGATCAAGACCTATTTCCGGTTCGGCGGAGAGGTCCCGGCGATCTTCCTCGTGAAGCCCGATCGCAGCGAAACGCTCGTCAATTACCGCCGCGAAGGCGAGATTATCGTGGTCGACAAGGTCGCCGGGCAATTCACCATGCGAAAGGGTGACGAGATGGCCTGCGTGTTCAATCTGCGCGCCGAGTCCATGCCCGCGCCGATCACGTGGGAAACCGATGTGCAGCCGCAATATCAAGCCGAACACGCGACGCAACCGTTCTGGACGCAGATTTTAGCGCCGGGGCAGGCCGCGTCATCAGCGCAATAGACGGAGGGAAACCGACATGGCTGCGGATTTCGATGAGGAGGGACGCCTCGCAGGCGAAACCATCACGCGCCAGTCGTCCAATCCGGGGATGGCCCTGGGTGCGCTTTTCTTCGCCCTCGCCGTGCTTGTCCTCGGCCTGTTCTGGTATGCGTCCGCGCGCAAGCAGAACCGGCCGCAAAACGTCGCCGAAGAAACATTCGCGACGGCGAGGTTGCAGCCGGGGCTCGGCATCAACGCGACGCCGGCGCCCGCGCCGCCTCAAAACAAATTCGTGATCCCGCCGCCGGTCGTTGTGAATGATCCACCGCCCGCGCCGAAGGCGGAACCTTTCGACGATAGCGAAGCGAAGCGCCTCGCCGAACTGGAGCGGCTGCGCAAGGAGGCGGAAGCGAGAATACAGGCGCGTCTGCGCTCCCCGATGCTGATCGTCAGCGACAAGGAAGGCCTCACGAATGGCGATCCGTCAAGAGTGACGGCCGAAGACAAGGAGGAAGATCCGCATCGGCGGTTCCTCGCCAATTCTGAGCGGCAGGTGACGAAGGCTTACGCGGAAGAAATCAGGCGGACTGATGCCCTTGTCCCGCAAGGCTACATGATCCGGGCGACGCTGGAGACGGCGATCCAGTCTGATCTGACGGGCATGGTGCGGGCAATTACAACGGAAGATGTCTATTCCTTTGATGGCCGCCGCGTTCTGATCCCGAAAGGAACGATGCTCACCGGCGAATATAAATCGGGTCTCGCCTATGGGCAGACCCGGGTTTTCGTCGTGTGGACGCGCCTGCTTCGCGCCGATGGCGTGTCGCTGATGCTGCAATCGCCGGGAACGGATGCGCTTGGTCGTTCGGGGCTAACCGGCGAGGTCGACACCCATTTCCTGCAACGCTTCGGCAGCGCCACATTGCTGACGCTGGCCGGCGGGGCCGCGCAATTCGCGTCGGCGCTGGGACAAAATTTCAATCAGAATCAAGGCCAGCAATTCGTACTCGATCCCGCATCGGGAACGCTGATCCCGCTCAATGCAGTGTCGCAGGGACAAATTCTACTGAATGCGCGTCAGATCGGTGCGCAAACGGTCGCACAAAGCATCACGCGCATGGCGCAGGAAGCCTTGCGCAACGACATCAAGGTTCCGCCGACGATCCATATCGACCAGGGAACGCCCGTGATCGTGTTTGTCAAACGCGATCTCGATTTCTCCGATCTCTACCCCGATCCTGTGAAAGAGGCGTTGTATGAACTTCGTCACCCCAAGAAAGCCGCAGGCGCCCGAGGTTGCGACGCGCCCGCTCTGGGAGACGCTGCCGGTCTACTTCCGCGAGGCTGCGCGTCCGATTCAGCGCTGGTTAGAAGATATTGACGTCATCGAAATCTGCGCCAACAGGCCGGGCGAAGTCTGGGTGGAAGCGCTCGGCAAGCCGCATATGGAGCGCTTCGACGTTCCCGAGCTGACCGAGGAAGCGATCACGCGGCTGGCAACGCATGTCGCCGCCTCGACGCAACAGTCGGTCAATTCGTCGACGCCGCTGCTCTCGGCCGCGATGCCGCATGGCGAGCGATTTCAGGGGGTGCTCGCGCCGGCGACGCCGCATGGCGGCTCATTCTCGATCCGCAAGCAAGTCATCGCCAATCTGACGCTCGCCGACTATCGGGCGCGCGGCGCGCTCAATGGCGTCAAAGTCCGCGGCCCCAGGACGTTTGAGGCCGACGAATACCCGGAAATCGAGCGGGAGCTCGCCACTCTCCTCAAGGATCATTCGCCGGATGGCATTCGGCGCGCGATCGAATTCGCCGTCGTCAATCATGTGACGATGATTATTTCCGGGGGAACGTCCTCGGGTAAAACGACGTTCCTCAATGCGCTGCTCAAACATGTGCCGGAGACGGAGCGCGTCGTATCGATCGAAGACACGCGCGAACTGAAACCGCCGCAGCCGAACTGGCTGCCGCTCGTCGCCTCGAAAGGCGGGCAGGGCCTTGCCGATGTGACAGTCCAGGAGCTGCTCGAAGCGAGCCTTCGTCTTCGGCCCGATCGGCTGTTTCTCGGCGAGATTCGCGGCGCGGAAGCCGCGACCTTCTTGCAGGCAGTCAATACCGGTCATCCCGGCTCGCTGACGACGCTGCACGCCGACAGCGCCTACGGCGCGTTTCAGCGGCTCGCGCTGATGACGCTGCAATCCAATCTGAAACTGACCAAGGCGGAAATCATCGAATATGTGCGTTCGGTGGTGCCGATGGTCATCCAGCTGCGACGCCGCCCGACGCGCGGCGTCGCGGAAATCTATTTTCGCGGCTATGGCGGCGAGTAACGGAAAGGGCGAGTCATGCGGGCTCTCGCCTATGGGATCATCGGACTGATCGCCCTTGCCTGCGCGCTCATTGCCTGGGAAGCGTCCTTCGCGGCCCTCGTCGGACTGCAAACCAAATCGTGGGAGCTGTGGCATCGCTTTGCCCACGGCCATGAGATCGTCTTGCCGGCGCAAGTCGCCTATCGGCAATGGGCGTCTCCCGTGGTTCAGCAGCTCGCGACCAAAGCCCTTCTGGGCGGGCTGATCGCGCTGGCGCTCGTGACGCTCGGATTAGCGCAAGTCCTGGAGTCGCTCGGCGGGGCGCGCCAGCCGTCCGGCGGCGCCCGGCTCGCGACAGAACGCGATTTGCGCAAGGCGGGACTGCTGAACGGGCGGCCTGGCTATTCCGTCTTCCTCGGCCGCTTCAATGGCAAGGATCTTCGCTATAGCGGCGCCAGTCATATTTACGTCAACGGCCCCACGCGCGCGGGAAAGGGCGTCGGCTTCGTCCTCCCCAACGCCATCGAATGGCGCGGATCGCTGATCGGGCTCGATATCAAACGCGAAATGTGGGACCAGATCGGCGCGGCGCGCGCGGCGCTGGGGCAGGACGTTTTCATGTTTTCGCCCGGCTCTGCGCGGACGCACTGCTGGAACCCGCTCGATCTCGTGTCGCCTTGGCCGGAGCGCGCGACCGATGTCGCGAATATCGCGCATAGCCTGATCCCGCTGTCGCAATCTGGCGATCCCTATTGGGCCGAGACCGCCCGCGGACTGTTTGCGGGTCTCCTGGCCTATGTCCTCGACGCGCGCGAGCCGCCGATCGAAGGGCGGACGATCAAGGCGGCGCTGAAAATGTTCAGCCGCGGTCGCCCGCTCGTCGCGGAACTGGCGAATATTCTGGCCAATGAGCCGGGGCTCAACGCCTTCGTGCAGGACAAGTTCCGCCAGCATATCAGCCGCGAAGAAAAGCAGCGTCAATCCTTCGAGTCGCATATCGTCACGGCCCTGGAGCCGTGGAACAACAGCCTCGTCGACGCCGCGACAAGCCGATCCGACTTCAAAATTTCGGAGCTGCGGCGACGTCCCTTCACGATCCTGATCGGAACGCCCGTCGGAAACTTCGCGGCGGTCGAAGCCGTCGTGCGTCTGCTCGTCCAACAGGTGCACGACGTCCTGCTGCGCAATCTGCCGGGTCTCGATGAGCCGCATCGGCTGCTGCTGATGCTCGATGAATTCTTTCAGTTCGGCCGCATGCCCGAAATCGTCGATCGCGCGCCGCTCGTCGCCGGCTACGGCTTTCAGATCGCCGTCATCGCCCAAGGCCTGACCCAGCTCGACGTTCGTTACGGCAAGCCGACGCGCGACATGCTCATCGGCAATATGGACGTGAAGCTGCTCATCGGCGTCAGCGATGAGACGACGGCGCGCTACTGCGCCGAGGAACTCGGAAAACACTACGTCCGCCGCGAAGGATGGGGCACGTCGGTCGGGGCCGGATTCGGCGGATCACAGGGCAGGGCGACGCGCACGACGCAAGGACGGTGGGAGCTGCAGCCGCTGATGACGAGCGAGGCGATGCGCCGCCTCGAGGCGACCAAGGCGGTGCTGCTGGTGCGCGGCGAATATGGCGCCGTCATCGACAAGGCGCATTTCTTCAAGGAAGCCAGGTTCAAGCGACGGGTCGAGGCCTCGCGGGGGTTCGCGCATCGGATCGCCATTCCTGACGTGACGGACGCGGAGGGCGGCGAAATCGAAACGGTCGTCCCCGGCGCGCCGGGCGGCTTCAAGCATCTTGTGGCGAAAGATCGTGTCGTGAGCGAAGCGCGTGCACTCTATCTCGACGCCTCTGCGTTCGAGGCGGCGTTTGTGCAGGCGATGACCGAAACCGGGAACAGCGCCACGGCGGAACTGCTGAACCTGCTGCGGATTGAGCCGGCGCGATTTGGCGAGCTGCGCGCAACCCGAAAAAGGATCTTCGCGAAGGCCCCTTCACCAGAAGCGGCGACGGCCGCTCTGAGGCAGGAAGTCTATTCGGCACGTCGGTTGTTGAATGATGAACGCGCCCAAATGGCGCCCGCGACCGGCGCGGCAGCCACGCCAAGAGCGGCGGCTCCTGTCGCCACCGCGGCCATCGCCAGCTCCGCGCCGTTTTTTGAGCCAGCCATCGGTGATGGCGCAACGTCCAATGACAGCGGCTCGCCCGAGAGCCCCGCATTTCGTATTGGCGACGACATGCTGGCCCAGTTGCATGAGGTAAAAGGGCGATCGGACATCACGGCTGAAATTGTGAAGTCGGCCGCGACGCGCGCTGACATAGACGACGCGGCGAAACTCGGCGCGCTTGTCGACGCGTTAAGCGTTCAAGCCGAGCTCTTCATTGATACGCCGACGCCCGGCGATCTGGCGGCGCTGACCGCGGCTGTGGAAGCGGAGACTGCGGAGCAATAATCGAACGGATGTTCTACGCCTGCGAGAGGCGCTGCGTTGTAATTCCGCCGATTATTGGCGATGCGCGCTATGGGCGCTCTCCGGCAAGGACCGTGAGATAATTCGCGGCCTGCTGCGCCTTGGAGGCGGCGGTGAAAATCGCCTTCTTGTCGGCCTTCAGCACGGTCAGCCAGTTGGCGATGTAGCTCACGTGATCGGGGCGAAGTTCCGGCGTGACGCCCAGATCCGCGCAGAGGAACGCCGCGCCGACTTCGGCGACAAGCTCTTCCATCGCGTAAGCTTCAGAGCCGAAGCGATTCTTCAGGTCGCGGGCGCAGCGCGACGCATGGCCCGTCCAGTGCGTCAGCTCATGCATCAGCGTCGCGTAAAAGGCCTCGCCTGCCGACATGGTCTCGCTGCCGGCGAAGCGGGTGCGTTCGGGCATCATGATGTCGTCGGTCGAAGGACGATAGCAGGCCTTCGTGCCGGACTCGGTGACGCGGGCGCCGGTAGCGGCGAGGAAACGCTCGGCCTCGTCGATCGGAGAGAAGAGGGGAGTAACGGGAAGCGTCTCCTCGGGAGCGGCGTAACCCTCCACCTGGTCGGCGTTGAAGACATAGCTCGCGCGCGCGAGCAAGCGCTCGGCCGTTTCGGGCTCAGCAGCGTCCTCGCCGTCGGTCTCGACGGTGAAGGTCTTGTAGAAGACGACGAGCGAGGATTGCTCGCCACGCCGGACCTGACAGCCCTTCTCATGCCACTGGCGATAGGTGCCCCAGATGGGCTGCGCGTAGCCTTGATGCAGGGCGGCCACCCAGAGGGCGAGGACATTGACGCCATTGTAGTGCTTGCCGGAGGCGATGTTACGTGGGCGACCTGAGGCTCCGCCGCGATTCCAGGGGAGCCGGAATTCGCCTGCGCCGTCTTCGATGGCGGCGATGATGCGGCTGGTGATTTCCTGATGGATGTCCAGGCTGGATTCGCGGGACATGTGTCTTTCCTCTTCGGTTGGTCGGCCGCGACCGCCGCGACCTGATCGGTCGCCGAAGAGGCAGGGGGCAGCACAGGGCCGCACCCGCAGGGATGAAACGAAGTGGAAGACGGCAACGCCGTTGCGGCGCTGGGACCCGCCTGCCAGGCATAGACCGATGATTCAGGTCGTGCGGCGCTGAGGAGCGCGAAGAAGGGGTAAGCGCTGCGCGAACCTACTCGGACGACCATAGCATGCGCCTATTCAGCGCGCCTTCGATTGGGTTTGAGGCGGAAGCGACAAGCGGTTCCGCACATCGGGTGAACGGAACGGCTGACGTTCACGCCAAAGGCCTGCCGCTGATCGAAGCGAGTAGCGTCCGCTTCTGAAACACGAGCGTCGCGCTTTCAACGCAACCACTCTCCGACGCCGCCATGCCGCGAGCAAGTTCCACTACGAGAATGGGAAAAGCTATAGGTTGAATCGCGACAACGCGCGCTTGCGCCATCCGGCGCGCCGCCGGTTCTGCTATGTGCTGGCGCGTGAACATCCTCGCCGCTCGAATTGGAATAGTGGCCATGTTCCTGTAGCTGCGACTCAATTGGCGTTCCAGGCGCGAGTTCGGGCTTGAGCGGCGACTTCGCGAGCGCAAAGCTCGCACTCAATAAAAGTCCAAGAGCTAAAAAAATTGCCCGCGTCACAGGAGCACAGTCTCAACGGGATCAACAAGCGATGCATCGTCGTCCCCGGCGCCTGCCTTGTTGACACGAGTCGACACAATCCATTCATTCAAGGAATCTTCCAGGGGCGCGCGTTGGAGCGCGCCTGGATCATCGCGGCGCATCCATGCGTTGGCGTCGCGCCAGTCGAGAATGACGGGCTGCCGATCATGGAAACGGTTCATCCAGTTGTTCGCCGCGCCGACAATAATTGTTGCCGATGTGAGAGGCTCGCCTGTGCCAGGATGCTTGGCTTGCTCCCACAATGCGGCGAAGGCGAGCGGTTCACCGGACCGCGCCGAAAAATAGTGCGGCGTTTTCGCCCCCGCTTTGCCCGTCCCCTCGTAAAAGCCCGAGGCGGGAATGATGCAGCGTCTCGTCTTGAAGGCTGTTCGGAACATAGGCTTCTCGGCGACCGTCTCCGCACGGGCATTAAACGTTGCAGGAAGATCCTTGAGCGGCTTCTTCCACCATCCGGGCACGAGCCCCCAGCGCATCTGGACGAGCTCGTTGCCGCCCGTCTCCGCAGGCCGAAGGACCTCGATCTGGGTCGTCGGCGCGATATTGTAGCGCGGCGCGAGGTTGCGGGGCTGCCCGATCAGGTCGGCAAGCCTGTGCAACTCTTCCCATGAAAGGCGCTGTGTGAAACGACCGCACATGATGATGCTCGCAATTCACTTCAAAGCTTTATATCCATCCGCGAAGCCGTCGAGCGAGAGAACATGCCGAAGCCCTTCGCCGGGACGAATGTAGATCGTGATGATGATATTCCTGCCGGTCAGAAGCTTGCTGATCACATCGTCGCTGATCGGTCCTTCCGCGGCGCAGCCGATCGGCGCACACTTGAAGAAGGGAAGCTTACCGATCTCGTCCTGATCGACTTTCATCCTCGCGCCTTCCAGCAGAAACGTGTCCAGCGGCGCAATGATTTGAATGACAGCGTTGGGACTTGCCGGAATTTTTGTAAAAGTGACAATGACTTGAACGTCGGCAGGGCAATGGCGACGAGGAATTGAGCGCGCGCGCTACAGTTCGGGCGTAGCATCATCGCCATAGTTCAACTCCTCCAACGCGCATCTTTGCCCCTCGACTTCCTGGTTGAAAAAATATTCTAAATTGCGCTCAGGTCAGCCTTGGCTTGCGCGAGGACTTTCCCAGCTTGTTCGATGCTTGGCTTCAAGGCGATTCTCTGAGCCAGAATGTGATCACGAATTTTTGTGAGCGCCTGCGGCCCGTTGATCAGGCTCTGTTCCAATTTTTGTTTCATATCGGCGACGTCGCGATCGAGCGCGGCGATGTCGCGGGGATCGACACCTTTGGAGGCGTCGAATCTGAACCCGCTTTCGACGACTTGGCGCCACTTCATCAGTTCGCGCGTGAGCGCCGGTCCGAAGCCCGGCACCTTCGTGATGTGGGCTTCGCTGACGTCCCAAGCCGTTTCTATGTTGTAGCTGGCAAGCATTGCTTTCCGGCCCGGGCCGATTCCGGGGATCTTGGCCGGTTCGATCTGGATGGCTTCGAGATAACGTTTTCGCTGATCGCGCTCGCGTGCTCTCTCGAGTTCCTGATAGCGGCGCCGACGCAGGTTCGGGAGATCCAAAAGCTGCTCCTTTTCATGTTGCAGTTGGCGTAAGTGGGTCGTGAACCGTTGGTCGCTGGCATCCTGATCCCAGCGTGCCTTCAACGTCTTGAAGTGACCCTCGGCGCGCACCACCGCGTCGCGGAACTTGGCGCTCTCCGAGCCGTCTCCCGATTGCTTCGAAACGCCTGACAGAACGAACAGACCGCCAACGATCCAGATGAACGCTGCGGCGGGCATGGCGCCCATCAAGACTACGATAATGGCGATCAATCCGGCATATTTCGCGGCATTCCTAAACCTGCGTTGTCGTCCCAGAGCGAGAGCCTCCTTTGACGGCGCCGTTTTATTCCAATCGGGCAGATTCGGCGCCGGGCCGGGCGACGGGATCGCCGCTATTCTGGCCCATACCGAGCCGACATCGATCCTGCCAGTAATGCCGCCTAGTGGCGCGGTCTTGATCACGAAACTGAACAGAACGGCGCCGGTCGCCGCCTCCAATCTGCACCACGGACAATGATCAAGCCCGCCAACGTAATAATGAGAAGCGTTGATGCGACAGGCCTTGGTCTGCTTCTCCAGGTTATCCAGATCCGCGACCCATTCCTTCGCGGTTGGCCGACGGCCATCTTGTACGCCGCTCTGTGCGAAGGCGCGTTCGATCAGCGAGGCGATAGCCGGGGAGGCAATGCCAATGGGTGGCACGTTCGGAGGCGGCTCCATTTGGAACGTGGAACTGTTGGCGCCGTATGCGAAGCGGAATTCCGCAATCGCTTTCTCGATGCTCATGTCTCCGCGCCCGAGGAACCGGCCAGCGAACGGGTGGCGTCCCATGAACAACAGATGGAAAATGAGGATCGCCAGCCCAAAGTTATCGTGGTTCGGCGTTCGGACGACGCCGCGGAAACGTTTCCCCTGAAGCTCAGGCGGCGTGAACGTCGGCACGCCGACCTCGCAAAGGTATCGACGCGCGCCGACACTGACTTGGAACGAGTCGCAATCGATCAGACGGACTGTCGCCTTGTCCGAGACGCAGACGCCGCCATGGTTGACGTCGCCGATCACGCACCCGGTTTCGTGAATGGCGGCGAAAGCGCGGGCCGTATTCGCGGCAGATCGGATTAGAAACCGCCAGTCTGCGGCAGGAAACTCGGCCTTGCGGCTGCGTGGACTGTAGAGGTTGTGGATGTCCTTGTGGCCGTCGACGCGCGGCATTAGCAGGCCCACAGGCTTGCCGTCGGTGGAGCGCAACAGATCTAGCGGCCATGCGGCCAACGAAAGCAGGCGGTCGTTTTGCAACGACGCCATCGTCTCGATCTTGGATGCCTTTTCCGAGGAGACGTCTTGATGATAGAGCTTCGCTACTTGGCCGCTTCGGTCTGCGATTTCGTAGACGGTGCCTTCTCCGCCTCGTCCAAGCAGTCGCCCGAGAGTAACAGATCCCTTGGAATCTCGGACCTTGGGCAGCGGCTTTGTCATTATGACGCTTCGGCAGGGCGTTCAGCCGCCTCGACTCTTGTCGCGAGGATGAGGGTCTTGTCGTCGTCGGTTCGGTCACATACCGCGGGCGAGGATAGGTACCGCTCCAGCCCGCCGGACAATGCGACGTCGAGGCCTTCTGCCGTCGACAATCTCACGGGACCGAAAATCTTCTCGAAGAACGGGGCGTGGACGCTCTTGGTCGCATAATGCAGGACCAGAGACTCGATGCCATCTGTGAATAGCGCGACTTCGTCAACCTTCCTTGGAACGAGGTCGAAAGCCATACGGTCCGCGGCGCCGCTCTCCGTGACGAAAAAGGTCGAATTGGCGTAGACGCCTCGTTGCGGCCAATGCACCCATGCCCATTCGCCTCCCTCGTCGGCGACGACCATCGCGCCATCGCCGACCTGCAAGAAAGCGGCGCCGTCCTCCCCGATGACGGCGACGAGAAGAGTGCACGCGTAATCCCGCAGGGTTGTCCCCGCGTCCGTGGCGCGAAGGGAGATGGCCTCCTGGACCATTTCGACCCAAGAGCGGGCCTCGTCGAGGCAGAGGTCCGAGACTCGTCCCCCGCGAGCGAGGAAGACCTCGACGGCCTCTACGATGGTTCGGCATGCCAAATCGGACCCTTCGTCCGCCAAGGCGGCGCTGCCGGCTCCATCTGAAACGACGAGCGCTATCACCGTTCCGCCGTCGCGGTCCGTCAGGACTTGGCAGGCATGGCTGTCTTGACAAACCGTCCCTTGCTTTACATGCGACGAACCAATCGCCGAGGCGGCTGCAATCCGCCATCCGCTATGGATCATCCGGCAAAAGCCCATCCGTCAGGCGCCGTCGGGTTCGCGAGCGGCACGGCGTCGCCGGGTTGCGAGTGAGATACCGACCCGAGCGAGTTGGAGAGCCACTGGAAGAGTTCGCGAAACTGCAAACCTTTCAGCTTCAACGGCTGACGGACGGAGATCTGAGCAAGCGTTTCGAAATTGGCTCCTTCGACGCCGACCGCATAGAATTGGAATGCCTTGGATTGTTCGCCCTCGCGAACCATATCTGCGGCGTGTCGCCAAGAGTCGGTCGGTCCGCCATCCGTGATCAGGAAAATCCACGGGCGGTAATAGGCGACGCCGTTACTCTTGTAGACTTCCTTTCGTTGCCGGACGAGTTCGAGTCCCTGAGTTATTGCGGCGCCCATCGGGGTATCCCCGATTACCGACAGCGTCGGCGGGACGAATATATCGGCGGTCGCAAATTCCGATATCGTTTGGACGGGGCCAAAGCCCACGATGCCGATTTCGACTCGCTTGGCAGCGAGACTGTCGCTCATCAACTCGTCCTTGAAAGCAATCAGGCCGGCATTCAGCTCGTCGATTGGTCGGCCCCGCATGGAAACGGAAGTGTCCAGCAGCAAAAGACATGGACAACGCGGCTCCGGATTGTCGGTGAAATCATCCGCGTTGAATGGGATCTGATCGAAACTGGACATTCGGGCCTCCTTGAAACTTTCGCCATAATGACTCCATGCATTTCCGGATCGTCAAGGGACCGTCCGGTCGCCGCGCCTGCGTCTCGAATGGGAGGTAACGCCTCTGATCGCCGACGGACCGGCGCTTACATCTAGGCAAATTGTAATCTTTGTGCTACACAATTATGTTTTCTGTAGCGCCAAGGCTCCAAGTGCCCACTCCTCACAATCCTCCCGCCGCAGTGCGCCGTGCGCTACGCAAGCTCGGGGCGGACATTCACGACGCCCGCCGACGCCGGCGGCTGCCGATGGCTGTGGTGGCCGAACGCGCCTTCACCTCCCGATCGACCCTGCAAAGGGTCGAGGCCGGGGACACCAACGTCAGCATCGGCATTTATGCCGGAGTCCTCCAGGCGCTTGGGTTGCTCGACGGGCTGAGCGAAGTCGCCGACATCGGCAATGACAGCGTCGGCCAAGCGCTTGCGAGCGCCGACCTGCCCAAGCGCGTCCACCTCAAGCGGCCAAAGGGATCGCCTCGCGATGGCTGACTTCGAAGTCGACATCGATCTCAAGGGACGCACGCGCCCGGTCGGAAGGGCGAGGAGCAATCGCGTCCGGGGCGTGGAGACGATCCTCTTCGAATATGACGACGCCTGGCTCGATGACGCGGACCGCTTCTCGCTTCAGCCTGCTCTCGCATTGACCCGCGGCGCCTTCGCGCCTCCTGCCGGTCTCGCGACTTTCGGCTCGATCGGAGACTCTGCGCCAGACACCTGGGGTCGGCGGTTGATGCAGCGTGCGGAACGTCGGCTCGCCGAACGCGAAGGCCGCGCTGTCCGTACGCTCTCGGAAAGCGACTACCTGCTGGGAGTCGCCGATGAGACCCGGCTTGGCGCGCTCCGGTTTCGTCGGGTCGGTGACGAGGTCTTCCAGGCGCCGATCGGGGCAGGCGTGCCAGCCCTGATCGAGCTTGGTCGTCTGCTCCAGATCACCGAGCGGATTCTCCGGGACGAGGAAACAGCCGACGACCTTCAACTCATCTTCGCGCCCGGCTCCTCCCTCGGCGGCGCGCGGCCGAAGGCGTCAATCATCGACCAACACGGCCAACTCTCCATCGCCAAGTTTCCCAAGGAGACCGATGATTACAGCATAGAGACCTGGGAGGGGATCGCGCTGCGGCTGGCCGGCCAAGCCGGCATCGTCACGCCGCAACATGAACTCGTCGACGTTGCCGGCAAAGCGGCCATGCTGTCGCGACGGTTCGATCGCCACGGCGCGATCCGCCTCCCGTTCCTGTCCGCTATGGCGATGATGGGCGCCAAGGATGGCGAGCGTGGCAGCTACCCCGAGATTGTAGATGCCCTTGCCCAACATGGCGCGCAGGGAAAGGCCGACGCCCACGCACTCTACCGGCGCGTCGTCTTCAATGTGCTGATCTCCAATGTCGATGATCATCTGCGCAACCACGGCTTCCTCTGGCTCGGCAAGGCAGGATGGTCGCTCTCGCCCGCCTATGACCTCAATCCGACGCCAACGGACCTCAGGGCGCGCGTACTGACGACAAACATCGACCTCGACGAGGGCACGTGCTCGCTCGATCTTCTGGAGAAGGCTTCAGAGTATTTCGCGCTGACGCTGCCGCAGGCACGCGCAATCATCAAGGAGGTCGCGGCGGTGACGGCGACATGGCGTGACGCCGCCAAGGCTGTCGGAGCGCGCTCGGCCGAGATCACCCGCATGGCCAGCGCTTTTGAGCACGATGATCTCAAGCGGGCGCTCGCGCTTTGACCAGTCCGTCCTGTTTCCTCGCAGACCATTGGGTTCTGCGCCAGGCGCGCCGATCGACGTCACTGCCGTCGACCTCGTCGAAGACATGACCAGCTGAGCGCAGGAGGAGCGACCTGAAGCTGCAGGTCCGAGCAACACTATCGGCTTTCGCCCTCGGATTCCGACCGCCTAGGCTGCGCCAGCTCGCGATTGATGCGCGCCGCATTCTCCTGATCGACGCGCCGCTGCTCTTCCTCCTGTTTCAGCACGCGCGATTGCTGGTCGCGAAGGTTCTGCATCTGCTCGCTCTGTCGGGGATCGGCGGGCATTTCGCGGCGCGTGTTGTCCTCCATGGATCGATCAGCTTCACGCGCGCTTGCGGCCTCGCCCTGCGAGCGATCGCGGGGCTGGTCGTTCGTTTGCGCAGCCTTTGCTTCCTTGCCGGCCTGCGCGCGGTTGCCTTGTTCCGTTTCGCGCGCCGCTTCGCGATCCACTCGCCCGCGAATATCCTGTAGGCGCATTTCGCGCTCGGCCGCCGTCGAGGTCGGACCTTCGGCGCGGGCGGGTTCGTCTCGTTTGTCTTGCCGCGCCATGGGCGCGGCCTGCTGATTTTCATCCGACTGGCCCTGGCCTTCGGCAATCCGCGCGCGGTTCATTTCGATCTCGGCGCGAAGTTCGCGAATGCGATCCTGCATCTCGGGATTTGTGATTTTATAGCCATGCTCGGCGGCGTGCCGCGCGACCGTCTCCTTGTAAGCGTCGCTCCCGGTGATGTTGAGCGTTTCCCACTTTTCGGACGCCACTTTGAGCGCGGCGTTGACGGAATCCGCGTTATTCCAGTCGCGAATATCGAGCTGCTTCCCATTGTCGACAAAGGCAAGCACTTGCAGCGCGCCGGTCGCATCGTGTCGGTGGTAATGGATCTCGTCGCCCTTACGCTCGAACGTGATAATCGGCCCGAGGTCACGCGCGGGCTCCGGCTTCACGTAGCGGTCGCCCTGCACATCCGCCTTTTGCTGTTCGAGATTGGTTTGCGCGGCGATGGCTTCGTCGGCCTTGTCGAGTAGCCGGCGCGACTGTTCGGCGAATTGCGCGCGCGCCTCATCGTCGGGAAGCGCCTTGTCGATTTTCGCAATCGTATCGGCCATGCTGTCGCGCGCGGCGATCATCGTTTCGGTTGTTCGCATGGGGCCTTTCTCCTCTATGTCGGTCGACGGCGCGCGACCGCTTAGAGCGCTCTGGGCGCGGTGCTGAAAATGCGCGATAGCGGCGCTCGGCGCGCCGTCCAACGGTCGGCTTAGAGCGCTGATGGCGCGCGGCACGACAAAAACTTTGCCGGGCTGCGTTCGCGAGGATTTCAGCTCGGTTACTCGAGCGGCCGGCACGTCCACATAAATTATCCGTGCGGCGACACCTGGCTTCGCATAAGCCGCAGCCGTCTCCATATCGGCGGCAAACAGCGCGCCGCGACGATCGCCGCCGCTGTCGAGACGATAAAGGCGCACGGCGCCCGGCGCTGGCGGCGGCGATCGACGCGGCGACAGGGCGGCGACGTTCCGCCATTGGCGGGCGGCATCCTGCGCGCGCCGCCGGCCTTCCTCGCGCGTCGGTCTGTGAATTTCACGGTTCTTCACACGCTCGATGCGCCGGCGAACGCTCGGCGGCGCAATGCCACGCGCCAGCATCTTCACGTCTTTAAGCTTGTAGGCTGGCGCGTGCGCCTGATCGAACCGCCGGACATTCTCCATGGCGATCCCGCGGACGCGGGCTTCGGCCGCGAGCGTGTCGCGCCAGCGCGAAAAATCCTGAATTTTTGGGTCGAGCCGCTTGCCGTCGTCCCGGACAAGTCGAACCGCCGCATGCACATGAATATGCTCTCGGTTCGTATGCATCACGAAAACATACTCATGTCCGGCAAACGCGCGCGCCAGGGTCGCCCGCGCGGCGTCCATAAACGCCGCTTTGTCCGTGCCGGGCTTGGCGCTCAAAATGACATGCGCAAAGTCGCGCGGCGCGCTCGATCGCATATGCGGCCGCCAGGATTTGGCGATTTCCAGGCTGACATTGGCCTCACGCGACGCGGCGCGCGGTGGGCGGTTCGGCAGCTCGCGCGCGAGGCGCTCGGCTTCATCTTTGAGCACACGGCCGTCCGGCCCAAATACCTCGATCTCACCGCCGCGGGTAAGTCGAGCCAGCGCCGTCGTGGCGCCCTCGACCCCATGCGCCCATTTCGGGTCGGTAAATTCGGCGTCCCGGCCGAATGCGCCCTCCAACCGATCGCGCAAACCGTCAATCGACCGCTGATTGTCGTAGATCCGGTGAAGCCGGCCGCCCGCATTGCGCTCGCGACTCGCGGCCGTCATGACGATGTCGACGCGGCTATGCGCGCCATGCTGCGAAAGCCGCCATGCATAGTGATGGCCGCGAAGAGCCTCCGTAAGCGCGTCTTGCGCCTGCGTTGCCTCCAGCCTGCGGTCGAACCGCATTGCGAACTGCAGCACGTCGTTGGACGGCGCGCGGCCATCTTCGGCGCGCCACGTGGCGGCGAAGTCGGCGACGGAGCGCTGCCCGGTGATCATCAACCCATCATGGCGCTCCAGCGTCAGTTCGCCCTTGTCGCTCTGATAGTTCAGAAGCGATTTCGCCCGTGCCGCGCCAGAACCGAAACTCGCGATCTTGACGACCGCCGCCTGCGAGCCGGCCGCAAGATTAGCCTTCGCGATCAAGGCGGACCGCACGGATGCGATCGCTGCGCCCGTCGCCGGCGCGCGGCCGCCCAGTGCCGGCGATGAGGGTCGCGCCGTTTGCGCAACCGCGGCGGGCGCACGCGCCGAGACGTCGGTCTGCGAAACGCTGCCCTTCGCTGCGACCGCGCGCTTCACGCGCAATTCATCGTCGGCCCGGGACTTCTCGCCTGGCGCCGGCGCGCGCGGCCCTGTGTCCGGCCGCTCGTCGTGTCGGGGCCGGGGCGCCGCGCGCGAGCTGTTGGCTGTTTGCGCGCGGTAACGCTCAGCCGATTGCACCGCAGCCGCAAGATCGTCCAGCGCCGCCCGATTCTTCGCCGCAAGACGACGCTGCAAGCCTTCCGTCAGAATCGAAAGATCAAGCGCCGCGAGAGTCGTCATGAGGCGCAGTCCTTCTCGATCGCCGTCTCGGCGCGTCTCCGCGCTCGATACGTCAATGACGCGTAGAGCGCGTCGAGCGTCCGCATGATCCCATGCGCTTCGATAAGCCACGCGCGCACATTCTCTCCCGGGAAAGCGTTGCCCGCGTTCATATGATGAACGGCTTGATTGAGATTAACGCCGATCGCGCGCAGCTGTCGCGTCAATTCGACGACTTCGACGCGTCCTTCGCCGTCAAACGTCGGCCCCATGTCGCTGGCCGCGCGAACCATGCGACGCAGCGCTTCTGTTGTCGTCAGATTCCTCGCTTCGCAGAATGACAGAAACGCCGCCGCCTCCGTCTCATCGACGCGGAAACCGATAAATCGCGTCTTGCGCCGATCGTAATGTCGCTTGTCCGCCATTCGTCGATCGTCCTTAGCGTCCGGTTTGCCTTTGGCAAACTGCCGGACGCGAACATGGCCGGCGCGGCGAGCGCACATACAGATTTTGTTTCACAAAATCCCTATCCTGCCACTCATCACCACTCTTCGCTTTGTATACGGCAAAACCCTCATTTTCTCAACGTTTTTCGAGGCTTTGTGCGGTTTTCAAAGCAGTCTCGGAACACTCTCAGCGCACTATCAAGAGAGTCTCACGAGGCTCTTAGATCAACATCGAAAGCGTCTCACACAGAGACCCAGCGGACTCGCATAAAATTCTCACCGTCGCATCAGGCGCATATTAGCTCGATCTCCAAGATGCTCTCGCATCGTTGTCATAAAGGTCTTGCGTAAGGAAGGGAGTGGGTCTAAATAGTTGCCATTTTATTAGAGGCTCGCATGAAGCTCACCGGTGAGGACCTGCAGCGTCTGAAGGAGGGGATTAACGCGCTGAAGCCGAACCGTCGGCTCACGCTGCGCGAACAAATTGGCGCGATCTATGGGCCTTTGATGAAGGCGAAAGGCCGCGGACTGACGAATGCTCAACTTCTCGATTACCTCAGAGAGCAGGGCATTATGATTTCGGCTCCCTCGCTATTTCGGGTGCTGAGACAGCTTGCCGAACAAAAGGCCCGGCGCGGCTCTAAGCGGGGAAGCCATCCCTTCCGCGCGAATGGGAAAATGCGGGTGCCTACGTCATCGGAAATTACAAGGCCCGTATCCACCGGGACCATCGAGTCTGAACCTGTGCCGCGCGCGTCGTCCTTCCGCGTGCGTCGCGACCGCGATGAAATCTAGGAGATCGGCGAATGGATAAGGCGATTTACATGATCGGCGGCAGCAAGGGCGGTGTCGGCAAGTCCATGGTGACAATGGCGCTCATCCATTTTCTCACGGCGCGCGGCGAGGCGGTTGTCGTGGTCGATGCCGACACGTCAAATCCTGACGTCATGCAGAACTATGAGAAAGAGATCCCGTGCGAGGGTGTCAATCTGGACGATGCCGACGGCTGGATTCGGCTCGTCAATCTCTGTGACGAAAACGCGGACAAGACCGTTATCGTCAATACGGCGGCGCGCAACAACCAGGGGGTAGGGGCCTACGGCGTCACGCTGAGCGGCACCCTCGATGAACTGAAGCGGCGCCTGGTGACCTTGTGGGTCGTCAATCGTCAACGGGACTCCTTGGAGCTATTGCAGGATTTTCTCGAAGCGATCCCCAATTCGACCGTTCACGTCGTCAAGAACGGCTACTTCGGCGCGGATGAGAAGTTCGAGCTCTATAACGGCTCGAAGACGCGCAAAGCGATCGAGGGGAGGGGCGGCAAGAGCATCCTCTTTCCAGATATGGCGGACCGTGTGAGCGATGACCTCTACAGCAAGCGCCTCAGCATTCGAAAGGCGCTCGCCGATATGCCGATCGGCAATCGCGCCGAATTGAAACGTTGGCTCGCGCAGGTCGATGGCGTCTTTTCGGCGGTCGTGCCGAATGGCTGATGGCATGGAAGCCCACGACGCGACCGGCTTTGAAAAGCTGATCGGCCGGACGGCGACGGAAACAGAACGCCGACAGCTTCGTCGTGTGAAGGAAGTTCTCGGGCTTCGCGACAATGACGCGCTGTGGCTCGTCATCTTCGCGCTTCAATATTACGACAGCCTCTATCGCCAGTTCCCGAAGGCGATTGCCACCGAGGCGGCGGCCATCATGACGCGCACGCGCGAGACGGCGGACGCGCAAATGCGCGCCGGGGTCGAACAGGCCAAGGCCGACCTCGCCCGCGCCGTCGCGCTCGCGGCGCAAGACGTCGCGCGAGACGTGGCGCGACGGCAGGCGACGCAGTGGCTCGCCTATGGGATGGCGGTTGGCGCGGCCCTCGTCGTCACCGGAATCGCGATTGGGCGCGCGCTGGCGCCGTAAGAGGCGCCCCGGCTGTCATCGACAACGGGTTGCAGGGATGCGAACTCGACAGGGATGATGACCGAGGCCAGTCCGTACACCGTCGCTATTTTCCCGCCGCCGGCCTCCAGCCTGCCGCTGTCGCTTCCGCCACGGAGCAGAACATACGTTCTTCGGCGCCCGTGATGGTGACGCGGGCGTAGTCGCGACTGCCGGGTACGTGGAAGATTTTCTTGCCCTTGCGGTTGACGTTGCCCTTGATGGCGCAGTCCTTGGACGGCGTCGGCGCGTCCTTTGACGCCGGCTCGGCGTAAGCGGCAGAGTTGGGAAGCGGCCGGGAAACATTCCATAGCTGCTGGAAGCGCGCCTCGAAGGACTTCGCCGCAGACGGGTCGTGTAGAACGACGAGATCATTATCCTGCTGCCTGAGCCCGGAGGCCGACAGGTTGGCCGATCCCGACCGAAGAAGGCGCCCATCGACGGCATAGGACTTCAGGTGCATGTATGCGCCCGCCGGTTTCATCCGGACATCGTCGGCAATGGAGCGAAGCCGGTCGAGCGCGTGCTGCTGGCCTGGGTCTAGGACGATGCGGAGGGCGACCCCGCGCCGGCGCGCCTCGATCAACGCGTCGACGACGGCCCAGTCCGTGAGCGAGTAGACCGCCATGTCGATCTTCGCGCGCGCCAAGCGGATCAGGTCGACGTCGATGCGCTCAAGGTTTTCATCAGGCGCGTAGTGGATTTCCACATCGCCGGCGCGCACGGGCAAGAAGCCGATGCCGCAGAGGAGGGAAGCGCCAACAACGATCCGAAACCAGCGCCGGTGGATCACTGCCACTGGCTCCAGATGATAAAAATGAGGACGACGATGGCCGAGCCGATCGATGTGAATACAACCCGCCAGTTATAGCGCTCGCGGAATGGAAGCTGCCGCCAGCGCGCTTCCTCGTCGTCTTCTCGGTTTTGTTGTCCTCGCCAATCCATTGACGTATCCTTTGACGAGCAGATCCCGACCCGCCTCCACACGACGAAGTCACAATGGCAGGCGTGTTGTGGGAGCGGCAAGTCAGGACGACGGCTCCAATTTGTCACCGAAATCCAAAATATTTTCGCTGCACGCGGTCAACCATCTTCATCGCCTTCTTGCTCAACCGACGCAGCGCCACCCAGCGCGTCATAGCGACGCGACGCCAACCACTGAAGACGCAAGGCCTGTGTCAGCAATACGCGTCGTAATCCACCCTGGACCTTTCGCTCGGAGATCACCTGAGCAAGCCGCGAAATAATGAGCGCTCTTCGAGCGATCCGAAAATCGGGATGTGATCGGAGCTCGTAAACGCGATCGGAAACGATTCTCGCGCGCAAAGATCGGGGCGCTTCGACGACGAGCGACCCAGGCGGTGGATCCTTCTCGTTCAGGATCGCTTTGAACTCTGACCGATCAACCGCGCGCTGCGTGATCAATCGCTCCAAAGCATCCAGGTGCTTGCGCGCGTCAGCATCCTTGCCACTTGTCTCCTGATATTGTGGCAGCGGCCAGACCTCGATTTCGAGCACTTCGAACGGGTCAAGCACTGACATGGCAACAGCATCAGTGCGTTGATTGGTCAGGTGACGACGAATGCGCGTGCGTAGCATCTCATTCGTCTGCCCAACATAGATCGGTTCGCCGTCATAATCGAAGAAGGCGTAGACGCCCCATTTGTAATTCCCGACACGGCGAGTCTGCCCCACGGCCTCTTCGAACGATGTATCCAGAAACCTCGCCAGATTGGCTCGCAGATCCTCAGTCTCGAACGGTGGAAAGTTTATGAAATCGGGATCGCGACGAGGAGCGGGCTCGTTCGGATTAGGCATGTCGGATCGCCGTCATGTCGGAGGAATGCTCCACCACGCCTCCTCGTTCGATCGTCGTGCGCCGCATCGTCTCATCGCCGAGCGAGGCGATTTCGAAGCTGACATGATTAATCTCGTTATCGCGACCTCCAAAGCAGGAATGGAATGCAGCGAGGAGTTCGACGGTCAGCAGTGATTGCGCGCCGACTTTCGGCGCCTCAGCAGAGGGTATGGAAGACGGGAAAAGATAGATGCACGGCGGCGGCGCACAGAAAGGACCGATCACTGTCGTTCTGGCATCGCTCTCACCCAACAGCTTCGGACAGGCGCGTCCGATCGTTCCACACACCATATCCCAGATGACGAGGCCATCGACGCGCTGATTGCGCGCGATGATCTGAGCGCTTATGCGCGTATGAACCCCGGACCAGGCGTTGCGCCGCGGGTCGGCGCCGACATTGGTGCACAGGCTCCAAATGATAAATTCATCTGCGCCTTCCGGGCGCTCGAAAATTTTCGAGTTGTCGCCATCCAAACAGCCTTTCAGGTCGATGATTGCCGTTCGTCTGCTTGGTAGCGTCACAACATAGTCATGCAACACGCCGCGCTTGGCGCGGTCCCAGCCCGCGATGAAGCCTCGGTCCTCCATGTGATTGAGAACATGCTGGACGAACTCCCGCTTACCTCGCATCGCTGCGGCAAACTCTCCGCGCACCTGTTGAATAGCGCCGCGGAAAATCGGCGAGGCGTAGAAGTCTTTTTCCGCAAGCCCGTGGTCGCCGAGTTTATGCGCTTGGGTCTTGAGCACTTCAGCAAATTCTGCGATCTGCTGGCGCACGCTTGGGTCCTGCTCGCAAGGAATAACGCTCACGCGGCCTTCTCCGCCGGAGCGCACACGTCGAGAAGCGGTTCAAGCAGATAGCGCGCTAAATGCCGAACGACATCGACAGCGACGCCGTCGCCCGTCAAATGGTAAGCCTCGTTGTAATTTTTTGGCAGCTTATACGCGTCATCAAGTCCCATTAATCGGGCGGTCTCCCGCGACGAAATCAGGCGCGAACGAATCTTGTTTCCATCGACGACGACGATCGTCTGGCGGCTTGAACCGCCTGCGGGCGTCCGCAGACATCCCAAGATATCGTCAAACCGAATTTCCGCCCGTTGGACCTTGACGCCATTTTCGTCGAGGCGGGTGCGCTTATAGACCCCGCCCACCATCCGACGCCCCGAACGCTTGGCGGCTTCAACCTTCGCCTTGTTGACAGGCGACATCATCGCCAAAATTTGCTTGGTTTCAGCGGCGGTATGCCAGTCGACGCTCAAAGGATTTTCTTCGATGATATCGGCGAAAGAATTCTTGCGACGCGGCGGCGTCGGTAAATTCCACCACAGCATGTTCTTCCGGGCGCGGGAGGAAACGCTGTCAACGGCTCTGCGCAATCCCAGCGTATGAAATGGCTCGATTGGCTCCGGCGACAGGAGCGACGGGTCTATCGTCACATCGTCTCTTACGCCGATCACAAACAATCGTGGCCGGGATTGCGGCACGAACAGAGAGGCGTTGATGATCAAGGCGCCGTATCGATATCCGGCTTCGCCAAAGGTCTTGCAGATCGCTTCGAAATCTCGTCCGCCGTGGGAGGTCAGCGTGCCGCAAACATTCTCGATCGCGATAATCTTCGGCGCGCGATTGTCGTCGATCAGCCCCGTGATGACATCCCAGAACGGATAGAAGGTTCCAGAGCGCTCTCCCTTCAACCCGGCTCCGCCTCCGGCCAATGATAAATCCTGGCAGGGAAACGACCCCCAAATCAGGTCGGCGTATCCTGACAGCTCATCCACGGTGACCTGGCGAACATCGCCGACCTTGAGTTCTCCGCCCGTACCCCAGTTGGCTTGATAGGCGAGACCTTTTTTGTGATCGAAATCATTCGCGAACAGACATGTCCAATCGGACCCAAGCCCTGCCCGGGCCATCCCGCCACCGGCAAAAAACTCATAAAAATTAGGCATGACGCTTCCGCTCAATGGCTTGGTCGTCGACCAGAGCATCGTCCCGTTCGAGCTTTTCCTTGATGGCCTCGGCAATCCAGGTGTTTCTGGAGACATTGCCGGGACGCGCGCTCCGCGCTTGATCGATCGCCTCGAAGGTCTCGGGTGACAACCGAAGATTGATGCGATCCAGCGGACGAATCGCCTGATTTTTTGAAGAATCGAGCATGCAGCGAAGCTGGCGCCTTTTTGGCGCCATGTCCAGCATGTTCTATATATGTTCCGAACCGACGAGATAGCATATCGAGCCCATCTCACTTTAAATTTTCTCGTTTCCAGGTGACCTCCATGCGTTGGGCTCCGCGCTCGTTCCCCGTAAAGATCCATCGCCACCTCAATGTCGCGGACTTGGCCGACATATCGCCCGAGGAGCTCGATCAAGCGGAAGAGGAGGGCGCGCTCGCAGGCAATCGCTCCTACTGCGATCTGCGGGGCTGCGGCTGGGGCGTCGTTAGCACAGCCCTCGATATCGAGACGAAAGTGATTGACCGCCTGAAGATGGCGGATGACGTCGAAGCGGAAATGTCGGCCTTCGAAGAGGAGCGCGCGACCGCATTCGACGACGAACCCGCACTCTGGGGGCTGGATGTCGGGGTCGCCTCCGCGACAATCGCGATTTCGGCCTACGGCTCAGTCCCTGTGTCCAGCTGCAACGCAGGCGCTTTTGGCGGATGCCACTCAGCGCGCTATCCTTACGTTGCCTTTTTTCTTCCAAAGGAGTTGGCGCCTGAAATCATGCGTTGCGCCGAGGCCGCCGACATTGGGCTGCTCTGCGATGAAAGCGGACTCGCGCAAATTTATGGCCAAGGAGAAATGGATCTCGTCCGTTTCGCGCAAACTGCCTGGCAAAGAAGCGCGGCTGGCGAAGAAGAGGCCCGATGATGAATGTATTTGAGCGATCAGCGGCGCGTTAGCCTTTTTCGTGATCAAGGTGGCGACACGCCGCGCCAAGCTGATGCCGACAGAGTCTCTTGCGGCGAGCAGATCGCCGCGCCGATCAATGCGCGCCAGGCTTGGGCGCCGTCTGCTGATCGCCCCGACGAGCAATCTGAAGTTGTAAATTAGTCTGCATGTGATCGAGGGGCCGCGCGCGGCCCCTCGATCGCGTTTCAGCGGGACTTCTTGCCCTGCGGCTTCGCGGCGGGCGCTTCCGTCTTCTTCGCCGGCTTGTCGGCAAGGTGCTGAATATCCTCTACCGCGAAAGTGTAGCCGAACCGGCGCTCGCCATTAGCCGCTTTCCATTCGGTCTGCTTCGGGCGCGACGTCACTTGAACCAGGTCGCCGGATTCGAGTTTTTCGCGCGCCCATTTGATGCGCGAGTCCTGCCGGGCAAAGATCGTATGTTCGATCCACTCGGGATTGTCGATCCACTCGCCATTGCCGTTCTTATAGGGGTTGTTCGAGCAGACGGTGATAACGAGATTGGCGCCGACTTCCTTGAGCTGACCGACCCGACCGACCTGAATGTGCGTGTTGAGCTGCGACATTTCTCTCTCCTATCGTTGGGCCTCGGCCCGATGCGATGGCGGTCTGAAAGCGCCGGGGTAAGGAGACCACAGAGCCGCAAGGCCGTAAGGCTGCAGCGGGCAAGCAAAGCGCTGCGCGCCGGCCGCGACGGAGAATTTTGAAAGGGCGCGCAGCGCCCATGCGCGAGGAATTGCCGCATAGCGGCAAGGGGAAAATTCTTCGGCGCAGGCGCCGACGTGGCTCCGCCGGCGCTAGACAAGCCAGTAAAGAGCAACGGGCGAAGGCCCGACATGGCAAGAGAGATCTGTGCAAAGTTCGACACACAATCAGGTCAGTCGAATTGTCCGCCGAGCCTCGGGCCTCTTCGTTCTCACACCATCGCGCAATGCCGAGAATTGGCTTGGCCATGATCGATCCCGCGTGGCCGTATCAATAATGCCATGACGCGTCGTTCAAATGGGCTGATTATGAGAAGCCCGGCGCCTATTGAGTGACGGCCCCTACGCCGCGCAAACAGTCGACGCGGCTTGGGCGCGTGCACATCCGAAGCGTAAGGAAGCGAGTAAGAGACGAAGCCATGTCGCCGCGGGATGCGCCTGTTGCGCGCAATCGAAGAATGGGCGACGTTGCGCTTTGTCCGCGACGCGGGGGCAGGCGGCTATCCAAATATTGGTCGATCTTATGCATGGTGTTGCGATGAACGAGATTGTTTTAGCGGACGCCGATAGAGAAGGTGAAACGATGACGGCGCGCGTCATACGCTATGATCGGGAGCAACGTCGCCTCGAACTGGTGGTGCCCAACACGACTGTTGTTTTTACACTTTACGGCGATGGCGAACGCTTCACGGGAGCGCTCGGCGGCCGAAGCTTCTACTGGGATGCGCCGCGCGCCGAGCCTGCGAAAAAGCGGGTGAAGCGTTAGCCCCGGGGCGCATCCCAATTGTCGTCACGAATTCGGCATTTTCAGCAGCTCCTTATAGCCCTGCTGCGTCATCCATCGTGCGCGGGCATAATGGCTGTGATAGACGCGCCGCGCACGTTCACGGTCGACGTCGGGATCAATGTTGAGGACGATCCGGCTCGCCTCCTCCCAGCCGGCGCCATCGCGCGCCGCATCGAGCAGGCGGAGATATACGATCATATGCGAGAGATCGTAGTCGGTCAGCTCGAGCGTCGTCGGCGCTACCTCTGCGACCGTGTTGGACTGATTGGGGATCACGGTTGGCCTCCGTTAAAGCGCAGCCTATGCTTTGATCGCTCATCGTAAGGCTACAGCCGCAAGGTAGCCGATAGCGCCGATATGTGGCGGCATTCAGGGTGCGCGGAGCGACAAGCGCAGCCACGCGTCGCGACGCTATGCAGCGGCTGGCGAGCGATCGGGGCAAGCTGTGCGAACGACACGCGGCTCCTGTCGCGTACAGTAATCGAACCGCGACAGAGCGCCAGGATGGATAGCGCGACCGACTTGGTGGTCGCGAGGGGAGGTTCACGTGACAGGGAGCGAAAAGCGGAATGGGTGTTGGTCTCGTCCCGGCCGGAAATCTACGCGAGCGCATGAATGGCCATAGTCCCCGATGCGAGCGTAGAGACGCCAAAGGGCTATTACCCGGCCCGCCTTTCGGAAAATTGCGACCTCTGGTCCGAGTGAGCATAGCGACGGCGCGCCGCGCGCCGACACGAGGCCAGTGCGAGCCCGACAGGCGGGCGCTGTGATCGGCGCCGTAGCCGAGCCAACACGGATAGTGCTTGAATTCGCGCACACAATCATGCAGGCGTATCTCGTCGCACGTGAATTACGAAAATTAAACAACGATCAATGCCGGCTTTTCACCTGAACAGCAAGCGTTTGGCGAAAGATATCAACGACGCCTTGTTCGATACTCTTCTCGAAGGTCTGGTGCTTTGCAGCCGCTGTGCGACCGTCCTCAACGGAATGGTTCATGGCGCGCAACGCAATCTCCAAGCCTTCCCGTTTTGAGGTCGCCTGGATGCCCGACGTGTCGGCCGCAGCTGATTACGCGGCGTTTTCTTCACCCCCATCAGTCCGGCTTAAGAGGTCGAAAACGTTGGCGACGACGTCCACGCCGTAAATCGTCTTGCCGTCCTTCTCATAGGATGTTTCAGCAACGCGACATTCGGCGTAGATCGGCGCGCCCTTCCTGACATTCTTCAACACGAAAGCCGAGTCGCGCTCATTCAAGACGGTGACCGTAACCCAGTCGGTCTTCTCAATGCGCTCGCGCGATTTCTTGTCGGTCCAACTCCGGTTCGTCGCCACGCTGATCTTGGCGATTTTGCCATCATCGAACCCCTTGGGCTCTTGCCCAACATAGCCTCGTAGGATGAAAAGATTGGTTGTTCTCATTGCGTCTCTCCAATCATGCGAACTGATCATCGTCCGATTTCCACGACGGAAATGCCGCGCGCCGGTTAGCATTTTATTAGAAGCATGGCGATAATGTGATTGTCTCGAACAGGGATTTTGGCATTAACATAAAGCCGCGCGCAGCGGCAGGCTTCGTGCGCTCAGCCTGCGGGAAGTCAAACACGAACCCTTTGCCTCGACGCCGCCGCAAGGTCGGTCAAGAGGAAAGGCGCCGCCGGCGCCGATGCGAGGATGCTCGGTCGATCAGGGCTCGGCCCAAACGCGGCACGATCAAGCTGAGAAGGGACACGGCCGTTTGAAGGAACGGATTGATACGCTCGATGAATTGCGGGCTTTGGCGATCGGCGCTGTGATGCTGTCGCATTTCGCGCTCGCCTTCGGCTCGCAATCGATCGTCGCGTTCTGGCTCAACCTTCCTGATCTCAGCGTCGGCGTCGATCTGTTCTTTGTGATTTCAGGTTTCCTGATCTTCCAGAATCTCGCCGATCTGGCAGAATCGGCCAACACTTTCACGCGAGTTGTCGGGGCCTTCTATGCGCGCCGGGTGACCCGGGTCGCGCTTCCGGCGTGGACGATCCTCGCAGTGATCGCGCTGGCCGATCTTGAACCCCCAGCGTCGAGCGCCAACGACTTTTGGGCGGCGTCGGCGTTCGTTGCCAACGTCCATTGGGCGCGATGTGAGATCGACGCCCGCTGCGGCGACGCGCTCGCGACATCTCACTTCTGGTCGCTGGCGAGCGAAGCACAATTCTATTTCCTGGCGCCAGCGCTTCTGCTAGCGCGAGCGCGCGCGCCGCTCTACGTGGTTATCACAGCCATTCTGCTTCTCGCGCTTATTCCCCACCCGCACGGCTCCCTGCTCTGGGCGCTGCGCCCGGAAGCGCTTTTGCTTGGCGCGGCGCTCGCCAGCGAGGTGCGGCGGCGCGCCACCTGGCTGGTGAAGGCGCCGCCGGTGACCGCTGGAGTGGCTGCATGGTGGAGTCTGGTCGCGTCCATGATGGCGCGAATTGCAATTGGCCCCTTCTCGGGGTTGGCGTGGGCGCTGGTCGCGCTGATCAGCGCCGGCGTTGTTCTGGGACGCCTTAAAGGCCCGCCCATCGCGGGCCCTGTCGGCAATGCCGTTCGTAGGGCCGGCCGGGTGTCGTTTTCGGTCTATCTCGTCCACCTGCCGCTGATCGGCGTCGCGGCGGAATCATTTGCCGCCAAGATCGGTGTAACGCCTGCTGTCTTTGGCGCTCTGGCCGCGATCGCCGCCGCGACGATCGTGGTCGAGTTCGCGATCGTACAGCCGGCGGCGCAGCTCGGCCGAGCCTGGAGCGCGCGCATCGCTCTTAAAGAAGCGCCAATGAGAAGCAGCCGCGCAAAAATTCGGTCGAGCGCCATGTGAGGGCGAACGCTCTTCTGCGGCAACGGCGCTTGCGAAAGTACCGCTGCAATGCGATCGCCACGGCTCAACAAATCTCGACGGAATGCGTTGCCGGTGAAGCGTACTCCCAGAATTTCAATTTGAGCCGCATGTCGCTCATCAGCACGACGGGCGTCCACGCATGTCGACAATCGCGTTCGACCGCAGATTTGTTCCACAGCTTCGAACACGTAGCCGCAGGCGCGCCGCCTTAGGGGCCTGGCATCGAACAATTGCCGAATTATCGCCTTAACAATTCGCAACGCTTGCAGCGCTTCCTGTAGCATACCGATCACGCGCTCAGAGCACGAGACGACCGGACATTTGGTTTGATGCGGCACAATGTGAGTTTGCGAAAGAGAAGGACTGACCATGGACGCGTCTGGTGTCCGTCGTTGCGCCTGTACTTCCCACGAATTTTCCGAGTTTCGCGGAAGGCCGCCAAAGGAGCGCGCCAAAAGGACCCGCAAACGCTCCAACATATCGCTTACACGCTTGATCCGAGCGCCATGGCGGCAATCCGTGGGTGCGTTGTCGATGAAATCGATCACCTCCACCACGAAGTATCGCATTCGCTAATCCTCCGATATCACTGGTCAAGATCGCTCGCCAGTTCTTATCTTGAGGGCGTCGAAGACGTCATGGACCCATGCAACAGCTCAGAACTTTTCGAAGTCGATGACGCGATATTCACGCTCACCGAGCGGCCGACGCGCGTGGACTGGCCAGCGCCGATGATCATCTATGTCGCAGAGATTTACGACACACAAAGTGAGATCTGCGCCGAACATTTTGAAGTTATCGTTGGTCCGGATGGACGGCCCGAGCCCCGAGAATTGCTCGGGGCATAATCGGCGTCTTCGCTACGATCTCAGCGAGCGCTGGCGAGGCGATCGAAGCGTCTTGGACATCGATGTGGACGGGGCTCGACGAGAGCGAGCTAATCCGATAATGCGGTTTTGGAATTATCCCAGTTGGGATATTCGACTTAACTAGATGCGCGGCTCGAAGCCGTTAAAAGTTTCTTCAGCCGAACTCCGTCTAAATCATCGAACCAATGGCCTGGGACGAGAGCATGAGCGAGAAGGCGGATCTTGAGAAAAAAGCCGTCGGGACGCTGCAGCGCTATCGCGAAGCATATGCCAGGGCCGAGGCGCTGGAACAGGAGGCGGCGGCGGCGCGCCAGGACGTTTTTACAAGGCTCAATCGCTTGGAAATCGCGAAGGCCAAGGAAGTGGCTGTGCGCGTGAGACCCGAAATCGTCGCTGCCGACCAGGCCGCCATTTGCAGGCTGACTGAAATCCGCATCGCCTTGAGCGAAGCGACCGCGGAGCTAGATTCGGCCTTCCGGACCCTCGCCGCCTTGGATGAGCAGTTGGGCTATATCCCTGGTGTCAGCGTCGCGAAACCTAATGGGAGCTACGTTGGAGGCAGTGCCGAAGAAAACGGCGAACTCCCTTGACCCACGGCTCTCGCGCTGCCTGCGATGCGGTGGGCTAGAGTCATTCTTGCATCCCCTAGGGGTTCCCGAAATTCTGCGCCCCTACAGGTCGCGGCGCCTTCCTCTTCGATGCGCCTTCGAATCCGCGTCCGTCCACACACGAAGACGCCCGCCTAGGCCGATGGCGGCACGGATCGAATATACACTCTTGCTAACCTGCGCGCGGCGTGGCGTCACGGATACGTCAATCCTGAAGCTGTTGCCTCGCCCCATACCGATCCGCCAAACGTTAGCCCTGCGGCGTGAACGCATCCGATCGGATGTCTTTCATGCTGGCTCCGCGCATGAAGAAATCACGCTTCAGCCGTTTCACCAGATTTTCGCCGCCACACAGAAAAATTGCGCTGTCCTTGACGTTTTGCTCTGCGTGCAGGGCTGTCGCCGCAACGTCTCCTCCGGCCGGAGCATTTGGATCAAGCAGGCATGGTCGGTAGTCGACATGCGCCCGCGTCCGGCTCAGCGCTTTCAGCTCTTCATCAAGATAGAGGCCATCACGGCTGCGTGCGCCGTGGTAAAGACGAATTGGACCGAGATGGCCCCGCTTCAGAGCGTCTCGCAACACGCCATAGAGTGGCGCAAGACCCGTCCCGGCGCCGATCAGCAGCAGGCGCTGCTCCTCGTGGACGCCTTCGTAAAAGCATGTCCCGGACGGACCCGCGACATGCAAGCGGTCGCCCGGCTTGAATTCTCCCAGCCGTCGGCTCATTCGGCCATTTTCATACAGTCGGATATGCATCTCGAGAAATGGATCGTCCTCGGGATGGCTCGCGAGCGAGTAATGACGTCTTAAATCGCCATCCGCGACAAGTTCGAGGAACTGCCCTGGCCGATACGCAAAATCATCTGCATCGACACGCAGTCGGATCACATCCGGCGCGAGCGGGTCAATCGCTCGAATGACTGCATCCCGACGCGCTCCGACGTCCTCCGGCCGCGTAATCGTCAGCGGCGACGTCGGCAAACAGACACAGGGCAGAAAAAAGCCGAGCGCCTTCTGACCCTCTGTCAAGCCAACTTGCGACTCTGGCGGAGGGACGCCTTCGACCGCGCGATGCAGACAAGTCTGACAATTGCCGGACCGGCACGACGAAGGCGCGTCGATGCCGGCGCGCTCCAGCGCTTCAAGCACAGTTTCACCTAGCCTGAGTTCGACCGAACGATCCTCGAACTTCAGCATCGGATCAACGGTTCAGTACGTCATCACGAACGGAATTTGCAATCGCCGCGACTTCCTTAACCTCTTTTTCTGGCACGCCAAGGTCACGGAGCGTGTAGTTCAGATTTTCGATTACCGCATCGACATGCGAATCATTGAGACCCTTCGCAACGAGACGCTTGTGCGCATTGCGCATGTCGGCTCCCGTGTAATTATTTGGACCCCCAAACGCCATGGTCAGGAATGATTTCTGTTTGGCGATTTGCTGATCGATGTCGACGCCGTCAAAAAACTGCGCGATGCGACCGTCCGCGAGAACCTTGCGATAAAAAAGCTCAACTGCGGCATTAACGGCGTTCTCGCCCCCGAGGCGCTCGTAGAGATTTGACATGCCTTGCGTTCTCCCTGTTGCCGACCTTAGCGAGCCAACTTTTTCGGCTCGGACGTCACTTAGACGCCGCGGCGCGGAGAATCTTACCTCGACCGGCGAGATTTTTTCGCTCGGAGAATGCCTCCCGCAGGAAATTCAATCATATAAGAAAAGCGTGACGAAATTCGTAATGTCGCCGCTGACTCGATCGATAAGCCCCGGGACGAGCGCGCCGGCTCACCCGCGATCGGCCGCCTTTTCGGCGCGCACAAGCGCCAGCAATCCGAGATACACCTCTTCGCATTCGGGACATTGATGCATGTGGTGACGAACCTCGGGGAGGGTGGCGGCGGCGTCCAAGCCGGAGGCTTCCAACTCGGCGTAGCGCGGTAGACTATCGAAATAATCCGTACACGACATCTCTTCCCCGCTTTTGGCGGCGAAGATCGTATCAAGCAGGCGGGCAAATTCCTTTTGTTTCATTCCTAGCTTCCGGACTCAACCGCATTTGAGACGCTCTGAGACGGGAAAATCTTACCATCATCGCTGAGATAAGTTTTGCGCTGGGGCGAGTCGAACGTAGCTATGATATCCTGATGCGTAACGCCTTCGGAAAGTAGCGCGGCCTTGAGGCGTTTTCGTGCATCATGAATAAGCTTGTATATGCTATTGCGATTGCCGCCGAGCCACTCGGCGACAAGATCAAGCGGCATGCACTGAAAAGCGTGAGCGACAAGCGCTTTTCGCTGGAGTGGCGTCAAAGAGTTCTCGATAAGGCGGACCAACAAAGCCCACGCTTGTCGCCGTTCCAGACTACGCTCGGGTTCTGGAGCATCGGTCGGCCAGACCGGCATATCTTCGCCAAGACGCGCGCTATTCACGACCGCCTTCCGCCAGCGTCGTCGTCGAAGCTCCCCAAGAGTGACGCGAACCGCGATCGAATAGGCCCATGTCGTAAATTTGCTCTCGCCACGAAATTGATCGAGCTTCGACTGAATGAGGATAATGGCCTCCTGGGCGCAGTCCTCCGCCGTTTGATGCAAATCGTGGCCGAGCGACCAACCTCCAGGCGTTTCATTTCGCGAGAGAAATTTGATGATCGCACCAAGCACGAGCTCACGCAGCTCAGCCAGCGCGACAGCCTGATTCTGATCGCCTGCCCGTAGGGCCAATAACCACTCGGCGTTTGATCGTTGTCTCATTTCGCAGTACGGATGACAGACAGGAAAACGGCTTGCGCGCAAAGGTTAGCATCAACATCGAAGCGACGCTATCCATAGGTCCTCCGACGCTTGGAGAGCCCTCTCCGGTCGGAAGAGATTTGGATCGGCGCTCGAGAAAAATCGCCCAGCGGTTGACGCGGTCCCGCACGCCGAGCGGATGAGCCCGTCTGAACTCACGATCAGATCGGGAGGCCTCCCCCCGACCGACCCGGGGCGCGCGTTATATTTGGCTCGGGACGCGGCCGGCGCCAACCCGACGAATGGCTGAAGACCAAGTGAGCTTGCAGAGTTCGACTGCCGGCGCGAAGTTTCAAACCTCCGGCCGGCAGTTAGTTGCTAAGCGCTTGAAGCAGCCCCAATTGGCCGGCACTGATCCAAGGAACGAGCAAGCACGCCGATTTGCCTCAACAGTTCTCGCGCTGGAATTCCCTCGGCGTCGATCGCTGCCTACTGCAGCCTCTCTGCAAAGGCGGTTCGGTTGAACAGTTTTTTTCTCGGTTTTTTCCGCGTGCTCAAATTTTTTTCTCATTATCGGGGCGTGGCGGCGGTCACGCCCTCGCTGGTTGCACGAATGGAATCCTGTTATAAGGGTCTTACCGGAAGCACGGCGATCATGCCCGGTATCAGGGCGTGCCGGTGAGATTGGCGGACACCGGCAAGCGGGGGCGGCGGCGACCTGGCTTTTTCGTGCGGAGCAGCTGGAGAACGGCGCGACCGTGGATGAACCGGCGGGGAGTCTTGCTCCTTATTTCTGCGCCGCTTCCAAATGGGTCAACGCCTCTATGGCGTGTCCGATTGCGGTGGTGGCGTTCTCTTTCTTGCCTTCCACAATCGATGCCTTCAACTGCATTATTCCTTCCTTAATGTGCGGATTGTTCATCGCCTTTTCGGCAGCTTCAGCATGCTTGAGCGCGGCTTCGGCGTGCGTCACCAACACATCCGCGTGACCTCGTTTACCATGGTCGATCGCTTCCTCGGTGTAGCTGATCGCCTCGGTCAAATGATCTTCGGCGAGCGCGAGGCGGGGCGCGAAGAATGCCGAGAAACCAAGACCCAGCGCGAGTGCGAAAATTCTGCGTTTCATTGGAAGTGTCTCCGTGAACATTCCGGAAGGGAATCATACTATTGATGACTGGCGCATGAATTCGAGATTGGATAAGGGCTCCATCTCGCCGTCCTGGCCGCGCTTTGGCGGGGTGCCTGCCGCAGGTGACGAATGGATGGCCCGCGGGACCGATCGGGCAAGCCGGAAGGCCGTATCGATACCTTATGCTGAGCCTATCCGAATTTTGTCAGTCTTCCCGAAACCGCGACGCTACCTAAGAGCCGTGGAACGAGCGCCGTTCACATATTGGAGCGCAGGCTACCCGCGCCGCAGAAAGGGCCCAGAGATAGCGGCCAGGTAGATCTCATAGAATTGCATCGGATTGATCAAATCGTGCATGAGATCGAGCGGCTGCTTTCGCAGAGGGAAACTTCGGGGGCACGCGGAAGATCAAGCACCTATTAGGAGATGCGGGCTGCGTGGAAGCCTGGCCGGCCTTATTCAGAACTTTCTGAAAAAGCCCTCCGGCCCCCTCGAGGGTTGCTTTCCGTTTTGGAAAATCCACGAAATCTGACGCGCTCCTGCGGCGTCGCCGCGAAGACCCGACCGTGGATGCAACGGCGCGCAACGTTTTCCGCTTTAAGGAAGAGGAATCGTGTGGCAGTCGCATTGTTTCAATAAAACACGAAAAAATAGAGCGCTATCATAACCGAGTCTGGAACCGAGTTGACCCGCGACGAGCGGAGTTGAAAAAAGCCCGCGACCGTGAAGCCGCGGGCAAGAGGACTTACAGGAGCCGCTCGATACTGAACACGCCAAGCGACGCCGACCAAATAGGGCAGAAGCGCCTCTAGGCAAGCGTGGCAGGCCAGGCACCGCAAGGACCCAACGATGACCAAAGCTGAGAAGCTAATACGAGGAATAGAATCGTTGCGTGAGACTATCCGGCGCGCGTGGTTAAGATCAGGCTGGCTGCTCTGACGCATGATGACCGACTTGCAATTTGAGAGTATATCGAACGCTGTCTCGCCGATCTGATCGGCGGAGCCCCTACGAGGAACTCCCCCCGGAGGCGCATGGCGAGTTGTGGGTATCGTGCGTCGCGCGGGGCGGCGGGGGCACCCGATGGCGGGGCGCGCTCAGGCGAAGAGCGTCTTTCAAGTGCACGGCATAGCGTCAGAAGCCAAAGCGGTCTCAGATCCCTCGGTCGCCGAATGAAATTTTTTGCAATCATCGTCTTGGCCCGGGGCTTAGCCACCAGAGGGGTTCGTCGATCCATTACGTTGTTGATGGTCAGATGGGATCGTGTTTCGTCCTGGCTCCTATGGCGTTTTGTCTCAGGCCGCAGTTGCGGCCAAAGCCTTTGCCGCCTGCAATTTTCCGCTGGCGCGTAAGAGCAAGGTAGCGTCGACGCTCGACGACTTCTTAATTCTGGCTTCCGCAAAGACGGAGAAGTCGGAACCGGACGAGGCCGACGCGGCTCAAAGGCATCCAGAAGAAGGCCACATGGGTTGGGCCTCTGCTAGCGCCCAGATCGTTCCAGCAATTAAGGGGCGTGAGACGCGTCGAAAGCTTCCAGCTCAGGGTGTTTTCTAGGGCCTGCTATTATGTCCTCACCCTAAGCTTAGCCTAGCTGAAATCTAATCCAGTAGATTCCGAATTTTTCGTATAGAAACAGTCGTTGCTCAATCTGGAATGAAGAGACATCGTCATCCTTGGGAGGAGGAGCTCAATGGCAACGAAACCCGCGGCTGTCCGGACGCGCGGCGTGTTGGGGCGCGAACGGGACAGTCAAAACCGTGTCTCAGACGATCAACTCCAGGAACTCCTTCAGGCATTGCAAGCCTTAAAGGAGGGCGACTTTGCCACTCGGTTACCGGGCCACTGGGATGGAGTGATCGGAAAAATTGCCGATAGCCTCAATGAGGTAAGCGCCACCAACTGCAGGATGGCGGTCGAACTTGAACGGGTCCGCCAAGCCGTGGGGCGTGAGGGGAAGACGCGCCAGCGAGTAAAATTCGCAAATCACGCCGGGGCATGGGGAGGAATGGAGTCGTCCGTTAACGCCCTGATCGACGATCTCCTTTGGCCGACCAACGAAATGACTCGCGTCATAGGCGCCGTGGCGCAGGGGGACCTTCTGCAATCAGTGCAACTGGAGCTTGAGGGACGCCCCCTGATGGGCGAATTCCTGCGTTCCGCGAAGATCGTCAACACCATGATCCGCCAGCTTCGCGAATTCACTTCAGAAGTGACACGGGTCGCGCGCGAGGTCGGAACCGAAGGAAAACTCGGCGGCCAGGCGCAGGTTCGCGAGGTAACGGGCGTATGGAAAGAGCTGACAGAATCTGTGAATTTTATGGCCGACAACCTCACTAGCCAGGTGAGAAATATCGCAGAGGTGACGATCGCCGTGGCTAACGGCGATCTTTCCAAGAAGATCACGGTCGATGTGCGCGGCGAGATCCTGCAGCTCAAAGAAGCCATCAACACAATGGTGGATCAACTTCGCTCATTTGCCTCAGAAGTCACGCGCGTGGCGCGCGAAGTTGGCAGCGATGGCAAACTGGGGGGCCAGGCGATCGTGCCGGGTGTCGCCGGTACTTGGAAAGACCTCACCGATTCGGTGAATGCAATGTGCGGCAATCTGACGGATCAGGTGCGCAACATCGCCCAAGTGACGACCGCGGTCGCCCGAGGCGACCTATCGCGAAAAATCACCGTGGATGTGAAAGGAGAAATCCTCGAGCTCAAGCAGACCATCAATACCATGGTCGACCAGCTGAACTCGTTCGCTTCCGAAGTCACAAGAGTTGCGCGAGAAGTCGGCACCGAAGGAAAGCTTGGCGGTCAAGCGGTCGTCGCCGGGGTCGGCGGCACTTGGAAGGATCTCACTGACAGCGTCAATTTTATGGCTGGCAATTTGACGGCGCAGGTTCGAAACATCGCCGAAGTGTCGACTGCTATCGCTAACGGAAATCTTTCGAAGAAGATCACCGTAAACGTGTCCGGAGAAATTCTGGAGCTCAAAGAAACAATTAACACGATGGTCGACCAATTGAACGCCTTCGCCTCTGAAGTGACGCGTGTGGCGCGCGAAGTCGGGACGGAGGGTCGTTTAGGAGGCCAGGCGCAAGTGATGGGAGTAGCCGGCACATGGAAAGATCTGACGGACTCGGTCAATTCGATGGCCGGAAATCTTACCGCGCAAGTTCGAAATATTGCTGAAGTGACTACCGCGGTTGCGCGCGGAGATTTGAGCCGAAAGATCACCGTCGACGTAAAAGGCGAGATTCTGCAGCTCAAGGAAACCATCAACACGATGGTCGACCAGTTGAACGCTTTTGCGTCTGAAGTGACACGCGTCGCGCGCGAGGTCGGCACGGAGGGCAAGCTCGGCGGACAGGCTCAGGTGCCGGGCGTCGCGGGGACATGGAAGGATCTCACGGACAATGTGAACTTTATGGCCGGCAATTTGACGGCTCAGGTACGAAACATCGCCGAGGTGGCGACCGCGATTGCCGATGGCGATCTTTCGAAAAAAATCACGGTCGACGTGCGCGGCGAAATCCTTTTGCTCAAGGAGACGCTGAACACGATGGTGGATCAGTTAAACGCCTTTGCGGGCGAGGTCACGCGCGTCGCGCGCGAGGTCGGCACGGACGGACGTCTCGGCGGCCAGGCTGTCGTGCCCGGTGTTGGCGGCACGTGGAAGGACCTGACCGAAAATGTAAACCTACTAGCCGCCAACCTGACCACGCAGGTCCGTAATATCGCGGAGGTGACGACTGCGGTCGCTCGCGGAGACCTGAGCCGGAAAATCACCGTTGATGTGAAAGGCGAGATTCTGCAGCTCAAGGAAACCATCAACACGATGGTCGACCAGTTGAACGCCTTCGCGTCAGAAGTAACGCGCGTGGCGCGCGAGGTCGGCACGGAGGGCAAGCTCGGCGGTCAGGCTCAGGTGCCGGGCGTAGCAGGCACATGGAAGGACCTAACGGACACGGTGAACGTAATGGCCGCAAACCTGACCGAGCAGGTGCGCGGAATCGTCAAAGTCGTGACGGCGGTCGCCGAAGGGGATCTCAGTCAAAGTCTTACCGTAAAATCCAAAGGCGAAGTAGCTGCGCTGGCGGACACCATCAATAGTATGACGCGAACTCTCGCGACCTTCGCCGTTCAGGTGACGACAGTGGCGCGTGAGGTCGGCGTTGAGGGCCGGCTTGGTGGCCAGGCAAATGTGCCGGGAGCAGCCGGCACATGGAAGGACCTGACGGGGAATGTGAATCTTCTTGCAGCGAATCTCACGACACAGGTGAGATCAATCGCTGACGTCGCGACTGCGGTGACGAAAGGCGACCTTACACGACTCATCCAAGTCGATGCGCGTGGAGAGGTCGCGGAGCTCAAAGATAATATCAATACGATGATCGACAATCTCAGGCTCACCACGGATCGCAATACCGAACAAGATTGGCTAAAAACCAATCTTGCCAAGTTTACCGCCATGCTACAAGGACAGCGTGATCTGAGCTTGGTGGGTCGCTTATTGCTTTCCGAGCTCGCGCCACTCGTCGGCGCGCAGCAGGGCGTCATCTATCAAATGCACTGCGGCGACGGTCCGCCAATTCTTAGTCTCCTCTCCGCCTACGCCGATGACCGAGAGAGGAGCCACCAGCTCCGCCTTAGTATCGGAGAAGGACTCGTGGGCCAGTGCGCGACTGACAAGCGACGAATCCTGATCAATGACCTACCCGCCGATGTGGCCCCCATACGGTCGGCGTTGTTCAGTTCGGCGCCCCGTAATATCGTCGTGCTCCCGGTGTTGTTCGAAGGACAGGTCAAAGCGGTGATTGAACTCGCAACTGTCGGCAACTTTAGTGAGCTGCAGACAATGTTCCTGGAACAACTCACCGCGTCGATAGGCATAGTTCTCAACTCGATTGAAGCGACGATGCAGACGGAAGCGCTCTTGGGGCAGTCGCAGCAACTCGCCGCCGAGCTTCAGGCCCAGCAGAGTGAACTACAAAAAACCAATGAGCAGCTTGAGCTGAAGGCTCAACAGGTAGCCGAGCGAAACGTTGAGGTCGAGCGAAAGAATGAAGAGCTGGAGCAAGCGCGCCGCGCCCTCGAGGAAAAAGCCGCCGAGTTGGCGCTCACCTCCAGATATAAATCTGAATTTCTGGCGAATATGAGCCATGAGCTCCGCACGCCACTGAATTCGATTCTTATTCTTGGCCAACAGCTCGGTGAGAACCCCCAGGGAAATCTGACCGAGAGGCAGGTAGAATTCGCACGAACGATTCATGGCGCAGGCACTGACCTGTTGAACCTGATTTCCGACATTCTAGATCTATCAAAAATCGAATCTGGCACGGTCACGGTCGAAGCGGAGGAGCTAGACTTCAAGAGTCTTATCGAGCGGGTAGCGCGACCCTTCCGGCACGAGGCTGAGAATCGCGGCTTATCATTCCAGGTAAACGTCAACGCCAACGTTGGCCGCAGCATCGTGACCGATTCCAAGCGGCTTCAGCAAATATTAAAAAACCTTTTGTCGAACGCATTCAAGTTTACTCCGGCGGGCGCTGTTTGGTTCGATGTGCGAGCCGCGACGAAAGGCTGGAGCGCGCAACACCCTTCGCTCTCGCAAGCGCATCTTGTCGTCGCCTTCAGCGTCCGCGATACCGGAATCGGCATACCTCAAGAAAAGCAGCCCATCATCTTCGAGGCGTTCCAACAGGCTGACGCTTCAACGAGTCGTCGATTTGGCGGCACTGGGCTTGGTCTTGCCATTAGCCGGGAGCTTGCCACTCTTTTGGGGGGTGAAATTCACCTGCGGTCAACCCCGGGAGAAGGCTCAACATTCACGCTTTGTTTGCCGATTGCCTATGCTGGTGCGGGCGCGTCGCGATCAGTCGATCCACAGCCCTTGATGCAAATGCCACAAGCGCCGTTTGGCAGCAGTTTCAGCATTGCACCACAAAAGGATGATCGCGAAAATATCACCGAAGACGACGGCGTCTTGCTGATCATAGAGGACGACCCGGATTACCGACGCATCCTCGCCGACCTAGCGCGGGACAAGGGTCTCAAAGTCATTATGGCTGCCACTGGTTCTGAGGCAGTAGCTTTGGCCCGTTCCTTCAAGCCAACGGCGATCTCGCTCGATGTTTATCTGCCCGATCTGTCCGGTTGGACAGTGCTCTCACGACTCAAACAGGATCCTTCATTGCGCCACATTCCGGTGCAGATGCTGACGATAGATCATGACCGTAAGCAAGGGCTGGCGCGCGGGGCCTATAGTTTTATTTCGAAGTCTGTTACAGCAAGCGAGCTAAGTTCGGCTATCGAACGTATTGTCGATTTCTCAAAGCCACGCCAGCGAAGGCTTCTCTTGATCGAGGACAGCGTGGTCGAACAATCAGCGATTCGCGCCCTTCTTGAATACGACGATGTGGAGATCGTCGTGGCCCAATCGGGTCAAGAAGCCTTGCACGCCTTAAGCAGCCAAAACTGGGATTGCGTCGTGCTGGATTTAGGCCTTCCGGACATGTCCGGTTTTGACGTCCTTCAGCAATTAAATGCCGAGAACGCAAGCGCGACCGTTCCGTGCGTGATCTTCACGGGCAAGAAGCTATCGGCTGAAGAAGATGCGCGCCTTCATACGATGGCGCAAAGCATAGTGGTGAAGGATGTTGAGTCGCCCGAGCGTCTGCTCGATGAAACCGCGCTTTTCTTGCATCGGGTGATCGGCGACTTGCCGCCCGAAAAACAAATTATGTTGGAGCGACTCCATAGTTCCGATGAAGACATGTCCGGCCGGACGATTTTGCTGGTTGACGACGATGCTCGGAACCTTTTCGCCCTGTCGAGTTTGCTCGAACGTCGAGGGATTAATGTACTTACAGCTGCCAATGGCGGCGACGCCCTCGACCTGCTTGAGAAACAAAGCTCGATCTCGCTCGTGCTTATGGATATCATGATGCCCGGAATGGACGGCTATCAGACAATCAAGGCAGTGCGCGAGAATCCGCGTTTCGAGCGTCTTCCGATTATTGCGCTAACCGCAAAGGCCATGAACGAAGATCGCGAGAGGTGCCTTGAAGCCGGCGCGTCCGATTATCTCGCCAAACCCGTAAACACTGAGCAGCTCTTGTCTACGCTGCGATTATGGTTCGCCAATGACGGAAGCTGATAGTTTCGCTGATGAAGGCAAAGTCAATATCCTCCTCGTCGATGATCAACCGGCGAAGCTATTGAGCTATGAAATAATCCTGAATGAGCTAGGTCACAATTTGTTGAAGGCGAATTCGGCGACTGAAGCATTTAAATTATTGCTGGAAAATCAGGTCGCCGTCATCTTGGTTGACGTCTGCATGCCGGATCTTGATGGTTTCGAGCTTGCGCAAATGATCAGGGATCATCCGCGCTTCACCGATACTGCTATCATATTCGTATCTGCAATAAACGTAACGGAAATGGACAGCCTGAGAGGCTACGAGCTAGGCGCGGTGGACTATGTTTCGGTACCCGTAGTTCCAAACATATTGCGTGCAAAGGTTCGGGTTTTCGTTGATCTCCACATCAAGACACAAGCGTTGGCTCGCATGAACAGCGAACTTGAACAGCGAGTGGCCGAACGGACAGCGGAGCTGGAAACGGCGATCGCACGTCAAGAGTTGCTAGCTCACGAAGTAGATCATCGGGCACGTAATGCTCTCGCGGTAATTCAATCGATAGTAGCGTTAACGCCAGCCGACGACGGTCTCTATTTTGCTAGTGCAGTAAGAGGCCGTATCCACGCCATGGCCACGGCGCACAACCTGCTTTCAGAGAGCCGCTGGAGTGGCGCCAATTTACTTAATCTCGTGAAGGAAGAACTCGCTCCATACGCTCAAAGCAGCATCAAGATTGCAGGGGAGGCGGTTTCGATCGCGCCATCGATAGCGCAGAGCCTAGCGCTTGTGCTGCACGAGTTGGCGACGAATGCAGCGAAATATGGCGCTCTGAAAGATTCTGAAGGCTCCCTGTCCGTCAGTTGGCAGTTGAGCGACGAGCGCTTGGAACTCAAGTGGCGCGAAGAAGGGAACGCGGATGTCGTCCCCCCATCTCGCGCGGGATTCGGCTCCAAGGTCATCGAAACGAGTATCACGGGACAACTGCAAGGTCAGATCGAGCGCGAGTGGAAGGCGAGTGGTTTGGTATGTTTGATCCGAATTCCGAGCGAGCACTTTCTGGTGTCCGGGCCTAGCAGGGGCGCGTCTGAAGATAAGCGCCGCCGTCAAGGTGACGCCCCACATGTCCGCGGGCGCAGCATTCTCGTGGTGGAAGATGAAGCCATGGTCGCCATGATGACATGTCACGTCATCGAGGATCTCGGCGCCAAGGTGATTGGTCCTTTTGGGCGAGTGGAGGAAGCTCGGAAGGCGCTATCCGAATATCTCGACGCGGCGGTGCTCGATGTAAATCTCGACGGCGAACTCGTGTATGAGCTAGCGGATGAATTAAGAAATCGCGGCAAGCCGATCATCTTCGTCACAGGTTATCATGCCGCCGCGATCGCTCAGGAGTTCGGCGATGTGCCGGTGCTAACAAAGCCGATAGAGCCAGACGAACTTGCCGCGGCGTTGGCGGAACTACTCGTGGAGTAATATCGGGCTTCGGACGGAATTCGGCCGCGTCGCTCGACGACTGGCGCCTCGCCGATTGCGTCTATCGTCTGCGGCGGCTGATGGAGGCGCGCATGGGGAACAGCGGGCACCGCGAGTTCATCCAGGTGCTGCGGCTGATGGAGGACTTCCATCAACATCTCGTCGAACAGGCCATCGCGGAGGCGCTGCGTCTTGGCGCAATCAGTTTTGACGCGGTGAAGATGCTCCTGCTCGCCAAATTGGAGAACCGGCTAGCCTGGCTCGATCTGACATTCTACCCCTATCTGCAGTGGCGACGGTCGGCGCGACAGACCCGCGCGCCTATCTCGGGCTCGTCCCCAACGCAGCCGCTATCGAGCCAAGTGTGCGAGTTTCGGCATGAGCGCCTCGCAGGAGTCGACCTCCCAAATGATCGTCGCGCCGCAGGTGCTGCTGGGCAATCACCTCAAGGCGTTGAAGCTTCCCACCTTCGCGCGAATATGAGAAAGTGGCGCTGGAATCGGCGCAAGATCGCGCCGATTATCCGCGCTATTTGCTGCGCCTGTGCGAACTGGAGCGCATCGATTGCGAGCGGCGCAATGTCGAGCGTCGCATTCGCTTGGCGCGCTTTACGCAGATCAAGAGCCTCGACACATTCGACTTCGCCGCGCAGCCGTCACTCAACAAGCCGCTGGTTCTGGAGCTGGCGCGGTGCGAACGGATAGAGAAGCGACAGAACTGCATCGCGCTGGGTCCATCCGGAACCGGCAAGACTCACCGCGCTCGCCCGTGGGCTCGCCGCTTGCTAAAAGGCCTTCAGCGTCGCTTTCACCTCGGCCGCCGCCCTCGTGCACGAACTCATGGAAGCGCGCGACGAGCGCCGCCTGCGGGCGCTGCAAGGGCATCTCAACACCATCAAATTGCTGATCGTCGAAGAGCTGGGCTACGTGCCGTTCACGGCGGTTGGTTCTGAACTGCTCTTCGAGGTCTTCAGCCAGCGCTATGAACGTGGCGCCACGCTGGTGACCAGCAGTCTGCCATTCGATGAATGGACGTCGGTGTTCGGGTGGAACGGCTCACCGGCGCGCTGCTCGATAGGCTCACCCATCATGTCCACATTCTGGAGATGAACGGCGACAGCTATCGTCTCGCGACAGCCAGATATCCGACGCTAACCGGACGCCGTCTCTGGCGGGAGATCAAGGAACGCGGATATGCCGGCGGCTACACTGCGGTCACCGACCTTCTGCGCGAACTTCGGCCCCCGCGCGCGAAAGGCTTCGAGGAGGCGCCGATCACGAAATCGTCTGATCGCCATCCCGCCAGACTGGGGAATTTTACTTCGGCGCTTCTGGGGAAATCGAAATCGGCATTTACACAGCGTTAACTACAGAACCAAGGGAGAAGCCGACGCAGCCATTTAACCGCCGTTGACAATCGTCTCGCTGGAGGCAAAATTCTTCCAAGGCCTCCTTTCGGCGCACAAGGCGCCGCGTCGATTGAGGGAAGTCACACCTTATGTCGCACACTAACCGTGCAACGCGCGATCCCACACGCGAATTGAATCCATCCCGCTGGTGGATGCGCAGCGCGGCGCTTCGCCGGAAGTCGGAGCGAGCAGCAGGTAGCCGCCGTCTCGATTGCTCTTGCACACGAACAGCTCGGGAATTGGACGCCACTATGTTCAATGTGGTACAAGAGCTACGCTGCTCAACGCTTTGAACCCCTCGAGAATGGCGCTAATCCAGCAACCAGAGCGATACAGTTTGATGCGTCCTAGCCCCAGCTTGTCTCAGGTTCACTTACACGAGCCGTTGTTGGCTGCGCTGGTGGACAATGCCTTGGACGGCATCATCACGATCGACGAAGCTGGAACGATCCTGTCATTTAATCCTGCCGCGGTCGCATTGTTTGGATATGCGGCTGACGAAGTTATCGGGCGAAATATCCGCGTGCTGATGCCCGAGCCATATCGCAGTCGGCATGATGACTACCTGAGCCATTACCTCCGCACCGGCGAAGCCAAGATTATTGGCATCGGTCGGCAGGTCGAAGGACAACGCCGAGACGGGTCGGTCTTTCCCATAGAGCTTGGAGTTGCCGCAGTAGAAGCCGAGGGCGAACGCTACTTTGTCGGATTCATACATGATTTAAGCGAGCGGCGCAGATTTGAAGCTCGAATGCATGATCTGCACGCGGACCGTCTCGACATTATCGAGAATATGACAGTCGGACTCGCCCATGAACTCAAACAGCCGCTCTCGGGGATCAACGCCTATCTCCACATTGCAAGCAGGCTCCTTAAGAAGGGGGATTTAACAGAAATAGAGCAGGTCCTCGACAACGCCTCCAAGCAGGTATTTCGTGTTTCCGAAATAGTAGACAATCTGCGCCAATTTATCGCGCGGGGCGAAACGATCAAAAGCCTCCACCATTTAAACGAAGTCGTCCGAACCTCGTGTGAATTTACCGACTCCATCGCCAAGGAATGCGGCGTCGCGACAGCGGTGAATTTGGATGCGCAAACGGACCAGGTGCTCATCAACAGAATTCAAATCCAGCAGGTCGTCGTCAATCTGAAACGAAATGCGATCGACGCGATGGAAAATTGCGAGAGGCGCGAATTAGTCGTGTCGACGCGACTGATCGACGATAATGAGATTCGGGTCGATGTCGCTGATACTGGTTCAGGCATTTCGGAGGCGATCAAAGCCAAATTGTTCGAAGTGTTTACGACCACGAAGCCCCATGGACTGGGCGTTGGATTGTCTATCTCACGCTCGATTATCAACGCGCATCACGGACGGTTGTGGGTCGAGCCCAATCCTGGCGGCGGTACGATCTTCAGTTTCGTATTGCCGTTGGCGAAACAACATCAAAAGCTCGCGGAAGCCTAACGTGTCTCGAAAGCGACCGAAAGAGCACCACCAGCGTTTGATTGAGGCCGCATAAATGGGTTGGCGAGGCAACACAACAGTGACAAGGACGAAGCGCGCGAGTGCGCAAGCGCCCTCTGTCAGGCACCGTGATCGGGCGGGCATAGCAATTTTGTCATTCTATTGGGTAACGTTTATTTATTTTTGCGTCGCGCTTCTTTTACTCTTGGCTCGCTGCCGAACATCCTCTTTTGCCGCGTCGCGTAGTTCGGCGCGAAACTGATCGCGTTTTTCGTGGACGGAAGCGATAACGTATCCTGCTGGAATGCCCAAACCTACCAGCGCGGCCTCCGAGATTTGAAGACTGGCCTCGACCGTCTCGGGCACGGCATCAGTTACTCCAATTGCGTAGAGGTGCCGTGCGTGTTCGGTATCCCTAGCACGCGCGACGATCAGGACGTCAGCCCTGAGTTTACGGACGCCAAGAACGATCGCGTCTACATTCGAGTGCGAACCGACGGTCACAATGACAGCGGCGGCCTCCATTATTCCACACGCTTTCATAAACGCGGCATGTGTCGCGTCCCCGAAGTACACTTCATGCCCGTTCTTTCGTTCTTCTGTCACCGAGGCTGCATCTCTGTCAGTGGCGATATAAGGAATATTATGTTCCTTCAGGAAGGACGTGACGACCTTGCCGACGCGCCCATGACCGACGACGATTGCATGCTTATGCTGTTCGCGGGGCGCCGCCTTCAGCGTCGCATCAATCTTCTTTGGCGGTTCCATTCGAGAATTAATTTGTCGTGCGGCAGCGGACAATGCCGGAATGAGAACCATCGTAAGCGACGTGACCGCAAGAACGAATGAGGACAGTACAGGATCGATAAGCCCCAAACTTTTCGCCAGTCCTATCGCGACGAAGGCAAACTCCCCGCCGGGGCCAAGCAGGAAACCCGTTTCGATAGCGACGCGCCACGATTGGCCGAATGCCTTCGACAGCGCAATGATGATCGCCGCCTTGAAGGCGATGAGGCCGGATACGAGCGCCAAGATGGTGAGCGGATCGCGTGCGATCTCCCTCACGTCAATGGTCATCCCCACCGTGAAAAAGAAGATACCCAGCAACAGGCCCTTGAACGGCTCGACGATAGCTTCCACGGCCTTACGATATTCAGTTTCGGCCAGAAGTAGGCCCGCGACGAACGCTCCAAGCGCCATGGACAGACCCTCGACGGCGGCCAGCACGCCCGTGCCAATGATGACGAACAGAACCGCCGCCGTAAGTAGTTCAAGAGATTCCATGGATCCAACAAGACGGAAAAGAGGTCGCAGCACTACTCTTCCAACCAGAACGATGAGCGCAATGGCCATCGCCGCATGGGCCAGTGTTATGCCAATGTTCGTCGCAAGCGAACCTTCAGTGTTCGAGCCGATGATCGAAACGAATATAAGTATCGGAATCACCGCCAGGTCCTGCGCCAGCAGGATAGAAAAGCTCGCTCTGCCTGCCCCTGTGGGCAGCTCGCCGTGTGCCGCAAGAATTTCAAGAACGATCGCGGTCGAGGATAACGCGAGGCAGGCTCCAAGGATGACTGCGACTGATGGCGCTTGTCCAGTCCAGGCGATGATGAGGGAAAGCAAACATGATGTGATAACGACCTGCGATCCGCCAAGCCCGAAAACGAGTCGCCGCATTGAAAGCAGCCGATCGTAGGAAAGCTCCAGTCCGATAAGAAACAAAAGAAAAACGACGCCAAGTTCGGCGATACCGCTAACATTTTTTGCATCGACGACGGTGAACCAATAGAGAAACGGCAGCTTGTCGATGAATGAACCTAGCCCGAGGGGACCAAGGAGCGCGCCCGCTCCCAAATAGCCCAGTACCGGGTTCAACCCGAGATAGCGTACCAGGGGAATGACGACGCCGGCAGTCCCTAGAACGACGAGCGCATCGCTATAGACCGGTATGTTGATTGTCGGAGCCAAATTACCTCCAGAGTTGCACGGTGAAGGAGTACGAAACTCCTTAAGCTTCATATACCGCAGTTGGGCCTTCGATCGGCAATCTCAGGGCTCGCGGCCAGAGTCGCGAGCGCTAGACCTTAGCGATGACCAAGCCCTTCGGCTTTCGACCCCCCCGGGGGCCGCAAGCCTGCTTGCAGGAGTCTCGATCGTTGGGCTCCAAGGACGAGCCATGCTGGCATGGCTCCAAGGCAAAACGATCGGTCAGAACCGCACGCGTTTCAGCGAACTCGCCTGCGTCATGCTTAGCATCTCAGCGTAGTCCTAGGCACTCACATTTTTATGGCGCAGCCCATTATCGTCGTTCTAATATGCCACAAACGCCGACGTTGCGTCTCGACCTGCGCTGAACAAAAAATCCCCTTTGATGGCAGGATCGAAGTCTGCGTTCGCCGAGCTAGAATGCAGGCACATTCGGGCTTTCGGATGCGTCAAGGGGGCTTCTATTCTAATGCCTGGCGAGCGAGTTGCGCACTTCAATTCAATCTTGCGCGAGCACATTTCTTCCGCACGGGCTCGCGCGGCAGCGAGCGCCTGCATATGATCGTTACGTCCGTCGGGACTTCCGTAGCCGTTCAGGCCTGCTCGTCAACTTGCCGGCGTCGCTGAAAGCAAAGCCTGCATTGCCAACCCTGTAGCATACATACATGCGATACTTGTCGCGTGTGATCTTCTCGCGGTATCGAGAGTTTGCTTCTCTCTTTGGCGAGACAGATCTGCCGCGTCCTGGAGCTGGGTTATTCCGACCTCGGGCAGGAAGTAATGGTTGTGCATGTCGACACGAAGGCTGTGAGAGGTGCAACATGGGATTTGTCGGTGATTTTATTTTAATGAACGAATTGCGTGCGACGAAGATCGCGTTTGCAAACCTTCCTCCCTATTCACAGCAGATAGCACTTCGGGAATTTCGCCAACTCACATCTAAAAGTGAATCGTGCGACTCGAAAGAGACGCTTTCGGCGAGGGTGTTCGAAGCGGCACTTCGCCGCCAAGAGCTTGGTCATACTGCAAACGCAATACCTGAGTGGGTTGGAGCTTGCTTAGCCGAAAGTCATTTGCTTATGCGGCAAAAGGCCTGGAGCAGCAATTCCAAATGGCAGTCCAAACTCGCTGAGGTTGAAGCGTGGATTGAGCAAGCAACCTCTGGCGTCCCAAAAACTGATGGATGACACGATTGGAAACACATACATTTTCAACGGAATTCTTGCTCCAGCGGGCCTGCGGGGCCGTTCGAGGGCGTCTGAATTGGTGTTATCGGACTTGCTACCTTCCCAAGAGCAATGCCGGCGATTTTGCGGTGACGATGGCGCCGGCGCCGTTGGCGTTTGGGGCGGCGAGAAGATCATCGTTGGTGCCGATGTGGAAGCTGCGGCGCTGACGCGGGTGATCAAGGCGTTGCGGCGATGACCCCGATCTCGCCGGACGCGCGGGTCTGGATCGGCACCGGGCCACACCGACATGCGCAAGGGCTATGCGAGCCTCCGTAGCCTGAGTGCTATGTCCGCGCGAGCATGCCGAATGGCCGGTCCACCGGCGGAGACATAGAAAAAATGAATATTTCGCATAGCCGGCTGCAGTTGGCGGGAGCATGTCCTATTTTCTTCTGGTCCTATATGGGGGCGGTCCTTGCCGTAGAATATAGAAGGAGCGTGGTGTGAATCGCTTAAACTACCAGCACCTCTACTATTTTTGGGTCGTTGCTAAACATGGGGGCATAACTCGCGCATCCGAACGATTGGGGCTCGCACAGCCTACCATCAGCAGTCAACTGTCAACCTTTGAAAGAAATATGGGGTCTCGTCTTTTCCAAAGGGACGGACGCAGGATGTCCCTGACATATGTCGGCGAGCGCCTCTTTCGCTATGCCGACCAAATCTTCAAGCTCGGAGAAGAGATCCATTTGTCGTTGCAAGAGGCACGAGCGCTGAGCGTTAGACGCCTGATTATCGGCGTTGTAGCCTCGCTTCCGAAGTTGGTGGTTTATCGCTTGTTGAGCCCGGCATTCGAGGTGGGTTCTCCGGTGCAAGTGGTCTGTCATGAAGATAAACTCGAACGGCTTATGCCAGAACTCGCATTGCACGACATCGATTTGGTAATTTCGGATGTGCCAGCAACGACCGCGGCCGGCACCCGGGTATACAATCATCTTCTCGGACAATCCCAGATTGCGGTGTTCGGCTCGAAGAAGTTGGGGCCTTCATACTGCGAGAACTTTCCAGTATCCCTGAACGGCGCGCCCCTGCTATTGCAGACAACGAATATCGCGCTCCGGGTATCGCTCGACGAATGGTTCGAGGAACACAACATCCGACCTAATATAGTAGCCGAAATTGAAGACAGCGCGCTGCTAAAAACGTTCGCCGCTGAAGGGGTTGGGCTGGCAATCGCGCCATCGATCCTGGCCAACGCGCTGCAGCGCCAACATGACTTGAATGTCATCGGCGAGCTCGAGGGTCTATCCGAGCAATTCTATGCGATCACAACGCAGAAAAAGTTCAGAAACCCCATGATTTCAGCCATTATCAAAGGGCCGGACCGAACCGACAGCGATTGCGCCACGGAAGATTTGGAGCGTCAGAATGGATATTCCAGACCTTGGCTCATGAAGCTCTTGTCCCTAAGTTACATCTGGCTAAATCTCCCCGAAGCCTGCGAAGCAACCGCCTTGTTGTGCCTCTGACGTCACACGAAAGTTGAACAGCGTGCCGAGTCGGCGACGCGAGGTCGCGGAGGTGCCGCATCTCGAGACGCTGCTCGATATTGGCACGGATACGCAGCCCGGCGTCATCATCGACGACAAGGGCTATTTCAGCAAGGACGATCGCCGCATATGCAAGATCGCTCGGCGATGCGCCCCCGTCCCGTAGGTCAATGAAAAAGACCCCCTTTTTTCTTCGCGCACGCTCTATAAGGCGCGTTCGCGCGCCGAGCAGGGCTTCGGTCGGCTCAAATGAATTCAAAGTGCGTCGCTCTACGCTGCGAGACGGCCGCCTCTCTGTTTGATCAAATTACCTCTCCTTGAGAAATGAAATATATTGCCATTGAGGGGCGTTGGCACCGACTCGCCGATGCTCCTCCCGTTGGCGGAGGGCGTTCTTGTGCTCGCCGACAACATGCTCGGTAAATAGACCGCCCATTCGGCATTCGTCGAAGAGCATCGATGCGATCTTCAACATTGAGCGCGAGATCAGGACTGTCTCGGAAAGGAGCATCTGACCAATTGTCCTCTTGAACCGACCATGCTGTTGCTCATTCGTCAATCTCTGCTTCCCTTGTTCAGGAGACGGATACAGTAAGAGGTAGGCGTCTCGGCCTTGTCAGGAGACGCGCTAGAGATTTGATGTCCCTTCTCGATCGCATTGAGGATATGTGTCTGACATGTCAGAAATTTGCGTTGGCAGGCGGTCTCGACCGGCGGCGGCAACTCTCAGGCTTTGTCCATGCCAAAGAAGAAAGGGATCGTGTCCCTTGGCGTGGTGTAGCTGGTTGGCGTGATCGCCACGTTCGCCGGGAAGCCGGGTTGATCAGGCGGCTACAACGGGCAGCCCGACGATGGGATCATCGCTCAAGGGCGCGATTGTTTCCAGTGTCATGTATCGGCTGCGCTGGACGGCCCATTCGTCATTCTGTTCGAGCAGGATCGCGCCGACGAGGCGGATGATGGCGGCCTCGTTGGGGAAGATGCCGACGACCTCGGTGCGCCGCTTGATTTCGCCGTTCAGCCGTTCGATCGGATTTGTGCTGTGCAGCTTGGCCCGGTGCGCGGCCGGGAAGCTCATATAGGCGAGCACGTCGGTCTCGGCGTCGTCCATGAGGTTCGCAAGTTTCGGCAGCTTGGGCCGCAACTGGTCGGCGACCTTGCGCCGTTGGCCTTTCGCCGCTTCGGCGTCGTCCTGCGCGAAGGCGGTGGCGATGAAGGCGGAGACGACGCGCCGTCCGCTCCTTCCGGCATGAGCGAGCGCATTGCGCATAAAGTGGACGCGGCAGCGCTGCCATGTCGATTGCAGAACCTTGGCGACTGCGGCCTTCAGCCCTTCATGCGCATCGGACACAACGAGCTTGACGCCACGCAGCCCTCTCCGGCGCAGTTTGCGCAAAAACTCGGTCCAGAAGGTCTCGGCCTCCGAAGGGCCGATATCCATGCCGAGCACTTCGCGCCTGCCGTCGTCGTTGACGCCCACCGCGATGATCGTCGCCAGCGAGACGACGCGGCCGTTCTGGCGCGCCTTCACATAGGTCGCGTCGATCCAAAGATAGGGCCAGTCGCCTTCGATCGGCCGCTCGAGGAAGGCCGTCACCCGCTCGTCGATCTCCTCGCACAGCCGGCTCACTTGGCTCTTGGAGACGCCGCTCATGCCCATGGCCTTGACGAGATCGTCGACCGAGCGCGTCGAGACGCCCTGGATATAGGCCTCCTGAATGACGGCGGTCAGCGCCTTCTCGGCCATCCGCCGCGGCTCCAGAAAACCGGGAAAGTAACTGCCCTTGCGCAGCTTGGGGATACGCAGCTCCACGGCGCCGGCGCGCGTTTCCAGGTCCGCTCGCGATAGCCGTTGCGCTGGGCGAGGCGCTCCGCGCTTTTCTCGCCATAGGCGACGCCGGTCAGAGCGCCGACCTCAATCTCCATCAGCCGCTCGGCGGCAAAGCCGATCATCTCGCGCAAAATATCCGCGTCGGGGGCCTTCTCAACAAGCGCGCGCAGGGTCATCATCTCGTCGGTCATCGGCAGTTCCTCGGTTGCGTTGGATGTTTCGCAACCCGATCCTACCGGCGAATCGTCGATGACCACCGCAAGCCGATCGCTCGCTACGGCGCTAGCAAAAGCGCGCGTCGCGAGCGGCTTGCTCCCACTGAGCTACACCATCACTGGGGGCACGACCAAGAAAGGCTTCCGCTGCCGCATATCAGCGCATAAGCGCTGCGACGCACCTAAGAGCTTCGAGGTCTCGCCGGGATTGGTGAACAACTTGTTCCCGGGAGTTCGATTCTGGAAACATTGACAAATCAACACCGAGACCTAGCTCCACGCTATGTTGCCGCTATTAAAGGAAAAATTACTGGAGGTGCTCAAGGCCGTCGCGCCGCTGTTCATTATGGTGTGCGTGCTCCAACTGACGCTGGTCAGCGCGCCAACGACAATTTTCATCGATTTTATCGGGGGATTGGTGTTCATCGTCGCAGGGATGCTGTTTCTTTTCGCCGGCGTGGACTACGGCATCCTACCGATGGGAAAATACATCGGTTCCGCCTTGCCGGAGAAAGGATCCATTGTACTCGTCGTCGCGGTCGCCTTCGCCTTCGGCTTCGCGACGACGGTCGCCGAACCCGATGTGCTCGTCCTCGCCAATCAGGTGAACCGCGTCACGAATGCGATTTCCCGGCAGGCCGTGCTCTATGCGATCGCTTTGGGCGTGGCGGTCTTTACCGCTATCGCAATGTCTCGCATCGTTTTCGGATTTTCGCTGCGCGGCCTGCTGACGGTCACCTATGGGGCTATGATCGTCCTCTCTTTCTTCGCGCCGGCGCAATTCGTCCCCCTCTCTTATGACGCCGGTAGCGTGACCACGGGCGTTTTGACAGCTCCGGTGGTCATTTCCATCGCTATAGGCTTAAGTTCCGTTCTCGCCGGCCGCTCGGCCATCTCCGACGGCTTTGGGCTCCTAGGATTCGCCTCGGTCGGTCCAATCTTCGTCATGATGGTCATAGGGATGTTTCTGCGGTGAAACTAGCTTCGCTGCTCGACGAATTCCGCGTCGTCGCGGAAAGCGTCACCGAGGCGGTGCTGCCGCTCCTCGCGCTCTTCCTTGTCTTCCAGGCGTTATTTCTAAAGCTGCCCCGCCGGAGCGTGTTGGATATTCTAACCGGTACACTCATGGCCGCGGCGGGGCTGCTTCTTTTCCTCGTCGGCGTTGAGATGAGTTTCATGCCCTTCGGCCGCTCAATCGGTGAGGCGATCGGCGCAATGCCGGAAAAGTGGCTGCTTGCGCCAATCGGCTTCTTGCTCGGCTTTGTCACCACCTGGAGCGAGCCGGCGGTGCGTATCTTCGCCGATCAGGTTGAGGAAGCTTCGACCGGCTCGATTTCGGCGCCGACCGTGCTCTATACGGTCAGCATCGGGGTTGCGCTGTCGGTCGCCCTCGGGCTTTTTCGGATTGCCTACGGCATTCCGCTGCTCTTTCTACTTGCGCCTGGCTATGTGCTGGTCATCGTAATCATGTGGCTATGCGAAAAGGACTTCGTGGCGATCGCGGTCGATGCCGGCGGCGTCGCCACGGGCCCGATGGCGAATACGTTTCTTCTGGCGCTTGCGCTCGGTGCGGCAGATTTGGCCAATGGGAATACGATCGTCGAGGGCTTGGGGCTCGTGTCGCTGATTGCGCTCGCGCCCATGGTTTCAGTCATGACATTGGGACTTCTTGTCCGCTGGACCGGACCACGACAGGAGTAGGTACGATGTTATTGAACGCATCACTGATCGTGACCATCGTGCGGAAAGGATGGGGCAACACCGTCCTGGAAGCTTCGGTCAAAGCTGGCGCTCGCGGGGGCACGGTCGTTTATGGACGCGGCATCGGCGTCAACGAACATGAAACAATCTTTGGCATTTCTATCGAACCAGAAAAGGAGATCGTCCTCACCGTCGTCTATACGGATCAAAGCGATGCGATCCTCCAGGAGATCGTCCGCGCGGCCGAGCTGACGAAGCCCAATCACGGGCTCGCTTTCGTCATGCCGCTCGAAAAGGTGGTTGGCGTCCCTCATCTTCACAATGAACCACTCTGTCCAGGAGATCCATCGAAATCTAAAAAGCGTCAATCGTGACCTCGACGCGTTCAATTAAACGCGTGAAAATTGCTTCGGCATCGTCGGCTTCTTGCAGCCACGTTCTACACAGCACACAAAGCCTTAGAGCCGGGTTGGGACGAGGCGTCGATCAAAATTCTGCTTGCAACAAACCGAAGCGCTCGTTGCAACCGAACGCTAGGCTCTGTGGCGAGCGTCTTCCAGCGCCCTGATTTTGTTTCACTGACTTGCGTTACCGGTTAAGCGCTGTCGGCTCCTTTGGTGCGTAGCCATCCGGCGTAGGCCGCCGGCATGGAGTGTTTGGTGCTCTCAACGCTTCAGAAGCGTGGGGTCGTCTTTGTGGATTTTGATCAGGTCGACGAGCGTCTCGATGCCGAAGTTCGTGAACGCCATGAGCTGTTCGTCGCCAAGTCCGTAGACCCAGATCACGCCGTCCTCGGTATCCATTTCCATGGCGACGTCGTGCAGCCAGTCGATGCTCTCGCCGAGATCGGCAGCGACGCGATCGATGGTCATCACACGGTGAACTTTGTTGACGTGCATGGTCAGGCCGCAATCGCCGGGTCTGCCGCTGCTGCTCGGCGCCAGTTCCACGGAAGCAGTTCATCAAGCCGGTGCGCGGGATACCCGGCGATGCGAGCCAGGACGTCGGCCAACCAAGCCTGCGGATCAAGGCCGTTCATTTTCGCCGTCACGATGAGGCCGTACATGGCCGCAGCGCGCTGCCCGCCGCGATCGGATCCGCAGAACAACCACGATTTTCTTCCCAAAGCGATGCCGCGCAGGCCGCGCTCGGCGGCATTGTTGGACATGCACACACGTCCGTCATTAAGGAACAGCGTGAAGGCCGCCCAGCGCTTCAGCATGTACTGGATCGCCTTTGCCAGGTCGTGCCCGCGCGACAACTTGGTCGCCTGCTCTCGCATGTAGACGTGGAGATCGTCGACCAGAGGCCGGCTCGAGGCATGTCGAACCGCAACGCGCTCCTCCGGGCTCTTGCCGTTGATGGAGCGTTCGATTGCAAACAGCGCGTCGATGCGACGAACGACCTCAATCGCGATCGGCGAGAGAGGTATCTCCTTCTTGCCCGAAGCCTTGCGACGCGCGTTCTCCTCAAGATCGGCCATGGCGAAGAACGGTCGGCGAGCGTGCACCCAACACGCGGCCTCGCGAACGGGTCCCGGTTTTCGGTCCGCCAGATAGAGCTTGTTGTAACCGTCGTAGGCGTCGGCCTGCAGGATGCCGGCGTATCCCGCCAGATGGGTTTGTGGATGCTCGCCCTTCCGATCGCGCGAGTAGTAAAACATCGCTGCGGGCGGCCCGGCGCCGCCAAACGGTCTGTCATCGCGAACATAAACCCAGCAGCGCCCAGTGTCGGTCTTGCCCTTCGCCAGCACCGGCACTGTCGTGTCGTCCCCATGCAAACGCTCGGCCGCCATCACATGGGCTTCGATCAAGCGGCGGAGAGGATCGAGCGCCGCGCAGACCGCGCCCACTGCATCGGCCATCGTCGACAGCGCGATCGGCGCGCCTTCCAATGCATAGCGCTCGGCCTGACGATTCAGCGGCTGGTGCTGTCCGAACTTCTCGAACACGATCATCGCCAGCAGGCTCGGGCCCGCCCACGCGCGTGGTATCGGATGGAACGGCGCCGGCGCTTGCGTGATCTTCTCGCAGTCCCGGCAGGTGAACTTCTCCCGCACAGTCTCGATCACTTTCCATTGACGCGGCGTCGTCTCCAGCGTCTGCGTCACATCCTCGCCGAGCTTGCGCAGGCGCGAACCGCCGCAGCAGGCGCAGGTCTTGGGCGTCTCGATCACGACGCGTTCGCGCGGCAGATGCTCCGGGAATGTGTTGCGCTCCGGCCGCTTGCGCTCGAAGCCGGCGACTGTCGTCATTTTGGCGACAGCGCGCTCCGCGGCGAGTTCGTCTTCCGTCGCGCTCGCTTCCAGTTCTTCGAGTTCGAGCGACAATTGATCGAGCAGCCGCGCCGAGCGCTCCGACTTCTGCCCGTGAATCTGACGCTGCAACTTTGCGATCCGCAGCGTCTGCTGCGCGATCAGCGCCGCATCTTCCGACGCCTTCGCCCGCGCGACGGCCAGCTCCGCTTTCAGCACAGCGTTTTCGTCGAAAAGGGCTTTGGCCGCAGCGTCCATGAGCCGAAGTGAATCACAAAACGCGTGATTTGTGGCGCCCCAAAATGCACGCATCGCTACATTTTTTCGCCCCGCCCCGCCCAGATACCCGGCGCAGATTAGCCAGCGCTCTTGGGTCGCCACGTCAGCTGTGGGTTTCTCCAATCTATCCCTTCAAGCATATAGGCCATCTGAGCGGCCGAAATCGACACCGCGCCCGCCGTCGCCGAGGGCCAGATGAACTTTCCGCGGTCGAGCCGCTTGGCATAGAGCGACAGACCGATCCCGTCGTGCCAGAGGATTTTGGCGAGATCGCCGCGGCGTCCGCGGAAAATGTAGAGATCGCCCGCATGAGGGTCGCGTTTCAATTGCTCTTGAACCTGAAGCGCGAGGCCCTGCATGCCGCGCCGCATGTCGGTGTGGCCCGTTGCAATCCATACCCGAACGCCGCTCGGAATCGGGATCATCGCCGCGACAGCGCCTTCAGGACACGCGTGAGCGCCGCCGCCTCGACGTCCGCCCACACGATGATCCGATCGCCTTCAGAAAGCACAATCTCCATTTGGCAGGTCGGCGCGGGGCCGGAATACTCCGCCGCTGTCTCCGGCGTGATCGTCACTGGCAGAATCGGCGCGAGGTCACTCAACCCGGCGGGCTCAACGGCAAGCTGCCGCCGCCAAGTGAAAAGTTGATTAGCGTTGAGATCGTAGCGTCTCGCCACCTCGGCTATCGAGGCGCCTTCCGCAAGGCTCTCGTCGACGACCCGACGCTTCTCATCAAGGGTCCAGGATCGACGCCTGCGCCCGGGCGCCGCTCCACCATCGTCCTTGCCGTCCGACATCCGCGATAGTGTCCACTTGTATTAGAAATGGACACGATCACCGCGCCATTCATGCGCAATCTATCCAAGCGCAGCGCGCTCAGCGCCAGACGGTTCTCGCCGGCTTTCAATTACCCACATCTCCGGAGGGGCTTGCCCGATCTGAATCGGGCGTGATTTTGTCCGTGACGCCGAATCACTGGGGCGTCATGGATGCAGGTTGGATCAGAAACCGGCCAGGCCGGCTGGCAAGATGCCGAGGTGGCCGCGGCGAGTATTCCGGATAAACGTCTGCAACGTCGTTTGCGGCGGTTGTTGGAGCAACTTTCAGCCGCCCCTGGTAAGCCGGTTCCTGCGGCATGTGGCGATTGGGCTGCGACGAAGGCGGCCTATCGATTTTTCGATAATCCCCGCGTCACTGAGCATGGCGTGTTGTCGGGACACTTCGCCGCGACCGCGGCGCGATCCAAGGCTAGCGAAGGTCCAATCCTGATTCTGCAGGACACGACCGAATTCATTTATAGTCGCGAGTCGCCTGGCAAGATTGGCTTCACGAAGACCATCAACGCCGGGCGCTACAAAGCCGGCCAACCCAATACGCGGACATTATGCGGCGTTTTGATGCATTCGAGTCTAGCCGTCACTACCAGCGGGACGCCGCTCGGCTTGGCGGCGGTGAAGTTCTGGACGCGCAGCAAGTTCAAAGGAACGGCCGCGATCAAGCGCCTCGTGAACCAAACGCGCGTACCGATAGAGACGAAGGAAAGCTATCGCTGGCTTGAGAATCTGCGCCAATCCA
>NZ_JADNQZ010000045.1:0-97488 GCF_015709515.1 Methylocystis sp. H62
CGCCTTTTCGATCGGATTGACGTCGGGGCTGTAAGGCGGGAGATACAGCAGGGTCGCGCCCGCCGCCTCGATGGCCATGCGCACGCCGGCGCCCTTGTGGCTGCCAAGATTGTCCATGATCACGATGTCGTCCCGCGAGAGCGTCGGGACCAGAACCTGATCGACATAGGCTTGGAACTATTGGCCGTTGACCGGCCCGTCGAGAACCATCGGCGCCGTCATGCGGTCGCAGCGCAGACCGCCGATGAAGGTCGTCGTCTTCCAATGTCCGTGCGGAACGCTCGCGCGCAGCCGCTCGCCTTTCTGTTCGCGCCCGCATTTGCGCGCCATGTTGGTCGTGGTCCAGGTCTCATCGATGAAGACGAGCCTTTCCGGATCGAGATCGAGCTGGCTCTCGAACCAGGCTTCGCGCCGCGCCTTTACGTCCGGGCGGTCCTGTTCGCTCGCATGGGCGGTCTTTTTTTGAACGTCAGACCGCAACGGTCGAGAAACGTCCACAATGTCGCGCGACTGGCCTTCACGCCGAGCTCGGCAAGCAGCCGCTCCAGGAGTTCGCTGATCGTCAAGTCCGGCGTCGCCTCGATCAATCCCAGCAGATAGTCCCGATGGGGTCGAGCTTCGAGCGTCGAGGCTGTCCCTGCTTGCGCGCCGTGCGCTCCCCGGTCTCTCGCGCCCGCCGCACCCAGACAAGCCGCATCGCTCGGAGACTGTCAAGCTTCCCACGACCCGCTGTTCGTCGACAAGGTTCGCGACATCGTCGGTCTTTATCTGTCGCCGCCGAATCGGGGCGCTGGTGGTCAGCGTTAGTGAGAAGCGCCAGATACAAGCGCTTGATCGCGAGCAGCCTGTCCTTCCGATCGGAGCGGCGAACGCATTCTTATATCCGCCACGGCACGACGTCGTTGTTCGCGGCCCTTGATATCGCGTCAAGCAGTGATCAAAAACTGGCTGGCGCGCCGACCTCACTACCGCGTGCACTTCCCGCCACATCGGCGTCGTGGATCAATCAGGCTGAGCGCTGGTTTGCTGAACTCCCCCGCAAGCAGACCGTCGTGGCGTCCATACGTCAACGAACCAGCTTGAAGCAGACTTCCGCGGCTGCATCGAGCGGAACAATGTAATCCCAAGCCATATCGGTGGACAAAATCCGCAGATGATCCTCGCTTCCGGCAAACGCTTCTGCCAGAAAACAGAGCAGACTTTATGTGGCGAACTTTAGGTTCACGTGACTAGCACTACTTTGGCAGTTTAGGTTCGACGCCCTCGTCGATGAGATTCTCACAATGAGGACACCGCTTTGGGGGAGGCCGCGCCAAGAGGTCGAGAATGGCTTGCTGGACGGCCGGCATGGTTGGTTGCGGTGGCGGTCCCCCGACTCTTTTTTTCAGTCCCGCGGGGCTTTTTACACGGGCGCTCCACCTAGCACTAACTTCGGCAGTTTTTTGGGATTACCTCGGGTTCTTTTGCGTGATTCGGGTGGTCGGGGCGGCGGACTGGAGGAAGGCGTAGGCGATCATCGTCATCAAGGCGTGTCGATGTAAGCCGGCGCACGATCGACCTTCAAAGGGATCGAGGCCGAGTTCCTCCTTGAGCTTGTCGAGGCGGAGGAAACGAAAATCGCCATCGCAATAGGGGAATCCGCCATCCTAACACGGCTAGAATCTTGCCTTCAACGAACCGACCTGTCAAAATAGGACTCATGGTGGCGGGGAAGCCACGATCTCCGAAACATTAGGGCGCGGCTAGCGATGTGCGCGAAGGACGAGATCGAGAGCTTAACCCTGCCCCCTTAATAGTTGGGAGAACCATATGTCGAACGAGACAGAATTCAAAAATTATGGATCGCCGGAAACGGTGGCATTTTCCCTTTTTTATTTGATAGCGAAATCCGAGGGCATTGTATTTGAGAAAGGAAAGCCAGGAGTTCTCGCTAATAGAAAATGGATTCTTAGCTCTTATGCTGAAGCTTTAGCTGTGGTTCGCGGTTCGGGTTCGACGCCTAAGACATTGACTGCCGCTGCCGAATCCAATCCAGAGCCTACTACCTCCGCTAATTATTCCAGCGATAGTCAAAGGCAGGCGAGAAAGTATTAATACGTTTTTCTAAGCCACTCTTGTTTCACTTCGCTACGCAAGAGTGGTTCTATTTTTTGATAGATTTGCATCCGCTTGAGCCGGCTCGGTCCCTTCGATTGCATCTTCGCAGCGCTCGTTCTCAGCGCTCGCGGGAAGGACAAAACCGATGCTGATCATGATCGATTCCACCCATCTGAAAGCACATCGGTCGGACGGCGGCAACCTGGACGCTTCTATCAACGCGTGGCGCGCGCCGATTTTGGCTTGATGTCTAAACGGTCGCAAAGGAGCGGTTTTGAGCCTCGATGTCATCTGCGGCGTCCCACCGGCGTCACGCGGTGATGGTTCTTTGCCAGAAGACCAGCCGCTTGAAGTTATAGACGAGGTTCGCCATGCCGATTTTCACCTTGGCTCGGGCGAGGCCGATGGTGCGGATGAACAGGCCGAACCGATCCTTCCGTTGGGCGAAGACGTGCTCGACGTGCGAGCGGAAGGTCGATTCGATCACGTTGCGCGGCGCACGGCTTCCCGCACGGGCCGACCCTTCGCGCAGCAGGTCATGGAAGACGATGATGGGGATGTCCGGGGATTCTACCGGTGTGATCATCATAAGTCGGAGCACATGTCTGGGCATAGAACGTTTCATGTTTTGGATGCGCTGGAAGCAAGCCCTGCGAGAACGCGGCGCACTTGGTCGCAAGCGGCGAAGGACCTGATCCTGGCCGAAGCCAAGATTCTGGGCGCCAAAGTATCGGGGGTGCCCAGAGCGCACGACGTGAGCGTGCATCAGATCTTTCGCTGGCGAAGTGAAGCGCAGACGAGGTCTGCACCGTCTCGAACCGTGGCGGGGCGGGTGCCCCGAGTGAGCCGCCGCTCTCCTTCATTGAGATGGCGCCGGCGAACGAAGCAGAGCTCGTGGCGCCGATATGGGCCGAGCTGTGTGAGATCGTCGTGGCCGGAGTCGTCCTGAGGATCGGACTGAGTTGCGCGGCGCGTGGCATGATCGGGCCGCACGCGCGTATCGTGCGCGCGACGCAACCGGTCGATTTCCGCAAAGGCCCTGATGAACTGGCTGCTCTGGTGCGCGACGCCGGCGCCGATCCCTCCAGCGGTGCGCTCTATGTCTTTCGGGCCAAGCGCGCTGATCGCGTCAAGAAAGGCTGAGTTCCACTGATCCTCAAAGATGGACGCGTCGAACTCGAAAACAACGGCGTCGAACGCGCGATCCGACCGCAGACGACTCGAAAAAAGCGCGCTGTTCGCGGGGTCCGAAGCCGGCGGCGAGACATGGACGATCGCCTCTCTGCTTGCGACTGCGCGCCTCAATGACGTTGATCCCAGCGCGATGCGACGCGATCGTCATCGGCAGTATCGGCGTGAGATTCTTCGGCGCGGCAGGGTCGACGTCGAACTCTCGGCACCAAGTGAAAAGCTGGAGGCCCCCAAAAACCTCTGGCCAAATCGGCGTTGAGTTGATTCACTTGGTCATGTCGCAAGGGGACCGGGGCCATGGCGAAGGGAACGCCCGGATTTTTCGACGTCGACGAACGGTTGGCGGAGCTGTCGGCCAAGGGCGACGATCTTGAGCGCGTGAAGGCGCTGGTCGATTTTGAGATGTTCCGGGCGGCGCTGGAGGCGGCAGCGCCGCGCGCCGATCGCTCCAAGGGTGGGCGTCCGCCGTTCGATCATGTGTTCATGTTCAAGGTGCTGATTCTGCAAGCAATGCATTCGTTGTCGGACGAGCGCTGCGAATATCGGATCAAGGACCGCCTGTCGTTCATGTGCTTTCTCGGATTGGGTTTGGCCGACGCGGTTCCCGACGCCAATACGATCTGAACGTTCCGTGAGGCGCGGAAGAAGGCGAATGCGGCCACCGTCTTGTTCGAGCAGTTTGACGCAGCGCTGCGCGAGGCCGGCTTTCTCGCGATGTCGGGCCAGATCGTCGACGCCACGATTGTCGCCGCGCCCAAGCAGCGCAATACGAACGGCGAGAAGCAGGCGATCAAGGACGGCCGCATACCAGAGGGCTGGAAGGACAACCCAGCGAAGCTCGCGCAGAAAGATCGCGATGCGCGCTGGACGGTCAAATACACGAAAGCCAAAGTGCGGGGGACGGCTCGGTTCCGCCGGTCGATCTCGCCATTCCCGCCTTCGGATACAAGAACCATGTGTCGATCGACCGGGCGCATGGGCTGATCCGCAAATGGACGGCGACACGCCACCGCGCATGACGGCGCAAGGCCCGAGGAGGTTCTCGACCGCCCCCGTTTACTCTGCGAGGCCAGTAGCCCGACAACATCGCGCCGTCGCGTCTTATCCGCGCTAGACTAGTGCGGATGGCGTACGCCTTACAGGCGAGGATCAAGCGACTCGCCAAGCAATTTCTGCAAGCCGCCCAAGAATTTCGTCAAAATCCACCTCTTTCGTTCCTCCAACTCGCCGCGGACCTGCAGCGCATCGAAAGTCTCCCGCCCGTTCCTGGATACGAAGCTACTCTAATCGCCAACGGCCATGTTCCGCTTGGCGCGCGGATTCTTGGCCTCAACCTATTGAGGCTCGGCAAACAACGCCTTAAGGAGATCCGCGCCGAACGCAAACTCGCGAGTGCGATTTTTGGCATTGTCAAAGCCGAAGACGCGACGCCTCTTGTGATTTCGCGCCGCGCCCGATCGATCCTCGCTGTGCTCGACGACGAGATGGCAATGGCGGCGCTTTACGATGCTTGGGCGCAGGCGGGTCTTTCAGGAACAGCCCATTCAATCGGGGATCTCGCGGACCGCGCGACGAGACGTGACGTGGCCGCCTGCATCCGTCTGGGCGCGATTTGCGCGGCGCTGATGCCTTTTGTTTCTGATCCGCGCGGACGCATCCCGAGCGAAGCCGGCGTGACGCATGAGCTTCAACTGTATCTACTGCGTCAGGCCTATACGTATGATCCCATCGATGGGATTTTTGATGATCCGGCGACACGGGCGACCGAAATTGCAATGCGTACCCAAAAATTCGATCCGCGACCGGCCTACCGGCGCGTGAGAAAAAGGAAAAGCAAGCCCAACTAAAAGACAACGTCGATCCAGTCGGCCATGCGCCAGACTATCAACCGCGCCGCTGAAGAAATTGACGTTTCATGTGCCTTCGGTCCGGCAAACGATTCGTGATCTGGTTCCAGGAAGCATTCAAGTCCGTGGAAGCCAGACATGCCGGCGAAGAACGCATTCAACAGCCTGGGTCATGGTCGCGACGTTTCGAGCGTCATTGCGTCCCCTGATTAGTGGACGAGCTTAAGCCGAACCCCAAGAGCGCGCGAACGCACCCCAAGCGGAAGATCAAGGATCTCGCCAAGGCGATTGAGACCGTCGGCTTTATCGGCGTGATCGTCGTCGACCAGTCGGGAATGATCTTGGCCGGTCACGCTCGGCACGCCGCGGCGAAGCTGCTCGGGATGAAAACGGTTCCGACCATTTGCGTCACGGGCTTGAGCGACGAACTCATGCGCGCCTTCGTGATCGCCGATAACAAGTTTTCGGAGCGCGCCGGCTGGAACCGGGAGATGTTGGCGGCCGAGCTCGAGGAGCTGTCGATGCTTCTGCCGACGCTCGATCTCGACATTTCCCTGACGGGATTTGCAGTCGGCGAAGTCGATGTACTGCTCGCCGACATCGGCGAGGAAAAGCCCGAACCCGAAGACCGACTGCCGCCGACCGCCGGTCCCGTGGTCAGCCGCCGCGGCGATCTGTGGATTTTGGGAGAGCACCGGGTTTTGTGCGGCGACGCGCGTGAGACCGAAGACTACGCCCGTCTCATGCAGAACGAACCTGCAGCGATGGCTTTCACGGATCCGCCTTACAATGTCCGGATTGGCGGCCACGTGCAGGGCCGCGGCCGCATCAAGCATGACGAGTTCGCCCTCGCCTCGGGAGAAATGTCAGAACGCGAATTCGAGGCGTTTCTAGAAGCATGCCTCCACCCCGCGGCCGCCCTCTCGCGCGACGGCGCCGTGCATTTCGTCTGCATGGACTGGCGGCACATTGACCTTCTCATGACCGTCGGCCGCAAGATCTATGACGCGATGCTCAACTTGGTCGTCTGGGACAAGACTAATCCTGGCCAGGGCTCCTTGTATCGCAGCCAGCATGAGCTGATCGGCGTGTTCCGGGCGGGCGCGGCGCCGCATCAGAACAATGTCGAACTCGGCAAACACGGCCGCAATCCCAGCAACGTCTGGACCGATCCTGGCGTCAATAGCTTTGGCGCCGATCGGGACGACGCGCTGGCCATGCATCCGACTGTGAAACCGGTCGCGCTGGTCGCGGACGCGATGCGCAATTGCAGCTCCAAGGGCGATGTCGTGTTGGATCCGTTCCTCGGCTCGGGCACGACGCTGATGGCGGCCGCGAAGGTCGGACGCCGCTGCTTTGGCCTCGAATATCAGCCAGCCTTCATCGACGTCGCCGTTCGCCGCTGGCAAGCCTATACGAAAGTCGACGCCATTCTCGACGGCGACGGACGAACATTCGATGAGATCGCTGAGGAGCGGCTGAACGAGCGCCTCGCCTCCTCAGTCGCCGGTCGGCGTGTGAAACCTCCTGCGAGGATGGCGTCGCGCTCAGCGAACAGACACTCGCTGGCGACTCCGGCAAGTCGGAAACCTTCGCATGAGCAGTAAGAAGCGTTCCTCCCGGCGTAATGGCGAATATTCCGTTGGCTATGGCCGTCCTCCGCAACACACGCGGTTTCAGCCTGGCTGCAGCGGCAATCCGAAAGGTCGACCAAAAGGATCAAAGAACTTTAGCACGGTCTTCGACGAAGAATTGGCAAAGCTCGTCACCCTTATTGAAAACGGAAAACGCAAGAGAATGCCGAAAGGGCAGGCGTTGGTGAAGCAAATCGTCAACAAGGCTTTGAGCAACGACGCAAAAGCGGCGGCCCTGGTCCTCGATCAGATTCGGCGCAGCGAAGGCTCCGGAAAGGCGCCTGCGGCCGACGCTGGGGTCGGTCTCCCCGAAAACAAGGACGTCGTGGAAAGCATTGTCCGTCGAATCCGACTGGCCGCGGAAGCGGAGGAGGAGACAGAGACGCCACCCGAGAACGAAGAGACCCCGAGATGAAAGATCCAAGCGCCATCCAGCGTGATCTCTCCATTTCGGCGGAAGAATACGCTTGCATTCTAAGGAGTGATCTCACGAGCTTCATCGAAGCCAGCTTTTATGAACTGTATCCCGGCAAACGCCTTGACCTTGCGCCTCATATCGAGGTCGTCGCGACCAAGCTCGAACGGGTGCGCCGCGGCGAGATCAAGCGACTTATCATCAATCTGCCGCCACGCCATCTGAAGTCGCATTGCGTGTCGGTCGCCTTTGTCGTCTGGATGCTCGGGCACGATCCTGTCACGCATGTGATCTGCGCAAGCTATGGACAGGATCTCGCCGACGAATTCGCAAGCGCCTGCCAGCGACTCATGCGGAGCTCCCTCTACCGGACGCTTTTTGGCGATGTGCTCGGGGGCCGCCAGGCCGTGAATGATTTCGAGACGGTTCTCGGAGGTCGACGGCTAGCGACATCGGTCGGCGGCGCTCTCACCGGCCGCGGCGCCGACATCATCATACTCGATGACCCCCACAAAGCTGACGAAGCGCTTTCGGAGCCGAGCCGCAACGCCACACATAGCTGGTTCGAGAATACGCTTCTGAACCGCCTGAACGACAGGGCGCAAGACGCCATCATCATCGTGATGCAGCGGCAGCATCCGGAGGACCTTGTGGGCCACGTGCTGAAAAAAAAAGGAGACTGGGACGTCTTGCGCTTGCCGGCGATCGCCGAGGGCGAAGAATGCCATTTGATTGAAGGTCCGCTCGGTCGACGCTTCTTCAGACGCCGGCGCGGCGATGCGCTGCATCCAGAGCGCGAAAGCGCCGCATCCTTGGCGGAGATACGACGCGGCGTCTCAGTACTGTGCTTCGCCAGCCAATATCAGCAGAATCCAACCTCTCTGGAGCAGATCCGGGCGCGTAAGGCCGAGCTCGACCGTCGATCTTCAGAAGCGTATCGAGCGGGCGATTGGCTGACGTTTGGCCGTATCTTTCACTGCCAAACGACGGGGACGCGGGAGGATGAAATCACCGACGAACAAGCCATGGCTGCATATAAGAGATACCAAGCGCTTGCGGCACGAATCGACAGCGAATATTGATCGCGCCACCATCACGCTTTGTCGGGATCGGAAGCTGACACGAGCACGATGTCAGGCCGCAGTCCGCTGAGAACGGGCGCGAGTGATCGAGACCAACTCTCACTCTGTTGTGCGACTGAACAAACGCGAACGCCGTTTTGCCGTTGATCCGCCGATTGCGAGTCAGCAAACGCGCTTCGCAGCTACCTTAGGGCCTTTCAAAACGACTGGGCTTCCGCGGCAAAGCACGCATTGCTACGTGCGTCAACGAGCGGGCTAGCGACCCGTTGCCACCCAGGGCTCGCCTCGCGATTTGCGGGGCTTTGGGCGGTGCGAGCGTCTATTCCGACGCCGCTTCCACGAGCCCGCAGCCAATGTCGACAGCCCCTCTCAAGAAATCTCCCAGGTCGAACAACGCCGCCGCCCAAAGGCGAGCGTAAAGTCGAAGCCAGGATCTAAACCGCGCTCGGCGCGCGTAGACTCGCAACAGCCGGAAGCGCTGCCCTTAGGCACAACAGCACGTCCGACGAGCCCAACACCACCAAGCAGGAACGCGTGCTCACTCTGCTCAGTCGAACCGACGGCGCCAGCATCACGAGATAGTGCAGGCGACGAAATGGCAGCAGCACAGTGTGCGCGGCTTCCTGGCAGGCACAGTGAAAAAGAAGCTCGGCTTCACCCTGACCTCCGTAAAGGGCAAGGATGGCTCGCGCCGCTACCGGATAGAACCCAAACGCAATCGCTGACGCCGGCCCGCAGGGCATGAACAAAACGGCATTCGACGTCGCCGAAACGCTCGCGCGGGTTTCTGCGCTAAAGATCTTCGAATTGCGCATCGAATGGCGGTGACTACATAGAGCGCCGCCGCCGATGCGACTCTCCCGCGATCTGTTGATCCGCGGGATCAGTTACAAGCTGCAGGAGAAGGCCTGTGGCGGCCTCTCCAAAGCCGTCGCGCGGAAGCTTGAGTCGTTGAGCGCCGATCCGTCTCTTCGTAACAAGAGCAAGCCGGCGCCGCCAATCTCGCTGAAGCCTGGCGTGCGGCTGGTGCGCGAATGGCGCGGGCGCACTCACTTGGTGCTGATTTGCGCCGACGGCGTGGAGTGGCGCGGACGGCGCTATACGTCGCTCTCGGCGGTGGCGCGAGAGATCACCGGCGCGCGATGGTCCGGCCCGCGCTTTTTCGGTTTGAGCAAGGCTGAACGCCGCTTCGTCGAGCGTGCTGAGGATCGGCATGCGGAAGCATGATCGTCCAAAATCCAGCACAACATTCCGCTGCGCTATCTACACGCGCAAATCCTCCGACGACGGGCTCGAGCAGGAGGTCAACTCCGCTCGACGCCCAGCGGGAGGCTTGCGAGGCCTATATCGTAAGCCAGCGCCATACCGGCTGGATCGCGCTTCCCGACATGTATGACGACGGTGGACTATCTGGCGGCACGATGGAGCGCCCTGCCCTGCAGCGGTTACTGGCAGACATCAGGGCCAGCAAGGTTCAAATCATCGTCGTCTACAAAGTCGATCGCCTCACCCGGTCACTTGCAGGCTTCGCTAAGATCGTCGATGTGCTCGACACTCATGGCGCGTCCTTCGTATCGGTCACGCAGCAGTTCAACACCACGACGTCCATGGGGCGTCTGACGCTCAACATGCTGCTCTCCTTCGCACAGTTCGAGCGCGAGATCGCCGGCGAGCGCATCCGTGACAAGATCGCCGCCTCCAAGCGCAAGGGCATGTGGATGGGCGGCAATGTGCCTCTTGGCTATGATGTCAACGATCGAAAGCTGATCGTCAATGCGATGGAAGCCGAACGCGTCTGCGCGATCTTCCAGCGCTATGCCGAGCTAAAATCTGTTTCTCTGCTGAAAGTCGAACTCGACCGTTTGGGCGTCGTCAGCAAGCGTCGCGCCGGCGCTGGCGGCTGTCTTGCGGGCGGCAAGCCGTTCTCGCGCGGCGCGCTGTATCTGCTGCTGCAAAATCGCATCTATCGCGGGGAGATCACCCATCAGGACGTGGCCTACCACGGCCAGCATGACGCGATCATCAATGAAGAGCTCTGGCGGATCGTGCAAGACAGGCTCGCCACCAATCGACGCGAGCGTCTCCTCGCCGCAGGCGCGGAGGCTCCCAGCCTGTGCTAGCCGGGCTGATCTTCGACGCGGACGGCGCCCACATGACGCCCACCCATGCGGCGAAAGGCGCAAAGCGATATCGATACTATGTCTCGGCGTCGCTTCTCAACGGCGGCCGCGTTGCAAACTCATCCGGGATTCGCGTTTCAGCGGGCGACATCGAAGGGCTTGTGCTGGATCGGCTACGACAACTTTTGGCGTCAAGGTCGGAGCTCGGCGCCCTCGCGCCGCTCGATTTGGATGCAACCGGTTTCGACGCCGCGCTGAACAAGGCGTCCGATCTTTCCCGGCAATGGCTCACCCTGACTCCGATCGACATCGCCGCCCTGGTCCGCCGCATCGTCGAAAAGGCGCAGGTCAACGTCAACGGCATCGCCCTTCAACTCAACCGCGGCGAACTCGCCAGAGTTCTCGTCGGCAACGACAAGACGCCGTGCAAGCTCACCGGTCCGATGCTCTTGTCGATTGACGCCACGCTAAAACGCGCCGGCAAAGGAAAGCGGCTCGTCATCGACAACGAGAATGCTCGCCAGATCTATCCGGAGCTGGTCGCCATGATGGGCGAAGCCTTTTCGATCCGGAAGCAGCTGTTCTCCGGCGCCGACGACAGCATCGAGGGGATGACGCAACGCCTTGGCGCCGGCAAGGGCCATCTCACCGCGCTGCTTCGATGTCCTATCTCGCCCCCGATATCGTGCGCGCGCTGCTCGAAGGCCGCCAGCCCATCGAACTGACGCCGACACGGCTCCTAAAGCTGAGTAAGGACCTGCCGCACGACTGGCGCGAACAGCGACGATTTCTCGGATTCGTCGAACGTCCGTCGCCCGCAGTTGACCGAAACGCTCCATAACCCCCGACTGGAAAACGGCCTCCAGAGACCCTGAGGCTTGCGAAGCCCCGAGCGCGGGCATAAAGCGTCTCTGCGTAACGGCGTCATACTCGTAGAGGGGCTAAGTCGCGGGAAAGCCGGCGTCTTTGGACAGGCTTTCGGAATCCTAGACAATCACTAAATTTAATAGGTTACGTGGCTGGGGGACCTGGATTCGAACCAAGATTAACGGAGTCAGAGTCCGCTGTTCTACCGTTGAACTATCCCCCAAACGGCGCCGCGCCAAGCGCGCGCGAACGGCTGGTGACTTAGAGAGCGCCGCCGACGGTGTCAACCGGACGGCCGCCCGACGCCGCCTCTGGCGCTCCAAATGCCTGCAGGAAACGCCCTTGCGGGCGGCGCGCCGATCCTGCATGAAAGAAATTTACGCCAGCCTTCTGGCGTTACGATGATCGCCGCTCCGCTTCCGTCGATGCGGCGCAGGGCGGGACGGAGCGGCTTCGCGGAAGGGATCGAGTGAGGGAAACCGGTCTACCGTCTACGGCGTCGGCGTCGGCGCAGGCCGCGCCCGAGCTTCACATCAACTCCGGCGTCGCTTCTGGCGCGCTCGACGCGCGCCACACCTATGCTGCGCTCGACCTCGGCACCAACAACTGCCGGCTGCTGATCGCCCGGCCCGAGCACAGGCCGCGCCGGCGCAACAATGATTTTTTGCGCATTATCGACGCCTTTTCGCGCATCGTGCGGCTGGGGGAAGGCCTCGGCAAGGCTGGCCGGATCAGCGAGGAAGCGATCGAACGCACCATCGCGGCGCTCGAAATCTGCCGCGAAAAAATGGATGCGCGCGGCGTCACCCGCGCCCGGCTCGTCGCGACCCAGGCGTGCCGCAGCGCGGCGAACGGCGATGAATTTGTCGAGCGCGTTCGCGAACGCACCGGGCTGCAGCTCGAGATCATTGACCGCGAAACCGAAGCGCGCTTCGCCGCCCGCGGCTGCGGATCGCTCGCCGATCCGGCCGCCGAAAGCGTGCTGCTGTTCGACATCGGCGGCGGGTCCACAGAGCTCGTTTGGCTGACGCGCGAACGGCGCAGCGAAAATGGCGCTTACGCTTTTCGCGCCTGGACGTCGCTCGAACTTGGGGTCGTGACGCTCGCGGAGCATTTCGGCGGCCGCTGCGTCTCAGCCGAGACGTTCGCGGCCATGGCGCAGCAGGTGCGCGAAACTCTCGCCCCCTTTGCGCGGCGCATGGCCTCGGAGCGCCGCTGTCCGCGCTTCCATCTTTTGGGCACGTCGGGAACCGTCACCACCCTGGCCGGCGTCCATCTGGGACTCGAGCGCTACGACCGCTGGCGCGTCGACGGCTTGTGGATGAGCGACGATGACGCAACCCGGGCCATCCTGCGGCTGCGTGACATGGATTTCGATGAGCGCGTCGCCAACGGCTGCATCGGACCGCAACGCGCCGATCTCGTCCTTGCCGGCTGCGCGATTTTCGAGGCGATTCGCGAGCTTTTTCCGGCGCAGCGGACGCGCATCGCCGACCGGGGGTTGCGGGAAGGCATGCTGCTGGAGCTAATGGAGGCCGACGGCGCGCTGATGCGGCGCGTCTAGCGGCTGGACAGCGGGCGCGGGCCGGCGCAAGCGTCCGCGCCAAATTTCGAATGCTGGGGAGCGGATGACAGACGCAGTCAATGGAGCGCGCCGACATACGCCGCGCCGCGAGACGGGACGATGAGCGGACGCGGATTGTATCGGCCCTGCGTCGGCGTCTTGTTGCTCAATGCGCAAGGCCTCGCCTTTATCGGGCGGCGGCGCGCCAAAGGCGCCCACGACCAGACCCGCCCGCCCTATCTCTGGCAGATGCCTCAGGGGGGCATCGACGAGGGCGAGACGCCCTATGAGGCGGCGCTGCGCGAGCTTCACGAAGAGACCAATGTGTCGAGCGTCGCCCTTCTCGGCGAGGCCCCAGACTGGCTTTGCTACGATCTGCCCAGAAACAACAACAACCGCTGGAGCGGCAAATATGTCGGCCAAATTCAGCGCTGGTTCGCGCTGCGCTTCACCGGCGACGAAAGCGAGATCGATATTCATGCGCCGGGCCACGGCGCGCATAAGCCCGAATTCGACGCCTGGCGCTGGGAGACGCTTTCGGCGCTGCCGGAACTCATCGTGCCGTTCAAGCGGATCGTCTATGAGCAGGTGGTGAAGGAATTCGCGCCCCTCGTCGCGGCGCGGGCCTAGAGCAGGCTCCGAAAAAGTTGACAGACTTTTTGGATGAGAACCTGCTCCAACAATTTGATTTTGAGCGATTTCTTATCGATCACGCAATTCCATGCGATCGGGAAGCGCCTAGGCTGACCGCAGGAGCCGCGCGGCGAAGAATCCGTCGATGCCGGCAAGGCGCGGATCTTCGTTCGGCCAGTAATGCGGCAAGGTCCGCAGATCGCCGTCCCGGTTGATGAACGCCTCCGGGACGCCCTCGCCAGGATCGATCGGCATGCGGCGAAAATCCGGATTGCGGCGCAAAAACGCGGCGATCTGCTGTTCGCCTTCCTCAGGCTCCAGCGAGCAGGAGCAATAGACGATGCGCCCCCCTGCCCGCGTCAGCAGCGCCGCACGGTTGAGCAGCTTTGTTTGCAGACTCGCGAGCGTTTCGATGTCGCCCGGCTTCTTGGTCCAGGGCACGTCGGGATGGCGTCGGATCGTTCCCGTCGCCGAACAGGGCGCATCAATCAAAATCGCGTCGAAAGGCTGCGCCTGATAGGCGGCGGCGTCGCCGACCGCAACTTCCGCGTGCAGCTGTAGCCGAGCGAGATTGGCGGCGAGCAGCTTCAGGCGCTCCGCCGAACGGTCCAAAGCGACCACCTGCGCACGGGCAAGCGCCATCTGCGCCGTCTTGCCGCCGGGCGCGGCGCACATGTCGAGCACGCGCTCATCCGGCCGCGGCGCCAGCAGGCGGGCCGGCAGAGCGGCGGCCGCGTCCTGCACCCACCATTCGCCGTCCTCATAGCCCGGCAGCTCGCTGATCGGCGCGTGGGTGCGCAGCCGCACCGAGCCTGTCGGCAGCACGACGCCGTCGAGCCGCTCCGCCCAGCCAGCCGGGTCGTCCTTGACGGAAACGTCGAGGGGCGGCTCGAGCATGTGCATGGCCGCGATGGCGCGCGCGGTGTCTTCGCCATAGTGCTTGCGCCAGCGCTGCGCCAGCCATGGCGGCGCATCGTGCTCGCCGCTTGCGGCGACGTCCAGGAACTCCTCCCGTCGTCGCGCGAGATTGCGCAGCACGCCGTTGACGAGCCCGCTAAAGCCGGCGGTTTTCGGTTCAAGGCGCGCCGCGCGCACCGCGAGATCGACGGCGGCGTGATCGGCGGCGTCGAGAAACAGGATTTGCGCGGCGGCGGCGATCAGCGAGAACTCAAGCCGAGCGGCCTGACGCGGCAACCCCTTTTCGAGGAGTTCGGCGAGAACGTAGCGGATGAGGCCGAGCCGGCGCACCGCGACCGTGACGATCGAGCGCGTGAGCGACACATCGCGGGCGTCGAGCCCCGAGAGGCGCGAAGGAACCGCGTTCGCGGCGAAACACTCATCGAGACGATGGCCGCCCTGCACGATGTCGCCGATGATGCTGGCGGCGGCGAGGCGCGCCGGCAACCCGGGAATCTTCGCGGCTTCGGCCTCCCGCACCGCTTCGGCGGGCACGAAGCCTTGCCGGGACCCTTGACGCGCCGATTTGGTCCGGGCGGAAATTGATCTACTGTCGCTGTTCGCCAAACGGCTTCTCCCTCCGCGACCGAACCGAATCATAGCACAATAGCGCGGCGGCGGGCGATGAATGCACACAGGAACGGACCGTGTCGAAGGCAGAAGACACAGCGAATTCGACAGAGCGGCGCGCGCAGCCGCCGCCCGCCGCGCAGCGCGCGTTGGCCGAAGCGCAGGCGCGTCGCCGCGAGGCCGCGCAAGCTCCGGCCCCGCCGCAAGAAGTTGGCGGCCGCGGCGGACCCGACCCGGCGCGTTACGGCGACTGGGAAGTCAAAGGAATTGCTAGCGATTTTTGATCAGCTGCGCGCGAGCGCGTTTCTGGAGAGCGTCCCGATATGAAAAAACGAACGGCGTTAGGCGGTCTGTTGCTGTGTCTGACGTTCTCCGCCGCCCGACTCGAACCAGCGCAAGCTCAGAGCCTCGATCTCGCGTCGAGCAAGGTCGTCGACCTCAGTCACGCCTTCAACGCCGAAACCGTCTATTGGCCGACCTCGCCGTCGGGTTTCGAGCTCAGAGTGCTGCATAAGGGGCCGACCAAGGCAGGCTTCTTCTATTTCGCCAACGCCTTTTGTTCGCCCGAGCATGGGGGCACCCATCTCGACGCGCCGATGCATTTCGCCGAGGGCCGCTGGACCAACGCCGAGATCCCCGTCGAGCGCTTCGTCGGCCCGGCGATCGTCATTGACGTCGCCGCCAAGGCCGAGGCGAACCCGGATTATGTGCTAACTGTCGAGGAGATCGCCGCCTGGGAGGCGGCGCATGGCCGCATTCCCGACAAGGCGATCGTGCTGCTGCACACCGGATGGAGCGCACGCTGGCCTGACAAGAAGGCCTATCTGGGCGACGACACGCCGGGCGACGCGACCCACCTCCATTTTCCGTCTTTTGGCCCGGAGGCGGCGGCCTGGCTCGCAAAAGAGCGCCGCCCGAACCTCATCGGCGTCGACACGGCGAGCGTCGACAACGGTCCGTCGCAGGATTTTATGGTGCACCGGATCATCGGCGCCGCCAACATCGGCGGGCTTGAGAACCTTACCAGCCTCGATCAGCTGCCGCCGACCGGCGCGGTCGTCATCGCCCTGCCGATGAAGATCGAAAAAGGCTCAGGCGGCCCCGCCCGCATCATCGCGCTCGTCCCGCGGTAAACGCGGTTACCCGACGCCCTTGGCGCGCAGGAAGGCCAGCGTCCTTTCCCAGGCGTCGCTGGCGGCGTCCGGCCGATAGCTGTCACGATAATCGGCGAAGAACGCGTGCGGCGCATCGGCATAGACGATGATCTCGGCAGGCGCCTGCGCCGTCTTCAGTCGCTCTCGCATGGTCTCGATGAGTTCGGCGGGAATGCTCGGATCGGCGCCGCCGTACAGGCCCAGCGTCGGCGTTTTCAGCTCCCCGGCGATGTCGATCGGCCAGCGCGGCTGCGCCGGCGTATGCGGCCCATCCAGCCGCCCATACCAGGGAATGCAGGCGAGGAGCCGGGGATGATGCGCCCCATAGAGCCAGGCGATGCGCCCGCCCCAGCAAAACCCGGTGATCGCCGCGCGTTTGGCGTCGCCGCCTTTCGTCGCGGCGTATGCGAGCGCCTGATCGAATATCTCCATCGTCTCGGCGTCGGGAACCTTGGCGACGATGGCGCGAATCGCCTCTATGTCTGGCGCGTCTTGCGGATCGCCGTAGCGAATGAGGAAGTCGGGCGCGATGGCGAGAAATCCGAGCTTCGCGAACCGCCGCGCAATGTCGCGGATATGTTCGTGCAGACCAAAGATTTCCTGCGCCACGAGAATGATCGGGAAATTGGCCCCCAACAGTGGCCGGGCGAGATAGGCCGGCGCGCCGCCCGGCAGCGTCGTCATGCCGGCCTCAAGCCCCTCCGCGTCCGTGGCGATGGCGCTGGGCGCGGGCGCGCCCGCCGCTTGGGCGAAGCGGGCGGGGTCGTCTGAGGGCGAGGTCACGAGGCCTCCTACGAAGCTGACGTCGAGGATTAGCTATGAAGAGGACGGGCTGTGTCCAGCCGGCCGAGCACGACCACGTCGGCTCTATGTTAAAGTTCTGAGCGCCGCGAACGCTATCCCGAAGGCGTCAAAAGTCTGATGCGCCAATATTGCGCCGCAACCGCGGCTTCTCTTTGTGGGCGAAACCGCGTATATCGCCGCACCGCATCGGCGGACCCACGCCGAAGGAGAGGAAGCCTTGGTCGCCCTCGTTCTCGCCCCGGGCGAGCGCCCTCTTCCGAGAATGTCGACAAAAGGCGCCGCGGCTCCTATCAAAGGAAAGCTCCCATGATGCAGCGATCCGACGCCGGTCCCGCCTCCGGCGGCGATGGGACGCACGCTCATGCGCAACTCGGAGACGAGCGCGCCAAGGGCGGGCTCGCCGGCCTCATCATCGGATCGATCGGCGTCGTTTATGGCGACATCGGCACGAGCCCGCTGTACGCCCTGCGCGAGTCGCTCGCCCATCAGGTGGAGCATGACGCGCTGACGGAGGAGTCCGTCATCGGCGCCATCTCGCTGCTTATTTTCGCACTGATTTTCACGGTGACGATCAAATACGTCATCTTCGTCATGCGCGCCGACAACCGCGGCGAAGGCGGCATCCTTTCGCTGATGGCCTTGGCCCAGACCGCCATGGGACGTCGCACGAAAGTCGCTTTCATGCTCGGCGTCGGCGGCGCGGCGCTCTTCGCCGGCGAGGCGATCATCACGCCGGCGATTTCGGTGATGTCGGCGATTGAAGGCCTGGAGCTTGTCACTCACCGCTTCAGCGAATTCGTTCTGCCGATCACCATCTTCATTCTCGTCACGCTATTCTGGGTGCAAAGTCACGGAACGGCGCGGGTGGCGGCTTTTTTCGGGCCGATCATGATCGTCTTTTTCCTGACCATTGGCGTGTTGGGCGCGATGCATATTCCCGAAGCGCCGCAGGTGCTGCGCAGTTTCGATCCGCGGCAAGGCATCGCCTTTCTCGTGACCCACGGCTGGCTCGGCTTCGCCGTCCTCGGCTCGGTTTTCCTCGCGGTCACCGGCGTCGAGGCGCTTTACGCCGACATGGGTCATTTCGGTCGCGGGCCGATCCGTATAGCCTGGCTCGGATTCGTGTTGCCGGCGCTGCTGCTCAACTATCTTGGTCAGGGCGCGCTCGTGTTGTCGCGCCCCGAAGCGGTCGGCAACCCATTCTTCCTGCTCGCGCCGGACTGGGGGCTTTTGCCGCTTGTCGTCCTTTCGACGATGGCGACGACAATCGCCGCGCAAGCGGTGATCACCGGAGCGTTCTCGCTGGCGCGGCAAGCGATTCAGCTTGGCCTCATTCCCCGGCTGGAGGTGACGCATACCTCGGCGTCGCAGGAGGGCCAGATCTATATCGGCCGCATCAACCGGCTGCTGCTCATTGGCGTGCTGCTGCTCGTCATCGCGTTCAAGAGCTCGTCGGCGCTTGCCTCCGCCTATGGCATCGCGGTCACCGGCACCATGGTGCTTTCGACGTCGCTGCTGTTCATCGTCGCCTGGCGCAAATGGGGCTGGCCGCTGTTCGCGGCGATCCTCTTCGCCGCCTCTTTCCTGGTCGTCGAATTTGCTTTTCTCACCGCCAATCTGATGAAGGTCAAAGATGGCGGCTGGGTGCCGCTCGCGCTCGGCGGCTGCGTCATGATCATCATGTGGACCTGGACGCGCGGCACGCGTCTTCTCGCCGAGAAAACCCATCGCGACTCCATCCCAATGATGGAGCTCATCGCGATGCTGCAGAAGTCGAAGCCGACGCGCGTGCCCGGCACGGCGGTCTTTCTGACGAGCGATCCGGCTGTCGCGCCGACCGCGCTGATGCACAATCTCAAGCACAACAAGGTTCTGCACGAGCGCGTGCTGGTGATCTGCGTGAAAACGGAGGACCGGCCGCGCGTTGCGCCGGGCAAGCGCTTTGAAATTGATAAGCTCAGCGACGATTTCTACCGCGCGACGCTCCACTACGGCTTCATGGAGAGTCCTCGCGTTCCGGCCGCGCTCGCCGCCATGCGCAAGGCCGGGTTCAAATACGACATCATGACCACGAGCTTCTTCCTGGGGCGGCGTTCGATCAAGGAAAGCCCCTCCTCCGAAATGCCCGTCTGGCAGGACAAGCTCTATGTCGCGCTCACCCGCCAGGCCGCCAACGCCACGGACTTCTTCTCGATCCCCTCCGACCGCGTCGTGGAATTGGGCGCGCAAGTGACGATTTAGCGCGCGCGAAAACAGTGGACGGGACGGGACCCAGGCACTAAGCAACGGCGGCCCGCGTGGCTCGCCTGAGAACCGAAAAGGTCCGGCGGCGCCCGGTCGAGAGGGCTTTTTGAAGAATTCGCCGGCTTACGAAGGACGTCTGTCGCTTATGCCCACCCGCATCGATGATCGCTTCGCCGCCCTCAAAAAGGAAGGGCGCGCCGCCCTCGTGACCTTTGTGATGGCGGGCGACCCGGATCTCGCGACCTCGCTCGACATCTTGCGCGGCCTGCCCGGCGCCGGGGCCGACGTCATCGAGGTCGGCATGCCTTTCACCGATCCGATGGCGGATGGGCCGGCGATCCAGGCGGCGGGCCTGCGCGCGCTCAAGGCGGGGACCACGCTCAAGAAGACCTTAAAGCTCGTCGCCGACTTTCGCGCCGGAGACGACGCCACCCCCATCGTGCTGATGGGCTACTACAATCCGATTTATGTTTATGGCGTCGACGCCTTTCTGCGCGACGCCCGGAACGCCGGCGTCGATGGCCTGATCGTCGTGGACCTGCCGCCGGAGGAAGATTCGGAACTCTGCACCCCCGCGCGCGAGACCGGGCTGAACTTCATCCGCCTGGCGACGCCGACGACCGACGACAAGCGGCTTCCCAAGGTGCTCGAAAATACCAGCGGCTTCGTCTACTATGTGTCGCTTACCGGCATCACCGGCGCGGCGCTTGCCGACTACGCTGGCGTCAGTCAGGCGGTTGCGCGCATCAAGCGGCACACGGCGCTGCCGATCGCCGTCGGATTCGGCGTCAAAAATGCGGAGAACGCCGCCGAGCTCGCCCGGAACGCCGATGGCGTCGTGGTCGGCACGGCGCTGGTCCAAGCGCTTAAGGCCTCGCTCGACGCGGAGGGCCGCGCCGGGCCTTTGAGCGTTGGCGCTGTGACGGGGCTCGTCGCGTCCATCGCCGAAGGCGTGCGCGACGCCCGCCCTAAAGGCGGCGTGATGAGTTGGCTGACGAGGCTCGTGTCATGAATTGGTATTCGAACGTCGTCCCGCCGAAGATCAAGGCGCTGATCAAGCGCGAAGCGCCCGAAAATCTCTGGGTGAAATGTCCCGAGAGCGGCCAGCTCGTCTTCCACAAGGACATCGAGGCCAATCTTTATGTCGTGCCCGGGTCGGGCTACCACATGCGCTGCCCGGTCGAGACGCGGCTCGCCAGCCTGTTCGACGGCGCCGAATGCGAGCTGATTCCGACGCCCGAAGCGCCGCTGGATCCGCTCAAGTTTCGCGACATCAAGCGTTACATCGACAAGCTGAAAGAATATCGGGTCAAAACCGGCATGACGGACGCTGTGACGGTCGCCTTCGGCAATCTCGAAGGTTCGCCGGTCACGGTCGCCATCCAGGATTTCGAATTCATGGGCGGCTCGCTGGGCATGGCGGCCGGCGAAGCGATCATCGCCGGCTGCGAACATGCGCTCGCCAAGCGCACGCCTTTCGTGATCTTCACGGCGTCGGGCGGCGCGCGCATGCAGGAGGGCATGTTCTCGCTCATGCAGATGCCGCGCACGACCATCGCCGTGCAGCGCCTGCGCGAGGCGCGCCTGCCCTATATCGTCGTGCTGACCAATCCGACGACGGGCGGCGTCACGGCGTCCTACGCCATGCTCGGCGACGTGCAGATCGCCGAGCCTGGCGCGATTATCGGCTTCGCCGGCGCCCGCGTCATCGAGCAGACGATCCGCGAGAAGCTTCCCGAAGGCTTCCAGCGCGCCGAATATCTGCGCGATCACGGCATGGTCGATATGGTGGTGCCGCGTCAGGAGCTGCGCGAGACGCTGGCGCGCCTGTGCGGTCTCCTGACCAAGTCGCCGCCGCGACGCGCCGCCGCCTGACATCGCGAGGCGCAGCCGCAATGGATCAGCACGACGCGATCCTGTCGCGACTCCTCACGCTCCATCCGAAGAGGATTGACCTGTCGCTCGGCCGCACGGAGCGGCTGCTCGCCGCGCTCGGCCGACCGGAGCTCAGACTGCCGCCCATCATTCACGTCGCCGGCACCAACGGCAAAGGCTCGACCATCGCCTTTCTGCGCGCCATGCTCGAAGCCGCCGGCAAGCGCGTGCATGTCTACACTTCCCCTCACCTGTTGCGCTTCAACGAGCGGATTCGTCTTGGCTCCGAGGGCAGTGGAACGCTTGTCGACGATGAGCGTCTGAAGACGGCGCTCGAACGCTGCGAACAGGCGAACGCGGGCCAGCCGATCACCTTCTTCGAGATCACCACGGCGGCGGCCTTTCTGCTCTTCGCCGAAGCGCCGGCCGACTGGCTGCTGCTCGAGACGGGCCTCGGCGGGCGCTACGACGCGACCAATGTCATCTCGCAGCCCAACTGCGCCGTCGTCACCTCGATCTCCCTCGACCATCTCGAGTTCCTTGGCGATACGGTCGAAAAGATCGCCTATGAGAAGGCCGGGATCTTGAAGAAGGGCGTCCCGGCCGTGATCGGCTTCCAGTCGGAGCCCGTGGCGAGGACTCTCGAGCGAGAAGCGCGACGCGTCGGCGCGCCGCCGATCATCGCTGGTCGAGACTTCCACATCTCTAACGAGAACGGGCGCCTCGTTTATGAGGACGAGCGCGGCTTGCTCGATCTGCCGCTGCCGCGACTCGCCGGACGCCACCAGCATGAAAACGCCGCCGGCGCGATCGCCGCCCTGCGCGCCGTCGCCCCGGAGATTCCGCCCGCAGCGATCGAAGCGGGGCTGACGCGCGCCGAATGGCCGGCGCGGCTGCAGCGCCTCATCCGCGGGCGCATCGTGGATCTCGCGCCGCCCGGCGCCGAGGTGTGGCTCGACGGCGGCCATAATGAGGATGGCGGCCGCGTTCTGGCCGAGGCGATGGCGGAGTTCCACGACAAGGCGCCGCGACCGTTGGCGCTGATCTGCGGGGCGCAAACGACGAAGGACATTCGCGCGCTGCTCAAGCATTTCGTCGGACTGGCGCGCGAGGTCGTCGCGGTGCCCGTGGAGGGCGAGCATAAGAGCTGGCCGCCCGAGGATGTCGCGAACCTCGCCAGGGCTGAGGGGATGCCCGGCGCCGCGGCGGGCGGCGTCGAGGAAGCGCTCGCGCTGCTTTCGACGCGCAGCTTCGACGCGCCGCCGCGCGTGCTCATCGCTGGTTCGCTCTATCTCGCCGCCTCGGTGCTGGCGGCCAACGGCTCGCTGGTGGAATGAGCCGCGCCGCCCGTTTCGCCCGCGCCGCGACATCGCCGAGAGAGCCGGGTCTCACGCTTTTGTAAGCTCCTCCACAAGCTTGCGGGCCGCCGGACCGGAGGAAGCTGGGTTCTGGCCCGTGATCAACTGGCCGTCCCGGACGACATACGGGGCCCAGTCCGCCACCTTCGAGAAGCGCCCGCCCTTCGCCTGAAGCTCGTCCTCGACAAGGAACGGAACGACGTGGGTGAGGCCAACCGCCTCCTCCTCGCCATTGGTGAACCCTGTCACCGTCTTGCCCGCGACCAGCGGCCGGCCGTCGGGACCTTCGACATGGCGCAGCACGCCCGGCGCGTGGCAGACGAGCGCGATGGGTTTGCCGGCGCGGATGAAGGATTCGATCAGCCTGATCGAAGCCGGGTCCTCGGCGAGGTCCCACATCGGCCCATGGCCGCCGGGATAGAAGACCGAGTCGAAATCGTCCTGACGGACGCTATCGAGCCGCGCCGTGTCGGCGAGGCGCGCCTTGGCGGCCTCGTCCGCTTGGAACCGGCGGGTGAGATCGGTCTGAAATTCGGGTTCATTGCTCTTTGGGTCCAACGGCGGCTGACCGCCCTTGGGCGAGGCAAGCGTGATCTCGGCTCCGGCGTCGAGAAAGACGTAATAGGGCGCAGCGAGTTCTTCCAGCCAGAAGCCTGTCTTTCGGCCGGTGTCGCCGAGCCTGTCGTGCGAGGTGAGAACGATGAGGATTTTCACGGATTTCTCCTGTTTCGGGGAGCATGTTCGCATGCTTGGGGTTGGGAAAAAATGACGCAATGGTGAGCGGCGTCCAGCGCGAGCAGAAGGGTAGGCGCGCGAGGCCACTTGGATTCGGGAAAAATTTGCTCCACAAGCGCGCAGATGCGCGTGGCGCAACGACTGGAGCCAAGAACTCATGACCCTGATGTTGGCGAGCGTTCTCTCCCGCGATGAGGCGGAGATCGCCCTCGCGCGCGGCGCCGACATCATCGACTGCAAGGCGCCCTCGCGCGGCGCGCTGGGCGCCCTCCCCCTGGGCGCCGTCGCCGAGATCGTCGCCTTCGTCGACGGACGGCGGCCGGTCAGCGCCGTCGTCGAGCTGCCGCACGATGTCGCGCATGCGCTGCGCGACTTTGAAGAGGTCGTCGCGGCAGGCGTCGATTATGTGAAATTCGCCCTGCCGGCGACGCCCGACGCCGTCGAGATCATCGAGGCGCTGGCGCCGCTGACCGCAAAAACAAAGCTCGTCGCCGTCCTCTTCGCCGATCTCGGCCCCGAGTTCGACACTCTCGAGCCGCTGGCCGGCGCCGGCTTTCATGGCGCGATGCTGGATACCGCGCATAAAGGCAAAGGCCGACTGGTCGACTTTATGAGCGTCGGCGCGCTGTCCGAATTCGTGGCGCGCTGCCGCACGCTCGGGCTCGCCTCCGGGCTCGCCGGCGCACTGGAGTCTCCAGACGTGCCGCGCCTGCTTGTCACCGGCGCCGACGTGCTTGGCTTTCGCGGCGCGCTCTGCGCGCATGGCGAGCGCCGCGCCGCCATGGACGCCCGCGCCACGACGCTGATCCGCGATCTGATCCCCTCGACCCGAGGCGCGCACGCCGATTTTTTCGCCCATTTGTCGTTTCTCGGCCGCGGCTATATCGAGCCCGCCGGCGCAAACGACACCGATTGCGTGTTTCTCAAGGATTATGTCGCGCCCGTCGAGATCGGCGCCTACGCCCACGAACACGGCCATACGCAGCGTGTGCGTTTCAACGTCGAGGCCGACGTGACCCGCATCAACGGCTCCGACGACATGCGCTCGATCTTCTCCTACGACGTGATCATGGACGCGATCAAAATGATCCTCGCCGGCGGCCATATCGAGCTGGTCGAAACGATCGCCGAGCGACTCGCCGAAAGCGTGCTGCTGCATGAACGCGTGCGCGCCGTCACCGTCCAGGTCGAAAAGCTCGATGTCGCGCCGGGCGCCGTCGGCGTGAAAATCCGCCGCGCGCGCGCCCATGAGGACGCGCGTCGCCTGCAGCCGGCGCCGATGGGCATCGATGCCGTCAAGTAGCGCGCCCCTCGTCGTTAAACTCGGCGGAAGCTTGCATGCTTCCCCGGCACTCGCCGATTGGCTTGCAGCGCTGAAGCGCTACCCGCGGCCGCTGACGATCGTTCCCGGCGGCGGACCCTTCGCCGACGCGGTGCGCGCCGCGCAGCCGACAATGCGCTACGACAATGCGACCGCGCACGCCATGGCGGTTCTGGCGATGGAGCAATATGCGCTGGCGCTCGCGAACCGTGACGGCTCGCTGGAGCTCGCGGCCTCTTGTGAGGCGATCGCAGCGGCGCAGGCGCGAGGCCGCATCGCCCTTTGGCGGCCAAGCGCAATGGTCGCTAGCGCCGATGACATTGCGCCCTCCTGGAACGTCACCTCCGACAGTCTCGCCGCCTGGCTTGCCAAAAAAATGGGCGCTTGCGCGTTGGCGCTGATCAAGAGCGTCGATGTCGGCGATGGCGCCTTACTGAGTGAGATTGTGCGCAAGGGCGTTGTCGATTCGGCGGTTCCGGATTATCTCGAGGGGACGCCGCTCTTCCTCGCCGGCCCCTCGTCTCTCCCGCACGCCGCCGCGCTTCTTGCCGATGGCGTCACGCCGGGCGTAGCCATCACAAATTTTCCAACGCGGAAGTTCGCCTGATGACAAAAAAGAAAGTAGTCACGCCGCGCTGGGGTTGGGCGCTCACCGGATCGGGGCATTTCTTCACCGAATGTCTCGAGATGATCCGCACGCTCGATCACGTCGATCTTTTCGTCAGCAAAGCGGCGGCGGAAGTCGTGCGGATGTATAAGCACGATCTCGATCTGCCGGAGACCGTTCGCATCTTTAAGGACACCACCGCGAGCGCCGCGCCGGTCGGGAATTTCTACTACAATTTTTATCACACGCTGGTTCTCGCGCCGGCGACGTCGAACACCGTCGCGAAATGCGTCGCCGGCATTTCCGACAACCTTGCGACGAATGTTTTCGCGCAGGCCGGAAAATGCCGCGTGCCGACGATCGTCTTCGCCTGCGACACCGCGCCCGAACTCGAGACGCGCGCGCCCAAGGGCATGGTGATGGTCTATCCGCGCCGCGTCGATTTGCAGAACACCGACGCGCTCAAATCCTTCGAAGCGACGCAGGTCGTCGAAAGCCTCGCGGCGCTGCAGGAGGCGGTGGAGCGCCGCCGTCGTGAAGTCGAGCCGCAACCCTAACGAAGTCTCCGCATGAGCGAGCGCCTGCTGTTCATCACCGGCCATCTTGCACTGCCGCGGTTGGAGCGCATGGTCGCGAGCTTCGGCGAAGCGGCGCAGGCGTGGCGTATCCACGACATTGGCGTGAAGGTCGCGGCGCTCATGACCCAGGAGATCATTCATCGTCGCCTGCCGCGACCCGTGCAGGCCGATCGCGTCATCTTGCCGGGGCGCTGTCGCGCCAACCTCGCCGTGCTGACCGAGGATTTCGGCGTCGCCTTTGAACGCGGGCCGGAAGAGATCGCCGATCTTCCCGCCTATCTCGGGCGCGGCGGCGCGGCGCCGGATCTCTCGCGCTACGACATGCAGATTTTCGCCGAGATCGTCGACGCGTCGAAGATGAGCGTCGCGGATATTTCGGTCAAGGCGCGCGAACTCGCCGTCGGCGGCGCCGACGTCATCGACCTCGGCTGTCTGCCGGATACGCCTTTCGATCATCTCGAGGAGACGATCGCGGCGCTCAAGGTCCACGGCCTGAAGGTGAGCGTCGACTCGGCCAATGTCGCCGAGCTTGAACGCGCGGCGAAGGCCGGCGTCGACCATCTCTTGAGTCTCGACGAAGAAACGCTGTCGATCCTTCCCGACAATTCGCCCGTTATTCCAATTCTGACGCCGCGGCCGCACGGTGATCTCGACTCGCTGCAGCGCGCCGCACGCCGCGCGCGCGCGCGCGGCATCAGCGTCATTCTCGATCCGATCCTCGATCCGATTCATTTCGGCCTTGCCGCCTCGATCGCCCGCTACGTCGAACTACGGGACCGCGAGCCTGAGGCCGAGATCATGATGGGAACGGGCAATCTCACGGAGCTGACCGACGCCGATTCCGCCGGCGTGACCGCGGCGATGCTTGGCATATGTTCCGAGCTCGACATCCGGCATCTGCTGACGGTGCAAGTATCCCCCCATACGCGGCGAACGCTGCAGGAGCACGACGCCGCGCGGCGGTTGATGTTTGCGGCGCGCGCCGACCGCGCTCTGCCAAAAGGCTATAGCGACGCCCTGCTGCAGATCCACGACCGCAAACCTTATGCTGCAACGCCGGAAGAGATTGCCGCGCTTGCGCGCGAACTGCGCGATGCTAATTTCCGCATAGATGTGACGCAGGACGGCGTGCATATCTACGCCAAAGGGTTCCATCATGTCGCAGCCGACGCGATGGCGCTCTTCCCGCATCTTGCCGTCGAACATGACGGCGCCCACGCTTTTTACCTTGGCGCCGAATTGATGAAAGCCGAGATCGCCTACAAGCTCGGTAAGCGCTATCGTCAAGATGAGCCGCTCGATTTCGGAGTCGCGACGGACGTCAACGAAGAGGACGCGACGCGCTTCAAGGAAATGGGTCACACGATGCGCAAAGCGGGCGAAGGACCTGCAAAAGATGCCTCTGATACATGAATGCGTCGTCACGACGCTGTCGCCGGAAGGTCGACCGCATATCGCGCCGCTCGGATTGATCGAGGAACGCGGCTTCTGGGTCGCCGCGCCGTTTCGCCCCTCCTCGACTCTGTTCAATCTCACGCATAATCCCAAGGCGACGGCGAGTTTCACCGACGACGCCCGCATTTTTGCCGGACTCGTCGCCGGCCAACGCAACTGGCCGCTCACCGACATTGAAGACTGGCCGGCGCCGCGCCTTTCCGCCGCGCTGGCGCATGCCGAACTCATTGTCGCGCGCGTCGAGGAGCACGACTCGCGGCCGCGCTTCTTCTGCAGAGTGAGGCGAATTGAATCGCATCGCGCCTTTCTCGGCATGAACCGCGCGCGCGCCGCCGTGCTGGAAGCGGCGATTCTCGCGACGCGGCTCGACATGCTGCCACGCGAAAAGATCGAGAGCGAACTCGCCTATCTGCAGATCGCCATCGACAAAACCGCCGGCGAGGCCGAGCGCGAAGCCTGGGACATGGTGAAGGCGAAGATCGACGCGCATCAGCACGCCAAAGCAGCGGCGCAGTAGGGGCGTTACGGCAGATCGAGCAAGGCCAGCGCCGAAGCCGGCGCGCAATTCGCGGCCCTTGCGGCCAAGGCCGGCGGCGCTGCGATCAGATCGGCGAATTCGATGAATGTCCGGCCTTGCGCATGCGCCAGACGCGCAGCGAGTTTGCGGCCGACGCCGGCGCCGACGATCGGCGCATCAAACGCCAGCACGTCGCGCGATTCGAGCAGCGAAATCTGATCTTCGATGGCGTGCAATTGCGCGCGCGCAAGATGCTGCGCGAAGGCGCGCCATTGCGCATTGCGCAATTCGGCGGCGTCGCGCCCGGCCATACGCGCCAGCCGCGCGCGGGACGCCGCAACCGTCTTCGGCCGCCCGTCCGCCGTCGGCGAAAGGTCGGCGTCGGTGTCGCCTTCGGGGAGATCGCCGAGCACGCGCCGCACGTCGGCCATCGACGCAAAGGCCTCGTTGACGAGCGGCGTCCAGCGTCCGGCGATCGGCGCGCGCGCCGCATAGGCCTGAGGCGCGCCGCGTGAAAATCCGGCATAGGCGAGTTCGCCATAAGCGAGGCGCTCGGCGTCGCTCGCCCCGCGCGCCGCGACACGTCCGGCGCAAATCGGCGTTAGGTCCGTCGTCGTCGATCCGATGTCGATCAACAGCGCCTCGGCGCAGTGGCGCGCGGCGAGTTCGGCCGGGGCGCGCCAATTCGCCGAAGCGACGGCGTCGACATGGGCGCCGATCTCGTCGCGGCTGATGAAGCCGCGTTCGCCGGCGTAAAAAAGAATGTCGGGAACGCCGATCTCGCACGCTGCAATAGCGGCCACCGTAACGACGCCGCGCGCCCTGCTTTCGAACGCGTCGGAGAGCTCCGCCGTCATCGTGACGCGATGACGCTCGGCCGCGCCGAGCGCCGCGCGCGCGTCGCGAAGCGCCTGCTCCAGGCTGGCGACGCTTTCGTGGGGGGCGCAGGCGATCTGCACGACCGCCGTGAGGCGACCGTCGTCCGCGCGCGCCGCCTTAACGTGGGCGCCGCCGATATCCCAGCCGATGACCGCCGCCATCCGCCACTCCCAAAAGAAAAAGGGGAGCCGCGCGGCCCCCCTTCAATTTCGAAGATGCTGCGCGGTTCAGTTCGGCGCGAAGGGGTGCTTGGCTTCGTTGCGCTTGGCGACGACTTCCGAGGCCTTCGGCTCGCCCTTGATGGCGCGCGCGATAGCTTCCTTCGTGGCGGTGTAATTGTAGTCCTGGATCTTCTTGTCGTCCGTAGCGTCCCAGTGAATGAACACGCCGACCGCAATGAAGATGTCGTCGGCTTCGTCGACCGGGATCACGCCCTCGGCGACCGAATCCGCAACGGCCTTGGCGACGCCATGCTGCGCCGGGCCGAACATCTGCACGGCCTGCTTGGCGCCCTTGATCGTCACCTTGTTGAACAGGATCGTGTTGGGCTTGCACAGCAGGTTCGGCGCGACGACCGCGAGCAGCGTCGTGAAGCCGTCCTTGTTGTTGACGAGCGCGTTGGCGAAAGCGAGCTCGGCCGCCGAGCCGCGCGGCCCCATGATCAGATCGATATGCGCAACTTCATTGCCGTCGCCGACCAGCGACTCGCCGACCAGCATTTTGTTGATCAAAGCCATGTTTTTCTCCCAGAATTCTGGCGCCGGATTCACAGGCGCCCTAAGCGAGCCGCACGCGGGGCGCGCGGCGATAAGAGCCCACGCTCGCGGCGCGGACTCAACCATTTTCGCGCGTTCTTGCCAAGGCGCGGGGCCTGGCAAGCGCGCGAGACGTCACACGAGTTCGCGGGCCAATGCGAAAGCGTGACGGAAGTCGAGGCAAAGCGGCTCGTCGGACGTCGCCATCTTCTTGAAGAGACCAGCTTCCGTGCCGTATTTGACGTTGCCGATCGCCAGCGCGCCGATGCCCAGCGCGCCATGAGGCGAAACCACGACGCCATTGTCGTGCAGACCGCAGCCTTCAACGCCAAGCGGCGGCACGGCGTTGACGTCGGCGGCGATCAAGAGATTCTTGGCGGCGGCGAGATCGTCCTTCGACAGCACCTGGACGCCGGCGCGCGCCGCGCACAGCGCGATTTCATGCTCGCAAAGCAGCGCACGCACCTGTTCGGGGGAAGAGCCGTCGGCAGGCGCCACCTTGATGTTAAAACGCTTGCACATTTCATCGGCGAGCTTGGCGACCCGATCGAGGCCGCTATAGCCGACGACGGTGACTTGGGCGCCCTCGAGCGCCGAGATGACCGCGGCGGAATAGCCCACGACGCCCGTCGCGCCGTAGATGACGATCTTGGACCCCTTGAGCTCGCGCTGTTTCTTCTCCCGCAGAATCTTTTCGACGCAAGCGACCATGGCGCCGGCGGTGGTGAAGGAGCCGTAGGGATCGGCGAAGAGCGACACTTCAAAGGGCTTGAGCAGCGCTTTCTTTGCGGTGTCCATCATGTCGAGCGCGAGCACGGCGTCGCGGCCGGCGAAAAAGATGCCGGTGCGCAGCGCTGCCGAAGGCGCGCGCGAAAACATCGCGTCCTGCACGAGCGCGGTCACTTCGTCCAGCGTGACATTGGTGTAGGGAATCGCCGCGTCATAGCCGGCGTCGAGGGCCATGTTCACATCGAAGGGACTCATGTGCTTCAACGTGCTGAGCATGTGCAGAATCGCTTTGGCCATTGAATCTCCCCAACCTTTCCCTCGATTTTCGCGTCTTACGCGGCCATAGGCGACGCGCGGCGGGAGATAGTCTCCAGCCCCTCGATCTCTCAATGATTCCGGCAAAACGAACGGCGCGCGGGCGCGCGCCTCGGCCTCGCTCGGAGCGGTGGGAGGCTTAGAACCCAGAACGAAGCCGATGTCTAGAGGCGTGTGCGCCGCAGCGTGCGGCCGCATGGCGGCGGCTGTTGGTTGACGGCGGCCGCGCTTTGCCTCTATAAGCCCCGCAATCGAGGCTCGGCGCAATCGGCGTCGCGCCTCGCTGTCTTTTTCACCCTCTGCTGGCGATCGCGGGCGACTGACGCCGCGGTCCACGCATGGAAGAATAGAGCGAAAGGAACCATTATGTCCCGCCGTTGCGAGCTGACCGGAAAGGGCGTGCAGTCCGGCAATCTCGTCAGCCATTCCAATCGGAAGACGAAGACCCGCTTTCTGCCCAATCTCGTCAATGTGACGCTCGCCTCAGAGGCGCTGGCGCGTTCGGTGCGGCTGCGCATCTCCGCCGCGGCGCTGCGCTCGGTCGAGCATCGTGGCGGGCTTGACGCCTTCCTCGCGAAGGCGAAGACCGAAGAGCTGTCGCAGAACGCCCGAACGCTCAAGCGCGAAATCGAAAAGAAGCAGGCGGCCGCCGCGAGCGCTTAAAGCTCTCCGCCTTCTGTTTTTTTTGACATTGTGCCCCGTCGCCCTGCGGCGGGGCTTTTGTTTTGCCGCGCCTCGGGTTTGTCGCTGAAAAAGGCGGGCATCTTTCTCCTGTGGGGAGAAGGTGGCGCGCGAAGCGCGACGAATGAGGGGAAGCGGCCTGCCGTGTAGGGGATCAAACCCCCACCCGCTCGCCTTCGGCGAGCGACCTCCCCGCAAGGGGGGAGGTATGTGCGCTGTAGCTATGCACCGCCAAACTTTCCAAGAACATAATCGGCGACAATGCCGATGACGCCAATACGTTCGATCCATAGGCAAAACTGAGGGCCGATGGAGTTCGGCGCGGCCGCCCGATAACGCAGTTTTGACAAACTAGCGCGCCCACTCCCTCCCCTTTACGGGGAGGGTGGTTCGCGAAGCGAACCGGGTGGGGTTTAAAGGGCCATAACACCCCCACCCGCTCGCCTTCGGCGAGCGACCTCGCCGCAAGGGGGAGGTATGTACGCCCGGCGTCCTTGCGCTTAACCCCGTAGATCCGGCGGCGTCGCCTCATCGGACAACAACTTCAACGCCTCGTCGAGCGGCAGCTGCGTCTGCGCCTGCGAGCCGAGCCGGCGCATGGAGATCGTGCGCTCGGCCGCCTCTTTCTTGCCGGCGACGAGCAGCACGGGAACCTTCGCCAGCGAATGTTCGCGCACCTTGTAGGTGATCTTCTCGTTGCGCGCGTCGACCTCGACGACAAGCCCGAGCTTTCGCGCCGCGGCGGCGACCTCATAGGCGTAGTCGTCGGCGTCCTGCGTGATCGTGCAGATGACGATCTGCAGCGGCGACAGCCACAACGGCAGATGTCCGGCGAAATGCTCGATCAGAATGCCGGTGAACCGTTCGAGCGAGCCGAAGATCGCGCGATGGATCATCACCGGCGTCTTCTTCTCGCTGTCGGGGCCGATGTAATAGGCGCCAAAGCGCGACGGCAGGTTGAAGTCGACCTGCGTCGTGCCGCATTGCCACTCGCGGCCGATCGCATCGCGCAGCGTATATTCGAACTTGGGCCCGTAGAACGCGCCCTCGCCCGGATTGATGCCCGTCTTGATGCGTCCGCCCGAGCGCGCTTCGATTTCGCTCAGGACGCGCGTCATGATCGCCTCGGCCTCGTCCCAGGCCTCATCGGAGCCGACGCGCTTTTCGGGGCGCGTCGAAAGCTTCACGATGATTTTGTCAAATCCGAAATCGGCGTAGGTCGAGAGAATAAGTTCGTTGATCTTGAGGCACTCTTCGGCCATCTGCGCTTCGGTGCAGAAGACATGCGCGTCGTCCTGCGTGAAGGCGCGCACGCGCAGCAAGCCATGCAGCGCGCCGGACGGCTCATAGCGATGCACGACGCCGAACTCGGCCATGCGCAGCGGCAGATCGCGGTAGGACTTCAGGCCGTGTTTGAAGATCTGGATATGGCCCGGACAGTTCATCGGCTTGATGGCGTACAGCCGATCTTCGTCCGTCTGCTCGCGCGCGGGCTGTGAGACGAACATGTTCTCGCGAAACCACTCCCAATGGCCGGACGTCTCCCACAGCGACTTGTCGAGGAGCAGCGGCGCGTTCACTTCCTGGTAGTCGGCCTTCAGGCGCCGGCGCATGTAGGAGATGACGTTCTGGAACAGCGCCCAGCCCTTCGGGTGCCAGAAGATCGCGCCGGGGCCTTCCTCCTGAAAATGGAAGAGGTCCATCTCGCGGCCCAAGCGGCGGTGGTCGCGCCGCTCGGCTTCCTCCAGTCGGTGCAGATAGGCGTCGAGCTCCTCCTGCGTCGTCCAGGCCGTGCCGTAGATGCGCGACAGCATCGGCTTAGTCGAGTCGCCGCGCCAATAGGCGCCCGCGACCTTCATCAGCTTGAAGGCCGTGCCGACTTTGCCAACCGAAGGCATATGCGGTCCGCGACAGAGGTCGAGCCATTGGCCCTGCTGATAGACGCTCAAGGGCTCATCGGACTTGATCGAGTCGATGAGTTCGCCCTTGAAAATCTCGCCCTTCGTTAGAAACCACTGCTTGGCGTCGGCGCGATCCCAGACTTCACGCGTGATCTTGGCGTCGCGGCCGACGATCTCGCGCATCTTCTTTTCGATCGCCGGCAAGTCTTCGAGCGTGAACGGCTCGGCGCGGAAGAAATCGTAATAGAAGCCGTTCTCGATGATGGGGCCGATCGTCACCTGCGTGCCGGGATAGAGCTCCTGCACCGCCTCCGCCAGCACATGCGCGGCGTCGTGACGGATGAGCTCCAGCGCGCGCGGATCTTCGCGCGTGACGAATTCGATTCTAGCGTCGCGCTCGATCGGGCTTGCGAGGTCGACGAGCGCACCGTCGAGCGTCATGGCGACGCTGCGCTTGGCGAGAGAGGGGGAGATGCTTTTGGCGATGTCGACGCCCGAAACGCCGGGCTCGAACTGACGGGACGCCCCGTCGGGGAATGTAACCGCTACCATGTTTGCGCTCCTGTCGCGCTCAATCGCCGATACGAGTCGACGTAAGTCGCTTTGGATGGACGGCGCCTTCATAGCGCCGCCCGCGCGCGGGCGCAATCGTTCCGAAGTCGGCGTGGCCTTAAAGGAAAAAGTCGCGGCGGCGCGATATTTGATGCGAAATCGATTGGTTATGCTTACCGGATGCTTGCCGGCAGCAAGTCAAGGTTGAGCTAAACTTTCGGATTGATGGCTAGACGGTTTTTGAGCAGCGCTAAATTCGGGTTTCACTTGTGGCGCGAGCGGACGGGGGCCCCCGCCCTCAAGAGGCCAGCGTGTTAGCGCTCGCCGCCTGATCGGACGCCGCAGGGGCGCCTGCCTGTCGTCTAAAACCAACGTCCTCGGCCGTACCAACCGCCGCCAAGGATGAGCAGAACAATAATAATGATGAGGAGCGTCTGTGTGTCCATGATCTACATTCCCTTCAGTGCGATGGCTCCGGCTTTGGCTTGTCCACATATCGGCGTTGGTCCCAATGACCTCGCCGCAACGAGTACATCATATGGGAGATACATCCCGACAAAAAAGAAGTGGACGAATTACGTGACCCACGAGTCCCTGGATTCTTGACGAGCAACCTAAGCCTTCAGCGCTCATCGCCTGCGAAGTATTCCCGACAACAATTGCCATGGAAACGCGCGGAAACCGCGAGGCGCGTGCTCGAGGAGTTCAAAATTGCGCCGACAGGGAAAGATCGTTGCGGGGAGTTTTTAGAGCGAATCCCGCACGCGTTGAAGGCTCGTCAGCAGCACCTGAGCGGTGCAGCTGCGCTCGGCCAGACGCGCGGGAGCAATCGTTGAAATTGGCTCAGACCGGCGCCCCCTCAATGCAGGCTTGAAAGGGAGCGACATGAAAGCGGCGCGTCTCGGTTTGTGTCGCGCCACCATCTAGTCACGAGAATCCGAAGCGTGATTTGCGACCCGGGTGATGCGGCTTCCGCGTTTCGCTATGACCGTGCGTTTTTGTAATCGCGAGCGTTCAGGACGTCTTTCGCCATCAACTTTTTGGGCGACCCGCGCGGGGAAGGGCTAGCAGCCTCGTCAGCCTTTTTGGCGTGTGAGCTTTGATAGGATGGCGCGCCCGAAAGGATTCGAACCTCTGACCCCCAGATTCGTAGTCTGGTGCTCTATCCAGCTGAGCTACGGGCGCCTGTTTCGCCATAGTCCCCGTGCGATAAACGGGCTATGGCGACGTGTCGGCTCGTTTACCGGCAAGCGACGCGAATGGCAAGAGCGCATTTACTTTCGCGGCGCGCAGCCTTGCGTCGACGTCGCAAGCATTTAGATAAAAGGCTCTAAGTGGGATTTATAATGGAAACGTTCCTGTCGGATGGCGTCGAGATAGCCTATGTGGATTTCGAGCCTTTAACGGAAGATCGCGGCGAACCGATCGTCCTTGTGCATGGCTTCGCCTCGACCCATGCCGTGAACTGGCTGTTCACGCAGTGGGTCAAGACGCTGACTGAAGACGGCCGCCGCGTCATTGTCTTCGACAATCGCGGCCATGGTCGCTCCGCCAAGCTGTACGATCCGGCGCAATACAGTCTCGACCTGATGGCCGCCGACATCGTGCATCTGCTCGACCATCTGTCGATCCCGCGCGCCGACGTCATGGGCTATTCGCTCGGCGGACGCATCGGCACGGTGCTGGCGCTAACGGCGCCCGAGCGCGTGCGCTCCTTGATCCTCGGCGGCATCGGCGAAAATCTCATCGAGAACTCCGGCCTGCCGCGTGGCCTCGCCGAAGCCATGGAGATTGAGCGCATCGAGGACATTGCCGATTCGACGCTCAAAATCTTCCGCGGCTTCGCCGAATCCACCCGCAGCGACCTCGCCGCCCTCGCCGCCTGCGTGCGCGGCGCCCGCAAATCCGTCGAGCCAGAGTCGCTCGCGCGCATCACCGCGCCGGTGCTGATCTGCGTCGGCACCCGCGATGACGTCGCGGGCGACCCGCTCCCGCTGGCCGAGTTCTTCCCCAACGCCCGCGTGGTCGATATTCCCGGCCGCGACCACAACCGGGCCGTCGGCGACAGGATCTACAAGCAGGCGGTGCTGGAGTTCCTGGACACGCGGCCTTAACGGTCGCGGGGGCGCCCGTGCTATTGTCCGAGCGCTCCGCTATATCATTGCCTGACCAAGGAGGGGCGGATGGGCGCCGAAACGCGCGAATATGGCGCGAAGATCATCGACTTCGCCCAGAATGACCCGCTGTTCGCGCGGCTGCGCGCGGAGGCGGAGGACGTGCTGCGCCGCGAGCCGGAGCTCGGCGGCTTCCTGCATCCCGCGATCCTGTCGCAGAACGGCGTCTTGGGCGTCGTCGCGCATCGCGTGGCGCAGCGCCTTGATCGGCCGGAGGCGCCCTATATCGCCATCCGCCAAGCGTTCGAAGAATGCGCCGCGCGCGAACCTGGACTGGTCGAGGCGTTCCGCGCCGACTTGCTCGCCGTGCTTGAGCGCGACCCCGCCTGCACAAGGCTGATCGAACCGGCGCTGTATTTCAAAGGCTTCCATGCGCTGCAGACCTATCGTCTGGCGCATTGGCTGTGGAAGAACGGCCGCAGCGACTTCGCCCTCATTCTGCAGAGCCTGTCCTCGCAGACCTTCCAGGTCGACATCCATCCCGCCGCCGTGATCGGCAAGAGCGTTTTCATCGATCACGCGACCGGCGTCGTCATCGGCGCGACCAGCGTCGTCGAAGACGAAGTGTCGATGCTGCACGGCGTGACATTAGGGGGCACCGGCAAGGCGCGCGGCGACCGCCATCCCAAGGTGCGGCGCGGGGTGCTGATCGGCGCCGGCGCGAAAATCCTCGGCAATATCGAGATTGGCCGCTGCGCCATGATCGCCGCGGGCTCCGTCGTGCTCGATCCGGTTCCCGCCAACAAGACCGTCGCCGGCGTGCCGGCCCGGATCGTCGGCGAGGCGCGCTGCGCCGAGCCGGCGCTTGCCATGGATCAGATGCTGGCCTATCTCGACGCCGGCATGTGAGGGCGGGGTTGACCTTGAGCAGAATTCTCCTGAGCTTTGCGCTCGTCGTTATCGCGGCGTCGTTGCTGTCTCCACGCGCCGCGTTGGGCGCCGGTTGGCATTATTACGACCCGGAATGTCCGATTGATCTTGGCGGCAAGTCGATGAAATTCGTCGCCATGCAGCCCAAGAAGAACGTCGACCGGGAATGCATCGCGCTGCCCGACGTTGGCCCCAGCGTCATCGTGCTCGACGCCGCCGACGCTGAATTGCGCGACATGAACTGGGACATCCGCATTCTGCGCGGCAAAGGGCCGAACGGCGAAGCGGACCCCGAAGCCGATATCGTCGGCCGCCTGCCGGTGCAGAAATTCCGCAACGGCATGGTGAATTTCGACCAGAATTTTAGGGAGCCGGGCGAATACGTGCTTTACGCCAGGCTGACGAGCGACGACGGCGCGAAGCGTTTTGAGGGCCGGCACCCGTTCTCGGTCGGCCTCGTCACCGACGAGGAAATTTATCTCTACATCGCCTTCGGCGTTTTCGTCCTCGTCGCCGGCGGCGTCGCCTTCACGCTCTGGCGCCAGGGCAAGCTCGGATTCAAGATTCCGGATTTTTCGAAACCACAGTAGGCCTGTCCACTATCAGCGCCGCGAGGGTGAAGGTCCCGCGCCGCAGGTGAAGTAAGGCCTCGGCAGGCCGGCATTCCGCCAAAGGAAAATCGGGCAAACTGCACGCGTCTTCGCGCAAGAGGCCCCCTTGCCAAATGCGAATCGACTGGCAAATCCTCGATGCGGACCGGGCTTGGCCGGTCCGGGACGTGAAGCGCGGAATGACCTGCGACCTTGAGAAAAATGTGGAGCGGTTGCAACCACGCGGGAGCTCCAGTGGAGAAACGCCGCCCGCGGATTCGGTGGAAGCGCGGGCGTTAAATCCCTGGCTGGTCGTCGCTTTGGTCTCCATCGGCGCGTTTCTCGGTCAATTCGATGCGAGCGTGGTTCAACTGGCTTTGCCCACGCTCGGCAAGACCTTTGACGCCTCGCTGGAGACGGTGAGCTGGGTGGCTTTGGCGTATCTTGTGTCATTCGCCTCATGCCTGCCGATCTTCGGACGGCTCTGCGACATGTTCGGCAGGAAGTCGCTTTACCTCATCGGATATTTACTGTTCGTGTTTGCGAGTTCGTTGTGCGGTCTCGCCTCGGACATCGACTGGCTGATCCTGTTCCGCGTTCTTCAGGGCGTCGGCGGCTCCTTGCTGGGCGCAAACAGCATCGCAATACTGGTTAGCTCCGTTGGCAAGGACCAGCAGGGCCGGGCGCTGGGGTTCTTTGCCGCCGCCCAGGCGGTCGGAATGAGCGCCGGGCCGGCGGTCGGCGGTTTGCTTCTCGCTTCGCTGGGGTGGCGCTGGCTGTTCTGGGTTTGCGTTCCCATTGGCATTGCCGCTGCGGCGATCGGATGGCTTGCGCTTCCCCAGACGAAAGTCCTCAACGAAAGAGCGACGTTCGATTGGCGCGGCGCCTTGCTTCTGGGCCCTGCCCTGATCTGTCTCGTGCTCGTTCTCAATCAGGTTTCGGCATGGGGCGCCGCCTCCCCCGCGACCCTCTTTCTTATCGCGCTGTCCGTCGTGCTGATGGCGCTTCTCGTGCGACAGGAGCGCGGCTCTCCCTCGCCGCTCGTCGATCTCCGGCTATTCCAGAGCAAGGGATTTTCCTTTGGCGCTATCGCCGTCCTTCTCGGCTACGCAATGCTTTATGGGATGTTTTTTCTCATATCGTTTGCGCTGGAGCATGGATATGGGGATAGCCCGCTGGCGGCCGGCCTGAGGTTGGCGATCATTCCCGTCGCCCTCGGCGTGACCGCTCCATTCGGCGGCTCGCTCAGTGATCGGCTGGGCGCGCGCATGCTCAGCGGCGCCGGCATGACGCTCTGCTGCGTCGCTCTGGCGGTTCTGGGTTTCGCGATCGTGAGCCAGAGCGCGAGCCGCACTCCCGACGCTGTCGCGTTCGCCTTGTTCGGCGCGGGCCTGGGCGTTTTCATCGCGCCCAACAATCACGCCACGATCAATGCAGCCCCGAAACATCTTGCGGGACAGGCAGGCGCGATGCTGAATCTGATGCGCGTCCTGGGCACGAGCATCGGCGTTGCGAGCGCTTCCTCGACATTGTCCTGGGGTATCCAGCTTGTGACCGGTTCCTACGGAGACTGGAAGTCGTTCCCGGGCTCCACGACGCTCTACGCCGTCGACATCGGGCTGGTGATGCTCGCCTGCATGGCCGCCGTCGCGGGGCTCATATCCGTGCTGCGGCCTGTCGAAGAGAAGGCGAGCTAGACGAGGGATCACCCAAACCGATTATTCCTCGGAAATCCTCGCGGCGGCAGCCGCCCCGCTTCGGCGCGGTGGCCGATCCAGTCCTTGAGTTCCGCCTTGTCGATTGTGAAGACTCGGTTCGAGGCGTCGGTCCATGTCAGCCCGTCTTTGAGCGCAAAAACCTTCGCGTCGGCGACGCCGCCGTCCTTGTAGCGCTGCATGCGCACGCCCTTGCCGCGCGCCATGCGCGGCGCTTCGCTGAGCGGAAACACCAGGAGCTTCCTGTTCTCGCCGATGATGGCGATATGATCGCCCTCCGCCTGCGTCACGATCTTCAATATAGAGGGCGGCTCGACGTTGAGCGCCGCGCGCCCCTTGCGCGTCGAGGATAGGAGATCATCTTCGCTCACGACGAAGCCGCGCCCGTCATTGGTCACGAGCAGCAGCGCGGCGCCCGCTTCATGCGGCAGCACGGCGACGACATCGGCGCCTTCCTCGATCTCGGCGAAGAGCCGGATCGGCTCGCCATGTCCGCGCCCGCCGGGAAGTTTCGAGGCCTCTAACGTATAGGCCTTGCCGTTCGCTGCGAGCGCCAGGATTTTCGACGTCGTCTGCGCGAAGAAGGAAGCGCCGAGTTCGTCGTCGCCCTTGAACTGCAGCGTCGAAAGATCCTGCACATGACCCTTGAGCGCGCGAATCCAGCCCTTCTTCGAAACGACGATCGTCACCGGCTCGCGTTCAATCATCGCCTCGGCGAGGTCGAGATCAATCGCCTCGGGCGCGTCTTCGAAACTCGTGCGCCGCTTGCCCTTCGGCGTCTGCGAGCCGTAGGTTTTTTTGAGTTCGCGCACCTGCCAGGCGATGGTCTTCCACTGCTTGTCGTCATCGGCGAGCAGCGACTCGATCTCCTTGCGCTCGTCCGAAAGTTCGCCGAGCTCCTTCTTCAGCTCCATTTCTTCAAGCCGGCGCAGAGCGCGCAGCCGCGTGTCGAGGATGTATTCGACCTGCAAATCGGTCAGCTTGAACGTCTTTTTCAATTCCCCCTTGGCGTCGTCCTCTTCGCGGATGATGCGGATCACCTCATCGAGATTGAGGAAGACGATGACCATGCCTTCCAATTGCTCGATGCGCCGAACGATCGCGGCGAGGCGATGGCGCGAGCGGCGCTGCAGCACGGTCCGGCGATGGTCGAGCCATTGCCTTAAGGCCTCGTCGAGCGAAACGACACGCGGCGTCACGCCGTCGACGAGCACATTCATGTTCATCGGAAACCGCGTTTCGAGCTCGGAGAGCTTGAACAGAGTCTCCATCATCAGCGCCGGGTCGACGGTGCGCGCGCGCGGCTCGAAAACGATGCGCACGTCTTCCGCCGATTCATCGCGCACATCGGCGACGAGCGGCAGTTTGCGCTCGGAGATGAGTTCGGCGAGCCGTTCGATGAGGCGCGACTTCTGCACGCCGTAGGGGATTTCCGTGACGACGATGACCCATCCGCCGCGCGGCAGCTCTTCTTTGATCCAGCGCGCGCGCACACGAAACGAGCCGCGCCCGGTGCGATAGGTCTCGATGATCTCGTCGCGCTTGTCGACGATGATTCCGCCCGTCGGAAAATCCGGCCCCTGCACGAAGGTTAAGAGCTGTTCGGCGGTCGCCTTGCGGTGAGAGATGAGATAGAGCGCCGCGTCGCAGAGTTCGGCGAGATTATGCGGCGGGATCGACGTCGCCATGCCGACGGCGATCCCCTGCGCGCCATTGGCGAGCAGATTGGGCAGCGCCGACGGCAGCACCACCGGCTCCTTCTCCTCGCCGGAATAGTTCGGGATGAAGTCGATCGCGTCTTCGTCGATGCCTTCCAGAAGAGAGCGCGCGACCGCCGTCATGCGCGCCTCGGTGTAGCGATAGGCGGCCGCCGAATCGCCGTCGACATTGCCGAAATTGCCCTGCCCGTCGACGAGCGGATAGCGAGAGGAGAAATCCTGCGCGAGGCGCACCAGCGCATCATAGATCGCCTGATCGCCATGCGGGTGGAACGAGCCCATCACGTCGCCGACGATCTTTGCACATTTCTTGAACGGCGCGCCGGGGTCGAGACGAAGAATATGCATCCCGTAAAGGATGCGTCGGTGCACGGGCTTCAGCCCGTCGCGCGCGTCCGGCAGCGCGCGGCCGGTGATGGTCGAAAGCGCGTAGCGTAGATAGCGCTCCTCGAGCGCTTCGCGCAGCGCGACCGGCGCGATCACGCTAACCTCGCCTGCGCTCTTGCCTTTTCCGCTTCCGCCGCCGCCCTTTTGCGCCATCTCAAAAACCCGATTCTGCCTTTGCGATCGGTACTATGGCCGCGAGGGCGTCGGCGCAAGCGAAGGATTTCGAAGCGGCTCTTTAACTGTGAAAGGATGTCGTCGATGTATCGACTGCGTTTTGTGCGGCAATGTAACAAATAAGGTCTTGCGGGCGCCGTGTGTCGTCCTTTAGAAGCTTTGCGAAGCGATGGCGCGGATCGGCGCGGTCGACTTTTCGCCGGTTTTCTGCGGCTTTCAAAACATGGCGTCCATGAAGAAACTGTTTTTGGCGCTGATCGCGGCGCTGCTCGTGACCTCCGCCTCGTTTGCTTTGGATCGATCGCAAATGACGGTCTCCGGCCCGACGCTCGCCGCGCGGGACCGCGCGGCTCAGGCGCGCGACGCTGACGAAGACATGCAGGCGATCTGCCGCGAAGTGCTCGTCGACATCGATCAGGGCTACGGCGTCAGCAGCCATGAATCGCGTTATATTTGCGGCGACAAGCGCCGCTAACCGATCCGCCGACGACTCTACGCCGCTGCGCTTTTCGCTCTCTCACGCCACGGGCAAAAGAGCGCCGACGTAAAGTTCGCGCGCCGCCGGCAGCGCGACGCCGCGCGGCTTGAGCACGTCACGCGTGAGGAAATATCCGGTCAAGCGGAACGCCGCAATGAGATCGGCCTGCTCCGCCACAATGCTCTCATGCTGAAGAAAGTCGGGATAGAGCAGGAGTTTCTCGCGCCACGGCGCGCCGGCGGCGCGGCTTACCGCGCGGCCCGATTTCGGCGACACATAGGCGAGATCCTCCCTCGCGCCGGTCAGCGCGCAAGCGTTGAGATCGAGTCCGAAGCCGAGCGCGCCGAGCAGCGCAAGTTCGAATCGCGCCAACATCGTCGCGGCGCCTTCGGCGGCGCGAATATCGCCGAACAGCGCCGCAATGGCGTCGGCCATTTCGAACAATTCCTCATGAGGGTCGCGCTCCGGCAGCAGACGCAGCAGCTCGCAGAGCGAGACGACGCCATGGAGCGCCGCGGCGCGGTCGAGGAAATAGGCGGCGCGGGCGACGAGCGGCTCGACCGTCAAGGCGCCGAGATGGTCCTCAAGACGCGCGCGCCACTGCGCCGCGACGAGATTGCCGGGCTGCAGAATCGGACGGAGCCGGCGCGAGCGACCGCCGCGCACGAGACCAAGATGGCGGCCGTGTCCGCGCGTCATCACCTCGAGGATGACGGAAGTTTCGCCATGCCGACGCGCGCCGAGAATAAGAGCGTCGTCGCGCCATTCCATATCAGGCTCACACTTCGGAAAGCTTCATATCCGGCCTGTAGTCTAAGTCTTCGACATCCTTGATCAAAGCCTGGCCGCAAATCACCCGGTTTTGCGTCGAGTCGAAGGTGAGCGACGGCGATCCGTGAAGTCGCCAGCCGAGGCTCAACGCTTCCGTGACGCGATGGCAAAACGCTGCGTCGTCGGGCCCGGTGAGAAAACGATAGGCGGTCATCGCCTTGCGTTCGTTCGACATTCGATTCTCCAGCGCCGCGCGAATCACCTGACCTTGGCCGATATTATTTCCCTTTCGGGAAATCCAGGCGCATCTCGCGATAGCGCTCTGGGTCGTCGGCCCAATTTTCCCGGACCTTCACGAACAGGAAGAGATGCACCACCTGTTCGGCGGCCTCGGCGATCTCGCGGCGGGCCGCCTGACCGATGGCCTTGATGGTGCGGCCGCCTTCGCCGATGACGATCTTCTTCTGGCTGTCGCGCGCGACAAAGATCGTCTGCTCGATGCGCGCCGAGCCGTCCTTCTGATTGGTCCAGGAGTCCGTCTCGACAGTCGACTGATAGGGCAATTCGTCGTGCAGCCGCTCATAGATCTGCTCGCGGGTGATTTCCGCGGCGAGCAGCCGCAGCGGCGCGTCCGAGAGCTGATCCTCGGGATAGAGCCAGGGCGAGGGCCCCATGCGCTGCGCGAGCGCCTGGCGCAGATCGCCGACGCCGTCGCCTTTCAGCGCCGAGATCATGAAGGTTTCGTCGAATTTCTCGCGCGCGTTCAGCGTTTGCGCCAGCGCCAGCAGCCTTTCGCGGGGGATGAGATCAATTTTGTTCAGCACAAGGAGCTTGGGCGCCTTGGCGTGCTGAAGCTGCGTCAGGATCGCGTCCACTTCTTCGTCGATCCCCTTGCGGGAGTCGATGAGCAGCGCGATCACGTCGGCGTCGGCCGCGCCGGAGAGCGCGCTGGCGACCATGGCGCGATCGAGCCGCCGTTTGGGCTTGAAGATGCCCGGCGTGTCGACAAGGATGATCTGCGCCGCGCCCTCGATGGCGATTCCGCGAACGAGCGCCCGCGTCGTCTGCGCCTTGCGCGACACGATCGAGACCTTGGCCCCGACAAGTTGATTGAGCAGCGTCGACTTGCCGGCGTTGGGCGCGCCGACCAGCGCGGCGAAGCCGCAGCGCGTGTCTTCTCGCGCCAATTCGTCGTCGCCGCTCATGTATCGCCCTTCCCTGTGGCCGCGTCCTCGCGGGCCAGAAATGCCGCCGCCGCGGCCTGTTCCGCGACCCGTTTCGAGGCGCCCGATCCGGGCGCCGCCGTAAATCCCTGCACCTCCACGACGACCTCGAAGAAGGGCGCGTGGTCCGGTCCGCTGCGGGCGACGAGCCGGTAGCGGGGCGTGGCGAGGCCGCGCGCCTGAGCCCATTCCTGCAAGGCGGTCTTCGCGTCGCGCAAATCCTGGCCGCTCGCCGCCATACGGTCGCTGAACGCCTTGCGAACGATATGTTCGGCCGCGGCGGCGCCCCCGTCGAGAAAGGCTGCGCCAATGATCGCTTCGCAAATGTCGCCGAGCAAGGCGCGCTTGCCGCGTCCGCCGGTCTGGGCCTCGCCCTCGCCGAGCCGCATCGCTGCGCCAACGCCCCAGACTTCGGCCACCTCGGCGCAGGTCTCCTTACGCACCAGCGCCGCGAGGCGGCGGGACAGCTCGCCTTCGCTCTCGTTTGGAAAGGCGTCATAGAGCATGTGCGCCACGGCGAGGCCGAGCACGCGGTCGCCCAAAAACTCCAGCCGCTCGTATGAATCGCGCCGGGCTGGCGAGGCGCTGACATGCGTCAGCGCCCGGCCGAGCAGCGCCGGATCGGCGAAGTCATGTCCGATACGCGCCTCGAGCTCAGCGAGCCCCTTCTCGCGGCCGCGCGTCATGTCGCGCCTGTGCGTCCGATCAATGAACGGGCCGGAACAGCCGGTCCCACCGCACGGACCATGGCCAGCGCCAGAAGGCGAGCGCCGATTCGTCCTTCCTGACCGAGAAGAAGATGATCTCGGCGCGGCCCACGAGATTGACGAAGGGCACGAAGCCGACGCCGCCAAGCTCTGGCGCGATGCGCGAATCGGTGGAGTTGTCGCGATTATCACCCATCATGAAATAGTGGTCGGGCGGCACCACGAACAGCTCGGTGTTGTCGTTGATGCCGTGATCGCCCTCGATTTCAATGATCTTATGTTCGACCGCGGGATGATCGCCGTTGCCCGGGAGCGTTTCCTCGTAGGTCGTCACGGGGACTTCGCGGCCTTCGCGGTTCTCCGTCACCTCCTTTTCGAGCGGGGTGCGGGGCACGATGACGCCGTTGATATAGAGCCGGCCGTCGATGACCTGGATGCGGTCGCCGGGAAGGCCAATGACGCGCTTGATATAGTCGGTCTCATTGTCCCGCGGCAGCTTGAAGACGATGACGTCGCCGCGGTTGGGGGGCGAAGCCAGAATGCGGCCGGAAAAAATGTCGGGGCCGAACGGCATCGAGTAATTCGAATAGCCGTAGGCGTATTTCGACACGAAAACATAATCGCCGATCAGCAGCGTCGGGATCATCGAGCCCGAAGGAATATTGAACGGCTGAAAGAGCAGCGTGCGAATGACAAGCGCGATCGCCAGCGCCTGAAGGATGACCTTGATGGTTTCGAGAACCCCGCCCTCTTCGCGTTTTTCAGCCACCGGAACGTTCCTGCTCAAGCCGACTCACTCCTCATGCATTTGGGCGGCGTCGGCCCGCCCGGCCGCCCGGCTTAACACGCTAAAGCTTCCATGAGAACCTTCGCCCAAGCCAAAGAATAGCCCCAGGCCGGCGTCAAATGGATGACCGCCCGCCACCTTAGCGCGCTCAGCCAGCGCGTCTCCGCCCGATCGGGATTAACGCTAACGCCGCGCTTGCGCTTGCGATGCGCCGACCGGGCAGCGCCTTGGCCCTAAAAGGCTTGCGCCCGGCCCTGCTCCATCGCCTCCCGCATCCGCCGGATCGCCTCGCCGAGCCCGACGAATATCGCCTCGCCGACGAGAAAATGGCCGATGTTGAGTTCGACGATCTGCGGCAAGGCGCTCACGCGGCGCGCCGTCTCATAATCGAGGCCGTGGCCGGCGTGAATTTCGAGGCCGAGGGCGGCGCCATAGGCGGCGGCTTGCGCGACCCGCGCGAATTCCGCTTCGGCCCGCGCCATATCGCCGACCTCGACGGCGTGGCACCAGGCGCCCGTATGGAGCTCGACGACGGGGGCTTTCATCAACACGGCGGCGTCAATCGCCTCTGTCGACGGCTCGATGAACAGCGAGACGCGCACGCCTTCCCGCGTCAGCTGATCGACGTAAGGCAGCAGGTAGTCGTGCTGGCCGACGACGTCGAGGCCGCCCTCGGTCGTGCGCTCGGTGCGCTTTTCCGGCACGAGACAGACGGCGTGCGGCGCGGTCGCGACGGCGATGTCGAGCATCTGCTCGGTCGCCGCCATTTCGAAATTGAGCGGTTTCGAAATCGCCGCCTTCAGCCGGGCCATGTCCGCGTCATTGATGTGACGGCGGTCTTCGCGCAGATGCGCGGTGACGCCGTCGGCGCCAGCTTCGATGGCGAGCAGCGCGGCGCGCACGGGATCGGGCCGCGGACCGCCGCGCGCGTTGCGGACGGTGGCGACATGATCGACGTTGACGCCGAGGCGAAGGGGCGGCGAGGTCATTGCGCTCTATAGCGCGCAGACGGACGGTTTGTCATTGGCCACGCGGCCGACGCCAGCGGCGTAAAGAGCAATTTCAGTCAGGAAGCCGGCCGTTGCGCTTGCTACGATGCAAACATGGAGACCAAGACAAGGCGAAAGGAACCTGACTATGCGCGACGCATCAACCGCGTGCTGGATTACATCGACAAGCATCTCGACGAAGAGCTGACCGTCGACGCGCTGAGCGATGTCGCGAACTTTTCGAAGTTCCACTTCCATCGGCAGTTCTCCCATCACTGCGGGATTAGCCTCGCACGCTACATTCAATTCATGAGGCTCAAGAGAGCCTCTTATCGACTGGCGTTCAATCCGACCGCGCCGATCATCGACGTCGCGTTGGATTCGGGGTTCGAAAATCCTGAATCCTTTTCCCGCGCTTTCAAGGCCGCCTTCGGCCAGACGCCCAGCGCGTTCCGCAAGACGCCGGACTGGGCGTCCTGGAGCGCGCGATCTCGAATAAGCCTCCCACCCAGTGAAAGGACTGAAGAGATGGACGTAAAAATCGTCGACGTCGAACCCGTGTTGGTCGCGGCGCTCGAACATCGCGGCGCGCCGGCGCTGCTCAACGACTCAGTGCAGCGCTTTATCGCCTGGCGAAAGTCGTCGGGGCTTTCTCCGGTCAACCAATGCGAGACCTACGGCGTGCCCTATAACGACCCCAACACGACGCCGCCCGAGGAGTTTCGCTTCGACATTTGCGGCTCGGCGCCGGCGCCGGTTCCCGCGAATGAGCAGGACGTCGTCACAAAGACGATCCCGGGCGGGCGCTGCGCCATGATGATCCATGCCGGTTCTCGCGACCGGATCAGCGAGAGCGTTTACGCGCTCTATCGCGATTGGCTGCCGGAATCGGGAGAGGAATTACGGGATTTCCCGGTCTATTTCCACTATCTGAACCTCGATCACGACACGCCCGAACACCGCCATCTGACCGAAATCTATCTGCCGCTCAAATAGAGTCGGACGGGGCGGCGCGCCCGCCATTTGACGCGCGCGCCATACGGCTGTGTTGTAGTTGTCAACACACATTGATATGATACCGAAATGAACGCTCGCTCCCGCCCATCCGCCGAAGTCAATATTCACCTGCGCGCCCGCGCGCGGGACAAGAAGCTGATTGACCAAGCTGCGGAACTGGTGGGGTCGAACCGTTCGCAATTCATGATGGCCTCGGCGCTCAAAGAGGCCAAAAACATCCTGCTCGACCAATCGACCTTCTACGCCGACGCGAAAGCTTTCAAAAAAATCATGGACTGGATGGATGCCGAAGCGACGCAAGACGAGGCGGCGGGCATGAAGCGCATCCTTCAATCCAAAGCCCCGTGGCAGAGTGACTGACGCAGCGCCTTTATTCAGTCCGCCCGTTTTATTGACGCAAGCGCATGATGCGGCGTCGTTCGACTGTGGCGAACCCGTGCTCGATGACTGGCTCCGCAATCGCGCATGGGACAATATGCAAGTCGCGGCCAGCCGCACCTATGTGATTTGCCCCGCCGGGTCGGGCCGGATTGTCGGCTTCTTTGCGCTGAGCATGGGGCAAATCCTCGCGCAGGACGTCAAAGGCTCCATGCGCCGGAACATGCCGAGACAGATTCCGGCGGTGACGCTCGGGCGTCTGGCGATCGATCGCGCGTGGCAGGGAAAGGGATTGGGGCGCGCGCTGCTTGCCGATGTGGTGCGGCGGTCGCTGCGGGCGGCGGCGGAGGTCTCGGCGCGGCTGGTGATTGTCCATGCGATCTCGCCCGACGCCGAAGCCTTTTACCTGCATCACGGATTCACCCGCCTGCCGGGGGAGGCCCCAACGCTCGCTCTCGACCTGCTCAAGCTGCAAAAGCTGTCGAAGATGTCCAAAATATAAAGAAGCGCCATCGGAGTTGAGGGGGTCAAGACGCGCCGGAATTACGCGCAATCGGCTCAAATGGAAATCGCACCGATTGGCACAGTGCGCCTTGACGAGGCTGGCCACGGCTCGGGAGTTGTGAAGCTGGTGTCTATTGCGCCAGGCGGTCGGGACACGGAAGCGTGCTTTCATCTCTGGTCGAAGCCTATGCACGGCGTCTCGGGATAACGACCTTGTTGGTCAACGCAGCCCCCGACGCTGTGGGCTTCTATGAAAAAATGGCATGGAAAAAAGATATTTGGGACGAGTCGGAACTCAGAGGATTGGCCGCTGACTGCATTCAGATGACGAAGGAAATTACTGCTGAAACGATCAACCGATAGTTTCGAGCAACTATCTGAAACGACCTGAAACGGTCACGCCCCAATTAGCTACCCAATCATCCGCTCGACCTTGCTGACCAAAGCGCTCGCGCGCAGCCGCGTGACGACGCCGTTCAGATGTTTCAGATCGGCGACTTCGAGATCGAAGGTCATTTCGCGGAAATCCGGCGAATGCGCCTTGAAGCTGATGTTGTCGATATTGGCGCCGGTCTCTCCGATGAGCGTCGCCAGCGCGCCGAGCGAACCGGGCTCATTGAGCGCCGTCACGACGATGCGGACGGGAAACAGCGCCGAAGAGCCGGCTTCGATATCCCAGCGCACGTCGAGCCAGCGTTCAGGCTGGTCGTCGAAGGCGGTGAGCGAGGGCGACTGGATCGGATAGATGGTGATGCCTTCGCCCGGCGTGAATATGCCGACGATGCGGTCGCCCGGCACGGCGCCGCCGTCCGGCGAAAATCGCACCGGCGCGTCGCCGCGCAGCCCGCGAATCGGAATCGCGCCGCCGCCATCGTCTTTCGCGCCGGGCGCCTTGAAGACGACATTGGCGTTCGCCTTGACGCCGAACCAACCCGGCTCGCCGGGTCGGATGGCGGCGGGCCCGGCTTTGCGCTCTTCGCTGAAATCCGGATAGACCGCCTTGACGACGTCGCCCGAATAGATTTCGCCGCGGCCGACGGCGGCGAGCGCGTCTTCGACCGACGGCCGCGCGAGCCTGGTCAGCGCCGCCTTCAGTTTCTCTTCGCTCCACACGCGCCCGGCGCGCTCGAAGGCGCGTTCAACGATCTGGCGGCCGAGCCCGGCATATTGCTGGCGCACCGCGTCGCGCGTCGCGCGTCGGATCGCGGCGCGCGCCTTGCCGGTCGCCACCGCGCCCTCCCAGGCGGCCGGCGGAACATGCCCCTCGGCGCGGATGATCTCAACCTCGTCGCCGTTTTTGAGCTGCGACAACACCGGGCCGACGCGCCCGTTGATCTTCGCGCCAACGGCTGAATCGCCGAGCTTCGTGTGCACGGCGTAGGCAAAATCGATCGGCGTCGCGCCGCGCGGCAGCGCGATCAATCCGCCCTTCGGCGTAAAGCAGAACACCTGATCTTGAAACAGTTCGAGCCGCGTATGCTCGAGAAACTCCTCGGGATTGTCGCCATGCGCGAGGAGATCGAGCGTTTCCTGCAGCCAGCGGAAGGCGCGGCTTTCCTTGGCGAGCTGCTCGCGGCCATGCGCGCCGACCGCATCCTTGTAGAGCGCGTGCGCGGCGATGCCGAAGCGCGCGATCTCATGCATTTCGGCGGTGCGAATCTGAAGTTCGACGCGCTGATGGCCGGGACCGATCACCGTCGTATGGATCGAGCGGTAGTCGTTCTGCTTCGGCGTCGAGATGTAATCCTTGAAGCGGCCGGGAACGTTTGGCCACTTGGTATGCACGACGCCGAGCGCGCGATAGCAGTCTTCCACCGCGCCGACGATGATCCGAAAGCCGAAGATGTCGGACAATTGCTCGAAGGAGATCGATTTGCGCTCCATCTTGCGCCACACCGAAAAGGTCGACTTCTGGCGTCCGGTGACCGCCGCGGTGATGCCGCGCGCCTCGAACTCCTTGGTGAGTTCGTCCTCGATGCGCTTGATGATGCGTCCGTTCTTCGCGCGCAGATCGTGCAGTCGCTGCTCGATGGTCTGATGCGCTTCCGGCATCAAATGCCGGAAGGCGAGGCCCTCGAGCTCCTCGCGCAGCCGCTGCATGCCCATGCGGCCGGCGAGCGGCGCGTAGATGTCGAGCGTCTCCTGAGCGATGCGCGCGCGCTTTTCCTGCGGGACGAAATGCAGCGTGCGCATGTTGTGCAGGCGGTCGGCGAGCTTGACGAGCAGAACGCGCACGTCTTCGGCGACGGCGAGCAGCAATTTGCGGAAGTTCTCGCCCTGCCGCGCCTGCTTGGTGACGAGATCGAGCTTCTCGATCTTGGTCAGGCCCTCGACGAGTTTACCGATCTGTTCGCCAAACAGCCGGTCGATCTCTTCGCGCGTGGCGTCGGTGTCTTCGAGCGTATCGTGCAGAACGGCCGCGACGATCGTCGCGTCGTCGAGCTTCAGATCGGTGAGGATCGCTGCGACTTCGAGCGGATGGGAAAAATAAGGGTCGCCGGAGGCGCGGGTTTGCGCCCCGTGCGCCTTCATCGCGTAGACATAGGCTCGGTTTAGCAAATCCTCGTCGACGCGCGGGTTATACTTCCGCACGCGTTCAACAAGTTCGTACTGACGCATCATGCGCGTGGCGCCAATGACTGGTTATGCGCCGACCCGGCCGCCGCCCAAGCGTAAATTCCACGCAAAAGGCAAGCGAGCGGCGCCGGAGCGGCGAGTGTGTTGAGCGAGAATAGCGCACGCCGGCCGCCATGACCAACGACCATGACCAACGCCCATGACCAACGGCGACGATGCGCGAATGCGCAGCTCTGGCAGGAGACGTCGCGGCGGAGACGCGTCGCGAACGCCCCGCCAGCGGGATCGGGCGAACCTACTCCGCTTCGTCCTCGACCTCTGCGGGCGGCACAAGCCCTTCGAGACCACGCAGCAGGTCTTCTTCCGTCATCCGGTCGAAGGGGCCCTCGACTTCGAGTTCGCCAGCGACCGCGGGGGTCAAGGCCGGCGCCGCTTCGGCCTCCGGCTCGTCGACTTCGACGTGATGCTGCAGCGAGTGGATGAAATCCTCGGAAAGATCTTCCGGCGCGAGCGCCGATTCTGCGATCTCGCGCAGGGCGACCACAGGATTTTTGTCGCGGTCGCGATCGACGAGGATCGGCTGACCAGAGGAGATGTTTCGCGCCCGATGCGCCGCGAGAAGGACAAGGTCGAAGCGATTTTCGATCTTGTCGACGCAATCTTCGACAGTAACGCGCGCCATCTGCTGTCAAGCTCCATTCGGTTCGGGAGTAGCGCTGATACGCCAATTAGGAAAATTAGGCAATAATCTCTTGGTTCTAGACGCGCGGGCGATTTTTTTTGACGCTGCTGAGCGGATTTTTTCTAGAAAATGCCCACTCATGGCCCCGTAAAAAAACGCAGTTCCTCTTGACGCTGCGACATGGAGAGGCGATGTATTTGCTAGAGATGCGTGCGGCGCTTTTCAAAGATGGCTGTGATTAGCCGGCGAATGCAGCGAGAACGGCTCAGTCGCGATTTGTTAATTTAGGCGCCGGACGTTGAGATTGTGCGAAACGCCGAAACTGCGGGTTGACGGCGTTAGCCGGCGCCGCCCGCGTTAACACCTTAACCCGACCGTGAGACTAAGATGGCAGATATCGAACGAACTGCGTTGTTCATTGACGGCGCGAACTTATACGCGACCGCGAAATCGCTCGGATTCGATATTGATTATAAGCGCTTGCTCCGCGAATTCCAGGGCAAGGGCCGCCTCATCCGCGCGTTCTACTACACTGCCTTAATCGAGGACCAGGAGTATTCGTCAATCCGTCCTCTGATCGATTGGCTGGATTACAACGGCTATGCGGTCGTGACCAAGCCGACCAAGGAGTTCGTCGATTCGCTCGGCCGCCGCAAAGTTAAAGGCAATATGGACATTGAGCTCGCGGTCGACGCCATGGAAATGGCCGGGCATATCGACCACATGGTTCTGTTCTCCGGCGACGGCGACTTCCGGTCGCTGGTCGAGGCCGTGCAGCGGCGCGGCGTGCGGGTTTCGGTCATTTCGACGATCACCACCCAGCCGCCGATGATCGCCGACGAATTGCGTCGGCAGGCCGACGAATTCATCGACCTTATCCATCTTGTCGGCAAGATCGGCCGCGATCCGGGCGAGCGCGCAGAGCGCATGCAGCGGTATCAGGAGCGTCCTCGCCCCGCACCGCAAGCCGCTCACGCCGAAGAGGAAGACGGCGAGTGACGGCAAGGTCCCGACGGAACACCAGAGGTTCGGCGTCTCGATATCGGGGCGCCGAATTTTTGTAGGTCGGGGTCAGCCGCGCGCGCGCAACAGCCGGCCTTTTTCGCGGCTCCAGTCGCGCTTCTTTTCGACTTCGCGTTTATCGTGCAGCTTCTTGCCCTTTCCGAGGGCAATTTGCAGCTTGGCCCTGCCCTTGGCGTTGAAATAGAGCTTCAGCGGCACGATCGTCATGCCTTCGCGCTCAATAGCCTGCGAGAGCTTGGCGATCTCTCGCGACTTGAGCAGCAGTTTGCGCGGCCGCTTCGGCGGATGGTTGAAGCGGTTGCCGGCGAGATATTCGGGAATGTTGGCGTTGACGAGCCACGCCTCGCCTTGCCGATCGACATGGGCGTAGCTTTCGGCGATCGTCGCCTTGCCCGTGCGCAGCGACTTCACCTCAGTGCCGGTCAGCGCCAGCCCCGCTTCGAAAATTTCGCCGATTTCGTAATTGTAGCGCGCCTTGCGGTTATCGGCGACGACTTTGAAATTCGGATCCGGCTTTGCGGCCACTGATTTTCCTCAAAGCGTCTCGATGAAGGAGAGACGCGACTCTGGCGCCTTAGGCGGGGAGCACGCCGGCGTGGATCATCGCCGCGCGTATGCGATCCTTAGTGGGTTGCGTGCAGGGCACCAGAGGAAGACGCACCTCTTCTTGAGCCTTGCCCAGAAGCGACAGCCCGTATTTTGCGCCCGTGACGCCGGCCTCAACAAAAGTCGCGACATGCAGCGGCGTCAGCTTGTCCTGAATCTCCAGCGCCTTGGCGTAGTCGCCGGCAAGACAGGCGTTCTGCAGATCGGCGCAAAGCCGCGGCGCGATGTTGGCGACGACCGAGATGCACCCATGCGCGCCCGCCGCCATGCAGGCGAGCGCCGTGAGATCGTCGCCCGAAAGCTGGATGAATTCCGGCCCCATCGCCGCGCGTTGCAGCGAGATGCGGCCGATGTTGCCGGTCGCGTCCTTCACGCCGACGACATTCCTCAACTCGGCGCAGCGCTTCATGGTCTCGACGCTCATATCGATGACCGAGCGCGGCGGAATATTGTAGATGATGATGGGAATCGAGACGGCGTCGTTGATCGCCTTGAAGTGCAGATATAGCCCTTCCTGATTGGGCTTATTGTAATAAGGCGTGACGATGAGCAGCCCATCGGCGCCCGCGCGCTCGGCATGCCCAGCGATGGCGATCGCCTCGCGGGTGTTGTTCGAGCCCGCGCCGGCGACGATCGGCACGCGCCCGCGCGCGGCGCGGATCGTCTCGGTGATGACGCGCCCATGCTCTTCATGGCTCAGCGTCGGGCTCTCGCCCGTGGTGCCGACGGGCACGAGGCCATGCGTTCCATTTTCGATCTGCCAGTCAATCAGCGCGCGCAGGGCGTCATAGTCGACCTCTCCATGGGAAAACGGCGTGACCAGGGCCGTCATCGACCCATGAAAAATCGGCTTTCCACTCATAGAATCAAAGCTTTCCCTACGCCTCAGAGCCGCCGTAATCGCGTCGCTAGGATTGAACGCCCTTCATAGCGGTTGGGCTGCGTCGAGGAAAGCCCCACTTATAAAGCCCGACACTGTGCTATAAGCCCCACGCGATAATGGGAGACGACGAGAGGTCGAAGACAGCCGGCGCGCGAAGTTGACCCTTCGTAAACCAAATGAGCGCAGCTTTTTCACACCAGTAGGGAAACGCGCTGATGATGTTGCCTCGACGCGTCGCGACACGGTTCAAACTGACGGTCGGCATCGCCGCCCTCGTAATTGCGGCGCCCGCTTTCACCGGCCTTGACCGTCTTGGCGACGGCGAGGCGAAACGCAAAACCGCCTCGCGCTGGACGCCGTCGATTCCCTTCAGTCTCGGCGCCTGGCGCTCGCGGGTCGGCACGTTGCAGGAGACAGTGCGCGAATTCGTCGAGCGCAAACGCGGCGACGATGAGGCGGCGCATCCTCTGGAAAATTCGCTCTTTGCCGCCGATGAAGGCGCGCTGCCGCCGATCGTCGCCTATGCGCCTGCGCAGAACCGGCTCAACGTCGACGCGCTCGCGCATCCCGCCGCCGCCCTGCTGGGAGACGACGCCGAGGTTTTCACCCAGGCGGTCGCCGCATACAGGTCCGGAGATTTCGCGCAAGGCGACGACGCCGCGTCGCGGCTCCATGCGCCGCTTGCCGAGGCCGCCGCGCGTTGGACCGGCCTTCGGCTTCATGCCCACGAAGCCGGGTTCAGGCGCATCGCCGAATTCCTTGCGGCTCACCCCGATTGGCCCGCCGGCGACTGGTTGCGTCGTCGCGGCGAGCAGGCGCTCGTCGCCGAGCGCCACGCCGACAAGAGCGTGCTGGCCTGGTTCGCGGACGACAAGCCGCTCACCGGCTTTGGCAAATATGCCCTGGCGCGGGCGATCGCACGCGAAGGCGATTTCGAATCGGCGGCGGCGCTGGCGCGCGACGCCTGGCGCAACGAGGATATCGGACAGGGGTTCGACACGACCTTCAATAAGGAGCTCGGCGAGCTTCTGACCCCCGCCGATCACAAGTTCCGCGCCGATCGTCTGCTCTACGCTGGAAAGAACACGCTCGCGTTGCGCACCGCCGAGCTCGCCGGCAAGGACGTCACGCTGCTCGCCCGCGCGCGCATCTCCGGCGTCGAAAAGCTGGCGGCTTCTTTGCCGGCGTCTGTGCAGAACGATCCCGGACTGCTTTACGGACGCGTGCACAAGCTGCGTAACGACAAGAAATTCGCTGAAGCGGGCGCGCTGCTGCGCAATGCGCCGCGCGACATCGAGAAGGTCGTCGACGGCGACGTTTGGTGGGAAGAGCGGCGCATCGTCGCCCGCAAGCTTCTCGACCAGGGGGATCCGCAGACCGCTTACACGCTTTGCGCGGATCACGCCGCCGCCAAGACCAGCAATAAGGTCGACGCTGAATTCAACGCCGGCTGGATCGCCCTGCGGTTCTTGAACGACCCGATCAAGGCCGAGCGCCATTTCACGCGGCTTGCGCAGGTCGCCGAGACTCCGCTGCAAAAGTCTCGCGCGTACTATTGGCTGGGACGTGCGGCGGAAGCCGCGCACGCCGAGGACGACTCCAAAGCGCGCAAGTTCTATCTCCAGGCGGCTGCGCATTCGACGACGTTCTACGGTCAGCTCGCCAATTCCCGCCTCGGCGCCGATGAGCGCCCGCTTCGCCCGCCGCCGACAGCCGCCGCGGGCGACAGCCGAGCCGAAGCGGTTCGCGTCGCGGAGTTGCTGTTCTCCGTGGGCCAGAAGGAGGTCGCGGCGCCGCTTGCGCTCGATAGCGCAAAATATTTGCAGGACGAGGCGCAGGTCGCGGCGCTCGGAGAGGTCATTGCGCGCCAGGGCGACGCGAAACTCTCGCTCATTTTCGGCAAAGCCGCCTCCTATAGGGGAATCGCGCTCGACGACGTCGCCTTCCCCGCCTACGGCGTTCCCGATTTCAACGCGCTTCCTGGCTCCGCGTCCCGTTCGATCGTCTTCGCCGTCGCGCGCCAGGAAAGCGCCTTCGATCCCAAGGCCGTCTCCTCCGCCGGCGCCATGGGCCTGATGCAGATGATCGCCTCGACGGCGCGGCACACCGCCTTTATGCGCGGCGTCAGCTTCGACATGTCGCGGATGCTGAGCGACCCGCCCTTCAACGCTCAGCTCGGCGCGGCGCATCTCGGCATTCTGCTGGGCGAATATCGGGGCGCCTATCTCCTCACCTTCGCCGCCTACAACGCCGGCGGCGGTCGGGTGAAGCAATGGATCGACGCCTATGGCGACCCACGCAAGCCCAATGTCGATCCGATCGACTGGGTCGAGCGGATTCCGATCACCGAAACGCGCAATTACGTCCAGCGGGTGATGGAGAATTTCGTCGTCTATCGGGCGAAGTTCGAGGATACGGGAACGCGGTCGCCGCAAGTCGAACTGGCGCGCGCCGGCGACAGCCTGTGATCTAGCAAGGAAAGCGGTTATGAGAGCCGAGGAGTTCGCCCAGCGGCCAGCTGTGGCGCAGCTCCGTCAGCGGCTCGGCAAAATATTGCGTGCTGCCCGAATAGGGATAGCCGAAATCGCAGCCGGACGTCTGGGTGACCCTAGACGACATGAACACGAGCTCTAGGGTCGCGACAAAAAAACGCTTCTTGTCGATGGCGATGCGCGTCCAGCTTGGATCGTCGCGCAAGATTTTGACCTCCGTCCCAGCCGGCGCGGTCGTGATCGCCGCATAATTCTCCTCTGGACCCGCGCGCAGCACCGCCGGGTAGGCGAGCGTCAGCTTTATCGCCGCCGCCTGCTGAGCGCAGGAGAGCGCGCCGAAAAGAACAAAGGCGAATAGCGACCGACGCATGCCGACTTCCCTGGTTTTGATGTGCGCTCGCGCAATCCCCAGACGCAGAACCTAACCTAAAAGATATTCCCGTCGGCTCCAAATGGCGCCGGCCAAACAAGCGCGTGGGACAGCGGCATGGACGAATCGTCGGCGCAACGAGAGGCGCGTGGCTCTCGACTCAGGCGCGGCGCGCGGCCTATGCTTGACTCCAGCGGCGGCGCGGCCTTTCCGGCAAGTCCGCCGCTGGCTTACGGTGCGCTCATGCGGCGGATCGCGTTTTCTCTTGTCGCCGCCTTTGCGGCGTATTTTGCGCAGCCGTTGTGGCGCGCCACGCAGAACGCCATCGCCGAGACAAGAGCCAAGCCAAGCTCGATCAGCTTTACGCCAGGCGAGTTGGCGGCGGATCGCGACGGGGCGAGCCTCATCGCCGTGCCGGCGCCAGGCCGCTATTCGATTCGTGCAAAAAGTCCCTCCGGCGCGCGCATCGAACTCGTCGACATGATCGCCGGCCCGCTCGACTCAAGCGGCGCGCCCGGCCTGCGCGACGGACGCATCGACGCGCTGCTCGATAAGGGCGTCTACAAGCTACGGGTTTTCGGCGTGAAAGGCGCGAGCGGCAAGGCCGCGCTCTTCGCGCAGGCGTTCGTCGAAGCCGGCCCGTCGAAGCCGACGCTCGCGCCAGGGCGCATCCAAAGCGGTGAACTCGGCGATCTGCAGCAACGCTCCTATTCCTTCGACGTCGGCGCAGAGGGTCGCGTGAGCCTTGAAGCGATCGGCCGGGCGCTCAGCGACTTGCGCGTCTGGCGTAGCGACGGCGAACTCGTCGATCTCGCCTTCGAGCAGGAGACGGTCGAGACAAAGCCGGGCCGCGCGATGACTCGGCTGCGTGTCGAGGGCGCGCTGGAGCCGGGCCGCTATGTCGTCACCGCCTATGGCGGCGAGAAGCTGGTCTGGGCGCAAGGCGATGCGGCGCAGCCCTTCCTGATGCGGCTCGACGCGCCGGCGCTGCTGGCGGCTGGCGTCGCCGAGGGCGTGATCGGCCCCTTCGGCGCCGAGCGTTTCGACGCGCCGGCAAGCTATGACGCTTTCCGTCTCGACCTCGCGCAGACGACGCCGGCGCGGCTTGAAGCGCGGCGCAACGTATCGAGAGAAATCGCGACGATCTCGAAGACCAGCCGCACGCCGTCCGCAAACGTAAGGCTGGCGTCCGACGGCAAGACAAACGCGCGTCTTGAAGTCTCCGGCTACGAGGGTCAGGCGTTCACGCTGCGCGGTCTACGTCAGTCCGACCGCGAAACATTCGAAGCGTCAGGTCCGCATCTTGTCGGCGTCGATCTTGCCGGCGACGGCGGCGACGAAGCGCCGGCGACGGCGCTCTTTGCGCGGATCGAGAAGGACGGCAAGACGCGGGTGATCGCCTCGGACGCGCCGCGCATCGGCGCCGGAAAGGCGTGGCGGGGAAAGTTCAATCTCTTCGGGCCGACGTCGATTCTCTTCGAGGCGACGCGCGACGGGCTCGTCGCCATCGATGCGAAAGGCGTCAAGGTCGACGCTTCGATCGAACCGGCGCTTGGCGCGCTGGCGCCCCGCGCAGATGGAAAGAACCCGGCGCGCTACGATCTCCAGGCGGGCTATTATTTTCTCAAGCTCGAGCCGAAAGGCGATTCCGGCGGCGTCATCGACGTGACGCTCGGGCCGCCCGGACTTTCTGTTGCAGCGCCTGCGGCGGCGCCTTCGCGCTCCACTATTTCCTTCGGGACGCAGACTCTCGAAAGGGACGGCTCCTATCTGATTTTGGCGAATGTCGCGCCGCAACTCCTAACCGGCCCGCGCGTCGTCGCGCTTCCCGTTGAACTCGACAAGGCGCCATTGGCGCTCTGGCAGGACGCCGGCAAAGACGTCGCGCTGCCGGTGCGGCTTCCCAAGACCGGCAAGGCGATTGCGCGCGATGCGCATGGCGCCGACGTCGCGCTGAGCTTCGCCGATCCAAAGGAAGAGAACGCGCAACGTCTGACGACGATAAACATCGCGGCCGCGGAAAAGCCGCGCGCGCTCGGACTCATCTTCGTTCCCGAACCGACGCCGGCAAAGATGGATGAAGCAGGCAAGCCTGCGTCCACCCCACTTTCAGCCTCAGTCGCGCGTCCGGCCTTCTTCGATCTCGCCCGCGACGAAACGAAGCGTCTGCGCTTCGACGTCGCGCAAGGCGGGCTTTTCCGAGTCGAAACGCTGGGGCGCATGAAGACGGCGCTGCGCGTCGGCGCGAACGTCTCGCCGCGGCTCGGCGAGGGTGAAGCAAACGGACCCGGCGACAATGCGCTGGTGACGGCCTTTCTGCGCGCCGGCGCCTATCGCGCGGCTGTCACCGCGAAAGACTCCGCCGGCCATCTCGGCCTTGCCGTCTCCCCTGCGACACTCGCGCCGACGGCGAAACTCGTCGATACGGGAATCGCGCGCGCGACCCTCGATTCCGGCAGGGGCGCGATCGTGCCGATCGAGATCACGCGCGAGAGCGACTATCGCATCGAGCTACTCGGCGTGAAACAGAAATGGCGCGCGAGATTGGAGGACGCCGACGGCTGGCCGCTCGCGGCGCCGGGCGAAATGCAGCGAGTCACACGGCGGTTCGAGAAAGGCGTCTATCGGCTCGTCGTCATGCCGAAAGACGTCGAAGCGCGGATGGTCGCGCGATTGACGCCGATCGTCGCCGCGACGGCGCTGGAAGGGCATGGTCCGCATCCCCTGCCCTTCGGCAAAGCCCAGAGGTTGCAATGGCGCGAACCGCAGGCGCGCGATGCGCCGCGCGCGCCCGACGTCTGGCGCTTCGCGCTCCATGGCGACGCCGAGATCAATCTTTCGATCGGCGACGGCATGATTGGCGAAATTTTCAAAGGCGAGAAGGAGAGCGTCGGCAAAGTCGCTGCGGGCAGGCCGTTCAAATCGAAGCTGTCGGCGGGCGACTATCGAGTTGAGGCGCGAAGCCTCGCCCATGACGATCGCCTCGATTACGACGTTTCGCTCGACTCGAAGGAATTGCAGCCCGATGCGCCACGCGCGGTTCAGCCGCCGACGCACGTCGATTTCGCGCTGGCGAAGGACAGCGTCGTCGACCTTGCGAGCTTCGGAGACATCGAAACAATCGGCGTGCTGAAAGACGGTAGGGGCGACGTGATCGAGCGCCTGCAGCCACGCGCCGATGACTGGAATGTCGCGCTGTCGCGGCGGCTGCCAGCGGGAAATTACCGGCTCGAACTCGAACGACTCGGCGCACAGCCAAGCGCCCCAGTGGAGACTGAAGAAGCGCCGAGCGAGGAAGCGCAAGAACCTTCCAGCGAAGGGGACGTCGCGGAAAGCGAGGATGCGCCTCTCAGCGGCGTCGAGCTTCGCCTCGCGCTGCCTGCCGAGAAGAATGACGGCGCACTGGCGCTCTCGGGCGACAAGACGCTGAACGGCGCCGGCGCACATATCCTTTCTCTGCCGCCTGCTCCCTCGGCGAGTCTCGCGCTCATTGCGGCGCGCTCCGAAGCCGACGTCGCGATCTCGATCGAACGGCGCGACGCCGACGGCAAATGGCGTGCGATCGGCGTCGAGCGCGGACGCGCGCCCGTTGCGGCCTGGCCTGCGGCCGGCGACGTCGAACTGCGCGCGGTCGTTTGGGCGATCGGCGGCGAAGACGCGCCAATCACGCTCGCCGCGCGCGCCGTCGAACGCCGTGCGCGCAAGCTTGGCGAAGTCGCGCTTGACCCCGTCGACGGCGTCGCGGGGGTCTGCGTCGCCAAGATCGCAACCCCCGACGCGGCCCTCGTAACGTTAGCGTCGAAGGAGGACATCGCCGCCGGCTCGATGGCGGGAACATTATTGCGCGCGGCGCGCTCCGGACCGCTCGCGCCGCAAGCGCAAGAACTGTGGCTGATGGGGCGCGGCGACTGCGCGTCGCCGGTCGGCGTCGCCGCTTTCGACTGGAAGGGCGCCGAGATTTCGCTCGACATCGGCGAAGGCGAGCGCGCGCATCTCGTTCCGCTCGCGCCAGCCGCCGGCAAGCTGCGTCTATGGCTCGCGCGATCCGCCTTTACGCAGCCGGCGCTTGATGGCGGACGCGGCGTCGGCGTGGCGAAGGGCGCGGCGCTGGCGCTTGCCGGCGACACGCCGCTCGCGCTCTGGAACGGTGAAGGCAGCGCGCCGATGCGCGTCGCGCTTGGCGCCATTGACGTCGAGACGCTGCCGGCGATCAAAGGCGGCGCGCTGTTTTCGGGAATCGTCCCGCCGATGAGCGCGCTACCCATTGATATGGATGAAGCCGCCGGGCCGCTCGCGCTCGATCTCGCCCGAGGGCTCGCCGCCTTCGCGCAGCCGCGCGTCGTCTTCAGCGATGGCGCCGCCACGTCGCGCATTCTGCACGGCGTCAAATCGCGCGTGCTTCTCGTCAACATGACGCAAGCGCCGCTGCCGGCGCGCATCGCGCGCGAGCCGGGCGAGAACAGACGGCTCGGCGCAACGCGCGCATTTACGCGCTTCTTCCCGGCTGCGGGGCAAATCGTACTGCCGCTCGACGCGCAGCAAAACGACAGGCTGATCGTCAGCGGCGCGCAGGCGACGGTCATATCGAACAGCGGCCGTGTTTCACGCGGCGAGAACATTGCGCTTGATGGGGCGGGCGAAGCGATCATCGAACATGGACCCGGGCTCGTCGCCTTCTGGATCGAGCGCGCCGGCGCCACGCCCTGGTCCGCGGTCTCGGCGCGCGCGCTCAATCCGCCGCAGCGCGTGGCGTTAGAGGGCGCGGCGATGCGCTTTTCGATCAAGGGCGACAAGCCGGCGCTGTTGAGAGCGACCGGCGGCGCGCCGGCGATCGTCGGCTTCACGCAGAATGGCAGGCGGGAGACGCTCGCTTTCGCCAATGGCGTCGATCTTCATCGCTACATGACGCCGGGCGACGCGACGCTCGACATTTACGCGCCCTACGAAGGCGCACTGTCCGGCATGCTCGATATTTCGACGCAGCCCGTTACTGAGGCGCATGAAGGCGTGAACGACGCGGTGGCGGTCTCGCCCGGCGCGAGCGCGCTCTTCAGCTTCGAGGTGAAGGACGCGCGCAACATCGGCCTCGGCGTGCGCGCGGAACCCGACCGAGTCAGCGCGCGGCTCATGGATGCGCAAGGCAAGACGCTCGGCGACGGCGTCGCGCAAACGATGACGCTTTCGCCCGGCCGGTATTTTATCGAGGCGCGCACGCCCGCCGACGCGCCGGCGACGACGATTCGCGTCGCGATCGTCGGACTGTCGCCGCCAGCGAACGCGCCGCCGGCGGAGATCGTCGCGGAACTGCTCGACAAAGCCGGCATGAAGAAAAGCAAGGCGCAATGATTGCGAAAGGCGCGGCGATGAAAAACATTCTGCTTCTCTCTCTCTGCGCGCTCCTTGCCGCGACGGCGCCGCTGCACGCCGAGGCCCCGCCCGTGTTCGATCGCGCGCAGCGCGCCGATGGCGCGCGCGTCGCGCCGGATCGGTTTTTGCGCGCCTTTGATCCGGTGACGGTGTTCTTTTCGAGCGACACGGGGCCGAAGGCCGGCGGCGCGGAAGACACGCCGCAAAAATATGTGGCGATGACGCCGCAGCCCACCGGCGAATGGCGCTGGCTCGGTCCGCGCGCGCTGCAATTTCGTCCCGCCGACGCCTGGAAACCGCTATCGCGCGTCGACGTGAAGCTCGGCGCGACGGAGATTAAACTCGTCGCGCTGCTGCCGACGCCGCGTTCCACGAATCCCGCCGAGGGCGCCGATCCGCAGCTCGAACTGACGCAGATCGCCCTCACCTTCGCCGAGCCGGTCGACGTCGCCGCGCTCACGCGGCTGCTGACGATCGAAATTCGTCCCGCGCCGGGCGTTTCGCCGCAAGGCGGACAGTTGCTCAGCGCTTCCGCCTATGAGATCCGCGCGCTGGAGCGGGGCGAGCGCGCCGAGGAGCAGACCTACGTCATCCGTTTCCGTGAACGGATCGCCGACGGCCGCGTCGCCATCCTGCGGCTGCGGCTTTCCGACGAAGCCGGACTCGACGACCAGACCTATGAATTGCGGCTGCGCACCGCCCCGCCCTTCGCGGCCACGGAGGCCAGCTGCGGCCACGGCTGGAACGACGACCGCGCCGAAAACGTGTTGCGTTGCGCATCCTATCTTACGACGCCCGAGAGCAGCGAAGAGGAAGGCGACGCCGCCGCCATCCCCTATGCGCCGGCGAGCAAACGGCAGCTCACACTCTCCTTTAATGCGACGCCCGAGACGATCGACATTCTGCGCGCGCGCGAGGCGCTGCGGATCACGCCGCCCGTCGACGATCTTGCCGTCGAGATCGACGGCAGGCGGCTGCGCATCGTCGCGAAGTTCCTGTCGGACCAGGTTTACGAGCTCTCCATCGCCGCAAGCGCGCTGAAAGACTCGCAAGGACGCGCGCTGGCGAACGCCTTCTCGCAGCGCTTCGCCTTCACCCGCGACGCGCCGGCGCTGCAATGGGATGCCGGCTATGGCGTCGCCGAGCGTTTTGGCCCGCAACTGCTGCCGCTGCGCGGCCGCGGCTATGACCGCGCCGACATCCGCATCCACGCCATCGATCCGCTGTCGCGCGACTTTTTTCCCTTCCCGGCGCATGGCGTCGACACGAGCGATTCCGACGCGCCGCCCTTGCCCGGCAACGAGCCGAAGTCCTGGAGCGAGATCGCCAACATCGAGGCGGAGGCGATCAAGCAGCGCGTCAAGTCGCTGGGATCTCCCGCGGTGTCGCGGCTCGTCGATCTGCCGATCCGCCGTAATGGCCCCGATGCGAAATTCGGCGTCGACCTGAAGGAGGATTTCGCCAAGGTCAGCGGTCGCGATCAACCGGGAACCTATCTCGTCGGTCTGCGCGCCGTCGATGACGACAAGCGCCGCTGGCTGCGCGTGCAGATCACCGATCTCTCGCTGTCCGCCATCGAAGAGCCGACGCGGGTGCGTTTCGCGGTCACGTCGCTGTCGACGACGCAGCCCGTGAGCGGCGCGCAAATCCGCGTCGAAGGGATCAAGGACGAAAAATTCGTCACGCTCGCGAGCGGAACGACCGACGCTTCCGGCTTCTTCTCCTGGACGCCAGACAAGCGCGGCGCCGGCGAAGCGCGCCGCATCGTGGCCAACAAGGGGCTCGACACGCTGGTCATCGACCCCAACAGCGCGCCATCGGAATATTCGCGGGAAATCTGGTCGAAGCCGGAATCGGAATGGCTCGCCTGGACGAGCGAGGCTGACCAGCCGCGCGCCGAAAAGCCGCGCACGCTCTGCCATCTCTTCTCGGAGCGGCCCATTTATCGGCCGGAAGAATTCGCGCACATCAAGGGCTTCGTGCGCAGCTACCGCGGCGGCGCCCTCAGCCTGACGAAGACCGGCGGAACGCTTGTCGTGACAGGGCCCGCCAATCAGGAATGGCGCATTCCGGTGAAGCTCGACGCAGCCGGCGGCTTCTATCACAAGTTCGATGCGCAAACTCAGGCGACGGGCGACTATTCGGCGCGGTTCGAACCGGATGCGCCGAAAAAGGCGAAGAAGGCCGAAGCGCAGAAAGCCGAATCGGACGAAGCGGTCGAGGGAGATAACGAAGCCGCCGAGCCCGCTCAGGACATTTCCTGCGGCCAGTTCACGTTTAAGAAAGAAGCCTATCGACTGCCGACGTTTGAGGTCGTGCTCAATGCGCCGCAGACCGTTGCGCTCGACGGGACCTTCGACGTCGATCTTCTCGCCCGTTATTTCGCTGGCGGACTTGCGGCGGAGCGTCCCGTCAAATGGCGGGCCGCGCAATTTCCGCATGTCTTCACGCCGCCAGGCCGCGAAGGCTTTCTGTTTTCGACCGACGCGCGCTTCTCCGGCGACGGCAAGTTCAAATCGACCGCCGTGCTCGAGCGCGATCAACGCACCGACGCCGGCGGCGCCGCGCGCATGACCTTCGACACCGCGATCGAGCCGACGGCGCAGCCGCGCCGCTACTCGATCGAAGCGACGGTGACGGGCGACGACGGCATCGAAGTGCGCAATGTGCAGAACGTCATCGCGCTGCCGCCCTTCGTGCTCGGCGTGAAGACGCCGCGCTATGTCGAGCGCCCCGGCGCCGTGACGCCGGAGCTCATCGCCATTGACGGCAAGGGCGAGCCGGTCGTCGGCCTCGAGATGACGCTGCGGCTCATCAAGCGCAATTGGATTTCGACGCTGCAGGCGTCCGACTTCGCGCAGGGCGCGGCGAAATACGTCACGCAGACGCAGGACGACGTCCTGATCGAACGCAAGGTGACGAGCGCCAAGGAGGCGCAGAAAGTCGAATTGGCGACGCGCGACGCCGGCGTCTATGTCGTGCAGTTAGAAGCCTATGACAGGCTCAAGCGCCGGCAGCAGGTGAGCGTCGACTTCTTCGTCGGCGGCGATACGCCTGTCACCTTCGCGCGGCCGCCCGCCGAATCCGCGACGATCACGACCGACAGGGACAAATATGCGCCCGGCGAGTCAGCGACGCTCATCATTCAGTCGCCGTTCCAGAATGCCCGCGCGCTCGCCATCGTCGAGCAACCGAACGGCGTCTACGACTATGAGTTCGTCGACATCGCCAACGGTTTCGGCCGCTACGCCGTGCCGGTCAGGAAAGAGCAGACGCCGAAGCTCGCCGTGCATTTCCTGATCATGCGCGGACGCCTGAAGGATGCGCCGCCGCAACCGACGGCGAGTTTCGATCAGGGCAAGCCTGTCACCATCGCGGCGACGAAATGGGTCGAGGTGACGCCGGTCAAGAACATCGTCAATGTGAAGATCGACCATCCGGCCAAGGCGCGCCCGGGCGACGCGGTCGAGGTCGCCCTGCGGCTTTCCGACGACGCCGGCAAGCCGCTATCCGGCGAAGCGACCTTCTGGATGGTCGATCAGGCGGTGCTGTCGCTCGCAAAGGAACGACCGCTCGATCCCCTGCCCGACTTCATCGTCGAGCGCGAAACCAAAATGGCGGCGCGCGACACGCGCAACATGGCTTTCGGCGACATTCCGCTGGAGGAGATCGCCGGCGGCGACGGCGACGACCTGCAGGAATGGGGCGCCGAGAACAATATTTCCGTGCGCAAGAATTTCACGCCCGTGCCGATCTATCTGCCGAGCGTGAAGATCGGCCCCGACGGCGTCGCTAAAATCAAGGTGCAGCTTCCCGATACGCTGACTGTGTTCAAGCTGCGCGCCAAGGCGGTGAGCGGACCGGACCGTTTCGGCGCGGCCGGCGGCGAACTGCTGATCCGTCAGGCGCTCGTCGCGCAGCCGGCGTTGCCGCGCTTCATCCGACCGGGCGACGCTTTCGACATCGGTCTTGTCGCGCGTATCGTCGAAGGGCCCGGCGGCGCAGGCAAGGCGTCGATTACGGCGCCGGCCCTGACGCTCTCGGGCGAGACGAGCCGCAAAATCGAATGGACGCAGAACAAGCCGGTGCGCGTCGATCTGCGCGCTGCGGCGCCGGCTGGGCTTTCAGGCGACGCGACGCTCGGCTTCCGCATCGAGCGCGATGCCGACCATGCGAAAGACGCGGTCGAGATCGCTCTGCCGGTGAAGGGAGATCGCGAAGCGACGCGACGCTTCGAATTGGTCGAGATCGCGCCCGGCGAAACCAAGACGATTGCTCCTGCTGGCGCGCAGGCGCGGCCGGGCAGTTTCTCGCGCGAGACGATCGTCGCCGCCGATCCGTCGATCGTGAAGCTCGTCGCCGGACTCAACGCGCTTGTCGAATATCCCTATGGCTGCACCGAGCAACGGCTGTCGCTCGCGCGCGGCGGACTTGCGCTCAAGAGCTTCGGGCCGATTCTCGCCGCGGCGGGGCTCGAGGATCGCGTCTCCGCCAATGTGAAATCGACGGCGCAGATCATCGACCAGTCGATCGACGCCGACGGGCTCGTCGCCTTCTGGCCGCGTTCGCGCGGCACGGTCTCGCTGACCGCCTGGTCTTATGATTTCCTTGCGCGGGCGGAACGCGCCGGCGAGCCGATCGACAAGACGCTACTGGATCGTCTCGCCAATATCCTGAAATTGTCATTGCGCTCGGATTATCCGCGACTGCTGTCGGGCGATGAATTGCGCGAGCGCGTCGAGGCGCTTTCGGCGCTGGCTGAAGGCGGCAAGCTCGACGACTCCTATGTCGCTGAATTTTCGCGCCGCGCCGACTTCCTGCCCAATATCAGCGTCGCGCAGATGGCCTCCGCCGCCGCGCTTCTGCCCAATGTCGATCAGCGGGCTGTCGCGGCGCTGATCGATACGATGTGGAGCCGCGTGAAATTCGCCAGCCGCAACGGCGTGCAGGTCTATGCCGGACAGGCGGCGGAGAGCGCTTCGCCGATCATTCTGCCTTCCGAGACTCGCAGCCTCGCCGAAATGGTGCGCGCCGCGGCGCTCACCGCCTCAGGGGATCCGCGCGCCAATGCGCTGCGCGATGCGCTGCTGCGGCTGGGCGAAGGCGACGGCTGGGGAACGACCAACGCTGACGCCGCGGCGATCGAAGCGCTGGCCGAGGGGTGGCGGCGGCCGACCGCGCCGATCGGCGTGACCTTCAACGATGGCGGACAGGATCGCGCGCTGACGCTCGACGCCAATACGCCGGTCGTCCGCCATGTCTCCAGCAGCGACGCGCCGCTGAAGATCGCCAACGGCTCCAACACGCCGCTCGTCGCGATGATCGAGACAAGCTACATGCCGGCGGAGCCGGGCGCAAAGGCGCAGGCGACGAGCGACGGCTTTACGATCACGCGGCAGGGCTGGCGCATCGAAAGCGGCAAAGCCCCAGAAAAGATCGAAGCTCGCGACGGCGTTTTGCAGGTGAAGCAGGGCGACCTCATCGAAGAGACGGCGGAAGTGGTCAATCCCGAGGATCGCACGCATATCGCGATTTCGATCCCGCTCGCCGCGGGCTTCGAGCCGCTCAATCCCAATCTGGCCACGGCGCCCGCCGAAGCGCAGCCCTCAATGGCGCCGACGCTGCAGCCGACATGGGTCGCCTTTGGCGATGACCGGGTGTTCTACGCCTATGATTCGCTGCCGAAGGGAGCCTACCGCTTCGCCTTTCGCCTCCGCGCCCAAACGGCGGGCGCCTATACGCAGCCGCCGGCGATTGTCGCAGCGATGTACAAGAAGGGCCTTCGCGCGACGAGCGCGGGGGGGCGCGTGGAGATTGGGAAGCAATGAAAGTTAGCGACGTCACGCCGACGCGCGCCTTCTCCCGCTTGCGGGAGAAGGCGTCATGCGAAGCATGACGGATGAGGGTCGCTGGGTTCTCCCTCACCCGACCCCGCTTCGCGGGGCCACCCTCTCCCGCAAGCGGGAGAGGGTTCGCGCGCCCAATCTTTCTTGCTCTCATCGCGACATTCATTGCAACCGCCGCCTGGCTCTCGTATGAAGCGCTGTCGCGCGCCGAGCTTATTTCTCCGCGCGCCAGCGCCATCGTCTATGATCGCAACGGCGCCTTTCTCACACAAATCGGCGAGAAGACTCGCGATCCTGCGACCAAAACCCTGCGCGTCGATTACGGCTATTGGCCGCTCGCCTCAATTCCGCAGCGCGTGGCGCGCGCGACGCTCGCTCTCGAAGACCGCCGCTTTTACGATCATCCCGGCGTTGACCTGCGCGCGCTGGCGCGCGCCGCATGGCGCAATATGACGACGCGCGGCAGACGCGAGGGCGCCTCGACGATCGCCATGCAGGTCGCGCGCATGCAGACGGAGCGCCCGCGCAGCTTCGCCGAAAAGCTGATGCAGGCGGGAACAGCGCTCGCGATCATCGCGCGTCACGGCCATGAAGCGACGCTCGCGCATTATCTGCGGCTCGCGCCTTATGGTCTCAACGGACATGGCGTCGCCTACGCGGCGCGTTTTTATTTCGACAAGCCGGTCGAAGACCTCTCCTGGGCGCAGGCGGCGCTGCTCGCCGCCATTCCGCAATCGCCAGGACGGATGAACATCTCCCGCGAGAGCGGTCTGACACTGGCGACGGCGCGCGCGCGGCATGCGCTCGCGCGGCTCGAAGACGAAGGCGCGCTCGACGCCGCGCAGGCGGCGCTGGCCCGCGCCGAACTCGATCATATGCGCCCGCTCGACGCCAAGCGGCGTCCCGAGACTCTGCATCTGGCGCTGCGCTACGAAACGCTCGCGCGCGACGGCGTGGCTCGGCCGGTCGCGGAGGGCGACCGACGCATCACTGCGACGATCGATCTGGCGGTCGAACAGGACGTGCTGCATCTCGCCCGCCGCTATCTTTCGAATTTCCGCCGCCGCGGCGCGCGGCAGGTCGCGGTGATGGTCGTCGAGCGGGGAGCCAACGCCGTCATCGCCGACGTCGGCTCCTCCGACTACAACGACCCGCAGGCCGGGGCGTTCGATTTCACCCGCGTGCGGCGTTCTCCGGGTTCGACGCTAAAACCCTTCATCTATGCGCTGGCGTTCGAGCGCGGCGTTCTCAAGACGACGGATCTCTTGAACGATATTCCCGAAGGCGCCTCCGGCGTATCGAACGCCGACGGACTCTATCTCGGACCACTGACGGCGCGTCAGGCGCTCGCCAATTCCCGCAACGTGCCGGCGACAAATCTGCTGCGGCGCGTCGGGCTTGAGGCGAATTTCAACTTCCTTCGCGACCTCGGCCTGCACGATCTCGACACACCGGCGGAGAGTTTCGGAATTTCGATGGCGATCGGCGCGCTGCCGGCGCGGCTCGAGGATGTGATGCGCGCCTATGCCGCGCTCGCCGACGACGGGATCATGCACGACCTTGCGTTCACCCGCGACGAATCGCGACGTCCGGCGCGGCGCGTCTTATCGGTCGACAGCGCGCGGCTGATCGCCTCGATGCTCTCCGACCCGCAGGCGCGGCTTCCGTCCTTTCCGCGCTATGGGCCGCTCGAATATCCGTTCGCCGTCGCCGTGAAGACCGGCACGTCACAAGCCTATCGCGACGCCCTGACGATCGCCTTTTCGCAGAAATTCATCGTCGGCGTATGGCTCGGGCGCGGCGACGCCGGCGCGATGCGCACGATGACGGGCGTATCATCGGCGGCGCGGCTCGCCCACGCCGTGCTCGTAAAGCTCCATGACGCCAAGCCCGGAGACATCGCGCCGGAAATATTTGCGCCGCCGCCGGGTCGCATCGCCATCGATCTCTGTCGCGCTGGCGATGGCGCCGACTGCGCGCAGACGCTGCGCGAATGGGTGAAGCCGGAAGACGCCGGTTGGAGCCAGACGCAACATCCGCGTCCTCATCCTGAGGCGCCGCGAAGCGGCGTCTCGAAGGATGTTCCGGAAACAGCGCTCTGCGCGCCGCCAGCCTTCGAGGCGCGCCTTTCAGGCGCAGCGGATAATACGTGCAACCCTCAAGCAATGAGCGTCGCGCCGCTCGTCATCGCGACGCCGGAACACAACACGCATATCTGGCGCAACCCGGAGCAGCCCGAGCGCTTCAACCGACTCGCGTTGAAACTCGCGCCCTCAGGCGCGGATGCGCAGATCGTCTGGACGATCGACGGCGAACCTTTCGCCACGGCGCAGGCGAACGAGACCGTGTTCTGGCCGATGACGCCCGGCAGACATCGCATTCAGGCGCGGCTTGCGCTCGCGCCGATCGCGTCGCGCACGGTGAAGATCGTGATCGAGTGACGCTTGGGCGCCATCAATCCTGCTTCTCGCGATAAGCAGCCTGCGCACGCCACGAATGGAAGGGACCGGCTTCAATCGACGCCAATCTTGTAGATGTCCGCGCCTTTCAGGCCGGCCGCTTTGTAGGAATCTTTCACGAACTGGTCGCAGTAGACGCGCCCGTCCATCTCGACAATTCGGAATAGATGCGCGGCGCCAACCGCTTCAGGCTTGAGGTGCACATAACGCTCAGAAACAATCGGATACGACGGAAAACCGTCCGGCTCGGTTCGAACCTTGACTTTCGTCGACTTGCCGACGTCGATCACGTCCCCTCCGAAAAGCATTCGGGTGACCGAACAGAGCCAATATTCCGGCCCCGCTTCGCCCGACGACCATTCGGTGTCGCGTTTGCGATACTCGCAGGCCCCCGGATCGACCCGCTCCAAAAAGGCTTTCATCGCGGATGTGACAAACCAGAGACCGTCCTGCGCCTCGACGTCCCGCGCCGGGCGGCCGATTTTTTTGTCGAACATAAGCAGCGGCGGCTCGCGATAGTCCGGAAGCCGCCAGGGATGACGCGGCAGCTGCGCATAGCCATCCGGCCAGGCCGGGTGGGCGAGGATCGAACCGCAGGCCTGCGAGCGCTCCCTATTCGCCAACTCGAAGAAAGGCGGGCGCACAGTCAGCGCCGCGCGGAACCTGTAATATTGAGGCGCTTTGGGTTTTCGTCCGCGCAGGCGCCGAGTCTCCGCCGGAACTTCAGCCGCCGACTGCGTCATGCGCCGCCCTTCCCCTGAAAATGAAGGCGATAGACCGACTCTCCGGGGATGAAGCCAGACGTTTCATGCCGCACGACAATCTTCGTCGCCGCGTCCGGCCCGATCGTGTCGCCGTCCTTGATGACAGGCCCCGTCTCGATCAGATAGCCGGCGAGATCGAGCATCAATCCGTTGAGCTTACGCGGATCGCCCGCGAACCCTGCGGCTTCGATTTCCATGAGGCCGAAGGCGGCGAGTCCGCGCGTCACGCCCGACACGCCGCCGTCGGCGTCGCGGCTGAGCTTGATCGCGACGCAAAACGCAACGGGCGGCTTCTGCTCGCCGGGCGCGATGTTTTCTGCGACAAGCGGCGCCGGCCAAAGCGAGTCGGAACTCGCCCAATGCACGGCCAGAGCGTCTCTCGTCGCGTCAACGACTGCGGCGACCAGCTGCCCGTGCAACGCCGCGCGGCGCTTGGCGTCCGCGCCGCCACTGACGCTCGCCAGCAGATGCGCCTTGTGTTTTGAAACCGCCTCCCAGGCGTCCGGCCAATACCAGGCGAATTGCACGCAGGGATCATCGTTCGAAATCGGGCATGGCGCGTCGACCTTCCCGACAGCGAACATGTAGTCCTCATAGAGGAAAACGAGCGTTCCGTTCGCGTCGGCGACGATGTCTTCGGGGATAACGATATTCGGAACCCGCGCCTTTATCGCCTGCGCCAAAACCGCATTGCCCGGAAATTCTTCGCCGGCCGTCATCACGATCGCCAGCATCGAGTCAGTTGTCGAGGATGACATGACCATTCTCTCGCGCGTGATTTACTCTTCCCGGTCGCCGCCAGCGACCGCGGCAAGTTCATTCACGCTGATGCGAGGAATGTGGATCGTCGAAGAACGACGTCCGCCCCTCACCCCGCCGCGGTGATGCGCTCGATTTCCGCGCCGCAGCCGCGCAGCTTCTTCTCCAGGCGCTCGAAACCGCGATCGAGATGATAGACGCGATTGATCGTCGTCTCGCCGCGCGCGGCGAGCGCCGCAATAACGAGCGAGACAGAGGCGCGCAGATCCGTCGCCATCACCGGCGCGCCATCGAGGTGATCGGCTCCCGTCACGATCGCCGTATCCCCTTCAAGCTTGATTTGAGCGCCGAGCCGCGCGAGCTCCTGCACATGCATGAAGCGGTTCTCGAAAATCGTCTCGGTGATGCGCGAAACGCCCTTGGCGCGCGTCATCAGCGCCATGAACTGCGCCTGCAGATCGGTCGGGAAGGCTGGAAACGGCGCCGTCGTGACATCGACAGGCGAAATGCCGGCGCCGTTACGCGTCACCCGCAGTCCTTCATTCGTCTCGGTGATGCTGGCGCCCGCCTGCACGAGGGCGTCGAGCCCCGCCTGCAGAAGATCGGCGCGCGCGCCGGCGAGCAGAACGTCGCCCCCCGTCATCGCCACCGCCATGGCGTAAGTGCCGGCTTCGATGCGGTCGGGCATGACCGCGTGTCTTGCCCCGTAAAGCGTACCCACGCCCTCGATCTCGATCGTCGACTGGCCGGCGCCCTTAATGCGCGCGCCCATTTTTATGAGACAGTCGGCAAGATCGACGACTTCCGGTTCGCGCGCGGCGTTGCGCAGCACGGTGGTTCCGCGCGCGAGCGACGCCGCCATCAGCGCGGTATGCGTGCCGCCGACCGTGACTTTAGGAAAGTCGATCTCGGCGCCGACCAGACCGTTCTTCGCCGAGGCGACGACGTAACCATTTTCGATGTCGAGTTTGGCGCCGAGCTTTTCCAGCGCCATGAGAAGAAGATCGACAGGGCGGGTGCCGATCGCGCAGCCGCCCGGCAGCGATACGCGCGCCTCTCCGCAACGCGCGACAAGCGGCGCGAGCACCCAGAAGCTGGCGCGCATGCGCGAGACAAGGTCATAGGGCGCGGTGGTGTCGACGATCTCGCGCGCGGTGAGGTGAACGGTGCGGCCGGCGTCGACGGACTCGCCGGTGCGCTTGCCGGCGATGGCGTAATCCACGCCATGATTGCCGAGAATGCGCTCGAGAAGCATCACATCCGCGAGGAGCGGCATGTTGGCGAGCGTCACGGTTTCGCGCGTCAGGAGCGATGCGATCATCAACGGCAAGGCGGCGTTCTTCGCGCCGGAAATCGGGATCACGCCATTGAGCCTGGTCCCGCCGACGATCTTGATCTTATCCATCACCCCTCGCTGTCGGTTTTCGAGTCCTCGCCGTGTTTCGCGGGCGCCTGGTCTCGCAGCGCGCGCTCGCGCGCCTTGCGACGGGCAAGATTGGCGCGCAAGGCGGCGGCAAGCGCCGCCTTCTTCTTCGGCTCGCTGTTAGACTTCGGGCTAAAATCCGCCCCTTTTGGGGCGCCCCTCCTGCCCTGCTCGTCGTTCTGGGTCATCGCGTCGACCGCCCCTCTTGCAAACTCCTGCGATTCTAGGGCCCTACCCGATCAAGTCATCGCCCGCACGGCGAGCGTGGCATTGATGCCGCCAAAGGCGAAAGAATTCGAGAGCGCGACGCGAATCGGCATTTGGCGCGCGACATTGGGAATGGCGTCGACCTGGCACTTGGGGTCCGGCTCAAGAAAATTGATCGTCGGCGGGGCGATTTGATCGCGCAGCGCCGAAATCGTCACGACGAGCTCCAGCCCGCCGCTCGCGCCGAGCGCATGGCCATGAACGGGTTTGGTTGACGAAACCGGCGGCGGCGCATCGCCAAAGACGGCGCGCATCGCCAGGGACTCGGTGATGTCATTGGCGTAGGTCGCCGTGCCATGGGCGTTGAGATAGTCGACGTCTCCGGGCTCCAATCCGGCGCTGTCGAGCGCAAGCCGCATGCAGCGCGACGGACCTTCGACATCGGCGCGCAGCGGATCAAACGCGTCGCTTGTCGTGCCATAGCCGGCGAGTTCGCAAAGCGGCGTCGCGCCGCGCGCCAGCGCGCCTTCCAGCGTCTCCAGGATGAAGACAGCGGCGCCTTCGCCAAGCGTCATGCCGTTGCGCTTCGACGAAAACGGGCGGCAGAGATCCGGGGTGAGAACGCGCAGCGCCTCCCACGAACGAATTGAACCGTTGATCACGCAGGCTTCCGCGCCGCCGGCGATGGCGCGGTCGGCGCGCCCGGCGCGCAGCATTTCAAAGGCTTCGCCGATGGCCTGCGCCGCCGAGGAACAGGCGGAGGCGAGCGCGAAGGTCGGTCCCTTGGCGCCGTAGCGCATGCCGAGAGTCGTCGGCGCGGCGCTCGGTATCAGGCGCGGCACGGTCAACGTGTCGGGGCGGCCGTCGAGCTTATATTCGAGATAGGCGTTGTTATCGATGGTCGTGGCGCCGCCGATGCCGGTGCCGATGATGACCGCGGTGCGTGGCCCGCCGGCCGCTTTGCGCTCGAACCCGGCTTGCGCCAGCGCTTCATCGGCGGCGACGATGGAAAATTGGGTGAAGGGATCGCAGTAGGGGAGCAGTTCGGCTTCGAGATAGGCGGCGGGATCGAAATCCGGGACCTGCGCGGCGATCTTGATTCGCCCCACATAGGGGCGCTCGGATTTCAGCGGGCGCACGCAAGACACGCCGTCGCGCGCCGCGCGCCACAGCGGCGTCGCGCCAACGCCGGCGGCCGACACCGCGCCCATTCCGGTAATGACAATTCTACGCGCGGCGCCCTGTTGCGGCATCAATGTTCAATCCTTTGCTTGATTTCAACCACGCGCGGCGACGCGCCGATCTTAAGAATCGTTTGAAGGTTTAATGAGGCGCGCGCCCGCGTCAAACGGGGAACCCGGCCGCGGACAAGAGCCGCAGCTCGCCCGAGACGCGCACAAGCCGCTGTCTTTTTTGGATATACACTCTATTCGAGCATCTTCTTCAGCTCGGCGCGCAGGCCCTCCGCGACGTCCGGCCGCGCCAGCCCAAAAGCCACATTGGCCGTGAGAAATCCGAGCTTTGAGCCCGTATCATAGGTGCGTCCGTCGAAGCGGACGGCGTGGAAGGGCCGCGTCTTCGCAAGATGGATCATGGCGTCGGTGAGCTGAATTTCGCCGCCCGCGCCTTTTTCATGCTTTTCGAGCAGCCCGAAAATTTCCGGCTCCAGAATATAGCGACCGGAAATGATGAAATTGCTGGGCGCGGTTCCCTGCGGCGGCTTCTCGACCATGCCGGTGATCTCGAAGGTCGAGCCGTAATCCTTGCCCCTCGCGACGATGCCGTATTGATGCGTCTCTTCCGGCTTCACTTCCTCGACCGCGATGATATTGCCGCCGTGTTTTTCGTAAGCCGCGACCGCCTCGGCGAGACAGCGCGCGCTCTGTCCCCGCGCCGGAAGCGTGATCATGTCGGGCAGCAGCACCGCGAAGGGCTCGTCGCCGATGATGTCGCGCGCGCACCATACGGCGTGGCCGAGGCCAAGCGGCGCCTGCTGACGGGTGAAGCTCGTGGCGCCGGCGGCCGGCAAGTCCGACATCAGCGCTTCATATTCCTTGGTCTTGTTGCGGCGGCGCAGCGTGTCTTCGAGCTCATAGGCCATGTCGAAGTGATCTTCGATGGCCCCCTTGCCGCGGCCGGTGACGAAAATGAAATGCTCTATGCCAGCTTCTCGCGCTTCATCGACGACATGCTGCACGACCGGACGGTCGACCACGGTCAGCATTTCCTTCGGCACGGCCTTGGTGGCGGGCAGGAAGCGCGTGCCGAGGCCCGCGACAGGGAAAACAGCCTTGCGAATGCGTTTGCTCATGGAGAAGCCCGTTGAGAGGTGAGACGGCGAAGGGGTGATAGCGGCGAATCGCTCCGGAGGCGACTCGTCGCAGCGTCGACCGAAGGCGGCTTGAAACTCGGCCGTTTAGCACGATTTGGCTGGATCGTAGAGTTCGCGACGCGAACGGCGCAAAGGCATTGAGGAGCTTCAGGCTGCGGCGTTCACGCCAGGCGGCGGATACGAGAGGAAGGTAGCGGCATGACGGTTCTGGTTACGGGCGGCGCCGGCTATATCGGCAGTCATACGGTTCTCGAACTGCTCGACGCCGGCGAAGGTCCGCCCGTGGTGCTCGACGATCTATCCACCGGTTTTCGCTGGTCGGTTCCGGAGGGGACGCCTCTCGTCGTCGGCGATTTCGGCGACGCGGATCTCGTCGCCGATCTGATCGAGCGCCACGGCGTCGATGAGATCATTCACTTCGCCGCAAAGATCGTCGTTCCCGACTCCGTCGCTGATCCGCTCGGCTATTATCTCAACAATACGGCGAAAGCGCGCACCCTGCTCGCGACGGCGGTGGCGCGTGGCGTCAAGCGCTTCATCTTTTCTTCGACCGCCGCCGTCTACGGCGACCCGCTGCAAAATCCGGTCAGCGAGGACGAGCCGTTGAAGCCGGTTTCGCCCTATGGGCGATCGAAGCTCATGGTCGAGTGGATGCTGGAGGATACGGCGCGCGCGCACGGTCTTGCCTATGTCGCCCTGCGCTATTTCAACGTCGCCGGCGCGGATCCGAAGGGGCGTTCGGGGCAATCGACGCCCGAGGCCACGCATCTCATCAAGGTCGCCGTGCAGACGGCGCTCGGCCTGCGCCCAAAACTGCAGGTGTTCGGCGACGATTACCCGACGCCTGACGGCACCTGCGTGCGCGACTATATCCAGGTCACCGATCTCTCGCGCGCCCATCTCGACGCCTTGCGCCATCTGCGCGGCGGCGGCGCCAATCTCACCGCCAATTGCGGCTATGAGCGCGGCTTTTCCGTGCTCGAGGTGATCGAATCGGTGAAGCGGGTTTCGGGCGTTGATTTCGACGTCGAGATGGCGCCGCGACGGCCGGGCGACCCCGCGGCGATCGTCGCGGCGAACGAGAGAATTCGCCGGACGCTCGGCTGGACGCCGCAGCATGACAACCTCGACGAGATTGTTCGCCAGGCGCTGGAGTGGGAGAAGCGCCTCATGGCGCGCGGCGACTGATCGTCGATCAAAAAACTTAAGTGAGTGATGAAGTTTTTCTTGTCCTCGCGCCTGCGGAACGATACTTAAGCACATGCCTAAGCGTTCGGATAGCCTCGATCGCATGTTCTCGGCGCTCGCCGATCCAACGCGACGCGCCATGATCGAGCGCCTTGCGCGCGGGCCGGCGAATGTCAGCGACTTGGCCAAGCCGCTCAACATGTCGCTGCCTGCGGTCATGCAGCATTTGCAGACTCTGGAGCGGAGCGGGCTTGTGACGAGCCGAAAGGTCGGGCGCGTGCGCACTTGCCGCATCCAGCCAAAAAGATTCGACGCCGCTCAGGCGTGGCTCGCGCGCCAACGCGCGCATTGGGAGGCGCGCTTCGATCGTTTGGACGCGTTCCTGGAGAAAAGCGAGGATTAAGGATGGGCGATCAAAAACTCGATCTTGAAATTTCCCGCTTGGTGGCCGCCCCCCGCGCGCGCGTCTGGAAGGCTTGGACCGACCCGACGCTCTTGAAGGAATGGTGGTGCCCGCGGCCCTGGAAGACCGAGGTCCGCGCCTTCGACTTCCACCCCGGCGGCGCCTTCCACACCTTCATGAGCGGGCCGGATGGCGGAGAAAGCGATAATCCCGGCTGCTTTCTCGACATCACGCCACAGGAGCGCATCGTCTTCACTTCCATGCTGATCGGCGGCTGGCGTCCCGCCTCGCCCTGGCTCGCATTTACGGCGATCCTGACCATGGCCGACGAGGGGCCCGGCACGCGCTACGTCGCGCGCGTCATGCACAAGGACGACGCCGAACGCCGGCGGCACGAAGAGATGGGGTTCTATGACGGTTGGGGCGCTTGCATCGCGCAGCTCGAAGAAGTGGCGCGGAATATTTCCTGAGGCGCAATGGGTCCCACCTGCGACGGCAGAAGGTTGCATGCGGGAATTTTTCTAAAACGCGCCCTGTGCTAGAGAGGGGCGACGCGGTCCCGTAGCTCAGCAGGATAGAGCAGCGGTTTCCTAAACCGAAGGTCAGGGGTTCGAATCCCTTCGGGACCGCCAGATATTTCAATTAGTTACGGTATCGATCTCCCGGTTTTTGATCTTAGGGGTAACGATAGGGTAACACAAATTCGCAGCATTAAATACTCCGCGCCGCGATCCGCTCCATCGGCTCCCGCTAGTTACCCTTCGGCTCCGGCTGGTTCTGCGCCGCCGCCCCCGCCTAGCTCAATATGGTGCCTATCCGCTGACGGACGCGGCGCGCCGTTTCGGGTTTCGATAGCCAGATCGGAGAGAGGACGCGTAGGACGTGTGGACTGTCGATCTCCTACGTATACTGTTGTAATAATATGGTATTCAATAACATTAAAATCGTTGAGCCAACATTTTAACCAACATTTCTTCCTGGACTGAACCGGATGAATTCGGCCACTTGGGCACGCTGCACAGACGCTGGGTCCATCCCCGCGCATGCGGGGGCGCCATGCCTCCGCTCGCTGCGGCGTAACTCCAATCGGGTCCATCCCCGCGCATGCGGGGGCGCCTGCATGATCAGCGCGGACAAGAGCACGTTGAAGGGTCCATCCCCGCGCATGCGGGGGCGCCGCTGATCATGCAACAGCTCCGCGACCTGAACAGGGTCCATCCCCGCGCATGCGGGGACGCCTCGTCCACGTCGTAGACCCACGGTAGCGTCGCGGGTCCATCCCCGCGCATGCGGGGGCGCCCTGCCGCCGCGCACTTCATAGCCGGCAGGCGTGGGTCCATCCCCGCGCATGCGGGGACGCCTGTCTCGGCTCGACATAGGAGACGTGCATGTAGGGTCCATCCCCGCGCATGCGGGGGCGCCGTCCCGCTGGCCTGTTTCGTAATCATCATGGCGGGTCCATCCCCGCGCATGCGGGGGCGCCTCCTTCTGCGCCGCTGCGAGTTCTTTCCCGACGGGTCCATCCCCGCGCATGCGGGGGCGCCGGGCTGGGGGAAACGCCGACAGGGCATGAACAGGGTCCATCCCCGCGCATGCGGGGGCGCCAGCACGTTGGACGAGTTGCCGTCGAAGGCGACGGGTCCATCCCCGCGCATGCGGGGGCGCCCACTTCGGCGACCCTGATTTCAGAGATATGACGGGTCCATCCCCGCGCATGCGGGGGCGCCGGCGTCGCGTGGTATGTGGCAGAGGTGGAGAGGGGTCCATCCCCGCGCATGCGGGGGCGCCATGGCGATGCTCGCGCCCCGGATCAGCGATACGGGTCCATCCCCGCGCATGCGGGGGCGCCTCCGGCAAGGGAACGGCGGCGGAAATCGTCTACGGTCCATCCCCGCGCATGCGGGGGCGCCCTCGATTCCCTTCCCAAACTGGCGCAGCGTGAGGGTCCATCCCCGCGCATGCGGGGGCGCCGGATTTCTGCCGCCCCGGCGCGGTCCTGGTGGGGGTCCATCCCCGCGCATGCGGGGGCGCCGCGCTCTACAACGCTGGGCGCGAGTATGGGGCGGGTCCATCCCCGCGCATGCGGGGGCGCCCTGCGGCGCTGGGCTATGTGCAGTGGCTATGCGGGTCCATCCCCGCGCATGCGGGGGCGCCAACGCCGACATGCAGTCTTGGGGCAAGAACAAGGGTCCATCCCCGCGCATGCGGGGGCGCCCCAAGGTTTCTGAGCGGTCAGCGTCAGGTGGCGGGTCCATCCCCGCGCATGCGGGGGCGCCTTCAACCGCAATCACACGACGATCAACTACGCGGGTCCATCCCCGCGCATGCGGGGGCGCCTCGATCATGCCCAACGTAAACACGTCCGTTGAGGGTCCATCCCCGCGCATGCGGGGGCGCCGTTAGGAATAGTGAGGAGCAGTTGGCTGTATTGGGTCCATCCCCGCGCATGCGGGGGCGCCGGGCGCGTCGTGTAGGGAACTTGGCCCTTGCGGGGTCCATCCCCGCGCATGCGGGGGCGCCTTCTTGTCCGAGACCTTCAGCGTGATCGAGGTGGGTCCATCCCCGCGCATGCGGGGGCGCCCTAACAAGGCTCGCGAAGATGCTCGTCATGACGGGTCCATCCCCGCGCATGCGGGGGCGCCTCTTGGGTCCAAGTTATTCGCATCATTCACGATTTCAAACAACACGCGACGCACGATAGCGCGACGCTCCGGGAGCGTTAAGTCGAAATAGACCGGTCTTTAGTCTTTGGCGGCCGGCGCTTGACGACCATAACCCCATCGAGTTCCACCAAGTCCACAGCCGGCAACCCGAGGGTCTCAAGTCCGAGCCCACTTATCGTCGCGTTGTCCTTCCAAGCCATCACGACCGAACCGCCGGGCAAGGTGCGCCACCAATCGGTCAGCACGCTCCACACTCTGTCGCGCACCCCCTTGTTAAGTTCCGGCGAAACATAGACGCCCGGAGCGACTTCGGGCATCACGGATGCGAGAAAACCGCGATAGCGGTCCGCGACGTCACGGGTCACGATTATCGTCGTCGGCATTTCCGATACTCTGTTCGACATCGGCTTGAAGACAGGCCAAATTGGCCGGGGTAGATTTTCGGGGTCGGCGAGGGCCACTCTCGCCTTCCGCACTTCCTTCGAAGAGTTCCTTAATCCGGTCTATCATCGATGAGATTACGGTCTGCCGGCGCAGGATTTCTCCGGTCGTGCGGCGCGCAAGGCGCTCGACGCTTAACTCGCGTGCTTTCTTGAATGCGGCTGCCGCCCTAAAGGCCGCCGGTATCGTGATGGTGTCTCGAAACAGGTCCGCGACATCCAGCACGAAGCTTTGGCCGGAGTCCTCGTGGATAAAACCGAGCTGGGGAACGGTCGCGGTCGCCGTCACTGCTATGGCCGCTGCGGCTTCCACTGCGCTCGCTGCATGATTGATGGCCTGATTCGGAACATCTGCGGAGTTAGGGTTGGTTCTGTCATAGCGCCGTCCCCGCCATTCGACGCCATAGCGGTTAGCCAGACTTGAGTAGAGCGCCTTCACTCGCGCCCCTTCGATGCCGCGCAGAACCGCGATGTCGCGATGAGGTAATATCTCGCCAAGTCGCCAAGCGTACATCCGACGCGCCACGTGCAGCCGCCCGCGTTTCTCATCTGACCATAGCGTCACTTGCCTGCGCGCGAGATTGGAGAAATCCGGCAGGAGCGGAGGCGCCGTGTAGAGCCGCACGCCGTCATCTCCGACCGCCGCCAGCCCAACGCCGTGGCGCGCCAGCAACCGCAACGCGTCATGACTTACGGTCGAACCGGGCCCTAGGAGGACAAGCGATATCGACTGATGGGGAATCGTGTATTCGCCGGCTTGAACTGCTCCTCCACCGGCCGAGGTGAAACGCAGGCAACCATCCTCCACCGAAAGGCCGCCTCGGTCGAGAAATATAAGTCCATGCCGGTCCGAATGGGGGAGACGGGCCGATTCCAACCCGAGGCGTCCGAGAAGCACTGACACATTCTCCTTACGGCGGTTTCAGTAGCAACATCCCGAAACCGAAAGCACGAAAACGTCCAATGCCGCGTCGGAGTAATTCCGCGAATGCGGAGCTGTCCTTCACACGCAGGACGCCCGAAAACGTCGCGTCCGGTCCGACCAAAATGCTGACCGACCTTCGCTCACCCTGATTCCGCGTCATTAGCCGCGTTTGGCGCAGCGCCTCTATTTGGTAGGTCTCGACCTCGGCCGCAGTTGAGCGCGCGAATTGCTTTTTGAGCCAGCGACCATAAAGGTCGCCGCGCGTAGCAGACGCTGCTTCTCCCGCCCGCACGCCCGAATAGATGTCGCGCTCCTTCGCCGCCGTTTGCCCATCTCGCGAACGACCTGTTCGTCGCACGGGACGGATGCGGACCCGAAATCCCAGAGGCGTTCCAGGGGCAAAGTCGTGCGGCATGACTTTGGCCTCCGCCTCATCGAGATTCAGAACGCCCGAAAAGGTCGGGTCCGAGAAAGCGGCAGCATGAGCGCGTAAATCTTCCAAAGACGCGGAGGAATACGCGAGAAGACGACCAGAGGGGCCGCCCCCTGGTTCCCCCGGCGCAAAGAGCTGGAATGGTTTCGGCGCTCTGTCACCGAAACTCGCGGCGAAGACTGCGTGCACGGCGTAACCCGCATCATCGCCGGGCGGGAGGAGGCGTTCACGCGCCGCGAGGCGAGCCAGTCGGCCGAAGTCGGGGCGGAAGGAGAGGAGATGAAGGCTCATCAAACTCTATCCGCCGGTAAATGCCGTTCGTGGCAGGCTGCCGGACCAGCGCACAGTGTCGCCGGCATGGACGCCCGCAACCCAGTCGCGACTGTCGCAACGGTGGATGGCGCGGAACCGCTCGGGCCGATGATCGCTCGCTGGTAATTCGACGAGGACGTCGGTCTCTCGGCCCCTGCGTTCCGGCGCCAAAGGAACGGTTTTCAAGGCGTCGAGCAGTGTGTCCGCCTCCACGAAGCGGTCGAAAATCGGCGCTGAGGGAAGACAGGGCTTTCGCCCAATGAAGAGGGGCCGGAACGGTTCCCTGAGAGCGGCCGCAATCGCGTCAATGTCGGGCGTCTCGTCTAATGGAGTGAGATAGATAGCCACGAGTGCGCTCGCGTCGGCGTCGTGGTCGCGATAACGGATATGCGGGGCGGAATAGGTCCCTTCGCCGCCGGCGCGTTCATCTGGCTTGCCGCGAGTGGTCCAACCTTTATCGGACTTTTCCAGTTGAACTGTCTGGAACTCGGTAAATCGTCCCGCTCTCCGGTCGAGCCGCGCGGCGTAAACCAGTCGGTCCTGGAGACGTTGATGGAGCGTCCGCTCTTTCCGTTGGTAACCAAGGGCGTTCGCAATAAGGCCGGTCAACAGGGACGCCGAGGGCAGGTCGGATATCGGACCAAAGGCATCAACCATCACATCGCCGAAAGCGACAAGCGGTGCCTCCAGGCGCAAAATGAGGAAACGTGGCATGCTTATGCCTCGGCACGTTCGACGACTTCCCTCGCCCAGACGCCGAGTGCGTCGAGGCTTTCGGGCCCCGTCACGCCGTCGCGAGCGTGACCGCCCACCGAGAGATAACGTCGCGCCTCTTGCGCGCCGTAAGAGTTGTCGAAAGCAGCGAACTGGTCGAAGAGCGCATTTTCGGCTTTGGCGGTGAGGCTTCCATCTCTGTCAGCCCGAACCGGCGCCTCAAACGCCGAGGCGAGTGAACGGGGTTGGCGTGAGCCCGCTTCTATCAGGAGCGTGCGCGCGTAGGCATATGGCGCGGTAGAGCCTTTCTTCGCGCCCGGCGAAACAGTTGCGATGAGGTGGATGAGATGCTCCACCACTTTGGCCGGCATGGCGCGCTCGGTGTTCTCCGCGTTCCAGGCTGTGGCTTCCACGCCCGTGATGTTGGAGATGAGCAGCGGCACGTCGACTACGACGTACTCGTAAAATAGACCCGAGGTCAGCTCCGTATCGAAAATGCCGGCGGAGCCGGAGTCCTCCGTTTCTTCGCGCTGTTTTAGGTCATCGACGACCGTGAAATAGTCAGTTTCAGATTCTTGCGCGTTCACCGTGAACGCGTGAGCGACATGAATAGCAGCGTCGGTGTTGGCGGACGGGTCGGACGTGATCATCCTGCCGAAGAGCGCTGCTTCAAGGCCGGCGGCGAGCGACCCAGCAGTCGCTTTCATAGCTGCGAAATTCGCCTTGGCGTCCTTGCCCTTGAAGCGCTTTTCTGCCGCCTTTGCGACTGCTTCGGCGCTCCCATGGGCGCGCACGAGTTCGACGACTTCGCGGGTCAGGAAGTTAAGTTCGGGCCAGCCAAGCAGGAGTGCCTGCCGATTGCGAACCTCGTCCGCCTTTTCGCCATAGATTGCTCGCGAGAGCGCCTTCCCTGCCATATCCACGGCGGCCTCGTCCGCCTCAGGCAGAGCCTTGAGGACCTTGGGCCGGATTTCGTATTCAAAAATCTCGCGGGAACGGACGGAGAGTTCGAGCCCGGTATGGGCGAGGCTCCATTCGTCCTCTGTCGTGCGCCAATGTCGTTTTAGGCATTGAGACGAGACGCGGGTGCGCACGGCGCCACCATAGGATATCCGCTTTGCGAGCCCGGCGTCATCACGATTGAGAAGAACGGCGGGATACGAAACGAGTGAATGAATTTGCAGGAAACGCGGCGTCGTCATGGACTTCTCTCTGAAAACGTATCAAGCGGATTTCTGTTGTCGGTCGCCTTTGGCGAGTTCTCGGTAGTAGTCCTGCGCTATTCGAAACCGAAGCCGTTCCGCCCATTTTTCGTTTCGCCCTTCCGCGAAAAGAAGTTCGCCGAAATCGGCCCAATCGATGGGCGTTTGCTTGGCGGCGACATAGCGAGCCACGATGGCGAGCTGGTCGAGGAACGCCTCGCTCCTGGCCGCCATCAACTTAGCGAAACGGACTTCGGATAAATTGGCGGCCGCGAGCGCCTTGCCGGCGGGTAGGCTGCGAGCATTTCGTGCTGTAATGGCGATGACATGAACCAAGGTGGCCCAGCGTGGGGCCTCCTCTTCGCTCGCCCACTGGTCAATATCGGCCAAGAGCCGATGAAACGCCGGTTGCCCCGCCACCTGAAATCGGTCGTTGCGCCGGAGGCTAGCGAGATTACCGGGGCCGAAGTGCTCGCTAGAGACAATGGCGCCTATTTTCGCTATGCGCGCCCTTAATGTGATCTGCTGGCGTTCGGGATTGTGGTTCATGTACTCTCGTCCTCCAACGCGTTGTTCGGCTCCTTCCCCAGGGCGGCTTCTACTTGGTCATTGAACGCCCTACGAAAGCAGGCGTTGAGCACTTCTTGGGCGCGCACCCTCACGCGCCAGTGGCGAGCGGCGGCGTCTGGGGCGGCGGCAATTGTGTCGTCCAAGACATCCTTCCCGAGAGGTTTGAGCACGTCCCTAATCCAATAGGCGCGCACACGGACGGCTTCGCCCTCTTCATCGAGAACGGCGAGTTCCTTGTCGAGGTCTTCGAAGAAACGCAGGTCCAGCCAAGCGTCGTAGCGCTTTAGAGCCGCATTAGCGCGGTCCTTAGCCGACTGGTCGTCGCGCGCCCGCTCGCCGGCGTCTGTGCGCGGAGCGCCCGTGAAGACGGTCATGATGGCGGGATAGAGAACCTTGCGAGCGAACTTACCGGCGTCCCCAACGCGGTCATGAGCGACCTTAGCCGCCTCCTCCATCGCCTTGGCGGTCCCGAGAAAACCGCGCAGTTCCTTTGAGACCGGGATTCGGCGTTCATGGAAGCCCTCCGTCTTTCCCTGTCCGCGCACGAGGACGCGAGCGATAAATGAGAGCCCCTTCTCGGGGTCAGTCGGAGCGATGGATTGGAGTGGAGAGCTCTCTACCCCCGCACCTTTCTCGTCTAGGTGAGGGAAAAGGAGCCGGACGAGTTGCTGGTAGGTCCAGCCGCGAGCATCGAGCGTGAGGGCCTTGGCGTCATTTTTTTCGATGACCAACGGCGTCCAGGCGTCGCCCGTGACGCCCTTCATCGCCTTCGCCTCGATGCGAGCGACTTTTGAGCCGGCGGCCCGCGCCAGCAATTGCCCGTTTTGCCGATCCAGCCGCACCCGCCGGCAGACCTCGATGTAGAACACGTCGAGGTCCTTTGGCGACATCGACGTTGTCCCGTCCCAGGGATTTAGCCAAAGCAGGCCAAGCCCGCCCTTGGAAGGGTACCCATATCGAGCGCTCAATTCGGCCCTCAGGCTCAACAATCGTTTGGCGTCGCGTTGAAATCGTTCGGAAGCCCCGCCATCTGGGCCCACCCCCAGAGCTGGCCGGCTGGCGAACCCACCATTCATTCGGCTGATTCCGTAATTTCCCTGCCCGAGAAACCCCTCTTGAGTTTGCAGACTCACCAACGCGTAGACCCAGAGCTCCGGGTCATCGGAGGGCAACGCTCCCGCCTTGAGGTCGTGATTTTTGGCCATGACAAGCATGTCCAGCTCGTCAGGTGTTTCGAAAACCCGTTTGTAGCCGGATAGGTCGACGCCAAGGATGGGTGGTTGGAAGAACGCGGGCCGGTTAGGTGGGGAGACCAGTGACCAAGCCACGCCGTGCGGATCATCAGGGCTCATGCCCGTGAGGAGGTTACGCCATGTCTCTTCATCATCGGGTAAGGCGCTCCGCGAGCTTCCAGAGAGAGCGAGCGTCGCCGCCTGGACGAGAAAAGCGTGCCAGACATGGCGCTGGTGAGGTCTGACGCGGGGAAAGTCATCGATTTCACCGCGCGTCAGGGCGGCAAAAACCCCAGGCAGGGTCCGCCGGATTTTGCCCGCGCCGCCCGCAGAAGTCGTGAGAAAAGCCTCAGTCAGGAGATTAAGTTCCAGCACCTATATCCTCACGCCCTGTCTAGCCCTCTGCGACCATAACACAGCCTCAGGGATCCGAACTCAAACCGGAGCGAACCGTTTTCCACCACCAAATTTTCCGGGGTCGCGCCGGTTGCCGGGCGCCACCATGCCGGTATGTTCAGTCTCTGAATTTTCTCTCCGAAGGGCCCGATGACGCCCTCAGTCATGTTGACAATCATGCTCTGGTCGCCCAGGCGCGTGGCGATATGCTCGTCATCCAAGAAGAGGTTCTTCTCGTCCGTGAACGACAACTCGCGGTTCAGGACGCCGAGGTTGGCGAACACGTTGTCGGCGTGCTTCGCTCCGGCGATTTCATTGAAGTGCTTTTTCCACTCTGCCCTTTCGCCCGCCGGCAAAGTCTCGATGAGCGCTATGAGCGCATCCTGGTGAACCGCCATTTCGACCAACTCTCGGTTCATCACGGGAATTTGCCAGACAGGTCTTTGCAGGCAGAGGCGGCGGGTCGCTTCGAGCGTGAGAAGGTCGGGGTAAACGCCGCGCGGAACACCGTCGGTTCGATTCGGTCCGAGGCCATGTCGCCGTCGTCCCTTCGTCAGCTTACTGAGAAAGCTGAACAGACCGTCGACGGGCGTCAGGATGATGGCTCTTGGCTCTTTGAACTCCTGCGTGCGACGGCGAGGCGCACCGTCTTTCTCGGCGATGTGACGGTGCAAGCGGCCCATGCGCTGCAAGAGCACATCCATGGGCGCGAGGTCGGTGATTAGAAAATCCGCATCGATATCGAGGCTCTGTTCGAGAGTTTGCGTTCCGACGAGAACGAGACCTCCGGGTGGTCGATTCTTGCCAACCACTATCTCCACCTCTCGGTCGAGCAGCCGCCGGTCCTCCCGAGCGAAGCGGCCGTGATGCAATGTCGCAACGCCGTTGACGCGAAACAATTCCGGTGCGTCCAAGCCCGCGAGGGTCTCCAGAGCCTCCGCCACGGCGATTGCGCCGATCACCGTGTTGCGGACGACGAGCGTCTTCGCGCCTGCTCTTGCTGCTTCGAGCGCTGTGGCGGCGATGGCGCCAACGTCATCAATTTGTGGGGCGACCGCAATGGAAATCGTCTTGGTGCGCTCTCCCGCCTTCACCCCCGCGAGTCTTGCGGGAACGCTAATGGCTGGATAAGGCGCGTCTATCGCCTCGGTCAGACTTGGAGGGCGGAAGTCAGCGAGGTTTGTCTGTTCGCCAACCGCGAGGTAGCGCATGCGGGCCTCGGCGCCGAGCGTGGCCGAGAGGAGCGCCACCTCGCCGCCGGCCGCGCGATGGGCTCGGAGTAATTGCCCTAAGACACCCGACATGTAGGCGTCCGAGGCGTGAACCTCGTCGACCACTAGCATGTGCCGCATTAGCGCGGCTCCGCGCATATGCGCATGTTTGACCCTGAGCGTCGCTAGCAGGGCTTGGTCGATGGTCCCAACCGATATGAGCGCGGAGAAGTATCGCTTTGGATGCTCCGTCGCCCAAACGGGAGCGCCGCGCGCATCGCCCTCAACTTGGTCCAACCCATCGGCGGCGTTCGGCAATACGCCCTCGCCACCCTCATCGAGATAGCCGGGAACGGCCAGAACGCAGGAAGGCGGGCATGTCGGCCAGAGAGCGCGGGATAGTTTATCCACGCGCGAAAAGAGTTGGACCGCCGCGGTTCGCGTCGGAAGCGCAAAGTAAAGCCCATCCACCCGGCCGGCTCGAAAACGTTCGACGAACCGCCAGAGAGCCGCCTCGGTCTTTCCCGAACCGGTTTCGGATTCGAGGATTGCGAACGGGCCTTCCACATTAAAAAATGCGGCTTGCGCCGGCCGGGGAGCGAAGCCGAACGCCCGCTCGAAATCAACTGGCTCATCGGAGAGCGCCTTTCGCCAATGAGCGGGGTCGAGACCGATGCGTGAGAGCCATCCCTTGGCCCATGATTCAACGACGTGCCCCGAGGGACTGTTCGGCCAATCGGAAGAGGCAATCCAGTCGGCGAGCATTGTGAGCCCGGCGAGCGCATGGATGAGAGGATTGGTGAGCGGCAGAGGTGGGCCGCCATCTGTCAAAGCGCCTGAGAACATCGCATCCGCAACGAGGCGCAAGGCTTCCACTTCCTTCAGCGGGTCGTAATCGGCCTTGCGCTCCCAGTACTTCCAAAATTTCGCGACCTCATTCTTGTCCTGGGTGGGCACCCAAGGTTTGCCGTGGTGAGAAAGAACTGCGATGAAGAACTCACTCAACAGCGTCTGTTCACCCCATTTCATGAGCCTTTCAGGCGACAGTCGCGCGAAAATTTCTTCGCTCGCGCCGGCGATTGGGGCTATGTGCCCGACGCGAGGCGCGTTGGGGTCGCGGCGCGCCTGGAAGCCTGTGTTTACCTTGCCCAGGTCATGCAGGAAGACGAACCAGCCGAGCCGCTCTATCCAGACGTCATGAAATATGTCCACCTTCGCAAGGCGGGCGAGCCGCTTCCTGATTCCTTCGAGCCGAAGTAGTCCGACGAAGATGGCGGCGACGTCCCGGCAATGGCCCGCAAGCGACTGCTCGCGTCCGAGCAGCGAGCTTTGGCCGAGCTTCCCCCACGGCGGCGAGCACAAGGCAAGTTCGTCGCTTTGCTGTGTGGCGCCGCTGTGCTCAAGGCTCGGCATGGAAACCGGTCATGTTAGGGTAATCCTGGACGTTTCTTCTCTATCCAGTCATACACTGCCCGCACATCAAGACGAGGACAGGCGTTCCTCACCAAACCTGCTCGCCGCAGCAGCGCTGTCGCGGGTCGTGAAGGCGCTGCGGCGATGATCCCGCTGCCAGCGGGCTGCCGGGTCTGGATCGCGACCGGCCACACCGACATGCGACGCGGGTCTTGCCCTTCAGGTGCAAGAGCAGTTGAAGCGCGACCCGCATGCGGGCGATCTCTACATCTTCCGCGGGCGCCGCGGCGATCTCGCCAAAATCCTCTGGCATGACGGGATCGGCCTGTCGCTCTACGCCAAGCGACTCGACCGCGGAAAGTTCATCTGGCCTGGTTTCTCCGCCGTTGACATGAGCCGGCATGCCAGGCTGCTTTACTGCGGCGGTCGCAAATCCTGGATGAGATTCGATCTCTACCTCAGTGCCCTCATGCCCTCCCGGCGACTCTAAGGTGTCCAGGAACATTCCCAGTGACACCGCCACGTCGCTAGACATATTGGGACCAGGCGTAAGAAACTCTTCACGAGTCATCTGCCAGATAATCATCTCTTCCCTCGGCTATCCGTCCTCCATGCTGTAATTTCGTCGTCAGGCGGCGAAAAGTCTATTAAGAGCTCGGGCCCCAAAGTTGGCGAGCAACCTCAAGGTATACCCTGATACGACGTAACCCGGGGCGAACACCGTTATGTAACATCCGGGTTGACGGCGACTATTTGTGACACTGTAGGGTCGGGCCTAAACCTTGAGGTGACACGCCATGGCCCGAGTTGGTTACGCCCGCGTCAGCACGATTGACCAAGACCTCGACACGCAACTTGTCAGGCTCAAGGCCGAGGGTTGCGGCGTTATCCGCTCTGAGAAAGTATCAGGCGGCAGCCGCGAAGGCCGCGCCGAGCTGATGACGATCATCGAATTCCTGCGGCCAGGCGACGAACTTGTCGTTACCCGACTCGACCGGCTGGGGCGCGATACCCGAGACGTGCTCAACATTGTGCATGAGTGCGATCAGCGGCAGGCGTTCGTCACTGTGCTCGATCCACACGTGACGACGCGAGGCGAAACCGGCAGGATCGTCATGACCGTTCTCGGCATGGTGGCTCAATTGGAACGGCGGTTCATCAAAGAGCGTCAGCGCGAAGGTATTGAAAAGGCGAAAGCTGACGGCGTTTACCGAGGAGGCAAACGTCGACTCGACCGTAAGCAGCTTGTCGGCATGGCCAACGCCGGGCACGGGGCCGCTGCGATTGCGAAGGCGTTAGGTTGTTCTCGGATGCACGTCTATCGCGTTCTTGCCAGCGAACGCGAGGAGCAAGCCGTCGGCTCGAGATTCGGATTAGCTCCTTGAGCGACCTCGCACCTCTTTAGTGGAGAGCTAATAGACGATCATTCAAGATTGCTCATGATTCCTTAGCTTCAACTGTCGAAAAGTCGGATTTTCATCGGTGATCATCACTGCCGCGCCGGCGCCATGCCGCACGCCGTCCCGCAAATCGGGAGGTCATCCACGGAGTGGCTTACGAAAAACTACAGGCGGCTTGGATCGCGGCTGCCTGCGCCAACGAGCATTTCTCTGCGACAAACAGGCTCCTTGCGAACGAACGTGACGATAGCGATATCCTTTTTCGACATCCACGTGTCGTCGACGCTCGGAAATGGGTGTCTGAGACGATGAGAGTGCAACATGAAAACCATCTTCATGGCAGTCGCCGCCATGCTTTTTGCGTCCAGCGCTTGGGCGCATGACGGGGTCGCTTTGGAAAAGGACTTCTGCACGGTTCAGGCAGGTCCCTACGCGGTCCATTTCAGCGCATATCAGCGCTACGGTGAGGAACAGGAAGCCTGTGACGACATCTTCAAAACTGGTGCGACAGTCTTTGGGTTAACGCCTGTAGACTCCAACGCGCGCGATCTGCCGCTTGGACTGAAACTGGTCGATGAGAAGAGAGGTATTGTCTTCGCCGTCGAGCCAAAGCCGAATACTAACGGCATCCTAACCGTCGAGCGCGACGTCCCTGCCGCTGGTAGATATAAGGTCGTCGTGACAGTTCTAGACAAGACGGGGCTTGCGTTCACGGGCGAGAAGGCGGTGACAATTGGGCTGGCGACGTTCTGGAATCAGATCGACTACATCCTCTACGCCATCGGGTTCGTGGGCCTTATGGCCGCCCTGCGCTGGGCCTTAACTCATAACCGCGAACCCGGGCTTCGCCCCGCTGAATGACTGGATTGATCTGCGAGGCGCTGACCTCACCGAGTCTGTCGAAGGAGAGGCGCCTCGCACGCGCTATATGACTTGACCCGCGAGCAGCGCGCCGAATCACCATCTATGACAGCATGCTCGATTACTTTGATGGCGAGGACCAGCCCTGATGGGCAACGCCAACATTTTCGGTTTGCGTCCTCATTGGATTAAATCAAGAATTATGCACAAAATGTTTGCCGTTGAAATTTAAGGGCTTTTCCGGTGCATAATTCTGGTGCCACTGAAATAAAAAATTTAAGATGGCGTTGTAACGCGGTCGATTTCCGAATGCAGCTCCTCTGGTGAGAAGATGCTTCTCACCTCAGCCACAAAGCGGGGTAATTCCTGGGCGAAGGTAGGATGCTGCGTCGCCGCTTCACCGAAATTCAATAGCTTCTCTGCAGTTTGAACAAGGTGCGCCGCTGACGCGGCCTTTGCGTTTCACTGCACGAGAGCGGCGCGGAGAGTTTCCAGATGCTTGTGCGCCTTCAATCGCCGGAAGCCTTTCCTTGCTTCCTGCATGGTGGCGGCGGCCAGCGCATGGCCATCGATGGCGAGCGCCAGTATTTGACGTTTCGGCAGACGCGCCGCACCGTGCTCATGACGTTCTCGACGATGCTTTCGACGCAGCGTTCTCATTCCCACTTGGGCAAATCAGCCGCACGATTGCAGTTGCGCTGGCCAGGAGCAGACTGTCCGGTACCCGCAGCAACCATGCATCGTGGTCGCTAGGCAGAGGCCCGTTTCTCTTTGGTTGCTTGGCTGGAGCCTTCGGCATCTCTCGTCGCCAGATGGGCTCAATCCGCTACACCGGAGGGCAGAAACAGCACGCGTTAGACTGATTCGAGACCCCCAAAATCGCTCACAAAAAATCAGGGACGACATGAAGAGACAATTCAAAATTAGGGTCTCTAGAATTGAGACAATTCCCGCCACAGATGGGGATTTTGCTCAGGTGACATTCCGCATTCACAACGGATCCGGCAGCTTTGGTTTCCCGGTTCTGGTAAAGAAGAACGAATATGATGAAGCAGACATAACCAAGGTAGCGCGAAGCATTTTGCACGAGAACCTTGCCGAGTTGACCAGCCAAACCGAAAAATGGAAATTGACGGAGGATGAACTGGCGCAGCTTTCGAGTTGGAAATTCTACCAGGGCGCATGAATTAGCCTGGGCGCATGCTCGTTCCAATCTCTGCCGGCTTTGGAAGGCCGCCTGGGCGCGAGCCTTTTTTCTCATTTTGCCTAGAATTGACTTTTTGCATCGCAGCACGTTTCTTGAATTTTTTGTGCAACGCACCTAAATACGGGGTTCCTAATGCCTCCTGGGTGCCGTGCCCTAGAAAAAGGATGTCGTATGTTTAATAACTTCAAAGATATGCAGTCACTCTTTTCTGACCCCTTCGCGAGCCCCTTTGAGGCGTTCACGAAACCAACAAGAGAAGCAGCTACGAAGTTTGGGGCTATCAGTGCCGAAACGACGGATTATACAAAGAAGTCATTCGAAAGGGGCCGCGATCACTTCGAAAGGTTGGCCGGGGTAGCGACCGTCGAGGACGCGGTTCAGCTTCAGTCTGATTTCGCTAAGTCTGCATATGAAGACTACGTTGCTCAGAGCACAAAGATCGCAGAAATGTATTCCGACTTAGTGAGGGCCGCTTTTCCGCAAACCGACAACAAGTCAGCAAAGAGGGCGCCGACGAAGGGCCGTGGCCGCTCCTTTCAGAACTGAAATCCTTAAAGATCAGCCCACAGCCGGTCGAACCGAGTTGTAAGCCAGTTTGAGCATGGTGCTTCGTAAGCGCTTAGCCGATCCCCTTCTGCCGAAAATTTTCTGATCATGCGAAGAAGCCTCTGCTTTCGAGGGTGGCTATATGACCAGAGACGTCAAATTGGACGCCCAATTGGGCGTCTCGAAGGAAGGCTACGCGGGACAGATTGAGGTGCTTGCCGGCCCGACGGGCCGTCGGCGACGCTCTGAGGCGGAGAAGGCTCGGATCGCCGCCGAGAGTCTGACGCCGAACGCCATCGTGGCCGAGTTCGCTCGCCGATACGGACCGACGCGCTGGCAGATCCTACGATTGGCGCCGGCGCTTTCGGCGTGGTCTTTTGGCCGCGCCGAAGGAAGATGTCGCGTCGCCTGCGTTCGTTCCGCTGAGCCTCGACGATGATCCCCAACGAACGCCGCACGCCGATATCGTCGCGACGTGCAAACTGAACAACGTTGATCCCGTCGCCTACATCGCCAAAACGCTGCAAGCCATTCTCGACGGACATCCTCAAAGCCGCATCGACGAACTGACGCCGTGGAGCTTCGTCGCCGCGTCAACCCTCGCCGCATAGGTGATGGGAAAGGCGCTTACGGCACATGATCGTCGAGGCAAAAATCATAGAAAAACCGAGCGGCTGCTGACTGAGTCCCCATCATCGCCGCTTCTCCTGCAAATCAGCAGAGAAAGTAAATCACGACCCACGGCTCCCGGCAACAATCGAGTTTTTCAACACAATCCGCCATTTCCAGCCCTTCGTTCGGGTTCCATAATGGGCCTTATCAGCCCGTTGAAAATGTCGGGATTTGATCAGTCGGCTTCGCATGTTACGGCGACGATCAGCGCCGCCGTCTCCGCGTCGGACGCGGCGAGGATCACGAATGCGATCATGTCGGCGGCTGGAATGATGACCAGGAACGCAAATCTGGCGTTTGCGGCCTCCCTCGGCGTGCCGGCGCCGAACAGCGCGCGCATCAAAACGCCGAGATTGTAGCCGGCGACATGAACGAGGTAGCGCTTGTGGACATTTTCGCGACTGCGCAACCATGTTCGGCGCATGCCGCCGCGCTCCAGAACATGGGCGAAACTGCGTTCGACGATCTCGCCGCGTTGGCTTCCATCGTCGACCCGTCGACGCCGAGCCGCTCGCCCTTCACCAGACCATGCTCGGCGACGAGCTTCAGGACGAAGGCGTACACCTTCTTGTGCACTTCGTGCGGCAGACGGCTGCGCGTCTTCGACAACCAGGAATGATCGGGAACGTTGTCGCGCTTGCCGAGCCGAATGAAATCTCCCAGCGATCTCGAATCCGAGCAGCGCCAGACAATGCCGCGCTCGCTGTCGAGCCCTTCGAAATAACCTATCATATGCATGCGGAAATAACGACCAGGCGGCAACGACGGAGCGCCCATCTTCGGCGCGTAATATGGCGTGCAGGTCTCTTCGACGAAAGCGTCGAAGCCGGCGTCGGCCAACAGCTGCTGGAGACGGTCGTAAAACACATGGCCGGGCGAGCGAGGCATCTCTTTCCATGTCACCATGAGGTCGCCCTGGACCTCGCTCTCACGACCCATCGCCATCGTCGCTGTCCGTCAATCGCCAATCTGTAATGCTCGGACAGAATCAGCCGAAAGCGCGCACAATGATCTTGCCCGCCGGCCGCCCGCGCAAATCGGGGATTCACAAAGCCGTTCTGAATTGTTCGGGTAGAGCTGCTTCAGCTTTTCTTGCCGCTTTTCCTTTCGCGTTTTCATGAAGCGCTTTGCGTCGCCTTTGCCTGCCTCGCGGCAGCGTCTTGGCGGGGTCGGCGGGGCAGGAGCGTAGGCCAACTTATTTTGAACAAAACTTGTATTGGAAGTAGGAGTATTCCGAGCCCGCTGCAACAGGTATCTCAGTATTGCGAGGCATGCTCAAAAAACGCTCGCCTTCGCCCTTATGCCCTGTAAATAGAGCTACATGCTTGGTAGCGACCGTGTTTTTCGCGCAGTCAAATTCTAAATAGAAGACACCAGACTTTTGCTTATCTTTTGAATTTGTAAAATCTACAAGCAGTAATCCAAAAGATTTGTTTCCATTTTTCTGTATGTTTTTAGTATCTACATAATATGCGTTTGGAGATACGGCGTCCATTCCAGGAACTTTCTCCCATTCCATTTCATTTGCCATGACAGTTTTTGTTTGTAAAATAAGTGGAGCAATAAAAATCAGCGAGAGCAACCTTGACGCTTTCTTAATTAGTGAGACGACCGAAATTGTGAGCCTCGCGTCAGCTTGCTCAGCAACCCAAGCCTTGTTTTGTTTGACCATTAAAGTGTTCCCGCGATGTGCCATCATGGGGCCGGCGAAGATAGAGTATCTCGGCACTGTGCGAATGCAGCAAGAGGGCTACGAAAATGGATTGGGGATGGCTGAAACATGTTCATTCGTTCGGCTTGTCGACAACAACAAACTGGCTGATGAGACGCCGTCTAAGGAGGGCGCTGGAATCTTACCCGCAAGGCCGAACCATAGAAGCACTAAGGCGCGAGGCTGGGGAGGCTGATACTGAAGATGGTCGTGAGCGGACGAGAGTCCTGCTTCGCATGATCCGGCACGGAGAGAAGCAGGCTCGGATACTAAAGCGGACTGACCCGAACGCAGCAGAAATGTGGGGACTTCGATAGGGGCCTATTCCTAGTCTGCCTCGTGCGAAAATCAAAGCTTTTGCATAAGCGCGGAGTCGCCGAGAAAATAAGGCGAAACCACGCTTTTTGTCCCTCTCATGCGCTACTCGGCGGCCTTCTTCGCTGCGGCTCGAGTTGACTTTTTTGCGCCTGCGCCGCGCCTTTGTCCGGCGACACGTCCGAGGCCGAGGGACTTTGCCAGTTGAGAGCGCTGTGCGGCATAGTTCGGCGCGACAATCGGATAATCCGCCTTAAGGCCGAAAGCCGCCCGATATTCGTCCGGCGTGAGTTTGTGTTCAGCGTTCAGATGGCGCTTGAGAGATTTGAACCTCTGGCCACAGCACAGGCAGGTAATGGCGTCGGGCGCGACTGACTTTTTGACCGGAACTGCAGGTTGCCAGCTCTTTGTCTCTTCAGACGTCGGTGCAACTGTCGGGGTTTCAGCGCCGCCGCCGAAAGCCCTTTTCACCGTTTCGATGACCGAAGGAAGGTCGGCGGGACTGACGCTGTTATTCGAGAGGTAAGACGACAATATTTGAGCGACGAGCGCTTGGTTGTCGGCGTCGGACATTATTTTCTCCTGCGCATCCGAATCGCCAGCATGATGATTCTTTATTTCCAAAAAAGTCAAAGCGGCGCGCTGGAATTTCGAATTAAATTCTTGCAACAGGAAAATGTATTCTGGAATAGCGGATTTTAGTCGAGATAGCGGTTGAGCGTGCCTTTGAGACCCCGAAGCGGGCGGCCACTTCTTTGGACGTGAGGCAGCCGTCAGCGAGCAACGCTTTTGCCGCCGTCACGTCCCTTTCGGTGAGCCGCCTCCCCGGCAGGATCGTCATGACCGTTCTCGGCATGGTAGCTCAATTGTGCTGATTCCGCTTGATGGCGCCCCCTAAAACGAGATGAAGGCGCCCACCCGTTACGGAATGACGGCGCCCCCGATTCGGAGATGATCCCGCCCCCCTGCAACGGAATGATCCCGCCCGGGTGATTTCGTGCAGTGGCTCACCGCCGCCGTTGGCCTGATCAAGTCGCTCCTTTGTCAATCCAAGGGGGAGCGATTCATGCCAGCGGAGCGGATTACGATGCGCCAGGCGCGCGAGATTATTCGGCTGAAGACCGCGTCGGTTTCAGCGCACGAGATTTCCCGGCGTCTCGGCATGCCGCGTTCGACGGTTCGGGAAGCGCTCAAACGCGCGGAGGGCGCCGGGCTCTCCTGGCCGCTGCCGGAGGGAATGAACGACGACGCGCTGGAGGCGGCGCTTTACGGCAACCGGCGCAGCAAGCGTGGTCACCGGCGCGTCGAAGAGCCGGACTGGGCAAACGTGCATCGCGAGCTGAAGCGCAAGCATGTCACCCTGACGATCCTGTGGGACGAATACATCGCCGAGAACCCCGGCGGCTATCGCTATTCGCGCTCTTGCGAGCTGTATCGCGCCTTCGCGAGGACGTTGTCCGTCACCATGCGGCAGACCCACGCCGCCGGCGAGCGCCTGTTCGTCGATTACGCCGGCGACGGCGTTCCCGTCGTCGTCGACAGGCTCACCGGCGAAGTGCGCATGGGGCAGATATTCGTCGCGGTGCTGGGCGCGTCGAGCCTCACATTCGCGAGAGCGAGCTGGACGCAGACGCTTCCTGACTGGATCGACGCTCATGTCGGCGCGCCGTTGCATCCACAGACCCAAAACAAGATCGAGCGCTGGCATCAAGCTCGAGAACCGCATCCTGCTCGAAAACTATTATCTGCCGGGCGACCTGAATGCGAAGATCAGCGCCTTCGTCGATCACTACAATCGTCGTCGCTATCACGAGAGCTCGAACAATCTCGCGCTCGAAAGAGAAGGATCAAACGCATCACAATCGAGAATCGATGGTTGCAACATCAAATGACCGCCGCTGAAACTCAATCGTCAGGTGAGCCGCATCCTCCACTAAATTGCAGCCCAGCCTGTCTCAAATCATT
>NZ_JADNQZ010000045.1:97652-101779 GCF_015709515.1 Methylocystis sp. H62
CGGTTTCAGCGCACGAGATTTCCCGGCGTCTCGGCATGCCGCGTTCGACGGTTCGGGAAGCGCTCAAACGCGCGGAGGGCGCCGGGCTCTCCTGGCCGCTGCCGGAGGGAATGAACGACGACGCGCTGGAGGCGGCGCTTTACGGCAACCGGCGCAGCAAGCGTGGTCACCGGCGCGTCGAAGAGCCGGACTGGGCAAACGTGCATCGCGAGCTGAAGCGCAAGCATGTCACCCTGACGATCCTGTGGGACGAATACATCGCCGAGAACCCCGGCGGCTATCGCTATTCGCGCTCTTGCGAGCTGTATCGCGCCTTCGCGAGGACGTTGTCCGTCACCATGCGGCAGACCCACGCCGCCGGCGAGCGCCTGTTCGTCGATTACGCCGGCGACGGCGTTCCCGTCGTCGTCGACAGGCTCACCGGCGAAGTGCGCATGGGGCAGATATTCGTCGCGGTGCTGGGCGCGTCGAGCCTCACATTCGCGAGAGCGAGCTGGACGCAGACGCTTCCTGACTGGATCGACGCTCATGTCGGCGCGCCGTTGCATCCACAGACCCAAAACAAGATCGAGCGCTGGCATCAAGCTCGAGAACCGCATCCTGCTCGAAAACTATTATCTGCCGGGCGACCTGAATGCGAAGATCAGCGCCTTCGTCGATCACTACAATCGTCGTCGCTATCACGAGAGCTCGAACAATCTCGCGCTCGAAAGAGAAGGATCAAACGCATCACAATCGAGAATCGATGGTTGCAACATCAAATGACCGCCGCTGAAACTCAATCGTCAGGTGAGCCGCATCCTCCACTAAATTGCAGCCCAGCCTGTCTCAAATCATTCGACGACGGACAATTACAAGTGGCAGAGCGTACATTTCCCTACTCCTATGTTATTCTTCACTCTCAACTGTGGGGGTTTTAGGAAGAACCGCGATGATAAGAGCTATACCCCAGCCTAGAACTGTCCACCCAAACAGGATGTTTACAATCAACACGATAAGCAGCCAATCGCTATCGCGCTTCCACGCCACTACAGATGGTACTATAAATACTATCGCTAATATGGTGTAGATAAAGAGCATAGGGACAGCGGCGACGAACGAGTACACCAGAATCCCCAGCAGGGCGAAGAAAACCAAGGCGAACTTGACGGCGAACGACATTTTGTGTGGTCGGTTAGGAGGTGCGGCATAGGTTTCTGCGGTATTGTGGGAGGTCGATCTGCGTGCGCGCGCCGGACCGAAACGATTATCCCCCTCGGTTCCGGAATGCTCCTGCTGAATTTCGGGGCCGAGGAAATGATCGAGGCGCGAAGAGGCTGCCGTTGAATCTGTTCCTTCGCCGATCACAGCATGAGTTGAAACACCATCCGATGGATATCTCAAGGGTTCAGCTTCTGCGCGGTCAAAGTAATCTTTTCCTTGTGCAAGTTTGTGCTTTAGCCACTTGTGTTCGCTCTCGGGTGGCTGCGCGCGCGATTGCTCATCTGAATTCAGTTCTTGTTTGGAGTAGCTGCGACGATATAAACGAAGTAGCAATCCACTGATAATTAATAGCCCGAGGATGATTCCGATCAGACTCGTGACTGGCTGGTGCGCCGTTTTATCGCCTTGGCCAACTTCTTTTTGGACGCGCTGAGACCCTGGAGTTACAGCCGGAAGCCGACGAGCCGCTTCAACCTCTGACTGTCTTCTATTTTCAGCCTCCGCTGCGGATTGGCGTACTGCTTCAAGCTCAGCTTGGTGCCGACGCTCGGTTTCCGCTGCTGCGCGACGAGCCGCTTCAGCCTCTGACTGTCTTCTATTTTCAGCCTCCGCTGCGGATTGGCGTGCTGCTTCAAGCTCAGCTTGGAGCCGACGCACAGTTTCTTGGACTGACTGCTCAGTGTTTTCTGATTCTCGGGATCCACCAAGTGCGCTATCACCGCTAGGCGCACTAGGGCTGGTCGCTGTCGCCATGCCCGACCCGGGCGGGTCATACATTCTGCTGTCCGAAACAGTTAGGCGCAGATTGCCTTTGCCAGCTTCGTTATGGTTTGCGGAATAAACATAGCCGGGGCCTCCGCCGATCCTGTATATCGGCAACCCCTCTTGCGCGGATCGCTGTAAATTTCCAAGAAAGTCGATAAGCAGGCCTTTCTTTATACTCTTACGGCTAGCCACTGCCGCGACATTTTCGGCATCGAGCGGTTCAAGTACTACCGAGCCCCAAATGGCGATAATCCCCCGCACCATTCCCGCTGCCGCAGGGGCTTTCATGATGTGTGGTTGAGAAAGGAATATCCGCGATAGCCTATCGACCTCCCGCTCAATGTCGTTCTCACTGAAGAAGGCGGGCTCGATAGAGCGAGACACATAGGCGGCTTTCAATGTAGTTTCAGAGTGGAGAATTGAGGTTGTCTTCTTGTAGGGACCTAATTTCCCCTGCTCGGCCTCAGTTCTGCGACACCAAATGAAGGTTGCGAACTGCTCGCTGCGCGAGCAGCGAAACGATCTATATACGTCGCTGGTAGGTCGAACATCTTCGCCAAGGCCGAGCCCGTCTATAGCAAATTTGGGGTCGGTGGAGAGGATCGCATCGGATTGCTCATCATTACTCGGGGGGCGGCGGCACTCTCTTAATAAACGCCGCACGCGAGGATCTCTAGGTCCGATGCCGTGAGTGGCGAGCGTCGATACCCCATAGCCCTTGGCTTCAAGGCACGCAATCACGGCAGCCGGCTCGGCTTCCCATTCAGTTCTTAAAGATTCAGCGATAGCCCCTTGGACTATTGCGCCCAAAAGACCAAAAACATCACTGGGGCTCTGGGCCACCGCCCCGGAGGAAAACTGTAATGCAGAAAACGACAGTAAAGTCCTGACGATCAGCGTCAACTGCAAGCGACTTAGGTGCATTGGACCCACCCGAAAGAATTCACAAACTAGTTTCCGATGTTTCTCGCCGTCAAGGGCGTGAACGCTAGAGTAGCTGCCGCGCACCGCTTGGGCGAGAGCGCTATAATCCTTTCCGTGTAACGATATTCCAGAGAACGGCCAAGTGACGCGCATCGGCTTCGGCGCGGTGACGGCGCGGGGCCAATGCGGTCGCCCGAGCCTTCACGCGCGCATATGCGGCTTCATCCAATCCGCTATCGACGGCGGCTTGGGAAATGAGAATTCTAGCGTCGGTCCTGCGAACCGTGAAAGTCGCATCGACGCCTGCGGCGTCAAACAGAAGACGGAGCCAGCCTTCGTCATGCGGTGCGTCGGAGAAGAGTTCCCGCCCCTGCAGCACGAGGTTCATACGCTGGGCGACCTCCCAGACCGGGCGACCGTCGCGACACAATTGCTCAAACGTGATTCCATGCAATATTTCGGCGGCGCGATCCCAGCTGTCCTTGACCGGCCACTCCGCTGGCGGCCGAATGAGATGGCTTTCGGATATGACGCCGCCCGTTTCGGGATCGGTGAACGCCCAGCCGATTTCGATTGGATAGCCCTCCAGATCGGAAGCCTCGCAGTCAAAGAAAACAGGTTCGGCGATTGTCATAGTTCCGCAGCCGCCTCCGTTGATTGTGACCGGTCAAGAAGCCGACCGACTGCTCCCGGAGTGCTCGCGCGTCAACTTCTTCGTCTAGAGCGGGTTCGTTGTTTTCCGATTCTGTTCGGGATTCCCGAATCGGCGAGAGCATGATTCTTTCATCGCGATAGCGATGGAGGCGACGGATGGCGAGGGCCTACAGCCAGGATTTGCGTGATCGCGTGATTGACGCCGCGTTGGCGGGAGTGCCGGCTCGCCATGCGGCAGCAAGGTTTGGGGTCGGCGACGCCACGGCGATTGTCTGGGTGCGGCGGGCGCGAGAGACCGGGGAGCGCACGGCGCGCAAGCAGGGACAGCCTCGACGCTCGAAGCTCGATCCCCATCGGGACTATTTGCTGGGATTGATCGAGGCGACGCCGGACTTGACGATCAGCGAACTCCTGGAGCGGCTGCTTGCCGAGCGCGGCGTGAAGGCCAGTCGCGCGACATTGTGGACGTTTCTCGACCGTTGCGGTCTGACGTTCAAAAAAAGACCGCCCATGCGAGCGAACAGGACCGCCCGGACGTAAAGGCGCGGCGCGAAGCCTGGTTCGAGAGCCAGCTCGATCTC
>NZ_JADNQZ010000046.1 GCF_015709515.1 Methylocystis sp. H62
TGTACGCGGCGGCGCAATAATCGGCCATTGAGCGGCGCATATTGCGGCCGCGTGGCGGCGTAAAACCCGGCCAGTTTTAGGCTGACTTCCCGAACATTGATTCGGGAGGGCGGCCGGGGATGTTTGCGATGGAGATTTACGCGGCGGTTCGACGCTTTGTTTTCATTGAGGGCAATGGCCGGCGTGAAGCGGCGCGCGTGTTTGGACTGAGCCGGGACACGATCGCGAAGATGTGCCGCTATTCGGCGCCGCCGGGTTACGTGCGCACAAAGGCGCCGAAGCGGCCGAAGCTGGGGCCGCTGCTCCCGGTGATTGACTCGATCCTGGAGACGGACAAGACGGCGCCGCCGAAGCAGCGGCATACGGCGAAGCGGATTTTCGAACGGCTGCGGGATGAGCACGGCTTTGCCGGCGGCTACACAGTGGTGAAGGATTATGTGCGGCTGGCGCGCACGCGCTCGCGCGAGGTCTTCGTGCCGCTCGCTCATCCGCCGGGTCACGCGCAGGTGGATTTTGGCGAATGCGTCGGCGTCATCGGCGGCGTGCGGATGAAGCTGCATGTGTTCTGCTTCGACCTGCCGCATTCGGACGCCTGCTTCATCAAGGCTTACGCGGCGGAGACGACGGAGGCCTTTCTTGATGGCCATGTCTCGGCCTTCGCGTTCTTTGGCGGCGTTCCGCTGTCGATTCTCTACGACAATCTCAAGATCGCCGTGGCGAAGATACTGGGCGGCGGCGAACGGCGGCGCACGCAAGCCTTTACCGAACTCGTCAGCCACTTTTTGTTCGACGATCGCTTTGGTCGTCCGGGCAAGGGCAACGACAAGGGGAAAGTAGAAGGGCTGGTAAAATATTCGCGGGCCAATTTTCTGACGCCCGTTCCGCATGCGCCGTCCATCGAAGCGCTCAACGCCAGGCTCGCGGAGCGCTGCCGCGCTCGCCAGAACGAGCGCGCCGGCCGGCATGAGCAGACGATCGGCGAGAGGCTCGTCGCCGACATGGCCGCCTTTCGAGAACTTCCCGCCACGCCGTTCGAGGCTTGCCACAAGGTCGCGACAAAGGTCTCGTCCCTGTCGCTCGTCCGCTATCGCACGAACGATTATTCGGTTCCCACAAAGTATGGCTTTCGCGACGTGCTGGCGAAAGGCTTCGTCGACGAGGTCGCCATTTTCTGCGACGGCGCCCTGATCGCCCGTCATGCGCGCAGCTACGCCCGCGACGATTTTATTTTTGAGCCGCGTCATTATCTGGCGCTGCTCGAACAAAAGCCCGGCGCGCTCGATCAGGCGGCGCCCTTGCAGGGCTGGACGCTGCCGGAGACGCTCGCGCATCTGCGCCGACTTCTGGAAACGCGCATGGGCAAGCGCGGCAAACGCGAGTTCATTCAGGTGCTGCGGCTGACGGAAGTGTTTCCCGAAGCCGTCGTCATAGGCGCGGCGCTCGACGCCATAAGGCTGGGCGCCATCGGTTTCGACGCAGTCAAACAACTCGTCATCGCAAGAACTGAGAACAGGCCCGCGCGTCTCGATCTTTCCGCCTATCCCTACCTGCCGTCACTGAACGTCAAGACGACATCGCCCGCCGATTATCTCGCGCTCGTTTCCAGGGAGGCGGCATGACCACGTCCGCCTCTGCCGATATCCCTGCGCCGCCGCGGGTTTTGCTCGGCCATCATCTGCGGCAGCTCAAATTGCCGACGATCCTGCGGGAATACGAGAAGGTCGCCGCCGAGGCGGCGCGCGAAGGTCAGGATCACGTCCGATACCTTCTACGCCTCGTCGAACTTGAACTCATCGACCGCGAACGACGCATGGTCGAGCGGCGTATCCGCGCCGCGCGCTTCCCGGCGGTGAAAAGCTTCGACACATTCGACTTTACCGCCATCCCCTCGCTCAACAAACCGCTCGTGCTGGATCTCGCCCGTTGCGAATATGTCGTCGCCCGCGACAACATCATCGCCCTCGGCAACAGCGGCACGGGCAAGACGCATGTCTGCCTGGCGCTCGGCCTCGCCGCTTGCCAGCGCGGGCTGTCCGTCGCCTTCACAACGGCGGCGGGGCTCGTGCATCAATTGATGGAGGCGCGCGACGAAAAGCGTCTGCTCAGGCTCCAGGCGCAACTCGCCGCCGTCAAGCTGCTCGTCGTCGACGAACTCGGCTATGTGCCACTGTCGCAAACCGGCGCCGAACTGCTCTTCGAGGTGTTCAGCCAGCGTCACGAACGTGGATCGACGATCGTCACATCCAATCTGCCATTCGACGAATGGACCGGCGTCTTCGGCAATCAGCGGCTCACCGGCGCGCTGCTCGATCGCCTGACCCACCACGTCCACATCCTAGAAATGAACGGCGAGAGCTATCGCCTCAAGCAATCGAGGGCCCGGCGTCGTAAGCAGCCGCAGCCCACCGCCGAGCAGACCATAGATCCCGATACCGGCGAAATCTCGCGGACGTAGCCCGAAATCTTTTTCCGCCGCCGACATGCAAAGGGGCCCGATCGGGCCCCTTTGCATGTCGGCAATCGCGGCCAACTGGCCTGGTTTTACTCCGCCCCAATGGCAGGAAATCTTTCCGCCGTTGACACCCATCTGCCCCGCCCCCTGAAACCGCGCGGCCGACGAGCCCGCGAATTCCCCTTGAATTCGAGCGTCGGCCCACATCGCGCGCACGTCAACGTCTCGCGGGCTTAAGTGCTGACATAAGCCGCAAATTTTCGTCGTGTGTATCGCAAAAGACACGATCGCGTACCATGGCGCGCTCCGCTGCCCTGCGAATTTCGAGAAAACTCGTCTGCTCGGTTTCGGCACCCCGCTCAATACCCTTGAGACCGGAAAGAAGTTGGGGGGTCGATTAAGAAAGGATGAATATCGTTCGGGGAATTCCTGCCGGAGGGGTTCTCAATGATATGGACGGTGAAGCTCGAGCGCATTGACGAGGCTGGCATTTTGCATTCAACAACAGTCGGCTACATCGAGCGGCCCGAGCTGACGTCTGAAGCCGACCTTGGACTCTCCCATGATGATGGCAAGTACTTGATCCGGCGGATACAGGCGGAAATTGCCCAAGATCAGGTTCGCGCCCTCATCTCGAAAGTTCGTCCCTGTCCTTGCTGTGGGCGTCTCCGTTCCATCAAAGAACATCGGTGCCGGCGGCTCGACACGGTGTTTGGACATCTGCGCATTCATGCGCCTCGCTTCGAGGCCTGCGTTTGCGGGCGGCCTGCCGGCTCGTCTCCCATGGCCGTCGGCTTTCCGCGTCGCGCCACTCCCGAATTGAGGCATTTGCAGGTGAAGCTCGGGTGCAAGTTTTCCTACCAGCAAGCCGCCGACATCTTGAACGAATTTCTCCCCGATCTCTCTTGTTTCAACCACGCAACGACACGCAATCGCGTCCTGGCCGTGGGAAAGGCGATCGAAGCGGAAACGAGGGCCGAGATCGCTGAGAAGCCAAGCGTCGAGAAGCCCGTCGACCACATGATCGTCGGCATCGATGGGGCGTTTGTCAATGCCACGCGCTCAAAAAATCAACGCAAAAATTTCGAGATCGGGATCGGCGGCGAGCGTAGCGTGCGATGGAATGTCTGGCATTATGGCAAATCGCATCATGCGCGATGGATGATAGCGTTGTCGCGCTTGGGCGCGCAGCTTCTTTCTCATCGCAAGGAAATTGACGCGGCTGGCGGCGACCTTTCGAAAATCGAAGCCGCTTACAAGCGCTTCGACGAACTCCAACGCTATCTCTATTCGAACATCGGCTCGCTGACGGACTATGGAAGGGCTCGGCGCCAAGGCGAACGGATCGCAACCGCCAATATCGAATCCACGGTGAACCAATTGATCAATCAATGCATGTGCAAAAAGCGTCAGATGCGATGGTCTCGGCTTGGCGCTCAGCTGATGCTCCATGTCCGGACGGCTCATCTCAATGGAATCCTGGCACGCTACTGCGGTCTGCTACAGCCAGTTGAATGGACATGGCCCAACGATACCGCGTTGAGGCAAGCCGCCTGACCCCCAACTTCTTTCTGGTCTCTCGTCTACACCACGTTCCATCACCCGACCACTCAGGCCAACGTGGTTACGACCGATAATTCGGACTGGGCCACCAATTGTCCCGAATACAAGGTGACGGCGGTGCAGGTGTCGACCTCAAACGGCCCGAGCAAATGGCAGGAGCAATATCGCGAATTGTCGGAGCAAAGCCGACGTATCGCGACGCCCATCGACGCAGCGGAATGAACGTCGAGCTGCATCGTACTCGACTCTGATTTCTACAGCCAATGATTTCAGTTGGTTAACAGGAAGTTTCGGCGATATGAGCTGTTGGAGGAAGACCATTATTTGAGCGTGATTTTTGGAGGCGGCGATTTTTCTTAGCGCGGCGAGGCCGAGCGCGAAGAGTGACCATGCGCGGTGCCCATGCTTTTTGATTGGGATGGGACGCAGCCGAGCGAGCGCGACGCCGGTCTTCACGCACAGTGTCACGGTCAACGCCAGCACGGCCAACAAGGTCGATAGCTTGCCTGGATCGGTGATGTGCGTGTCCTCCAAATTGAAGCCCTTGGTCTTCAAATTTGCGAAGAGGGTTTCGATCGTCCACCTTTGGCGGTAGCCGGCCAGAGCGCGACGCGGATTGCCACTACAGGACAACGCCAGAAGTTCATTCGTTGGCAAACGCATCACCACGATCCGCACAAGCGGCGAGCGAGATCCGGCGCCTTGCCCCAATCGACACCAGCCCTTGAGGATCATTTTATCTCCCTTGCCGAGGCATCGCGCAATGTCGGCGATCGTCCACGTATCATAGCCCTCGCGCACGACATGCTGGTTCTCGCGAAGCCGAAGAATGAAAGGGATTTTTCTGTCCCGCAAATAGGCCATCCAGGCGTCGCCGATGAACTCGCGATCGCCTGTCGACGAAGCGATTTTTAGATCGGGAAACGCCGCATGCAAACGATCGAGGGGGTCGGTCCGCGCTTACGTGTTGGAGTTCCCCGCCGATGGCAGCAGCGTCCAAATCAACGGAACGCCAACGCCGTTCCAGATCACGGCGATCATCAAGATGTTGATGGTGGACTTGCCTAACTCCCAGTTAGTGCGATCCATCGCCAAAACCCATGGTTTCCCGTGTATCCCCAGCAGGTCGACGACAACGCGCGCCGTCATGGCGCCGTCTAATGGCACGTGTTGGAAGAAGCGATAAAACCGCCGCCGAACCGAATCCGTCGTTGCCGACGTGACGACATGGGCGGCGAGCCGCCACAAACAAATCGTGCCTTGCTGCATGATCAGCAACGCCAGCCACCATTCGCCATCTTATGACACAGTAAAACTAGAGGCACATTGAGTATGTGCGCTGCACAAAAAAATCAAGAAACATATTGCCTTGCAGCATGGCCGAGCCGAGCGCCGTCTCGTTCGACGTGCCCAAAAACGCGTCTTTTGGCCGAGCGGTCGCGACTGAATTTTCCTCGACACAGATCAAGCAGGCGGCGATATTGCTTAAGCGCTGCAATATTAATGGCCGTGGGCTCGGCTTTCGGGCGTCCAGCCAGGTAGGTAGCTTCCCGACAGCCGTCGACGTAAACTCTGTCGCGCGGTCGCCCCTCCTCTGAGTTGCTTCACGAACAGCGCCGCCAGCGGCCTCGCCGCGACGCTGAGCGGGACGCCACGCAGCGTTAGCAAGCCCAACGTCATGGGAGGCGGCAAGGGTTGGACCAGGAATGTATGCAACCCAACGCAGTACAGCGGGTCCTCGAACATGACGCGCGGGCCGAACCTTCGCGCGCGGCGATGAGATCAAGCAGGTCGCCGTCGTATTCTCCGGTCGCGCCATCCGCCCATTTCCCGCGCGCGCCTTGCCGGAGAGCGGGCCTTTGAGCCGCACGTAAAGGCTGCGGCCGGCGTGATTGTTCACATCGCCGACGATCCAGTAATTGCCGGACCTGCTGCCGTTGGAGAGGTGGCTTGGGCTGACCGCCGGCACCATCCTCACGCTGATTGGTCTCACTGGTAGCTTCAACATGTTCTATCGTGTGTTCGACGCTGCTTTGAACCCGGCTCTCTACGCGCCAACGGGTCTGCAGCGCAGAGTCACTGACGTCGATGCGATGCAGGCTGTCAAATCGCGCCACCTGGACCGGCGCAATGGGCGCCGGTCCTAGTCAACCCGGCGCTCAACGCCGTGTGTGTCGCTCTCAGATTCAAACGTGACGCGGAACGAGCGCAACCGCTTCTTCATTGCGGCGCCCTGCGGACCCCAACGCGTACAGCGCCCCGAGGCCGGCAAAAACGCAGGCGTTTATGAGGAAGATTCGCGGGAGCGTCGCAAGTAGCGAGTCGAAATGGCCAACGCTCGAGCCCATCGCCACGCCAAAGCCGAAGATCAAGCCCTTATAGACGACGAAGGCGGCCACGAAGGCCGCGGCCACGCTCACAAGCCCCTTCATGCGGCGCGCGGTTAGCCCGGCGGCTTCGCAAGAAAGCAAAGCGATGACGCCCGTCGCGACGCTCCAAGCCAGGGCGACGTCGGTCATGTGGTGATGCAGGGACGCGAAGGCGATGGTCTGGCTCGCCAGCCAAACGCTGCCACTCAGAAGGAGGGCGTCACGCCGACCGAGGGTCAAAGCGGCAACGGCCGCGAACGCCGCCAACGGAAAGCCGCAATGGAACGCAGGACTCAAGAGGACGCTGGCGACGATCAGCGAGCCAATCCATAGCGAACGAGGCCAGGGCGATGAAGCGAAGAAAGATGCGGTTGTCATGACAAGTCTCCTCTATGTGAAGCCAGCGAGAAGCGGCGCTTGCCTGCTGGTTTTTTCGCCTTCGTGTTGCGCACGAAGACGAAAGGGGATTGGCGATCGTCTCCGCGACCGCCGGGTTGAACGTGCGGCGGTCAGGACGGACGGCCCCAGTCCGCTGAGCGATCGACGGGATCGGGGTCGTGGAGATCGAGCCATCGCGCTCGCAATTTGTCCCACAACGCGAGACGCGACCAGTCCGGCTCCTTGACGCGCCTGTCGCTTTCGGGATGGAGGAAGGGATTGGGCAGCAGCACGGTGATCTGCTGATCGCCCGCGCCATTGAACAAGCGCAGCCCCCAGGACATCGGAACGCATGTGCGGCCGAAGCGGCGGTAAAGTTCGGCCCGCGCGGTGCGCCGATGGCGGACGAGTTCCAGCGGCGTCGGCGCGCGCGGCGGACCCTTGTGCTCGCCGATGCAGATATGAAAATGCGGAACGCCGAAAGCGATCGTCAGATAACCGTCGAACATGGAAATACGCGTCGGCGGCCCGTCGGCCTTGAATTCGAAGGCGGCCCCCTGGATGAGAGGGCCGAAAGTAATTTCCCGCCAGTGATTTTCGAACAGATGGCGGAAAAGCTCCTCAAGGCTCCTCTCGTCCACCGGCAAGGGAAATGTGTCGAGCGGCGCTCCGTCTGCGTCCAGGATTCGTCGTGGCCGCGTTTCAGTGATGACTGACATATTTTTCTCCATTGCAGGCCTCGCGTCTTTCACCTTGTGACCTTCTTACGCCGAGCGCGGTCGGCGCGTCGTTGTGCAGTTCGGCGAAGAACGTTCGTCACGAAAAAGGAGCGAAGAGCTGCTGGTTGTGACGGCCGCGCCGATCCGATTTTCTTCAATCGTCGCCCGCGATGACGTAGCGCGGCACCGCGTCGCGTGTTTCTTCCACCAGATATAGACGCCAGTGATTGACAGCATCACGATGACGAGGCCGAGCGCGCAAACGAAAATGCGATAGGGCAGGCCGAACACATTGGCCATGCGCAGTTCCACGAGCCAGGTCGTGATCGTATTGCCGGCGTGCCGGCCAGTTGGCAGACGAACCGCGCGCAATTCGCCGGAATAGGCGTCGAATGCGATCGACGTGCGGTCAGAATTGTCGCCGATGTCGCGGCTCGAGCGTACGCCGTAGAAATAGAGATCGCTTTTTCGCTGGATGCTAAGCCTCATCGGTCGCTCGACCGAAAAGCCATGTGCGAGCGCTTGCTCCCCCATGAGTCTTTCGCCAATGGCCTGCGCTTCCTCCCAACCAACCGGCGCTCGACCCCCGGCTGGGTTGCCGCCCTTTGTGGTCCCAGAGTGAGGCGGCTCATAATCGAAGACGAGCTGCATCGTGCGCGTGTAGAAGCCGTTCAAATTAAAATGGACGCTGGACCAGGCGAAGAGCAGCAATATTGCAAAGAGCCAAAGTCCGAAGGCGCGATGCAGATCGAAGTTGACGCGATAGAATGAGCTCCAAAACTTGATCAGCCAAGCGGGTCGCCATCGCGAAAAATAGCCGCGCCTATTCGGCGGACTGGGAAGAGGCAGCGTGAGATAGAAGCCAACGAAGCAATCGATCGTCCATACGAGCGCGACGATTCCAAGAATCCACGCGCCTACTTCGCCCATGGCGAGGGAATAATGCAGGCGGTCGATAAAGGGCATAACATTCGCCAGCGTCGTCGGCAGCCCGTCTCGATCAAAGCGCCCCAATTCCTGGCCGGTGACGGGGTCGAGCAGGAGTCGATTGAAATCGAACGCGGGCGCGCCGGGTCGCGCCTCCATGCGGATTATCGCCGTGCCGTCAACGCTCAGATCGACAGAGGTGGCGAGGGCATCTGGAACCAGAGCCTCGGCGCTCCGCAGGAGTGCCGCAGGGGCGATTTGTATCCCTGCATGTGGACCCGGGTAGAGATTTGGCGTCAGCCAATGATTCAACTCGTGACCAAAAGCGAGCAGGCTACCGGTTAGTCCGACGAGGATCAGAAACCCCGCCATGCTCAGACCAGCCCACCGATGCAGCGACACCCAGAAGCTTCGGGTCATCGTGTTCTCTCCATACTCTTCAGCATCGAAGAAGGACCTTCCGGGGATTTCCCGTTATGGAGGCCGCGTCGGGCATCTACTGCGCTCAATAGTCGTACCGCAGCTCGGCGAAGAAGGTCCGCTGCGGATAAGGGGAAAAGAGCCATTGTTTGTAACGGCCGATGTTGTTGATGCCGACGACTCCGGTCCAATTCGGCGCGAATTTGTAGGTGACTCGGGCGTCGAGGATGAGATATCGGCTCGCACCGCCCCAGGTTTCATGATTGACGTCGAAATTATCGAGCTGAAAATAGGATGACGATCGGTACCTCAGCCCTGCCGATAAGGTCAGCGTGTCGGTCGGATGATAGGTTCCGACGATCTTGGCCCGCCATCTCGGCATCAGCGGAACATCTTTGTTTACAGACAAAGGGAACTTGGAATTCGCCACGATCTGCGTATCGATGTATGTCGCGTTTGCGTCGATGTCGAAGCCATCGAACAGCACGTCCTTCAAACCGATAGCGCCTTCGACGCCATTGAAGCGCATTTTCTGTACGTTCTGAGAGCTGGAGACATTGGGCACAACTGTGACATCGGTCTGGAAAGTGATCGCGTCCCACCTGTCCTCGTGGAACAAGGCGAGATGCGCAGCGTGCTTGCCAAAGTTGTATTCGGCCGAGAGTTCGTAGGAATCGACTTGCTCGAGCTTTAGGTCTGGATTGTTGATGAGAATGCCAGTCGGGCTGGTGATCCGCTGAAACAGTTCGGTCACGCCCGGAAAACGATGGGCCTTGCCGTAGGAGGCGCGCAAAAGTAATTCGCGCGTTGCCTGATAGGCCAGTGAGGCCTTGGGTGAAAAGGCGGAAGCCACCCGTTCGTCATAATTCTTGGTTGTGCCGAGCTTGTTTTCGTTGGCGCCCTCGAAGGCGCGCCAAAACTCCTGGCGCCCCCCGACGGTGAGTTTCCAATCTGGAAACAATGACCAGACATCCTGAACATAGAGGCCCTCGGTTTGTGTCTTGCCGACTGATCTTGAGGCCTGCTCGTATGACCATGACGACCACCACACGGGAGTATTTTGCTGATATTGCTTTAAAGCATACTGATCGAAGTGCCCCCCGAACGAGATTTCATGGAGACCAAGGACATTCTGTTCCGGACGCCAAATCGCCCGCATATCCATTGTTTTCCAGCCGGTCCCACTGATCTCCCGCGTCTGGCCTGACGTGTTGACCCCGAACCTCTGCGCGGTGACGCCCACGTCTCTGAGAATGTCATAAGAGCTTCCGACAATATCGAAGTCGAAAACGCCGCCGGTCTCGGTCTTCAGCTCGGCTCCTTGCATCAGGTGCAAATACTCAACGCTGCCTGGATTGAGGCCTGAAAGAGGGTAGTTGATCCCATGAAAATTGATCACGCCATTGCGCGAATTGAAGACGGGCACTCCCGCAACGTTGTTGATATAGCTCTGCGCGGTAAAATCGTCCGCAAGATGCAGCAGGCCGAGGGTGTACGATGCGCGGGCGCGCGGCCCGAAATCATAAGCGAGTTTCAGTTTGCCGGTGTTTTGCTCGGTGACCTGAATTGGCCCAGCGCCGAACACCCCGCGCAGTAAGCCTTGGCGGTCGCGGTCGAAGAACCCGCCGAAAACCGGCGTTCCCGCTGTGGCGCGCGGCGTGACGGCGCTCGAAAAGAAAATCGGCTGAGCGTGCGTAAGCAGACGATCGTAACCGGCGCGCCAGGAAAAATCGTTGATTCGATCGCCGATCGAAATGCTACCCGTATAGCCCGGATTGGTTTGATGAGTGTCGTACTGATCGTAGGGCGAAAGAAGCCCTTGCAGCTTGGCGTGGAGTTCAAATTTTTCGGGCGTCTTGGTGGTGAAGGTCACGACGCCGCCGATCGCATTGCCGGGATAGAGCGCGGAGTAAGGACCGTAGATGACGTCGACTCGGCTAATCTCTTCCGGCATGACCATCTGAAATCGCGGCGTAAACGAACTGATGCCGAGCAAAGCCGACAGCAGGATTCCGTCCGCGTAAACCAGATTGTGCATGGGCTGGAAGGGCCCGGTCGTGCGGCCTTGGATGTCCTGAAAACGATCGCCGGGGAATTTTTCGACGATTTCGATGCTGGGAAGATATCGAAGCGTTTCCACGGCGTTGGAGGCGTTGACCTGCTCGGTGATTTGCTTCGCGGTGATGGTCTGGACGACGGCTGGAATATTGTCGGGAATGGCCTTCGCGAACGGCTTCTCGGGCGGGCGCGCCTGCTGGACGAGCGCCGGCGCGGCCGCGACGGGCGAAAGGGCTGGCGCGGGATTCACGGGGCGAGGCGCGGAGGCGCGAACTGCGTCGCGCCTGGCGCCCGCGCCAACATCGATCGTAGGCAAGGCCTGTTGCGCCAGAGCAGATGTGGAGGAGACAAAAAGAGTGAACGCGCCGGCGGACACGCCGCGTTTAAAAGCGGAAGGACGGGACATATTTGCGTGGACTCGCAGCGAACGTGGGCCGTCACTGCGAAGGGTCTCCGCCTGTCACACGGCGCACAATGCGCCAGACGACAGGTTTCGTCCACATCAGCGCACCCCGGCCGACGTTCTCGCGGGTGACCACGAATGACGGCAGGTCTCCTGGCTCGCGGGTCATCGCCTTGGACCGCCTTCCCAGGGAGCACTTGTTCCCCAGTGGCTTTTTGGTCCTAAGGCTCTCCGCTTACAGTTGCGGGGGCAGCTGCGGAATCGTACGCCTGCGCGCACTCACCGCATTCCCTTTTGATCCCTAAGGGGAACCATCATCTTTTATTGATACGGAGATTGGGTAATGAGTCAAGCCAATGCGTGAGTCGCCTCAATTTTGGGCTCGCTCCCGACATCGACATGAACGCCGCCGAGGGACGGCGGCATTCGAAAGTTCCCGAAGCGGCCTCTCAGCACCCAGCCAAGATGGCTCCCGACAACGGGATCCTACACGCTTACAAACAATTTCGGGATGAATCTCTACATGTAATCATGATGGGAGCGGCGTCGATCGGCACGGACATTCGCAACGCGCGCAGCGGCTTGCAGCTTCTGCCCGGCCCCAACGCCATCGCCTATGGCGTCGATCCTACCATCGGTCCGCCGCGCGCAGCTTACGTTCCGGCCGGTGGCCGCGTCGCCGGCACGCTCGTTCGTACGAAGACAACGGCCTTTACCTCGCCGGCTGGACGACCATGAATGGATCAGCGTCGGGCGACCTGATGCGCCACTGAAACGCGCCGACGATGCCAGGCGCCGCTGGCTTACTCTGGGCGTTATGCTTGAGAACGTTGACGCCATTGTCCAGCGTCACAATTAGAGTGCCGTCGATGTTGGCGTCCGTCCCGATCAGTTGACAAGGGGCGGTCGCGTCCGGTCGGGAACCGCCGATTACGATGGTGCCGTCGGGTTGCGGCCTAATGCTGAACACCTTCATCTCGCGAGACGGGAAATACGATGGCTGCCCTCTCGCGCTGGAGCGTTCCAGGACTACCGCGTAGCGCCCCCTGCCGAGATACTCGGCGCTTCGAAAGCCTTCTTGACGCAACTGCGAGGCAGCCTCCTTGAGCTGCGCGTCCACGTGCGCGTCCAAGCGGCCTGCGCGGGAAGTCTGTATCAGGGCGGGCACGAATATGAGAACGCCGTCGTACGAATAAGTGTAGCTCCCGTCGGCGCGGATCGTGACCTTCGCGTCGAATTGCTCTGGAGCGAGCGTTCGAAAGAAGTTGTGCATTTCCAGCCTCGTACGAAGGCAACCTTATTAGGGAGGTATTCAGTAAATGGGCGCGCCGCCACGCGGACGAATTCACCGATCTGACCAACCTCAGACAAAGGCGAACGCGCCCGTCAGATGACAGTTACCCCGGCCCTTGCAGGCGGCGGGCGGCTTCTTATGTTCGGCGGGTGACGCTGCTCGGTTCTTCCCACATACGTCTGCTATCCCCTGCTATATTTCTCGTAGAGACCGTCGGCATTTGTCCAGTTGATCGCAGCCATCACCGTCTTGACGTAGTCGGCGGCCTTCGCGCCGAAATCCATCTGATAGGCATGTTCGAACATGTCGAGGACGAGTAATGGATCACCGCCCGCGATGGATTGTGTGTGATCATTCGCCCACGAATTGACCAGTCGCTTGCCGTGCTTGTCGAAAGCCAGAATGACCCAGCCGGAGCCTCCGCCGAGCGCTTTGCCCATGCCGACGAATTCCGAGCGCCAACGATCGAAGGAGCCAAAGTCGCGCTCGATCGCTTCGTTGAGCGCCGCGTTCGGTTTATTGCCCTCGCCCAGGCCCGCGAAATAGACTTCGTGCAGGATCATCGAATTGGTGGCGATGAGTTCCTCGCGCTTAAGGCCGTTAACTTGGAATCCCGGCGCTTTTTCAAAATCGAGACCCGCCAATTGCTCGGCGATTGAGTTCAAACGTTTGACCGCCCCGACGTAATTGTTCTCATAATGCGAGACGAGAATTTTCTCTGACAGGCCTCTGATGCTCTTGGGATCGAACGGCAAGGGCTTGGCGGTATGGACGACGCTTTTTCGGGTCGTGGCGGGCTTGTCCTCGGCTTTCGCTGCGTTCGCGCCGAACGCCGCGCTCGCTGTGGCAGCGGCCGCGATGAAATGTCTGCGAGGTCCCGGCGCGGGTTGTGTTGGGTTCGTTGACGCATCTCCGGTCGTGCCAAGAATTAGCGCCGAACTTCCCCCTTTCAAGCTCGCTGGACTATGACAGCCCCTGTGTCGAATTCGTTTCGACTTGCGGTTTCGTCTTTCTTCGAGTCCATTTTCCTGACTCGCCTATTGGTGATGGTGATCTTGGTCGTTCTCTGAGGATTTTCTGATCTCTCTCTCCATCGCTTTGAATTGTTCAGCGGAGAGTCGAGGCAATCGCCGAACGAAGGCGACAATATTCCATATTTGCTCGTCCTGATGCGTGAGCCCAAATGCAGGCATTGCGGTCATTTTGACGCCATTCTTGATGATCCAAAACAGCTCCGCGCTGCTCCATCGCTCGGAAGTTTCGGCGAGATTCGGAGGCTCCGGTCGCAGGCCCTTGCTAACGTAACTGCGCTCTTTCCCCGGTGCGCTGTGACAAATGATGCACATGTCGTCATAATCCTTAAATCCCTTTTCCACCTGATCCTCGCTCCATGTTTCCCGCAACTCCGTCCCCGCACGGGCCCGCACCGAATTACGCATGGTCCAATTCAAAATGACGCGCGCCAACGCCGTGTGAGGCGTGGTTGCGGCGACGTTGTAGACGCCGCTAACGATGACAAGAAAAACGCCGAGCGCGATGACGATGAACGCTGTCACGAAACCGGCAAGAAACTTCATGGCGCGCCTCCCCGACAGTCATTTTTGAAAGGCATATCCTACAAATCTAGTGCACTGACGCCGATATAGGATTCACAAGAGCTGCTGTCGGCTCGGGCTTCTCGGTTCGGCCCTGTCGGTCTTGTATTTGTGGTGGCCGCGGCCAGGGCGCCTCTGGCGCTCGATGTCGCTCCGCAAGGGCGTTTCGCCCCAGCGCTTCATAATCGACCTTCACAATATGGCCGGCTCTTGGGCGTTGCTCGCACTCATCGTGATCGCAGCAACGGGGGTCGGGATCGTATTTCCGAACGCGGTGCGTCCCATCGTGAGCCTTTTCTCTGTGGCGACGCCCTACCCTTCTCCCACCGTCGCGGCGCCGCCCGTTAAGGGAGCGCCGACGCTCACGGCCGACCAAATCCTCCGGTTGGCGCGAGTAGCTAAGCCGGGCCTAGATATCGCGCTGCTCAACCCTCCGGTCGAAGCGCGCAATACGTGGCGCGTGCTGTTCCGCCCTCGGGGGGCCGATCCCGCCCTGCGCTCGCGCGGAGCGATCTGGCTCGACCGGTGGACGGGCGCGCTCATGCATGACCGCACGTCCAACGTGATGTCGATGGGCGATCTCTACGTCACCGAACAGCTCTGGTTACACAACGGTGCGACACTCGGCTTCGCCGGCCGTCTGCTCGTATTCGCATCCGGCTCGGCGCCGCTCGCTCTGTTCGTCACCGGATTTGTGATGTGGCGAAACAAAAGGCTGGCGCGGGGAATCATGCAGCCGATACCGGCAATTCCCGAGAGCCGCAGGAGCACCCGTCGGTGGGCCTGAGCTCGCCGAGGCGAAGTAGGCCGACGGAAACACGCAATCTCGCGCTCATGCGGGAGCAAGCTTTCTCCGCCAGCATAAAGGTTGGCCAGGCTGATTACCAGCTAAACCCGAGGCGGAGCCTCGAGAAGCTCGGCGAGCGGAATAGCGGTCGATTCGAATGGTGGAAATACATGACGCGTGGATCCGGGAGGAAACAGCGCTCCTGACATTGCGCGAGCAATCAGCTCCTCCGCTTCGACCTCCATCCCCGCCCGGCGACTTCCGACTCGAACCTCGTCATAGGTGAAGCCGACCACTGGAACGGCGGCAAGCCCTAGATGAATTGTGGCAAGCCGGCGATGGTGGCCATCCATGATGCAGAGGCTTTTCTCCTCTACGCGACCCCTTTCGGTGTGCTCATGAGCCTTTAGATCGAATGGGGAGAGAAGGCGAATACAGCGAATACGTCGCTTGTTCATGTATTGATCCTTTCGTTTTCCCCCGTAAGAAACCGGATCCTATGCTGCCGGATTGGCAGGAATATCCTTTCCGGACGCGCATTGCTCAGGAAGTCATGATGCGAAATGTCCCAGCCATAAGCGCCTGCCAGAAGGAAGCAAACGAGGTCTCCGATCCTCAGACTCGAGAAGGGCTCTGAACTGAATTCAGCAGCACGTCTTTCGGTGGTCTTCCCAAAGCTTCCGCATCGCCATCCTCACTGCGGTGGCTGTTCCCGCTGTCGAAGTCATGTGTGACGGCGCCGCTTGTATCGGGACAGCTAGCGCAGCAACACGTGAAGCCAAGCGCGTCGCTTCGAAGACCCCAGTTGCATCTACGGTCGGGGCGTTTGCAAAACCCAATTAGATATTAAGCAAGAACTCCAGCTTGCTCTGCGGCGACGTCTGGTTTGACAGGAAGCTTGGTACGGATCTGGTCGACGATTTTTTGCATAGCAGCATCGGCGTCGTCCGCTCGCTGTTCGGCACCCTTCGCGGGGCCAGACTGACTGGCTGTCCACGTAATTGGCAGCAGGCCAAAATAGCGAACGCTGGCCAAGGTCACCTTTCTGTCCGCTAACTTGATTTCGCACACATAGCTTGCACGTCGGCCTCCGACACGGGTGTCGACCAAGCGCAAGACCATTTATTATTTGAAGCATCGTGCCAAATCATCTGGAGCACAGCGCTAGTTCCCGCTCGAACAACGCAAGTGCGGGAGATCACAGTCGTTCCGGTAGGGCAACTTGCATCCCATACTGTGCTGTTCGTGTTGGCCCGGGGGCCGGTCGCTTTCGGCCCGAGCGCAAAATGATCAGCGAGCGCCGGGCTTATGATCCCAACCACAATTAGTGCTGTCAATATCTTCATCACAGCCTCCTCGGCTTGCTCATGAACTAAGACCGCTGCTCACCTCTATGAAGGCGCCAAACAATCAAATAGAGCTGGACCGCTTGATTTGAACAGTGTGACAAGTGGGTTTTCTGGCGGCGAGCATGGCGAACGCCCACTGCACTTACTTGGCCCTGCCTTGGCCGGCCCCGCGGAGCGATGTCAGGCTCTATGTTAAAATCCGGCCGTGTGCCAGTTGAAGGCCAGCTTGCCACAGGTATGAGCCGTGACTCGGGCCGCGCGCCTGACCGTGGACCAGACCTGTTCCCATTGCTTGGCGGGCTTATTTATAGAGGCGGAACATCGCTATCGACTTCCAAGCCGAGGCTGAACTATCAAGCTCATGACTGATATGCAGAACGGCAGAACCGTTGTCAGCGTCAGGGAAGAGCGTCTCGAAGCACACAACTCCAACGAGTTGAAGGACCTAATTCATAAGATTCTCGAAGACGGCGCTCATAATCTCATCGTCGATCTCGGTCAGGTCCAGTTCATCGACAGCTCGGGTTTAGGAGCGCTGTTGTCCGGTTATAAGAACGCCAACCTGCGTGCGCATTTGCGCTGGCGGGTCTGCAGCCTCGCGTTAAGTCGATGTTCGAACTCACCAGGCTGCACCGCGTATTCGATATCTACCCTGGCCTGCAGGACGCGCTGGGCAGTTAAGGCGGAGGGGCCGGCTGGCTGATATGTCCGAGACAATCCTGAACTTGGATATCGTTGTCCCCAACCAAACGCGCTACCTGCGAGTGGTTGGAAACATCGCCGAACAGATCGCCAAGGAGCTGGACACACGAAATTGCGACCAGGACACTTTGGCGTACCACCTTAATCTCGTTCTCACCGAAGCGGTGGCCAACGCCATTCAATATAGCGGCGGCGGCGCAAAGGAGACCGTCAGAATATGCCTATCGATCGAAAACAACGATCTTTGGGTTCGAGTCTATGACCACGGACAAGGTTTCGATCTCGCGGCCGTCCCGACGCCCGACTTCGATGACGTGAGCGAACGTGGGCGCGGGATCTTCTTTATTCGCTCCCTAATGGATTCTGTTGAGTACCACAGGACGGACTCCGGCAACGTTCTCGAGATGCGCAAGAAGCTGACATAACCAGAACCGGTTACGGCTTAGGGCCTTGCTCGACGCCGACAACGGATGGAAGGCGACGCCGCAACCGCAATTCGACCATGGACTGGGAAACGAATCTTTCAAATTTCCTCAAGCGCGCGGCCCGGAGATTGCAGCGGGAGCCGCCACCCTATTCGATCGAGCGCGCATTCCCCGCGAACTATCGTCCTTTCAACTCTGCGCAACGCGCCGGTCGCGACTTGCTGTTGCTGAGCGCAGCGGCGAATCGTAGGCGCGACGCCGTCGATGTGCGTCGGCTGACCGACGGCGCCGTCGCACGCCACGAGATCCGAATTTTCAGCATGAGGGAGCGCCCTCTCGACGAGCTGTTGCCGATCTTGCAAAATTTGGGACTTCGTGTCGTCGATCAGGTCCAATTCAAAATAGCGCTCGACGCCGAACGAGGATTCATTCGCAGCTTCCTCGTCGAGCCAGGGATTGAAGGCGTCGGCGTCCTCCAAGCCTCCGCCAAACAACTCCTGCGCGCGCTGGACGTCCTGCTCGCCGGCCAGGCGGAGGACGACGCTCTGAACAGGCTGACCTTGCTGGCGGGATTCGATTGGCGGGAGATTGAGCTGTTTCGGACCTATTGCAATTATTACCTCCAGCTCGGGGGTCGGCTTGGACGAGGCCGCGTTTACCAGGCGCTCCTGGACAATGTCGAGGTCGCGCGACTGCTGCATCGCTATTTCGAGGCCCGCTTCGAACCAGCCGGCGCCGCGCAGAACTCCTATCAGCTTGAATTGGACCAGCTGACATCGATCCGACTGCAACTCATCGCCGGCTTCGATAAAGTCGCGGACGTAAACGACGATCACATCTTGCGCGATCTTTTCAATCTTATCGACGCCACCTTGCGCACGAATTTTTATTTCCGTGGCGATCGCGCCGATCGGGGCATCGCCATAAAGATCGATAGCCTTGGCGTGATCAACATGCCGAATCCAAGACCGATGTCGGAAATCTACGTCCACTCGCGCTTGATGGAAGGCGTGCATTTACGCGGCGCGAAGGTGGCGCGCGGGGGCATCCGCTGGTCGGATCGCCCGGACGATCTGCGCGCAGAGATTCTCGATCTGATGCAAACGCAGATGGTCAAGAACGCCTTGATCGTTCCTCAGGGCGCCAAAGGCGGGTTTGTCCTCAAGCGCCCTTGCGCCGACCCCAAACAGCGCGAGAGCCGGGCCAAGGCCGCCTACGCCGATTTCATTCGAGGATTGCTGGATCTGACCGACAATTTGGAGAATTCACGGACGACGCATTCGCCCGAACTCGTTTGCTATGACGACGCCGATCCCTATCTTGTCGTCGCCGCCGACAAGGGGACCGCGACATGGTCAGATCACGCCAACGAAATCGCGCAGTCGTATGGCTTCTGGCTTGGAGACGCCTTCGCGACCGGCGGATCGAATGGTTTTCACCATAAGAGACTCGGCATCACCGCCCGCGGCGCCTGGGTCTGCGTGAAACGGCATTTCCGCGAATTGGCGCGCGACATCGACGAGCAAGCGTTCACCGTCGTCGGCGTCGGCTCGATGGATGGCGATGTTTTCGGCAACGGAATGTTGCAAACGAACAATATTCGCCTGCTCGCGGCATTCAGTTCGCGGCATATATTTATCGATCCCAGTCCCGACCCGCTGCCTTCCTTAGCGGAGCGCCGCCGCTTGTTTGACACGCCGAATTCCACCTGGCTGGATTACAATCCGGAGCTCATTTCCAGGGGCGGAGGGGTGTTTCGGCGAGACGACAAGGACATTCCACTGAGCGCCGAGGTGCGAGCGTGGCTTGGCGTGCGACATCCCTCGATCGACGGGGAAGGCCTCATCCGCCTCCTGTTAACCGCGCCCGTGGACCTGTTATGGATGGGCGGCGTCGGCTCCTATGTCAAGGCGAGCTCCGAAACCAACGAAAGCGTCGGCGACCGCGCCAACGACGGCGCGCGCGTTGACGCGATCCAGCTTCGCGCCAAGGTCGTTGGGGAGGGCGCGAACCTTGCCTTCACTCAACGCGCGCGCGTTGAATATGCCCTGAACGGCGGCCGCATCAACACCGACGCGGTGGACAATTCCGCCGGGGTCGACCTCTCGGATCACGAGGTCAATCTCAAGATTCTCTTGCGCTCGCCTCTTGTCGGCCGACCCGATGGCCTTGGCGACAAGGATCGAAATCAACTCCTCAATGCGCTCGCCGACGATGTCTGCGCGTCCGTGCTGAACGACAATTATCGGCAGAGTCTGTGCCTGTCCCTGGACAGCGAGCGTTGCCTCGAAGAGGTCGGGCCGTTCATGGATCTTGCCGATCAACTCGAGAACGCGGGGTTACTGGATAAAGCCGTCCACGCTTTCCCGTCGCGCAAGGATGTCTTGGCGCGCGCCGGAAAGCGACTGACCAGGCCGGAGCTCGCCGTGCTGATGGCTTATTCCAAATTGGCGCTGAAGCGAGCGCTGCTCGAGGCCGCGAGCTTCCTGCAAGGGGAATGGGCCAATGATCTTCTCGCCGGCTATTTTCCCGAAGGCGTACGCGCGCGCTACGCGGATCGCTCGAGGGATCATTCGCTCGCGCGAGAGATCGCCGCAACGATGATCTGCAACAAGGTGATCGATCAGGCCGGCGGCTGTTTCCCCCTCTTCGGCGAAGGACTGGTTCCAGACCTGCCCATTGACGCGGTTGGGCTTTATTTGGCCTTCGACCAGATTTTAGAGGGCGATCGATGGCGCGACGCCGTGCGCGCTCTAGATGGAAAAATGACGACCAGCCGTCAATATGAATACCTTCTGCAGCTCGAAAACGCCCTGGCTTACCTGTGCCGCTGGGCGTTACAGCGTGGCCGACGCCTCCAACCGCGTGCGGAAGAAACCGCCGAATGGCGCGCATATCTGCGAGACTATCTCGATCACTTCAGCGAAAGCGCGGAGTTCGCCATTCTGGGTTCGGCGGCTCCTGAGGTCTCGCGGCAATTGTTCTTGAACAGGCTGCGCGACTTTCCGATTCTGGTGGAGCTGTCTCAGTCCGCGGGGCAGGACATCCGGGTTGCGGCCGAGCTTTACGACGACGCGGTCGTTCTGTTTGGACTGCGTCAGATCGCAACGCTTCTGGCCGAAGTTAAGGCGCGGGACGCCTGGGAGCGACGATTGCAGACCGCGCTCGACGACCGGTTTCGCGCGGCGCCGGCGCGCGTAGCGTCGTTCGAGTTGCGAATGGGCTTGCGAGAACCGACGGCGTTCTTCCGACGTCTTGGGTTCGAGCCTCATTTGGCCAAGCTTCAGCGATCGCGCGCCGAATTGGTCGAGGCGGCCATGCCGACGCTCGCGGCCTTCGCGGCCTTCGGCGCCGAACTCGACACGCTGATCGATGCGAGCAGCGCGGCGTGCGACGCCCGCGCGGCAGCCTAGGCGATGGAGACAGAGCCGACAACGCGCTCAGCGTTGCGCGATGCAGAGGAGTTGGCGCCGTGATCAAAAACCCGCCTGCGCGCTTGATCCTCGACGCCTTTGACGAAGGCCTTTGCTTGCTGGACGAGGCCGGTGAGTTGTGCGCGATGAATGGCGCGGTTGAGCGGCTGACCGGCTACTTAGAAGAAGAACTGATCAGCCATCCGCTCCTCACAAAGCTGGAAATCTCGAGCCGCAACGGCGGCGCCGACCCGGCCGCGTGGTCGCACGATCCGCCAACGCCACCATCGGGGTGGTTGGACGTTCGACTTCGTCGAAAGGATGGAAGCAAGATTGACGCCGTGTGTGCGATTTGCCCGGTTGGAAGCAGCGCCGCGTGGACTTTGTTGAAGCTTCGTCCCCGTGAACCTGCACTGATCGAAGGCGTCGCACTGCGCGGTACCAAGGTCATACTCGAGACCATCTTCGGCGGGATGGCCGATGGCCTTGTCGTCATCGACGAAGGCGGCAAAATTCAATGGTTCAGCGCGGGAGCCGAGACGCTCTTCGGCTATCGCACGGAGGAGGCGCTCGGCGCCAACGTCAAGTTGCTGATGCCTGCGCCATATCGCGACGTTCACGACGGCTACCTTTCAACGTATCGCGAAACCGGCGTCAAGAAGATCATCGGCATAGGCCGGGAGGTCTCCGGACGGCGCAAGGACGGCTCGACCTTCCCAATGTATTTATCCATTGGCGAGATCTGGTTAGAGGGACAGCGATACTTCGTGGGCGTCACTCACGATCTGACCAGGCTAAAGCGCGCCGAGGAGCGGCTCATAACGCTGTCGGCGGCGATGGATCAGAGCCCGGTTGCTGTAATGATTTCGAACAAGGACGGGCGCATTGAATATGTGAACAACCGTTTCGTCCATTTGACGGGGTACGAAGCCGACAAACTGATCGGCCAGAATCCACGTCTGCTGCAATCCAATCATACGGCGAGAGAGCTATATCGCCGCCTCTGGGAAACTATTTCCAGCGGCAGCGAATGGCGCGGAGAAATCCAGGATCGGAAGAAGAGCGGCGAACTCTATTGGGCGCAGGAAACGATTACGCCCTTGCGCGACGCTCGGGGCGAAATCACCCACTTCTTGGCGATTCAGGAGGACGTCACGCAACAAAAGCGGGATAAGGAGGCGCTCGCCGAAAGCGAACAACGTTTCCGAAATGTCGCGGAGATGGCCGGCGAATGGCTTTGGGAACAGGACCCGTGGGGCCGTTACATCTATAGCAGCGTCGCGGTGCGAGACATTCTCGGGTTGGCGCCGGAGGACATACTGGGAAAAAGCTATCTTGACTTGTTCGCGGGGGAGCCCCCCGCACATTGGATGGCGGAGCTTCCTTCCTCTTCGTCCGAAAATTGCCGTCCGTTTCACCGGCTCGTCAATCATTACCGGCACAAGGACGGACATGACGTCTACACCGAGTCGACCGGCGCGCCGATATTTGACCCCAGTGGCTGGTTGATCAAATGGCGTGGCGTGGACCATGACATTACAGCGCGAAAGCAGTACGAAGACGCTCTGCGCGTTCGTAATCGCGCGATCGAATCCGTGCGCATCGGCATTGTGATCTGTGATGCGCGAATTCCTGGAAACCCCAATATTTACGTCAATCCGGCGCTTTCTCGCATCACCGGCTATACGCGCGAGGAGCTGCTCGGACGCGGCATGGATTTGTTGCAAGGCCCCGAAACCGATCCAGCGGCGCTCGATGAAATTCGTCGCTCCATCTCCAAAGGACAAAGCTGTGAAGTCACGCTGAAGAACTACCGAAAGGACGGCTCCCCCTTTTGGAACGAGTTGCTGATCTCGCCGGTCGCGGACGACGCCGGGGCAATCACGCATTATATCGGCGTCCAGACGGACGTCACCGAACGACGCAAGGCGGAGGAGAGTCGCCATGAATTGGAGATCGCGAAGCATATTCAGCTTTCGCTGCTGCCGGACGCGCCGCTTCGCCTGCCCCGCGTCGAACTGGCCGGCGTCTGCCTACCAGCAACCCACGTCGGCGGAGACTATTTCGACTATTTTGACAATTCCAGCGGCGTCGATGTCGTGATCGCCGACGTGTCCGGTCACAGCGTCGGGGCAGCGCTCATCATGACCGAAGTGCGCAGCACGTTACGAGCCGAAACCCGCAGATCAATTGGCGCGCCAACTGGCCCGGCGCAGGTTTTGTGCGATTTGAATGAGCTTCTTCATCACGACCTCACTCGGGCCGAATTGTTCATCACGATGTTCTATTTCCGTTTTCTGTCCGAGACCCGAACCTTGAAATACGCCAACGCCGGCCACAATTCTCCGTTGTTGCTGCGGTCGTCCCAAAGCGGCTGCGCCTTATTGGATGCGGATGGCTTGGTGCTTGGCGTGAAGCGCGCCGTCGATTTCGAGGAGCGTAGCATCGAACTTTCCGCCGGCGACAAGCTCCTATTCTACACCGACGGAGTCACGGAGGCCCAAAATCGCCGTGGCGATTTCTTTGGCGTCGATCGCCTATGCGAGGCGTTCAGGGCGCACCGTGATCTTGCGCCAGAAACGCTGATCACCGAAGTGCTGGCCGATATGCGCGAGTTTTGCGGCGACGCGCCTCGAAGCGACGATATCGCGATGGTGATCATGGAGATTTCGTGAACAATAGATTCCGCCAAATTCGCCCCTATATTGAACGGATTCTGGGCTCCGGCAAACGCGGTACGAGGAGACGCCTGGGGTTCCGCGTTCCAGGGGGACGGTTCCGTGGCGGTCGCTGATTCCATAAACCCGTCCCAACGCCGCAAGGTCGGACTTGCCTTAAGCAGCGGCGTAGCGAGAGGCTGGGCGCATATTGGGGCGATACGCGCCTTGTCGCGCCTTGGAATCGGATTCGACATCATGGCGGGCTGTTCGGCGGGCGCGCTTGTCGGCGCATGCTATCTTACGCGACAACTCGACGAATTGGAAAGCTGGGCGCTGTCGCTCAACAAGCGGAAAATCTTGAGCTACCTCGATTTGCACTTAGGCCGCGGCGGACTGCTCAGCGGAAACAGAATCGTCACCGAAATACGACGATTTCTCGGCTCGCGCCGCATTGAAGATTTGCGGATTCCCTTTGTCGCTGTCGCAACCGATTTGGTGACCGGACATGAAATATGGTTGCGGCAGGGCGACCTCGCCGACGCGGTGCACGCGTCCTTAGCCTTGCCCGGATTGTTGCCGCCCACGGAAATCGAGAGCCGCTTGCTCGCAGACGGCGCACTGGTCGATCCCTTGCCTGTTGCGGCTTGTCGCGCGTTGGGCGCGGATATGGTCATTGCAATCAATCTCAACACCGACATCATCGGCAAATCGCGCCGCGCCGCGACGACTGTTCGGACCGCATTTGGGTTCGATCCGCTAACGCTTACGCAAGGCATCACCAATATCTCGAACGCCGCGCTTCCGACCGGGCTGACGCGTGGGATTTTTCAGCAGGAGGGAGACCGACCGAGCTTGTTCGGCGTAATGTCGACGTCTCTAAGCATCATGCAGGATCGCCTGACGCGTTCACGCTTGGCGGGAGACCCGCCCGATGTCCATATCACCCCGCGCGTCGGCCATATCGGACTGCTGGAGTTCGATCGCGCGAAGGAGGCGATCCGGGAAGGTGAGGATGCAGTCGAACGCAAACGGATCGAATTGGCCGACGCATTGCAGGCCATGAGCATGGGAGCCGGAAAAAGCTGGGAGTAGCAAATTTTGCGCGTTCGCCGCACAGAATGCTAATCTACGACGATCGTCCATTCGATCGACAATGACGATGGTAAGGCGCGCAAATTAGCATTCAGGCGCCAAGCAATCACGCCCATACGGTTATCCAAAGGCCTGCGCAATATCGGCGATGAGATCGCTGCGGCCGCCGGCGTATTTCGTCAGCGAATAAAGCGATAGATCGGCCCCATGCCGGAGCGGCGACTGGAAAACCGGCCCAAGGAGCGTGTTGTCGCAACAAACGTCGGTCTGAAGCCCTGTTTGCGCCCAATGTCCTCGGATATGCGCCTCACAAGCACGATATCGACTAGGCTGCTCATGGGGTTGGACTGCGTTTCGATGAAGATCAAGGCGATACGCCCGCTGGTCATGGCGCGCTCGACCGCGGCGCGAATGTTTGCCTCGTCCAATCCATCCGTAAAGCCGACGCCCTTTGTCCAGCGCCACCCATCAAATGGTCGTTCGCTTTTTGCCGCCTCTCATCATTGCGCGCGAGGATCTCGATTGGGCTTTGGATCGTTTCGAGGAGATCATGGCCGAATTTACCGAGATGCGGCGTCAGCCAAGCGCCGCCCAAGGCGACTTTCTCGTCGAGACGTGAACGCCAAAAGCGTTCTGGATGATCACGCGATATCAGACACGGCTCGACGATCAACGTACTCGCGCCCCCCAACGCAACGCCAAAGCCGGACAAGAGAACCAAAGTCATCATTGCGTTGTGCCGAAGGTAGGTCGATTCCGCTCCACAATCGTCGAGCGCGCGCCGGCTATGCAGAAACTGGTTTGGCGCGTGGAGCTTACGGCATGGAGCTGAGGAGACGATCAAATCCGGCGCAACCGCAAGACAGCATAGAATAGCCATGTGTCGCGGTCCGCGATCATCGGATCGTCAGATATCGTGTTCGACGTCGATCGACGATCTCGGCGTCAGCGCGTCGTACCCTGTTCCCTTGCGCCTGTCGTTTCGACGGCGATTGACGACGCCGCCCGCCAGGATGATCTCGATTTGATCGGACGTCATACCATGGTGCGTTTCGATCGTGGCGCTCGCGGATTCCAACACGATTTTCCCGCCGCCATCCAGTTTGTGGGACAAATCCCGCACCCGGAGCGTATCGTTCTCTTTCAGCCTGTCATAGTCCTGCGGCTCGACGAAAAGGAGCGGAAGGATTCCGTAGTTGAGTAGGTTTTGCCTATGTATCCGCGCGAAGCTCTTCGCAATCACGATCCTGAGGCCAAGATAGCGCGGCGCCGCGGCGGCATGCTCGCGGGAGGAGCCCTGACCGTAGTTCTCGCCGGCGATGACGGCATGTCCCGCCTCCCGACCGATCGCCCTCGCGCGATCGACATAGGTCGGGTCGACGCGTTCGAACGAAAAATCTGCTATCTTCTGGAGATTGGAACGGTAAGGCAGCGCCTTTGCACCCGCGGGCATAATTTCGTCGGTCGAGACATCGTCTCCCATCTTGAGAAGCACAGGCAGCTCCAATTCGTCGGGAAGCGGGTCAAATTCGGGTAGCGACATGATGTTCGATCCCTTCACCAACATAACTTCTCGCGCCTGCTCGATCGGAAGCGGCGGCTCGAGCAGTGAGGAAGGCAAATGCGGGATCGCTGGTTGCGAGAGTTTCGGATAGGCAATGCCCAGCGTCCTCGGATCGATGATCTTGCCGACGAGAGCGGATGCAGCCGCCGTTTCGGGAGAACACAGGAACACCGAATCTTCTTCGGTTCCCGAACGTCCCGGGAAATTGCGCGGCGTCGTGCGAAGCGAATTCCGTCCGATCGCCGGAGCTTGCCCCATGCCGATGCAGCCATTGCATCCGGTCTGGTGAATTCGGGCGCCGGCGGCGACAAGCGCGCCAAGCCGCCCATCATTGATCAGCATCTGCAGCACTTGCCGCGACGTCGGATTCACATCGAAGGAGATGCCGGGCGGGACCGTTTTACCCCGGACGATTTCCGCGGCGATGGCAAAGTCCCGCCATCCCGGATTGGCGGAAGAGCCGACGTAGGATTGAGCGATCTCTTCGCCCTGGACTTCTCGCACGGCCACGACCTTGCCAGGACTCGACGGCTTGGCGATGAGCGGTTCGAGTTTCGAGAGATCGATATGATCATGCTGGTCATAGCCGCAGCCGGGGTCCGCGGAGATTTCACGCCAGTCCTGCTCCCTTCCTTGCGACGCCAGAAACGCCAGCGTCATTTCGTCGGAAGGAAAGACAGAGGTGGTGGCGCCGAGCTCCGCGCCCATATTGGCGATCACATGCCTGTCCATCGCCGTAAGATTTCGCAACCCAGAGCCATGGTATTCGATGATCTTCCCGACGCCGCCGGCAACGCCGTGACGTCGCAGCATTTCGAGGATGACATCCTTGGCGCTGACCCAATCCGGCAGCGAGCCAGTCAACTCCACCCCGAATATCGCCGGCATTGTCGTCGAATAGGATTCGCCCGCCATTGCGAGCGCAACGTCGAGTCCGCCGGCGCCGATCGCCAGCATGCAGAGCGAACCCGCGGCCGGCGTATGACTGTCGGAGCCGAGCAGCGACTTACCGGGACGCCCGAAACGCTCCATGTGAACGACATGGCTGATGCCATTGCCGGGCCTCGAATACCATATCCCGTACCTCCGGCATGCACTTTCGAGGAAGAGGTGATCCTCTGCGTTCAGATTGTCGAGCTGCAAGAGGTTGTGATCAACATATTGAACGCTCACTTCCGTCTTCACACGATCCAGCTTCATCGCTTCGAGCGATAGCATCGCGAGCGTGCCGGTCGCATCCTGTGTGAGAGTCTGATCGATTCGCAGCGCAAGCGGCGCGCCAGCTGGCCCGCCCCCGTTCACACGGTGGGATTCGATCAGCTTCTGAGCTACGCTCAAGGCCATTGCGGACGCCGACACGGCTAATTGGGGGCTTCGTCCTCTTTTCGCAAAAAATAGAGCTGCAACGTTCGATTGGCATAGGCGATTTCCAAAATTGTAACACACGCACAAGCCGCCCGCGCAGTGCGACTTTAGTAAGACACTCATGCTTTTGCGCAAACGGCGGCGATCGCGCTATGCGCTGCACCGATCGTTTGCAGTGCGCATTCGCGACACCTCGACCGTTGCCGGGTAGATTGGTTCTAGCGGGCGCTATTGCGTCAAATCCGCGATCTCTCCGTGGTCCCGCCCGGGCAACGCACTAATTCTGGCTATCGAGGAACGCCTTAAGATGTCGAGGCCGCGATTGATCGTCGATGGAACGAGGCGATGCGGCGTTCCCTTGCCGCTATCAACGGTTACACGGAAAGAGCACATGGCGACCGCAGAGACACGACTAACGGATTGGCTTCGTGACGCCCAGGCAATGGGGAAGCAAGCCACGACAATGCTCGACGCACTCGCTAAGGGGATCGAAAACTACCCAGATGTCAAAGCGCAATTAGAACGCCATCTCCAAGAAGCACGGGATCAGGCAGCAGCACTGCAGGGGTATGGAGAGCGGCGCGGCGAAGGCGGGCCAAGTTGGAAAGAATCGGCTGGACAATGTGTCGCGATGGGGCAGGGTCTCAGCGGCGCGTTCGTGGGCGATAAGCTCGTCAAACGCGCCATCACGGAGATTTCATGCTATAATATTCTAATTGCTTCAGCCGCAGCTATAGGAGACAAGGAGACGCGTGGAGTTTGTGAGGATATTCTGCTTCGAGAAAAGGCGATGCTGAATTGGCTCATGAATTACCTTGCATCCGCAACCTTCGAGCATCTCGGTCGTGAAGAGACGCCCGACGGAGAAACCTCGACGCTTTCCAAGCCGTAAAGACGACGGGATCGGCCCAGCCTCTCTTCGATCGCGAAGGCTGCGGCGGGCGCATCCGGTTCAACTACTGTCGCCATGGCGACCGGGGTAGAAACCGCTTAGGCGCCGCTGCCGAAGCCTTACTTTTTCCATCACGAATCTCAGGCGCCACCGGCTCTCCCGGGGCACTGGTCACGCCCTAAATTCCGGGCTTGCGCAACGAGGCCGGCAATGCCCGGTCACCGAAATCAATCACTGATCGTTGGAGAATTTTACCCGTCGAGTCGATGACCAACTGAAAGCGCCGACCCTTATGGAAAAATGTCAGCCGATATCGCCCCGCATCCTCATTCTCACCCTTCTCGCAACGGCTCGTCACTTCCCCGCTGCGCATTAGCGATTGAACCGTCGGGGTTTCAAGATCGAGCCCATGTGCGATAATTGCGGCGGGAATCTGAATCGTATCGTCCTCGAACGCGATCATCATAGCGGAGGTAGCCCCCAGGAGCGTCGACGATGGATCTGGTGCATCCGCGCTCATTTGTCGTTGTTCCAGACCAAGTCAAATCTGCCCGCTTTTCAACTCATGTCGTCTTGCCTTCGCTTGGCTAGACCCAAACGCGCCGCAACACGATATGCGTTCCGCGAGTGGGAGCGCTGAAAAAAGGTCGGGAGGTGGGACGGCGCCGATAGATTGCCCCCGCTCGGCGCAACTGCGTCAGCGACGCCCCTCAACTTCCACCGTCGCGTCGCTCGAATTACATCCCAAGCGCGCCGACATGATCTATAGCGCTGCGCTTTCCTCCCAGTAAGGGCGCGCGCTGTAGTGCTGATGCACACGCATCTCCCAATCCCGATCGCTCCAGCTGTCGTCGCTGAATTCAGGGGCGGCCTCGAGCTGCTGCTGGGTGACGTTCGTGATGTAGCCTTCTCGCGATTTTTCGTAGTTTAGTGAGCTCCATGGCAACGGGTGGTGGCCTGGGCGCAGGCACATGAAACCGCAGAAGTTTACTACGGCATAGCGCGCTTGCCCCGAGATCTCATCGATCATCAGGTGGTCGATTTCGCCAATCTCCTTTCCGCTCGAATCATAAACCTTAGCACCCACGACGTGTTCGCTCGAGATCAGATTGAACTTGGGATGGGCAGTGGCGGTAGCCATTTTCCAACTCCTATGAAGGTAAGTGGGGTCGAGCGCCACCTTCGACGTCGCAAAAGAACTGTCGATCCGAGCGCCTTGTTGGGACGACTTCGAACGCGAATTGCGATCGCCAACTTTTGCGCCTCGTCTCGACGGGTTTCAGGATGGACGCGAAGGCCGGCATCATGCTGCACAAGATAACGCACACATCGGGAAAACAAAGTTGCTGGCGGGTCAACGGTCGCCGTCATCAGATATTCGAGCAATCATAAGCGGCGCAGCGTTGTTCGAGTTGTTGAGCCCTGAGATTCGAGGGAACATGCCCGTTTTCAGGGCGTTGTCTCAACGGATCGGTCGGGCGTCATCATGAGTCTCACATCGGAACGCGATTTCACGATAAATTTCGGACCAGTGCACCCAGCGGCTCACGGCGTGCTCCGACTTGTGCTTGAACTGGACGGCGAGGTGGTCGTGCGCGTCGATCCGCATATCGGATTCTTGCATCGGGGAACCGAGAAGCTGATCGAGAACAAAACCTATCTACAAGCGCTGCCCTATTTCGACCGCCTGGATTATGTCGCGCCGATGAATCAAGAACACGCTTTCTGTCTGGCGGCGGAAAAACTGTTCGCGCTCGAGCTTCCGAAACGAGCACAACTCATCCGCGTGCTGTTTTGTGAGATCGGTCGGCTTCTTTCTCATCTCCTCAATGTAACCACGCAGGCGTCGGACATCGGCGCCCTCACTCCGAATTTGTGGGGTTTCGAAGAGCGCGAAAAGCTGATGGTGTTCTATGAGCGCGCCTCCGGTGCGCGCATGCACGCCAATTATTTTCGTATCGGGGGCGTGCATCAGGATCTGCCCGAAAAGCTTATCGACGACATTTATGCCTTCTGCGATCCTTTCTTGAAGGTCTGCAACGATCTCGAAGGCCTGCTTACGGATAATCGCATCTTCAAGCAGCGCAACGTCGACATCGGCATCGTGACGCTCGAAGACGCATGGGCCTTGGGTTTTTCTGGCGTGTTTGTCAGGAGCTGCGGCGCCGCGTGGGATTTGCGCAAGGCGCAACCTTATGAATGTTACGAGGAATTCGACTTCGGCATTCCGGTCGCCAAGCATGGCGATTGCTACGACCGTTACTGCGTTCGCATGGAGGAAATGCGGCAGTCGACACACATCATGACGCAATGCCTGGACAGACTGGCGTCGAGTGGAGGCAGGGGACCGATTTCGGTGGATGATCATAAAATAACGCCGCCGAAACGCGCCGAAATGAAGCGCTCAATGGAGGCGATGATCGAGCAGTTCAAGCTCTACACCGAAGGGTTTCATGTGCCGGCTGGCGAAGTCTATGCGGCAGTCGAAGCGCCGAAAGGAGAGTTTGGCGTCTATCTCGTCTCCGATGGCTCCAACAGACCCTACAGGTGCAAGATCAGAGCGCCGTCATTTGCGCATCTGGCCGCAGCGGATTATCTCATGCGCGGTCATATGCTGGCCGACGTGTCGGCGATCGTCGGCTCGCTCGACATCGTCTTCGGCGAAATCGATCGATGATAACGGCTCTGGCAAATAAGGCTCGCACGCCCTGCTGCGGCGGCGTTCCGCCGCTTAAGCGTGAAGAAGCCGAGGCGCTTCGAGCAAATGCCAAAGATTGGGAATTGCTCGACGATGCGCATCGCATCGAGTGCAAATTTCGCTTCGTCTTGAACGTCACGGCCGCAGGACGAAGGCGCTAAACGGAGGCGCACCCTCGCCCTGCGCAGACGCTTGCCGGAAAGGGTTGGCTTTAGACAACAGCAGTGGGAAACGATTTCCATGCCTCATCCTCTTCGTATCGAAGGTTACGCAAATTCGGGCGGCGGGCCTTCCGCTGAAATTCGTCACCAACACGACGCGTCGTCCGCTCCAGCGCATCGTCAATGACCTTGCTCGGCTCGGATTGCGAGTCGAACCGGGAGACGTCTATACACCCGCAGCGATAGCGCGCGATTATTGCATCGGCCGTCGCCTCGCGCCGTTTCTGGTCGTCCACCCCGATCTCTACGAGGATTTCGCCGGGCTTCCGCAGGATGGCGAAGGCGCTGTCATCGTCGGCGATGCGGGCGAATTTTTCACTTACGATCTGTTGAACCGCGCCTATCGAAAAATTCTCTGCGGCGCGGCGTTTCTGGCGTTGGCGAAGAATCGCAATTTTCTCGATCGCGACGGCGAATTGAGCCTCGACGCAGGTCCATTTATCGCGGGATTGGAATACGCCTGCGGCCGAGAGGCGACTGTGCTCGGGAAGCCGTCGTCCGCCTTCTTCGAACTCGCCGACAAAGGCCTAGGCATCAACGCCGAGGACGTTGCGATGATCGGCGACGACGCCGAAGCCGACGTCGGCGGAGCCATGGCCGCCGGTCTGATGGGCGTCCTCGTCCAGACGGGAAAATAGCGTCCCGGCCAAGAGGCGCGCCTGACCAAGCCGCCGACGCTGATCGCCCAAAACTTAAAAGTCGCGGTCGATCTATTCCTGGGCTCCGGCGTCAGCGCTCTTGAGTCAAAACGGTCAAGTTGAGGAAGGAGGATTTCTGGCTCATCGTAACCACTGGAAGTGGAGATGCGCCAAAAATCCGAATGTCCGACGCCGTTATTTGAGCGGAGCGTGAAGGACATTGGCCGAGCTCCGTGTCGGGGCTGCTCTTCGGACCGCCATGTCATTTCATATGTTGAGGACTCACCTCGCGCGGCGCCTTGCAGCCACGGAGAGGCGGCTGGATGCGCGCCACCATGATTATAGCTTCGGCTGTCCGTCGTGTTTCCGAATGCCTTCAGCTTGGCGAGAAACAACGCAAGCGCCTCGCTTAGGGCAGATTGTGAAGACCTTTTTACAATGCGCACTCCGCAGCTTCCGGATTGTTGGAGTCATCCTCGGTCGCTTTCGGTGACGATGAGGCCTGATGTCTCTTGTCTTCCGCCCCTTGTCGGCCGCATTGAAAGGAGCGGCGCTGTCGCTAATTTGCGACGGCATCGAACTCAATGGATGGCTGCACGAAAAGAACATGATGTCGCTCATGAAACTAGTTGTCGCGACGAACGCGGTCACTTACTGCCAGCGATCAGCGGACAACATCAGGGCCCGCGGGGCGTCAACACCCGCATCGACAGGCCGAAGACATGACCACACCCACGATCATCGCGCTGCACCAAAATAACCCTTGATCAGCAGGCGCCATCCAGACATGTCAACGCCAGGTGGAGCGTTCAGGCCGCCATGAACTTGCACGAATCATTGCGCCACTGTCATCAACTCGAGCAAATGGCCGTCGACGTTCTCGAAATACACTCCACGGCCGCCGTTCCAATCGTTGAGCTTGCTATCCCCTTGGCTCCAAGGTGCGCTTCCGAACGCCAGCCCCCTCTCCTTGACGCGGTGTAGGATAGCGTCAAATTCGGTCTCGCTTACGTGGAAAGCGTAGTGGTGCCGCTCAAAGGAGGCCTCATCGGCGAACGAGAACGTAAGAGTCTCGTTTAAGCGCACAGGCGCGAAATGGCCTGCCGCGTCCTCAAAGCTTAGGCCGAACACCTGTGCAAACCAGGCCGCCGCCTCCTTCTTATTTCGCGAAGGCACAATCGTGTGATTGAGGATTATTGACATGGCTCCCGCTCCTAGCTCGAAGCCGTTTACTAAATGGGCCCCCTTTGGGCGCAGTCACGAGGGTAAATCGGCGTCCCTACCGTTCGTAAGCACCCCAAACGGTCTGCGGTTTCTCGATCCGTCCCTCGCCGCTGACGAGAGGGCGGCAACCCTCTCCCAGCGGTTTCTTTTTGCTTCGACGGCGTAAAAAGTCATAAGACAAGCGAGTTCGTCGTTTTCCGATTCTGCAAGGGATTCCGAAATCGGCTGAACAGCGATTACTTCATGGCGACAGCGATAGAGGCGGATCATGGCGCGGGCCTACGCGCTCTTGAATTTGCGCGCGCCGATCAAATCGGGAGCGGCGGTGCGGTGGACCGCTCTTTTTTCCGTAACGGTTCGAGTCGCGCGACAGCGTCGAGCCTCGGGGAACCAGAATGTCGCCAAAGAGTTATGTAAGATGTAAAGCGCGCTCCCGTCATTCCTCCGCTTCCCCATACGGGCCGAGGCAACTGGTTGGAGAAAAGTGTGATAGGAGCCGGGCCATCGGGCATCGAGGTTACGACGCCGCGATCCAGTCGGAGCGCCGGCGGAGTGACGCCGAGTACGCGAGTTCGAAGGCCGCTATCGTTGGTGGCGGGCGTTCTCGCGAGCATCGCGCTCGGACAAATCGCGCTTTCGGCTTTGCCGCTCGGTCCGCGCGCGACGCATATGGCCTCGCACATTCTTCTGATGAACGCGGCGGCCCCCGCGCTGGCTCTCGTGACGATTGCGGTTTATGGTGCGCAGGTGCCCGTTTTCTTGTCGGCAAAGCTCCTGGCGGCCGCCACTTTCCTGCAACTTGCGCTGCTTTGGACATGGCACGCGCCCATCGTATTGGCGTTGGCCGCAAGGCAGCCCATCGCGCATGCCTTCATGCAGGCGTCGCTACTCGCGGCGTCGCTGGGTTTCTGGCTTGCCGTTCTTTCCGAAGAAGGCGTGTTTCGATGGCGCGGCGTCATCGCGATTTTGCTGACCGGCAAACTGTCCTGCCTGCTCGGCATGCTGCTCCTCCTCGCTCCGCGCCTCCTGTATGCGGACGTCGCCTCGGATCACGGCCACGGCGCGGCGGACTTCGATGGGTTGCTTTCGGATCAGCGTCTCGCCGGCCTGCTGATGTTGGCGGCCTGCCCGCTGTGCTATGTCCTGACAGGCGTTGCGATCGCCTCGAAATCGCTGCGAGATTTGGAGAGGATTGGCGCCGAACAGCGCCCGACGTTCTCGATTTCCTCCGACGTTTCCATGGCGCCGAGGTGATGGCGGGATGGCGCTTGCCACAACGCGAACGATTGCGATCCTCGGTTCGGTCGTTATCGCGCTCGGGGTCGGGGCGTTTCTGTTCGCCTGGTCGGGAATTTACAACATCGCCGCTAGCGAACCGCATTTCGCCATTACCTACTGGCTGCTCGACTTCGGGAAGCGCCGCGCGGTGGAGACCCACAGTCTGCTGGCGCCCACGGCGGTCCTCGATGATCCGAACTTGGTGGCGTTGGGAGCGGGACATTTCCATGGCGGATGCGCGCCGTGTCATGGCGCGCCAGGAGAACCAAGCAATCCGATCATTCAGCGGATGTTGCCCCGGCCGCCGGATCTTGCGCGTGTCGCGCCGACGTGGACGCCCAAGCAGTTATTCTGGATCGCCAAGCATGGTCTCAAGTTCACGGGCATGCCGGCTTGGGTCGCGCCGGAACGAGAGGATGAGTTGTGGGCGATCGTCGCGTTCTTGCGCGCTTTACCCAAGATGGACGCGGCGGAATACCGGCGTCTCGCCAAGGGAGACGCCGGACGGCCTAGTCGCGGCATACGCGAATTGGCGACACTAGGGAGCGTGGCGGATGCTCTATCCAGGTGCCATCGTTGTCACGAGACCCAGGCGGCGCCCTCGCCGAACCGCCTAATTCCGAAACTCGCTGGCCAATCCCAGGCTTATCTCGAGATGTCGTTGCGCAATTACGCTAACGGCCTGCGGCCGAGCGGAATCATGCAACCGATGGCCGCCGGGCTCGACGAGCGGACCCTTATCGAACTTGCAAAGCACTACGCCGAGCACCCGGTCATCTGGGCTGAGGCGGGCATTGTCCAGTCCGCCGCATCCAATCAGATCGAACGAGGAAAACGGATCGCATCGACCGGCGTTCCAGAGAAGGGCGTTCCGCCGTGTCTGGCCTGCCACGCGGGCAAGAGCGCCGCAACCTTCCCCAAGCTCGACGGTCAGCATGCCCCCTATATCGCAGGTCAGCTCCGGCTGTGGCGCCGGGGACTGCGCAGCCGCACCGTGCACGGCGCGATCATGGCGGCCATCGCCCCGCGCTTGAGCGAAGAGCAAGTCGAGGATGTCGCCGCCTATTTCGAGAGTGTCGCGTCGACCGCGGCAGCGCCTGAACCGCCGCCTGCGCCGCCGCTTCCGCCGCGCCGCCGAAGATGAGCGTTCCGCCATGGCAAGATGGTACGCATTGGCAAATCGGATTTGGGGAGCCTCAGCGGCTCTGCCGTTGGCGGCGTGTGGCGGCGGCGCCCAATCCGCGCTTGCGCCAAACGGCGTCCAAGCCGAGCGCGTCGCTCTGTTGTTTTGGGTGATGACGATCGGAAGCGGCATCATCCTCCTGGCGGTGACGCTCGTCACGGCGTTGGCAATATGCGGGCCGGCGCGTTGGCGGCGATGGCTCGGCCGCGACGGAATCGTGATCGGCGGTGGAATCGTGTTCCCGGTCATCACGCTCACAGCGCTGCTCGGATATGGGTTCGTCTTGACGAGCATCAACGATCCACCATCAGCCAGCGGCGAGCCGGTCAAAATCGCTGTCGTCGGGGAGCGCTGGTGGTGGCGCGTCATTTACCGGGACGTCGCCGGGCGGCGAATCGAGAGCGCCAACGAATTGCGTATGCCCGTCGGCCGCCCGATAGAAATCGAATTGACGAGCGCCGACGTGATCCACAGCTTCTGGGCGCCGAAGCTCGCGGGCAAGCTCGACATGATTCCGGGCCGCAAGAACGTCCTGACGCTGACGGCCAAGGAAACCGGCTTGAGCCGCGGACAGTGCGCGGAATACTGCGGCGGGGCGCATGCGCTCATGTCCTTCTATGTGCTGGTCATGACGCAGCCGGAGTTCGAGCAATGGCTTGCTCGCGAAGCGGGGTCGGCGAAGGCGCCGACCGAACCCGAAGCACAACAGGGGATGACTCTGTTCGCGGCGAGCGGCTGCGGCGCCTGCCACACGATTCGCGGCACTTCAGCCAATGGCGTGATCGGCCCCGATCTCACCCATGTCGGCGGCCGCCTTTCGCTCGGTGCCGCCTCGCTGCCCAATGACGAAGCGGCGTACGCGCGCTGGATCAAGGACAACCAGCGGATAAAGCCAGGAAATCTGATGCCGCCGTACGGCATTTTCAGCGAAAGCGAACTCGCGGCCTTGTCGCGCTATTTGGCTAATCTGAGGTGACTACTCGCGATGCCTGACGTCGACGACGCCCCGAATAGCCTTCCCAGCGAAGCGCCCCGCCCGGCCGGCGAGCTCGAGGAACTCAAACGCATCTGGGCGAAGCCCGAGGGCTGGCGGATATTTACGGCGGTCAACAATACCGACATTGGCCTCTTTTACATGGGGGCCGCCTTTCTCTTTTTCCTGCTCGCCGGCGTGCTGGCGCTGCTCATGCGCGTGCAGCTCGCGACGAGCGACAACGACTTCATCGGCCAGGACCTCTACAACCAGATATTCACCGTCCACGGCACCACCATGATGTTTCTGTTCGCGGTGCCAGCGGTCGAAGCTTTGGGGGTGGTCCTTTTGCCGCAGATGCTGGCGGCGCGCGATCTGCCATTTCCACGACTCAGCGCCTTCGCCATCTGGGCCTATGTGATCGGCGGCCTGGTTTTCTTCTCCACGGTCTTTTACGACCTTGCGCCGTATGGCGGTTGGTTCATGTATCCGCCGCTGACGCTGACCGAATATTCGCCCGGCGACAATGCGGATTTCTGGCTGCTCGGCATCGGCTTCATCGAAATTTCCGCCATCGCCGGGGCGATTGAAATCATCGTCGGAACCTTGCGCACACGTCCGCCCGGCATGTCGCTCGACAAAATGCCGCTTTTCGCCTGGGCGATGCTGATTTTCGCGGCGATGATCGTTTTCGCTTTTCCCGCAGTGATCTTGGCGACCATGCTGCTCGAGATCGAGCGCTCCTTTGGCTGGCCGTTCTTCACCGCCGCCAAGGGCGGCGACTCACTGCTCTGGCAGCACTTGTTCTGGTTCTTCGGGCACCCGGAGGTCTATATCATTTTCCTGCCCGCAGCCGCCCTTGTCTCGATGATTGTGCCGACGATGGCTCGCACGCCCTTGGTCGGATATCGGCTTAATGTTGTGGCGCTCATCGCGACTGGATTTTTCAGCTTCGGCCTATGGGTCCATCACATGTTCAGTACGGGGATTCCGGCGTTGAGCCTGAGTTTCTTCTCCGCCGTCAGCATGACGATCGCAATTCCGTCGGGGATTCAGGTGTTTTCCTGGATCGCGACCATCGCCGCGGGACGCGACCGCTTCCAGATCACGACCCCCTCACTGTTCGTCCTCGGCTTTCTCTTCATTTTCACCATCGGGGGCCTCACAGGAGTGATGGTCGCTGTGGCGCCGTTCGATTTCCAGGTGCACGACACCTATTTCGTCGTCGCGCATTTCCATTATGTGCTTGTCGGCGGGATGGTGTTCCCGCTTTTCGCGACCTACTACTATTGGACGCCGATGGTCAGCCGCAACATGCTGTCGGAAAAGCGCGGACGGTGGGTGTTCTGGCTCATGTTTGCCGGCTTCAACATCGCCTTCTTCCCCATGCACGCCACTGGCCTCTTGGGCATGCCGCGCAGGGTGTGGACTTATTCGAACGCCATGGGCTGGGACACGCTCAACATGGTTTCGACCGTCGGGGCGTTCATCATCGCCGCTGGCGTGCTGGTATTCGTGATCGATTTATTTCTGCGCTTTAGACCTGGCGAGCAAGGTCCGGAAAATCCTTGGCGCGCCGGCACGCTCGAATGGCTTCCAACCGATGTCTATTCGACTCGCAGCATTCCGCATGTCACCAGCCGCGAACCGCTGTGGGACCAACCGAACCTCGCCGCCGACGTCGAGGCCGGCGCTTACTATCTGCCAAACGCCCCAACAGGGGGCCGCGAGACGATCGTCACCTCGCCAATCGAGGGCGAGCCGCAATATGTGATCCGGATGGTCGGCCCGAGTTGGTCGCATTTCTTTGCGGCCGTGTTCACCGCCGCTTTCTTCCTCCTCCTCACCATCAAGGTCGTGATTCCGGCCCTTGTCTGCGCCGCGCTTGCGCTCCTCTCGTGCTTTGTCTGGGTTTGGGAGCTTGACCGCGGTCCGGGCAAGGAGCCCGTCGACATCGGCGGCGGATTCAAGCTGCCGACTTACGTATCGGGGCCGATATCGCATTCCTGGTGGGCCATGGTCGTGCTGATGCTAGTCGCCGCCTCACTGTATCTCACTTATGTTTTTTCCTACCTTTACCTCTGGACAGTCAGCCCGCAAGTTTGGCCGCCGACCGGCTCTCCCGCTCCGCCGCCCCTCGAATGGGCGGCGGCCTCCGCCGCGCTCCTGATCGTGAGCGTTGCCGCATTCGCCGCCGCCGACCGCTTGCTGCCGGCGCCGCGGTCGATAAATATCTGGACGCCCATTTTCATGCTGCTCGGCGCCGGCTGTTTGGTCGCTGGCGTCGCCGTCGAGATCTCTGGACATTGGCTGACGGGTCTGAACGCCACTAAGACGTCCTACGCGGCGATGGTCTACATGGAGAGCGTGTTAACAGGCCAGCTCGCCTTCGCCGTCGCCATCATGACCTTCTATGCGCTGGCGCGTTATTTCACCGGCAAGCTAGACTCCGAGCGCCGCCTCACTTTCGAGAACGTCGCGTTGCTGACTTATTACACCGCCGGTCAAGGCTTATTTGGCCTGTTGCTCGTGCATGGATTTCCGCGGGTCTCTGGGTGACGCCATGGGCGACGCGGAGGAACGAAGCGGAGTGCGCGAGCCATTGGGGGGCGCGCTGCTTTACGTCCTATTTGGTCCGGTCCTATGGGCGATTCATCTGACACTCATTTACGGCGGCCATACATTGCTTTGCGCCCTGGGCGTCTCGTCAGATGCGCTGAGCCCCAGCATCATTTCGTTCAGCGTCGCCATTGTGACTATCGTTACGCTCGTCGTGCTGCTTGCCGCGGTCGTTGCCACAATTTTCAAAGGGGGCGCCCGCGGTGATCGGGGATCGGCGGCGACGTTTTTCCTGGACAAGCTAATGATGGCTTTGGCTCTCCTGTCCGGCTTTGGCGTTGCGTTGGGGGGCGCGAGCGCGCTGATCGTCGAACCATGTCTGATGTTGCGTTGATTGTCCGGAACGCTTTTGGCGCTCACGTTTCGACGAACAGGTCGCCCTTCTGCGGGGTTCGGCTGACGTCGCATCCCGGTGAATTCGGCGATCGGATTCCACCGCGAACGGCTTTTCCGGCCGCGCACAGGGGACGCCCGCCGCCGCTCCTCTATCTGACATTGTGACGGCGGCGCAGGCGAATAAGAGTTTCGCTATCGGGCGCAATCGCCTCGAGCAGCGACTTGGGTTCTCACACGACGCCTGCTTCCATCGCAATCGCGAGGCTCATGATGAATGATAATCAAACGCGAAACGGACTGGTGACTGTGTTTGGCGGATCCGGCTTTATCGGACGACATGTCGTCCGAGCGCTGATCCACAACGATTGGCGCGTCAAGATCGCGTGCCGGCGGCCCGAACTCGCCGTCCATCTGCAGTCGGACGGGAAGCCGGGCCAGATCGAGCTAATTCAGGCTAATTTGCGTGATGCGCAAACAATCGCCGCCGCGCTCGAGGGCGCCGACGCCGCAGTCAATCTCGTCGGAATCCTGACCGAAAGTGACGATCAGACATTCGCCGATATTCAGTCGCGGGGGGCGCGCGATGTCGCCAAAGCAGTCAAAGAAGCAGGCATAACGCGCTTCGTTCACATATCGGCTATCGGCGCACTTAAGAACTCTCCTTCCGGTTACGCGCGCAGCAAGGCCGAGGGTGAGGCGGCGGTGCATGAACTCGTGCCGCAAGCCATTATCTTTCGTCCATCGATCGTATTCGGCCCGGAGGACGATTTCTTCAACCGTTTCGCGGCCATGGCGCGCCTTATGCCAATCCTGCCTTTGGTCGGCGCAAGCACGCGATTCCAACCTGTTTTCGTAGACGACATCGCGCAGGCGATAGCTCTCGCCTTGGATGGGAAGGCGACGCCTGGAGCAACCTACGAACTGGGTGGACCCGAGGTGAAGACGTTTCGCGAACTGGTTCAGTATGTCTGTGATGTTACAAGGCGCCGCCGATATATCGTCTCGCTCGGCTTCGAGACCGGGAAGCTCATGGCGAGCGTCACGCAAATCGCGGGCAAGCTGTCCCTCGGACTGTTCCCGAAATTGCTCTCCATGACGACCGATCAGGTTGAATTGCTCCGTCATGACAACGTCGTTTCGGAGGAAGCGAAAGCGGCGGGAATGACGCTGGAAGGACTTGGAGTCGCGCCGCAGCCAATCGCAGCGATCGTTCCCGCCTATCTCGTCGATGGTTCCAGGGGTTGAAATTGACTCCGCGAAACGAACATCTTGAGGGCTTGTCGGCGGCGCGCAAAATGGTCGCCGCAGACACTTGCGCTTCGCTTGATCTTGGCGTGTCGCCAGTGAGCGCAGGGACAGCCCGCGAACACTTCATCTCAAGGTCAGCCCCCCGACGCATGTCCGCCCCGACCAGGCAAGTAGCCGACGGCTATGTTTAAGTCGCTGCAGGAGCGCTCGCGATTAGCCATGCGCCTGCGGCAGATCATAGCGGTGTTTGCACGGCATGGCTTTTACGGCGTCGTGAAACGCCTTTCTCTCCATGGCCAGCTTTCTCCTTTGGATCGGTATCGCTATGCCCGGCTCCATTTGGAAGAAGACAAGCGCACGGCGGTCCGCCTGCGGCAAGCCTTCGAAGAGCTGGGCCCTACCTTTATCAAATTCGGCCAGCTATTGAGCGCTCGGCATGACTTGATTCCCGACATATTCGCCAGAGAGCTGCGTCAGCTCTTTTGGCGCACCCGGCCAGTGCCCTGGGAGGAGATCAAGGAGTCGCTGCCGGACTATTACATGACACCCGATTCGCCTTTCAGCATGATCCATCCGGAGCCCCTGGCGTCCGCCAGCGTCGCTCAGATCCACCGAGCGACGCTTAAGTCGGGCGACGAGGTCGTAATCAAGGTCCAGCGTCAAGGGATCACTAAGGTGATTGCCTCGGACGTTGCTGTGTTGCGCATGCTCGCATCGCTGATCGAAAAATACCTCCCCGAAAGCCGACCCCTGAATCCTGTGCAAATGGTGGAGGAGTTCGCCAACGCCATCGACCAGGAGCTCGATTTCATCACGGAGGCGACCAACATGGCCCGCTTCTCGCAACTCTTTGCGAATGATCCTTATCTCTTCGTGCCAAAGGTCTACTGGGACCTCACTCATTCGCACATCCTGGTCATGGAATACATCGACGGCATCCCCCTCGATGAAATGGATCGCCTGCTCGCGGCGAATGTGGACTTGAAGGGAACCGCCGAGCGGCTTCTTGGCGCCTTTCTCAAACAAATCTTTGAATTCGGCTTCTATCAAGCCGATCCCCACGCAGGCAATTTCCTTTTGCTGCCTGACAACCGCGTTGCCTTCATCGATCTTGGCCTCGTAGGCTACCTTACCGAGGCGGAACGCAACGCATTGGCCGAGCTATTTCAAGCGACGATGGCGGAAGACTTCGAGCGTGTGGGCGCCATTTGGCTGAAGCTCGCTCGCGCGGGCCCTGAGGCCAACCGGAACGCGTTTGTCAGAGGACTGAAACCGATCTTGCTAAAGCAGATCAATCAACCGCATGAACGCGTTCAGGTTGGAGAAATGTTCATCGGGATGATTTACAACAGCGCTAAACATGACCTCAAGTTGCCGAGCGAACTCTTCCTCGTGTTCCGTACTATTGCCGAAATAGAAGGCTTGTTGCGGTGGCTTTGTGTCGAGTTCGATGTCATTGACCAGTGCAAGGCGTTCGCCGAGGAACAAGTGGCTGCGGCGCGGCAGCCACGTCGTATTGCGCAGGCGGCCGGTCACGAGGTTCGGCAATGGGCCGGCGTCGCCCAGCGCTTGCCTCGCGAAGTGGAGGAACTTGTCAACGCAATGACTACAGGTCGATTCTCCATCGACTTGGGACGCCAGGGATTTGATTTTGTCCTTGGCGAGCTGAATCGCTCTAGCAATCGGATTGCGGTTGGTCTGGTGATCGCAGCGCTGATTATCGGCTCCAGTTTCTTGCTCCTTGCAGACAAGGGGCCAGTGATGTGGGGAATGACCGTCATCGGGCTCGGCGTCTTTGCGGTCGGTTGCAGCCTCGGGTTGATACTGATTTGGCTCGTGATCAAGTCCGGGAAATACTGAGCTTAGACCGAGTTTCAGCGGATGTTGAAAGGGCGGCGCTTCAAGGGCGTCTTCGATCAAACAGCTGATCAATCTTAACGGCCATGATACAGTCGCTTTCGTGAAGCCCTTAATCTTCTTGGTTTGCAAGGCACCCCATTTTCGCGTTGAAGGTTGGGCCTGACTCACTGTTGATGCAGTTGCGGCGCCGATTTCGGTGATTTCGCTGAGGGAATCACCGCCATGGCCTCATTTCGCGCATCCTCTCTCGTGCCGCCCGGGTTCGTTGTTCAAGACATAGTTTGCGATCAGACGAGCATCCTCATCCACCACGAGCGCTCTTTCAGCAATTGCCCATCCTGCGGAACGCCGTCGCAACGCGTTCATAGCCGATACCGACGATCGGCGATGGACTTGCCTTTGTACGGCCGCCGGGCTCGGCTGACGGTTATGGCGCGACGCTTTCGGTACACCGCGCCGCTGTGCGCCAGGCGGATGTTCGCGGAGTGCTTTCCCGACGAGGCCCTGGCCCCATGGGCGCGGCGTACGGCGCGGCTCGAAGCGCTGGTTCATCATCTCGGGCTGACGCTTGGCGCGCTTCGAGGAGATCTGCGACCGTCTCAACTTGACCAACAAGGCCAATCGGCAGGCGCAAACGGAAAGCGTGCTCGACCCGCAAAATCAATTCCGTTCGCGCGAGACTGTCGATCCCAAGATCTTGTTCGAGCCGACTCGATAAAGCAATAGCGTAGCTCTTCGTCCGTTGGGGATGAAGTTCGCGCACCAATTTTCCGACGATTGCAATGAGGTCGCGCTCACGCGAACCGCGATCGGATAACGGATCGTTCGAGCCGTGCTTGTCAAGGTATGGTTGCATGAAGGCGCTCGAGTGAGGCGATGCCGAACCTGAGATCATGCGGCGCTTCCAGACCAAGATAGCGCAAGCCTTCCATTCGGCTTCGCTTCGACCCTCGCGCCAAAGCTTTTACCTCCTCATTGAAAGTTTTTTGCAGCCACTCCACTCGGCGCTGCCTGGCCGGTTCTGTTGAAAATGTCGAATTATCTTCTTCCGACATTTGCACCAGAACCATCAGGAGAAGTAGGCGCAACAGGTCTTCGTCATACTCTCATCCGATGTCGGAACCGGCGCTGAATGGAAGCGCCGGCTCCTGCCAATGATCCAATTTCGTTATGTGAGCTCAGTATTTCTTGAATCGGGCCGCTTCTTCCGAACCGCCGGTCGCGTCGCCCGCGCTGTAAGAGTGGGCGCCTGCGCCAGCGAGTTTGCCTGCGTTGACGATGAGATATTCATCGCGGATCGCACGATTGTCGAACCAGCATTCGAGAATCTCCCTCACTCCGGCTGCATAGCGCGTCTGCGCCGTCAGGCTGGTGCCAGAAATATGCGGCGTCATGCCATGATGAGGCATCGTTCTCCATGGGTGATCGACTGGCGCAGGTTGAGGAAACCAGACATCGCCCGCGTAGCCGGCCAATTGTCCGCTTTCGAGCGCACGCACGATGGCGTCGCGATCGCAGATCTTGCCTCGCGCCGTATTGACGATATAAGAGCCGCGCTTCATCTTCGCTATCAGTGCGTCATTGAACAGATGTTCGGTTTCCGGGTGCAGCGGGCAATTTATGGTGACGACGTCACAAACCGCGACCATGCTTTCCACGCTCGGGTGGTACGTCAGATTCAGTTCTCGTTCAACCGATTCCGGAAGACGATGACGATCGAAATAGTGAAGTCCGACGTCGAAAGGCTTCAACCGCCGGAGTACGGCCGATCCGATGCGACCGGCGGCGACGGTGCCGACCTGCATGGCTTCCAGATCGTAGGACCGCGCAACGCAATCCGCGATGTTCCAGCCGCCTTTCACGACCCATTGGTATGAAGGGATGTAATTACGCACCAGCGCGAGGATCATCATCACCACATGTTCGGATACGCTGATGCTATTGCAGTAGGTGACCTCGGCAACGGTAATGTTGCGATCGATCGCCGCTTGCAGATCAGTGTGGTCTGATCCAATGCCGGCGGTGATAATGAGTCTAAGCTTTGGCGCCTTCGCAATTCGCTCGCGCGTCATATAAGCCGGCCAAAATGGCTGCGAAATGACGATGTCGGCGTCATGAAGCTCTCGATCGAGCACGCTGTCCGCGCCGTCCTTGCTGGATGTCACGACCAGTTGATGACCGTTCGATTCGAGGAATTTGCGCAGCCCTAGCTCCCCAGAGACGCTGCCGAGCAACGTGCCCGGCTTAAAGTCCGTCGCTTTGGGGGAGGGCAGCGTTTGTCCGTCAGGATAGCGTTTGGGCTGAGCCACGTCGTCGCGCGCATAGGTGTTCGGATCACCTTCGACCGGATCGTCGTACAGCACGCACAAGATTTTGGCCATGTCGTTCCTTTCCTTTCGAAGCGCCACCTTTATTGGCGGAAGGCGCCTTGTGATTTGTTCGCGGCGACCATCGGCAGCGCGACATCCGAAAGTTGCCGCCGCTGCCGCCGCTCGGCCGTACGCACATCGTTATCGACGTAGATAGCGCGCTTCATTTCAGCGGCGACGGCAAGTCTGCAATTCAAGGCCAAACGGCGTTGGCGGCTATTATGGGAGGTAGCGCAGAATGATGGTTGGAAGTTCGGCGCAGATCGAGGACGAGTGCCCGCCTTTTTCCGGTGACCTCATGGCCTTCAACTCGAACGAGGCGATCGCTAGAACGGATGTCACGCTGCTGTTAATTGGAGACCAGCAAAAAGCTGGGGGTCAGGCGGCTTGCCAAAACTCGTTATCGTTGGGCCATGTCCGTTCAACTGGCTGTGGCAGACCGCAGTAGCGTTCGAGGATGCCATTGAGATGAGCAATCCGGACATGGAGCATCAGCTGAGCGCCTAGCAGAGACCATCGCATCTGGCGCTTCTTGCACATGCGTTCATTCATCAATTGGTTGTAACGAGTGATGACACCGCTATCTCTACTGGGAACTCGCTTCCATCCTTCCTGCGCCCTCGCAGATCGCGCCCTGCACCCATTGGTCGGGTCTCCGGCGACCCGCCATGGTCCGTTCACGTATGAGATCGCGCTCAAATTCCGCTAGAGTGGCGAAGATCCCGAAGATCATGCGGCCGGAGGAAGTGGTCGTATCGATTTGCGTCCCTTTTCCGGTGAGCACTCTCAGACCGACGTCCCGATCGGACAGATCCCGAACGGTGTTGACCAGATGGGTCAGCGTCCGCCCGAGCCGGTCAAGCTTCCAAACGACAAGCACATCGCCCGCCCGCAACGCGCGCAGGCAAGCCTCGAGGCCGGGCCGATCATCGCGGCTCCCCGAAGCGCGATCCTCGTAAATCTGGTCTTGAAGAACGCCGGCGACACGCAGGGCGTCGTGCTGCAGGTCGAGCGACTGCGAGCCGTCGGCTTTCGAGACGCGGGCATACTCACAGCTTTTGGGAGCTGACACGCCTCGCCTCGAAGACGCTCTATCGCGTAATAGCTGCGCTGCTCGTCCTCATCGCGGGCGTGCTCCTCTTTGGTCACGACGCGGCGGCGGCCGAGCCCCTGCTGAAAGGCGCCGCCCAAGCCGTCGCTGGCGTCGTCTGCGGCTTCACCATTGGCGTCGTGGCGTCGCTTCTGGGCGTCGCGGGAGGGGAATTGCTGATCCCGACGCTGACGCTCTTGTTCGGCGCGGACATAAAGCTCGCCGGCAGCCTGTCATTGGCGGTGAGTCTGCCCACAATGCTCGCGGGCTTTGCCCGTTACAGCCGTGACCGCAGCTTCTTGACCCTTGGGCGGAACCGAACCTTCGCGCTCGTGATGGCGGCCGGGTCGATCGTCGGGACTTTTGTTGGCGGCCAGTTGCTCGCCATCATCCCGAGCGCCCTTTTGCTTCCCGCCCTCGCCGCGATCCTGCTCGTCTCCGCCGTGAAGGTCTGGCATCATGCATAGTCTTGCACGACAAGACACCAGACAGAGACACCAGTATTTTCTTACAATGTAAGCGTCTATCCCGTGCTCATTTGCCCGTTCAGCGTTTCTCAAGCAGGTTGTAACGTAGGAGATAACGCATTCCGCGCACCCATGATTCGTCGGTGTTGCCCCGGATATCGACACTCTGGCTGAAATATGCGGTCCCGCTCCTCGCATCGTCCATATAGGCGTTTTCGTTCAGGATGAGATTGCTGACTTTCTGCACCGTGCCCCAGGCCGCCAGATCGGCCCCTGCCTCGCGCGCCCATTCGATTTGGCAGCCGTTGCATCCCGTGATCCTGGCGCTTCGATCGATCTTTTGTCTTAGCGAATCCGAAAGCGGCACAACTTCATAACGGCCAGAGTCGACCAACATTTTCGTCAACGTGTCGCCGATCATGACAAGTCGCTGTTTTTCAATGTCGCTCGTCGGCTCAGGCGACGTGTTGATTATCTCGAAGCCGAAAAAGGCGACTTTCAGCTTTTTGCCCGCGTCCGCCTGCGCGCACGCGATCCCCGTTCCGATGACCATGAACGCCACGGCCTGAGTGGCGCGGCGAGCAATCTTTCTCGCGCATTTCGAGACCGCGATCCGAGGATGCTTCATGGTTTCACCTGTAGTTTCAGCGTCATGTATGTTGGTTGACGCCGCGCGGTATTGGAGCCGTTTTGTTGGGCGTCGCCGGTTGGTCGACAAGCAAGGCCGTCTTGAGGCCGCAAGGCTCGCCCGCGTCACAAGCGTTCGGCCAAATGGCTTAGCCGCCGGCAAATTAGCTCCACTTCGCCAGCCTTTGCAAAGGAAACAGCGCCCCCGGCTCTCCCGTCACGAAGCCGCTCGGCGTCGCCCCCTCAATGGCCGTGCAGGTAGATCACATAAGAGGCCAGGAAATAGACCGTCGAGAGCTGTCGATTTCGGTTTCAATATGACATTGGTACCCTATGATTTTTCAAAACGTTACGATCAATCAGTCTCAACTCAATTTCTGTTTCATTTGAAACTGGAGCCAAAATTTTTCGGTTTCAACTGAGATTGATCGACCGGTCGATCGACCGCACGATGTCGGCATGCTGATGGTTTCAATCACGACCACAACGATCCGCTTACAGCACGGGAAATCCGGGATTCAACGAAAATTCCTCTCCGCCTGGTATCGTCAAAAATGCTGTTTCATTTGAGACTGGAATCGAAAGCGGAGTTTCAGATGAAACGGAAAAAGCGACACCAAATACCCCCGGTCTCACATTGAAACCGAAATCGACAGCCTTGGTAATTAAAAACTCTTAGCAATCAGAGTTAGATGCTAGCGATGCGGCGGAAGCCCAGAAGAGTGACGCTCTTCTCAGATACAAGAATCAAGCGCTTACGATCTCTGGATGTGCAAGAAGCGGCAGATGCGATGGACTCGGTTAGGCGCTCAGTTGATGCTCCATGTGCGGGCGGCTCATCTCAATGGCATCCTCGAACGTTACTGCAGTCTGCCGCAGCCGGTTCGATGGAAACGGCCCAACGAAAACGAATTTCGGCAAGCCGCCTGACCCCCAGCTTTTTGCTGGTCTCTATTGAAACCACCAAAGCCATGTCGGGTCTGCGACCTTCCTATCGCTCTGGATCAGGGGAGATCGAAGCGATCGGCGTTCATCACCTTGGTCCATGCCGCCACGAATTCGGCTACGAACTTTGCTTGCGCGTCGGCGGAGCCATAGACTTCGGCAAGCGCGCGCAGCTGGGAGCTAGAACCGAAGATCAGGTCGACACGGGTGCCGGTCCACTTCAGTTTCCCGCTCTCGCGGTCGTGTCCCTCGAACACATTTTCGTCCGCGGTCGCTTTCCACTCAGTGCTCATGTCCAAGAGGTTCACGAAGAAGTCGTTGGTCAGCGTCTCTGGCCGCTTCGTGAAGACGCCGTGCTGCGACTTGCCGTGGTTCGCGCCCAAGACGCGCAGGCCGCCAACGAGGATCGTCATCTCCGGCGCGGTCAGCGTCAGGAGTTGCGCCTTGTCGATCAGAAGCTCCTCCGCCGGCACGGCGTATTTGGCCTTGAGGTAGTTGCGGAAGCCGTCTGTGACCGGCTCGAGATAGGCGAAGGACGCCACGTCGGTCTGCTCCTGCGACGCGTCCGTGCGTCCGGGCGCGAAGGGAACGGTCACGTCGTGGCCGGCCTTTTTCGCGGCCTGCTCGACGGCGGCCGAGCCGCCGAGGACGATGAGATCGGCGAGCGACACTTTCTTGCCGTCGCTTGCGGCGCCGTTGAACGCTTTCTGGACGCCCGCAAGCGTCTCGAGAATCCGCGCCAATTGGGCGGGCTGGTTGACGTCCCAATCCTTCTGCGGCGCAAGACGGATGCGCGCCCCGTTTGCCCCGCCGCGCTTGTCGGAGCCGCGGAAGGTCGCCGCCGAAGCCCAGGCGGTCCCGACGAGCTCGGAGATCGAAAGTCCCGTGGCGAGGATCCTGGCCTTGAGATCCGCGATGTCTTTTGCGTCGATCAGCGCGTGATCGACGGCGGGAACCGGATCCTGCCAGATCAGCTCCTCCGCCGGGACTTCCGGTCCCAAATAGCGGGCGCGCGGACCCATGTCGCGGTGCGTGAGCTTGAACCACGCCCGGGCGAAGGCGTCCGCAAACTGATCCGGATGCGCCATGAAGCGCCGGGAGATCGTCTCGAAGACCGGATCCATCCGCAGCGAAAGGTCCGTGACCAGCATCGTTGGCGCGTGCTGCTTCGAAGGGTCGAACGCGTCCGGAATTGGCGTTTCGCCGCCGCCTTTCGCCCTGAACTGATTAGCGCCGGCCGGGCTCTTGGTCAGCTCCCATTCGTATTTGAACAGGTTCTCGAAGAAGTGGTTGCTCCACTTCGTCGGCGTCTGCGACCAGGTAACTTCCGGGCCGCCGGTGATCGCGTCTTTACCTTTGCCGGTGCCGAACTTGCTCTTCCAGCCAAGTCCTTGCTCCTCGATGGGCGCGGCTTCTGGCTCGGGGCCGACAAGCGCCGCATCGCCGGCACCGTGGGTCTTGCCGAAGCTGTGTCCGCCGGCGATGAGCGCAACCGTCTCCTCGTCGTTCATTGCCATGCGCTTGAAGCTCTCGCGAATGTCGATGGCGGCGGCGACCGGATCTGGCTTGCCGTTCGGCCCATTCGGGTTCACGTAGATGAGTCCCATCTGCACCGCGGCAAGCGGATTCTCGAGCTGGCGGTCACCGGTATAGCGCTCATCGCTACGAGGATCAGGGAACCAAACCTTCTCCTTGCCCCAGTAGACGGCTTCGTCGGGCTCCCACACATCGGCGCGGCCGCCGCCGAAGCCGAAGGTCTTGAAGCCCATCGTCTCGAGCGCGACATTGCCGGCGAGGATCATGAGGTCGGCCCAAGAGATTTTCCGGCCGTATTTCTGCTTGATCGGCCACAGGAGCCGGCGCGCCTTGTCGAGACTCGCATTGTCCGGCCAAGAGTTGAGCGGCGCGAAGCGCTGCTGGCCAGCGCCGGCGCCGCCGCGGCCGTCGCCGACGCGGTAGGTGCCGGCGGCGTGCCACGCCATGCGAATGAAAAGCCCGCCGTAGTGGCCGAAGTCCGCCGGCCACCAGTCCTGGCTGTCCGTCATCAGCGCGGCGAGGTCCTTCTTCAGAGCCTCGAAGTCGAGCTTCTTGAACTCCTCCGCATAGTCGAAAGCCTCGCCCATCGGATTGGACTGGGGCGAGTTCTGGCGGAGAATCCTGAGGTTCAGCTGGTTCGGCCACCAGTCGCTGTTCGACCACATGCCGATGCTCGTCGCTCCGTGCACGACCGGGCACTTGCCCGTTTTCATCTCAGTCTTCGCTTCCATCTTTCTCCCCGACCGTGTTCCAGTTTTCTTCGAACTGTTCGTATGAACCCTGGCCAGCCGCTTCCTTCACTCGCTCGATCGCTCATTGCCAAATATTCCAGGAACAATCGGCTCGCGAGCACGCCCGCTGGAGCGCGTCCTAAGCTAAGCGCGAGCACTGCGACACGGACTCGCCTGTGACATAGGGCGATGCCAAAGGTCCGGCAATATCGCCCAATCTGAATGCACGGAACCAAGCGTCTGACTTGGTCTGCTAACTGGTCCCGTTCTCCGATATCGTCGAAGGCTACAAAATGGAGCCCAGCTGCCGCCTGAGGATGCGTCTGTAGCGGCGGCAATTTGGGGTTCAGCAGACCTATCGGAACGAAGCGCCCGTAACGCAGGTTGACCCTAAGAGTCCTCTCTGATTGCGGTCGTTGCAGTCAAGCGAAAGGCAAGGCTGCTCGTCTACAACGCGGCGGCGGATTACTTTGACCATCCCGTTTTCGCTGTTCAAATCGTGGTTGAGCGACGTGCCGTCGCGATCTACGCTAACGGCATTCGCATGAGTCCGAGGGCGTGCCAGCCCCACTTCCGACGCAGCCGGCCCCGTCTCAGCGGGTAAGCCGACGCAACGCTAAATTGTCCAACGACGCTAACGCGATCGTCGCGATTAATACCAAGGTTTTGGGGGCGTGCCGTGCTGACTTGTCTTCGTGGAGCCCATGTTATTGATCTCGTCCACGAGACCGACAGCGTGGGCGATGTTTGGTTCGAAGATGGCCACATCGTCGCGCAGCCAGAGGGTCCCAGGCTCGACGCCGAATATGATGTGTCCGGCCAAATCGTAATGGCAGGCGCGATCGACATCCATTCGCATATTGCCGGTGGCGGCGTGAACGCGGCACGCCTATTAATGCCGGAGGCGCATCGCGCTCATCATCCGCCGAGCACGTCGTGATGATGATCCTCGGCCTCGTGCGCAACTACATTCCCTCCTATAACTGGGTCATCAACGGCGGTTGGAACATCGCCGACTGCGTCTCGCGCTCTTACGATGTGGAGGGCATGCATATCGGCACCGTAGCCGCCGGTCACCATTTTCGCCTGCTCGCACTTTCATGCGCAGACCTTCGATTTCGAACCCATCCTTCTTCACTGCTGTCCGGTTAGGTATCGAACAAATTCAACTGGTTATATGGTGATCCCTCGTCATTGTCGTCGTCAGCGTCTTGAAAGGCGCGGAAAAGCTGGATTTTTTCGAAAGAGTGGACGGATAAGATCTGTAGAAAAGTGTAGAGCGACACATCGAGCGCCAGTTCCTTCTTGATGATCGCCGCCAGCACATAGACGCAAACCGCCGTCCAGATTTGCGTCTTCACCGCATTCTCGGATGTGCCGAAAAAATGACGAATGCGCAAATGCTGCTTGATCCATTTGAAAAACAGCTCGACTTGCCAGCGCTGTTTATAGAGCGCGGCGATGATCAGCGCGGGCAGCGTGAAATTGTTTGTCAGGAAGACCAGTCTCTTGCCCGTGTCCGGATCGCAAAAATGCACACGGCGCAAATGTTCCGGGTAGCTGCGGCACGTGTAGAAACCATCGAGCGCGATGCTTTGATCCGAGCCAAGGCCGGTCGATTTGTCGACAGGTCGCGAATAGACGCGATGATAATTCATGTTGATTTTCGCACGGGTGACGAAGAATGCGCAGGCCTGATACAGCGCATGAAGCCTCGCGAAATCGACATAGCCGCGATCCATCAGTAAATGGCTCCAGCTTCCGGCGTGATCAAATCCAGTGCGAGCGCATCGCCCATTTTGCCATCGGAAACATGGATGAAGCTTGGGATGGAGCCGCGCAAGTCGAGCAGCGTGTGCATCTTGACGGCGGCTTTCGTCGAACGAAAATCGGCCCATGGAAACAGCGACAGGCACAGATCGATGGTCGTGCTGTCGAGCGCGTAAACGGTGCTCGCAAGATCAAGGCCGGTGTCGTCATCGACGTAAAGTTTGCGTGCGCGGCGGACCAAGACGGCGGCGATGTCCGACCATATGCGCCAGTCTCGCCGTTCGTTCGCGTCGGCCAAGGTCGACTTTGCGACGGGCTGGCGCAGCCCCATGCCATAAAGCTTCGAGGGTTGCGCTCCGAGACACGCCTCGATATCGCGCAAACTCTCGCGATACGTCATCGGCGCGAACGCCATGATGCGAAATTGTTCGCCGCAACGAAGGCTGCGGACGCGAACATCACCGCGATGACGTGTGACGATTCGCTCGAAACTCGTCCACGGAACGAAGTCCATGACTTGCGAAAACAGCGTCCGGCCAAAGTTCACGGCAGGGCTCCCCGATCAGGAAAATCGGGAAAACTAGCGCAAAATCACCGAGGCGAGTTCAAATCGACACCAAACCAAATCAGGCCTAACGTATTAGCCATGAAGGCTTATTCCAGCTGCGTCGTTCGCTTAACCGGACAGTAGTGATCCTTCTTACGAAGAAATTGAACAATAGGTGTGCAAATTCGCACTGCAGGAGGCGACCTTGGTCGGCATCTATCGGCGGTGACAAGGGAACATGTTCAAACCCGCGGCAAATTGTTTCGATTCCTGTCGTGGAATCAGTTTAGGCGCCGAGCAACATCGTCAGGCACGACCTCGGTGGAGACTTCAAGATCAATCGACGCGCCGCGATTGATATTGGCTGACCTTGCGGTCGCGGTCGAGATAGGCGGGGACGACCGCTGCAATTGGCTGCGGCACGATTCCCAGTCCTTCCAGCGTCACTCCGCTCGCTTTCGCTTCATCCGAAACGACGTTGTCACGGCGGAGCAATTTAACCTGATCGGTCGTCATGGACAGCAATTTCGGGAAAAGTCCGAAGGACAGCTTGCTAGCAATTTGCGTGATGCTTGCGAAGGCCCTGCCTTACCGGTCCAACCTCCAGAAAATCGCTGACTTTTCGTTTGAGCGCATCGATCCGACCTATGTCGCTCGCGCTCACGCGCTCGGTCCGAATTCAATGCATGCCGTGGTCGCCGGCAAGAACTACGGCCAGGGATCCTCCCGAGAGCACGCCGCCGCGGCTTCCCGATATCTCGGCCTCAGAGTCGTCGTCGCGAAGAGCTTCGCCCGAATCCACCGGCAAAACCTCATCAACTACGGAATTCTTCCACTCCTGTTCGTCGAGTCGACGGACTATGATCGGCTGGAAAAGAACGACACGCTTCGGATCCGTGACTTCCGCCACAAGCTCGCAGGCGGCGGGAAAATCGTCTTGGAATCAGCGAACGTGACAATAGAGACGCAACATGGTCTGACGTCCGACCAGATCGAGATCGTCCTCGCTGGCGGCGTCGTAAATCACCGTCGAAACAACAGGCGCATGGGAAGCGGGCGCGACGCGCTTACGCCGAGATCACCGGTCGATCTCGCCGAACACGATATCTAACGAACGAATAATTTCGGAGGACGACAAACGGCGGTTCTTTGCTGTCTTGCGCTCGCGCCGGATTCGATCGCCGCAGGACGCGGTATGAGCGCCAATCATAGCGGAGCGAAGAGACACAAAATGACTGAGACAGAGAAATTGCAGAGCGCCTGCCAACGGCGATCGATCGCCGGGCCGTTCGTCCGGCCGGGCCCGTAGTCAATTGCTGACGCGACACCGCGACCACCGGCACCGTCGCGATCATCAAGAGCGAAACTCTCTCCTTTTCCCGCACAACGACCGCGTCGTGCCGCGGCCCGGGCTCTATTTGTGTGCCGATGCCGAAAAAACGGACACATCCCCCGGCTTGCGTAGCATCTTGTTGACCTCGCCCTGGTGCAGTTCCTCGGTGTAGATCATGTTGCGCGCGTATTCCTCCAGCATCACGGACTTGCCCTCTACTTCCTTGAACAGCTCGCGGTAAAGCTCCAACGCCGCCGCTTCATGCTCCAGCGACTCGCGCAGGATATCGCCGATATCGTGTTTGTGGGTTTCCAGCAGCGGACCGATGCCAAGTGATGGATGACCGCCGAGATGAGTGATCATTTCACCCGCCTTGTGCGCATGGGCGAGCGATTCGTCCGCCTGCCCGCTCAGCCAGGAAATGATGGGGAGGCGATTGTAGCCGAAAACCATTAGGGAATAGTGCGTATAGCGCACCACCCCGGCCAATTCATATTCCATGATGCGGTTGAGCAGAGCTATAATTCTCTCGTTGCCCCCGACTGCCTTTTCTTCCTTGGACATGTCCGTCTCCTGGTTAAAACATCGAAGTTTTCAGCTTAACAGGCGCTCGAATACGTGCGGCGACGCTGAAAGCGACAGAACAAGCATTGCCGGCAGAAGGCTGCGTAGCCTTCCATCGTTCATGCGTCCTACGGCTCTCACCGCACATGCGGCGCATCACGCGCGCCATTGCGCTGTGGGTCGGACAGCGCCGCGTTGATCGCGTCAATAAACGGCCCGAGCTTCGGTGGATGTGCTTCGATATCGACCCTCACGGCGAGCTTGCGGAGCGCGTTGCTGCACACCGGTCCGATCGAAGCGACGAGCGTTCGGACAAGGCTCTGTTTGAGCGACGTCTCTTTGCCGTGGTATTGCGCGACAGCGAAAAGGTTGCTCGCCTGCGATGCGCTGGTGAACGCCACAAGATCGATCTCATCGCGGCCAAGCGCGTCGATCAGCCTTTGCAACGGCGCCGTGTCCTCTGGCAAGGCCCAGCGATAGGTCACAATTTCGATTACTTCCGCGCCTTCGCTTTCGAGCGCGGCCTGTAATTCACGATTGGTCTCGCCGTAACGCTGTACCACGATGCGTTTGCCGCGTAACGGGGTCTCATGCATTTCGGCAAGCACCTCGTGCGTCGTGAAGGGGTCGCTGGCGGCGCGATCGATGCGCACCTTGCGCGAGCGCAGTACCGTGGCCGGCTTGGGGCCGCGTACAATCACCTGCGCTGCGTCCAGCAGCCTCAGCAGAGCGCCAGTTAGCCCCAGCGAATCGGTCGCGGCGAACAATTCGCGAGTCCCGACGCCCGTCTGGAAAATGAATATCTCGGGCGGCGTGGAATTCCAGCCATGGATCAACTCGTGAATATGTGCAGGATCGACATCCGGGATTTCGCTCAGTGCGGGCGCCAAAAACGGCGTGCCTCCATACTTGCGGACCAAACTGGCAATGTGATCCCCCTTGCGGCTTTCAAGAATGGCGACGGTTTTGTCTTTCATCGACGCACGACGCAAGAGTTTCCTGCCTAGCCAGTCATTATGCGAGCGGGTCCCGCAGGTGTCACTTTCCACCGAACACCTGTCGAGGGACCGATAAATTAACTGGGTTTCATGCGGCTTTTAGCAATGGCGGTGTCGGCTCGAAGATCCAGGCCAAGCGATATCGATCGCGTCGGCTTTGGTGGTTGCCAAGTCAAGGCGGCGGCGATGCGGATGTGGTCGTCCTCTTCGCGATTTATGGCGACAATGATCCTGTGTATGAATTGCTTGACGATAATCAGAACATCGTCGGCGCGCTGTGTTTCGAGGATTTCATCGCGCTACGTGGATAAATGAGACGCGAAAGCGGAGGAAAGAATGTCCAACTATTAATTGCGTGGCGTGAAGTTGCCCAGGATGTTGCCGGGGATGTGATTGATGAAAATCGTCGCCAGCGCGATCCCGCGCCAGAAGTCGATCGCGTCGATTCGTTCGCGCATCTCGGCCGTTGAGTTCGAAGAGTGTTCGCATCAGTCGGACGGCGCGTGAAATCTCGCTCGACCGGCCCAACAGTTGCTTCGCCGCGAAGCGAAACCCTACCATTCCGCCCATGTCGCGATCAACGGCTCTGTCGGCTATCCCGCCGCTGCATTAGGCAGGAAATGCGCTCTCACGACGCTCGAATTGACTCGGATCAAGAACCTAAGCCGGAGCAATGGCGGCGCTTTCGTTGGAGGGGCCGTCATTGGCGCGCTCGGCGGGCTGATCGGCCTCGGCGGGGCGGAGTTTCGCCTGCCTCTGCTGATCGGGGCGTTCCGATTCGCGGCCCTCGAAGCCGTCATTCTCAATAAGGCCATGAGCCTCGTCGTCGTGGCCTCGGCATTGCCGTTCCGGGCGCGGACCGTGCTGTTCGACATCATCGCCGCCAATTGGAGCGTTATCGCCAATCTGTTGGCCGGGAGTCTTGTCGGCGCCTGGCTCGGCGCGGGCTGGGCGACACGCCTCGCCTCGAAGACGCTCTATCGCGTAATAGCTGCGCTGCTCGTCCTCATCGCGGGCGTGCTCCTCTTTGGTCACGACGCGGCGGCGGCCGAGCCCCTGCTGAAAGGCGCCGCCCAAGCCGTCGCTGGCGTCGTCTGCGGCTTCACCATTGGCGTCGTGGCGTCGCTTCTGGGCGTCGCGGGAGGGGAATTGCTGATCCCGACGCTGACGCTCTTGTTCGGCGCGGACATAAAGCTCGCCGGCAGCCTGTCATTGGCGGTGAGTCTGCCCACAATGCTCGCGGGCTTTGCCCGTTACAGCCGTGACCGCAGCTTCTTGACCCTTGGGCGGAACCGAACCTTCGCGCTCGTGATGGCGGCCGGGTCGATCGTCGGGACTTTTGTTGGCGGCCAGTTGCTCGCCATCATCCCGAGCGCCCTTTTGCTTCCCGCCCTCGCCGCGATCCTGCTCGTCTCCGCCGTGAAGGTCTGGCGGCAGGCCTGACCTCCGCGCCGCGCAAGACGGCGACGCCACGTCAATGGCCGTGCAGATAGATCACATAGGAGGCCAGGAAGTAGACCGTCGACAGCGACAGGCTGGTCCAGCCGACGACACCGAAGAAGCGCGTCGAGGGCCGGTAGAGCAGCGCGACGATCACGATTCCCGACATAATGACGGCCGCGATGGCCGTCACCGCGTGCGCCGGCGACGCCGCCGCGAACAACGATCCTGGCTGATAGGCGATGTCGTCGATCGCAAGCACGAGCATGTTGAAAAGATTGCTGCCCAGCAGGTTTGCGATCCCCATATCCAGGGCACCGAGCCGCACGGCGGCCAGGGTGACAATCAGTTCGGGCGCCGATGTCGCGGCGGCCACGAACAAGGTGCCGACGAAGGTCGCTCGCCAACCCATGGCGTGGGAGATGTCCAGGCCGACGAAGGGAAGCCAGACGCCTGCTCCAGCTACGACCGCCGCCGCCATGAGGTATCCCACGATCGCCCTGCCAAGCCCGATTTCGGGTTCGATGCCGGACACCGCGCCCGCGATGGCGAGGCGGGCCTCGTAATCGAATGCGGCGCGCATGGCGACGAGATACAAAACGATTAGGATTGGCGTGAAGACGCCGATATGAAAGAACTTCGGGGCGAATTGACTGGCGCCGAGCAACAAAGACGCGGCGGCAAAGCCTATTAGGATGACCCCGAAACCGGCCGTCAGAATATGGCCCTGGCCCATGCGGGTGAAGACGGACCCGTCCCGGTTCAGAGCGTCGAGCACGACCAAGATCGCCAGATTGAAGACGCAGCTACCAAGGGCGTCGCCGACAGCGATGTTTGGCGCGTTCGCGGCGGTGACGGCGCTGACGCCCGTGAACAGTTCGGGCAGCGAGGTCGCCGTGGCGAGCAGCAACAATCCAATCCAACTGCGTGAAAGCCGCGTCCGCTGTGCGATAATGTCGCCATAGCGCGCCAGCACTGGCCCTGCGACGGCGATCAAGGCGACGCAGATCGCGAATTTTCCCCAAGCCTCGGTCATCGCCGTCATCAAACCTCCTCCGTTGTCACGACGCGGAGCGCAACGAGCATGCGCTTTGCGCTGTCGTCGTGACATAGCTTACCGCGTGGAGCGACAGAAGCATTCCACCTCTGGCAAGCGAGCGCGGCGATGTCCTATCCGGGCGGCCCGGAATTCGGGGCGGCGCACGGTCTTCTATTCGGCCGCCGGGTTAGACAACACCACGGGCGCGCCCGACAAGAGATCCGTCGCCACCACGTGCATGGGAAGGACTGCGTCTTCGAGATTGCGATAAGGAAGATAGGTGTCGACGAGCCATCGCACGCCGTCAGCCGGTGTCGATTTGCATTTCAAGGGGGTCTGCGTCACTTTACGTGCACATGGCGGATTCGAATGGAAGCATTCGAGCTCGCAGCAGCTCAACGCCTGCGCGGCCGTACATGGCGCGCTTAAGTGTCTTGAGACGATTGATCTGCCCCTCGGCTTGGCCGCTGCTCCAATGTTCGACGATGGCGTTCCTGACGGCCTCGAGATCTCGGCTCAACGTTCGCGCAAACTGTTGCATTGAACGCACACCGGAATGCTTTGCGTCATGAAGCCAATTGTTGAGCTTGTCCGGATCATCCCCGCGCAGAATGCTGCGAAAGCGCATCGCGAGTTGGCGCATGACGACGAAGCTGGGGGAGGCCTGCTTCAAAACGACGACCTTAGCGTTCTCGGCGGGCGTGAGTCGCCGCGTCGGCTTCATGCAGAGAGAAGCGGCAATGACCCGGAGAGATTTGCCAGCCGGTCGCTGGATCGACTGCCGGGATCTCAATGAACTTTCTATACTGCTGTTCTGACTGCTTCTTTTCCCTGCTGCCGGCGCGCCATGTCGACAAAAGGCGCTCCAGATTTGAGAAGCTTCCCGTGTAGCCCCGATGTCGAAGGTCATGAAACAAACGCCGGCCTACCCGATCGCCCTCGGCCCATCGGCGGGAAAGGAACTCTTGGAAATACAGCGGGGAAGTCGGCTTCAACGCCAAGCGCCGACGGTGTAGCGGGAAACCTGTCTTGATCCATTTCGCGACGGTCCTGTGGTCGACGCCGATCTGCGCAGCGATGTCGACAAAAGTCTTGCCCGAGGCACGCAGCGAACTGACCCGGTCAAATAAAGCTTGACGCGCGTGGCCGCATTCGCCGCGCCGCGCCGCGTGACGATCTCCGGTGGTCGGCGGGAGTTGGGGACGCCCGGCAAAACGACTGATGCGGGTCATGTGTCGCTCAATGCTTTCGCGCAAGTTCTGCAACAAATGAAAGCGATCAGCGACTTGTCGAGCTTGCGGCGCTCCCTGCCGAACGCCCTGTGCGTAAAGACCGCAGCGGTCGCGGCTGACGACTTCGATTTCAGGATGGCGCTTGACCCAATCCGCAGTCTCTTTGGCGGAGCGGGTTTCCAGCACATCTGCAACGATCCGACGTTCAAGATCGACAATGATCGTTCCGTAGTTAAAACCTTTGCGCCAACTCCAATCATCAATCGCGATGGCGCGCAGAGGAGCGCCATCGCGACGTTCGGATGCATGACGTTTGAGCTGCCGCAGAATCGCATTGTCGCTGATTGGCATCGCCAAGCGCGCCAGCAATTTTTCGCTTGTCCTGCCGCCAGCGGCGTGGCCGAACAATCTCACGAGGTCGGTAACACGCTGCGTTTTTCGCGCAAAGGGAAAAGCCGTCGTCAGTCTTTCGACGAAAGTCTTTCGCGCGCACCCGTCGTCCAAACACCGCCAACGTCCCAGGCGCAACTCGAGAACGACAGGGACGCCCTGGATTGGAAGATCCTGCAAGCGCCGGAGGTGCCAACTATGACGCGATGCTGACGCTCCTCCGCACTCGGGGCATGACCGCGCCCCGGCTCCGTCCGCCGATTCGATCCACCGGTTCTCTCGAAATACAACGCCGCGCACGACAACTCCGGGCCCAAAGGCTAAATTCGCTTTCTTCGTCATGCGCTATTGAGGCGCCAAGTTCCGCTTTGGCAACGCAAAGCACTTAAAGTGACGCAGACCCCTCTAATGCGAGAAAGGCGGCGGCGAATAGCTCTCTGCGCGAACGCCATGATGCGAAATTGTTCGCCGCGACGAAGGCTGCGGACGCGAACATCACCGCGATGACGTGTGACGATTCGCTCGAAACTCGTCCACGGCACGAAGTCCATGACTTGCGAAAACAGCGTCCGGCCATAGTTCACGGCAGGGCTCCCCGATCAGGAAAATAGGGAAAACTAGCGCAAAATCACCGAGGCCAGTTCAAATCGACACCAAACCAAATCAGGCCTAACGTATTAGCCATGAAGGCTTATTCCAGCTGCGTCGTTCGCTTAACCGGACAGTAGTGAAGAAAATAGGCGTCCGACCCAACTTCAGCGAAGCAGCTTGTCGAGCGCCCAATTCGAACGCTCTGCCGCCGAGAGCGACTGGTAGCTAGCGAATGCAAATCTGGAAGAGAGGCAATGATGAGCATCCTTGAAGTCTGCCGCGTTTGTGAAGCTTCTTCGATTTCTGACACCGGCATTGAAACGGCTCTGGCGCCGGCGAATGTTAGGTCGTTGGGAAACGCCCAGTTTCGGGTGTGGCGCTGTCCGTCGTGCCGCTCAATCCACGCTGGCGATCAAGTAGACCTTGAGAGTGCATATCGAGCCTATCCCTTTCACAAAATGAAGCTCGATTGGGTGCTAAGTCTGGCCTATCGCCGACTGACCCAGCGGCTCTCCCAAGCGGGTCTGAAGCAAGGGCAAACTGTGCTCGATTTTGGCTGCGGCGGGGGCTCGCTCACACAATATCTTCGAGAGAAGGGTTACCGCGCGGTCGGCTATGACGCATACTCGCCGCGCTTTAGCGATCCAGCGCCGCTCGAGGAACGCTACGATTTAGTAATCTCTCAGGACGTGATTGAACACGTCGAAGATCCCATTACCACGATTGCGCGCTTGGAGGCTCTGTGTCGTCCCGGCGGTCTGGTCGCTATCGGCACGCCAAACGCCGCCGCGATCGATCTCGATGAAGCGGAAAAATATGTTCATTCCCTGCATCAACCGTATCATCGCCATATACTCGCTCTGCCGGCGCTTCAGGAAGCAGGTCGAAACATCGGCCTGAAGATCGAGCGCACCTATCTGACCGGATACATGAATATGCCTATGCTTTCTTTGAAATTTTTGCATTACTACATGGGATGTTTCGATGGGACGCTCGATGTGCTTTTTGAGCGGCCGCTGAATAGCGCGCGATTGTGGTTGAACCCACTCACAGGATTTTATTTGTTTTTCGGGTATTGGCTTGGCGACGAGACGGAGGTCTTCGTTATTTTCCGTAAGCCGTAGAGGCGGGCGCGCTGCGAAATCTCTAAAGAGCAATGCGATTGTGCGAGTTGGAACGAAGCTTGCGCCAAACTCGTTGAACCGAAATCTGGACCAGCAAACTTTGGGATTGGCGATAAGGGGAGCTGAAAATGGCAGACGCACCCGTCGATAGAGCAGAGCAAAATGAGCTTTTTGCGGAGATTGCGGGACGCGCGTTATGCGAGCCGGAATTCGGGGAAGCATTGCTCAAGGATCCGGATGCCATACTGGGACAAGCCGGCTTCCACGCGAATTGGCGCAAGCGGCTGATCGAGGGGCTTTCCTCGCCGAACGCTGAGTCGTTGACGGTGGCCGATCTTTTTGGCGCGGACTCAAAAATTGCGCCACGCGTCCGTCGGTTTCGATCGCTGCATTGTTGGCAGGCGAGGGCCGATCGTACGCGCGGGCGCTTCGTACGCCAGCAACCATGGCGCCTAGCCGTCGATCCGCGGCGCCAAGGCAAATTAGGCGGGAGCGAACACAAAGACCACGACGAATGCTAGTTCGCTCGGCGGGCCACCAGCAGCAGTCCAGTGCCTTCGTCCTCGCGCGACGGAAGACCCAGCGCTAGCCGGGCGGCCAGGCCGCCGAGCAGGCCGACTGCGGCCGAGGCATGCCAAGACCACGCTTCGCGATAGTACGGGCCGTCGCATTTGATCGGACTGCACCGGCTGATCCAGTAAAGCAGCGCGTCGTCTTCGCCCCAAGGAACCCTTTCGATGCTTTCGACAATCGCGCCGGCGCGTTTCGTCATTTCCTCCAGCGCGCCAATTGTCCACCAGCTGAGGTGATGTGGCGGGGCGTTCATCAGAAAATTCGGTATCCGAGTTAAGGCCGACGGAACATGCGGCACGCCGATGAAGACCAGACCGCCTGGTTTGGCGGCGCGCAGCATTTCGCCGAATAGCGACGCAGGCGCGCTGATATGTTCGAGAACCTGAAATGCGCAGACGGCGTCATAGGTTGCGGCGTTGACGACGAGATGTTCGCCGAGAGTCTCATTGTGGATCGAAGGGTCGTCGCCGTCCTCGGCGAAATGCGGATCCAGCCCAGTGTAGTCGGCGTGAGTCACACAATGGCGGAAATTGCCTAAGCCGCATCCGACATCGAGCACTCGCGCGCCGCGCGGCACATGGCGCGCAGCGAGATTGAACTCGGGCCGAACGAAATGGTTGGAGTAGAGGCCGAGTTTTTTGAGCCTCGAATAGAACCCTTCATAAAAGACGTGATCGCCTTCGACAGGCGGGTCAAAGAACAGCAATCCCGTCGGCGATTCCCACAGCCCGAACTGGCTCACCTCGCCGAAGCTCGGCCGAACTTCCGCGCCGAACTCTATTTTCCATAGGCGACGGAGGAGGCGCGCTGGCACCATTTGGACGAGACGAACCGCGGAAACGCCAGTGACCGGGCAGCAAGGCACTACAGGAGGCTCCTTGGCGGAATTTCGAAGCATTCCATTCGATCCAACTGACTGGCGACCATGCTTGTAGCCGCACGCAATCTCGCGGCAATGGTCGTCACCTTCGCCAACAGTGGCCCCCGGCCACCCGAATTTTCGGGACCGCCTCCAGAGAGCTCGGCAAGACCGTCTCGCCCACATATACCACACTGTCTAGATCGAGCAGTTTGCCCTTGACGGCGCGGCCGCAGCCTCGCGCCGCCCACATCTTCTTCTGCGGCATCGACCCTCCGACGAATTTCTTAACAACGACTGGATGGGGTAAGGAGTATCAGGAGACCGCGACAAACGGGCGTCGCCTCGCGAGAATTCTGTCGTCGGTTATTCCCAATGCTCCCCGGCGTCGCTCTCCGCAAAATCTTCGCGAAAGGAATGGCGTCGGGACCGGCACCCGGTTGCCTCCTCTCCAAGAGTCATTCGTCTTCGAGCTGCTTGATGTCGGGGAGATCGCGCAGCGTCGCGAGGCCGAAGACCTCGAGAACCTTCTTGGTCGTCACATAGGCGAATGGTGCGCCTGACTCCGGCGCGCGCAAGGTGTCATCGATCAGGCCATGGCGCTTGAGCGCGCCAATGACGTCGCGGCTGATCTCTTTCCCGGCGAGCCGCGAAAGTTCGGCGCGGGTACCGGGTTGCAGATAGGCTATCGCGGTCACCGCCAAAATCTCGGTCGGGGTCAATTCGGGCGCGTCGGCATGGCGCTGATCGCCGCCGCCCGCCGCGCAGATCGCCGGCGCAAAGCGCGGCTTATAATAGTGTCGATTTCGGTTTCAAGATGAGACTCACGATCTTTTGAAAAACAGGGGCTTAAAAAAACCAGTCTCAGTCCGATTTCGGTTTCAATTGAGACTATATCGGCACATTTTCGGTTTCAATTGAGATTGATCGACCGGTCGATCAACCTTACTATAACGACATGGCTGGTCTGGTCGACGATTCAAACGATCCGCGTTGGCAAGAGACTGAACGCCGAGACCAATTTCATCACGAACTGTTAAAGGCAACTGGATGGAAAGCGACGCGAGACGTCGTCGATGCCGCGCATGTGCTCGACGGCCTGATGCATCATGAAAGTTCGCTCGACATTCGCGAGCATTACACCGACACCGCCGGCGCGATCGATCATGTGTTCGCACTGTGTGGCCTGTTGGGCTACCGCTTCGCGCCGCGCATCCGCGATCTTGCCGATCGAAGGCTTTATGTCCTCGATCCCAGAGCGGAATATAAGGCGCTTAAATCCATGATCGGCGGCGTGGTCGATATGCGCGTCATCGGCGACAATTGGGATGAAATCCTGCGCGCGGGCGCGTCGATCAAGGCCGGAACTGTCGCGCCTTCCGCGCTCATGCGCCGGCTCTCGGCCTATCCGCGGCAGAACGCGCTCGCCAAGGCGCTGCGGGAAATCGGCCGCATGGAGCGCACGCTGTTCGCGCTCGACTGGATCAGCGACCCTGCCTTGCGCCGCCGCGCCAATGCCGGCCTCAACAAAGGCGAAGCGCATCACGCTCTCAAGCGGGCCGTGTTCTTTCACCGCCTTGACGAAATCCGCGACCGGACTTTCGAAAACCAGCGCTACAGGGCTTCCGGCCTCAATCTCGCGGTCGCCGCGATCATTCTCTGGAACACTGTCTATATCGGACGCGCCGTCAACGCTTTGCGCACCCGTGGCGAAGACCTGGCTGACGAGCTTCTCGCCCGTGTCGCGCCGCTCGGCTGGGAGCATATCGCCTTCAACGGCGATTACGTTTGGCCCGCCGAACCCCTCGGAGTTGCCTTCCGGCCCCTCAGAAACCCCCGCTCTGAGCTACTCGATGCGGCTTAGAGTAGGATTTTGGGAAGATTCTGCGATGATGGGGTGGACGGCGCCCCGAGCGGCATCATCGTGCCAAGATGGCCGCTATCGCAGCACCATCTAAGGAAAGCCGTCCATGGGGAAATCTAGCTGTCGGGAGCCATTTTGGCGTGACAATACGTTTTCAGGAAAATCAATGATTTAACCGTAGCCATCATGCCTCGGAATATCCATTTAATTGGGTCTGCCTCATTTTTCGTGCTTTTTACCGGTTGGTGACTTCGCTGTCGGTATTGAGCCGCATGAAAGCAAAATCGACATGGACGCTCGGGCCAGGCGTCAGAGCTATGGCCGTGGAGCGCGATGGCGATCGTTGGGTAATTTCGGCCGCCGCGCGAGAGATCGGCTTCTGTCCCGGATGCGGGGCGCGATCACGACGGCGACACAGTCGATATTCGCGCTGTTTACAGGATCTGCCGGCTCAGGGCGCGGTTGTCGCATTGAAAGTCCTGATGACGCGATGGCGTTGTCTGAACAGGGTGTGCGCACGAAAAACATTCTCCGATCAACTTCCCGGCGTCGCCGCCCGACATGCGCGCCGGACGTTACGCGTTGGTCGCCTTCTTCAGCTATTTGCACATGGCGCCGGCGGCAAGCCAGGCGAGCGGCTGATAAACCGCCTCGGCATGCCGGCGAGCGACGACACCCTCCTGCGGCAGTTGAAGCGGGGCGCGACCCGCAGGATCAACGATGTTCGTGTGTTGGGCGTCGACGATTGGCGCCGGCGGAAGGGAGAGAGTTACGGAACCGTGATGGTGGATCTGGAGCGACGCGAAGTTGTCGATGTCTTGCCCGGACGTTCGACGGAAGAAACGGCGGACTGGCTGCGCCAGCATCCAAATGTAGAAGTCGTCAGCCGGGACCGTTGCGGACTTTATGCGCAGGGAATACGCCACGGCGCGCCACAAGCGCGTCAGGTGGCGGTCGGTTCCATCTACTGCAGAATTTGCGCGAGAGGATCGAGCACCAGCTAAGTCGTTCCGATAGAGGCCTGGCGCGTCCCTCCTCGCCGAGAACTGAAGGTGAAGATTCTGGCTTGATTTCTTGCAGCACACCGGGGCGGCAAGTGATCGCTGAGGACAGGTATCTTAAGCGACTTGCATACCACCGTTCGCGACAGGCGATGTTTGAAAAGGTTCAGCTTCTGAAGGCTGAAGGAAAGAACATTCGCCGTATCGCTCTGGAAATGGGCGTTAACTCGCGCACCGTCAGGAAGTGGGTGCATGCAAGCGAAATGCCTGAACGCCGCGAGCGCACTCCAACGCCAACATCGCCGCGCTATTTTCGGGATTATCTCGCGGACCGTTGGGCGAAAGGATGCAGGGGTGGCCGACAACTCTTCGAGGAGATTCAGCAACGTGGCTATTGGGGCAGCCGTTCCAACATGGAGCGCCTCTTGGGAAAGTGGCGAGGCATGGAGCGTACAGCGCTTGCACCAACCAGCGCGCCCTCGCCGAACGTTTCCCCTGTGACTACGACGGCGCTTCCACTTCGCGCGATCGATCCCGAAACGGGTTGGGCCATTTCGCCGATCATTGGCGCCGCGCTTTGCATAAAGCCACGTGGAATGCTGACGGCGCGGCAAGCCGCTAAGGTCATAGCCCTGAAGAAAGCTTCACCAGATTTTGTCGCCATGCGCGCGCTCGCGATGCGATTTCGGGGCGTTCTTCATTGCAAAGATATGAAGCGACTCGACAAATGGCTTGACGACGCTCAGCGATCAGGAATTTACGCCATGCAACGCTTCGCATGTAGGTTACGCGGCGATATTCAAGCGGTCCGAAATGCGGTGGCGGAACCTTGGAGCAATGGTCAAACTGAGGGACAAATCAATCGATTAAAAACGCTCAAGCGCGCCATGTATGGCCGCGCGAGCACCGAGCTGCTGCGCGCGCGTATGATGCCGATGTTGGCGCTTCCGGAGCACGAAAAGTGAGGTGGTCCGCCCCCTGAAAAGTGATCCTCCGTGAAGTATGGCTTTTGAGCCTATGAGGAGGATTTGAGATGGGCAGGAAACGGCACAAGCCCGAGGAGATTGTCGCGAAGCTTCGTCAGGTCGACGTGCTGACGACGCAAGGGCATTCGGTTGCGGAAGCCATTCGATCGATAGGCGTTACGGAAGTGACGTATTACCGCTGGCGCCAGGAATATGGCGGGCTGAAGAGCGACCAGGTCAAGCGGCTGAAGGATCTCGAGCAGGAGAACGCCCGGCTTCGCAAGGCGGTGTCTGATCTGACGCTTGAGAAGCTGATCCTGAAGGAGGCTGCGTCGGGAAACTTTTAAGCCCCGCCCGCCGTCGCGCCTGCGTTGAGCGCGCAAGGGAGGCGTTCGGCGTGTCTGAACGCTTCGCCTGGCGCGTGCTCGGCCAACATCGTTCGACGCAACGTAAGATCGCCAGGACGTCAGATGACGAAGCGGCTCTGACCGCCGACATCATCGCGCTCGCCCTCCAATATGGGCGATATGGCTATCGGCGCATCACGGCGTTGCTGCACGACGCCGGCTGGGCGGTGAACCTCAAGCGCGTCGAGCGGATCTGGCGGCGGGAGGGGCTGAAGGTCCCAGCAAAGCAGCCCAAGCGAAAGCGACTGTGGCTGAACGACGGATCATGCATTCGGTTACCGTCCTCAACACGAGATACCGATCCAGGTGGAAGACCCGAGCATTATCTACAGGGTCGCCGAAGCGCCCTCACGGCTCCTGCTGAGAGAGGTTCTCCCGCCTGGCGCCGGCCCTTCGATGAAAGGCCGGTAGTCTGAACCACTTTTGATGACAGCGTGGACGACGCGCGCCATCTTGGCGGTAATCGCTGTGAGCGCCTTGCGCTTGAGATCGGGATTGTCTCGGTCCCGAGCGATGTAGCGCTCGAACTTGTCCCTAAAGCTGTTGTCGCGTTGACGGATCGCGACCTGTCCTGCGAGCCAAAGCGTTCGCCTCAGGCGCCCATTGCCATACTTCGACAGCTTCGTTTGGCTACGGAACACGCCGGATTGCATCGTGGCGAGATCAAGCCCGCAGAACTTCAGGAACTGACGGTGATGGCTGAACCGACGCAGATCGCCGGTCTCGGCGAGGATGGTTAGCGCATTGATCGGCCCGATGCCTGGGATACGGCGAAGGAGCCGAAAATCCGCGCTGTCGCCAAGGAGCTCGCCGGCCATCACTTCGATCTCGCCGCGTTGTCGTATCAAGCTGCGAGCCTCTGCGATGACCATGCGGAACATGCGTATCGCCGGCGCATCTGGCGCTAGAGGCAGCCCGATGGAGGCCTTCGCCGTTTCGTAGATATCTGTCAGCAGTCGCTCCTTTGATACCTTCCGGCCAACAACCGACCACGCCGCCTCGACGAATGCTTCCTTGCTCAGAGTGGTAATGCTCGCCGGTGTGGGAAACTGTTCGAGAAAGGCGAAAAACCAGTCGCTGCGGCTGTTTCCCCTGAAGCGGTCGATCTCGGGAAAATACAGTGGCAGGTAATGCGTGAGAATCCGATGCTGGATCTCGGTCTTGGCCCTCGAGATCGCCTCATGGGTCTTGGACAGTTCCTGGACGTCGTTGATTCCGGCGACCAGCGGATCGTAATAGCGCTGGGTCGCGCCGATCCGCAGCATGTGCAAAATCACCTGCGCGTCTTTCGGATCGTTCTTGTCCCAGCCGTTGTGCAGCGCTTCGCGCGTTCGCGCCAGCGCCATCGATGACACGAGGCGCGCCTCAAAACCGGCTTCGATCAGCCGCCAAGCCAAAGGTCGATGATAGTTGCCGGTCGCCTCAAAGGCGCAGATCACAGGGCGAATATAGCCAGCCAGTGTCCCGACGAATCGATCATGCTCAGTCCGATTGTTCAGCACCGTCAATCGCCGTCGACGCTGATGATTGGCCGCCTCAATGAGGACTTCGTTGCGCGCTTTGGCGACGTCGATCGCTACCAGCACGGGGTCGTTCGGGATAGGCTGCATGTTGGTCATGGCCGGACTCTCCGGAATGAGGATTCAAACACCGTCATTCTAGAGACGCATCGCCCGGCCATGGCCGCCTCGAGCGGCGCGCGCTTGCTGCTTAATAGCAGCGCGCGCCGCTGGCTCGGCGGTCGCCCCATCACCCTTCCGCAGGTGCTATGGCCCCGAGTTCATCGCCAAGGCCGTGCAGGATTGGATAACCGCTGTCGGCGCCAGGACCGCTTACATCGAGCCAGGCAGTCCATGGGAGAATGGCTCTTGCGAGAGCTTCAACTCGAAGCTTCGTGACGAACTGCTAAACGGCGAGATCTTCTACTCGCTCAAGGAAGCGCGGATCATCATCGAAAGCTGGCGGCGTCATTACAATGAAGTGCGGCCACATTCGTCGTTGGGGTATCGGCCGCCAGCCCCGGCGGTTCTGTTCCCCGAGCGCCCGGCTGCGCAACCCCAGCCAGCTCCGCCGGGCGCTCAGCCGCTGGTCCAAATGCCGATCTTGAACTAACATCCGAACTGGATCGCCCGATGGGGGCCGACCAAGACGTGCCGCGCCTACGTCGTTTCCTATGGAGCGGCTACGTTGACGAGACCCGCGACGCGCTCAGACTGATGAGCTATTGGGTTCGCAGCGCCGTCTCCGAACATACCCACGAGATCAACGCAAAAATGAAACGATTTCTGGTGCTCATCGACGAGTTGGCGACATACTTAAGATTGAACCAGGCTTCCGTAATCAATTGTTGTCAGCGCTATTGGAAGGGTCTGCCGATTTCGAGCTCGCGAGCAGAGTCCGCGGTCAACGCGCTGGTCAATGCGCGCATGAACAAGTTGTGGCAGATGCGCTGGTCGCCGCGCGGCGCGCAACGTGTGCTTCAAGCCAGAGCCGCTGTGCTCGATGGTCGGTTGAAAGCGGGCGCATTCCATCTCGCGGCCTGACCCCCAGCTATTTCCCACTCCCCGACCCAGCTCTGCGGCGGCGGACGAACGCTGGCCTCAACAAGGGAGAGGCGCGTAACGCGCTCGCCAGGGCAGTGTTCTTTCACCGTCTTGGCAAAATCCGCGACCGGACGTTCGAAAATCAACGCTACCGCGCTTCTGGACTAAATCTGGTCGTCTCAGCGGTCATCCTTTGGAATACAGTCTACCTCGGCCACGCCGTAGCCGAACTGCGTTCCAGTGGAGTACCGGTCCGTGAGGATTTGCTCGCTCATATCGCGCCGCTCGGTTGGGAGCATATCACCTTCAAGGGGGACTATGTTTGGCCGACGGAGCCGCTACAAAACGCCTTCCGGCCCCTCAGAAACCCGCGCTCTGAGCTACTCGATGCGGCTTAGCGTACGATTTTGGGAAGATTCTGCGATGATCCCGGATTTGGCGCCGAGGTCGACCGTGCGATGAAACAGCGCAGAGAGACACTCGTCGAAATGGGTCATGCCAGGCGCACGCCGGATAACGTCATTCGCGCGCGGGGGGACTTGGTAAGTCGACTGGAGCGGGGCGAGATCGAGCGCTTCGGAAAATCCATGGCGGCGGACAAGCACGCCCCCTTCAAAATGAAAGCGGAGGGGGAGCGCGTCTCGGGCGTCTTCACCGGCACGACAAACCTGGTCTCCGGTAAATACGCCGTCATCGAGAACGCCTATGAGTTCACGCTCGTTCCATGGCGGCCGGTGATGGACGATCGTCTCGGACGCCAGATCAGCGGCGTCGTCCGAGACTCGGGAATCTCAAGGGAATATACCCGGGCGCGGGGGATTGGAATTTGAGCGATCGTTGCTCAATAGGGAAGGCAGTCGGCAGATTCTCGATTTATTCGCGTGAGTAGCGCCGGCGACGGGCGAAAGGTCACGACCCTGCGAGCGCTAATCACCGCCTCCACCCCGGTCTTGGGGTTGCGCCCGGTGCGCTGTCGCTTGGCGCGGAGGTTGAACGTTCCAAAATTGCGCAGCTTGACCGGTTCGCCGCGAACAAGCGCGTCGGACAGCTCATCGAAGGTCTCATTGAAAATCCTTCGAGCCTCGGCACGGGACAGCGTTGGGCAACAATGATAAATCGCCGCTCGCAAGTCGTGTCGCGTGAACGTTCGCACTCTTTCGCTTTTCTTCAGCACACGAACGCCGGCAGTTGATCCGAACCTTGCACGCTCGCCTCCAAAAACGCTCATGGCCACACTCCACTGCGATGATTTTGCCGAAAACCTAACGATTATTCGCTCTTTCTCGGCCACGCAACTTGCGAGAATCCGATCCCTGCGGCCTTCACCGCGCGCATTCCCAGCCGCCAAGCCTATGCCACTTCCGCATCCATGGCTCCAAGGCCAGCCTCGAACAGGCCGTCATCGCCGGAGAACAAATCGGCAAGGGTGTTCGCAGTTTTATACGCAAATGGCGCCCCAGCGTAGATGAAACTGATAACTACGTTTCCGCTGGAGCACTCTGATATTCCAGCCTTCGGGCCGCAGGCGCCACCATGAGCATCCGAGGTTCGCCGAGACTACTACGACCACTTGAAGGATCGCTCCGCAGGCGATGCACTTGGCATACCGCCGATCATTCGATCCAGCGCGACGTGTGAGAGCCTCCGGGGTGGCATACAAACTGAAATTACCGCTGCTGTTTTCGTGATCGCGCACGGGCGGAGGGTTTCGATGTGCCTTGCTCGTCTTCCGAGAGCAGATCGTAAAGCCACGCCACGCCTGCGTCCATCATCGCCGCCTTGGAAGCGACGGCGTTGAGTCGGAATCGCCTCAGCGGCAACGGCGAGTCCACCCCCACGATACCAAAGCGCACCGCGTGAATGGTCGCGAGCCTCCTCGGTACGGCAGAAATCAGATCGGTCTCGGCGATGATGGCGAGGGCGAACATGAAGTTTGGAGCCGTCAGCGCGATCCGCCGCGAAAGACCTTCACGGGCCAGCGCGGTATCTACAAAGCCCTCGGGATCACCGGTGGCCGAGACCACCAAATGCAGTGCGTTGCAATAGTGTTCAAGCGTCGGATCCTCCGCGAAGGGATGTCCGGCGCGCACCGCGATGACGAAATCTTCCTCGTAGAGTGTCCGGCTATGGAAACGCACCGGCGCGCCATCCAAGGGGATCACGGCGATATCCATCACCCCCGCCTCCAATTCGGCGCAGGCGGATTGCCAGGCGCGCTCGGGCGACGGCTCCCCTTTCGTTGGCATCAGTGGACGCAAGCTGATGTCGACGCCCGGCGCGGCCTGCCGGAGTTTGGCCAAAAGCGCGGGCAAAAACACGGAAGCGGAACCGTCCGGGGCGCTTATCGTGAATCGGCGCGTGGATATCGCTGGGTCGAACGGCGCGGCCGTCGAAAGGATGCTCCTTGTCCGGCTCAGAACGTCAGCGATCGGAAAAGCCAATTCGGTCGCGCGGGCTGTGGGTACAACGCCCTTGGGTGTTCGCAGAAACAGCGGGTCGTTGAGAAGCCGGCGCAACCGGCCGAGCCCGTGGCTCACAGCCGAAGCCGTCAGATTTAGCCTGTCGGCGGCGCGCCCGACGTGACGCTCTTCCAGAACGGCCTCGAAGAGTACGAGCAGATTGAGATCGGCTCGCGAAAGGTTAATTCTGTTCAGCATATCGTGTAAAACGTATCATTTGATTCAGCGTAATGGAAGTGCGATTTCAACCGAACGCACGGCACGAAACGGCCGCGCAGCAATGGAAAATCAGGATCAGGAGTCACTCCGTGTCGCAATCAAGACGTTCAATTCTCGCCGCCGCAGGGTGCCTCGCTACGTTGGAAATCGCGGGCTCAGTGGGATTTCCAGCCCCCGCCCTCGCGGCGCCTGCAACTGCCGACGATGTCGCCGAACTGATCCGTCGGTCCGCCGCCGCGCACGCGGCGCTCATGCGCGGCGATCTCGGCGGATACCGCGCGCTGATTACCTACACGGACGACTTCACGTTGATGTCCCCGTTCGGAGGCGCGCCGACACTCGGTTCGGACATGACGAACGAGCGCATGGAGGCGATGGCTCGGTTCTTCAGGAACGGCACATTCGAGCAGGAGCTGGTGCAGGCCTACGGCTCGGCCGAAATCGTCGTCCTTGCCGTCATTGAACGGCAGAATGTCGAGGTCGGGGGACTTCCCGCGCAGGAATGGCCGCTGCGTGTCACTCTGGTCTATCGTCGCGAGGGCACTGAATGGCGGCTGGCCCATCGGCACGCCGACCCTCTCGTCGAAAGCATCAGCCTGGAACGGGCAGCTGCGCTTGCACAGGGAAAGACCGAATGACGGAGAGCGATCCGGCCAGGCGGCAAGTGGCGTCGGCAGAATTGGAGATGCGCATGATCGGCCGAGACACGGTCATCAAGAACACGTTCAACAACGAAACCTTCGTTTTTTCGGGCGCGCCGGACGAATCCGGCCATCTTGGTTTCGACGTCGTCCTAGGCGAAGGCGGAACCGGCGGAGGCAATGCGCTGATCCATGTGCATCCGTTGGCCGACGAGACTTTCGCGGTGTCCTCCGGGCGTTTGAAGGTCATCATGGCGGGAAAGGAGCATTTCGTCGGAGCCGGTGAGACCATCACCGTTCCACGCGGCACACCCCATTACTTCGCCAATGCGAGCGCAGAAGCGATGAAAGCCACCGTGTCCTTTTTTCCGCCTCAACAACATCTGCGCTTTTTCCGCAACTTCGCCATGCTGACCCAGCAAAGGCCCCAATGGTTCTCCGCCAAAGGAGATCCGAAGCTCCTGCTCATTGCATTGGTTCTCGATGTCTACCACGATCACCTTTATTTGGCGGGTCCACCCATTTGGCTTCAGAAGACAGCCTTCGCGATACTGGCGCGCGCGGCGCGCTGGCGCGGCTATGCGCTGCCGGTATCGCCCTGCACCTCCGATCCAAACTGATTGCGGCGCTTGCGACGGCAAGCCGTGTTTGGCTTACGTGGGAAATCGCAGGTTCGGCGGTATTTGGCGCCCCAGCGTAGACGAAACTGACAACTACGATTCCGCTGGAGCGCTATGATGTTCCAGCCTTTGGGGCGCGAATGCCGCCGCGAGCATCCGAGGCACGCCAGAGCTACTACGACTGATTGCAGATCGCCCCCGTGGTTAAGGCCGCGCTTGCTCGTCTGCTACGCGAAGAAAGGCAAATGCCGGTCGTAATCCTTGGCCGACCGTGGGGGCCTCGATCTAACAACCTCATGAAGTGTAGAGCGATCACCACCAGGAGCGCCGTGTTCAGAGTGACCAGGGCGTGCGCGAATTGCAGAAGATCATTGTTGCGCCCTCTTAGGATGAGTTCCTTTGGACCAAGCAGGCGAGGATTCAACAACCCTGGATGAACCGCAAAGGCGAAGATGAACACCAACGGGAAGATGACGAAGGCCAGACCTGTACCGATCCGCCTGCCAAAAGTCAGCACCTCGCTCCTATTCATTCGAGTCTCCGCATTGAACGAAGCCGCAGAGCGTCAACTTGACACCGCGTTCATCGGGTCGAGACCGCAATCCGGTCGTTGCGCACCGGAAAGCGACCATCGAAGCTGATGAACAGCGGCTCGCCCGAGAACATCGCCGCATTGTCCGCAAGCCTTTGGGCATGAATGTGCAAGTGCGGTTCGCCTGATTGCCCCGAGTTTCCAGCCAGGGCGACCTGCTCGCCGACCACGACCCGGTCGCCGGTTTCCACACGCAGGCTGCCGTTTTGGAAATGCGCGAGGAGAACGCCGACGCCGTCGCAGTCGAGGAAGACATAATTGCCTTCAAGCCGGGATCGGTCCTGTTCAGGCACGGGCATGTCCGGCATGCCGTCGCCGGCGGACAGCACGGCGCCTGCGCATGGCGCCAGCACCGGCTCACCGAAAATTTCATAGCGGGCCGGTTCGCGCGGGCGCCAACCTGGCGCTCGTAGCCCAAAGCCGCCGAGCTTCACCAGATCGACGCCGTAGGATTGGCCGCGATAGGCGCGCTGGCGCTCAGTCGCCGGATTGAGCGTCAGGAAGTGGGCGTTCACGATGTCGCGCGATCCGCCGTTCGCCACCAGATAGACGCCCGGACCCAACGGAAAGGCGAGATCAATCGCGGCGCCACCGTGCGCCCAACGGCCCGAGAGCGCAGTGACGCTCACGACGCCGCTCAACATGCCAAGCAGACCGAACAAAACCAAAGACGCCCATGCCGATGCCCGGCTGGGAAAACCGCGCGACGAGGAAATCCGTCGGCTGATGATATGAACAAGAACGGTCGAGAACCAGATGGCGAGATATGCAACCGGCGTCCACCAGGGCAGCGCGAGCCAGGGCGGCGCAAAGCACAAGGCGATCAACGCAAGGCCTGTGCTTGCGAATTGAAGCCAGTGTCCGAGCGTGCTCCTGATTGGAGCGAATCCGAACCATACGAGCAGCGCAAGCGGCAGGACGATCTGGAGTCCGATGATGCCAAGGTCTGCGGCGCTCATGGCGCATCCTCCGCCGCCGGGAAGCGGATCGCCGTCACATTCGCCTTGAAGAAGGGAAAATACGCGTCCGTGCCGAGATGATTGCCGCCCTCGACCCGTGTCGCAGGCGGTAGCCGCCGAACGTCCTGAACTCTGACATATCGCCGCCAAAAGGCTGCTCGCGAAAGACCTTGTCGGGGTTTTCGTTGCTCCAGCGCTGGATAAGACTGCGGATCGGCCGGCCGTCTTCGGCGACGGTGATATCGACTGCCTGCGTGAATTCTCCGAAGCGCACAATGGCGCGCGCGCTCGTCGCATCGAGAGGCGCCCATGTGACATTCTCCCCTGGCAGCAAGCTGGCAGGCGCCCAGAGCGCCGCTTCAGCAATGACTCTGCCAAAGGCCGAGCGGCGATGGTCGTCATTGCGACTCACGCGAACAACCGGGACCAGCCCAAACAGCCAGAACCTCGTCCACGAACTGTCCGGTGTCGCGCCATCAGACCCGCTGATAGATCCTGCTTTCGCGCGCCAGACCATGCCATGGGGAGGGGCGAGGATCTGGCGGGCCGACATCGGCCGATAGTCCGGCCTCTCTTTCGTGCCGAACTCGATTTCGCCGGTCATCTCGATCTCGACCGCGCGGCGGAGCGGCGCCCCAGGTTCGATCATGTAAAGAAAATAGCGCTGCGCCGGTTCCGGGAGCCCTTCGATCATGGCCGGATCGAAGGCTGCAGCAGCAGGACCGGCTACCTTCATCAGGCGCTTCCTGGCGAGATCATCGGCCCTCCGGTCCAGCCACCGCCAACTGGCAAGGCCAAGAAGGCCGAGCAGGAGCAAGAAAAGTGTCGCGAACAACCAGTTCATTGAGCAAGCCCATTTCTGTCCAGGCGATATCAGTTGCGTTTTGCGCGCTCCCAGAACGCCGAAACGTGCTGCATCCAGAGACCGAGCTGTGCGCCAAAGGTGCCCGCCTCCGGAACGGCGCCGATCTGACGGGCGAGGTCCAGCATGTTGAGAACGACTGTGTGCCGAGATAGCAGGCCGTCGCGAAGGGTTGAAAATTCCGCTGTTTCGAAACAGAGCCGCCCCCGCGTCGGCGCGAAGCCGGGCGGCGTGAGCGGACCCATCATCGTTCCCGATATCCGCAGCCGAACAGCAAAGCCATCGCCCTTGGCGGAGAGATAGGGACCGTCCATCAACTCAACCTGCACATCGGGAAGCGCCGGAAACATGATCTCCTCGTGGAATCGGCGCACCGCTTCCCGGCCGCACAATGGTTGCGGCGCTGCGGGATCGTCCCAGATCACGTTCTCGGCGCAGAGTTCGGCAATGGCGTACGGATCGTGCGCATTGACCGCACTGTGTAGGCGGCGGAGGAAGTCATCGGCGAACGCCGTATCGACCGGAAGATCGGTCATTTGCTTTGCACGTCTGTAATGGGCCGCCTAAGGCTGTAGGGAGCAAGCGGCCCGCGGCCGTAGCGAACCATCAGATGCGCGACCTCGTTGCGCTTGAGGCCGAGCGCCGCATGCAATTGGGGCCGCAAGCGCCGGACTTCGATCGGCTGGTTAATGAAAGCATTGCGGATGCCGCGCTCGGTGGCCGCCAGCGCGAAGCGCTCATACGACCGACCGGTCTCGATCGAGGTTTGCACGTTATCGCGCTCGCCGATGAACACGGCGATGCCGGCGGAGGATCTGAGATTCTCGGTGTCCCTCGCCATCTGGGATTTCGGAGTAAGTACAAATCCCATCAGCGGCTTTGCCAGCCAGGCCGGCAGTTGCGGCTGTCCGCTCGGCCGTCCGCCGAGGCCGTCACCTGTGCCGATCGCGGCGGCGTCGTTAAAGCGGATCCAGTGAATGAGTTCGCGCCGGAAGGCTGGATCGGAAAGTTGTGTGCGATTGCCCTCGTTCACACAGTCGAGAATTGTCTCCTTGAGCTTCGCGTCGTCGATGAGCAGCACACGGACGCCAATGCCCATGCCCGCAGACTCTATCGCGCTGCTGTCGGACGGAGCGAGCGCGCTGCCGTCATAAGGGGATTTGGTGCACTGGCGTTCGGCGATGGCTTTGAGGGCACTCGCTCCCGCCTGGATTGCGGTTTTGGTCAGGCCAACGACGACACGTCCATCGGATTCAATTCTAATGTCAGGCGCCAGTCCGTAAGCGGGCGCCGCTGCCGCGAGATTCTCGGCCGCGCATCCAAGGCTCTTGAACAGATGGCTGTCGTCGGGGTCCACGACGGGACAGCGCCGCGAAAAGTCGGGGGAGATTGTGATCGCGTCGGCGTCGATGCGAAAGCTCCAGGGCTGCGTATTGTGGCTCGAGGCGGCGAGCGTCGCCGCATGCACGAGCGCCTGCATCGGATTGCCGTCTCCCGGCCTCGGCAGCGTACGCAGGCGGGAAGCGGCGGCGGCATAGGATCGATCAGTCATACCCAGGAGAGCCTTTTCGGATCATGGACTTGATTGCGTGGTCCCTCGGCGACGGCTTCGGCCCGGCGGCGAGGCGTAGCGCCTCCGCCCGCTCCCGGTCACGTTTGCGCATCTTCGAGGGCTTCGGCGTAGCAGGGAGTAGCGAAATCGAGAACTCGTGGTTTGCATCTTCGCCGACACCAGGGGCCAATTTCAACTGTCGTAGTGCCCGCGATCACGCCCGCGCGGATGGTGGCAGAGGAAGAGCCTGGCTACGGCGACGGCGGTCCGAACCGGGTGCTGTGGGATAATTCCGCCGGCGAGGCGTGCAGCGCAATTGCCGGCGTCCGCGAAAGGGGCTTGACACTGGCCTTCTCGTTATATAATAAAGAAGTTATATAACGAAAGTCGCGGCATGCAGAATCTCGACGCCACCTTCTCGGCGCTGGCCGATCCGACCCGCAGGGCGATCCTTGCCCGTCTCGCCTTGGGCGAGACGACGGTGATGGAGCTGGCCGAACCGTTCGACATGACTCAGCCGGCTATCTCGCGCCATCTAAAGGTGTTGGAGGGGGCCGGGCTGATCATCCGCCGGATCGAGGGCACCAAACGCCCGTGCCGACTGGCGCCCTCGGCGATTGATGAGATCGATCAATGGCTGGGCACGCTGCGCCAAGCCTTGGCGAAGAACTACGACCGGCTCGACGCCGTCCTGGCCGGAATGAAACCCAAGAAACGAAAGGCAAGACGATGAGCAAGTTGATGCTGAAGACCGAAGGCGACCGGCATGTCGTCGTTGTCCGGCGCTTCGCGGCTTCGCCCGAGGCGGTCTATCGCGCCCATACCGAGCCGAAGCTGATCCGGCGTTGGATGCTCGGACCCGAAGGCTGGAGCATGCCTGCTTGCATCTGCGAGGCGCGTTCCGGCGGTAAAATCCGCTACGAATGGGCAGACGGCAAAGGCGGCGGCTTCTACCTCACGGGTGAGTTCATCGCGCTGGAGCCGTTCAGCCGCATCGTTCACGTCGAGCGGATGCATCTGCCGGACGTCACGCCCGACAACCACATCGAAACGCGCTTCGAAGCCGACGGCGCCGGCACGCTGATGACCATGCGCATGACGCTTCCCGACGCCGCGACGCGCGACGCGATGCTCGCCACCGGCATGGAGCACGGCATGGAAGCGAGTTACGCGCGCCTCGAGGCCATGGCTTGATTCCTCAATTCGTATCCTCACCGCACGAAGGTAACAACAATGCTCGCTGCATCCCCCGTACATCACGGCACCGTTGTCGTCGAACAGGCGATTAATGTGCCTGTCGGACGCGCCTACGCCGCATTCGCTGACGCAAAGGAGCGAACCAGTTGGGCGGCCCCCACTGATAGGGCTGTGTTTAACTACGAGGAGGCAGATTTTCGTGTCGGCGGCCGAGATGTCGCTCGATGCGGAGCAAAGGACGACCCTCGATTCTGCGTTGAATCGCGGTACCTCAATATCGTGCCTGAGCGGTGTGTAGTCACGGTTGAGACGATCAATGAGGACGCGAAGCCCCTCGCGGTGAACATCACGACCACTGAATTCGTACCCGATGGCCACGCCACGAAGGTGAAAGTAACTGCTCAGGTCATCTCGTTTGTCGGCGACGACATGATTAAAAACACAGAGGCTGGACACGCTGGTTCGCTGGCCAATATGGCCCGCTATCTTGAGCAAGCACAGCGAGATGATGAAGATGTTCGGGCAAGATGATGAGGATGCGATTGAGGCCCTTGCTGCTGGCTGGAATGAAACCCAAGAAGCGAAAATCGAAACGATGAGCAAGGTTACAGTGAAGGCCGAAGGCGACCGGCACGTCGTCGTTGTGAGGCGCTTCGCGGCTTCCCCCGAGGCCGTCTATCGCGCCCATACCGAGCCGAAGCTCATCCAAAGATGGTTGGTCGGGTCCGATGACTGGAGCATGCCCGTTTGCATCTGCGAGGCGCGTTCAGGCGGCAAAATCCGCTACGAATGGACAGACGGCAAAGGCGGCGGCTTCTATCAAACGGGCCAGTTCATCGCGCTTGAGCCATTCAGCCGCATTGTGCATGTGGAACGCATGTATTGGCCTGACCCGACGCCGGAATACCAGGTCGAGACGCGCTTTGAAGCCGCCGGCGCCGGCACGCTGATGACCATGCGGATGGCGTTTCCCGATGCGGCGGCGCGCACCGCGATGCTCGCGACCGGTATGGAGCACGGGATGGAAGCGGGCTACGTGCGGCTCGATGTCATGATTTGACGCCCCAATTCACGTCCACATGTCACGAAGGAGTGATAACAATGCTCGCCGCACCACTGATCATCCAGACCACGGCTCAGATGGCGGCCGTCATTCGTCTCACTGTTCCACGCAACGAGATGATGAAAGTGTTCGGCCCCGCCGTCGGCGAGTTGATGGCGGCACTCGCCGCACAAGGCGTGGAGCCGGTCGGCGCGGTGTTCGCGCATCATCTGAAGATGAGCCCGGACACGTTCGATTTCGAACTGGGCGTGAAAGTCTCGGCGCCGGTGAAAGCGGCTGGGCGCATGAAGCCGGGCGAGCTTCCTGCCGCAAAAGTGGCGCGCACGATTTACAGCGGTCCCTACGAAGGTCTCCCGTCGGCCTGGGGCGAATTCGACGCATGGCTGAAGGCAAACGGGCACGAGAAGGCGGAGAGCCTTTGGGAACTCTATTCCGTCGGACCGCAATCGACCCCCGACCCGGCGAACTGGCGCACGGAGTTGAACCGGCCGCTCAAGGTATGACTCGCGCCGCAAGTTCGATGATCGCGCGCCTGGAAAATGTCGGTGCTCGGACCGTGCTCGCGTCACTCGAACGCGTCAGAAGTAAAAGTGTTCGTGACGCAATGTCAGCGCGATACGGCATCCAAACGAAAACGGCGCTTGGCGTCGCCATGCGCGATATGCTGGCGATCGCCAAGGACATTGGCGTAAACCATCGCTTGGCGTTGGCGCTGTGGGAGACCGGCTGATACGAGGCGCGAATGGTGGCATCAATGATCGATGATCCGGCGCTTGTCACTTCCGCTCAGATGGAGCGTTGGTGCAACGACTTCGACAATTGGGGGATCTGCGACACCGTTTGTTTTAAGCTGTTTGACCACACGCCGCACACTTGGGCAAAGATTTGGAAATGGGCCGCCAGCGACAGCGAGTTCGTCAAGCGCGCGGGCTTTGCACTCCTTTGGGCTCTGAGCTTGCATGACAAGTCTGCGGCAGACGAGCCATTTGTCCGGGCATTGTCACTGGTAGAACGCGAAGCGAGCGATGATCGACGCCTGGTTAAGCAAGCCGCGAGCATGGCCTTGAAGGCCATCGGCAAACGAAACCCTTCGCTCAATCAGGCCGCGCTTGCGGTGGCGAGAGATTTGGCGCGTTCGCCGGATGTCCCATCAAGCTGGGTCGGAAAGGACGCGGCCAAGTGGCTCGTCCGCAATCAAGCTACATGACAAACTTCCATCACGGAGTGCAGCGACCAATATGACGAACACCCCCTCGACACTGGCGGAACTCAACGCCGCCTATACTCACGGCGCGCTCAATCCTGTTGATCTGACGAACGCCTCGCTGCACCGCGCTGAGGCCGAGAATGATCAAAGTCGCGCCTTCATCACGATCATGCGCGACAGCGCGCTTGAAAGCGCCGAGGCGTCTGCTAGGCGATACGCGGCCGGCACTCCTCTCTCCGTGGTCGATGGCGTTCCAATCGCCGTAAAGGATTTCTTTGACACCGCCGACACGGCGACAACTGCTGGCTTCCGCCATTTCGTACAGCGAGTTCCAAAATCTGATGCGGCCATCGTGCGCAGGGTGAAAGACATTGGAGCGACCATCCTCGGCAAATCGAACATGGACGCTTTCGGACGCGGCACGACGGGGCTTGCCAGCGATTTTGGAGTGGTCCGCAACCCGCGTTGGCCGGAGCATGTGCCGGGCGGTTCGTCAGCTGGCTCCGCGGCGGCGATTTCGGCAGGCCTGGTCTTTGCCAGTATCGATACGGACGCAGCTGGATCGGCCCGGCTTCCCGCCGCTTGCTGTGGTATCACCGGTTTTAAGCCAACCTACGGTCTTCTCTCCGGGGAAGGAATTCTCGCAGACCAGCCCGCGGATGAGACAATCTTGACTTCCGCACACGTAGCGCTTCAAGCCCGTTCGGTCGCCGATATCGCACAGCTGCTATCGGCGTTGACAAGCCAGGCATTGTCAATGCGGGTGACGGCGATGAAGGTCGCGCGCGTATCGACAGCCCACTGGCACAAGTCGATGCAGCCCGCGATGGACGCGGCGATCTCGCAACTAGAATTATTGGCGGTGTGCGCAGGCAGCGTCGCGACGCCCTTGGAGCTGGCGGTCTTCGACATTGCAAACGTGACGCGTCACCGGGACAATTCCAATGAACTCCTGTTCCAAGATTGCGATATTTTGGCCTTGCCAACATTGGCGGAGCCTGTACCCACCGTCAGTGACGCCGAAAGCAACAAGGAGATGGGCGTACGCGCCGAGAATGTATTTTTCGCGAACTACTTTGGGCTTCCGGCCGTGACGATACCTGTCGGATTTGCCGCAGACGGATTGCCGGTATCCCTCCAACTCGTAGGACGGGCCGGCCAAGACATGGAGGTTCTCGCCCTGGCAGCGGCGCTTGAGTTGCGCCTCTCCGGCGAAACCAGAGAATCCTGCGGTTAGCGAAACAACGGCCCGCCCGGCGCGACCAGCCGGCAGTTCCCGCCTGTTGGCAGGCATTCCGGACTCGGCGCGCAACGAAGCATTTTTCGCCGGTTGCGGACGTTCTCACCTCAGCACAAACTAGTCGGACCCAAAGGCCAACCGAAGGTAGCCACCGCTTGATTTTCGAGGTGTCGAAGCATGGAACGATTCACCGGCGGTTGCCTGTGCGGCGACGTTAGACTTGTGGCATCGGGCCCCCCATACCGGGTTGGTCTTTGTCACTGCCTCGACTGCCGCAAACATCATGGGGCCCTGTTTCACACTTCCGCAGTGTTCCCTCGGGATGCTGTCACGATCAATGGAGAAGCACGCGACTACGCTGGACGGTTTTTCTGTCCGCGCTGCGGCTCGTCCGTTTTCGCGCGCACCGCAGACGAAATCGAAGTGAACCTGGGATCCCTGGATGCCCCTGACCTACTGATGCCAACCTATGAGCTCTGGACCATCCGTCGCGAGTCATGGCTGCCGCCGTTTCCGCTCGCGAGACGATACGACCGCGATCGTGACGCCACAGGTTGCTTTGAGGAGTAGGCCGCACGAACGGTGCGAAGGCGCGTGCCGGCTTCGAGCCACCAGTGAATAAGCACCACGCCATTTCGACGATCCGCTGAGAAACGATATCCACGAAGCACGCGACACCAGCAGCCTATGTCATCGCTTGTGCCAGCGGAGTGGTTTGGTCGCCTCTCGTGCAATGACGCCCTTCGCCTCCAAGTCGAGTTGAACCGCCTTCTTCCACCAGCCGGCCTTGGCGCCTTGCGGAAACAATTCATCGGGGAGATGTGGAAGCAAGGCCTCTCCAATTTCCGCAGCTGTCATGCCCGGTGTTTTTTTTGGAAGAACCTTGAGAAAGGCCTGCTTCATGGCACCGTACTTATCAGCATCGACACGAACGATGCGCCCAGGAGACAGAACATTTTCGATTTCGACCTTTTGAGGTTTCGCCACAGCCACTTCAGATAGTCCCATTTTAGAGTTGGCATCGTTGCGTCACCTCGCGGTGAGCGCTCATTCGCCGCTGAACGCCCGGTGCAGGGTTTCGGGGGCTGGTGTTGACACCACGATCCAGGCTCATCGATGAATCAGCATTGCAATCCGGGCAGCAAGGAGCTTCGCCATAAACCTGAGGGGGAACGCCGGGTAACTGGGCACGTCGCTCGGAACGTCGTTGTTCTCGGGCTTAGACTTTGTTTGGATGCGCATCTGCAAGGGCAGGACATCTCCCTGAAACCGTGCTCGGTACACTGAAAGCCAATGCCCCTTTTCGAAGTTGAGGAACATGGCTGAATTGCAGCAGGTGGCGACGAGGCGGTTCGTGGCCGAATTCTCTGTGATCTTGTAACTCTGCAATAGCTGGGCTCCTCTTGAGCAACGAACGCGATCCTTCCGGTAGAGAACGTATGCGGTCCCGCCATCGGGATCGCGAGCGGATCCTGCGTTCGGCAACGCTTCAATTTGCCGAGAGCCTTCCTGGCAATTGTCGCAGTAGCAGACGACGCTTGTGATGGGAGCGCCAATCGCTTCGAGCTCAACGCTTCCGCACGAGCACGAAGCAGTCGCAGAGGTCTTTTGAGGGCCGGACATTAGTTACTCCTGTTCAGTGATGCCCAACGTTCAAGCTCAGCTGACCGCGCAAGCGTGCAAAGCACGCTGTAGCGGGTCGGCTAGAGCGCAGGGTTGGGCATCAAGAGGCAACCGGCGTCAAATGAGTCAGCGTGCATATCCATCTGTCACCTGTCTTTACGTAGACATCCGTTATCCATTCGTCTGCACTGATCGGCGCGCCCTTGAATATGCCCGTGTTGCGACCGCGCCCAGTAACGACTGCGACGTTTCCATAGACACGGACGCGTAAAATGTCTTTGGTCATGCTGTCGTGGCTCAGAATGCCTTGCCCGACTGCGTGCAGGAAACCGTCTCTGGATACCGGACCCACCTCTGGTGTCACCAACGTCCAGTCCTCGGAAATACAGGATGAGATCGCAGCAACATCATTCGAGATTACCGCTCGATTAAATGCCTCTTCTACCGCCGAGAGTTCCTTGAATAGGGTTTCGTCCATCGTGTCGCTCCTCATCATTAACCAATGCCAAACGTATATTAGGCGTCATTCTCGCTAGGCTACAGCACAGCCATGCTTGCCGCGCTGCAAGCTGCCGAGGCAACCGAGGCGAAGGTGCGCACATGGTTCCAGCGCACCCATTCGTGCAAGTATTTCGGCCAGTAGGCTGCCGCCTCAGGCGACCCGCTGGTCAAGCGAGCGAGCCGCTCATTGCGAGGCACGTTGAAGAACAGGGTGACGCCCAGCGATCCGACCAAATACAAGAGAGCCGCAGCGAGCAGCAGAACGGAAGGCGTACCGTTCCAGGGTGTGATGGACGAGACGGCACATCCAATTGAGAGCAAGCTTGTTCCGAGAAAGGCAGCCATGAACAGCGGGTTGATCACAACGACGTTGATGCGCTGCATAGCAGCAACACCCGCTGGAACCGACAGCTCAGACAACGCCTTCATCACGAAGGTCGAGAAGGCGAAGAACACTCCGCCGACGATGCCAGCACCAACGGAGGCTAGGAGCACGAGTGCTAAGAGCATATGGGAGTGCCGGTCGCTTTGAGCTCGACGTTTCCGCTTGAGCCATCGGACATTTACATGAAATTCCCGCTTGTACTGACCAGCATGCGATTGCCCTCGCTGTCCCGAAACTCCGCGATTGTACGTCCCGGCTCGTAGGGAGCCTCTTGTAGTTCGGTGATGATCTCCACACCCTTCGATTTCAGGGTTTTGACAATCGCTTCGACGTTGTCGTCCACCAACACCAGGACGGGCTCTTCGGACGGCGCATCGTCTTTGCGCCTGAGGAAATGCAACGTGGTTTCAGCGCCTGCAAATTTAAGTTCGATCCATCGCCACCCGTCCTTGCCCATGGGCTCGTCGGCGGCGATCTGGCAGTCGAAATGGTCGGTATAGAACTTTTTGGCGCGGTCCTGATCGAATACGGGCAGCTCGGCGAACTGGATATGCATGGTGGTTCTCTTACTCGTCGTGACAGATGGTCATTCGCCGCTGAACACCCGGTCCAGGGTCTCGGCGAAGGTGTCGGCGTGCGGGCCAAAGCCCATATGGTCGCCGGGGAAGCGGGCCGGCTCGGTTCCAAGTTTCTCGGCCAGCGCCATTCCCATGCCTTCGATGGGTTGCCCGGCGGACTGTTCGCCGATGGCCACCACGACACGCGGTTTGCCCGCGCGCAGCGCATCGACGTCGGGACGGTAGAGGGAGAGCGGCATGACGCCATAGGCGAGCCAGTACTCAAAATTTCCGCTGACCCGGGCAAACGTCTCCGTCGCTTCTGGGGAGATGGCGAACTCCGGTGGCGCCTCGCCCCGGTCCGCTTCGTCCGCCAGGCCGTTGTCGGCAAAGAACTGCGCCATTGCGGCATCGACGCCGTCGCGACGATAGGTGTCGTAAAGACCCTGCGAGCCGGCTACCGCTTCTGACGGGTCGGGTAACAACATCATGCTCGGGGGTTCGTGCGCCACCAGTGCGCGCACCAGCTCTGGATGGCGGGCCGCGAGGTTAAGCCCGATCTGCGCGCCACCGCTGGTTCCAAACACATAGGCCGGCCCGCAGCCAAGCGCTCCGATCAGCGCCGCGGCGTCGTCGGCTTGCACATCGAGTTGCAATTCCTCGGGCTCGCCGTCGAAGGTGCTGCGGGAGTTGCCGCGCGGGTCGTAGGCCACAACCGTGTAGCGGTCGGCGAGATATCGCGAAAGGTCGGCGAATACGCCGGCATCCTGCGGGCCGCCGGGGATGATCAGCAGGATGGGGCCGGTTCCCCGCATTTCAAAATAGATCCTAGCGCCCGGCACTTTCTGCGTGGACGATCTGGTGGTGTGCGTCATAGCAATGTCTCCTGCTGATTGAGGCGAGGAGCAGGATTCGCCCGCAGCCTCAGTGGTTTGGGCCAAGCCGGGGGCGACTGAGAGGAGTGCCCCCGCTGTGGCCGTGACCAGCAAAAACCTGCGCTTCAACATGTCAGTTCTCCTGCTCGGTTCTGAGCGATCCGGATAACAGGCACCGGCAGCCTTGCATAGAACTAGACTGTCTAGTACCACTAGTCAACACAACTAGGTTCTCGGTGGCGGGAGGGGTAGAGGTTCCATGACCAAGGCGGCTTCAGCAGACCTAATGGCAGGGGTTGAAGGCTCGCACCGTTCCGCGCGGAAGCGTCGAGCAATCCTTGACGCTGCCACGGAAGTTTTTCTCACAGGCGGGTATCTCGGCGCCAGCATGGACGAAATCGCCGCTCGTTCGGCGGTGTCGAAGCAAACCGTCTACAAGCATTTCGCGAGCAAGGAGGCGCTGTTCGTCGAGATCGTGACCAGCATGACCGACGAAGCCAGTGGCAAGGTCCTCAACGAAATGCCGGACATAGGCGAGGGGAAGGATCTCGCCGAGTATCTGCTGAACTATGCGTATCGTCAGCTCACGGTGGTGCTGACGCCACGAATTATGCAGCTGCGCCGCCTGGTCATTGGTGAGGTCAGCCGCTTCCCGGAATTGGCGAGGGTTCTCTACGAACGCGGACCTGCCCGCGCGCTGGAAGCACTCGCGGCGTTGTTCATACGTCTGGCCGATCGTGGACTGCTCGTGATCGATGATCCATTGGTCGCGGCGTCCCAGTTCAACTGGCTGATCATGTCCGCCCCTTTGAACCAAGCCATGCTTTTGGGAGACGAGGCGATTCCAAAGCAGGCAGAGCTTCGCCGACATGCTGCAGATGGCGTGCGCGTATTCCTCGCAGCATACGGCAGGCAATGACCTGCCCGCGGATGACGTTTTCCCGTTGCGCCAGATGCAACATCAGGGTGGGAAGGCAAGGATGCGGTCAAGTGGATCGAGCGCAAGCAGATTACATGACCCGTCGCTACGGCACCCGATCGGCCCGCGGATGCAACTGGTCCAACAGGTTGCGGGAGGCCGTGCCATCAGAGGGCTGCAGCGAAAATGCCGATTGACCTCAAGCATCTGCGATATGTCGAAGCTGCTGAACGGTGCGGGAGTTTTCGCAGAGCAGCGGATTCGCTCGCCCTGAAAAAGTCCAATCTCAGCCGACGAGTAAGACACCTTGAAGACCAACTCGGCGTCACGTTGTTCGAAAGGACGCATGCGGGCGTCAGGCCGACTGCGGCAGGCCGGGATTTTGTCAACAGCGTTCGCCGGGTACTTAATGAACTGCAGATCGTCGTCGACGGGGCGAAGGCCGTCGCCCGCGGCGAGGCCGGGTATTTGACCATCGGCTTCTACACCTCGCTATCGGCCGGCAATCTCAGGGCGAGCCTCGTCGAGTATGGCCGTCGATTTCCTCAGGTCGAGATCAGCACGGTCGAAGGGTCGCGCTCGCGTTTGTTCGACGGAATTCAGAACGGCACCGTCGACATCGCCGTGGTCACGGGGGAGCGGGCTTCAGATTGCAATCGTTCGATGGCCTTGTGGAGTGAGCGCATCATCGTTGCCTTGCCCGAGAATCATCCGCTGGCCGCGAACGAGATCATCTACTGGACGGACCTGAAGCGCGAACGCTTCCTGCTCAGCGAGCGCGATCCAGGTCCGGAGATCCAAGACATCCTCGTGGCCAAGCTCTCCTCGCCCGGCGACCTGCCCGATGTCGTCCGGCACGATGTGAGCCCGGAAAATATCAAGAGCCTGGTTGGCGCAGGTCGCGGCGTTAGCATCATGTGCGAGGCAAGCATGGGCGCCAGCCATGCCGGCGTCGTCTACCGCGAGGCGCGCGACGGCAATGGCTCGACCCGGATTGGGTATCGGGCCTATTGGCGAGACGGCAACGAAAATGCGGCGCTCCGGAACTTCATTCGCCTCTTGGAGGAGCGCTGCCCGCCGGTTGCGAACGGGAACGGGGCCCGTGGCGCATCTTCGTGAAGCCCCGGTCCGTCGCCATGAAGCGCGCGATCATCGGTGCGACCAGCTTGGCGGGCTCGACAGCTTGCCCATTTTCGCGGCCAAGGATTTCCGCATAAGCGAGGAGATCGCGGTGAAGGGCCCCGGGAAGCTCCACCGAAATCTTGACCGGCTTGTCGTCTTCAAGCGGTCCGAGCTTTAGCTTGCCCATCGATCAGCCTCCGTAAGGTTCGAGCACCAAATCCCGGGTGACGATGACTCGAACCGGAAAGCCCGGCCGGATCGTGAGCGTCGGCGCGATGTTGAGCTGGCGGCGCACGATCTGCTGGCCGGCATCGTTGATGGTGTCCTGCCCGCCGTTGCGGATCGCCTGGATCAGGCGGTCGTCGTCGTTGGTGGCGAGTTCGGCCCCGACGCTCAGCAAAGTGGACAGTCCCGCCGCCTTCGCCAGCTCCCACCAGTGATAGTCGACGCCATCCTGAAGACCGGCATAACCCTCCGCATCGGCGCCGGGCTGACGCTCGAGCACGATCGAGCGCCCGTTCGGAAAGATCAGCCGGTTCCAAACGAGCAGCACACGGCTCTGACCAAACTGGACGCTGTTGTTGTACTGACCGACAACGCGGGTGCCCTGGGGCACAAGGAGGATGCGGCCCGTCGGGCTGTCGTAGATGTTCTCCGTCACCTGTGCGGTGATCTGGCCAGGGAGATCCGAGTGGATGCCGGTGATGAGCGCCGCCGCGATCACGGCGCCCGCCTGAAGGACGTAAGGCGACGCCGGCGCGGCGACGCGATCCGGTGCGATCGTGCGCCGATCGGCGGCCGCGTTGAGGAAGGCAAGCTGGCGATCCTGCGCCGATGGCGTGGCGGGCGGCGGCGCAAGGCCGAGGCCGGTGAGATCCGGCGGCGGCGGCGGCGCAATCGTCTTAGCACCGGGGGCCGTCGAAGCCATCGGCCGGTTCTCGGCGCCGCTGAAAAGCCTGCTGACGCGAGCGGTTTCGATCTCCTGCAGGCGCCGCTGCTCCTCCGTGCTCAGGCCGGGATTGGGCTGGTTCGGCAGCGGCTGGCCACGATTTTGCGCGCCCAGAATGGGTCGCCCGAGGTCGCCCGGGAGCGGCGGACCGAGCTGGGGAACACCGCTGTAGTCGCGTGGCAATCCGGCAAGGCCGTCGGCGGTCGATCGATTGTCTGTCGAATAAAGTTCTTCGGCGGACCTGCCTCCGTCGCGTGTTTGAAGCGCATAAATGAGCGCCCCGCCGATGCCGACGCTTGCGACGAGAGCAATGCCGGTGAGCACTTTGCGCGACAGCCGCGTAACGCGCGGCGCTTCGGCACGCAGCCGCATCGGCGTGGCCGCGTCGCCAGCCGAGCCTGTCAGCGGCGCGTCATCTTCCTCTTTCCGGGAATCGGGCTCGCTCACGACGCCGGCCTCCCATCGGTGCGGACGATCCGGACGCGCTTCTGGCGGTCGCCGGCGCCAAAGCGCAGCTCGGCGGCGGCGAACAGCCTGTCGACGATCATGTAGTTGGCGCGGACGCGGTAGTTCACGAGTTCGGAGGTGTTGCCCTCCGGACCGACGACGAACAGCGGCGGCATTTCGCCCTGACCGATGCCGCGGGGAAACTCGATGAAGACTTGGCGGCCATCATCGTAGGCGCGTAGCGGTCGCCACGGCGCGCGGTCGCCTTCGACGGCATAACGGAAATTGATGTTGGCGAGGTCGACGCCGGTGGCGACGGGACTGCTGGCCTCAGCCTGCGCGTTCTGGCGCCGCAGCGCGATGAGTTGATCCTGCGGATACAGCCAGGACACCGAAGCCATATAGGTGCGCTCGGTGGAGCGCAGCTCCATGTGGTACGTGCGCAGATTGGTGTTGATGATGAGATTCGTCATCAGATCGACGCGGGTCGGCTTCACCAGGATGTGGATTTGGCTAGTCGCGCCCGAACCGCTCAATGTGTCGCCGATGATCCAGCGCACAGTGTCGCCGGCGGCGACCGGACCGGAGCCGACCAGTTGCTCGCCCGGTTGAAGCGCGATGTCGGTGATCTGGCCGACGGCTGTGTAGACCTGATAGAGCGCGCCGCCTGTATAGGGATAAACCTGCATGGCATTGATGAAGCCGTCGCGGACCGGCTGAACGCGCGCAGCGGTATTGGCCTGGTTGACGCGCGCCGTGGGGTCGGTCGGCTCCGGTGTTCGGCGCGCCGGTTCAACTGGCTGCAATTGTCCGGGCAGCGGGAGCGGCCTCGGAATTTCGACCACGCGCACGGGAGCGGGCGGATCGGCGCTCAGCGCCGCCGGCACGGCGTTGTCATAGGAGATCTCCGGCGGCCTGCTGGCCGTGGCGCAGCCGGCGAGCGCCGACGTGCAAAGCAAAATCGCAAGTGCGGAAGTGCGAAAAGCCGGGTTTCCGGCTTTACGGAAAGACGGCTTCATTGCCCAAGCTCCCGTGACCAGTTGATGGCGTTGACGTAGATTCCGAGCGGGTTGGCGCGCAGCCGGTCGGCGTTGCGCGGCACCTGCACGACGATGGTGAGGATGGCGGTCCAGCGGGTCGTCTCGGCGAGCTGGCCGTTCTCGTAACGGCGTTCGACCCAGGCGACGCGGAAGCTGTCGGGCGAAGCCCGGATGACACTGGAGACGTCGACGGCGATCTGCTGACGGCCGACCTTGGCGAAGGGGTCGTTCGACCGCGCATAGTCGTTGAGCGCCAGCGCGCCGCGGTCGGTCGTGAAATCGTAGGCGCGTAGCCAGTTCTGCCGAACGATGATGGCGTCGGACGGAATCGAGCGAACTTGCTCGATGAAACGCGCGAGATGAAAGGCGATCTGGGGATCGGTCGGACGATAGTCCGCGACCGCCGGTGCGACCGCCTGGGCCTGGCCGAGCCTGTCGATCTGCACAACCCAAGGCACGATCGTTCCGCGGGCCGATTGCCAGACCAGCGCGGCCGCGAAGCTGGCGGACAGGACTAGCGAGCCGAACGCCATGAAGCGCCAGTTCTTCGCCTGGACGCGCGCGGCGCCGATGCGCTCGTCCCAGACCTGAGCCGCGCGCTGGTATGGCGTCTCGGGTTCTGGCGCTTTGCCGTAGTGAGTAGAAGGTCGTTTGAACATCAGCGATCGCCTTGAGAGAGGTTGATGGAGGAGCCGCCGCCATGGCTGTCGCCGCCGCGAACGGCGTGGGCGGCGGCCGTCACACCGTGGCTCAAGGCCTGAGAGCGCTTCATGCGCTGGGCCCAGGCCGGCGGGCCGTCGGCGGACGTTGACGGCGCAGCCTCGGCTGCGCTTCCGCCGATCGTGCCCATGGTCGACGTGCCGCCCGTGGCGGCGAACGCGGATTTGGCGCCACCGGAGAAGGTCGATTTCATGCCGTCTGCTGCGCGGCCGACCGCGCGCCGTAGCGGTGAGGTGGCGGCCGCGCCAGCGGCGCGAGCAACGCCGCCGAGTCCCGAACCGACAGCGGACGCGCCCGACTGACCGGCGGCGCCGAGGCTGTAGGCAGTCGAAGCGCCTCCGGCCATCGCCGCGCCACCGCGTGCGGCCGCAGCGGTTCCGGAAAGAGCGGCGGCGCCGCCGCGCAGGGCCATTCCACCCGCCGCGCCCGCCGCGACCAGCGCCCCGCCCGCCGCGAGTCCGGTTCCGACCGCCGCGCCTGCGCCGAGCTGCGGACCGCCGGAGACGAGGCCGTTGGCGATGCCGGGACCAAAGATTCCAAGTCCGAGCAGCGACAGCGCGGCGAGCACGATCGCCATGGCTTGGTCGATCGTCGGCGTCTGGCCAGCGAAACCGGCGGTGAACTGGGAAAACAAGGTCGAGCCGATGCCGATGACAACGGCGAGGACCAGCACCTTGATGCCGCTTGAGATGACGTTGCCGAGGACGCGTTCGGCCATGAACGCGGATTTGCCGAACAGGCCGAACGGGATCAGCACGAAACCGGCGAGAGTGGTCAGCTTGAACTCGATCAGGGTGACGAAGAGCTGGATGGCGAGAATAAAAAATGCGAGCAGCACCAACGCCCAGGCGAACAGCAGGCAGGCGATCTGGATGAAGTTCTCGAAGAAGGCGATCCAGCCCATCAGGTTGGAGATGGAATCGAGCAGCGGGCGGGCGGCATCGAGGCCGGTCTGCGCGACGCGGCCTGGGCGCATGAGATCTTCGACGGTGAATCCCGTGCCCGACGCCTTCAGGCCGAGCCCCGCGAAGCTCTCGAAGACGATGCGTGCAAGGTTGTTCCAGTTGCCGATGATGTAGGCAAAGACGCCGACGAAGAGTGTCTTCTTGACCAGGCGCGCCATGATGTCGTCGTCGGCGCCCCAGGACCAGAACAGCGCGGCCAGCGTCACATCGATGACGATCAGCGTGGTGGCGATGAACGCCACCTCGCCGCCGAGCAGGCCGAAGCCGCTGTCGATGTAGCGGGTGAAGACCTCTAGGAATTGGTCGATGACTCCGGTGCCGCCCATGGATCACCGCCCGTCGTCGTGCTGCGGCGCCGTCCGCGCTGGCGCGGGCGTAACGCCGAGGAATCGGTCGCGTGTTTCGGCCCAAGTGCGCAGGCATTCGGCATCGCGCGCGGCGGCCTCGCCAAGCAGTTGGCACCGCCGCTGCGCGTCGCGCAGCGGATCGGCCGGCATGTCTTCGCTTGGCCGTGACGCCTGCGCGGGCGGCTCTTCCTCTTTCCGGGTCATCTCGATCGCCGTCGCAGTGACGGCGACGGCGACGAAGACGACGGCGCCGAGGCGGGCCAAGAGCTTGCCGTCCATGACGCGATCCTCTTGAGGGGCCTTAGTTGCCATTCGGGAACATGCGAGCGTTGCCGGGCTGATAGCCGGCGCCCGGCGCCAGGAAGCGGCGGCGCTGCTCGCGACCCTGCTCGGCAGCCGCCGCGCGCTCCGCTTCGGTCAGTGCTTGAGCCCGTCCGTTCGCAGCGACGACGGCTGTGAGATCGGCGAGCTGCTGGGCTTGGAGCGCGAGGAGCTGATTGCCGGCCTGCGCCGCCTGCAAGGCGCCGGTCGCGCCCTGGCTTTGGCCGATGAGTGCTGACATTTCGGCGCGGTTGGTGTCGATGTTGCCGACAACGCCGGCCTGCACCCGCATGGCGTCCTGCAGGCCGCCGACCGTGTTCTGCCAGCGCTCGCGCGCCTGCGCCGCAAGCTGCTGGTCCGACGCGGTCATCGACGCCTTGCCGTAGGTGGAGGTGAAGGCCTGGTCGATCTGCTGGACGTCGTAGGCGAGGCGCTGCGCCTGGCTGAGGAGTTGCTGAGTCTGCTGCACGGACTGCTGCAACCGTTGAAGCGACGAGTAAGGCAGGCTCGCAAGATTGCGCGCCTGGTTGATCAGCATCGTCGCTTCGTTCTGAAGCGATGTGATCTGATTATTGATCTGCTCCAGCGCCCGAGCGGCGGAGAGAACATTCTGCACGTAGTTCGTCGGGTCGTAGACGACCCATTGCGCGGACGCCGGCTGAACCATCACTGGCGACATCGCCAGGGGGACGGAAAGAATCGACGCGGAAAGAAGCGCCGCGCGTGAGCGACGGAAGATCATGGCTGTGTCTCAAGGTTGTTAAGGTTGGGGATGAGGTCGGCGGCCCAGGCGACGCCGCGCAGACGCAGCCAGGCCGGCAGGAATCCTTCGCGGCCGTGCTCCGCCACGATGCGCTCGATCGCGGTCTGATCGGTCTTCGAGGAAGCGGCGCAGAGCGCCAGCGCCACGTCGGACAGACCGAGTTCGAAGAGCCGGTTGCCCCGCCGGGATTGGCAGTAGTAGTCGCGCTTCGGCATCGCGCGGGCGAGGATTTCGATCTGGCGATCGTTGAGTCCGAAGCGGCGGTAGATCGCGGTGATCTGCGGCTCGATCGCGCGCTCGTTCGGCAACAGCAGGCGGGTCTGGCAGCTCTCGACGATGGTGGGCGCGATCGCCGAGCTGTCGATGTCGGAAAGCGACTGAGTGGCGAAGATGACGGAGGCGTTCTTCTTGCACAGTGTCTTCAGCCACTCGCGGAGCTGACCAGCGAAGTCCTCATCGTCGAGCGCCAGCCAGCCCTCGTCGACGATGAGCAGCGTGGGGCTGCCATCGAGGCGGTCTTCGATGCGGTGGAAGAGATAGGCGAGCACCGCCGGCGCGGCGTCCGTGCCGATCAGGCCCTCGGTCTCGAACGCCTGCACAAAGGCTTCGCCAAGATGCTCGCTCTCGGCATCGAGCAGCCGGCCATAGGCGCCGCCGACGCAATAGGGCCGAAGCGCCTGCTTGAGGTCGTTCGATTGAAGGAGGACGGCGAGTCCGGTGAGCGTGCGTTCGCCGACTGGCGCGCTGGCCAGCGAGGTCAGCGCCGTCCAGATGTATTCCTTCACCTCGGGCGCGATCGTCACGCCCTCGCGCTGCAGGATCGCGACGATCCAATCCGCCGCCCACGCGCGCTCCGGCGCGTGGTGGATCCCGGCGAGCGGTTGCAGTGAGACGCTGTCGGCCGCGCCCTCGGTCAGCCCGCCGCCGAGATCGTGCCAATCGCCGCCCATAGCGAGCGCGGCAGCGCGAATCGAGCCGCCGAAATCGAAGGCGAACACCTGAGAGCCCGGATAGCGGCGAAACTGGAGCGCCATCAGCGCCAGCAGCACGGACTTCCCCGCGCCGGTCGGTCCGACGACGAGCGTGTGACCGACGTCGCCGACATGAAGGGAAAACCGGAACGGGGTCGAGCCTTCGGTCCTGCCATATAGCAAGGGGGGCTGCCCGAAATGCTCATCCCGTTCCGGCCCCGCCCACACCGCCGACAGCGGAATCATGTGGGCGAGATTGAGCGTCGAGATCGGAGGTTGCCGGACGTTGGCGTAGACATGGCCCGGCAGCGAGCCAAGCCAGGCGTCGACGGCGTTGATTGTCTCCGCCATCGCGGTGAAGTCGCGGCCCTGAACGATCTTCTCCACCAAACGCAGCTTTTCGGCTGCGATGCGTGGATCGGCGTCCCAGACGGCGACCGTCGCGGTGACATAGGCCTGACCGGCATAGTCGGCGCCGAGTTCCTGGAGCGCGAGGTCGGCGTCCGCCGCCTTGTTCGCCGCATCGGTGTCGACGAGCACCGACGCCTCGTTGGTCATCACCTCCTTCAGGATCGCCATGATGCTCTTGCGCTTGGCGAACCACTGCCGCCGGATCTTGGTGAGCAGTTTGGTGGCGTCGGTCTTGTCGAGAAGGACGGCGCGCGTCGACCAGCGATACGGAAAGGCGAGCCGGTTGAGATCGTCGAGCAGCCCGGGCGTGGTCGCGGTCGGAAAACCGACGATGGTCAGGATGCGGAGATGCGTGTCGCCGAGACGCGGCTCCAGTCCGCCGGTGAGCGGCTGATCGGCCAGCAGCGCATCGAGATACATCGGCGTCTCGGGCACGCGCACGCGATGGCGTTTGGTCGAGACGGTTGAATGCAGATAGGTCAGTGTCTCGCCGTCATCGAGCCATGCGCATTCCGGCATGAAGTTCTCGATGAGCTGAAGCACGCGGTCGGTGCGGTCAGCGAAGCCGCGCAACACCTCATGAGGGTCGAGACCGTTATCGGCCTTGCCTTCATAGAGCCAGCCTTCGGCGCGGGCGGCGTCCTCGGCCGGCGGCAGGTAGACGAAGGTCAGGAAGTAGCTGGACTCGAAGTGCGAGGCGTCTTCCTCGAAATCGGCCTTGCGCTCGGCATCGACCAGGGCGGACGCGGCCTCGGGAAAGCGGCTCGCCGGATAGGCGCCGGCGCCATGGCGTTGCGCCTCCACGAAAATGGCCCATCCCGAGCCAAGGCGGCGGAAGGCGTTGTTGAGGCGGCCGGCGACGGCGACGAGTTCGGCCGGCACCGCGGAATCCAGGTCTGGACCGCGAAAGCGGGCGGTGCGCTGGAAACTGCCGTCCTTGTTGAGGATGATGCCCTCGCCCGCGAGCGCGGCCCAGGGCAGGAAATCCGCGAGGCGGGTTGAGGTCCGGCGATATTCGGCAAGGTTCATCATTGGGACCTCACGCGCTCAGATGGCCGGGAATGCGCAGATGCCGGCGCACCACGTCGACGAATTGCGGATCGCGCTTGGCCGCCCACACGGCCGCGAAATGCCCGATCGCCCAGAGCCCGAGGCCGACCAGCCAGAGGCGCAGGCCAAGGCCGAGCGCCGCCGCCAGCGTGCCGTTGAGGATCGCGATGGAGCGTGGCGCGCCGCCAAGCAGAATGTGCTCGGTGAGTGCGCGATGGACCGGGACGGCGTAGCCCGGCACTTCGCTGGCGCTGTCGATCAGGCTCGCCATCAGACGAGCGCTCCGCCGCCGAACGAGAAGAACGACAGGAAGAAGCTCGACGCGGCGAAGGCGATCGACAGGCCGAAGACGATCTGGATCAGCTTCCGCGCGCCGCCAGACGTATCGCCGAAGGCGAGTGTTAGACCCGTGATGATGATGATCATCACGGCGATGATCTTGGCCACAGGTCCCTCGATGGATTCGAGGATCGATTGCAGCGGCGCTTCCCACGGCATGGACGAACCGGATGCATGGGCGGCGGGCGCCAGCATCATGCTGACGATGGTGACGGACACGGCCGTCGCGATATGACTGCGAATACGCAAGGCATGGCGGATCATGTGAGGTCTCCTGAAGCGGGCTGAGTTGCGGGGATGACGCGGTAGTCGCCGTCCGACTGGAGGCCATCGACGCGGGCGAGTTCGGCGAGGCGGCGGCTTGCGCCGCGGCCACTGAGCACTGCGACGAGATCGATGGTCTCTGCGATCAGTGCGCGCGGGACGGTGACGACGGCTTCCTGGATGAGCTGCTCAAGGCGGCGCAGCGCGCCGAGCGCGGTGCCGGCGTGGATGGTGCCGATGCCGCCCGGGTGGCCCGTCCCCCAGGCCTTGAGCAAATCCAGCGCCTCGGCGCCGCGCACCTCGCCGATTGGAATGCGATCGGGGCGTAGGCGAAGCGAGGAGCGGACGAGATCGGATAGCGAGGCGACGCCGTCCTTGGTGCGCATGGCGACGAGGTTGGGCGCGGCGCATTGCAGCTCGCGCGTATCCTCGATCAGAACGACGCGGTCGGAGGTCTTCGACACCTCGGCGAGCAGCGCGTTGGTGAGCGTGGTCTTGCCGGTCGAGGTGCCGCCGGCGACGAGGATGTTGCGGCGATCCGCAACGGCGCGACGGAGCATCTCCGCCTGTTCGGCCGACATGATGTCGGCGGCGACGTAGTCAGCGAGCGTGAAGACGGCGACGGCCGGTTTGCGGATCGCGAACGCCGGAGCGGCGACGACGGGCGGCAGAAGGCCCTCGAACCGCTCTCCCGTCTCGGGAAGCTCCGCCGAAACGCGCGGTGAACCGGAATGGACCTCCGCGCCGACGCGGTGCGCGACCAGGCGGACGATGCGTTCGCCGTCCGCGGGCGACAGGCGCTCTCCGGTGTCGGAGAGTCCCTCGGACAGCCGGTCAATCCAGAGCCGCCCGTCGGGATTGAGCATCACCTCGACGATCGACGGGTCTTCCAGGAATCCGGCTATGGCGGGGCCGAGGGCCGTGCGCAACATGCTTGCGCCTCGCTGGATTGCCTCTGATTGCTGGTGAGAAACCGCCATGTCGTCCCCGTCTGTGCGGGACCGCAGACATGCGGCCCTGGATCGGGGATCAGTAGAAGAGGCAGAAGTCAGGGCATGACAACAAGCAGAATGGGGTCGTCGTGCTCTGGCGTACAAAGACAGGGAGACGGCGGAATTGACAAACCCCTGCGATGCCCGGCGCGGGCTGTTTCTCAGGTCGAGATGCCCCTCCAAGTTCTTTGGCTTTTTTCAGGAATGGCAGATCTTGAGCGACAATGCCGTCCGTCACACCAGGGTGCCCTGGGTGTTCATGGCGCGAACTCGCCGCACGAACTCAACGTATTGCAACCACAACTCGCCACCGAGACAGCAAACCCGAAGCCCGCTATGTGGTGCCACGATGGTCGCAACAGAGTTTGGCGGATTATCGTATGTCCAATCAGGAACCCGCGCTGTTGCGCCGACTATTGCGCGCGAAGGACCGCATGGACGCGGCCTCCGAAGAGGAATGGCCCGTCGAGCGGCTCGCAAGCGTTAGCGGCATATCCGAGGCGCACTTCGCGCGCTCATTCAAGGATGCCTTCGGGATCCCGCCGCATCGCTATCTGCTGACGCGTCGCATCGAACGCGCCAAGGCGCTGCTGCGCGACACCGACCAGCCGATCATCGACATCGCCTTCCAGACCGGCTGGTCGAGCCTCGGCACGTTCGGGCGCGTCTTCAAGGACATCACCGGCGACAGCCCCACCGAACTGCGCGCTCGCGAGCAGGCGACCGCTTATGCGCTCGAACAGGTTCCGCACTGCTTCGTCAGCGCCGCGTTTCGCCCCAACCTCAAGACCGCAGTTTCGGAGAAGCGTCGCCAGCAAGGCGGCGATAGAAAGGAGCCAGACGAAACGGAGGTTCCCAAATGACTGCAGGTATTGGCGTAATAGGTCTCTACGTCCACGATCAGGACGAAGCGCTCGACTTCTACATCAACAAGCTGGGCTTCGTGCCCCATGCGGACAATCGCAACGGCAATTACCGCTGGCTCACCGTGAAGCATCCGGATCAGCGCTCGTTCGAGTTGGGCCTCTTCCTGCCACAAGAGCCCGTGCTCGACGCCGCAACCGCGCAGACCATGCGCGAAATGGTGGCCAAGGGCGCCATGCCGCCTCTGGTGCTCGTCGTCGATGATTGCCGCGCCGCCTATGAGCGTATGCGCACCAAGGGCGTCGAGTTTACACAGGAGCCGATGGCTCGCTTCGGCGGCGTCGACGCCAACCTCCGCGATCCCTCTGGCAACGCCTGGAAGATGATCGAGGCACGCGCCTGATGTACGCCAAATTCATTCACACGCGGAGCAAGGAGGCCTCTGTGAGCAAGCTCATTCGCCAGTTTCACCGCTGGGTGTCGATGCTCTTTGTGCTGAGCGTCGTCGCCACGACCGTCGCGCTTGCGCGGCCGGACCCGATCCAGTGGATGGCCTATCTGCCGCTTTTCCCGCTCGCCCTGCTCGCGCTGAGCGGCATTTACATCTTCGTGGCGCCGTATTTGCCGAAGCGTCGCGCAGGAGCCTGAAACCTATGACGAAGAAACCTGTCCCTCGCACAGCCAAGGCGCCAATCTCATCGTCATCAGTGCGGGGCGATTGGCGCCCGCGAGACCCTCGACCGTATCCGCACGCTCATTCGCGAAGCCGATCCGGACGCGGTCGAAGAGGCGAAGTGGCCGAAAGCGGCCAACCCGGCCGGCGTGCCCACATGGTCGCACGACGGCATCATCTGCACGGGCGAAATCTACAAGGACAAGGTCAAGCTGACGTTCATGCATGGCGCCGCGCTCAAGGACCCTTCGCGGCTCTTCAACGCGGGCCTCGATGGCGGAACGCGGCGCGGCATCGACATCCACGAGGGCGATCACATTGGCGAGAGGGCATTTATGGCGCTCATCCGCGAGGCCACGGCGCTGAACACGGCAAAAAATGCGGCGAAGGGGAAGCGCAGCTGAACGCTCCGGAACTTTGCGCGGGTAGCGACCGGAATCGGCGATCTCCGGCGTAATGGGCCGGGCAGGCGGGAAGGGCAGATGTTGATCGACCCCGCCCTTCGCCACAATATGCCGACCTCGGCATCGATGGCCCATTTGAGCCAGGGTGCTGTCAAAAAAATCGCAACGGGGTCGTACGCAGCAGCTAGCGCGCATCATCATGCAATACAATTGTTGCATGATGATGCGCGTTTTGGTACAGGTCGCGCATGGACCTTGACGGTATTTTTGCTGCCCTCTCGGATGCTACGCGCCGTCGCATGCTTGACGAATTGTCGAAAACCGACGGTCAAACAATATTCGAATTGCACGTTCGGCTAACGCAATTGCACGGGGCAAGTCTTTCGCGGCAAGCCTTGTCGCGACACCTGTCCGTGCTTGAGGACGCCGGTCTCGTGCGTTCCGAATGGCGCTAGCGAAGCAAACACCACTTTCTCGATCGCGCGCCGCTGCGGCGCGCGTGGAAACTCTGGATGAGGCCCTTGGCCGAGTCCGACCCCAAAGCAAAAAGCGAGGCGCCGAAATGAAAATTGTCCTTACCAGCGTGCTTGTCGACGACCAGGAGAAGGCCCTGAAATTTTATCTGGACGTCCTCGGCTTCGCGCCAAAGGACGATATTCCGATGGGCGGCCACCGTTGGCTGACGATGGTGTCGGCCGGCGATTTGGACGGCGTGCAACTGCTTCTGGAGCCCGACGAACATCCGGCCGCAAAGCCATTCAAGGCGGCGCTCGTTGCGGACGGCATTCCCTGCGCATCCTTCGGCGTCGACGATGTGCAAGCGGAGTATGACCGCCTTTCCAAGCAGGGCGTGCGCTTCACGCAGCCGCCCACGGCGCTAGGGCCGGTCACAACGGCGGTGTTCTATGACACCTGCGGCAACCTCATCCAAATCGCGCAAAAGCATTGAGCGAGGCAGTCGTGAGCAAGGCAACAATTCCCGCTGAAGTGACCAGCGCCATCGCCAACCTCGCCTCCGGCGATCTTAGCACGCACGGCGAAGCCTACGAGTTTCTCTTGCTCGCGACGGAGGACAGCGCCAGATGGGCCGACGCCGCTTGCGCGGAAATCGCACCGCTCATGAAGCACAAGGACGGTCGCGTGCGCTCGATTGCGGGCCAGATGCTTTGTGCCCTCTCCCCCAACGCATCCAGGAAGACTGTTGCCGCCGCGCTGGATGATCTGATGGCGGCGACGCATGACAAAGCGTTCGTGACCGCGCGCCACGTTCTGCTCGCCCTGTGGCGCGTGGGAAAGGCGGACACCCAACTGCGTTCCAAACTCGTGAAGCGCCTGCGCGCGCGCTTTGTCGAGTCTTCCCGAGAGAAGAACAGCACGCTGATCCGCTATGACATCGCCTGTGTCCTTCGCCGCCTATTCGACGAAACGGGCGACGCCGCTGTGAAGTCGACAACTCTTGCGCTGATCGAGTTGGAACCGGACGCCAAGTACCGGAAGAAGTATGCTGGCGCGTGGAAGGGCGCGTGAGAATGGCGACCCTATCGGGCCTTGAAGATTGCGTAGGGCCGCGATCGGCGAATTCCTGCCTGATGGCGGTCCGATCATGCATGTCTGCAGCGAGGCCGTTTGCGGTCAAAAGCTGCTGTACGGAACTTAAACTGAGACACTGCTGCCGAGCGACGGTCATTCTGCGCCTTGGCCTCCGACGATATCATCGGAAATTTCCTCACGCACCTTCGGCCCCTTCGCGAGCCGCCGCCCGAGCGCGGCGACGAAGGCGTCGTAGCGCTCGCCCGCCTGCGCGCGCGCGGCTGCCTGGGCGGGCTCTGGCAAAGGCGGATTGGTGGCGAGCCAGTGGCGGACGAACACCGCGAGCATTTCCACGGAAATGCCGAGATCGCGTTCCATGCGCGTCATGCGCCGGTCGAGCTGATCCAACCGCTTGGTGGTCGCGGCTTCCTGGCGCTCGGCGGCGTCGGGCGACAGGAAGGAGGCGATCGCCGCTTCCGCGACCAGGGATCGCGATTGATCGCGGCGCGCGGCATAAGCGGCGAGCGTCTAAAGCGCGGGCGCAAAGTGTACCACTGAACCGGTTTTGATCTTCCGCTTTGATGGCGGGGCAAAAGTGTACCGGTCCTGATAGGCCGACTCGATGTCATCGACTGGCATTGAGAGGCCGAAAGGATGTTCACAGTGGAACTCTATGCCGCGATACGACGCGCAGTGATGGCGGAGGGGCTGAGCCGGCGGAAGGCGGCTAAGCGCTTTGGCGTTCACCGCAACACGATCACGAAGATGCTCCAGTATTCGGTTCCGCCGGGTTATCGGCGGCGCGAGCGGCCGGTATCGAAGAAGCTCGGGCCGTATATGGCTGGGATCGACAAGATCCTGGAGGGCGACCGGAGCGTTCACAAAAAACAGCGGCATACGGCGCAGCGGATTTTTGAACGGTTGCGGGACGAAGAGGGGTTTTCCGGCGGCTACACGATCGTTCGCGAGTATGTGGCGCGGGCGCTGTTGCGGTCGCGCGAGATGTTTATTCCGCTCAGCCATCGCCCAGGACAGGCGCAGGCGGATTTTTGCCAAGCGGACGCCTATATCGCGGGTAAGAAGGTCCGCTTTCATTACTATTGCGTGGATCTGCCACATTCGGACGGTTGCTTCGTCAAGGCCTATCCCGCCGAGACAGCGGAAGCCTTTTGCGATGGTCATGTCGCGGCGTTCGATTTTTTCGGCGGCGTGCCGCAATCGATTTTATACGACAACACTCGGCTCGCGGTGGCCAAGATCGTGAAGGGCGGAGAACGCCTGCGCTCGCAAATGTTCGCGGAACTCCAGAGCCATTACCCGTTCGAGGATCGCTTCGGCAGACCGGGCAAAGGCAATGACAAGGGCAAGGTCGAGGGGCTGGTCGGATATGTCCGGCGCAACTTCATGACGCCTCTGCCCGTAGCGGAGAGTTTCGACGCGCTCAACGTAAGGCTGCTCGACGCCTGCACGAAGCGGCGACAGGCAATCTTGCGCGGCCAGTCGATGAGGATTGGCGAACGCATGCAGGCGGACATATCCGCGTTCATGCCGTTGCCGCCGACCCCTTACGACGCTTGTCATAAGATTGCGACGCGCGTCTCGTCCATGTCGCAGGTGCGCTACCGCAACAACGATTACTCGGTTCCAACGCGCTATGGCCATCAAGAAGTTTTGGCGAAGGGTTACGTCGACAGAGTCGAGATTGTCTGTCGCGGCGAGACGGTCGCCGTGCACGCGCGCAGCTACGACAAGGCCGAGTTCATTTATAATCCGCTGCATTATCTCGCCTTGCTCGAACACAAGAGCAAGGCGCTCGATCAGGCCGCGCCGCTCGACGACTGGCGCCTCGCCGATTGCGTCTATCGTCTGCGGCGGTTGATGGAGGCGCGCATGGGAAACAGCGGGCGCCGCGAGTTCATCCAGGTGCTGCGATTGATGGAGGACTTCCATCAACATCTCGTCGAACAGGCCATCGCGGAGGCGCTGCGTCTTGGCGCAATCAGTTTTGACGCGGTGAAGATGCTCCTGCTCGCCAAATTGGAGAACCGGCCAGCCCGGCTCGATCTGACATTCTACCCCTATCTGCCAGTGGCGACGGTCGGCGCGACAGACCCCCGCGCCTATCTCGGGCTCGTCGCCAACGCAGCCGCTATCGAGCCAAGTGCACGAGTTTCGGCATGAGCGCCTCGCAGGAGTCGACCTCCCAAACGATCGTCGCGCCGCAGGTGCTGCTGGGCAATCATCTCAAGGCGCTGAAGCTTCCCACCTTCGCCCGCGAATATGAGAAAGTGGCGATGGAATCTGCGCAGGACCGCGCCGATTACCCGCGCTATTTGCTGCGTCTGTGCGAACTGGAGCGCATCGATCGCGAACGGCGCAACGTCGAGCGCCGCATTCGTTTGGCGCGCTTTACGCAGATCAAAAGCCTCGACACCTTCGACTTCGCGGCGCAGCCCTCGCTCAACAAGCCCCTGGTGCTGGAGCTGGCGCGGTGCGAATGGATCGAGAAGCGACAGAACTGCATCGCGCTCGGTCCATCCGGAACCGGCAAGACTCACGTCGCGCTCGCCCTCGGTCTTGCCGCCTGCCAGAAGGCATTTGGCGTCGCTTTCACGACCGCCGCCGATGACGTGCGGTTCCTTGGAGTAGGACTGACTCAGGCGCTCGAACACCTGTTCCTGGCGCTCGTGATCGCCGTTGACCGTGAACGCCATGAGCTGGTCCAGCGTCATGCCGTCATCGGCATAGACGTCGAGCAGCTTGGGCGAGACGGATGCGAGGCGCAGACGCTGCTTGACCACCGACACGGCGACGAAGAAGGCCGCGGCGATGTCCTCCTCGGACTGGCCCTTATCACGCAGCGCCAGAAACGCCCGGAACTGATCGAGCGGATGCAGCGGCGCGCGCTGGATGTTCTCGGCGAGACCGTCTTCCTCGGGAATGCCGTCCTCGCGCACGACGCAGGGCACGGGCGCGGTCTTGGCCAAGCGCTTCTGCTTGACCAGAAGTTCGAGCGCGCGGAAGCGGCGGCCGCCAGCCGGAATCTCGAACATGCCAGTCTCGACGCCTTCGGTATCGCGAACCGGCCGCACGGTGATGCTCTGCAGGAGCGTGCGCCGGGCGATGTCCTCGGCCAGTTCGTCGATCGAGATGCCGGCCTTGATCCGGCGGACATTGGACTGGCTCAGCACCAGTTTGTTGAACGGGATGTCCCGCGATGAGGACAGGACGATCTTCTGAACTCGGGTCATGGTCATTCTCCATGACGGGCGGCCGTAAGACTCTCTCTCGACCTCAACCCGTCACGAAGCGAGCGCAGCCCACTTCCTCTAGGAGGCTGAGGCCGCGCGATCGTAGACCTGCGCTCACGTGGCTTGGGCGAGCTTGCGCGCGATCACCGTGACGCCCGGGCCGGATTTGGCGCCGGGACGCGCCGCTCCCACCGTGGTCGCCGCGTCGATCTCTTCCCCGCATTGAGAACAGACGATGCTCGGGGCGAAGCGATGTCCGCAGGCAGTATGGACGAATTCGATCGCCGCTCCTCCGGGTGGAGCGCTCCAGCGGTCCCCCCACGCCGTCAACGCGACGAGGATCGGGACAAGCTCTTCACCCGCGGCGGTTAGCCGGTATTCGTAGCGGACGGGCCGACGCGAATAGACCTTGCGCGCGATGATTTTGTGCGTCGCCAGCATGGCGAGGCGGCGTGCCAGCAGATTGCGCGATATCCCGAGGTTCTCGACGACCTCGTCGAACCGGTGAAGCCCGAGGAACACATCTCGCAGGATCAGAGGAGTCCACCAGTCGCCGATCAGCTCCAGTGCCTGCGCCAAGGAGCGTCGCATGTTCTTGAAGCTCGTTCTCTGCACCGGCCCTCCTGACAGTTGAATGATTGAACTGACTATGTTAGGGCAAGTTCAATCACAGCCCTATGGGGGCGTCATGTACCACGCGATCGTCCGCAAGCGAGTCGAAGATCTGTTCTCGGCCGTCAGCAAGGGCGACGCTGCGCCGGTGCTCGAAGGATTGGCCCCGCGCTTCGAGCACATCTTTCTTGGCGACCACGCCCTCGGGGGCACACGCACAACGATCGAGAAAACAAAGCTCTGGTACGAGAGGCTTTACCGGTTGCTCCCGGATATCAGCTTCGAAGTACGCTCGATCCGGATTGCCGGCCCGCCGTGGAATACGCTTGTCGCCGCGGATTGGCTTGAGAGCAATTCCGGGACCGATGGCGTCCGCACGTCCACGCCTGGGGTCCATGTCGTCCGGATCGTCTGGGGCAAGATGCCCTCTATCGGCATTTATCCCGACACAGTTGGTCTCGTATCCACGCTTGCTAGGCTTTCACGTGCGGGCGTAGCGGAAGCAACCGCGCCGAAGATTGAGGATTAGCGCTAACTGCTCCTAGACATACTCCGCGACGTGCGGCCGAGAGCCTCTCTGTCGACCTCCAACCCGTCACGAAGCGAGCGCAGCCCTCTTCCTCCAGGAGGCTGCGGCGGCGCGGAATCGCCAGGGCCTGTGGATCGCCGAGTCGATCGAATCTGCATCGAAATGAGGTCGATTTGGGAGGAGGCGGCCGGCAACGCTGCGCGCGCTCGGCCTCCACTTGCATGCCCGCCAATCCGTGTGCTACATACTGAACCACATGGCTCAGTATTCCCAGACCCGTTTGGATGCCTCGTTCGCCGCGCTCTCGGACGCCACCCGACGCGGCGTTCTGGAGCACCTCGGACGTGCGGACGCTTCGATCACGGAGCTTGCCGAGAAGTTCCACATGACCCTTACGGGCATGAAGAAGCACGTCGGCGTCCTGGAGCAGGCGGGGCTCGTCGCCACGAAGAAGGTCGGGCGCGTGCGGACCTGCAAGCTCGGCCTACGCGGACTGGAGCAAGAGGCGGCCTGGATCGAGAGGCACCGCCAGCTCTGGGACGCACGCTTCGACGCGTTGGACAAAATTGTCGAGGAATTGAAACGGAAGGAGAAGGTCGATGGACGAAAGAAGAGATAGTGAGCCCACCCCCATGAAGAACCGCACGACGGTGGAACGTAAGTCCGAGCGTGAGCTCGTGGTTACGCGAAGCTTCAACGGCCCGGCGCGCCTCGTGTTCGAGGCGTGGACCAAGCCCGAGCTGTTCAGGCAGTGGTGGGTGCCGAAGTCGATGGGAATGTCCCTGCTTTCCTGCGAAATGGATGTTCGTGTCGGGGGCAGGTACCGTTTGGAGTTCGCACACGGGGACTCACAGTCGGCGTTCTTCGGCACGTACAAGGAAGTAACACCGCACTCGCGCCTCGTCTGGACCAATGAGGAAGATGAGAATGGGCAGGTCACGACGGTGACCTTCGCGGAAACAGGCGGCAAGACATTGCTGGTCATGCACGAGCTTTATCCCTCGAAGGAAGCTCTCGACGCCGCCGGCACCGGGGCGGCGGATGCGATGGGAGAGACGTTCGAGCAACTGGACGAGCTTCTCCTCACCCTGGGCGCGGGCGCGGGACCGTCATGAAGTCGTCGATCTCGCGGTCGGCGCGGACGCCCTCTGCGGACCTGCGAGACCGTCATCAACCTCATTGGCAATACGGCCAACCGAGGTGGTCTCGTCGTGCGCGTCCGACTCGATCGTCGGCGCTATCCCACTGGCAAGGATATCTCAAAGAAGGAACTGCGAGAACTGAAGGTCGAGTGCGGAGCGTTTCACGGCGAGTGGAACTACGTCATCAGATCGTGCCTGGAACAGCATTGACCGGTCGACTTCGCCGTTCCCGGGACCTAAAGGCGTGGAGCCGCGGACCCGGCTCCACGCCTCCCAGCACTAATGGACGCTGGAAAGGAGTTTCGCGGCTTTGCCCTCCAGTTCCAGCCGCGCATCCTGATGCGGCTTGGCGCGGGCGAGCGCTGTGACTCCCTGGACGAAATCGAAGATCGACTCCGGCGGCCGCCCTTCTTCCTCCAGCACGGTGGCGATGATCTTCTCGGTCTCCGGACGCGAGAAGCCGCGTTTGCGCAAGAAGCTCTCGCGATCCTCATCCTTGCGGGCAACTATCTGCTCGCGAGCGGCCCTGATCCCCGCCAGAAACGGCGCGGGCGATGACGTGGCGAAGCGTTCCAGCGCTGGCGCCGCCTGATGCGCGAAGCGGTGGCTGGCGAACTTGCTGTGGCGGATCGAGATCTCCTCGAAGCCTTCGGCGCCCCAGATATTGCGATTCATGCAGACGGCACGGAGATAGAAGGACGCCATGCCGAGCGTCTTGGAGCCCACCTCGCTGTTCCAGCAGTAGAAGCCGCGGAAGTAGAGATCGGGATCGCCGTTGGGGAGGCGGCCGGCTTCGATCGGATGTGCGTCGTCGACAAGGAAGAGGAAGACATCGCGATCGGAGGCGTAGAGGGTGGTGGTGTCTTTGGTCACCTCGACAAACGGGTTGTGCGTCATGCTCGACCAGTCGAGCAGGCCCGGCACCTTCCAGCGCGTATCGCCCGTACCTTCGCCGGCGATCTTCATGACCGCGGCGACCAGCTCATGGTCCCAGATGCGGCCATAGTCCGGGCCGGTGACAGCGCGCAGTTCAATCCGCCCGTCGTCCGCCTCCAGCGTCTTCACCAGCTCGGCTCGGTGCGAGAGCAGCCCGTGCTGCATGTTGATGCCGGCAAGCGGCGCGGGGAGCTGCCGCATGTAGCTGGCGGGCGCGCCGACCAAGCTGCACATCTGGCCGAATGACCAGTGCGTGGGAGCGATGGGTTCCTCGCGGCCGGGCACGATCAGGGCCAGGCGTTCGGCGTTATCGCGATTGGCCTCGACACGAAGGGTCCGGGTCTCGACGGTGCGGGCGGTGGCGCGGTCGGCGCGTGCGCGAACGGCGGCGTAGAGGGCGCTGAGCGACAGATAGCGCTCGTCGTCGGGCCGTGAGAACCATTCGGACGACACGCGCCCAATTCGTTCGCCGCGCGAGATGTCGACTTTATATCCGGTCGAAACCGGCGGTGGACCGAAGGCGTCCCGATCGGTGATGGTGCTTGTCTGGGTCATGGCAGAATCTCCATGACGGGCCGGCCGGGAGCCTCTCTCTCGACCTCAAACCCGTCACGGCGACAGCCGCGGCCCTCTCACTCTCAAACGTCGGCGGACCATGCCCGTAGCGGCGGCGGCGCGGTTGTCGGGCGACTTCCCGACAGAAACGAGTTGAAACGCACGGCATAATCCCGTACATTATGCACGAAGGAGATTTCTCATGCCAGCAACCTCAAATCGTCGGAAATCGGACCGCGAAATCAAACGCGAACGGATCGAACTGCGCGTCGGCGCCTCCGCCAAGGAGCTGATCCAACGGGCCATGGCCGTAACCGGCCTGACCGCGGGCGACCTTGCCTATGAGGGCGCACGCCGGGTGTTGGACGAGCACGAGCGCATGGTCCTGACCGGCGCGGATCGGGAGGTTTTCTTCCAAGCGTTGATGAATCCTCCTGAGCCATCCGAGAAGCTCATCGCCGCCCTTCGACGCCATCGCGATCTCATGGGCTGAAGAAAGTTGGCCATCACCTTCGAAGCTCTGGGCAAGCAGCACGACCGCTCGAAGTTCTCCTGCGGGCAGGCCGAACTGGACGACTGGTTCCGGCGTCGGGCGAGCCAGGACGAACGTCGCAACGTGGCGCGCGTGTTTATTGCTGTGGACTCGGATTTGGGCGTCGTGGGCTTCTACAGTCTCAGCGCGTTCAAGCTGGACCTCGACGATCTGCCGGAAGAAATCGCGCGCAAGCTGCCGCGCTATGACGACGGTGTCCCGGCTGCGCTGATCGGACGCTTGGCGCGTGACGCGCGCATGCGCGGCAAGGGCCTCGGCGATCTCCTGGTGGCGGATGCGGTGCGCCGCATCCTTGGCGCTGCCCAAGCGCTCGCGGTGCTCGCCATCGTGGTCGATGCCAAGGATGAGCGGGCCGCAACATTCTATGAAGGACTTGGCTTCCGTCGATTCCCATTGCGTCCGAACCGGCTGTTCCTGCTGGCGTCATCGGCGGTGACGGCATTGGAGAGGATGTAGCCGTGACGAATGCCCAAACATCTTTAGACGTGATGGCTTCATGGCGGCCCGCCGACAACGCGCCAGCGTTCGCCGCACGCGCCGATGGCTTGTCGCTGCCGCCGACCCTACGCATCGGACCATGGCGTGGAGTCGGATGGTTCCGCGCGAGCAAAGCTGGCGGCATGCTTGCAGGATGGCCAGCAGCCGCCAACGATCGCCACATCGCTTCGCCAGATTGTCCGCCGCGCCGGACGATCTCTTTGACTATGCGCAACCGCCGCGGCCTCGCGCCAAACCGCCTCAGACCGAGCCGTCGGCCATCTTGGTCACGGACGACTGGCCCGACATCGTGCCCATCACCGATGCGGAGCTGCGAGTCATGGAGGCGCACTTCGCCGATTTGCTCGACGGGATTTTCGGACCCAAGGCATGACGAAGAGATGTGCTCATGACCGGTCCTGTCCTCGTTGGTGATGAGGCGGTCCCGGTCGCCGGCGCTGCTCGCGCCGCCCTCTATTTGCGGGTCTCGACCGGGCGGCAGGCGGAGAGCGATCTGTCGATCCCCGATCAGCGCCGGCAGATTACGGCCTATTGCGTCGCCAAGGGCTGGGACGTCGCGGCTGAATTCGTTGAGACCGGCAACACCGCCACGGACGATCGCCGGCCGGCGTTTCAAGCGATGATCGACGCGGCGCTGGTGAAACCGCCGACCTTCACCGTCATCATCGTCCATTCCTTTTCGCGCTTCTTCCGCGACCAGTTCCAGTTCGAATTCTATGTCCGCAAGCTCGCCAAGAACGGCGTGCGGCTGATCTCGATCACGCAGGACCTCGGTGACGATCCGATGAGCGTGATGATGCGTCAGATCATGACGCTGTTCGACGAATACCAGTCGAAGGAGAACGCCAAGCACACCCTGCGCGCCATGAAGGAGAATGCGCGTCAGGGCTATTGGAACGGCGCACTGCCGCCGATTGGCTATCGCATCGTGGCCGCAGAGCAGCGCGGCGCGAAGATCAAGAAGAAGCTGGAAATCGATCCGATCCACGCTGACACGGTGCGCCTGATCTACCGACTTGCGCTAACCGGCGACGGCGACAGCGGCCCGATGGGCATTAAGTCGATCACGACGCATTTGAACGAGCGCAACATCCGCACCCGCGACGGCGGCCGCTGGGGCATCGCCTCGGTGCATCAGATCCTCACGCGCACGACTTATATCGGGCAGCATCGGTTCAATACGCGCGATCACAAAACGCGCACGGCAAAACCTAAGGCCGAGCATGCTGTCATGGACGTTCCGCCGATTATCACCGAAGTGGAGTTCGAGGCGGTCCAGGCGGCGTTGAAGGCGCGCAGTCCGAAATGGATGCCGCCGCGCGCGGTGAGCGGCCCGACTTTGCTGACCGGGATTTGCTTCTGCGCATCCTGTGGCGGTGCGATGACGCTACGGACCGGCAAGGGCAGCGCCGGCGGCATGTATCGCTACTACACCTGCTCGACGAAGGCGCGGCAGGGCGAGCGTGGGTGTCGCGGTCTGACAGTGCCCATGGACAAGCTCGATCGCGCCGTCGTCGATCACCTGGAGTGGCGGCTGCTCGATCCGGCGCGTTTGACGACGATGATGGATCAATTGCTTGAGCGACGTGAGGAATGGAATGAACGCCGTCGCGGGCACATCGCGGAGCTGCGCAAGCGCGCCGCCGAAGCGGAAGCGAAGTTGAAGCGTCTTTACGAAGCGATCGAGAACGGCGTGGTCGATATGGCCGACCCGTCGCTGAAAGCTCGCATTGCAGAACTCACCGCGGTGCGCGACCAAGCGCAGGCTGACGCGGAGCGCGCAACTTCAGCGGTGGAGCGACTCGGGCCGGCGATCACGTCGGACAGTTTGCGGCGGTTCGCGCTCGCCGCTCGCCGCAAGCTGCGGAACGAAGATGGAACCTATCGGCGGGACCATTTGCGTGCGCTCGCGCAACGCGTCGAGGTCGTCGACCCGAGCGAAATTCGCATCCTCGGGACGAAAACCGAACTGCTACGGACACTTGTCGCCGCTGCGGGCGTAGAATCGGCGGCTGCTGGCGTTCGCAGTTTTATACCGAAGTGGCGCGCCCAAGGGGATTCGAACCCCTGTTTTCGCCGTGAAAGGGCGGCGAGCAGACAGTGAGTAGCGGAACTCCCCTCACCGATCATTCCCAATGCTCTCCGGCTTCGTTCGCCGCATTGAGATCCTCCTCTCCCGCGAAAAGAACGGCGTCGAGATCGGCCTCGGGTCTCGGCGGCTCCAAGAGTCCTTCGTCTTCGAGCCTTTCGACGTCGGGAAGCTCGCGCAGCGTGGCGAGGCCGAAGACCTCCAGGAATTTCTTGGTCGTCACATAGGCGAAAGGCGCGCCGGGCTCCGGCGCGCGCAACGCCCCGTCGATCAGGCCATGGCGCTTGAGCGCGCCGATAACGTCGCGGCTGATCTCTTTGCCGGCGACCCGCGAGAGTTCGGCGCGGGTGGCGGGTTGCAGATAGGCGATCGCGGTCACGGCCAGGATCTCGGTCGGCGTCAATTCGGTGGCGCCGGCGTCGCGCAGATCGCCGCCGCCCGCCGTGCGGATCGCCGGCGCGAAGCGCGGCTTGGTGCGCAGTTGATAGCCGCCAGCGACATAAACGAGGTCGTATGGCCTTGCGCGCAAATCGTCGCGGATGTCGGCAATCAGCTCGTCGAGGTTGCAGGTCGAGCCGACGACCCGTGCGAGCGCCTCGCGCGGTACGGGGCTTGGCGCGGCGAAAATGACGGCTTCGACGCGCCCCATCCACTCGCGCCAGCGCACGGCTTCCGGTAACTCCATGAGCACGGGATCAAACGAGTCGTGCAGCTCGTTATTTTGGGGGCGGCCCATGTTTGCGCCTCTTCTTGCCGCGTTTGCTTCATCGGAGCCGCTTGCACTTTGCTCGACAACAATTTTCAAAACGCGTTTCCCGCGCCGAACCGGCATCCACTTCGGCTGGAAACGCTTCAGAGCCCATAAAGCCGGAAGCTCGATCGCCCCGACAGTTCGTGCACCGCGTCAAGTTCAATGAGCCGATCGAAAAGACGCCGCGCGCCGCGGTCCGAGAGCCCTGCCGTTTTC